>NZ_QXGS01000049.1 GCF_003604215.1 Teichococcus vastitatis
CCGCCGTGCCAGCCTGATCCGGTAGTTCAGCCCGCCGGAAACCATCGCTCCTACACCACGCGATGGGACACGACCGGCTGTACCCGTTGCCCGCCATGGCCCAGGTGTAGGCGTGAACCGTTCCGGCATCGCGGTGCGCCATGATTGTGTCGCACTCCTGTGCCATGGGACGGGTTAGCAGTACCAGCCGGTTTCCCTGGTCGTCGTCGAACATCAACAGCAAGGCGGCGCCCTGAGCCGTGGGCACCAACCGGCCGCCCATCAACCGATACCCCGCGTCCGAGAGATCCGGCACCCTCACCGGGCGGCCCAGCCGCTCGGAGGCCCAGGCGACCGGAGCTGTGCTGTCAGCCGCGCGCAGTTCCACGGGGCGCGCGGTCCGGCGCGAAGACGGCGTAGCTGGCGGCGGCCTGCTGAGCCAGGGCGGCGATGCCCACGGGTGCAGGGCTGAGCCGGCCATGCAGCCACCAGCCGCTGCCGCCGCCCAGGCCCAGCGCCAACGTCACCGCGGCCGCGACGTGCCAGCGCGCCTGGCGCGGCTGACGCCGGGCCTCGATCAGCCGGGCGAGGTTCAACTCGGCCGGAACCGGCTCGGCGGCGACCGGCGCCAAGGCATCCCGCAACGCGGTGCGCTGTCGGCGATAGGCCTCACGCGCGCCGCCACGGCCGGCTGCCGAGCCAGATAAGCCTCCACTTCCGCCTGCCGCGCCGCATCCAGCGCCTCATCCACCAGGGCGTGCAGGTCATCCTCCGTGATCGGATGGTTGCTCATTTGATCCTCCGCAGGCGCGGCATCTCGGCCGGGACGACCTCACCCTCCATGGCCTGGCGCAGCCGCTCCCGGCCGCGTGCCAGGCGTGACATCGCCGTGCCCACCGGGACGCCCAGCACCGTGGCGGCTTCGGCATAGGAAAGATCCTCCACGGGGACCAGCAATAGGACGCTACGTTGCTCGTCCGGCAGGTTGTCCAGGGCGCGCAGCAGGTCGCGGTGCTGCAGCACGCCGTCCTGTACGGGCGGCTGACTGGGTTCGGCCGCCTCCTCCAGCGGTACATGCGGGCCCCGTCGTGCGGGCTGCCGCATCCGGTTCACCGCGAGGTTGTGCAGGATCGCGAGCACCCAGCTCCGTGCATCCCTGTCGGCACGACGCTGATGCCGGTGGGAGAGCGCGCGCTCCAGCCCATCCTGCACCAGGTCGTCGGCGGCGCTGCGGTCCCGCAGCAGGGCCCGGGCGTAGCGCCGCAGCGCCGGGATCATCGGCTCCAGCAGCCGTACCATGCTGGTCACGGGCCAGGCCGCCCGGCAGGGGGAACGGAACAAGCCCACTGCATCAGGGCTGCTGCACCTGTTGCACGGCGCCGGGCTTACCGCTCTCGCTGGCGGCAATCACGAGAAAGCGGCGCGGGGCATCGCCCTCGCCTTGCACCAGCTGCCGGATCGGGCCGACCGCATTAACGATGACCGATCCCGCCGGGTTGGTCATGAAGCTGGAAAGCGGCTGCAGCGCGCCGCCGCCATCCGGCTTCTCCGCCAGCCCCAGCAGGTAGGGCTTGCCCGGCTGCAGCCCGGTCACCGAGGCCTGCAGCACCTGCGACAGCCCCTGGTCAAACAAGGACACGCTGGTGGGCAGGTCCTCATTACCCGGTACGCCGAGGCTCAGATGGGCTGTGCTGCCAGCTAGGCCGAGCGGCTGCAGCCCCTGGCGGCCGTCGCCCTCCGGCACGGCGTTGGGAACATAGATCAACGCCTGCGGCGCCTGTCCGACCGGGATCTCTGCGGCCACGGTGTTGCTGGCGGTGTCGATCGCGACCAGGGCGTCGCCATTCTCCAGCCCCACATAAACGCGGCTGCCATCTCCGGAAGGCCAGAGCCTGTGCGGCAGCTTGCCTACCGGGGTCGTCGCAGCCTCCGAGGAATCATCGGTCCTGAGTACGCGCACCAGGTTCAGCCCGCCCACCGTGATATAGGCGAAGTTGCCCTTGGGCGTGGCGGCGAAGTTGACGTGGTTGGTGATGGGGCCGGTCTCGAGGCCGCGGATCACGTTGAAGGGCGGTCGGGCGTTGAACACCATGGTACGCCCGATATCCTTCAGCGTCATCCAGACCTGCTTGCCGTCCGGCGTGGCGGCGATGTTGGGGCAGAAGGGACTGTCCTGCTTCACCCGCCCGACGATCTCGTGGTCGACGGTGGAGATCACTACTGTCTCTGGATTGAAGGAGGAGCAGACATAGCCGTACTGCCCGTCCGGCGAGAAGATCGTCATGCCCGGCCCGGCCGGCACGGTGATGCGGCGCTTTTCCGCGAAACTCCTGCCGTCCAGCACCGAGACATAGTTCTCGCCGCGCACGGTGACCCAGACCTCGCGGCCATCGGGCGTGAAGAAGGCCTCATGCGGAGAGCGGCCGACATAGGTGGTGTGCTTCACCGCATTGGTGGCGGTGTCGATGAAGGTGACCGAGTTGCTGCCGATGGACACCACCGCCATTGTCTTGTGGTCAGGCAAGAAGCCCATGCCATGCACCAGCACCTGCCCGCGGTAAAGCGGGCTGAAGTTCATCGGCTGCGGATCGCCGAGGCGGATCACGCCGAGCAGGGTGTTGCTGGTCGGGTCCGTCACCGAGACGGTGTTGGAGAACTGTTCCGCCGCGTAGACGCGGTCGCGCGAGGATAGCGGCACTTCGCGCGCCGTGGCGGCATCCGGTGCCTGCCCGGCCCAGGCCAAGGGTGCAAGAAGGCTGCCGCCGAGGCAGGCCGTGGCCAGCATCAAGGCTTTCATGCGAAGGCTCCTCAAGGGGTGGCGGCAGCGAGCGGCAGGAACTGTGTGGGCGCGGGGGTGGAAGGCGGCAATGGCGCACCGATGGCCAGTCGCACCGCCGCGATCTCCTGCTGCTGGGTGACGATGATCTCCTACGCCGGTCGGCGCAGCTGCTCATTGCCCCCGTGGCGCAGCAGGGTGGTGGCCATATCGATGGCGCCTTGATGATGCGCCGCCATCATCGCCACGAAATCACGATCGATGTTGCCGCTGGGCTGGATGGCCATGGCATCCATCATCCTGGCCATGGCGGCGTCGTTCTCCGCCAGGAAGGGCTGCTCGGCAAATGGCGGGGCCTGGACTGCCGCGTCGCGTGGAGGGGGAGGATGATGATGGTGGCCCTCATGGGCCAGGGCTGGTCCGAGGCTGGCCAGTAGCGCGACCAGCACGCCGGTGCGTCGAAACGGGAGATAGTTAAGCCGATGAGCCATGGATCCTCCAGGCTGGTGCGGTCAGGTTCCTGAGCAACAGACACTGGTGGTGTCGGATTATTCCCGCCGCCGACGGACGATTTATTTACCAAAGGGTGTCGTGCATAGATCAGGCAGGCTCATGCCCGGTCTTCGAAAGGGAGCGGGAAACCGAGTGAGGAGTTGACGGGTGGCGGCCTGCCGCGCGTCATCCGGGCAGGCGGCAGGCGGTGCCATTGCGAGGACGTCTTGGAGCCGTTGCGCGCCACTGTGACATCGTAGCGGCTCCGGCCCGGCTTGGTTACGCCGGCAGGAAGGCAACATTCCCCCAACGGGGCGGGAAGCGTGCCGCGATTGCGTTCAAAGCCCGACCACCCCCGGCAGGCCCGAAATGTCGGCGATCTCGGTATAGCCGTAGTAGGGGTTCGCCGGCTCATGCCCGCGATTCACCCAGACCTTGTTCCTGATGCCAAGGTCATGGGCCGACATCAGGTCATAACGGAAAGAGGACGAGCAGTGCAGGATGTCCTCCGGCCCGCAGCCCAGCATGTCCAGCATGTATTCGAAGGCGCGGAAGCGCGGCTTGTAGGCGCGCGCCTGTTCGGCCGTAAAGACGGCGTGGAACGGAGCACCGAGCTGTGCGACATTTGCGGGGATCTGGGCATCCATGGCGTTGGAAAGGATCACCAGCGGGATCTTCTCCGCCACGCGGGCCAGGCCGGCGGGCACGTCAGGATGCGGGCCCCAGCTGGGCACCTGCTCATAGATCCAGGCCGCGTCCTGCGGCCGGAAGGCAACGCCATGGGCGCGGCAGCTGCGCTCCACCGCGTTGTGCACCACCTCCGCATAAGGCTTCCATTCGCCCATGACCTCATCCAGACGATAGGCCGAGAAGTCACGGATAAAGGCCTCCATCCGCGCCTCCTCCAGCCCTGCGCCATAGAGGCTGCGCGCGGCCTCGGCCATCTGGAAGTGGATCAGCGTGCCGTGGCAGTCAAAGGTGACGTATTTGGGCCGGAAGGCGGTCATCTCTGCGGGATCCTTATGGAGGCAGCCACGATCATAGCCGCGACATCCCTGCACCCGCATGCGCATCGATCGGGGCCGCAAGCAGATTCTTGCGTATCGGCGGCGGAGTTTGGCAGGGAGTTGCGGCGACACCTTACCAGCCGGCTGGCCGGCGAGACGGCCGCTGCACGACTGCGGTCCGGGGCGGCGCCTGATGGAACAGCGCCGCATCTGCCTGCAACCCGTTGCCCGGTGAAAAGGTGGTGCCGGAGCGGAAGCCGCCGGGCAAGCGTTGCCCCAGTCAGTCCAGGGCGATGCCGAGGCCGCGGATCAACGGGACCCAGACTGCCCGGTCGGCCGCCAGAATGGCCTGCACCTCCTGCGGCGTCGCGGGCAGAGGCTCCACGCCGATCTCCCGGAATCTCCGCTGGATGGCGGGATCGGCCAACGCGGTGTCCAGCTCGGCAGTCAGACGGGCGGCGACGGCGTCGGGCGTGGCGCGGGGCACCATAAGGCTCTGCCAGGCATAGGCCTCGAACTTCTCCAGCCCGGCGGCCTCGGCCACCGTGGGCAGGTCCGGGAAGCCAGGGTGGCGGCTGGCCGAGAAGACGGCGACGGGACGTGCCATGCCGCTGCGCAGCGCCTCGCCGCCCGCGACAGTGTCGGTCACCGCCGCCTCGACAACGCCTGCGAGCAGGTCGTTCAACGCCGGTGCCGCGCCACGATACGGCACGTGATTGAAACGCGCGCCGGCACTGCGCGCCAGCCGTTCCATCGCCAGATGATGCGGGGAACCGAGGCCGGGCGAGGCGTAGTCGATGCTGCCCGGCCTGTTCTTGCCCTGGGTCAGCAGGGCGTCAAAGTCGCGCAGCGCGGAGTCCTTCTTCACCGCCAGCACCAAGTGAAAGCGGGCGATGCCACCGACCGGGCGGAAATCCTTGTCGGGATCGTAGGGCAGGTGGCGGAACAGCGCCGGATTGAAGACCAGCGTGCCATTATCCGCGGTCAAAAGAGTGTATCCATCGGGCGCCGCGCGCGCCGCCGCCTCGGCACCGATGTTGGTGGCAGCACCGGGACGGTTGTCGATCACCACGGGCTTGCCCAATCCTTCCGCCATCCGCACCGCCAACAGCCGCGCCAGCGTGTCACTGCCGCCGCCCGCCGCATAGGCGACGATCCATTTGACCGGCGCGTCGGGGTAAGCGGCGCGCGCCAAGCCAGGCCACAGGGCGGTGGACATTCCCGCCAGCGCCAGGCTGCGGCGGGACAGGGCGCGGCAAGACGGAGCGACGGCGTTCTGCATGGACGTTTCTTTCTGCATGGACGATCCGGTCAGGCAGCCGGCAGGATGCGGGCACGGCATTCGCCAAAGCCGATGGAAGCCGCGCCCTGGCGTTCGGCGCGGGCACGCAGGATGATCTCGTCGCCATCCTCCAGAAAGCGCCGCGTCTCGCCGGATGGCAAGGCCACGGGGTCCTTGCCTCCCCGTGTGATCTCCAAAAGGCTGCCGAAGCCGCCTGGTTCCGGCGCCGAGATGGTGCCCGAGCCTAGCAGGTCGCCGGGGTTCAGGTCGCAGCCGCCGCTGGTGTGGTGCGCGACCATCTGCGCCACGGTCCAGTACATGTGGCACGTGTTCGATCGCGACAAACGGTAGGGCGGCAAGCCCTTCTTCCGCATGTCCGCAGTCAGGATCAGCGCTTCCAGCACGACGCCCAGGGCACCCTGACATTGGTCGGCCTCATCCAGCAAATAGGGCAGGGGTGGCGGATCGCCCTCCGGCCGCGCGGGTTGTGGCATGCGGAAGGGGGCCAGGGCTTCTGGCGTCACGATCCAGGCGGAAATTGTGGAGCCGAAGTTTTTCGATAGAAACGGCCCGAGCGGCTGGTATTCCCAGGCCTGGATGTCGCGTGCCGACCAGTCGTTCAGCAGGCAGTAACCCGCCACATGATGCTCGGCTTCGCCCATTGGCACCGGGGTGCCCAGCGCGTTGCCCGGACCGATCCAGATGCCGAGTTCCAGTTCATAATCCAGCCGCTCGCAGGGTGCGAAGCGCGGTGCCTCGGCATCTGGCACCTTCAACTGGCCCTTGGGCCGGCGGACACGGGTGCCGCTGGCGCGCACGGAGGATGCCCGTCCGTGATATCCGATCGGCACGTATTTGTAGTTCGGCAGCAGGGGATTGTCCGGGCGGAACACGCGTCCGACATTCGTCGCATGGTGGATGCCGACGTAGAAATCGGTGTAGCCGCCGATCCGTGCAGGCAGGCGCAGGGTGCAGTGCGCCGCCGGATGCAGGCAGCGCTCAGCTGTGTGCTGATCCCGGCTGCCGGCTGCCAGGATGGCAGACAGCCGGGTGCGCAGCGCGCGGCGAGGCGTGGCGCCCAGCGCGAGGAAGGCATTCAATTCCTCGCGCGATGCGGCAGCCGCGGCGATCTCCGCCGCGCCGGTGAACAGCCCCGCATGGTGGGCGGCGGCGAGATC
The DNA here is from genome assembly GCF_003604215.1 of Teichococcus vastitatis. Classification (GTDB taxonomy): domain Bacteria; phylum Pseudomonadota; class Alphaproteobacteria; order Acetobacterales; family Acetobacteraceae; genus Pseudoroseomonas; species Pseudoroseomonas vastitatis. The sequence goes on from NZ_QXGS01000049.1 coordinate 6,715, forward strand.
GAGGATGCTCGCGCCAATAGCCACGCCGCCGCGCGGCACATCCTGTCCCGGTGGCGTGAAGATGCCGAAAGGAAGGTTCTGGATCGGGAAGTCGGCATGCCTGTTGGCGTCCGGGACCCAGGAGAGCAGCGCCGGATCATGGGTTGCGTCGGGAAGGGCAGGTAGAGCCTGGGCGTCTCTCATGGTGATCGCCCTACGGCCGCGACGGGTCGAAGTGCTTGCGCAGTTCCTGCCCGTAGCCGGCATAATCCTTCTGGAACTGCGGTGCCTCGGCGGCAAAGCGGGTGACACGTTGCGGGAACCGGGTTTCGAACATGAAGGCCAGCGTTCCCTCCAGCCTGTGCGGCTTCAGCTCGGCGTTGCTGGCCCCTTCGAAGGCGTTCATGTCCGGTCCGTGCGGCAGCATCGTGTTGTGCAGTGAAAAGCCACCGGGCACGAAGCCGCCACCGGTCTTGGCATCGTAGACGCCGTAGATCAGGCCCATGAACTCGCTCATGATGTTCATGTGGTACCAGGGCGGGCGGAAGGTGTTCTCAGCCACCAGCCAGCGATCGGGGAAGATGACGAAGTCGATATTGGCCGTACCGGGCGTCTCGGAGGGGGAGGTCAGCACGGTGAAGATCGAGGGATCCGCGTGGTCGAACAGCACCGGTCCCACCGGTGAGTAGCGCCGCAGATCATATTTGTAGGGGGCGTAGTTGCCGTGCCATGCAACCACGTCCAGCGGCGAGTGCCGCAATTCAGCCTGCCACAGATTGCCGCCCCACTTCACCGTCATGATGGAGGGCGCGTCACGGTCCTCATAAGCCGCGGCCGGGGTGAGAAAGTCGCGCGGATTGGCCAGGCAGTTGGCGCCGATCGGGCCGCGCTCGGGCAGGGTAAAGGCCCCTCCATAATTCTCGCACAGATAGCCGCGGGCCGCCGCTTCGCCGTGCAGTTCCACCCGAAGTTTCACGCCGCGTGGAATCACGGCAATCTCGCCAGGCTCGATGTCGATGATGCCGAACTCGGTCCACAGCCGCAGCTCGCCCTGCTGCGGCACGAACAGCAGCTCGGCGTCGGCGTTGTAGAAATACTCGTCCCGCATCGATCGGGTGACGAGATAGATGTGCGCACCCATGCCAGCCTGCGATCCCGCGTCGCCCGCCGTGGTGACAGTGCGGATGCCTTCCAGGAAGCTGACGCTGCCGCTCGGCAGCGGAACCGGGTCCCAGCGCAGCGGGGCAAGAGGCATGTCGGCTTCAACGCAGGGCGCGGTGCGCCACAACCCGGCATCGATCTTGTGGAACCGCCCCCAATGCGTGACGGTCGGGCGGATGCGGTAGAGCCAACTGCGCTCATTGGTCGCGCGCGGCGCCGTGAAGGGGGAGCCGCTGAGCTGCTCGGCATAAAGACCGTAGGCGCATTTTTGTGGCGAGTTGCGGCCGACCGGCAGGGCGCCCGGCAGCGCCTCAGTCTCGAAGCCGTTGCCAAAACCGGACAGGTAGGCGGTCTCGCCTACCGCGTCGACTGGCGCGGCGGCGAAGCCGGACCTTCTGGATCCGTTCATCCTGTTGTTCCTCCCTGAGGCCGGCGACGATTTCCCGTTCCGCTGCCGCGTTCTATAACGTCTCAGATGAGATGGAAAGCCGAAAGCATGCCCGCGAGCAAACCGAGCGCCGAGCCCTTGATCCTGCAGGATTTCCTGCCTTACCGCCTTTCCGTTGTGACCGAGGGGATCAGCAGCCTCTTCGCCACGCGGTATCAGGAACGCTTCGGGCTCAGCATCCCCGAATGGCGCGTGGTGGCGGTGGTGGGGCAGCACGGAACCCTGTCCACCCAGCAGGTCATCGGACACACCGGCATGGACCGCGTGCGCGTCAGCCGTGCGGTGATCCGCCTGGTCGACCGGGGCTTGCTGGACCGCCGGGCCCATCCGCAGGATCAGCGGGCCCAGCTGCTGCGGCTCAGCCGACGCGGCCGGGACATCTATCGCGACATCGTGCCTCTGGCGCGGGAGATGCAGGCAGCCTTGGCCAGCGCTCTGACGGAGGCCGAACAGCGGCAGCTCGGCGTGATCCTCCGGAAGATCGACCGCCGCACGCGGGAATTGTCGGATCGTTCGGACGAGGCCGTGTCGCGATAAAGCCGGCGAACTGCTCTTCCGGGCGTTTCTGAGGCGAAAACAGGAAGGCCTGCATGACGGCAGAAGCAGCGCAAGCGCGGTCGTTTATGGATTCTTTATGATCCGGAACGGGATCTCACATCGATATTTTGCGCATCGGGGGCGTAGCAGCAGAAAGCCTTGATCAGGGGCTTCCTGTTCTCCATCGCGCGAGTTCAACTCGATGATCGACATTCTGTTGCTGGCTCTCGGACTCGGCTTCTTCGGCCTGATGAGCGCGTATGCGGCCGCCTGCGAGAAGGTCTGACGCGCATGCACGACCTGATCCTGGGCGCCGCCGTCTCGGCCGGCCTCCTTGGCTATCTGCTGTGGGCCCTGCTGCGCCCTGAGGACCTTTGATCCCATGACCCTCATCGGATGGGCGCAGATCGCGCTCGTGCTCGCCGCCGTGCTGGCGGCGGCGATCCCGCTCGGCCGCTACATCGCCGCCGTGGCCGAGGGCCGTATCCGCTGGCTGCGGCCGGTGGAAGCACTGTTCTTCCGTGCCGGCGGCATCGATCCTTCGGCTGAGCAGGGCTGGCGCACCTATGCCATTGCCATGCTGGCGGTCAACGCGCTCGGCTTCCTGCTGCTTTACCTCATCCTGCGGCTGCAGGGCATGCTGCCGCTGAACCCGCGCGGGTTGGACGGGCTGTCGCCCTGGCTGGCCTTCAACACCGCCGTATCCTTTGTTTCCAACACCAACTGGCAGGCCTATTCGGGGGAGGTGGCGATGTCCTACCTGTCTCAGATGGCCGGGCTGACGGTGCAGAACTTCCTGTCGGCCTCCACCGGCGTCGCCCTAGCACTCGCGGTCTCGCGCGCCTTTGCGCGCGGCGGGATACGCAGCCTGGGCAATTTCTGGGCGGATTTCATCCGCATCACGCTCTATGTGCTGCTGCCGCTGTCGGTGGTGGTGGGCCTCGTGTTCGTCGCCCTGGGGATGCCCCAGACCTTTGCCGACTACGTGACCGCCACGACGCTGGAGGGCGGCGAACAGCTGATCCCCTTGGGTCCCGCCGCCTTCCAGGTCGCCATCAAGCATCTCGGCACCAATGGCGGCGGCTTCTTCGGTGTCAACGCGCTGCACCCCTTCGAGGGACCGAGCGCGCTGGCGACGGCGATCCAGATCTGGTCGCAGGCGGTGATTCCGTTCAGCCTTTGCATCGCCTTCGGTCACCTCGTTCAGGATGCGCGGCAGGGGCGGACCTTGCTGGCGGTGATGCTGGGCTTCGTGGTGGTGGCGGCAGCGGCCATCTACGCGGCGGAGGCGGCCGGGACGCCCGTCATGGCCTCTCTGGGCGTGGACCTGGCGCAAGGCAACATGGAAGGCAAGGATGTCCGCTTCGGCCTCGCGCTGGCGGCACTCTTCACGGCCACCACCACGGGTGCGTCCTGTGGCGCGGTGAATGCCATGTTCAGCAGCTTCACGCCGCTCGGCGGCATGGTGCCGCTGTTCCTGATCCAGCTTGGGGAAGTGCTGCCCGGCGGTGTCGGTTCTGGCCTGTACGGCATGTTGATCTTCGCGCTGTTGGCCGTGTTCATTGCCGGGCTGATGGTCGGCCGCACGCCGGAATATTTGGGCAAGAAGGTGCAGGCGCGCGAGATCAAGCTGGCCATGCTGGCGGTGCTGGTGCTGCCTGCCACCATTCTGGGCTTCACCGCCGTCTCGATGGCACTGCCGCTGGCCACCGCCTCGCTCGCCCATGCCGGGCCCCACGGTCTGACGGAAATGCTCTACGCCTTCACCTCGGCCGCCGGCAACAATGGTTCTGCCTTTGGTGGCCTGACGGCTGACACAGCCTGGCTGAACACCACGCTTGGCATGGCCATGCTGCTGGGCCGGTTCGCCTACGTGGTTCCCGTCATGGCGATTGCCGGCAGCCTCGCCGCCAAGGTGAAGACGCCCGAGGGCAACGGCACCCTGCCGACGCATGGGCCACTTTTCGCCGGGCTGCTGGCTGGCGTGATCCTGATCCTGGGCGGGCTGCAATTCCTGCCTTCCCTCGCCCTTGGTCCGTTGGCGGAGCACTTCGTGATGCTCGCCGGCAAGACCTTCTGAGGTCCCATCCCATGGACATGACAACCTCCACCGTCGCCCCTGTCCGGCCAGGCCGGACCGGGATGGGCCTGAACCGGGCGCTGCTCGGCCAGGCTACGCTGGACGCGCTTCTGAAGCTCAATCCGGCGAAGCTGGTCCGCAACCCCGTCATCTTCGTCACCGAGGTCATCTCGATCCTGGTGACGATCCTGGCGATCTCGGCAGCCTTTCGTGCCGAAACCTGGGGCTTTCAGGCCGCCATTGCAGGCTGGTTGTGGTTTACCGTGCTTTTTGCGACCTTCGCGGAAGCCGTGGCGGAAGGCCGTGGCCGCGCGCGGGCCGAAAGCCTGCGCCGTGCCCGGACGGAAACCCGCGCCAAGCTGCTGATCCGTGCCGATGACCGCAGCTTGTGGCAATCCCGTGCCGCCACGGAGCTCCGTGTCGGCGATCTCGTGCTGGTGGAGGCGGGTGACCAGATCCCCTCGGATGGCGAGGTGGTGGAAGGCATTGCCTCGGTCAACGAAGCCGCGGTGACCGGCGAGAGTGCTCCGGTGATCCGCGAAAGCGGCGGCGACCGATCGGCCGTCACGGGCGGCACCGCGGTGGTGTCCGACTGGATCGTGGTGCGCATCACCGCCGCTCCTGGCAGCACCTTCCTCGATCGCATGATCGGACTGGTGGAAGGCGCATCGCGGCAGAAGACGCCGAACGAGATCGCGCTCGACATCTTGCTCGCCGGCATGACGATCATTTTCCTGATCGCGGTGGTGACGCTGGTCGGCCTCGCATCCTGGAACGGACAGCCGCCCTCCGTGCCGGTGCTGGCGGCGTTGCTGATCACGCTGATCCCCACCACCATCGGCGGCCTGCTGTCCGCCATCGGCATCGCCGGCATGGATCGCCTGGTGCGCTTCAACGTCATGGCCACTTCCGGCCGGGCGGTGGAGGCCGCAGGCGACGTGGACGTGCTGCTGCTGGACAAGACCGGCACTATCACGCTGGGTAACCGTCAGGCCGCCGGGTTCTACCCCGCGCCGGACGTCGAGATCGGGACCCTGGCGCAGGCGGCGCTGCTGGCCAGCCTGGGCGACGAAACGCCAGAAGGCCGCTCCATCGTGGCTTTCGCCCGCGAGCGGCACAACCTGCCTTTGCCGAGCCAGCCGCCGAGCAGCCAGATTATTCCGTTCACGGCGCAGACCCGCCTCTCGGGCCTCGATATGCCGGACGGAAACTACCGCAAGGGCGCGGTGAATTCGCTGCTCAGCGCACTCGGCGCCGAGGCTCCGGCGGCGGTCCGGCAGGAAGCCGACCGCATCGGCCGCAGCGGCGGCACTCCACTGGCGGTTGCGAAGAATGACCGGCTGCTCGGGCTGATCGAATTGAAGGACATCGTCAAGCCGGGCATCCGCGACCGCTTTGCCGCGCTGCGCCGCATGGGCATCCGCACCGTCATGGTGACCGGCGACAACCGGCTGACCGCCGCCGCCATCGCGACCGAGGCGGGTGTGGACGACTTCATCGCCGAGGCGACGCCGCAGGACAAGCTCGGCTATATCCGGGCTGCCCAGGCGGAAGGCCGCCTCGTCGCCATGGCGGGCGACGGCACCAACGACGCGCCCGCGCTGGCCCAGGCCGATGTGGGCGTGGCCATGCAGACCGGCACCCAGGCGGCGCGCGAGGCAGGCAACATGGTGGACCTCGACAGCGATCCGACCAAGCTGATCGAGGTTGTGGAGATCGGCAAGCAGCTCCTGATCACCCGCGGCGCGTTGACGACCTTTTCCATCGCGAATGACGTGGCGAAGTACTTCGCCATCCTGCCCGCCATCTTCGTGGCGTCCTATCCCGAGCTCGCTGCCCTGAACGTCATGCGCCTGGCGAGCCCGGAAAGCGCGATCCTGTCCGCCGTCATCTTCAACGCGCTGATCATCGTCGCGCTGGTGCCGCTGGCCTTGCTGGGCGTGCGCTACACGCCGCTCGGTGCCGCCGCCCTGCTGCGGCGCAACCTGCTGATCTATGGGCTTGGCGGCCTCGTTGCGCCCTTCATCGGCATCAAGATCATCGACCTTGTTCTCGTTCTCATGGGAGTTGCCTGAGCCATGACCGGTATTCTTCGCCCGGCTGCCACCACGGTGTCGCTGTTCACCGTTCTGCTCGGCCTGGCCGCTCCCGCCGCCATGACCGGCATCGCCGGTGCCGTCTTCCCGAGCCAAGCGGGTGGCAGCCTGATCGAGCGTGACGGGGCCATCGTTGGCTCCGCCCTGATCGGTCAGGCCTTCTCGGCGCCCGGCTATTTTCATCCGCGCCCTTCCGCGGCCGGGGAGGGCTACGATGCCGCCGCGGGCGCCGCGTCCCAACAGGGGCCGATCAGCGCCAGGCTGGTTGAGGCCGTGCGGGAGCGGGTCGGCACCGCCGGCTCCAGGCCGGTGCCCGCCGATGCCGTCACCGCCTCGGGCTCCGGCCTTGACCCGCATGTCAGCCCGGACAACGCAGCGAGGCAGGTGGCACGCGTTGCCGCAGCGCGCGGCCTACCGGAAGCCCGGGTGCTGACCTTGCTGCAGAACCACACGGAAGGCCGTGAACTGGGCCTCCTTGGCGACCCTCGCGTCAACATCTTGCAGCTGAACCTCGCGCTCGACGCCCTTCGTTAGTGGAAGCCGGTTCTGCGGCCGCATCGGCACGAATCTGGCTCCGGGCCACATCATGAACCGGATCGCTTCCGCGGCAGGCCTCGTGATGGCCGCCGCGCTTCTCGCTCCTGCGGCCGCGTTCGCGCAAATCGAGGTGGAGACGCTCGACCTCACACTCATGGCCATGTCGGCGGCGTCCGGCGACTACCTGTTCCGCGGCATCAGCCAGAGCCGCAACCGTCCGGCGATCCAGGGAGCGTTCAAGGCGCTGCACGGCAGCGGCCTGGATCTCGGTTTCTTCGCCGGTATCGGCGCACGGCAGGAACCTGATCTGCCGGCAGTCCACATGCTCGATACGCGCAGCATTGCGTGGATGACCACAGCTATCCTGGCTATCAACCTCCCTCCACCAACGACGATCTCGACCATGCTGAGGTCGCATGGAAGGTGGCCAAGACCATCAACACGGTCACACGGCTGGGCAATGCGTATGTGTCGCCCAACTTCTTCGGCCAGTCCGGCACGGATGTGTATCTGCAGGGCGGTGCGGCTACCGCCCCCCGGGGTTCAGGATATCTGAACGTCTCGGCAATCAACAAATAGAGCACTATCCGCGCTTCGGCACATTGGACTACGCCACTTGGTCCGTGAATATCCCGCGGAAGCTGACCGACGCCGTCACGCTGAGCCGGAGGCTCTAAGCCCCTGGCCGTGCCGTGATTTTCCCGCTGCGGCAGGAGAGAACCACCAAGGAATACGCCATCATCTTCTCCGGCCGCAGCATCGTTTCCTGTGTTGTCGCGCCTGACAGGTCAACCCAGGTTCTTCGCGATCCTGCCGGCGACCAAGTCGCAGCTTGGCTGAGTGGTATTTGAATCTGGACGCTTGCTCCGATCTGGACAGATCCACGTCGCCAAGATCAATTGCTTCTTATACGGGAAGCCTGTCCTCGGCCCGGACGATGCGGGAGTACGTGTGCGTTCCGGGCCGCCGGCTGCCTGCAGATGAACAACGCCGGCTTCGCGTGGCCACGCATGCACCATTCGCCACCCGAACCGGGGGGAAGGGGAACCCGAAAGGGTGGAGCTGAGTTCTCTGCCTGATGGCCTCGGATGGCTGTGCACGTCGCGCATCTTGGCCGGGGCAACTCATGGACGGAAGGAAAGCAGCGTGCAGAGCCATTGGATGTCGTTCGGAATCGGCTTCGTGACCGGGATGCGCAGCATGACGGCCGTTGCTGCGCTGGCACAGGCTGCCGCGTCCAGGCAAACGCCATCCGGCTGGCTTCCGAGTGGCCGCGGCGCGCGTGCCCTGTCCCTGGCAGCCGCCCTGGGCGAGATGGCCGGCGACAAGATGTCCTTTGCGCCCGACCGCCGCATCCCGGCCTCCTTCGCTGTGCGCCTCGCCATAGGTGCGGCCGGCGGCGTCGCGCTGGCAGGCCGGAATGCATCGCCTGTCGGTGCGGCTTTGTCCGGCGTGGCGGGGGCCATCGCGGGCACCCTCCTGGGTCGGGCGGCGCGGGGTGCCACCACCCGTTCCGGAGCCGACTGGATGCGGGCGTTGACGGAGGACATGGTGGCGGCCGGTTTGGCGGCGGCACTGGTGCGCACGGCGGAGCAGCGCGGCCGCGGCTTTTAACAGAACGGCGTCCAGGTATCTGGCCGCGGATCCTCAGAAGGCTGGCAGGTTACGGATTTCCGCCGCAAAGTGCACGTCGCTCTGACGAACATTGGCACCGACGCCGATGGCTACCTGGAGGCACCTTGACAGGACTATGCTGTAAAGGTCGCCCAGGGCCTGCCTTCTTTGCAGGAAGGCGCCGGCCAACCTAGCGCAAGCCTCGCCATCCTGCTCAGGCTGGGCCCACAGCCCACCATACCCCGGCATCTACTGACGCTGCTTTCCTTTCAGGGACTCCAATTGCCGCTCCGCGGCTTTAAAGGCGTCACGAATGGAGGTCTTGATCGTGGGCTGGGCGTAGCGCTCTTTCGCCTTATGCGGTTCGCGCGACACTGCCAGATCGCGGCCTGGAAGGGAAAGAACGATGTGGACCTCGCAGACATTGCCGGTCTGGTGCTGCTGATGCAGCGCCTCGATTGAAACTCGGCAGCCAACCAGTTCGTCGTGGCGCTGCGACAGCTTGTCCACATGCTGTCGAATCAGTGCTTCGATATCCGATGACGGCGGCAGATTATGAAATGCGATATCCAGCGGACGGTCCATCGTCTGATCCTCAGAAGCGGAGGGTTGCTGCGGCCAACGAGTTGCGAGGAATTTGTGTTTTGGGAAGGCTGAAGCTGCGGCCGCCGTTTCTCATCGTGGCGACAGCAGCACGATTTAGCAGATCCTCGTCGCCAGACACCCGATGCCCATGCGCGGTGATCGGGCTGCCCGGCTCGTAACGTCCCCACAGCGCCTCGTCGGAAGCCACGATCACTGCATCGACGCGTCCCTCGTCAGCGGCAGCCAGGATTTCTTCAAGGCGAACTGCGACGTTGGAAGCCGCGTCACCAAGCCTGGCTTGAATTTGCTCAAGTACATCATTGACCTGCGATCTAACCTGAGGCCTGACGGCTTCCAGTGCTTTCTGCTGAAGGTCACGCAGTGAGAAGGCGTGAGGATTCAGGACTAGGCCTTCCTCCAGAAGCCCTGGCAGATGCACTGTTTTGCGGAAATGGCCACCGATCCTCGGCTCTGCCGCGAGGAGGACAGGCGCCGTATCGCCGCCAATCCTGTCCTCGACGGTTCGCACCAGGTCACTCAGGCTCTCCAGCAACGAGTCCGGAGCTTCCATGGCCTGTGTTTTGTCGGCGCTCCCGCCCTGATCCGCGGCCGGCTCGCCTGGAGCCGTCGTATCGACAACCCGATGAGCCAAGGCCAAGTCAACTTCGGTGATCTCAAAAGGCGTCACGCTGAAAAGCCTGGCTCTGCCGGCTGAAAGTGCGAGGAGCCAAAAGCGGCGGTTCCTGTCCAGCAGAGGCAACAACGGCTTCACATTGAAATGGTGCCCGAGCGCTAGATCATATGGCAGCGTCTCCGGTAGGCTCACCAACCGGGTTTCACTTTCGTCCGCGAAGATGGCAAGACAAGGATCCCGATGAGCCGAAAGATCCAGGCCGGAAATGTGCTGACGGGTTGCCGAGATGATTGTCTCGCAGAGATGCGGATCCACCCCGTTCGCTTCCAGCCTTTGGCCGACTTCATCAACCGCGTTGCGGAGCTCGGCTGATTGCAGTCGTAGGTCCCGCTCCTCAGGACGGAGAGAAAGGTATATCGACACGGCAACTTGCCTAGGCTTCAGTAGAAACTTCAGCGTGTCAGTATCTAACATCTGCATTCTCTACATCTTGGTAAGGCAGCTAAACGGAGATCCTCTAGCCGGGTTTCAACATCGACATGCGTGATCCGGCATCATTCCTGGTAGTGTCGATCTTGCACCCTGAGGATGTTGCGGATCTTTGTTCACACAGGTCTAGTGTCCTGATTCCGTAGTTCCTCCGATCGTCTGGGAGCGAAGGCAGAAGCGCTGGATGGCGGCGAGAATGT
>NZ_QXGS01000005.1 GCF_003604215.1 Teichococcus vastitatis
GCCTGGCCTGCAGGGACCTTCGGCATAGCGGATCGCAGCCGCGGATCCGCCGCCCCTGGCCCGGCTGGCAGGCCGGTCCGGCTGGGGGCGCTCAGCCCTTGTCGCGCATCAGCCGCGCCTTGTCCCGCTGCCAGTCACGGGCGGCGATGGCGTGGCGCTTGTCGGCCTTGTTCTTGCCCTCACCCAGGCCGAGCATCACCTTGGCGATGCCGCGCTCGTTGAACAGGATCTCCAGCGGCACCAGCGTCACGCCCTCCCGCGCCACGGCGCCGGTCAGGCTTTCCACCTGCTTCTTCTTCAGCAGCAGCTTGCGCGGCCGGCGCGGCTCGAACTGCGACACAAAGGAGCCGGCCTGCCATTCAGGGATGTAGCAGTTGAACAGCCAGAGCTCGCCGTCGCGCTCGCCGGCCCAGGCATCGGCGATGGCGGCGCGGCCGGCGCGCAGCGACTTCACCTCTGGCCCCAGCAGCACCAGCCCGGCTTCATAGGTGTCGCCGATCTTGTAGTCGAAGCGTGCCTTACGGTTCTGCGCGGCGGTGCCGTGCGAAATCATCGCTTTCTTGCGGGGCTCGGCCATCACTCTTTCATCCGGCGGAAGGCGGGGTGGCGCAACGTGGCGCGCCGCCTTCCGGTTTCAAGGTCTCAGTTGAGCAAGCCTGCGGTCACCATGGCCGCCTTGACCCGCGCCCGGGTCGCATCCGCGACCGGCGCCATGGGCAGGCGGCAGAAGGCCGACGACTTGCCGAGCAGGCTGGCCGCATATTTCACCGGCCCTGGCGAGGTTTCGCAGAACAGGGCGTCGTGCAGCGGCGTCAGCCGGTCCTGGATCTCCAGGGCCTCCTCGATGCGGCCGGCTTCCCAGGCGGCATGCATCTCGGCGCAGAGCCGCGGCGCGACATTGGCGGTGACGCTGATGCAGCCCACCCCGCCCGCGGCGCGGAAGGCCAGTGCCGTGTGGTCCTCGCCGGACAGCTGACAGAAATCGGTGCCGCAGGCGGCGCGGGTGTGCAGCGGCCGGGTCAGGTTGGCCGTGGCATCCTTTACCCCGACGATGTTCGGGTGCTTCGCCAGCCGCGCCATGGTCTCAACGCTCATGTCGATCACCGAGCGCGGCGGGATGTTGTAGATGATGAGTGGCAGGTCCACGGCATCGGCAATGGCGGTGAAGTGCAGAAACAGCCCTTCCTGCGTCGGCTTGTTGTAGTACGGCGTCACCACCAGTGCGGCATCGGCGCCGGCTTCCTTGGCGTGGCGGGTCAGCTCGATCGCCTCGGCGGTGCTGTTGGAGCCGGTGCCGGCGATCACCGGCACGCGGCCACCTGCCGCGTCGACGCAGAGTTCAACGACCCGGTGATGCTCGGCATGCGACAGGGTCGGGCTTTCGCCGGTGGTGCCGACCGGGATCAGGCCCTGGGTGCCCTCGGCGATCTGCCAGGACACCAGTTCGCTGAAGTTCTTCTCGTCCAGCCTGCCATCGGCGGCCATCGGCGTGATCAGCGCGACAAGCGATCCCTTGAACATCGGTTGAACACTTTCCTTCCCGGGTGGCAGGGTCTGGCGGCGGAGGGCGGGAAGCTAGGCGCCCCGCCCGCGCCGCACAAGCGGCGGAGGATCAAACCGTTTCCGGCACATTTCGTCACGCAACCATCTGATACACTCGGGCGCCGTTCTGCTCTACCCTGGCGCCATGTTGTTCCCGCTCCGCTCCATCCCCGCCGCATGACCCTGCTAACCTCCGCGCCCAGTGCTTCCTCCGCAACGCTTCGGCGCGTGCTGCTGCTGGTAGGGCTGGCGGTGCTGCCGGCAACCGGCTTCCGCGCCGCCCCGGCGCTGGCGCAGCCCTGGGCCTCCGAGGCGCAGCGCGGCGCCGGCCGCACCGCCATCATCGCCGCCAATGCCGGCCGCTGGAGCGAGGCGCAGGCGATCGCCGATAGCAGCGCCGACCCGATTGCCGGCAAGCTGGTGGCCTGGATGCGGCTGCAAGTGCGCGGCCAGGCCAGCGCCGAGGAGGTAGCCGCCTTCACCGCCGCCAACCCGTCCTGGCCGATGCTGGCCACCCTGACGCTGCGTGGCGAGGAAGCCCTGCCGATCTTGGCCGATGACGCCACGGTGCTGCGGTTGTTCGCCACGACGCCACCGCGCGGCCTCAACGCCACCCGCCAATGGGCCGAAGCGCTGCAGCGCCAGCAAGGGGAGGCCGCGGCGCGCGAGGCGGTCCGCCGCGGCTGGCGCGAGGGCAATGCCGACCCGGGAGACGAAGCCGCCTTTCTGGCAGTATTCGGCTCAGTGCTGACGCCGGACGACCACCGCGCCCGCTTCGAGCGTCTGGCCTGGTCCCGGCAGATCACCGCTGCTGGCCGGCTGCTGCCGCTGCTGCCCGCCGGGGCACGGCTTCCGGCCGAGCTGCGCCTGGCACTGGCCGCCGACCAGCCCGGCGCCGAGGCGCAGGCGGCACCGCGGGCCGGCGAGGATCTCGGGCTGGCGGCGGAACTGGCGCGGTACCTGCGCCGCGGCGACCGCGACACCGAGGCTGCCGCGGTCTGGCAGCAAGTCGAGTCCCTGCAGCGCCGCATGCCGCCCGAGGTGGGGCGCGCCATCTGGGCCGAGCGGCAGGTGCTGTCGCGCAAGCTGCTGCGCCTGGGCGATGCCGCCGCCGCCCACCGTGTCGCCGCACAGCATGGCGCGCTGGAAGGCGAGCCGCTGCACGAGGCCGAGTTCCTGGCCGGCTTCATCGCCCTGCGCCGCCTGAACGATCCGGCGCTGGCCGCCCGGCACTTCGCCAAACTCGGGGAGGGCAGCAGCAGCGTCATCACCCGGTCCCGTGCCGCCTATTGGCGCGGGCGGGCCGCGGCGGCGCGCGGCCGCCTCGACAAGGCGCAGGGTGAGTACGCCGCCGCCGCCGCACTTCCCACCGGCTTCTATGGTCAGCTGGCAGCGCTGGCGCTCGGCGAGAGCACTCCCCAGCTCGCCGCCCGCATCCGCGCGGTGCGCCCACCGCAGCCCACCGCCGAGGCCGCTAGCGCCTTTCTGAACAAGGAACTGGTGCAGGCGGTGCTGACGCTCGCCGATCTGGGCGATACCGGCCGCGCCCGCACCTTTCTGCTGCGGCTGGAGGACATCGCCCCCGATCCGGCGGAGCAGGTGCTGGTGGCGCGGCTGGCCGGCAGCATCGGCCGGCAGGATCACGCCGTCTGGGTGGCTCGTCGCGCCGGGATCGATGGCGTGATGCTGCTGCCGGAGGGCTTTCCGGCGCCCTACGCCCTGTCTGCCGATGCCGAGGTGGAGCCCGCCTTCGCCTATGCCGTCGCACGGCAGGAAAGCAATTTCGACCCTGCGGCGGTGTCGAGCGCCAATGCGCGCGGGCTGATGCAGCTGCTGCCCGGCACCGCCGCGCTGGTGGCGAGGCAGCTCGGCATCCCGCATCAGGCGGCGTGGCTGACCACCCAGCCGGAGCACAACATGCGTCTCGGCTCCCGCTACCTGGCCGACCAGCTGGCGCGGTTCGGCAACCTGGCCCTGGCCGCCGCGGCCTACAATGCCGGACCCCGCCGGGTGGAGGAATGGATCGGCACCTATGGCGATCCGCGGCTGCCCGGCAGCATCGACCTGATCGACTGGATGGAGCAGATTCCGTTCGCCGAAACCCGCAACTACGCCCAGCGCGTGGTGGAGAACGCCGTGATCTACCGCGCCCTTCAGGGCCAAGACGCTTCGGAGCACCCGTTGCAGGCCTGGCTGGCGCCGGCCAATCCCGCACTGGCGGCCCGCTGATGTCCGCCCCGTTCGCCGCGCCGCCGGTGGCCCCGGCCGCCCTTCTGCCGCGACTGCTCGCCAGCATGGGCGGCATCGGCTTTGTCCGCCCTGCTCCCGGCACCTGGGGCAGCGCCCTGGTGCTTCCGGTGGCGGTGGCCGGCCCCGAGGCCTGTCTGATGCTGTCGGCCGTGCTGACGCTGCTGGGATGGTGGGCGCTGGAGCGGCTGCCGGACCGCCATGCCGATCCATCCTGGGTGGTGATCGACGAGGGTGCCGGGCAGAGCCTGGCCCTGGCCGCCCTGCCGCTCGGCGCCGGCCCGGCCGGATTAGCGCTGGCCTTTCTGCTGTTCCGCCTGTTCGACATCACCAAGCCGGGCCCTGTGGGCTGGGCCGACCGCCGCAAAGGCACGGCGGGCGTGATGCTGGACGATCTGTTCGCCGGCGGCATGGCGGCGGCCGTCATCCTGGCGGTGTCGGTGATGGGGGTCGCGCTGTGACGAACTGGCCGGAGCGGAATCTGCTCGAGGAGGCGGCGGCGCTGCTGGCCGCGTTGCAGGCGCGCGGCCTGACCCTGGCCACTGCCGAAAGCTGCACCGGCGGGCTGGTCAGCGCGGCGCTGACAGCGATCCCCGGCTCCTCCGCCACCGTGCTGGCCGGATACGTCGTCTACTCGAACGACGCCAAGCAGCGCATGCTCGGCGTTCCCGCCAGCCTGATTGCCACGCATGGGGCGGTGAGCGAGCCGGTGGCCCGTGCCATGGCGGACGGCGCGCTGGCGGATTCGGGGGCGGGCCTCTCGGTCAGCATCACCGGCATCGCCGGGCCGGGCGGCGCCACCGCGGACAAGCCTGTGGGCCTCGTGCATTTCGCCGCCGCCCGGCGGGGCGGGCCGACCCTGGCGCGGCATCATGTGTTTCCGGGTGATCGCGACGCGGTGCGCGGCGCCAGCTTGGCGGAAGCGCTGAGGCTGCTGGCCGAAGCGGGCGAGGTCACGTCATGAGCGCGGCTCCGCGCCCCTGCCCCGTTGCCGCCGCACCGCGTTGCCGCTGGCGCGGCGGCGCAAACGCCGCTAAGAGCGCTCCGCCATGATGAACGTCCTGCTCGTCCTGCATCTTTTCGTCACCCTCGCGCTGATCGGCGTCGTGCTGCTGCAGCGCTCCGAAGGGGGCGGGCTCGGCATCGGCTCCTCGCAGGGCATGGGCAACTTCATGACCGGGCGCGGCACCGCCAACCTGCTGACCCGCACCACGGCGGTGCTGGCCACGCTGTTCATGGTGCTGGCCCTGACCATGGCGCTGATGGGGCGCGGCCAGTCCGGGCGCGGCTCGATCCTGGATGCGCCGCCGCCGCCCGCCGTAAGCGGCGAGCAGCCGATGCAGCCCACCGCGCCCGTGGGGCAGCCGGGCAGCACCACCGGCACGGGCACCTCGCCCGGCACCGGGGGGGCGCCGGCTCAGCCGGCGACGCCGCCACCAGCCAGCGTGCCGACCAACTGATCGCCAGCCCCGGGGCTGCGAATCGGGCGCCGGGGTCCCCTCAGGCGCCCGAGCCATTTATGGGAGCCCTGTTCAGGGGCGATCCCGTTGAATCGGCGGGGTGAGTTTCGGCCCCGCTTTCCGCATGCAGCAGCCTTGCCATTCCCGCCGCTTTCCGGCGGCGTGGCGGAGCGTTAGAAAGGTGGCCCATGACGCGGTTCGTATTCATCACCGGCGGCGTGGTTTCCTCCCTCGGCAAGGGCATCGCGGCGGCCAGCCTCGGCGCGCTCCTGCAGGCACGGGGCTACAAGGTCCGCATTCGCAAGCTCGACCCCTACCTGAACGTTGATCCGGGCACCATGAGCCCGTATCAGCACGGCGAGGTCTTCGTCACCGACGACGGCGCCGAGGCCGACCTCGACCTCGGCCATTATGAGCGGTTCACCGGCGTGCACGCCACGCGCGGCGACAGCTACACCTCCGGGCGCATCTACGCCGAGGTGATCGCCAAGGAACGCCGCGGCGACTATCTCGGCGGCACCGTGCAGGTGATCCCGCACATCACCGACGCCATCAAGGAAGCCGCCACGGCCGATACGGACGGGCTCGATTTCCTGCTGGTCGAGGTGGGCGGCACGGTGGGCGACATCGAGAGCCTGCCCTTCCTGGAAGCCCTGCGCCAGCTGCACAACGAGCTGGGCCCGCAGCGCAGCCTGTTCATGCACCTGACTTTGGTGCCCTATATCCCCTCCGCCGGCGAGCTGAAGACCAAGCCGACCCAGCACAGCGTGAAGGAGCTGCTCGGCCTGGGCATCCAGCCGCAGATCCTGCTGTGCCGCTGCGACCGGCCGATCCCCGAGAACGAGCGCCGCAAGATCGCGCTGTTCTGCAACGTCCGGCCCGAAAGCGTGATTCCGGCGCTCGACGCGTCCTCGATCTACGCCGTGCCGCTGCAATACCAGGCGGAAGGTCTGGACCGCGAGGTGCTGCGGCATTTCGGCCTGTCGATCTACGGCCAGCCCGACATGTCCGGCTGGCAGCGCATCGTCCACCGGCTGGACAACCCGGAAGGCGACGTGCGCATTGCCGTGGTCGGCAAGTACATCTCGCTGCTCGATGCCTACAAATCCCTGGCCGAGGCGCTGGCCCATGGCGGCATTCGCCACGGCGTAAAGGTCAAGCTCGACTGGGTCGACAGCCAGGTGTTCGAGACGCCGAACGCGCTGGAGCGGCTGGAAGGCGTGCATGGCATCCTGGTGCCCGGCGGCTTCGGCGAGCGCGGCGCCGAGGGCAAGATCGAGGCGGTGCGCTTCGCCCGCGAAAGGAAGATCCCGTTCCTCGGCATCTGCTTCGGCATGCAGATGGCGGTGATCGAGGCGGCGCGGAACCTGGTCGGTATCGAGGGCGCCTCCTCCACCGAATTCGGCCCTACGGAGGAGCCGGTGGTCGGGCTGATGACCGACTGGCTGCGCGGCAATGAGCGGGAGACCCGCTCGGCCGAGGGCGATCTGGGCGGCACCATGCGGCTCGGTGCCTATCCGGCGCGGCTGGCCGAGGGCTCGCTGGTGCGCCGGGTGTACGGCCAGGCGGAGATCGAGGAGCGGCACCGCCACCGGTATGAGGTGAACATCGGCTATCGCGAGCGGCTGGAGGCGGCGGGGCTGCATTTCTCCGGCCTGTCGCCGGACGGGCTGCTGCCGGAGATCGTCGAATATTCGGATCACCCCTGGTTCATCGGCGTGCAATACCATCCCGAGCTGAAGTCGAAGCCCTTCGACCCGCATCCGCTCTTCGCCGGCTTCGTCGGCGCGGCGGTGAAACAGGCGCGGCTGGTCTGAGGAACAAGGCGGCCCGCCATGGCCGCCACTTCATGCTTCCTCAATCCGGACCGGCGATGATGTCGGTCCGGCACGTGGCGGCCGTGGCCGCCACGGCCCGTCACCGCGCCCGGGACCCGATCCACCCGCGCGGAGCCTGACGGCCAAGGCCATGACCATAGCATCGGAGGCCCTGGACCGCAGGGTATGGCTGCTGCACCGCGCCGCCGCGGTGATGGGGCTTCTGGGCCTGCTGGCCTCCCTGATGCTGTGGCACATCACCTGGCGGTCCAGCATTGCCGAGGCAGATGCCCGGTTCCGCGACAGCAGCCAACACGTCACCCGGCTTGTCGAGGAGCGGATGATGCGTGTGGTCGAGCTGGTGGCGGGGTTCCGCGGCCTTTTCAGTGTCAACAACACGGTCACCCGGCAACAATTCCATGCGCAGGCCACCGCGCTGCGGCTGCCGGACCGTGTTCCCGGCCTGCAGGTGGTGCAGTATTGCCCCCTGGTTCTTCACGCCGCGCGGGGAACCTTCGAGGCGTCGGTGCGGGATGACCGCAGCCTGGACCCCGGTGGCTACCCGGATTTCGCCTTCCGCCCGTCGGGATCGCGGGCCTTCTACCTGCCGGTGCTCTACAATGAGCCCATGGCCGGCAACGAGGCCGCTTTCGGCCACGACATGGCGGCCGAACCTTCCCGCTGGCGCAGCGTGGAACAGGCCCGGGACAGCGGCGAGGCGGCGGCCAGCGCGCCGCTGCCATTGCTGCAGGGCGAAACCGGCATCGTCATCCGGCAGGCGCTGTATCACGGCGACACGCCTCGGTGGACTGTCGCACAGCGGCGGGTGGCCTTCGCGGGCGTGGTCGGCGCCGTGCTGCGCACGCGGGACATGCTGGGAACCCTGCTGCCGGAAACCCGCAATGCTTACCAGCTCCTGATCGAGGACCGCGGCGCCATCGACGGTGATACGTCGCAGCCTCGCCCGGTCCTCGCCGCCAGCGGCGGCTTCAACGCCATGCCCGATGCGGCGGCGCCGGCCGACCGGCTGGAACAGGTGATCCCCGTCGCCGGCCGGATCTGGGCGGTGGTGCTGGTGCGGCCGCCCGCCAGCCTGGCCTTCGCTCCGGCGCCGCTGGCTGCGCTGCTGTGCGGCTGCGCCGTTACCGCGACGCTGTGGTGGCTGCTGCATGGCTTGGCCCGGCATTATGAGAGCGCGAGCTCGATCGCCGGCCGCCTGGCGCACGCGGCCCAGCATGACGGGCTCACCGGCCTGCCGAACCGCCGCCTGCTCGGCCAGCGGCTGGAGGAGGCGATCACCGCGGCGGAGCGGCACAAGGGTGGCATGGCGCTGATCTTCATCGACCTCGACCGCTTCAAGCCGATCAACGACACGCTGGGCCACGAGGCGGGCGACATGGTGTTGCGGCAGGTGGCGCTGCGATTGTCGGGCGTTGTCCGGCCCAGCGACACCGTGGCGCGGCTTGGCGGCGACGAGTTCGTGGTGCTGCTGTGCCGGCTGCCGCAGCCGGATTTGTGGCGCAGCGTCGCCGACCGGATCGGCCGCAGCCTCGATCAGCCTATGAGCTATGGCGGCCAGCGGGTCTCGGTCGGCGCCAGCCTCGGCGTCGCGCTCTATCCGCAACACGGCACCGACGCGGAAAGCCTGCTGCGTCACGCTGACGAGGCGATGTACAATGCCAAGCGATCCCGCCGCGCGATGGAGCACGCGCCGGTCGCCTGAAGCTTGGCGGCACACGACAACGTTGCTCCGTTGGGCACCCCCACCCCTTGCCCTGCCCGCGCCCGCGTTTTATCCGCGCAGGGCGTAGGACCGACTGCCACCACCCGAGGGGAACCCGGAATGACTGCCATTGCCGACATCATCGCGCGCGAGGTTCTCGATTCGCGCGGTAATCCCACCGTCGAGGTCGATGTCGTGCTGGACAGCGGGGCCATCGGCCGCGCCGCCGTGCCGTCAGGCGCCTCGACCGGTGCGCATGAGGCCGTCGAGCTGCGCGACGGGGACAAGGCGCGCTACCACGGCAAGGGCGTGCAGAAGGCCGTGGCGAATGTGGAGGGCGAGATCTTCGACGCCCTGTCCGGCATGGACGCCACGGAGCAGGTGAAGATCGACGAGGTAATGGTCTCGCTCGACGGCACGCCGAACAAGTCGCGCCTCGGCGCCAACGCCATCCTGGCGGTCAGCCTGGCCACCGCCAAGGCGGCGGCCGAGCATTACGGCGTTCCGCTGTACCGTTATGTCGGCGGCGTCTTCGCCCGCACCCTGCCGGTGCCGATGATGAACATCATCAATGGCGGCCAGCACGCGGACAATCCGATCGACATCCAGGAATTCATGATCATGCCGGTGGCCGCCGGCTCCGCCGCCGAGGCGGCGCGCATCGGCTCCGAGGTGTTCATGAGCCTGAAGAAGGCGCTGCATGACGCCGGCCACAACACCAATGTGGGCGATGAGGGCGGCTTCGCGCCGGATCTGAAATCGGCCGACGAGGCGCTGGGCTTTATCGCCAAGGCCTGCGAGGCCGCCGGCCACCGCGTCGGCGAGGATGTCATGTTCGCCCTCGACTGCGCCTCCACCGAGTTCTTCAAGGGCGGCGTCTACGACATGGAGGGCGAAGGCAAGAAGCTCGATGCCGGCGGCATGGTGGATTATCTGGCTGGCCTCTGCGCCAAATTCCCGATCATCTCGATCGAGGATGGCTGCGCCGAGGATGACTGGGCCGGCTGGAAGCTGCTGACCGAGCGGCTGGGCGGCACCGTGCAGCTGGTGGGGGACGATCTGTTCGTCACCAATCCCGAGCGGCTCCGCCAGGGGATCGAGACGCGGACGGCCAACTCGATCCTGGTGAAGGTGAACCAGATCGGCTCCCTGACCGAGACGCTGGAAGCGGTGGAGATGGCGCACCGCGCCGGCTACACTGCGGTGATGTCGCACCGCTCGGGCGAAACTGAGGACAGCACCATCGCCGACCTCGCCGTCGCCACCAATTGCGGCCAGATCAAGACCGGCTCGCTGTCCCGCTCCGACCGCCTGGCGAAGTACAACCAGCTGATCCGCATCGAGCAAGGCCTCGGGCCGGCCGCACGCTATGCCGGCCGGACCATCCTGAAGCGCTGAAACGCGGCCATCGAAGCGGTGCGCCGGCCAAGTTTCGTGGCCGGCGCACCACCCCGCGCAGGAATACGCTTTCGCACCGCGGTATCTGCTTGCGCCGCCTTGGTCACACGTCGTTAACCTTCCGCCTGTATTGGGGCTGGTAAGCCTCTGATTCGGGACAGGGATTCGGCGATGCGGGCGATCAAGCGGATGTTCGGCATTCTTTGGCTACCGCTGGTCTTCACAGGCCTGATCTGGCACTTCTCCTGGTATGCGGTGCACGGTCCCCGTGTCGGCTCTCTGGCGAGAGAGGCCAAGGCCACCGAGATTGCCGCCGCCCGCCTGGTTCTGGCCAGGGTCGAGGCGGAGCGCGACACCATGGAACGCAAGGTCGCCGGGCTGCGCGGCGACCGCATCGACCGCGACGTGCTGGATGAGCGGGCCCGCGCCCTGCTCAACATGGTCGGCAAGGACGAGTTGGTCGTTCCCTATGGCAGCAACAGCCGCCTCTACTGAGCGGTTGCCAAAGCCAGCAGCGCCCTGGAGGCCTGGCTGGCATAACGTTCCCGGTGCCGCAAGGCTTTAAAGGAACGTGGCGGCAGTTCCACCTCCGCGCGCACCAGCAGCCCGGCCGCGAGGTGCGGCCCGGCGGCCCGTTCCGAAACCACGGTGGCGCCGCCATCCGCTTCCACTGCCGCCAACACGGCCTCGTTGGAGGGAAGTTCCAGCGCAACGTTCAGCGCACCAGCTGGCAATCCCCAGTCGCGCAGCAGCGCTTCGAAGGCAGCACGAGTGCCTGAGCCGGGCTCGCGCATGATCCAGGGCGATTCCGGCAGACGGCACGCCGGGATCAGACCGGTCCCGGCCCAGGGGTGGTGCGGGCCGACCACCACCACCAGCTGGTCGCGGGCCAGGAAGACCTGCGACAAGGCCGGCTCGCACACCTCCCCTTCCACCAACCCGAGCTCGGCCACACCGCTGAGGACCGCCTGGGCGACGCTGGTGGTGTTGCCGGCGCCGACCTCCACCGACACACCCGGGCAGGCGGCGCGGAACCGCACCAGCAGCGGCGGCAGCCAGTAGCTGGCCACGGTCTGGCTGGCCTGGATGCGCAGCGTGCCGCGCAAGGCTCCACCCAGTTCCGACAACACCAGCTCCGCCGCTTCGGCGCGGGCCAACACGGCGGCGGCCTCCGTCCGGAAGACGCGCCCATCTTCGGTCAGCTCGATGCGGCGGCCGACCCGATGAAACAGAGTGATGCCATGCCGCTCCTCCAGCGCCCGAATGGCGGCGCTCACGGCGGATTGCGTGAGATGCAGGACACTGGCGGCACGGGTCACGTGCTCGCGCTCCGCCACGGCCAGGAAGATGCGCAGCTGTTCCAGCGTCATCGTTCGATTTTAATGATCGGATCGATCAAAACAACCTGTTGGAGCGATTGAAACGCTGCTGTCATGGTGAAGCCATGCCCAGCCCCACCACCCTCGCCTCCCCGCGTACCACAGCTGTTGCGCGCGTCGTCACCCTGTTGCCCGGTATCGCCCTGTGCGGCGCGGTCGCCCTTTTCGCCGGAATTCTGGCCTGGGTGGAGACGGCGCTGTGGGGACGCGCCTGGCTGGACGCGCTGGTGCTGGCCATCCTGTTGGGCACCGCCCTGCGCACGCTGCGGCCGCTGCCGGCCGCGGCGGCACCCGGTATCGCCTTCAGTGCCAAGATGCTGCTGGAGGTGGCGGTGATGCTGCTGGGCGCCTCGCTCAGCGTCACCGCCCTGCTGGCGGCCGGCCCGGGGCTGATCGCCGGCATCGCCGCAGTGGTGGCCCTGTCCATCGCTGCGGCCTATGTGATCGGCCGCGGCTTCGGGCTACCGCGCAAGATGGCGGTGCTGGTGGCCTGCGGCAACTCGATCTGCGGAAACTCCGCGATCGCCGCCGTGGCCCCGGTGATCGGCGCCCAGGCCAGGGATGTCGCCGCCGCGATTGCCTTCACCGCTGTGCTGGGCGTCGGCGTGGTGCTGGCGCTGCCGCTGCTGGTGCCCCTGCTGGGGCTCGATCCCCTGCAATACGGCGTGGTGGCCGGGCTGACAGTGTATGCGGTGCCGCAGGTGCTGGCCGCCGCCGCCCCGGCCGGTTCCCTGGCGGTGCAGATGGGTACGCTGGTGAAGCTGGTGCGGGTGCTGATGCTGGGGCCGGTGGTGCTGGGCCTGTCCGTGCTCGCGGCACGGCGCGATGCCGCTGCCGGCGTTGGCCGGCCGGGAATCGGCAAGCTGGTGCCGTGGTTCATCCTCGGCTTCCTGGCGATGGCGGCGCTGCGCGCCTTCGGGCTGATTCCTGCTGCCCTGCTGCCCCCGATCGCCGGCGTGGCGGAAGCACTGACCCTGCTGGCGATGGCGGCGCTGGGTCTCGGGGTCGATGTGCGGGTGGTGGCGAGGGCCGGCGTGCCCGTCAGCGCCACGGTGGTGCTGTCGCTGCTGCTGTTGCTGGTCGCCAGCCTGGGGCTGGTGGAACTGATCGGCCTCCACTGAACGTCGCCGGCCGGGTGGGCCGCCCGGCCATGGCAGGGCCGGCCAGGCGGCGCCGAAGCCTCAGCGCTGCGCTTCGATGGCGTCCCAGATGGCCTTCTCCAGATGCACGCCATCGAACCGCGCCACCTCCTGCAGGCCGGTCGGCGAGGTGACGTTGATTTCGGTCAGGTAATCGCCGATCACGTCGATGCCGACGAAGATCAGGCCGCGCTTTTTCAGCTCCGGCCCGATGCGGGCGCAGATCTCGCGGTCCCGCTCCGTCAGCGCCACCTGTTCCGGCCGGCCGCCGACATGCATGTTGGAGCGGCTTTCGCCCGTGGCCGGCACCCGGTTGATGGCGCCCATCGGCACGCCATCCACCAGGATGATGCGCTTGTCGCCGAAGCGCACGGCCGGCACGTATTGCTGGATCATCAGCGGCTCGCGCGAGCGCTCGGCGAAAAGCTCCAGCAGGGCGTTCATGTTGCTGTCCTCGGGGCGCAGGTGGAACACGCCCGCGCCGCCATTGCCGAACAGCGGCTTGACGATGATGTCGCCGTGCTTCTCGCGGAACTTGCGCACCTCCAGCGGGTCATGCGTGATCATGGTGTCCGGCATCAGATCCGGGAACTGCATCACGAACAGCTTCTCCGGCGCGTTGCGGACCGAGGCCGGATCGTTCACCACCAGCGTCTTCGGGTGGATCATCTCCAGGATGTGGGTGGCGGTGATGTAGGCCATGTCGAAAGGCGGGTCCTGGCGCATCAGCACCACATCCATGGCGGAGAGATCATGCTCCGCCGCCTCGCCCAGCGTGAAGTGGTTGTTCTTCTCCCGCCGCACCTCGACTGGCTGCATGCGTGCCAGCACCTGGCCGGAGCGCAGCGTCAGCTCCTTCACGTGGTAATGCCAGAGCTGGTGGCCGCGCGCCTGCGCTTCCAGCATCAGCGCGAAGGTGCTGTCGCCATCGATGTTGATGCCGGCGATCGGATCCATCTGGACCGCCACCTTCAAAGACTTGGCCATGGGCTTGCCTTGCTCCTGCGAAGGCCGCCGGGGAATGGCGGCCGGTTGCCGCAAGTGGTGGCATCACCGCCGCCGAAGCGCCAGGGGGCACACGCCAGGAGAAACGGGCGACACAGAGCCCGCCTGCGTGGCGGTGGCGGCTAGAACCACCAGTGACGGGCGAGGCGCTGCCCGAGCGAGCCGCGCTCCGGCACCGCCCAGCCCGTCGGCAGGGCGAGTACCGCCGCGGGCAGAGGGTCGCGGATGGTGGCCATCTCCGCCAGACGCCTCATGCGTTCGCGAAGGGTGGGATGAGTGCGGAACCACCTGAGCCAACCCGGGCCACCCCGACGCGCCAGCCCTTCCCAATCGTCGCCCTGGAGGCGGCCCAGCCGGTCAAGGGCCGCGGCCAGCGCCGCGGGGTCGCCGGTCAGTTCGACGGCGCCGGCATCGGCCAGGAACTCGCGCCGCCGGGACAGCGACAGGGCCAGCAGATCCCCCAGGGTCGGCGCGGCCATCAGCAGCAGGATCGCGCCCGGGGAGACCGACACCCCGGTGCCGAGCAGGATGGGATACCAGAAGGCCAGCAACAGGAGCCCGGTCAGGCTCATCGCCCGCGTCAGGGCGGCGGCGGCGGCGGCCACCCGCATCACCCCCGTGTCGCCATGGCGGATATGGGCGATCTCATGCGCCAGCACCGCGGCGATCTCGCGCGGCGGCAGGCTCCGCAGGAGGCCGGCGGTCAGTGCCACTGAGGACCGCTCGCCGGAACCGGATGCCATGGCCTGCAGCATGCGGCCGGGAAGCAGGTAAAGCTCCGGCGGCCGGCCTAGCCCGGCCCGCCCGGCGAGCAGGCCGCTGAGCGCATGCAGGCCCGGCGCCGCCTGCGGCAGCAGCGGAACCCCGCCAAAGACGTGCCGGAACATCGCTCCGCCAGGCGCGGGATCCAGCAGCATGACCGCCAGCGCCGCGGCCCCCGCCATCACCAGGCCAGGCACGCCGGCCAGCACGAGGCCGCACAAGGCGGCCAGGCCGGAAAGCCCCAACAGCAAAAGCCTCGACTGCCAGACATTGAGACGCAGCTGTCGGCGCAGCGCCGCGGGGTCCATGGTCACGATCCTCGACATGATGCCTTGATTCCTGCCCGGGCCGGATTGTGCCAGAGCGGCCGGGCGGCGGAAGCCGTCATGGCGGTCTCCCCCCTTGGGGGCATTGACCACGCCATTCCTGCGCTGGATTGATGCCGGCATGACGATCATCTCCGGCAAGGCGAGGCTGGCAGGCGTGTTCGGCTGGCCAGCCTCCCACTCCCGTTCCCCAAGGCTGCACGGCTACTGGCTGCGGCAGCATGGCATCGATGGCGCCTATGTTCCGCTGGAGGTCCGGCCGGAGGATTTTGCTGCCGCGGTGCGCGCGCTGGTGACGATGGGCTTCCGCGGTGCCAACGTCACCCTGCCGCACAAGGAAACCGCCTTTGCCGTCTGCGACATGGTGGATGGCAGCGCCCGCCGCGCCGGGGCGGTCAACACGCTGGTATTCCGCGACGGGCAGATCCACGGCAGCAACACCGATGGCTTCGGCTTCCTGGAGAGCGTGCGAGAGCAGGCGCTAGGCTGGCAGGCGGCGGACGGACCGGCCGTGCTGCTGGGCGCGGGCGGCGCCGCCCGCGCCATCGCCGCGGCGCTGCTGGATGCCGGCTGCCCGCTGCTGACGATCGTCAACCGCAACCGTGAACGGGCGGAGATGCTGGCGCGCCAGATCGGGGGCCCTGTGGCGGTGGCGGACGCCCCGCCGCTGGAGGGCGCGGCGCTGCTGGTGAACTCCACCAGCCTTGGCATGGCCGGACAGCCACCGCTGGAGATCGACCTCGCCCTGTTGCCGCCGCGCGCCGTGGTGGTGGACGCCGTCTACGTGCCGCTGGAAACCTCTCTGCTGGCCGCCGCCCGCGCCAGGGGCCTGCGGGGCGTGGACGGGCTTGGGATGCTGCTGCACCAGGCACGCCCGGGCTTCGAGCAATGGTTCGGCGTGGCGCCCGGGGTCGATCGCGGGCTGCGCGAGTTCGTGGCCGCCGACCTTCCGCGCCGGACGTGAAGATCCTCGGCCTCACCGGCGGCATCGGCATGGGCAAGTCCACCGCGGCCGGCACCTTCCGCCGCCTCGGCGTGCCGGTGTTCGATGCCGATGCCGCGGTGCATGCCCTGCAGGCGTGCGGCGGCCGGGCCGTGGCGCCGATCCGGGCAGCATTTCCCGGCACCATCCGCGACGGGGCCGTGGATCGCGAGGCGCTGCGCCGCGCCGTGCTGGGCGACCCGCCGGCGCTGAAGCGGCTGGAAGGCATCGTCCACCCGCTGGTCCGGGCCGAGGAGCGTCGCTTCCTGGCGCGGTGCCGGCGCCGCGGCGCGCGGCTGGCCGTGCTGGATGTCCCGCTCCTGTTCGAAACCGGCGGCGAGCAGCGCTGCGACGCCGTAGTGGTGGTATCCGCCCCGGCCGCGGTGCAGCGTGCCCGCGTGCTGGCGCGCGGCGGAATGACGCCGGAGCGTTTATCCGCCATCCTGTCCCGCCAGATGCCCGATTCTGAGAAGCGGCGCCGCGCCGACTTCGTGATCCGCACCGGATTGTCGCGCGGCCATGCCCGCCGTGCCATCCGCCGATTGCTGCAGAGGTTCCGATGAGCCGTACCTTGGTGCTTGACACCGAAACCACCGGATTCGACCCGCTGACCGGAGACCGCGTCCTGGAGGTGGCGGCGGTGGAGCTGCTGAACCTCGTTCCCACCGGCCGGCACTTCCATGTGCTGATCGACCCGGAGCGCGAAGTGCCGGAGGAAGCCGCCAAGGTGCACGGCTTCACCTGGGACATGCTGCGCGGCAAGCCGAAATTCGCCGAGATCGCCGCCGCCATGCTGGAGTTCCTGGGTGACGACCCGGTGGTGGCGCACAACGCCAACTTCGACTTCGCCTTTCTGGACTTCGAACTGAAGAAGGCCGGATATCCGGTGATCGACCGCTCGCGCATGGTGGACAGCCTGGCTATTGCCAAGAAGCGCTTCCCCGGCCTGCCCAACAGCCTGGATGCGCTGTGCCGGCGCTACGGCATCGACAACTCCATGCGCACTTCGCACAACGCGCTGCTCGACGTGGAACTGCTGGCGCAGGTCTATCTGGAGCTGATGGGCGGCAAGCAGCCGGGGCTGGCACTCGCCACCGCGCCGGTGCTGGCCAGCCCGGTGGTGGTGGCGGTGGATGCCGTGCCGGTGGCCCGCATTCCCCGCCCCATCCTGCCGACCGAGGCCGAGCTGGAGGCTCATCGCGGCTTCCTGGCCAAGCTCAAGGAACCGATCTGGGCCGCCTTCGACTCCCCGGCGCCAGAGGCTGCCGCCAGGGGTTAGGCGCCCGGCGTCGTCGGCTGAGCGTCGCAGCCGGGACGCCGTCAGCTGTTCCAGTCGGGCGCGAAGGCGGGGTTCACCTGGCGCTGAGTCTTGGGCAGCGCGTCAATGGTGGCGATGTCCTGCTGCGACAGCGCGGCCGCCAGCGGCACGGCGTCGAGATTGGCCTGCTGGCTTTCACGGCGGGACGCCTTGGGGATCGCCGCCACCCCGTCCTGCCGCAGCAGCCAGGCCAGCGCCACCTGCGCGCCGCTCGCCCCATGTCGCGCGCCGATGGCGGCCAACTCCGGATGCTCGCCCAGCCGCCCCTGCGCCAGCGGCGAATAGGCGGTCAGGCCGATGCCGCGCGGCCGGCACCAATCCAGCAGCGTCTGCTGCGACAGCAGCGCGTGATACTCGACCTGCAGGCAGGCCGGCTCGGCACCCAGTTCCTCCAGCTGCCGCATCAGGCCGGGCGTGAAGTTGGAAACGCCCCAGCGCCGGATCAGCCCGGCCTCCCGCGCCGTATGCAAGGCCGCCACGATGCCTGGAAGGTCCATGCCGGGCGTGGGCCAATGCACCAGGAACAGGTCCAGATACGGCGTCGCGAGCCGGCGCAGCGAGTCGTCGAGCGAACGGCGCAGCGCCTCGGGGGCCAGATTTTCCCACCACACCTTGCTGGTCAGGAAGATCTGCTCACGCGCCACGCCGGACGCGGCCAGCGCGGCGCCGACGGCCTGCTCGTTCTCGTAGCGGGCCGCGGTATCGATGTGGCGGTAGCCCAGCGCCAGCGCGCTTTCCACCGCGGCCTGGCCGGCCGCCCCGGTCAGCTGCCAAGTGCCGAGGCCGAGCTTGGGGATGGCGATGCGGTGGGTCTCGATCAGGGGAATCATCATGCGATACATCCTTCGGCCGGTGCGGGTCCGGCCCAGGATCGGATGACGGGGTCGGATCGGCAACCCCGCCGGGCGGCCCTCACTCCCCGGTGCGTGCCAGGGAGCGTCTCGCCGTCTCAGCCAGGAAGGCGCTGGCGACGGGCAGCACCGCGTCGTTGAAGTCGTAGTTCGGGTTGTGCAATTCGCGCCCATTGTCGGAGGCACCGTTGCCGATCCAGACAAAGGCGCCCGGGACCTCGTGCAGGAAGCGCGAGAAATCCTCGCCTGTCATGGCCGGCGGAACGTCGCGCCGCAGCGCGGTAATGGCGGCGGCGGCCCCGGCCGCCAGCTCGCGCGGCTCGGGATGATTGCGGGTCACCGGCACGCCCTCGCGCACATGCGTCTCCGCCTGAACGCCGAAGGTGGCCGAGACGCCGGCTGCGACGCGGCGCAAGCCGTCGCGAATCTGCTCCCCCACCTCGTCGCGCAGATAGCGCATGCTGCCCTGGATCACCACGCGGGCCGCG
Source organism: Teichococcus vastitatis (assembly GCF_003604215.1). GTDB lineage: Bacteria > Pseudomonadota > Alphaproteobacteria > Acetobacterales > Acetobacteraceae > Pseudoroseomonas > Pseudoroseomonas vastitatis. The sequence goes on from NZ_QXGS01000005.1 coordinate 18,438, forward strand.
ATCTGGTTCTGCGCCTCGCCGCCATGCACGGTGGTGAGGCTGACCACGCCGGTGTCCATCGGGTCCAGGACGCGGGCCACGATCGACTGGCAGGCGACGATGGCGTGGCCCGCCGCGACAATGGGGTCGCGCGTCAGGTGCGGCAGCGCAGCATGGCCGGCATGGCCCTCGATGATGATCTCGAAGCGGTTGCCGGCCGCCATCACCGCGCCGTCATGCACCGCCACGGTGCCCGCCGGCAGGCCAGGCCAGTTGTGCCAGCCATAGATCTGGTCCATCGGAAAGCGGCGAAACAGACCGTCCCTGATCATGGAGGCCGCGCCGCCGCCGCCCTCCTCCGCCGGCTGGAACACCAGGCGCACCGTGCCGGACCAGCTTTGATCCTGCAGAAGCAGCGCCGCCGCGCCCAGCAGGGCCGTGGTATGGCCGTCATGCCCGCAGGCATGCATCACCCCCGGGACGGTGCTGCGATAGGGCAGCTCCTGCGAGGCTTCCTCGATGGGCAGCGCGTCCATGTCGCCGCGCAGGCCGACGCTGCGGTTGCTGCCCGGACGGTGCAGGGTTGCCACAACGCCGTGCCCACCAACATGTTCGGCGATATCCGTGACGCCGATTTCCTTCAGCTTCTCGACAACGAACTCGGCTGTCGTGCCTTCATTCAGTGTGAGACCGGGATTGGCGTGGAGATGCCTGCGCCAACGGGTCAGGGTTTCAGCGAGGGTCGTATCCATTTGTCAGGGCTTAGCGCGTAAACGATGCGTCTCAAACACCTTCCGCCGCTGCGCGGCCTGACGCTCGCCGCCACCCTGTTGGCCGGGGTCCCGCATGCCCTGCTGCTGCCGGCCGCTGCCCAGGATGCCCCCTCCGCCGATCCCGCCGCGGCACCGGAACAGTACGAGCCGACCGTCTCCTATTCCGTGACGCTGCCCGACACCGCCGATGACGCGCTGGACGATGCCTTGCGCCGCGCCTCGGCGCTGGAGCAGCTGCGGGAAACCGCCCCCACCGACGCCTTCGGCCTGGTGTCCCGCGCGCTGGCCGAGACCGACAACATCCGCAGCGCCCTGCGCTCGGAGGGCTATTACGCCGGTTCCTGGCGGATCACCGTGGCGGGCGAGGCGCCGGATACGCCAGGCCTGGCCGACCGGCTGCAGGCCCGTGCCCGGCCGCGCAATGCCCCGGCAGAGGAAGGCCGGCCGACGGCGGAACCTGTGTCCGTGGTGGTGACCGTGGATCCGGGGCCGCAATACAGGCTGGCGCCGGTGCGGCTGCAGGCCGAGCCGGCCGGCACTCCCATCGACGCGGCGGGCTCCACCGGGTTGGAAGCCGGCAGCCCCGCCCGCGCCCAGCCCGTGCTGGATGCCGAGGGTCGGCTGGCCACCGCCCTGCGCGATTCCAGCCACCCCTTCGCCAGCATCCGCCGCCGGGTCACGGTGGATCACGACACCAAGCTGATGGAGGTGACCTTCGTGGTCGCCCCGGGCCCTCGCGCCGATTTCGCCACGCCCAACGTGACGGGCGAGCAGCGCACCAACAGCAGCCTCGTGGCCTCCGTGGTGCGGCCGCTGGCGGGGGAGCCCTACGATCCCAAGACCCTGGAGGAAACCCGGCAGGATCTGCTCGGCCTCGGCGTGTTCTCCACCGTGCGGGCCCGCGCCGGGGAACGGCTGAACGAGGAAGGCCGCCTGCCGGTGACCTTCACGGTGATCGAGCGGCCGCTGCACGCCATCGGCTTCGGTGCCGCCTATGAGACGCGCTACGGCCCCACCTTCAGCACCTATTGGGAGCACCGCAACCTGTTCGGCGGCGCCGAAAGGCTGCGGCTGGAGGCGGAGGTTAATCGCCTCGGCGTCAGCGGCGACAGCAGCGAGACCGGCGGCAGGATCGGCGCCAGCCTCGCCACGCCGTGGTTCGCCGGCCGCAACCAGACGCTGACCTTCAGCATCGCCGCGGTGCGCGAGCGGCTCGACGCCTATGACCGCGACGCCTTCACGGCGGATGCCATCCTGGAGCGCACCATCTCCAAGCGGCTGACCGTGGGCTTCGGCCCGCAGCTGGAGTTCAGCCGGGTGACCCAGGATGACGTCACCACCGACTACCAGCTGATCGGCCTGCTGGGGCAGCTGCGCTGGAACGACACGGACAGCCCGCTCAACCCGTCGCGCGGCACCCGCGCCTCGGTGCTGGTGAACCCGATCTACAGCCTGGGGGAGAGCAATGCCTTCACCCGGCTGCGGGTGCAGGGCAGCACCTATCTCGACATCTCGGGCGACAAGGGCAGCATCCTGGCCCTGCGGGGCGTGGTCGGCTCTATCGTGGGCGCCTCCTTTGGCGGGGTGCCGCCGGACAAGCGCTTCTATTCCGGCGGCGGCGGCTCGGTGCGCGGCTATGATTATCAGTCGATCGGCCCGCGCACGGCGAACAACGAACCCGCGGGCGGCCTGTCCCTGGTGGAAGGCAGCGTGGAGCTGCGCCAGCGGGTCAGCGGCCCCTGGGGCATGGCGGCCTTCGTGGATGCGGGTGCGGTCACCGAGGACCCGGCCCCTACCCTAGACAACCTCAAGGTCGGCGCCGGCCTCGGCGTCCGCTACCAGACGGCGATCGGCCCGATCCGCGCCGACGTCGCCATTCCCCTGAACAAGGAGCGCGACGACGCCGCCTTCGGCTTCTACATCGGGATCGGGCAGGCTTTCTGATGCGCCGCGTCCTGAAATGGGCCGGCATCACGCTGGCCGTCCTGATCCTGCTTCCTGTTCTGCTGGTGACGGCCGTGCTGATCGGCGTGAACACCGGGCCGGGCCAGCGCCTGCTGGCCTCTACCGCCGAGCGCTTCGTTCCCGGTCTGACGCTGGAAGGCCTGCACGGCCCGATTCCCGGTGGCCCGGGCTTCGCCAAGCTGACCATGGCCGATGCCGACGGCCCGTGGCTGGAAGTTGAGGATGCGCGGCTCGGCTTCGATTTCATGGCGCTGCTGAACCGCGACCTCCGCATCGAGGAATTATCAGCCCGGCGGGTGGCCCTGTTGCGCCTTCCCCCTGGCGGCGAAGCGCCGCCGGAGGAACAGCCCCCCACCGATCCCGACGCCTCCGTGGTGCCGGGGCTGCCGGACCTGCCGGTGGAGGTCCATCTGGACCGGCTGGCGGTGCAGCGGCTGGAAATCGGCCAGCAGATCATCACCCTGCCCTCCGGCGGAGCCGATGGCTTGGCGTTGTCGCTGGATGGAAGCGCCAGCCTGGTGGCGGCCGCGCTGCAGGCGAAGCTCGGGGTGCAGCGGCTGGACGCGCCGGGGCAGTTCAACCTGGACCTCGGCCTCGATCCGCACAGTCGCCTGGCGGCCAGCCTGACGGCGCAGGAGCCGCCCGGAGGGCTGCTGGCCACCAGCCTCGGCATCCCTGATGCCCCGGCGCAGCTGGCGCTGACGCTGGATGGCCCGGCGGACGGGGCCGACCTGACCCTGCGGGGCGATTTCGGCGGCCAGGCCGGCATCCGTGCCGATGGTCGCGTGGCGCTGACCGCCGACGGTGCTTCCGCTTTGGCGCTGAAGGGTCATCTGGACGCCCCCGCCGCGCTGGCGCCGGAACCGGTGCGGGCGATCGACTTCGACGTGGATGCCGCCGTACCGGCCGGCGGCCAGCCGCAGATCCGGCGGCTGAACCTCGACGCCAAGGCGGGCACGGTGCGGGCCAGCGGCTCGCTGGAACGGCTGCAGGTGGACGCGCGCATCGCCGGATCCGCGGCCCTGGCGCCGCTGGTGCCCGACACCGTCGGGTGGGAGGCGCTGGAGCTTTCAGCGACCGCTTTTGATGCCGAACGCTTCGAGGCGGTGCTGCGCCCACGCGGCCTGACCGGTCCCGACCCGCTGGGGGGCGTGCTCGGCAGCGAACCCGTGGTCACGTTCCGCGGCACCGCCAGCCACATCGACGAGTTGCTGGTGGAAGGTGCCGGCGCCACGCTGCGCGCCAGCGGCGACGTGGGCGACCGGCTCGGCCTGCTGGTCGATCTCACCGTGCCGGATCTGAAGGCGGTGCGGCCGGAGGTCACCGGGCCGCTCACCGCCCAGGCCCGTGTGTCCGGGCCGATGGCCGACCCCGCCATCGCGCTCACCGTGCAAAGCCCCGGCCTGACCGCCGCCGGCCGCCGGATCGAGGCGCTGGACCTCGCCGCCGAGGTCCCCTCCATCAACGGCATGGCCGGCACGCTGCGGCTGACCGGGCGGGCCGAGAACCAGCCGATCTCGGTGAACCTGCGCGCTGCACGGGAGGGTGACCTGATCCGGCTGGCGGAAGCGCAGGCGGTGTTCGGCCCGGTCACCGCCAATGCCGATGGCGTGGTGAACACCGCCACGCTGCGCTTCGACGGCCAGGCCGTGGTGGACGCCGACAATCTGGCACCGTTGGCACCGCTGGTCGGCCAGCCCATCGCGGGCGCGCTGCACATCGAGGCCAAAGGCCACACCGGTCCCGATGGACGGCAGGTCATCGACGCGAGCGCACGGACCCGGCGCATCGAATATGCCGGGCAGCCCTATGCGCTGGATGCCAGTGTCACCGGCACCGACGCGGATGCGAACTGGCGGGTCGATGCCACCCTGCCGCAGGCCAAGGTGGCAGGTCGGGGCCGCCTCACCCAGGGCGACGCGGGGATGCGGCTGGACATCGCGGCATTCAGCGCCGATGCGCCCGGCAATCTGGGCGTGCGGCTGGCAGCCCCGGCAGCGATCCTGATGCCGCCCTCCGGCGCCATCGAGATCCCCGGGCTGCGCATCGCCGCGCGTCCGGCCGGCAATTTCACCATCAGCGGCGTCTGGGGTCCGGAACGCGCCGATATTCGGGTGGCGCTGGCCGCGCTTCCGGCCTCCCTGGTGAACATGTTCGCGCCGGAGCCGAAGCTGGCCGGCACGGTGGTGGGCGAGGCCCGCATCACCGGCCCGACCACCGCGCCCGAGGTGAATGCCACCGTGAACGGTACGGGCCTGCGCGTTGACGCCCCCTGGTCGCGTGGCTGGCCGGCCGCGACTCTGCGGGTCGAGGCAAGCCGCGCCGGCAGCGGCGCCGTGCGCGCGAACGCGGCGCTGCGCATGGGCAATGTCGTCACGCTGGATGCAGAGGCCAGCCTGCCGCAAGGTCCCGGAGCAGCCGCCCCGGTGCAGGCGCGGCTGTCGGGCAGCACCAATCTGCAGCCACTGCTGACGCCGAGCCTGGGTGGCAGCGCGAACACCGTAGCGGGGCGCATCGTCCTGGATGGCGGCGCGTCCGGCACGCTGGCGCAGCCGGTGCTGAACGGCACGGCGACCTTGTCGGGCGGCGAGGTCCGCAACCCGCTCTACGGTCTGCGGCTGCGCAACATCCGCGGCCAACTTCGTGCCGCGGGTGAGCAGATCCTGTTCGAGAACATCGTGGCGCAGGCGGGCAATGGCCGCATCAGCGTCAACGGCAACGCGCAGCCCTTCGCCGCCGGCATCCCGATGCAGCTCGACATCACCGCGCGGGATGCCACGCCTGTGCAGAGCGAACTGGTCACGGCCCTGCTGGACGCCGATCTCCGCTTCACGGGGCCGCTGCAGACCAGCCCGGCGCTGAATGGCACCGTTCAGCTGAAGCGCGTGGCGGTGAACATCCCGCGGAGCCTGCCGGGAGGCGGCGTGGCGACGCTGGGCGATGTGCGGGAGCGCGGCGCCGACGCGCCGGAGCCGGCCCAGGCCGGCCCGGCGGCACCGCCGATCGCGCTGAACGTCAACATCCAGGCGCCGCAATCGATCCTGGTCCGCGGCCGCGGCCTGGATACCGAGCTCGGCGGCTCCCTCCGGATCGGCGGCACGGCGGCGGACCCGCAGCCGGAGGGCGCCTTCACCCTGCGGCGCGGCACCTTTCAGCTGATCGATCGCCGCATCGAGTTCGATCGCTCCAGCAGCCTCGCCTTCGATGGCGAGATGATGCCGACGCTGGATTTCACCGCCACCACCCGGGCCCAGAACCTCGCCATCACCATCAACATCGACGGACCGCCCAACGACCCCAAGATCAGCTTCACCTCGGTGCCCGAACTGCCCCAGGACGAGGTGCTGGCCCGCCTGCTGTTCAACCGTCCCCTCGACCAGCTTTCCCCCTTCGAGATCGCGCAGCTGGCGAGCGGCGCAGCGGCGCTGGCGGGCGCCGGACCAGGTGGTTCGCGCGGATTGCTGGGCGGCCTGGCCGACCGGCTCGGCCTGGACCGGCTCGGGGTCGGCGGTGGTTCCGGCAACACCAGTGGCAGCAACACCGAGGAAACCGGTCCTTCCGTCCAGGCTGGCGGCTATATCGGCCAGGGCGTCTATGTGGGCGTGGAGCAGGGTACGGAGGGTGGCCCACGGGTCGGGGTCGAGCTGGAGCTGACGCCACGGCTGAAGCTGGAGAGCAGCACCGGCGGCGAAAGCGGCGAGCGGATCGGCTTGTCGTACGAGTTCGAGTATTGAGCGAAGATCTGCTCTTTCCCTCGCCCCTCTGCTTGTGTCACAGCAACGCCCGTTGAGGAGAACCCAGACCCTATGCGTGCGTTCGACGGCCAGCTTTCCGGCAACCGCCCCATCTCCCGCTCGGCCGAGGAGAAAAAGCGGCAGTTGCGTGACCTTAAGGATGCCCTGGCGGCGCTGAAGCCGCATGCGGCGGCTTCGCTTCGGCAGTCCCTGACTGCCAAGATCAAGGCGCTGGAAACCGAACTGGCGCCCCGTGCCCGGTGAGGCCGTGTCCTGCCCGTGCCGCTGCGGCATGACCGCAGCGGCACGGGCATGATCACACGACGCGGGGCTGTTCCGCGCTGATCAGGATCAGCGTGGACCCTATGGCGCCGCGACAGCACCGCGTGGTCCGCACCGTCTTTCGAGGATGGAAGTACAGACGCCAGTCCCGGTCGGCGGCATCGGGTTGATCGATGAATCGGCGCGGCCGCTTCAACAGGGAGGGCCGGCCGCTGCAAGGCCCGCGAACGCTGCCAGGCACGGTTCAACTGATGCAGCGGCGCGTCCGCGAAAGGCGGCGCGCCGCCGGCGTTCAGGAGGCGCGAGCCTCCGGCTTGAGATCGGCCGGATTGGTGGTGCCGGTGTCATCCTTGGACGGCGGCGGCAGCTCCACCTCGATGGCCAGGGTGCTCATGTCGCCACCGCGGTCGAGCGAGACGTTCACCGCCTTGGGATCGATGGCGACGTATCGCGCCACCACCTGGATCAGCTCGCGCTGCAGCCGCGGCAGGAAGTCGTCTCCGGCGCGACTGATTCGCTCATGCGCCAGCACGATCTGCAACCGCTCCTTGGCGGCGCCGGCGCTGGTTGGCGGTGGCTTGGTCTTTCCGCGAAAGACGTCGAGCCAGCTCATGCGGCCCTCCCTCCGAACAGGCGGGACAGGAAACCGCGCTTCTCGGGATCGATGAAGCGGTGCGGCCGGTCCTCGCCCAGGAATCGCGCCACCGCGTCTTTGTAGGCCTGGCCCGCGGTGGAGCCATCGTCCAGGATCACCGGGTTGCCGGTGTTGGACGCCTTCAGGACGCTCTCGCTCTCGGGGATGACGCCGAGCAGCGGGATGGCCAGGATCTCGCGGATGTCCTCGAGCTTCAGCATCTCACCCTTCTCCACCCGGTTCGGGGCGTAGCGGGTGACGATGAGGTGCTCCTTCACCGGATCGCGCTTCTCCTCGGCCCGCTTCGACTTCGATTGCAGCACGCCCAGGATGCGGTCGCTGTCGCGGACGGAGGACACTTCCGGATTGGTGACGACGATGGCCTGATCGGCGAAGTACAAGGCCAGCAGCGCGCCCTTCTCGATTCCGGCGGGGCTGTCGCACAGGATGTAGTCGAAATCCTTGGACAGCTCCTCGATGATGTTGGCCACGCCTTCCTTGGTCAGCGCATCCTTGTCGCGCGTCTGGCTGGCCGGCAGGATCGAGAGCGTGTCCACCCGCTTGTCGCGGATCAGCGCCTGGTTGAGCTTGGCCTCTCCGGTGATGACGTTGACGATGTCGAACACCACACGCCGCTCGACTCCCATGATCAGATCGAGATTGCGCAGGCCGACGTCGAAATCGATCACGACGGTCTTCTTGCCGGCCTGCGCCAGGCCCGTGGCGAAGGCCGCCGAGCTCGTGGTCTTCCCGACCCCTCCCTTGCCCGACGTCACCACGATCACTTGCGCCATTGAAACTCTCCTCTCCGCCGCTCGGGCGCTTACTCAGCCCAACCGGTCAAACCGCATGTTCTCGCCGATCAGCCGGACCTGCACGGTCTTGCCGATCGGGGCATCCGTCAGCCCTTCCCGTACCGCGTAGTAGCCCGCGATGGAAACCAGCTCCGGATCGAAATTCAGCGCGAAGACGCGCGCCTCGGTGTTGTCCGCGCCGCCGGCGATCGCCCGGCCGCGCAGATTGCCGTAGACGTGCAGGTTGCCGTCGGCGATCACCTCGGCGCCCGGGTTCACCGTGCTGTTGATGATCAGGTCGGCACCCTGCGCCCAGATGCGCTGGCCGGCCCGTACGGGGTGGTCGATCACCATGGTGGGCCGCGCGGTGCCTGGCGGCAGCGGCGGTGCAGGCGGTGGCCCGGCGGGCGCCGTGGCGGCGGGCGGCGGCGCCATCGGCACCTCCTCGTCCTTGCCGCCAGCGGCGCGCAGTGGCGGCAGGCCCGCTCCCTGCGCCGCCGCGCGCAGCTCGGGCGTGCCGCCCACCGTGCCGATCGGCGTGATCTCGATGCGCCGCAGCTCGGCGGCGAGACCGGCGAAATCGATGTCCTGCGGCGCGGCCTGCAGGTCGTCGAGTCCGATCACCAGCGGCGCGAAGCGCAGAAAGCCGGGCGCGCGGCGGAACTGGTCGGCGATCGCGGGAACGATCACCTCGATTCTCGGATCCAGCAGCCGCAGCACCAGCAGATTGAAATTGGCACCGCGCAGCCGGAACGGTTCAAGGCGGGGTGAGGCGGCGGGAGCTGGCATCGGGTGCGGGAGCGATCCTGGCTGGCGGCAGCGGGGCCGGTTGGTCGGTCGGTCAACGGCTCGCGGGGCGGGGTGGCGCCGGGGCGAAGCCGCCCGCGGCAAACACCCTGTCCGCCAGCGATTCTCACCATATACAGAAGCCGGACCGGTTACAGAAGCCGTGCCTTTGCGCAAACCACCTGCCACCGCCGGAGTTCGCCGTTCATGGGCAAAACCATTCCCCGTCGCGCCGAGTACCGCTTCTTCATCGAGATCCCGACGCGCTGGGCGGACCAAGACGCCTTCGGCCATGTCAACAATGCGGTTTACTACACCTACTACGACACGCTGGTCGCCTCTTTCCTGGGCGGCGTCGGGCTGAACGCCCAGCAGGACGGCATCGGCGTGGTGGTTGAAACCCTGTGCCGCCACCATAGTCCCGCCTATTTCCCGGACGTGCTCAGCGCGGGGCTTCGCGTCGGGCGCATCGGCAGCAGCTCGGTGCGCTACGAGATCGGGCTGTTCCGGGCCGGCGAGGACACTGCCTGCGCCGAGGGGCACTTCATTCACGTGCAGGTGGAACTCGCGAATCAGCACCGGACCCGACTCCTTCCGGAGCGCCTGCATCAGGCGCTGTTGCCGCTGCTGACGGAGAAGGTGGATCGCTGAGATGGGCGGCACGGCAGTTGCTTGGGATCAACGGTTGCAGAGGTTTCGTTGCATCGACCGGGAGTTTCCCCACTCATGCCGCACTGCCCGCCATTCGGTTCCGCCTTTCGGCCACGCCGCCCGGAGGCTTCGTGAATCCGACGCCGCGCCCTGCGCATCATGGCCGGTCGCCGGTCATCCGGCCCATCGCAGACACTGCGGCCGACAACGCGCGCATCGCACTGCGCCGGGCCGAGGACACGGCGGCGCTGCGGTCGGCCCGGCCCGGCAAGCTCGGCCTCTGCTATGGCGGCGGCGAAGCCTGCCGCTGGGATTTGTATCCGGCCCTTGATCCGGCGGCGCCCTGCATCGTGCTGCTGCATGGCAGCGAGTGGTCCGATGGCGGGCCCGCCGCCTTCGGCGCCGTGGCGCGCGGTCTCCTGGCCCATGGCTGGTCGGCGGCATTGCCAAGCCACGGCCTGCGGCCCGGCGCCAGCCTGACGCGCATCACGCGGGACCTGCACCGTGCCATGGGCTGGCTGACGGCCCAGGGGCCGCTGCACGGCGTGGCCGGTCCGGTTCTGCTGTGCGGATGGGGCTCCGGGGCTCACCTGGCGGCGCTGCTGCTGGACCATCCCAGGGTCAGGGCCGGGCTTGGCCTATCCGGCGTCTATGATCTCGGCCCTTTCGAGGAAGGACTCGACCTCACTCCGCTGGAGGTAGAAGCCTTGTCACCGCAGCGCCTGCCGGTGGTGCGCAAGCCCTTCGCGCTGGCATTCGGCGGGGCGGAGGGCACTGAGCGGCAGCGCTATTCCCGCGCCTTCCACGCCCTGCGCTCGCAGAACGGGGCGAACGATCCCCTGCTGGTGGTGCCGGGCGCGGATGCCATGACGCTGCCCGACCTGCTCGAAGCACCGGACGGGCTGCTCTGCCACACCGCCCGGGCCTTGATCGAGGAGGGCTGAGCACCCTCCCCGCCTCATTCAGCCGCGGGTGCCGGCCTCGGCCGACTTCCGCTCGATCAGCTCGATCTTGTAGCCGTCCGGATCCTCGACAAAGGCGATCACCGTCGTGCCGAACTTCACCGGGCCAGGCTCGCGGGTGATTTTGGCACCCTCGGCCCGCAGCTTCTCGCAGGTGCCGTAGATGTCGGGCACGCCGATCGCCAGATGGCCGAAAGCGTTGCCCATCTCGTATTTCTCGGTACCGTAATTGTAGGTCAGCTCGATCACGCCGGCCCCGCTGCTTTCCGGCGCGTAGCCGACAAAAGCCAGGGTGTACTTGCCGTCCGGAACGTCGTTGCGGCGCAGTTCCTTCATGCCGAGAAGCCGGGTGTAGAAATCGACGCTACGCTCCAGGTCGCCGACACGGATCATGGTGTGCAGAAAGCTGCTCATGCGCGCTGTCTCCTTGTTGCGGCAGTGGTTCAGGATGCGGCCAGCCAAGCCGGGTCGTACGGGTCGATAGCGATCAGGAACAGCCCCGCCGCCTCCACGGCTGCGACCGTGGCAGGCCGGTCCACGACGATGGTGCCCCTGGCCTCGATCGCGATGCCGCGCAGGCCGGCCTCGACCGCGGCCGCCACCGTGACCGGGCCGATGGTGGGCAGGTCAACGCGACGATCCTGCCCGGGTTTCAGGATCTTGACCAGCACGCCACCCGGACCTTCCCGCCGCTGGGTTCCGGCTCGCGCGATCATCGCATCGGTGCCCTCGATGGCTTCCACGGCCAGCACCAGCCCCTGCTGCACCACGCAGCCCTGGCCGACATCCACGGCACCCAGCGCCCGCACCACGGCAATGCCGCGGGCGATGTCCCGCCGTGCGGCATCATCCGGCGCCAGGCTGCTCAGCTGCGACGGCGTCTCCACCAGCAGGTCCGCCAGCACGGATTGCGCGGGCAGAGGCTCGAATCCTTCCTCGCGCAGCACCCGCAGCACGGCCTGGAGCAGCGAATCATCACCGCCGAAGGCCCGCATGCCGATGCGCGGCAGCAGCCGGGCGGCGCCGGCGTCCGGGCGCAACGACAGGAAGCTCGGACGGGACACACGCCCCGCCAGCACCAATTCCCGCACGCCCGCGGCGCGCAGCCATTCCAACATGCGGCCGGCGGCGCCGAGGCGACAGGTGACACAGGGATAGGCCGCGTAATCCGCCGGATTCCCGAAGCCTTCCAGCACCACCACATGCGGGGTGCGGCCGGCGGCGGCGGCGGCGGCGGCGGCACGCTGCGGCATGTCGCCGGCGCCCACGATCATACCGAGCGGGGCGCCCATGACGCTCAGGCCTGCGCCTCGGCGTCATCCTCCTCCAGCGGCGCGACACGGCGGGCCCGGCACAGGCCGCGCTTGCTGTCGCTGCGGATGAAGCTCAGGATCTCCGCCACGGCCGGATGGTCGCCATGATCCGCCTCGGCCTGCGCCAGGCGATCCTGGAACACGCCGTGGCTGCGGAACAGCAACCGGTACACGGCGCGGAGCTGGTGGATCTCGGCGCGCGAGAAGCCGCGCCGCCGCAGTCCGATCAGGTTCAGCCCAGTCAGCCGGGCGCGGTTGCCGAGCACGGCGCCAAAGGGGATCACGTCGGCCTCAACGCCGCTCATGCCGCCGATCACCGATTGCCGGCCGATGCGAACAAACTGGTGCAAGGCGGCCCCGCCACCTACGAACACGGTGTCGGCGATCTGCACATGGCCGCCCAGCATGACGTTGTTGGCCAGGATCACGTGGTGATCCAGGGTGCAATCATGCCCGATATGGGCATTCACCATGATCAGGCAGTCGGCGCCCACCGTGGTCAGGCCGTGTCCGCCGACGCTGCCGCGATGGATGGTCGCGTGCTCCCGCACGATGGTGCGGGCGCCCACCACGGTGCGGGTCGGCTCGTTCTTGTATTTCAGATCCTGTGGCGCCAGCCCGATCGAGGCGCCATGGCTGACCTGCACGCCCTCGCCGATCCAGGTATGGCCCTCGACGGCCACGTTGGAGCCGATGGTAACACCGGCCTCCAGCACGGCATGGACGCCGATCATGGAAAACGGGCCGATCCGGCAGTCGGGGCCGATCGTGGCCCCCGCGCTCACGATGGCGGTCGGGTGAAGCTGGGCGGAGGCGTGGATGCGGCCATCGCCGGGCGGCAGGCTGGTATCAGGCACGGTCATCCGATCAGTGGCCCATGATCATGGCGGAATAGGTGGCCTCGGCCACCGTCACGCCATCGACCCGGACATTGGCATTGAACTTCCAGACGTTGCGGCGGGCCTGCTCTTTCTTGATGTGGATCCGCAGCTGGTCTCCGGGGCCCACCGGGCGGCGGAACTTGGCGTGCTCGACGCTCATGAAATACACCACCTTGCCGCGGGCATCGGCCCCCAGCGTCTCGACCACCAGCACCGCGGCGGTCTGCGCCATCGCCTCGATGATCAGCACGCCCGGCATCACCGGGTGGTTCGGAAAATGGCCCTGAAAGAAAGGTTCGTTGATGGTGACGTTCTTGATGCCAATGGCGCTCTCGCCCAGCACAACATCCACCATGCGGTCCAGCAGCAGGAACGGATAGCGGTGCGGAATCGCCTGCATGATCCGGGCGATATCGCAGACCTCCATTGTCCGCGGTGCGTCCACCGCCCCGGAGGCGGCCTGTTCCTGCTGATCCATTCCCATTAGTCCGTCTGTTCCGACCGCCCGGAAGGCGGCTCCTTCTGTTCTTCTCGCGCCGGCCCCGCCGCGGAACGCGCCTTCCGCGCGCCCAGTTGCCGCAAATAAATCGCCGCGCGGAGCGCATCCTTGACCGGCATGGCGGGCGAGCCCGTCACGTCCTGCCCCGCCGGGACATCGCTTTGCACCCCGGCCTGGGCGCCGATCCGTGCCTTGGAGCCGATATTGAGGTGGCCGGTCAGCCCGGCCTGCCCGGCGATGGTGACAAAATCGCCAAGTCGGGTGGAGCCGGAAATGCCCACCTGCGCAACGATCACGCAGCCACGGCCTGTTACAACGTTGTGACCGATCTGCACGAGGTTGTCGAGGCGGGTTCCCGGCCCGAGAACCGTGTCGTCCAGCGCTCCCCGGTCGACGCAGCTATTGGCGCCGATCTCCACCTCATCCCCAAGCCGCACCCGGCCAAGCTGCGGAATCGTGACGAAGCGGCCCTCGGGCGTCGGAGTGAAGCCGAAGCCTTCCTGCCCGACCCTGGCACCCTGGTGCAGCGTGACGCGGTGGCCGGCCAGGCAGAACGAGGCGGCGGCATGCGCCAGGATGCGGCAATCATCGCCGAACACGCAGCCTGGCCCGATCACCGCATGCGGCCCCACGAGGCAGCGCGCGCCGAGCACGGCGCCGGCCCCGATCACCGCATGGGGACCGATGTCGCACCCCTCCCCCAGCACGGCATCGGCGGCCACGGTGGCGGTGGGATGAATACCCGGCACGGGCGCGCGAGGCGGGTGGAACAGGGCGGCGATGCGGGCGAAGGCCAGGTGCGGCGTCCGGCTGAGCATCGCGGCGCAGCCTTCGGGAACCGAGGCGGCGAGATCGGGCGGCAACACCACCGCGCCCGCCCGGCTCGCCTTCAGGCTCGCGAGGTGCTTGCGCCCGTCCAGAAAAGCCACCTCGCCCGCTCCCGCGCTGTCCAGCGGTGCGACGCCGTTCAGCATCCGGGCGGCATCGCCGGCCAACTCCGCCCCGGCGGCTTCGGCCAGCCGGCTGAGCGGGTACGGCCCGGCAGCCGGGTGGAAGCGCGGATCGGCGGACAAGCGGTCAGTTCCGCCGCGGCGCCTGGGCCGGCGCCTGGCCCGGGCGGTTGGACGCGGGCGAAGCAGCAGCTGGCGCCGCACCTTCCGCCGGCAGCGTCACGGATTTGAGGATCTTGTTCAGCTGGGTGCTGACCTCGGGCGACAGGTCGAAGGGCGGCTCGTTGTAGATCACCATCGGGCGCGGCAGCACCAGGTTCACCTTGCGGCTGGCCGCCACCTGCCGGATCACCGTGGCCAAGGCCTGCTCGATCTCCTGGAGTCCCTGCTGGGCTGCCTGCTCGATGTCGCGCGAGCGGTCGCGGAACACCCGCTGCGCATCCTGGACACGTTCCTGCAGGTCTCGTTCCTTGTTGCGTAGCTCCTCAGGCGAGGCGGTGCTGCGCTGATTGGCCAGCTGCTGTTGCTCCTCACGCCAGCGCGCCTGCTCGCGCTGCAGGTCGTCGTTCAGCTTCTGCCGACGCTTCTCGATCTCCTCCCGCACCGTGTTGAAGGCGGTGGAGTCGCGCTGCACAGCGGGCACGTCGACGATGCCGATCACCGCGGCCGGCGGCGGCTCGCCGGGCGGCAGCGGCGAAGGATTGGGCTGCACGGCGCGCTGGGCAGGGCGCTGCTGCGGCGCCTGGGCCGGGCGCTGCTGCGCGGCCGGGGCCTGCTGCCGCTGCTGGTTCGGAACAAACCATTCCTGCTGCTGCTGCTGCGCCAGGGCGGGATGGGCCGCCAGCAGGGAAGCAGTCAGCAGGGTCGCCGCAAGCGCGGTCGGGGCGGCGCGTCGGGCCATGGGGATCAAACTCCGTAGATCAGAAGCGCGTGCCGAAGCCGAAACGGAAGACCTGCGTCTCGTCGTAGGACTTCTTCACCACGGCCTGCGCCAGGTCGATGTTGATGAGGCCGAAGGGACTGCGCCAGGAGATGCCGATGCCGGCGCCGACCCGCGGATCGGCCTCGTCGACGATGTCGGGGCCGCTGTCGATGTTGGACAGCGAGCCGACATCCACGAAGGCACGGCCGATCAGGCCCAGCTCCGCAGGTACCGGCAGGGGGAAGCGCATCTCGGTGCTCTGGGTCCAGATGGTGCGGCCGCCGAGCGCGTCGGTGGTGCTGCGGTCGCGCGGGCCGGCACCGGCCACGGCGAAGCCGCGCAGGTTCTCGCCGCCCAGGAAGAAGCGGTCGAGGATGCGCTCCTGCTTGTCCTCGTCGCCATAGCTGACCAGGTGACCGACGCCGGCCGAGATCGCCAGCACGTATTCCGGGTCCCCCAGCAGCCGCTCGAAGGGCACGAAGTAGGTCGCGTCGAGGCGGGTGCGCAGGTAGTTCACGTCGCCGCCGAGACCGGCCAGGTCGGTGCCGAGCCGCAGCACATAGCCGCGGCGCGGGTCGAGGCGGGAATCGCGCGTGTCATAGGTCAGCGTCTGGCCGATCTGCGACAACACGGTGACGCCGGTCTGCTCGCGGATATAGCGGCTGGCGGTCTCGTTGATGTTGAAGATGTTGCGGCGGGACAGGGTATAGGCCCAGCTCTGCCGCAGCCGCTCATTGAACTCGTAGCCGGCGCGCAGGCTGAAGCCGGCGCGGCGCTCCTCATAGCCCGAGTAATCCGTCAGGTCGCGCACGATGTAGAACACGTCCGCACCAATCGCGAGGTTGCGGTCGAGGAAGGACGGATCAGTCACCGAAAGGTCCACCTGCGAGCGGCGCTGCGCGATGGTGGTGTTGATGCGCGCGTCCACGCCGGTGCCGAGCAGGTTGCGCTCGCGCAAGCCGAGATCGGCCAGGGCGCCGGCGTCGGTCGAGTAGCCGCCGCCGATCGAGATCTCGCCCGTGGCGCGCTCGCTGACGCTGGTGTTCAGGATCACCCGGTCCGATGCGCTGCCGGGCGCAGGCGTGATCTGCACGTCGCCGAAATAGCCGAGGTCGCGGATGCGCTGGCGGGAGCGCTGCACCGCCGCATTGTTGAAGGCATCGCCCTCCGCCAGCCGCAGTTCACGGCGGATCACGCGATCCTGGGTGCGGGTGTTGCCGATGATGTCGATGCGCTCGACATAGGCGCGGTTGCCTTCCGTGACGTCGAAGGCGATGTCGACGCGCTGTTCGGCCGTGTTGCGGGTGATCCGCGGCTCAACCTCGACAAAGGGAGCGCCGCTCAGGTTCGCCTGGTCGACCAGCGTCTGCTCCATGGTCTCCACGGCGTCGCCGTCGAACCAGTCGCCGGGCTGGATGGTCATCACCGGCTGCAACTGCGCTCCGGTGACGTTGCGCAGGCTGGAATTGATCTCGACCTTGCCCACCCGGTAGCGCGGGCCTTCCTGGACCGTGTAGGTCAGGAAGAAGCCGGAGCGGTCGGGCGCCAGCTCGGCCGTGGCATCGGTGATCTCGACATCGGCGTAGCCTTCGCGCTGGTAGTAGCGGCGCAGCAGCTCGCGGTCGAAGTTCAGCCGCTCGGGGTCATAGGTGTCGGCGCTGGAGAAGAGCCGGTACCAGGCGGATTCGCGGGACGCGACGACTTCCTTCAGCCGGCTGTCGGAGAAGTTCTCGTTGCCGACGAAGTTGATGCGGCTGATCAGCGCCGACTCGCCCTCGGTGATCTCGAACACCACATCGACCCGGTTCTGGTCGCGCTCGATGACCTTGGGCTCGACCCGCGCCGCGAAGCGGCCGCGGCGGGCATAAAGTTCGAGGATGCGCTGCCGGTCGGCGCGGGCGGTGGCGGCGGTGAACACGGCGCGCTCACGCAGGGTCAGGATGGGGCGCAGCGTGTCGTCGGACAGCGCGCTGTTTCCCTCGAACGCCACCTGGTTGACGATCGGGTTCTCCTGCACTTGCACCGCCAGCCGGTCACCCTGACGGGTGATGCGGACGTCACGGAACAGCCCGGTGGCGAACAGGGTGCGGAGGCTGCGGTCCACCGCATCCCCCGTATAGGGGTCGCCCGGCTGGAGCAGCATGTAGGAGCGGATGGTGTCCGCCTCGATGCGCTGGTTGCCCGCCACGTCGATCCCGGTGATCACGCCGCCCGCAGTGGCCTCCGGCCCGCGCTGGGCCGGCGCGGCACGCCGCGGCTGGGCGGAAGCGTCAGGCGGCAGCAGCACGGGCACGAGGCAGGTGGCGGCAAGCAAAAGGGCGCGTGTGGCGTGCAAGGTTCGGATCCGGTGCCAGTGGACGGTTCAGTGATGCAGGCCTGAAGCGGGCCGGCAGCGACCCCGAAACCGCGGCGTCTGGGGCGGCGGGAGACTAGCGGGGAACCGCAGACCCCGCCACCCCTCAGCGCTTAAGCCCCGCTTCCAGCCGATCTCTAGATGTTTCAGGACGTTGCAGGGCGAAGCATCGTCGCCCTGCGAACTGGCTCCCTCAGCCTGCCAGCCCGCTGACCCAGCGCACCACGCCCAGGCTGGACAGATCATTCCAGGTGGCGAACACGAACAAGGCGATCAGCAGGGCGAAGCCGGCGCGGAAGCCATACTCGATGGCGCGGGGCGGCAGGGGGCGGCCGCGGATCGCCTCGGCGGCGTAGAACAGCAGGTGGCCGCCATCCAGCACCGGAATCGGAAACAGATTGATCAAGGCGAGGTTCACCGACAGGATCGCCATGAACGACACCAGGCTGGCAACGCCGAGCTGCGCCACCTGCCCCGAGATCTGCGCGATCCGCAGCGGCCCGCCCAGTTCCTCGGTCCCGCGCTGGCCGGCAATCATCTGCCACAGGCCGCCCAGCGTCTGCACGGTGACGTCCCAGGTCTGGCTGACCCCGGCGGCGAGGGCGCTCAGCGGATTCAGCCGGCGGAATTCCGGCGCGCCTCCGGAGATGCCGAGAATGCCGCTGGTGGCGCCATTGGCCTCGCGCGGCTCCGGCGTGGCGGTCAGCTCCTGCTCCACGCCGTCGCGCAGCACTTGGATCGTCACCGGCTGGCCGGCGCGCGGCTGGATATGGCGCTGCACCTCCTCGAACCGGCTGATCGGCGTGCTGTCCAGGCTGAGGATCCGGTCACCCGGCAGCAGCCCGGCGCGCTGCGCAGCACTGCCCTCAACCACCGTGCCGATGCTGGTGTTGGGCTGTGGCTGGCCCACCGTCATGTACAGCAGGCCGAACAGCACGGCCGCCAGCAGGAAGTTGGCGACCGGGCCGGCCGCCACCACGATGGCGCGGTCACGCACCGGCTTGTTGTGGAACGTCTGCCCCGGGCGCCACGCGGCGCGGGCTTCGGGCGAGGCATCGTCCGGCCCTTCCTGCCCGTGCAGCTTCACGAAGCCGCCGAGCGGCAGCCATGCGAGGCGCCATTCGGTGCCGCGCCGGTCGGTCCAGGCGTGAATGCGCTTGCCAAATCCGATGGAAAACACTTCCACATGCACGCCGCGCCAGCGCGCCGCGAGGTAATGCCCCAGCTCGTGGATGAAGACGAGCACGCCCAGCACGATCACGAAGGCGAAGATGGAGCGCAGGGGCTCGGGCAGCAGGTCCAAGGTCGTTTCTCCTGCCCGGCCATGCAGGGCCGGGCGTGTTCAACCGCCCTCCGGCCGTGCGGGCCGGAGCGTCATCCCATCGCCGCTCAGGTGGCGCGGCGGGTGGCTCGCCGCCTCGCTTCGCGGCGGGCTTCCGCATCCAGCGCCAGCACGGCCTCCAGATCTCCCGCCAATGGCGCGCCCAGAGCGTCCAGGCATTCCTCCACCACGGCGGCGATGTCGAGAAAGCCGAGCCGCTCCTGCAGAAACAGTCCGACGCCAACCTCGTTCGCGGCATTCAGGATGGTGGTGGCCCCCTGCCCCGCCTGCAAGGCCTGCCGTGCCAGCCGCAGCGCCGGAAACCGGCCGGGCTCGGGCTGGAAGAATTCCAGCCTGGACATGGCGGCCAGGTCCAGCCTCGGCACATCCACGGCCATGCGGTCCGGCCAGGCCAGGGCATGGGCGATGGGGGTGCGCATGTCCGGCGAGCCGAGCTGCGCCAGCAGCGAGCCATCGGCGTACTGCACCAGGCCATGCACCGCGGATTGCGGATGCACCAGCACTTCGATGCGGGATTCCGGCACCGGGAACAGCCGGGCCGCCTCGATCAGCTCCAGCCCCTTGTTCATCATGGTGGCGGAGTCGACGCTGATCTTGGCTCCCATCGACCAGACCGGGTGCCGCACGGCCTCGCACGGGGTGGCGCGGGCCATCGTCTCACGGCTCGCGGTGCGGAACGGTCCGCCGGATGCGGTGAGGATGATCTTCTCCACCGCCGCCGGATCGCGCGTTTCCAACACCTGAAAAATCGCGTTGTGCTCGGAATCGACCGGCAGGAGGGTCGCACCGGCCTGTCGCGCGGCGGCCAGTACCACCTCGCCCGCGCAGACCAGGGCTTCCTTGTTGGCCAGGGCGAGGGTGCCGCCGCGGCGCAGCGCCGCCAGGGTCGGGCGCAGTCCCGCGGCGCCGACGATCGCCGCCATGGTCCAGTCGGCCGATCGGGCGGCGGCGTCCAGCACCGCCTCCGAACCGCACGCCCAGGCGATGCCGGAACCGGCGAGCCGCTCGGCCAGGGCCGGCCCGGCCTCCGGATCGGCCAGCACGGCGATCTCAGGGCGCAGCCGCAGCGCCTGCTCGGCCAGGGCGGCGGCGTCCCGGCCGGCCACCAAAGCCACCACCGCAAACCGCCCAGGAGGCGCGGCATCCAGCAGCGCCACGGTGCTGCGGCCCACCGATCCGGTGCAGCCGAGGATGCTGACGCGACGCGGCGTCACCGCCACAACGGAACCCCGTAGCCGACACCGAAGGCCAGCAGCGCCGCCACGGGCGCCGCCGCCATCAGCCCGTCCAGCCGGTCCAGCAGCCCGCCATGACCGGGGATCAGCATGGAACTGTCCTTCACCTTGAAGTGCCGCTTGACCCAGCTTTCCAGCAGGTCACCTAGCTGTGTGGCGATGCCGAGCACGGCCGCCACCCAGAGCACTTTGAGCGCCGGCGGATTGCCCCAGACCAGCCAATCGGCGGCGAACCAGCCGATCACCATCGAGGAAACCAGCCCGCCCGCCGCGCCCGACCAAGTCTTGCCCGGCGAGATCGACGGCGCGAGCTTCGGCCCGCCGACGATGCGTCCGGCAATGTAGGCGCCGATGTCGCTGGCCCACACCACGAAGAACAGGAACAGGATATTGCCGCGCCCGGCATCGTTGTCATGCCTGAGGCCGATCAGCGCGATGCCGGCGACGCCGATATAGAGCACGCCGAGCGCCAGCCACGAGGCGGGCGGCGGCGGCCCGGCACGGCGGCGGAGCCGTGGCGGCGCGACCCAGGTCGCAATGGAACCGGCGAGCAGCACGCCAAGGCCGATCAGCGGCTGTCCGATCACCGCGCAGAAGCACGCCAGGAACACCGTGGCCGGCAATGCCATGCCGGGCCAAAGGTGGCTGCGCAAGCCGCAAAGCCGCACCCATTCCCAGCACAGCACGGCCACCGCCACGGCCATCAGGGCCGTCCAGGCCTCGGCGCCGAGCCAGGCGCACAGCAACGCCCCGGGTCCCAACACCGCGGCGGAGATGGCGCGCTTCTTGAGGTCGCGCCAACGCTTGCCGGGCTCCGGTGCCGGAGCGGCGGGGATGGTCATCTCAGCCGCTGCCGACGCCGAAGCGGCGCACGCGGCGCCGATACTCGGCCAGGGCCTGATCCAGATGGGCAGCCTCGAAATCCGGCCACAGCACGTCGAGAAAGACGAACTCGGCATAGGCCGCCTGCCAGAGCAGGAAGTTCGACAGGCGCTGCTCGCCGGAGGTGCGGATGATCAGGTCCGGGTCCGGCATGTCGCGCGTGGCGAGGTGGCGGGTGAGCATGGCCTCGTCCACAGCGCCAGGCGCCAGCGTCCCGGCGGCCACCTGCGCAGCCAGGGCGCGCGCCGCGGCAGCGATCTCGGCCCGCGCGCCATAAGACAAGGCCACAGTCAGGTTGAGCCGGGTGTTGCCGGCCGTCGCCTCTTCCGCCGCCGCGATCGCGGACACGGTTTCCGAGCCGAATCGGTCACGCTCGCCGATGACGCGCAGGCGCACGCCGTTCTTGGCCAGAGTGTTCACCTCACGCCGCAGATAGATACGGAGTAGCCCGGTCAGGTCGCGCACCTCATCGGCGGAGCGCTGCCAGTTCTCGGAGGAAAACGCGAACAGCGTCAGCCAGCCAATGCCGGCATCGGCGGCGGCCTGTACGGTGCGGCGGACCGCGTCCACCCCCGCCTTGTGGCCGAGCGCACGCGGCAAGCCGCGCGCCTTCGCCCAGCGGCGATTGCCGTCCATGATCAGGCCGACATGCAGGGGGCCGCCCTGCGGCCCGGCCGCATCCGGCAACGCCGCGAGCGGCTGGTTCAGGGGTGCTGCAGTCATCGGAATGTACGGGCGCGGACGCTCAGACGGCCTTGATGTCCTTTTCCTTCTCCGCCAGCAGCTCATCGATCTTCTTGATCGTGGCGTCGGTCAGCTTCTGCACCTCGTCCGACCAGCTCTTCGCATCGTCCTTGCCGATCTCGGATTTCTTTTCCCAACCCTTGATCTGCTCCATGCCGTCGCGGCGCACCCCGCGGGCGGCCACCTTGGCGGCCTCGGCATACTTCGCGGCCTGCTTGGCCAGCTCGTTGCGGCGCTCCTGCGTCAGCGGCGGCAGCGGCACGCGGATGACCTGCCCTTCGGATTGCGGATTCAGGCCAAGGCCGGAATCACGGATCGCCACCTCCACGGCCTTCGCCGCCTGCCGGTCCCAGACCTGCACCGACAGCATCGACGGGCCGGACACCGACACGTTGGCCACCTGCGACAGCGGCTGATTGGCGCCATACACCTCGACCCGGATCGGCTCCAGCAGCGCCGGGGAGGCGCGGCCGGTGCGCAGGCCGGAGAATTCCTTCTTCAGCGAATCCATCGCGCCATCCATGCGGCGCGACAGATCCTGCTTCAGCGTGCTGAGATCCGCGGGGGCTGCCATGAGCCTGGCTTCCTTCTTATTGATCCACGACCGTGGTGAAGCGGCCCTCGCCCTGCATGACGGCGGTGAAGGCGCCCGGCTCGTGGATATTGAACACAATGATCGGCAGCTTGTTCTCGCGTGCCAGGGAGATGGCGGCGGCGTCCATCACCGCCAGGTCGCGCGCCAGCATGTCGAGATAGGTGAGCGTGGTGTAGCGCTCGGCGTTCGGGTTCTTGCGCGGATCGGCGGAATACACGCCATCCACCTGCGTGCCCTTCAGCAGCACGTCGCAATTCATCTCGGCGGCGCGCAGTGCGGCGGCGGTGTCGGTGGTGAAGAACGGATTGCCGGAGCCGGCGGCGAACACGACGCAGCGGCCCTTTTCCATATGGCGCTGGGCGCGGCGGCGGATGAACGGCTCGCATACGCTGCTCATCGGGATGGCGGACTGCACGCGGGTGTCCACGCCCGCCTTCTCCAGCGCGTTCTGCATTGCCAGGGCGTTCATCACGGTGGCCAGCATGCCCATGCTGTCGGCCTGGGCACGGTCCATGCCGGACGAGGCGCCGGCGACGCCGCGGAAGATGTTGCCGCCGCCCACCACCACGCAGACTTCGACGCCGAGGTTCACGACGCCCTTGATGTCCTCGGCGATGGCACGAACGGTGGCGGTGTCCAGACCGTAATCCCGTCCTCCCATCAGGGCCTCGCCGGATAGCTTCAGCAGGGCACGCTTGTAGATCGGGGCGGTCATGAGCGGATTCCGGCAGCTAGGGGCGTCGGTGGAACGTGCCGCACGATAGGGACGGCACCCCGCCCCGGCAAGCACACGTCCTGGTCAACAGCAGAGCCGGCGCTGCGGTTCAACGCAGCGCCGGCTCCGATTTTCCGGCCCAGGAAGCGGGCCGGCCAGTTATCAGGGAGTGCCGGCGGCGGCGGCGACCTCGGCGGCGAAGTCGCTCGTCTCCTTCTCGATGCCCTCGCCGAGCTGGAAGCGGGCGAAGCCCGTCAGCTTGGCGCCGGCCTTCTGGACGATCGAGCGCACGCGGCTCTCGCCGTCATGCACCCAGACCTGCTCCAGCAGCACCACTTCCTCGTAGTACTTGCGAACGCGGCCCTCCACCATCTTCTCGATGATGTTATCGGGCTTGCCGGAAGCACGTGCCTGCTCGGTCAGCACGGCCTTCTCCCGCTCCAGCGCGGAAGGATCGACGGCGCCGACCTCCAGCGCCTCGGGGCGGGTGGCGGCGACGTGCATGCCGATCTGGCGACCCAGCGATTCCAGCGCCTCCAGCTCGGAAGCGGCCTCCAGGGCCACCACCACGCCGATCTTGCCCAGGCCCGGCTTCACCGCCGAGTGGACATAGGTGGCGACGCTGCCGGACGGCACGGTCAGCCGCTTGGCGCGGCGGATCGTCATGTTCTCGCCAATCGTGGCGATCAGCCGGGTCAGCTCGTCCTGCACCGAATGGGTGGTCCCGGGGAAGGTGGCGGCCTTCAGCTGCTCCACATCGTCGCCGACGGACAGGGCCAGCCCCGCCACCTCGGCCACGAAGTTCTGGAACAGCTCGTTGCGCGCCACGAAGTCGGTCTCGGCATTCACCTCGACCATGGCCGCCACCTGCGGGCCAGTGGCGGTGCCGATCAGCCCCTCGGCGGCCACGCGGCCGGACTTCTTGGCCGCGGCGGCCAGGCCCTTCTTGCGCAGCCAGTCGATGGCGGCTTCGGCGTCGCCGTTGTTTTCCACCAGCGCCTTCTTGCAATCCATCATGCCCGCGCCGGTCTTCTCGCGCAGGTCACGCACCATCGCGGCGGTCACGTCAACCATGAGCTTCTCCTGTCTGACGGTCTGGTTCAGGACTGGCTGGCAGTGACGGAGGTGTTCTCGCCCAGCAGCGCATCGGCCTCGGCCAAGGCTCCGCCCTCGACGCCCTCGGCGACCTCGACAGGCAGATCCTCGGCCGGCAGCTCCTCGCCCGCGCCGACATCGACGCCGGAGGCCTGCAGCTCGGCGGAGATGCCGTCGAACACGGCGGCGGCGACCATGTCGCAATACAGGTTGATGGCGCGGATGGCGTCGTCATTGCCCGGGATCGGGAAGGCCACGCCCTCGGGATCGGCGTTGGAGTCAACCACGGCCACCACCGGGATGCCCAGCTTGTTGGCTTCCTCGATCGCCAGCTTCTCCTTCACTACGTCGATGACGAAGATGATGTCCGGCAGGCCGCCCATCTCACGGATGCCGCCCAGCGCGCGGTCGAGCTTCTCGCGCTCGCGCGTCAGCATCAGGACTTCCTTCTTGGTGAGGCCCTGGGTATTGCCGCCGAGCTGCTCGTCCATCTGCTTCAGGCGCTTGATGGAGCCCGTGATAGTCTTCCAGTTGGTCAGCATGCCGCCGAGCCAACGGTGGTTCACGTAATACTGGCCGCAACGGGTCGCGGCGTCGGCGACATACTCGGCGGCCGACTTCTTGGTGCCCACGAACAGCACGCGTCCGCCACCGGCGACCACGTCGCGGATGGTGCGCAGCGCGCGGTCCAGCATCGGCACGGTCTGCTGCAGGTCGAGGATGTGGACCTGGTTGCGCACGCCGAAGATGTACGGCGCCATGCGCGGGTTCCAGCGGCGAGTGTGGTGGCCGAAATGGACACCGGCCTCAAGCAGCTGGCGCAGGGAAACCTCTGGCATCGCCATGGTGGCGGTCCTTCCTTCGATGGTAGCCCGGTTGAGCCTCCGCGGCGCTGTACCCGGGAAGACCCCCGGGACCGGACCCTGGCACCATGAGGGTGGAAGGGCGCACCGCGTGCGGATTTGCCTCGGCGCGGGACCACCCCGCGACGGGCGGCGGTGCTATGCCACAGCGCACGGGGACGAAGCAAGGCCTGCCGGCATCCCGGCGGCGCGTCGGAACGGGATGAGCGGCGGGAAAGCCGACCTCAGCCGGCCTCCACATGGGCGACGCCCGGCAGCACCTTCATCACCTGCGCCAGCCGCGGCGATACGTTGTAGGCGCCGGGCAACAGCATCTCCAGCTCCTGCCCCGATCCCAGGCGCGGGATCAGCGACACGCGGCCGCGGGCCGGACCGCCGCCCCCCGCCTCGCGCCGCAGCAGGTCGCGGATCGGGCCGATGGCGCCCTCATCCTCGATGAACAGGCGCAGCGTCTGGCCGACCCCGGCGGCCGCCTTGTCGAGCGGCTCCAGCCCCTGCGCGGTCAGCCGCAGGGTTTCGCCCTCCATTTTGGCCTCGGCGGTGATCAGGATGGCGCTGCCCTCCACCAGCAGCGGACGGTTCTTCAGCAGCACCTCGGAGAACAGCGTCACCTCGGTGCTGCCGCTGGCGTCGGACAGCCGCACCCAGGCCATGCGGCTGCCGGTGCGGGTGGTGCGCTCCTTGCTGTTCACCACGGTGCCGGCGATCTTCAGCACGCCGACACCCGCCTCGGCCCGGACCTGCAGCTGGGCGATCGGCGTCACCCGCAGCTTGGCCAGTACGTCCCTGTAGGTGTCGAGCGGGTGGGCCGAGAGGTGGAAGCCGATGGCCTCGGCTTCCTGGCTCAGCCGCTCCAGCTCCGGCCAGTCCGGCGTGTTCGGCATGCGCAGCGGCTCGGGACGCGAATCGCCGCCGCCGAACAGGCCGATCTGGCTGGAGGTGCGTTCCTCGGCACTGGCCTGGGCGCGGCGCAGGATCACCTCGGCCGCCATGGTCATGCGGGCGCGGTTCTTTTCCAGGCTGTCGAAGGCACCGGCGCGCGCCAGGTTCTCCAGCTGCATCTTGTTCAGCAGCTTCGGATCGACCCGCCCGGCGAAATCGGCAACGGATTCGAACGGTCCCCTGATGTCCCGCGCCGCCACCAGATCCTTCATCGCCTGCTGCCCGACGCGCTTCACCGCGGCCAGCGCGAAGCGGATGGCCTGCTTGCCGTCCGGCGCCGCTTCCACCCGGAAATCCGCCGCCGAGCGGTTCACGTCCGGCGGCAGCACCGCGATGCCGAGGCGCGACGCCTCCTGCATGTGGTTGGCCAGCTTTTCCGTCTTGTCCATGTCCAGCGTCATGGACGCCGCCAGGAAGGCCACGGGGTGATTGGCCTTCAGGTAGGCGGTCTGATAGGCGACCAGCGCGTAGGCGGCGGCGTGCGATTTGTTGAAGCCGTATTCGGCGAACTTCTCCATCAGGTCGAAGATCTCGCCGGCCTTGCCTTCCGGCACGCCGTTCTTCACCGCGCCATCGACGAAGATCTTGCGCTGCGCTTCCATCTCGGAGCGGATCTTCTTGCCCATGGCACGGCGCAGCAGGTCGGCGCCGCCGAGCGAATAGCCCGCCACGTCCTGGCTGATCTGCATCACCTGCTCCTGGTAGACCAGGATGCCGTAGGTTTCCTCGACCAGGTGGCGCATCGAGGGATGCACCGGCTCCCACGGCTCGCCATGTTTGCGGGCGCAATAAGCGGGAATATTGGCCATCGGGCCGGGACGGTAGAGCGAAACAGCGGCGATCAGGTCCTCGAAGCGGTCAGGGCGCATCATGCGCAGGCATTCGCGCATGCCCTGCCCTTCGAACTGGAACACCCCGGCGGAGTCGCCGCGCGCCAGCATCTCGTAGCTTCTGGCATCATCCAGCGGAATGCAGGCGAGGTCGATCTCCACCCCCTGCCCGCGCAGGATCTCCACGGCGCGCTCCAGCACCGTCAGCGTCTTCAGGCCCAGGAAGTCGAACTTCACCAGCGAGGCGTTCTCGACATATTTCATCGAGTATTGCGTCACCAGCATCTCGGAACGCGGATCGCGGTACAGCGCCACGGTGTCGATCAGCGGCTTGCGGCCGATCACCACGCCGGCCGCATGGGTGGAGGCGTTGCGGTACAACCCTTCCAGCACCAGCGCGGTTTCCATCAGCCGGTGCACCGTTTCGTCGGCGTCGCGCATCTCCTGCAGCCGCGGCTCGCCGTCGATCGCCTGTTGCAGCGTCACCGGCTTGGCCGGGTTGAACGGGATCAACTCGGCGATCTTGTTGACCTGGCCGTAGGGCATGCCCATGACCCGGCCGACGTCGCGTACCACGGCCTTGGCCTGCAACCGGCCGAAGGTGATGATCTGCGCGACGCGATCCTCGCCATATTCGCGCCGCACATACTGGATCACCTCGTCCCGCCGGTCCTGGCAGAAATCGATGTCGAAATCCGGCATCGAGACGCGCTCGGGGTTGAGGAAGCGTTCGAACAGCAGGCCGAAGCGCAGCGGGTCGAGATCGGTGATCAGCAGCGCCCAGGCGGCCACCGAGCCGGCGCCCGATCCACGGCCCGGCCCCACCGGGATGCCCTGCTGTTTGGCCCATTGGATGAAGTCGGCGACGATCAGGAAATAGCCCGAGAAGCCCATCTTCTCGATAACATCGAGTTCGAAGGCCAGCCGCTCGCGGTACACGGCACGCGCCTCGGGCGAATTGGGCGTGCCCTGCGCATCGAGCCGTGCCTCCAAGCCGCGCGCCGCCATGTCGCGCACCGTCTCGGCCTCGGTCATGCCGGGCTGCACCTTGGGGCAGATCGGCAGCTCGGGCTTGCGGGTTTCCGCCATAACGGCGCAGCGGCGGGCGATCGCCAGGGTGTTGTCGCAGGCTTCCGGCAGGTCCGCGAACAGCGCGCGCATGGCCTGCGCCGACTTGAAATAATGCTCCGGCGTCAGGCGACGGCGGTCCGGCTCGGCCAGGGTGCGCCCTTCGGCGATGCAGAGCAGCGCGTCATGCGCCTCGTACATCGCGGCCTTGGCGAAATAGATGTCGTTGGTGGCGACCAGGGGCAGCCCGGCCTTGTCCGCCAGGGCCACCAGGGCGGGGTCGAGGCTGCGCTCGATCTCGGCGCCGTGCCGCGTCAGTTCCACCGCCAGCCGGTCGCCGAAGCTTTCCTTGAGCGCGTCGAGCAGTTGCATGGCCGCGTCGCGCCGCCCTTCCACCAACAGCCGTGCCAACGGGCCGCAACCGCCGCCGGTGAGCAGGAACACCCCCTCGGCATGCTGCTGCAGCAGCTCCAGCGTCACGGTGGGCTTGCCGCTGGGATCGTCGCGCAGGAAGCCGTGCGAGGACAGGCGCTGCACGTTCTCCAGCCCCTGAGCATTGGTGGCCAGTGCGACCACGGCATCGGGGGCGAGTCGCGCCACCTCCGGCCGCGGATCGGTGGCGGCCCGGCTGAGCCAGAGCTGGCAGCCCATGATCGGCTGCACGCCCTTGCCGGAGCACGCCTTGGCGAATTCCAGCGCGCCGAACATGTTGGCCGTATCGGTCAATGCCAGGGCCGGCATGCCCTCGGCCCTGGCCAGATCGGCCAGTTTCTCCGCCTTGATCGCCCCTTCGGCCAGGGAATAGGCGGAATGAACATGGAGATGGACGAAGCTGCCGGTCATGGTCCGGCTTCTAGCATGCCATCGGCCGCGCCGCAGCCGTTCCGCGACACCGCGTGCATCGCTTGCGGGCCCGGATCCCGGCCCGCCGCTGCCGCGATCCGAGCGGCGGCACTGCTCCGCCGCCCTGAGGAGGCCCTCTCAGGCTGGAACGATGCGCCCCTCGCGCAAGGTCACCACCCGGTCCATCCGGGCCGCCAACTCCGGGTTATGGGTGGCGATCAACGCCGCCACGCCGGCGCCACGCACCGCTTCCAGCAGCTGCGCGAACACCCGGTCGGAGGTCGCCACGTCGAGGTTGCCGGTCGGCTCATCCGCCAGCAGCAGTCCCGGCCGATTCGCCAGGGCGCGGGCGATCGCGACGCGCTGCTGCTCGCCGCCCGACAGCCGGCCGGGGCGGTGATCTTCACGACCCTGCAGGCCGAAGCTGCCCAGCAGGTCGCGCGCGCGGGCGGTCGCCGGCTTCTCTGCGGCGCCGTTCGCCATCTGCGGCAGCACCACGTTCTCCAGCGCCGTGAATTCCGGCAGCAGGTGGTGGAACTGGTAGACGAAGCCGATCGACCGGCCCCGCAACGCACTGCGCGCCTCGTCGCCCAGCGTGCCGGCGGGCCGGCCGTCGATGAACACCTCCCCCGCATCTGGTCGCTCCAGCAGTCCCGCGAGGTGCAGCAGGGTGGATTTGCCGGTGCCGGACGGCGCCACCAGGGCAACGATCTCGCCTGGATGCAGTGCCAGCTCGGCCCCGCGCAGCACCGGAAGCTCGCCCGCCTCCGTGCGGAACAGGCGCTCCACCTTGTCGAGGCGCAGGCGTGGCTCACTCATTGCGCAGCGCCTCCACCGGATCGGTCCTGGCGGCACGCCAGGAGGGATACAGCGTCGCGAGCAGGGACAGGCCAAGGCCCATCAGCACGACCTGGACCACCTCGTCCGGGTTTACCACTGCCGGGAGGCGGGTCAGGAAGTAAACCTCCGGGCTGAACAGCTGGGTGCCGGTGAGGGATTGCAGAAACTGCCGGATGCTCTCGATGTTGAGGCAGAACACCAGGCCGAGGATGAAGCCGATCAGCGTGCCCAGCACGCCGATCGAGGTGCCGCACAACAGGAAGATGCGCATGATCGCGCCGGAGGTCGCGCCCATGGTGCGCAGGATGGCGATGTCGCGCCCCTTGTCCTTCACCAGCATGATCAGCGACGACACGATGTTGAAGGCGGCGACGATGATGATCAGCGTCAGGATCAGGAACATCACGTTCCGCTCCACCTGGACCGCGGCGAAGAAGGAGGAGTTGCTGGCCTGCCAGTCCAGCACCCGGAACGGCATCGGCTGCAGCGCGCGCACGATCTCCTGCGTCACCGGGCGCACTTGATCGGGGTTGTCGACGAACACCTCGATCTGGGAGGCGGCGTTGCGCAGCTGGAAATAGATCTGAGCCGCCGGGAGGGGCAGGAAGACGTAGGACGAATCATACTCGTTCATCCCCGCCTCGAACATCGCCACCACCGTGTAGGCGCGCAGCCGCGGCACGGTGCCGATCACCGTGGCGCGGCCCTGCGGCGATACGAGCGTCACCTTGTCGCCGATGTGCACGCCGAGTTTCTGTGCCAGCCGGGTGCCGATCAGGATGGCATCCTCGCCCTGAAACTCGTCGAGGCTACCGGCACGGATGTTCCCCGCCAGCAATGGCCGCTCCCGCAGATCTTCTGGCTTGATGCCGCGCGCCAACCCGCCCGTGGCGCCGCCGGCCTCGCTGGTCAGCAACACCTGCCCTTCCACGATCGGCGTCGCGGACAACACCCCGGCCAGCTTGCGCACCCGCTCGGCAATGTCGTCGTAATTGCGCAAACCATTGGAGTCGGCGGCATAGATCCCGAGATGGCCGTTCAGCCCAAGAATGCGGCCCAGCAATTCCTGCCGGAACCCGTTCATCACGCTCATCACGATGATCAGCGTGGCGACGCCCAGCGCGATGCCCACCAGCGAAAAGGTGGCGATCACCGAAACGAAGCGCTCGCCCTTGCGCGCCCGCAGGTAGCGGAATGCGACTTTTCGCTCGAAGGCTCCGAACATGCTCAGTGGCCCGACGGGACCGGATGCATTCGCCGCAGCGCTTCTTCCAGGGACACTTCCTCGCGCTCGCCGGTGGCGCGCCGCTTCAGCTCGATCTTCTCGTTGGCCGCGCCGCGCGGCCCGATGATCGCCTGCCACGGGTAGCCTGCGAGGTCGGCGTCGTTGAACTTGACGCCAGCCCGCTCACCGCGGTCGTCCAGCACCGCCTCCCCCGGCAGCGAGGCGTAGAGCTTCTCGCACAGCATGTCGCAGCCGAGGTCGCCCGGCTTCAGGTTGAGGATGGCGCAGCGAAACGGCGCCACGGCCTCCGGCCATTTGATGCCGGCCTCGTCGTGATTGGCTTCGATGATGGCGCCGAGCAGGCGGGACACGCCGATGCCGTAGGAGCCCATCTGCGGCACCAGCGGATTGCCGTCCGTTCCGGCCACGCTAAGGCCCATCGCCTTGGAATACTTGTCGCCGAAGAAGAAGATGTGGCCGACCTCGATGCCGCGGGCCGAGACCTGGTTCTCGGCGCCGAGAGCATTCCAGGCCGCCTCGTCATGCATCTCGTCGGTGGCGGCGTAGCGGCTGGTCCAGAAATTCACGGTGGGATCGAGGTCGCCTTCGTAGTCCGGCTTCTGCGCCAGCACGTCGAATTCCAGCAGGTCCTTGTGCAGGTAGACCTGGCTCTCGCCTGTCTCGGCCAGGATGATGAACTCATGGCTGAGGTCGCCGCCGATCGGCCCGGTGTCGGCCCGCATCGGGATGGCCTTCAGCCCCATCCGCGCGAAGGTGCGCAGATAGGCCACGAACATCTTCTTGTAGGACAGTCGAGCAGCGTCCGCGTCCAGGTCGAAGGAATAGGCGTCCTTCATCAGGAACTCGCGGCCACGCATGACCCCGAAGCGTGGGCGGATCTCGTCCCGGAACTTCCACTGGATGTGGTACAGGTTGCGCGGCAGGTCGCGATAGGATTTGGCATAGGACTTGAAGATGTCCGTCACCATCTCCTCGTTGGTCGGGCCGAAGAGCATCTCGCGCTCATGCCGGTCGGTGATGCGCAGCATCTCCTTGCCGTAATCATCGTAGCGGCCGGACTGGCGCCACAGTTCGGCGCTCTGGATCGTCGGCATCAGGATCTCCTGCGCGCCGGCGGCGTCCTGCTCCTCCCGCACGATCTGGCTGACCTTCTGCAGCACGCGCAGGCCCAACGGCAGCCAGGCATAGATGCCGGCCGAGGTCTGCCGGATCATGCCCGCGCGCAGCATCAGCTTGTGCGAGGCGATGGCTGCCTCGGCAGGGACTTCTTTCAGGGTAGGCAGGAAGGCGCGGGAGAGGCGCAAGGCTCGGGCTCCGGTGTAACAGGCGCGCGGAGGGTAAGGGCGTCGCTGACAATGCGCCAGGGGTGTTACCGCCCGGCATGTTGAGCAAAAAAAGGGCCACACCCTGAGGTGCGGCCCGAGTTTAGGGAGGAAACGCCAGTCACACGGCAGGAAGAGAACCAGCTCTCTTCCTGTCCTTGATCCTGTCGTCAGACGTTTTCTGCCGCAATGCAAAAACCAGCCAAAATCGCCGCTAATTTGGGCCTTCGTTCTTCAGAAGATCAAAAAATTGGCAGATGCCGCAAGATCTGCCCTATTTCTTCTCATCCAATGTTAGTGACAAACTGCCGCCTGGACGGAAGCTAAGCCAATCGCTCTGGATCACCGCGAAGAGGCCAGCGAAGATCAGGCTGGCCGCCAATGTCGTCCACAGCAATTTCCGGCCGATCTGGGGGGCCTCCGGGGCGCCGCGCCAACCACCCGCCGCGGCGTCGCCATCATGGTCAGGGCGCACACCAATCGGCAGCACGGCGAACAGCACCACCCACCAGACCATTACGTACACCATCACACCGGTGAACCAGTTCACCTCATCCCCCTTCCTCTGCGGCCTAACAAAGATCCGTACATCCCCTGGGCCATTGGCCTGGGTCGCTCGGTGGTCGTTCATCCGGCTCAGCCATGGCACGGGCGATGCCGACCAGATATCGCGCACCACCCGGATGGCTGCGAGCCGCATCGTGCCATGACCCGCGGCGGCCGGCCGGGTTATACGAGCTGGACTGCACCGGGCCCGACCTGCCGATCCAGCAAGGTCGGCTCCCTGCTTCCCGGCACCCTGCCGTCCCGGCGCATGACCAGGGTGCGGCGCCCGGTCCGGTCGAGCGAAGCGATGAAGCAACAGGCGGATCAGCCGGCTGATCCGCCTGCCCGGGCCGGACGACACCGGGGCATCGTGTCCCGGCTCCGGATGGCGGAACTCAGACCCGCAGGATGTGGACCTCGACGCTGGGACGCTTGCGCAAACGGCGCCCGACGGCCTTGCGCAGCGCCGTCCGGGCCGCATCCCGCAACAGGTCGTCGGTTTCCTTCAATGGCCGCGGCAAGTCAGTGACCACGCGCGCCAGCTCGTCGGCCAGCTGTCCAGGCTCCACATCGCCCATCTCGAACAAGCCCGGCGCTGAGACCTGCGGCGTACCCAGCACCCGGCCGTCCTGGTCGACGGCCAGCGATGCCACCACCACGCCGTTGAACAGCATCTTCCGCCGGGCCCCGAGCACCGCCCCTTCCAGCGGCAGAAGTCGGTCGCCATCCACCACCAACTGGCCGGTCGGCACGCCTTCCACTACATCCGGCGCGGCATTGCCTGACAAGGGCGCCAGCCGCAGCACGTCGCCATCCTCGACCAGAACCGGGGTGGACCCCATCTCCTTGGCCAGCGCCGCGTGTTCCTGCAGGTGGCGCCATTCGCCATGCACCGGCACGGCGTAGCGCGGCTTCACCAGGGAATACAGCCGCTTCAGCTCGTCGCGCGCCGGATGGCCGGACACGTGCACCATGTGGTCGTCGGCCGTCATCACTCGGCAACCGCCGCGGGCCAGTTCGTCCTGCATGCGCAGGATCGCCTTCTCGTTGCCGGGGATCATGCGCGAGGAGAAGATCACCGTATCACCTTCCCCGAGCGAGATGCGCGGGTGGGTGTCGGCGGCGATCTTCGCCATGGCCGAGCGTTCCTCGCCTTGGCTGCCGGTGCAGATGATCAGCAGCTGGTCATCGGGAACGTCATCCGCCTCATCTTCCGACAGGAATGGCGGCACGTTCTGCAGGTAGCCGCATTCGCGCGCCGCGGCCTCGGCGTTGCGCAACGAACGGCCGAACAATGCCACCCGCCGCCCCGCGGCCTGAGCGGCCAGGGCGATGGTTTCCACCCGTGCCACATTGGTGGCGAAGCAGGTGATCGCGACCCGGCCCTTGAGTTGGCGGATCAAGGCCTTCATCGACTGCCGGACATCGGATTCCGAGCCGGAA
This sequence comes from Teichococcus vastitatis, assembly GCF_003604215.1. Taxonomy (GTDB): domain Bacteria; phylum Pseudomonadota; class Alphaproteobacteria; order Acetobacterales; family Acetobacteraceae; genus Pseudoroseomonas; species Pseudoroseomonas vastitatis. The sequence continues at coordinate 52,467 of NZ_QXGS01000005.1, forward strand.
TGGCCTTCCACCAGCGCATTGGTGCTGTCGCACACCATGGCCAGCACCCCGTCCCGCCCGAGTTGCTCGAACGCCGCCTCATCTGCCGGCTGGCCGATCAACGGATCCGGGTCCAGCTTCCAGTCACCGGTGTGCAGCACCGTTCCGTAGCGCGTGGTGATGGCGATGGATTGCGGCTCGGGCACCGAATGGGTAACGCGGATGAAGCGGATGCCGAACGGACCGAGTTCCAGCGAACCGCCCAGCGGAACCGTCACGAGCTTGACCTGGCCCATCAGCCCGGCTTCGCCCAGCTTGCGCTTCAGCACCGCCATGGTGAACGGGCTGGCGTAGATCGGGCAACGCAGCTGCGGCCAGAGCGGCGCCACGGCCCCGATATGATCCTCGTGGGCATGGGTGATCACCAGCCCGACCAGTCGGTCCCGACGATCGGCCAGCCAGCCCGGATCAGGCACCATCACCTCGGCTTCGGGATTGTCGGCGCCGCCGAAGCCCAGGCCGCAATCCACGGCCAGGAGTTGGCCGTCGCAACGGTAGACGTTCAGGTTCAGGCCGATCTCGCCCGTCCCGCCCAATGGAATAAAGGCGAGATCGTTGTCATTCTGGATCAAGTTCATTCTGTCTCACGGATGTTGTTTTTGTTGCAGCGTATGTGGAACGGATGAGGCCCCTCGGGGCGAAACTCTGCGGCCCTCGTGCCTCGTGCCCATCGGAGGCGCCGGCGCGTCAGGCAAACTGTCACGATAACAAATAGGATGGTGAAGCGGCTGCGCCAACAGGGGCGGCAGGCGCTGTTTGCAATCCTGCGCTTCGGGCAGGTGTCAGCCGGCGACTTCACCGGACATGAAAGCACGATCCCGGTCACCGATCCGCAGCAACAGGCGGCCATCCTCGGCCAAGCCCATGAAGATGCCGTGCCACGGGGTGCCGCCCTGGAACAGGCTCAACTCCGTTCCAACCTTTGGGCCGCGCGCCAGCCAAGCTTCATGGACGCAGGCAAAGCCCTCCCGTTCCAGGCGCCCGCGCCACGCAGAGAGCCGTCGCAGCAATGCCTGGGCGAACAAGGCCGCTTCGGGGGGGTGCGCGATGAAAGCGGCCAGGCTGGCGGTCCGGCGGTCCGGCAGTTCCGGCGCATGAGCCAGGTTGACGCCGATTCCGAGGACGAGCCACTCCAGGGTGCCGTCGCCGTCGCTCGCCGCATCGGTCAGGATGCCGGCGCATTTGGCGCCATCCAGCAGAAGATCGTTTGGCCACTTCAGGGTCAGCGGGGTCCCGGGCGGCAACTCGGCCGCAACGGCATCGGCCAATGCGACGGCCGCTAGCAGGGACCATCGCGGCAGAGCCTGCGCCGAACCGCCGGGACGCCAGAGCAGAGAAAGGGCCAGATTGCCGGCTCCCGAGCGCCAGAGGCGGTCCTGCGTGCCACGTCCGGCAACCTGCCGGCGGGCCAGAACGGCCAGCCCTTCCGGCTCGCCGGCTGCGGCAGCGGCCAGCACCAGGTCCTGGGTGCTGGCCAGCTCATCATGGACGCTGAGGCGCCAGGGGGCGCCGGCGCCGCTCACCCCACCAGCGCAGCGACGGCGGCCTGGGCGGCGGCCAGGAAGGGCGTCGGGAACAGGAAGAAGAACACGGTGAACAGCCCGGTTCCCGCCAGCACCACGGACAAGCTGGGTGGACGGGGGTCCAGCGCCTCGCCGCTGTCGAAATACATCACCTTGATGACGCGCAGGTAGTAATAGGCCGACACGGCCGAGGACAGCACGCCGACCACGGCCAGGGTCCAGTAGCCCCCCTGCACCGCCGCCAGGAACACGTAGAGCTTGCCGAAGAATCCGGCCAGCGGCGGGATGCCGGCCATCGACAGCATGAACACCGTCATGGCCAGGGCCATGGCCGGGTCCGTCCTGCCGAGCCCCGCAAGGTCATCCACGCCTTCCAGGGCCCGGCCATCACGACGCATCGCCACCAGCACGGCGAAGGCGCCGACATTAGTGAACAGGTAGATCGCCATGTAGAGGAGCAGGCCGCGGATGCCCATCTCGCTGCCGACGGCGAGGCCGATCAGCGCATAGCCGACATGGCCGATCGAGGAATAGGCCATCAGCCGCTTGATGTTGCGCTGTCCGATGGCGGCCAGGGAGCCCAGCACCATGGAACAGAGGGAGGCGATCAGCAGCACCTGCTGCCATTCCACCGCCAGCTCGGCGAACGGGCCGGCGACGACGCGGGTCAGCAGGGCGATGGCGGCCACCTTCGGCGCGGTGGCGAAGAAGGCCGTCACCGGGGTTGGCGCGCCTTCATACACGTCCGGCGTCCACATGTGGAACGGCACGGCCGAGATCTTGAAGGCAAGCGCCGCCAGCACGAAGACCAGGCCGATCACCAAGCCGAAGGGCGCCCCCTCGCTGCCGGCAATGGCGTCCGCAATGCCGTCGAAGTTGGTGGAGCCGGAGAAGCCATACACCAGCGACGAACCGTAGAGCAGCAGGCCGGAAGCGAGCGCGCCCAGCACGAAGTACTTCAACCCGGCTTCCGCGGAGCGCGCGCTGTCACGATTGAAGGCGGCGATGACATAGAGCGACAGCGACAGCAGTTCGAGCCCCAGATAGAGCGCGATCAGGTCGTTGGCAGAGACCATGATCATCATGCCGACCGTGCTGAACAGTATCAGGATGGCGAATTCGAAGCGCGCCAGCCCTTCCTTGCGGTTCCAGTCCATGGCCAGCACGAGGCCCAGCGCGCCGCCTGCCAGCACCAGGATCTTCATGAACTTGGTGAAGGCGTTGGACACGTATTGGCCGAGGAAGGCCTCGCCCTCGGGTTGCGCCACCACCAGCACCCCGGCCAGCAGCAGCGCACCCAGCACGGCCATGCCGGTGGCGAAATCGGTGTCGCGCTTCGGCAGCACGCCCACCGCCAGGATCACCAGCCCGGCCATCGCCAGAACCAGCTCGGGAAGGATGAGGGTCCAGTTCATGCCACTCACATCCCGGCCAGGCGCGGCAGGGCCATCGCGGCCTCATGCCGGGTGACGAGCGCCGCCACGCTGACCTCAAAGAAGGAAAGGAAAGACGATGGGTAGATGCCCATCCACAAGGTCAGCAGGATCAGCGGCGCGAAGGTGACGTATTCGCGCGGGCTGAGATCCAGCAGGGCCTTCAGGTCCTCGCGGCTGATGCGGCTGAAGACCACCCGCCGGTACAGGTACAGCATGTAGCCCGCACCCAGGATCATGCCCAGCGCCCCGCCGAAGGCGACCCAGGGATTTGCCTGCCATGCGCCGACGATCACCAGGAACTCGCCCGGGAAGCCCGCGGTGCCGGGCAGCGCGACAGAGCCCATGGTGAACAGCATGAACACCATGGCGTAGGACGGCATGATCTTGGCCACACCGCCGTAGCGCGCGATCTCGCGGCTGTGCACCCGGTCGTACAACACGCCGACGCAGAGAAACAGCGCGCCGGACACCACGCCGTGGCTCAGCATCTGGAAGATGGCGCCTGATAGGCCCTGATGGTTCAGGGTGAAGATGCCCATGGTCACGATGCCCATATGCGCCACCGAGGAATAAGCAATCAGCTTCTTCATGTCCTCCTGCGCCAGGGCCACCAGGGAGGTGTAGACCACCGCGATAACGGACAGCGCGAAGATCAGCGGCGCGAACCATTCTGTGGCCTGCGGCAGCAGCGGGATGGAGAAGCGCAGAAAGCCGTAGGCGCCCATCTTCAGCAGCACGCCGGCCAGGATCACCGAGCCTGCCGTCGGCGCCTCGACATGGGCGTCCGGCAGCCAAGTGTGCACCGGCCACATCGGCACCTTCACGGCGAAGGAAGCGAAGAAGGCCAGGAACAGCCAGACCTGGACCGAGGGCGCGATCTGCAGGTTCAGGATCGCCGGAACGGAGGTGGTGCCGGCCTCGAACCACAGCAGCAGCATGGCCAGCAGCATCAGCAGCGAGCCGAGCAGGGTATAGAGGAACAGCTTGTAAGCGGCGTAGACGCGCCGTGTGCCGCCCCAGATCCCGATGATCAGGAACATCGGGATCAGCACGCCTTCGAAGAAGATGTAGAACATCACCACGTCGAGCGAGGCGAACATGCCCACCATCATCGTCTCCAGGACGAGGAAGGAGATCATGTATTCGCGCACGCGACTCTGCACCGCTTCCCAGGACGACAGGATGCAGATCGGTGTCAGCAGGGTCGAGAGCAGCACGAACAGCACCGAGATGCCATCCACGCCCATGTGGTAGCCGAGGCCGAACTCCGGCATCCAGCTGATCTGCTCCACGAACTGGAAGTCAGCGGTGGATTTGTCGAACTGGAACCACAGGATCAGCGACAGCCCAAAGGTGATCAGGCTGGTCCACAGCGCCGTCCAGCGGGCATTGGCGGCAACCACCGCCTCCTCCCCGCGGACGAACATGATGATGCCCGCCCCCAGCAACGGCAGAAAGGTGAGCAGCGAGAGCAGGGGAAAACCCGCGGCGTTCATCGGCCGACCCCGAACACGAAGATGGATACGAACAACACAAGCCCGATGATCATGGCGAAGGCATAGTTCGCCACCCGCCCCGACTGCAGCCGGACCATCCGGCCCGAGGCCTGCATGGTCAGCGCCGCGGCACCGTTGGGCATGCCGTCGATGATCTTGGCATCGCCCGTCTGCCACAACACGCGCGCCAGGGCACGGGCGGGGCGGACAAAGATGCGGTCATACAATTCGTCGAAATACCACTTGTTCAGCAGGAACTGGTACAGCCCCGGCATCGCGGCGGCGATCCGCCCCGGGATGCCCGGCATGAACATGTAGAACACATAGGCCAGCACGATGCCGGTCACGCCCACCACGGTGGGCGCCAGCGGCACCCATTCGGGCACCTCGTGCGCCTCATGCATGATGTGGTTGTGCGGCGCATTCACGATAGCGCCGTTCCAGAACTCGGCCCAGTGATGGCCGACGAAGTTCTCATAGAAATAGGCACCGGTGAACAGCGCGCCCACCGCCAGCACCAGCAGCGGGACCAGCATCACCGCCGGACTCTCATGCACGTGCTCCATCGTGTGATGGTCGGCGCGCGGCCTGCCGTGGAAGGTCATGATGATCAGGCGCCAGGAATAGAAGGCGGTCAGGAAGGCGGCCAGGATGCCGCAGATGAACGCGTACATCGCCGTCCAGCCATGCCCGGCGAAGGCCGCCTCCAGGATCATGTCCTTGGAATAATAGCCGGCGAAGTAGGGCACGCCGGCCAGCGCCAGCGAGCCGATCCAGAACATGGCATAGGTGACCGGGATCTTCTTCCAAATCCCGCCCATCTTGCGGATATCCTGCTCGTCCGACATGGCATGGATGACCGAGCCGGCCCCCAGGAACAACAGCGCCTTGAAGAAGGCGTGCGTGAACAGGTGGAACACGGCCGCCTGGTAGGCGCCAACGCCGACGGCGAAGAACATGTAGCCGAGCTGCGAGCAGGTCGAGTAGGCGATCACCCGCTTGATGTCGTTCTGCACCATGCCGACCGATGCCGCGAACAAGGCCGTGGTGGCGCCAATCACGGTGACGAAGCCCAGCACGTTGGGCGCGTATTCCACCAGGGGCGACATGCGCGCCATCAGGAACACGCCGGCCGTGACCATGGTGGCCGCGTGGATCAGGGCGGACACCGGCGTCGGGCCTTCCATGGCGTCCGGCAGCCAGGTGTGCAGGCCGATCTGCGCCGACTTGCCCATGGCGCCCAGGAAGAAGAACAGGGCGATCAGCTCGATCACCGGGACCCCGGCGAAGGTGGTGGGCTGCGCCGCGGCGACACCCTGGAAGATGCCGTCGAACTCGATGGTGCCGAAGGTCCAGAAGGTCAGCGCCATGCCGAGCATGAAGAACAGGTCGCCCACCCGGTTGACGATGAAGGCCTTCATCGCCGCGCGATTGGCGCTCTCGCGCTCGTACCAGTAGCCGATCAGCAGGTAGCTCGCGAGGCCGACGCCTTCCCAGCCGAAGAACAGCTGGAGGAGGTTATCGGCGGTCACCAGCATCAGCATCATGAAGGTGAACAGCGACAGATAGGCGAAGAAGCGCGGCTGGGTCTCGTCATGGGACATGTAGCCCACGCTGTAGAGATGGATCATGGTCGAGATCAGCGTGACCATGCCCACCATCATCGCCGCGAGCGTGTCGTAGCGCAGCGCCCAGGAGAGCTGCAGACCGCCGACATCGAGCCAGGTGACGATGTCCACCGTGGTGGGCGCATGGTTGAAGCCGACCTGGATGAAGGCCGAGATCCCGCACAGCGCGGCGAGCGCCATGCAGACCACGGTCACCCACTGCGCCAGCTTGTCGCCCAGCCAGCGGCCGAAGAAGCCGCAGATGCAGGCCCCCAGCAGGGGAAAGAAAACAGCACCGACATACATGGCTTCAGCCCTTCAGGGTGGAAATGTCTTCCACCTCGATGCTGCCGCGATTGCGGAAGTAGATGACGACGATTGCCAGGCCGATGGCGGCCTCGGCCGCCGCCACGGTCAGCACGAACATGGCGAAGACCTGCCCGGTGAGATCCTGCAGCGCGGCGGAGAAGGCTACGAGGTTCAGGTTCACCGACAGCAGGATCAGCTCGATCGACATCAGGATGACGATGATGTTCTTCCGGTTCAGGAAGATGCCGAGGATCCCGAGCACGAACAGGATCGCGCTGACAGTCAGGTAATGGCCGAGGCCGATGCTCAACATCAGTGATGCCCTCCCCCGGAATGGCCGGGATCGTCATGCGCGACGGCCTTGGGCTTCGGCGCCTCGGGCAGCTTGCGGCGGGTGATGCCCATGGTGGCGAGGCCAGCACCGGCCGGAACCTTGGTCAGAACGACCGCCTCCGCACGGGCCACCTGCGTGGCGATGTCCTGGCGCTTGCTGTCGACCGACTTGTCGCGCAGGGTCAGCACGATGGCGCCGATCATGGCAACCAGCAGGATCAGCCCGGCGACCTGGAACAGGAAGACGTAATCCGTATAGACCAGCCGCCCCAGCGCTTCGGTGTTGGAAACGCCCGGCTCCACCGGCACGACGTTCATCCGCAGCGTCGCCGCATCCGGCGCGAACTGCCAGGAGCCGTACACGAAAAGCAGCTCCAGGAACAGGATGGCCCCGATCACGCCGCCCACCGGGGCGTAGCGCTGAAAGCCCTGCCGCAGCTGCGTGAAGTCGATGTCCAGCATCATGACGATGAACAGGAACAACACGGCCACGGCGCCGACATAGACGATCACCAGGATCATCGCCAGGAACTCGGCGCCGGCCATCAGAAACAGCGCAGAAGCGTTGAAGAAGGCCAGGATCAGGAACAGCACGCTATGCACCGGGTTCCGGCTGGTCACCACCATGACCGCCGAGGCGATCAGGATGGCTGCGAAGACGTAAAAGGCGAGAGCGGCGATCATCGCGGCCCGCCCGCGTGCAGATGCTGCATCATGGCACCGTTCCAAGAAATGAACCGCCCTGGCAGGAGGACGGGGCCGTGCTGGAGAGCCTCGGGGATGTCACGGCCGGTTCCACCCCCGAAGCGTGGCGTTCAGCGGTAGGGGGAGTCGAGCTCGAGCCGCTTGGCAATCTCCGGTTCCCAGCGATCACCATTCGAAAGCAGGCGGTTCTTGTCGTAGAGCAACTCGGCCCGGGTCTCGGTGGCAAACTCGAAGTTCGGCCCCTCGACGATGGCATCTACCGGGCAGGCTTCCTCGCACAGGCCGCAATAGATGCATTTGGTCATGTCGATGTCGTACCGCGTGGTGCGGCGTGACCCGTCCTCGCGCGGCTCGGCCTCGATGGTGATGCACAGGGCCGGGCAGACCGCCTCGCACAGCTTGCAGGCGATGCACCGCTCTTCCCCGTTCGGGTAGCGCCGCAACGCGTGCTCGCCCTTGAAGCGGGGGGACAGCGCCGTCTTCTCATAAGGATAGTTGATGGTCGACTTCTTGCTGAAGAAATACTTCAGCGTCAGCGCCATGCCCGAGACCAGCTCGGTCAGCAGCAGGCTGCGCGCCATCCGGTCAAGCGATGCCATCTCTCACCTCATCGCGCGGAGCAGGCCCGCGCCACTCATCTTGGAACAGGTCATGCCGGCAGCCACCCGGCCAGCTTCAGAACAAAGGCCGTCAACACCAGCCAGATCAGGCTGAACGGCAGGAACACCTTCCAGCCCAGGCGCATCAGCTGGTCATAGCGGTAGCGGGGGAAGGTCGCACGCACCCAGACAAAGGTGAACATGCACAGACAGATCTTCAGGATGAACCAGATCGGCCCGGGCAGCCAGTTGAAGGGGGTGATGTCCATCGGCGGCAGCCATCCACCCAGGAACAGGGTGGTCGTCATGGCCGACATCAGGAACATGTTGGCGTATTCGCCGAGGAAGAACAGCGCGTAGGTCATGGAGGAATATTCCACCATGAACCCCGCCACCAGTTCCGACTCGCCCTCCGCCAGGTCGAAGGGCGGGCGATTGGTCTCGGCCAGGGTCGAGATGAAGAAGATGATGAACATCGGGAAGAGCGGAATGAAGAACCACACCGTCTTCTGTGCCAGAACGATCTGCGTCAGGTTGAGCGAGCCGACGCAGAGCAGCACCGTGACGATCACGAGACCCATGGAGACCTCGTAGCTCACCATCTGCGCCGCCGAGCGCAGCGCGCCGAGAAAGGCGTATTTCGAGTTCGACGCCCAGCCAGCGATGATGATCCCGTACACGCCGAGCGAACTGACCGCGAACAGGTACAGGATGCCGACATTGATGTCGGCGATCGCCCAGCCCTCGTTCACCGGGATCACCGCCCAGGCGATCATCGCCAGCATGAAGGTCAGCATCGGCCCGAGGATAAACAGCGCCCGGTTGGCGCCCGACGGGATGATGGTTTCCTTCATCAGCATCTTCGCGGCATCTGCAAAGGGCTGCAGCAGGCCCAGCGGGCCCACCACGTTCGGGCCAACGCGCATCTGCATCGCCGCCATGATCTTGCGCTCGGCATAGGTCATGTAGGCAACGGCGATCAGCAGCGGCACCAGCATCGCCAGCGTCTGCAGCGCCGTGATGATGAGCACCCCGAACGGGGAGGCAAGGAAGGCTTCCATCAGGGCTTACTCCGCCGCCAGCCGCGGCGCGGGATCGTTGTAGATGCGGCTGCACTGGGCCATCGTCTCTGAGGCCCGGCTCACCGTGTCCGCCAGCCAGTAATCCGCGAGAGGCAGGGTGAAGGCCGCCTCGCCCATGGCGCCGCTCGCCCGCGGACCGGAGCTGTCCGCGCAGCCGCCAGCAACGCGTCCATCCACCACGCCGAAGATCGGGTTGAAAGCGACCATCCGCTCGCGCAGCGCGTCCAGCGTGTCGAACTCCAAAGCCACGTCCAACGCGGCGCCGGCGGCACGGATGATGCGCCAGTCCTCCTTCGCCTCCCCCGGCGGGAACAAGGCCAGTCGGCCCCGCTGCACCCGCCCTTCGGTGGAGACGTAGGTGGCGTCCTTCTCGGTATAGGCGGCGCCCGGCAGGATCACGTCCGCCCGGGCAGCGCCCCGATCGCCGTGATGGCCCTGATACACCACGAAGGTGTCGGACGGAATCAGGGCGGTGTCGATGTCGTCGGCGCCCAGCAGCCAGAGGGCCTGCAGGCCGCCCTGCAGCATGCCGGCCACGTCGCGACCGCCCTCGCCCGGCACGAAGCCCGCATCCAGCGCGCCGACCTGGCCGCCGAACAGGTGCAGCACGTTGAAGCCGTGCCACTCCGGTGTCAGCGCCCCGAAGGCCTTGGCCAGATCCCAGGCTGCCGCCAGGATCGCGGCACCATCCGGACGCGCCAGCGCCGCCCGCCCGACGATCACCATCGGCTTCTTGGCGGCCTTCAGCGTTTCCGCGAAGCCGAGGCTGCCATCCATCAGGCCCGCGATGGCCAGTGGGCCCTCGCCCAGATGTTCCGCATTATAGGTGAGGTCGAGGCCCTGCGGCCCGATCTGCGCCACCTTCATGGAGCCGGACGCCCAGCGCTTGCGGATGCGTGCATTCAGCACCGGCGCTTCCCGGCGCGGGTTGCTGCCGATGATCACCAAGGCATCAGCCTCGTCGATCCCGGTGATGCCGCTGTTGAAGAGGTAGAAGTCGCGGCGCGAGGTGTCGATCGCCGCGCCATCCTGGCGGCAATCGGTGTTGGCCGAACCCAGACCCCGCATCAGCGCGCGCAGGGCAAAGGCGCTCTCGGCATCCACCAAGTCGCCGGCGATGGCGCCGACCTGGTCGCCCTTCAGCCCGTGCATCTTCTCGCTGATCACCGAGAAGGCTTCTTCCCAGCTGGACTGGCGCAACTTGCCGTCCCTGCGCACCCAGGGACGGTCCAGCCGGCGCCGCTTCAGCCCGTCAAAGGCGAAGCGGCCACGATCGGCCATCCATTCCTCGTTCACATCCTCATTGGTGCGCGGCAGGATGCGGACCACCTCCGGCCCGCGCGTGTCGACGCGGATGTTGGTGCCGGTGGCGTCCAGCACGTCCACGCTATCCGTCTTCCGCAATTCCCAGGGCCGCGCCACATAGGCATAGGGACGGCTGGTCAGCGCGCCAACCGGACAGATGTCGATCAGGTTGCCGGACAGCTCGGTGGTCAGCGCCTTCTCGACATAGGTGCCGATCTGCAGATCCTCGCCGCGGCCGGTGGCGCCCAACTCCGGCACGCCCGCGACCTCGGTCGCGAAGCGCACGCAGCGGGTGCACTGGATGCAGCGGTTCATGATCGTCTTGACCAGCGGGCCCAGGTACTTGTCCTTGACCGCCCGCTTCTCCTCCATATAACGGCCGCCCTGGCCGCCATAGGCTGTCGCCTGATCCTGCAGATCGCACTCGCCGCCCTGGTCGCAGATGGGGCAGTCCAGCGGATGGTTGATCAGCAGGAACTCCATGACGTTGCGGCGGGCGTTCCGGACCATCGGGCTGTCCGTGAACACCTTCATGCCGTCCGCCACCGGATAGGCGCAGGAGGCCACCGGCTTCGGCGCCTTCTCCACCTCGACCAGGCACATGCGGCAATTGCCCGCCACGCTCAGCCGTTCATGGTAGCAGAAGCGCGGGATCTCCTTGGCCGCGGCCTCGCAGGCCTGCAGCACGGTGGCACCGTTCGGGACCTCGATCTCGATCCCGTCGATCGTGACCTTCGCCATGGCGTGTTACTCCGCGGCGAGCGGCATGGCGCCGCCGCTCTTCTTGGCCTTGTAGGCCGCGATGCGCTCTTCCATCAGCGGCCGGAAATGCCGGATCAGGCCCTGCACCGGCCACACGCCGCCATCGGCCAGCGCGCAGATGGTATGGCCCTCGATCTGGCGGGTCACGCTCTCCAGCACGTCGATCTCGGCGATCTCCGCCCGCCCCTCGACCATGCGGTCCATCAGGCGCTTCTGCCAGCCCATGCCCTCGCGGCAGGGGGTGCACTGGCCGCAGCTCTCGTGCTTGTAAAACTGCGCGAGGCGCGCGATCGCTCTGATGATGTCCGTGGACTTGTCCATCACGATCACGCCCGCCGTGCCGAGGCCCGATTTGTGCTCGCGCAGCGCGTCGAAGTCCATCAGCACGTCGTCGCAGATATGCTTCGGCAGCAGCGGGGTCGATGAACCGCCGGGAATCACCGCCAGCAGGTTGTCCCAGCCGCCGCGCACCCCGCCGGCATAGCGCTCGATCAGCTCCCGCATCGGGATGCTCATCTCGGCTTCCACGTTGCAAGGCTTGTTCACGTGGCCCTGGATACAGAACACTTTGGTGCCGCTGTTCTTCGGCCGGCCGAAGGAGGCGAACCAGGATGCGCCGCGCCGCAGGATCTCCGGCACCACCGCGATGGTTTCCACGTTGTTCACCGTGGTCGGGCAGCCATAGAGGCCGACGGCGGCGGGGAATGGCGGCTTCAGCCGCGGCATGCCCTTTTTGCCCTCGAGGCTCTCGATCAGCGCCGTTTCCTCGCCGCAGATATAGGCGCCCGCGCCGCGATGCACGTAGAGATCGAAATCCCAGCCAGAGCCAGCTGCGTTCGGCCCGAGCAGGCCGGCCTCGTAGGCCTCTTCGATGGCGGCCTGTAGCACCAGGTGCTCATTGTAATATTCGCCGCGGACGTAGATGTAGCCGGCATGCGCGCCCATGGCGACGGCGGCGATTAGGCATCCCTCGATCAGCGTGTGCGGATCGTTGCGGATGATGTCGCGGTCCTTGCAGGTGCCCGGCTCGGATTCGTCGCAGTTCACTACCAGATAGGAGGGCCGCCCATCGGGGCTCTCCTTCGGCATGAAGCTCCATTTGAGGCCGGTCGGGAAGCCGGCGCCGCCACGGCCGCGCAGGCCGGACTGCTTCATTTCCTCGATGATCCAGTCGCGGCCCTTGGCAATGATGCCGGCCGTCCCGTCCCAGTTGCCGCGCCGCCGCGCCTCCGTCAGCCCCCAATGATGGATGCCGTAAAGGTTGGTGAAGATGCGGTCCTTGTCGCTCAGCGCCATGGCGTCACTTCCCCTCCGCCAGCGGGATGTCGAGCAGCGTCTCGGGTCCGCCTTCCGGCGCGCTGCACAACCGTCCCCTGGCGCTGCCCGGCTTGGGCCGATCGCCACGCTTCAGCGCCTCGATCAGCTGCACCGTGCTGTCGTAATCCAGGTCCTCGTAATAATCGTCGTCCACCTGCAGGATCGGCGCGTTCACGCAACCGCCCAGGCATTCCACCTCTGTCATGGTGAACAACCCGTCGTCGCTGGTGTCGCCGTAGCCCTTCAGGTGTCCCGCATCGCGGCAGGCACGCGCCACCTCGTCCGAGCCGCGCAGCCAGCACGGCGTGGTGCCGCAGACCTGCAGGTGATACCGGCCGATCGGCTTGGTGTTGAACATGAAGTAGAAGGTCGCGACCTCGTAGACGCGGATCGGCGCCATGCCGAGGCGCAGCGCCACCTGGTCCATTGCCACGCGCGGCACCCAAGCGCTGCCGGTCTGCCGGCCCATCTGCTTCTGCACGACGTAGAGCAGCGGGATGACCCCGCTGGCCTTCTTGTTCTCCGGGTACCGCTTCAGGATCGTGGCGATCTGTGCCTCGCTCTGCTCGTCAAAGGCGAAGCTGACGGGTTCCTGGTGCTGGGGCGCGCTCACCGGTCGATCTCTCCGAACACGATATCCAGGCTGCCGATGATGGACACGGCATCGGCCAGCATGTGACCCTTGGACAGCTTCTCCATCGCCTGCAGATGCGCGAAGCCGGGCGAGCGGATCTTGCAGCGATAGGGCCGGTTGGTGCCGTCCGCCTGCAGGAACACGCCGAACTCGCCCTTCGGCGCCTCGACCACGGTATAGGTCGAGCCTTCGGGCACGTGGTAGCCCTCGGAATACAGCTTGAAATGGTGGATCAGCGATTCCATCGACCGCTTCATGTCGGCACGAGTCGGCGAGGCAATCTTGCTGTCCTGCACCTTGATCGGGCCGCGCGGCATCTGCGCCAGGCACTGCTTGACGATCTTGTGGCTCTCACGCATCTCCGCCACTCGGACCAGGTAGCGCTCGTAGCAATCGCCATGGCTGCCGACCGGGATGTCGAAATCGATCTGATTGTAGACATCATAGGGCTGCGAGCGACGCAAATCCCAGGCGCAGCCGGAGGCGCGGAGGCACGGGCCGCTGAAGCCCCACGCCATCGCCTCCTCGGCCGTGATGATGCCGATATCGACGGTGCGCTGCTTGAAGATGCGATTGCCGGTCAGCAGCCGCTCGATATCGTCCACGAATTTCGGGAACTGCTCCGCCCACGCCGCGATGCGGTCGGTCAGGCCAGGCGGCAGGTCCTTCACCACCCCGCCGGCGCGGAAGTAATTCGCGTGGTAGTGCGAACCCGACGTCGAATCATAGAACTCCAGCAGCGCCTCGCGCTGCTCGAAGCCCCACAGGCTCGGCGTGGTGGCGCCCACATCCAGGGCGTAGGTGGTGATGTTCAGGATGTGGTTCAGCAGGCGGCTGATCTCAGCGAACATCACGCGGATGTACTGGGCGCGGATCGGCGCCTCGATCCCGAGCAGCTTTTCCTGCGCCAGGACGTAGGCGTGCTCCATGCACATCGGCGCAACGTAATCCAGGCGATCGAAATACGGGTTCGACTGAAGGTACGTCTTGTACTCGATGAACTTTTCGGTACCGCGATGCAGCAGGCCGATATGCGGGTCGGCCCGCTCCACCACCTCGCCCTGCAGTTCCAGAACAAGGCGCAGCACGCCATGCGCGGCGGGATGCTGCGGCCCGAAATTGATGGTGTGACTGTCGATCTCGACCGTGCGGGTGCCGCCGGCGGCCGGAGTGTCTTCGGTGCTGAGGCTCATTCGCGGGTGATCCGGTTGAGATGCACCTTCTCGTCGCCGGGCAGCGTGGTCATGCCTTCCCAGGGCGAGAGGAAATCGAAGTTGCGGAAATCCTGCTGCAGCTTCACGGGCTCATAGACCACGGCCTGCCGCTCAGGATCGTAGCGGACCTCCACATAGCCGGTCAGCGGGAAGTCCTTGCGCAGCGGGTGCCCCTGGAATCCGTAATCGGTCAGGATGCGGCGCAGATCGCTCTGCCCCTCGAACACCACGCCGTACATGTCCCACGCCTCACGCTCGAACCAGGTGGCGGTGGGCCAGAGGTCGGACACGGTCGGCACCGGCTGCACCGCGTCGGTCTGGGTGATCACGCGGATGCGGTGGTTATGCGTCAGCGACAACAGGTTGTAGACCACGTCGAAGCGCTCGGCCCGCTGCGGCCAGTCCATGCCGCAGATGTCCATGCACTGCTCGAAGCCGAAATCGGGCTTGTCGCGCAGCAATTGCAGCACGGCGTGCAGGGCCTCGCGGCGCACCCGGATCTCCGGCTCTACACCGCGCGCCAGCTTCGATTCCGTCACCACGCCATCCGGCAGAGTGGACAGCACGGCATTCAGCAACGCCTGCTGCGGAGTCGGTGGCGTCAGCTCGGCCGGGAGGGTCTGGTTCTCATCAGCCACGGAGAATGCTCCCGGTGCGGCGGATTTTCTTCTGCAGCTGCAGAATGCCGTAGACCAACGCCTCGGCCGTCGGCGGGCAGCCCGGCACATAAACGTCCACCGGCACGATGCGATCGCAGCCGCGCACCACGCTGTAGGAGTAGTGGTAATAGCCGCCACCATTGGCGCAGCTGCCCATGGAAATCACCCAGCGCGGCTCGGCCATCTGGTCGTAGACCTTGCGCAATGCGGGCGCCATCTTGTTGGTCAACGTGCCGGCAACGATCATCACGTCCGACTGCCGGGGCGAGCCGCGCGGAATCACGCCGAAGCGGTCGAGGTCGTAGCGTGGCATATAGGCGTGAATCATCGGCACGGCGCAGCACGCCAAGCCGAAGGTCATCGGCCACAGGCTGCCGGTGCGGGCCCAGTTCACCACCTTGTCCAAGTTGGCGACGATGAAGCCCTTGTCCTCCATCTCCTCGGTGACGCCTTTCACCACGGCGTCCTGCTCCGCCCCAGGCTGAAGCGCCTGCTTGTTCCAGGCGAGGTCGTTGCTGCTGGTGCTGCTCATGGGATCATTCCCAGTCCAGGGCGCCCTTGCGCCATTCGTAAAGAAAGCCCACCGTCAGGACCGCCAGGAAGCCCATCATCGACAGGAAACCGAGCCAGCCAATGTCGCCCAGCGCCACCGCCCAGGGGAACAGGAAGGCGACCTCGAGGTCGAAGATGATGAACAGGATGGCGACGAGGTAGAAGCGGACGTCGAATTTGCGCCGCGTATCGTCGAACGGCTCGAAGCCGCATTCATAGGCAGAGACTTTTTCCGCATAGGGCTTCTGCCGGGCGGCCAGCACGCTGCCCCCCACCATGGCCGCGGCAATCACCGCCGCGATCGCCAGGAAGACCAGGATCGGAAAATAGGTCGCCAGCAGGGGCTGGGTCATGATTGTGTCCGTCCCTTGGGCCCAGGTGGCCCAGTAAAGCCACGCACCGGGGAGCACGTGGCGATCGCGCCGCGGGGCATGCCGCAATGCAATGTCGGGGCGGACATTACCCCCCCGAGCCGCTTCCCGCCATAGGCCGCCACAGGATTCGCGCTGCGCCAGATGCTTGTGGAGACGAAGCAAGAAACGCCACCCTGGTTGCCCGGGGCGGCGTTTTCTTGATGCGCTGTGGCGCGAGTGACGGGGCTCGAACCCGCGACCTCCGGCGTGACAGGCCGGCGCTCTAACCAACTGAGCTACACCCGCTTGCGGCGTGGGCGGGGAATTACGGCGCCCGGCCTTCCCTGTCAATCACCGAAAATAGCCAGGATGACGATTGATTTGCGGCTGCATCGAACCGCCTGGAGCCGGGTGGAATGGGCACTGACGGATTCGAACCGCCGGCATCCTCGGTGTAAAC
Source organism: Teichococcus vastitatis (assembly GCF_003604215.1). Classification (GTDB taxonomy): domain Bacteria; phylum Pseudomonadota; class Alphaproteobacteria; order Acetobacterales; family Acetobacteraceae; genus Pseudoroseomonas; species Pseudoroseomonas vastitatis. The sequence continues at coordinate 68,852 of NZ_QXGS01000005.1, forward strand.
GAGGCGCTCTACCGCTGAGCTAAGTGCCCGCCCGGTGCAGGCACAGCGATGCCCGCTGGCACCGCGCCGCGCAAGCCTTTTTCAGTTCAGATCGTCGCGCAGCAGCTTGCCCGGCTTGAACCGGACCGTGGTCGCGGCAGGAATATCGATCTCCTCCCCCGTGCGCGGATTACGCCCCTTTCCGGCTTTGCGCCGCGCCGTGGAAAAGGTTCCGAAGCCCAGGAGGCGGACCTCCTGCTTAGCCTTGAGCGAACCTCCGATGGCGCCGAACACCGCATCTACGACTTCCACCGCCTTGGCCTTCGACAGTTCCCCCGTTTCCGCAACAACGGCCACCAGATCCTGCTTGTTCACCCGCCTGTTCCTGCCCTGTGCTGCCACGGCACCCGAGGGCACCCGATGGAACAGTAGGCAAGCGGCTTTTGCAGCGTCAACGCCAGGATGACCGTTCCGGAAACGAAAAAGGCCGGAGCATCTGCTCCGGCCTCTCGTCAACGACCAATGCCTCAGTGCGGCAGGCTGGCCGGAACGGTGCCCCGCCCATCAGCCGCAGCGGGAGGAGCTTCGTCCGCCTCGCTCCAGCTGATTGCCTCAGGAGGACGCGCCAGCGCCTGAGCGATGACTTCATCGACATGCGACACCGCGATGATGGTCAGGCCCTTCTTCACATTGTCGGGAATCTCGGCCAGATCCTTCTCGTTGTCCTTCGGGATGAACACCGTGGTGATGCCGGCCCGCAGCGCCGCCAGCAACTTCTCCTTCAGCCCACCGATCGGCAGCACCCGACCGCGCAGCGTGATCTCGCCCGTCATGGCGACATCCTTGCGCACCGGGATGCCGGTCAGGACCGACACGATCGATGTCGCCATCGCGATGCCGGCTGACGGACCATCCTTCGGGGTCGCACCCTCCGGCACGTGGACGTGGATGTCGCGGCGCTCGAACAGCGTCGGCTTGATGCCGAAGCTCACCGAGCGGCTGCGCACGTAGGACAGAGCCGCCGAGACGCTTTCCTGCATTACGTCGCCCAGCTTGCCGGTGGTCTGCACCTTGCCCTTACCGGGAACCATGACGGATTCGATCGTCAGGATCTCACCGCCCACTTCGGTCCAGGCTAGCCCAGTGACCACGCCCACCATGTCCTCGGCCTCGGCCTCGCCATAGCGGAACTTGCGGACCCCGGCATATTTCCCAAGGTTCTTACGATTGATCGCGACCTTCTTCGCCTTCTTGGAGACGATCTCGGTCACCGCCTTACGCGCCAGGCCACCGACCTCACGCTCCAGGTTCCGCACCCCGGCCTCGCGCGTATAGTAGCGCACGAGGTCCAGCAGCGCCTCATCGGTCACGCTCCACTCGCCTGACTTCAGGCCGTTCGCCTCGGTCACCTTGGGCAGCAGGTGGCGCTTGGCGATCTGCACCTTTTCATCCTCGGTGTAGCCGGGGATGCGGATGATCTCCATCCGGTCCAGCAGCGGCTGCGGCATGCGCAGGCTGTTGGCCGTGGTGACGAACATCACGTCCGACAGGTCGTAATCCACCTCGAGGTAGTGGTCGCCAAAGGTCGAGTTCTGCTCCGGATCCAGCACCTCCAGCAGAGCCGAGGACGGGTCGCCACGCCAATCGGCGCCGAGCTTATCGATCTCGTCCAGCAGGAAGAGCGGGTTGGAGGTCTTGGCCTTCTTCATGCCCTGGATGACCTTGCCCGGCATGGAGCCGATATAGGTCCGCCGGTGGCCGCGCACCTCCGCCTCGTCCCGCACGCCGCCCAGCGACATCCGCACGAAGTTGCGGTTGGTGGCCTTGGCGATGGACTTGCCCAGCGAGGTTTTGCCCACGCCCGGCGGTCCCACGAGGCACAGGATCGGGCCACGGATCTTCGGCGAGCGCGACTGCACCGCCAGATACTCGATGATCCGCTCCTTGATCTTGTCGAGCCCGTAGTGATCGGCGTCGAGCACTTCCTCGGCCTTGGCCAGGTCGTTCTTGACCTTCGACTTCTTCTTCCAGGGGATCGAGAGGATCCAGTCGAGGTAGTTGCGCACCACCGTCGCCTCGGCACTCATCGGCGACATGGAGCGGAGCTTCTTCAGCTCGCCCATCGCCTTATCGCGTGCCTCTGGCGACAGCTTGGTGGCCTTGATCTTGGCTTCCAGCTCGGCCAGCTCGTCCTTGCCGTCCTCGCCCTCGCCGAGCTCCTTCTGGATCGCCTTGAGCTGCTCGTTCAGGTAGTATTCGCGCTGGGTCTTCTCCATCTGCCGCTTGACGCGGTTCCGGATGCGCTTCTCCACCTGAAGAACGCCGATCTCGCTCTCCATATGCGCGAAGACCCGCTCGAGGCGCTGCGAAACGCCGGCGATCTCAAGCAGTTCCTGCTTTTCGCTGATCTTCAGGTTCAGGTGGCTGGCCACCGTATCCGCGAGCTTGGCCGGATCATCGATCTGGTTGATCGAGACCAGCACCTCCGGCGCGATCTTCTTGTTGAGCTTGATGTACTGCTCAAACTGCGAGACCACGGTACGGGCCAGCGCCTCGACCTCGGGCGGCTCCGCCTCGGCCTCATCGATCAGCGCGGTGAAGGCCTCGAAATACTGCTCGGTCTCCTTGAAGCCGAGCACGCGGGAACGCTTGCCGCCCTCCACCAGCACCTTGACCGTGCCATCCGGCAGCTTCAGCAGCTGCAGCACCGTGGACACCGTGCCCACGTCGTACAGGTCATCCGCGGACGGATCATCCTGCGCGGCATTGCGCTGGGCAACGAGGAGGATCTGCTTGTCCTCCCGCATCACCGCCTCCAGGGCGCGCACGCTCTTCTCCCGCCCGACGAACAGGGGCACGATCATGTGGGGGAAGACAACGATGTCGCGCAACGGGAGCACGGGAAGCAGCTCACCGCTGGTCAATTCGGGTTTCTTATCCGCCATTGGGGACCTCACTCAGGACAGCCGGCGTGAACGCGCCCGATCACGGCACGCGCCCACGCCACGGGGTTCTCCCATGAGATGGGCCCGGCCTGGCGGCAGGGCAAGCCACGCGAGGCCAGCCATGCCATCAGAGCCGGGCTGAACCTCACGCGGAAGTCTGCTCCGCCGCCCGTTCACCATAGATGAACAGCGGGGCCGCACGCCCTTCGGCGACTTCCTTGTTCACAACCACTTCCTCGACATCCTCGAGGCCCGGAAGATCGAACATGGTGCTGAGCAGGATGCTCTCCATGATGGACCGCAGGCCGCGAGCGCCGGTCTTGCGCTGGATGGCGCGCGTCGCAACGGAGCGCAGCGCGTCCTCGGTGAAGGTCAGCTTGGTAGCCTCCATCTCGAACAAGCGCTGATACTGCTTGACCAGAGCGTTCTTCGGCTTGGTCAGGATCTCGATCAGCGCCTTCTCGTCCAGATCCTCCAGCGTGGCGATCACCGGCAGGCGGCCGATGAACTCCGGGATCAGGCCAAACTTCAGCAGGTCCTCAGGCTCCACCTCCCGCAGGATGGCGCCCATGCGGCGCTCATCCGGGCCGCGCACCTCGGCGCCGTAGCCGATCCCCGAGCCCTTGCCCTTGGCGGCGATGATCTTGTCCAGCCCGGCGAAGGCGCCGCCCACGATGAACAGGATGTTGGACGTGTCGACCTGCAGGAATTCCTGCTGCGGGTGCTTGCGCCCGCCCTGCGGCGGCACGGAGGCGACGGTGCCTTCCATGATCTTCAGCAGCGCCTGCTGCACGCCCTCGCCCGACACGTCCCGGGTGATCGACGGATTGTCCGACTTGCGGGAAATCTTGTCGACCTCGTCGATATAGACAATGCCGCGCTGCGCCCGCTCGACATTGTAGTCGGCCGATTGCAGCAGCTTGAGGATGATGTTCTCCACGTCCTCGCCGACATAGCCCGCCTCGGTCAGGGTCGTGGCGTCCGCCATGGTGAAGGGCACGTCCAGGATGCGCGCCAGCGTCTGGGCCAGCAGCGTCTTGCCCGAGCCGGTCGGGCCCACCAGCATGATGTTGGACTTGGCGATCTCGACCTCGCCGGTCTTGCCGCCATGCGCCAAGCGCTTGTAATGATTGTGCACCGCGACGGAGAGCACCTTCTTGGCGTGCTCCTGCCCGATCACATAATCATCCAGCACCTTGCAGATCTCGCGCGGGGTCGGCACCCCGTCGCGAGACTTCACCAGGTGTGTCTTGTGCTCCTCACGGATGATGTCCATGCAGAGTTCGACGCACTCGTCGCAGATGAAGACCGTCGGGCCGGCGATGAGTTTGCGGACCTCGTGCTGCGACTTGCCGCAGAACGAGCAATACAGGGTGTTCTTCGAGTCGCCGGACTTGCTCATGCGCGCTCCTGGACCCTCCGGCAACGGGCCGGCGGATCATGCGGGACTGTAGCCCCCCTGTCATAACGGGGGAAGCGGGACGGGTGCCGGGCGGCCCGCAGCCGCCGGCCACCACTCAGGCGCCGGGTGGAGTTCTCCGCCCGGCCATGGTTCATGCCTTGGGGGCCTCAGAGATCGGACCGGCCGGACGCTCCTCCACCACCTCGTCGATCAGGCCGAAGGCCTTCGCCTCCTCCGCCGACATGTAGCTGTCGCGTTCCAGCTTGCGCTCGATCTCCTCGATAGGCTGGCCGGTATGCTTCACATAGATCTGGTTCAGCCGCTTACGCAGCGACAGGATCTCGCGTGCCTGGATCTCGATGTCGGTCGCCTGACCCTGCGCACCGCCGGACGGCTGGTGCACCATGATGCGGCTGTTCGGCAGCGCAAAGCGCTTGCCCTTGGCGCCGGCGGTCAGCAGCAGCGATCCCATCGACGCCGCCATGCCCAGGCACACCGTGGATACCGGCGCGCGGATGTACTGCATGGTGTCGTACATCGCGAGGCCGGCCGAGACCACGCCACCCGGGCTGTTGATGTAGAAGGCGATGTCCTTGTTCGGATTCTCGCTTTCAAGGAACAGCAGCTGGGCGCAAATCAGCGACGACATCTGGTCGTAGACCGGCCCGGTCAGGAAGATGATCCGTTCCTTCAGCAGGCGCGAATAGATATCGAAGGCACGCTCGCCCCGCGCGGTCTGCTCGATGACCATCGGGACGAGGTTGTTATAGGTTTCGACCGGATCACGATCCCGCATCTTGCATCCTTCCGCGGTGGACGGGCCACCGGGCCACGGAAGAGCCCTTGCCCATCCCGCCCCGGCGAATCCCGTCCGCCATCACCCTAGACTTCAATTGTTAACATGGTGCAGACGCCGCGCAGGGGAAAGAGGGGGGCGGATATGGTTGCGCCAGGGGATCGAAAATTTCCGCGGCACAGTCTCCGGGGCGGCAGCCCCCTCCCGGTGCCGGGACGCCTTTCGGCATCCCAGCGACAGGGCATCAGGTTGTCGGATCGGCTGACAGCTCTCCGGCAGGCACTTCCTTCTCGGTGACCTTGGCCAGCTCCAGCATGAAGTCCACCACCTTCTCCTCGAAGATGGGCGCACGCAGGCTGTCGATCGCCTGCGGGTTCTTCTGGAAGAAGTCGAAGACCTGCTTCTCCTGGCCCGGGTAGCGCTGGGCCTCGGTCCGCATGGCGCGGGACAGCTCCTCGTTGGTCACCTGGATGTTGTTGGTGCGGCCGATCTCGCTCAACAGCAGGCCAAGGCGGATGCGGCGCTCGGCGATAGCCTTGTAGTCGGCCTTCAGCGTGTCCTCATCCTTGCCCTTGTCTTCCTCATCCAGGCGGCCCGCCTTCAGGTCGGCCTCGACCCGCTGCCAGATCTGCGCGAACTCGGTCTCCACCATCGATGCCGGCACCTCGAACGAGGCCTGGGCCGAAAGCGCGTCCAGCAGCTTGCGCTTCACATTGAGGCGCGACAGCTGGTCATACTCGCCCTGCAGGCTCTCGGTGACGCGCTGCTTCAGCTCGTCCACGCTGCCGAGGCCGAGCTTCTTGGCGAACTCCTCATCCACCGCGGCCGAGACCGGCTTCTGCAGCTTCTTGGCCGTCAGTTCGAAGCGGGCCGGCTTGCCGGCGAGTTCGGCGGCGCCGTACTCGGCCGGGAAGGTCACGTCCACATGGCGGGTTTCGCCGACCTTGATGCCCTCGAGACCTTCCGCGAAGCCGGGAATGAAGCCGGCCCCGCCGATCTCCACCGGCATGTCCGTGCCGGTGCCGCCCGGGAAGGCAGCGCCCACCGCTCCATCCTCGCCCTGGCGCAGGGCCACGTTGGTTATGGTCAGGACAACGTCGTCCTTCTTGTCGGCGAAGCCGACACGGACACTGACCCGCAGCATGCCGGACGCACCTTCCGGCGCAGTCCAGGTAGCGCTGACCGACGCCTCCTCCATGCCGGGCGGCGTCACGGAAACCTCGCCAGACTGCACAGTCTTGCCAGTGTCATCCTGCAGGTCAAAGAACACGACGCCCTTAGCATTATCGGAGAGCGGTGCATCAACCTTCCAACGGAAGAAAATGTTCAGGACATCACCGCCCTGGAGCTTCGGACCGGAAACAAAGGTGACGCGGGCAGCGTCGGCACCCGACAGCTTCGCCACGGCGCCGCCATCAACGGCCTCCAGGCTACCGGTGCCGCCAGCCTGCGTCAGCTTCCAGCTCTCCGCTGGAGTACCCGAGAGCAGATCCTGAGGCCCGACAACACGGCCGATGAAGTCTGTCACCACCACGTCGCCCTGCTGGGCGGCGCGGTCCTCGGTGACGTCCTCCATGGCGCGGTTACGGGCGGCGATGCCCTCCAGCGCCCTGGAGACTTCCTCATCGCCGACCTTGGCGACCGGCTTCTCCAGTTCAATGGCGGAGAAGTCCGGCAGCTGGATCTCCGGCATCTGCTCCAGCTCGATCTTGAATTCGAGGTCGGCATCGTCCTTGAACGACACCAGCTCGATCTTCGGCTGCATGGCAGGTCGCAGGCCGCGCTCCTCCACCACGGTGCGGGTCACGGACTGGACCTGCTGCTCCAGCACCTCGCTCATCACGGCGGAAGCATAGCGCTGCTTCACCACGGCCATCGGCACCTTGCCCGGGCGGAAGCCCGGCAGGCGGATGTCCTTGGCCAGCGACACCAGGCGCTGATCGCGCGCCGCGGCAATGTCGGCCGCCGGAACCACCACGGTAAAGGCCCGCTTCAGCCCCTCGGCTGCCAGCTCGGTCACCTGCATCGCCACACCAACGCTCCTAGAGAATATAGACCGGTCAGGGCCGGCGCGATTGCGGGGGCCGGGTGGTGCGGGCGGAGGGACTTGAACCCCCACGGCTTGCGCCACTGGAACCTAAATCCAGCGTGTCTGCCAATTCCACCACGCCCGCCAGACCCACGACGCCTCCACGGCCGGCGTTCATGAGCCGGCGCGTTTAGCGCAGTGGCGCGGTTATTGAAAGAGCACAGCCGCCCATCCCCGCCTTGCGCGCCCCCGGCGGCGGCGGCACACAGGATGAAGCGGCCCATCCCGGCCGTTCCGCGCCCGAGGTTTTCGCCCGCATGAGCGTCTCCAGCCCCACCCGCCCCGCCCTCCTGGACGACCTGCCCGAGCGCATCCGCGCCCTGGCGCAGAACCAGATCGCCGAGGTGGCCGATCTGGGCCGCGAGGACCCCGAGGTGATCAAGCTGTGGATCGGCGAGGGCGACCTGCCGACTCCGTCCCTCGTGGTGGATGCGGCGGCGGCGGCGATGCGCGCCGGCCACACGCGCTACACCTACGCGCACGGCCTGCCGCGGCTGCGCCAAGCCCTGTCGGATTATCATCGTCGCCACTGGGGGGTCGAGGTGCCGGCCGGCCGCTTCACCCTGACGGCCGGCGGTATGAATGCCATCATGCAGGCCATGCAGGCGGTGCTCAACTCCGGGGACGAGGTGATCTTCCCGGCACCGCACTGGCCCAATCTGGCCGCCACCGTGCAGGTGCTGGGCGGCGTCGCCGTGCCGGTCGCGCTGGATCGGGGCGCAGATGGCGGGTTCAGCCTCAGCCTGGAGGCAATCGAGGCGGCGATCACCCCGAGAAGCAGGGTCATCGCCATCAACTCGCCGTCCAACCCGACCGGCTGGGTGATGAGCAAGGGGGAGATGGCCGCGCTGCGCGACCTCGCCCGGGAACGCGGCCTGTGGATCCTGTCGGATGAGGTGTACAACCACTTCACCTACGGCAACAGCATCGCTCCGTCCTTCCTGCAGGTCTGCACCGCCGAAGACAAGCTCCTGATCTCGAACACCTTCTCCAAGAATTGGGCGATGACCGGCTGGCGAGCCGGCTGGCTCATCTTCCCTCAGGGCATGGAACAGGTGTTCGACAACCTCGGCCAGTACAACACCACCTCGATCCCGACCTTTATCCAACATGCCTGCATTGCCGCCTTGGAAGAAGGCGACGACTTCATCCGCACCATGGTGGGCCGTTGCCGCGACAGCCGGGACATCTTCTCCGAGGGATTGGCGGCGATCCCCGGCATCACCACGCAGGCGCCGGAGGGCAGCTTCTACTTGATGTTCTCGGTGGCCGGCGAAACCGATTCCAAGGCCCTGGCCATCCGGCTGCTGCGGGAGGCCAAGGTCGGGCTGGCGCCCGGCACCGCGTTCGGGCCAGAAGGCCAGGGCCAGCTGCGACTCTGCTTCGCCGTGGACACGGCGCTGGCGCGGGAAGCGATGCGGCGGCTCGACGCCTATTTCCGGAGCCGCTGAGCCCACCAGCATCGCCGCTGAACCCGGAACAGAACGACTTGCCCAACCTCTGCCGGCGGATGAGATCAGTCCCGCAAGCCGAAGCGGGCGATGCTGCCGTCCAGCCGCAGCGCATGGTTGATCACCGCCATCTGGGTGAAGCCCTGCGGGAAGTTGCCCAGGAACTCCCCGGTGGCGAGGTCGAACTCCTCGGCATAGAGACCGAGATCGTTGGCACGGCCCAGCAGCCGCTCGAACATCGCCTTGGCGGGCCGGGTGCGGCCCATCAGCGCCAAGCACCCCACCAGCCAGAAGGAACAGACGGCGAAAGCCCCCTCCTTCTCGGGGAAGCCGTCATCCGCGTCGTAGCGGCGTACCAGATCGCCCGTCGCCAGATCGCGCTGCACCGCCTCCAGCGTGGCGGCGATGCGCGGGTCCCCGGGTTCGAACGCGCCATACAGCACCGCGCGCAGCACCGCCGCGTCAAGCCGGTCGGAGCCGTAGGCCATGGCGAAGGCGCCGCGCCGGATGCTCCAGCCCCGCCGATGGTATTCCTCGCGGATCTCGCCGGCCGCGCGATCCCAGCCGGCGATATCGAGATCATGGTAGCCCATGATCTCGGCGGTGCGGGCGGCGGAATGCAGCGCCCGCCACAGCATCGCCTTGGTGTGAAGGTAATGCTGCGGCGCGCCGCGGATCTCCCAGATGCCATGATCCGGCTCGTGCCGCCGCGCCAGGGCCTGCTCGGCCAGAGCCCGCAGGGCGGATTTCAGGTGCCGGCCGACGCTGTGCGGCAGGTTGCGGCCGACCCGGTCCACATAAAGGTGCAGTGAGGACAGGAACTCGCCGTAAATGTCATGCTGCCGCTGGTCCTTGGCGGCATTGCCGATGCGTACGGGGCGGGAGCCGCGGTAGCCTTCCAGGTGGTCCAGCGTTTCTTCGGGCGCCGGCGGGTCCTTGATGCCGTACAGGAGGCGCAGCTCGGCGCCCGGCCCCTCGCCGATCTCGCGCAGGAACCGCATGAACTCCGCCGCTTCCCGGAGATAGCCGAGGTTCACGAAGGCACCCACGGAAAAGCTGGCGTCACGCATCCAGGCCAAGCGGTAATCGAAGTTGCGCGTGCCCCCCACCGCCTCGGGCAGGGAGGTGGTGGCGGCGGCAATGATGGCGCCGCTGGGCGCGTAGCACAGCAGCTTCAGGCACAGTGCCGAGCGCAGCACCATCTCGCGGTAAGGACCGCGATACCCGCAGCGCGCGCTCCATTCCTCCCAGTAGCGGCGGCTTTGCGCCAGGCGGTGCGCCACACCCTCGGCATGCACCGGCGGCTCCCGCCCCTGCTCGCCATGGGTCAGCACCAGGAAGGCTTCCTCGCCCTGACGCAGGGAAAAGGGAATCCAGGCCTCGTTGCCGCGCAGCTCCGGCGGGGCCGAGCCGGCGGCGCGCAGCCGGTGCCCGCCGGCCGAGAACAGCACGCAATCGGGATGTGCCGCCGCGCCGGCCTGCAGCCGGCCGTAGTCGAAGGCAGGGCGCACCCGGAACCAGCCGCTGACGCAGCCCGATACGCAGCGCAGCAGGCGGATCAGCCGGGTTTCCCCTTCCCCGTCCGGACCTTCCTCGGATAACGGGGCCGGCGGGTTCACTGGCATGAAATCAGTCAGCGTCGCCTCGCCGCCCGCCATGGCCAGGTGCGTTTCGAGAATATTGGTGCCCGGCAGGTAGCGGCGGCCGGCCGGTCGCGGCTCGCCCTGTCCTGCACCGCCTTCCACGGTGCAGAGTCCGCCTCGTCCGTCATCCAGGATCCGCAGAAACAAGGCCGGGCTGTCATGGCGTGGCCAGCAGAGCCAGTCCACCGAACCATCCGGCGCGATCAGGGCGGTGCTGTGCGTATCGCCGATGATGCCGTAATCGCTGATCGGCCGGTAGCGGCCGCGGGTTGCCGGAGCCATGGAGGACGCTTCTAGCCGTCGCCCTTCAGGCCCGGGCCGCGCGTGGCATCCAGCGTGTCCGCCGCCGGCAGCGCCACCGGCTGGCCGGTCTCGGCGCTGCGGTAGAGCGCCTCCATGATGCGATGGTCCTGCAGCCCCTCCTCGCCAGGCGTGCGCGGCGTGTGGCCGGTGAGCACACATTCCGCCATGTGGTCGATCTCGGCAGCGAACTGGTTCTTCTGCGACAGGCGCAGCTCCTCGATGCCCTCGGCGCGGCCGGCGCGGCGGGCGACGCGCATGGACTGGCCCTCATAGGCAAAGGCGTTCTCCACATCGATCCAGCCCTTCTCCAGCCGCACCCGCAGATCCTTGCTTTCATGCGCGCCGTAGCTGCAGGCACAATTGGCGATCAGGCCGGAGGGAAAGCGCAGCATGAAGGCCATGCTTTCCTCCACCTCGCGGTAGCGCGGGTCATTCTTCGGGTTGTCGATGCGGGCGAACACTTCCACGGGCTCCTCCCCGGAATAGAAGCGCGCGGAATTCAGGCAATAGAGCCCGATGTCGGGCAGCGCGCCGCCGCCGGCCAGCGCCTTCTTGAAGCGCCACTGATCGATCTCGCCCTGCACCTGGGTGTTTACCGCCTCGATGAAGCGCGGACGCCCCAGCTCGCCGGAGCGCAGCAGGTCGGTGGCCTGGCGGTTATAGGGCTCATACTGGCAGCGATACGCCACCATCAGCTTCACCTTGGCGGCGGCGCAGGCCTGCACCATCTCGGCCGCCTCGGCGGCGGTGTTGGCCATCGGCTTCTCACACAGCACATGTTTGCCGGACCGGGCGGCGCGCAGGGTGAACTCGTGATGCAGGCCGTTGGGCAGCACGATGTAGACAACCTGCACCTCCGGATTGTCGCGGATGCGATCGAAGCTGCCGTAATCGTACAGCGCGTCCGGCCGGATGCCGTGCTGCTCAGCCACGATGCGCGCCTTGTCCGGCGTGCCGGACACCAGCGCCACGGGACGCGCCTGCCTGCACTCGGCGAAGGCCGGCAGCAGCTGCTCCAGCGACAGCCGGCCCAGACCGACCAGCGCGAAGCCGACCCGCTTCTCCGGAGGTAGCGGTGCCGGGGGCGGCGGAGAGGGACGATCCGCCTCCCCCCTCCAGTTCGGAAAGGTGACACGGCCGTTCTCGACCTGCCCGATATCCGCCGGAACCGGGGGCAGCGGCCCGGCCGCCGTGGCAGGCTGCGACAGGGCGCCACCCATCAGGCTGACGCCGATGGAGCCGGAGCCCAGGAGAAGGCGGCGGGAAACAAGGAACATGTGCAGCGACCTCGGCTGGAGTGCCGCATCATCCGCCGCGCGGGGCGGCCTTGTCCGACGATGCCGCGATCACCGAGGAGGATGGTGCCGGGGAAAGAAAGCGGAACCCCCGCGGCAGTTGCCCCACGCCTCAGCCGCCGAGCAGCGCCTGGGCGCAGGCATCCAGGATCGCGTCGGTGTCCAGGCCGTGTTCGCGGTACAGGTCCGGGATGTCGCCGGCCTGGCCGAAATGGTCCACCCCGAGCGGCACCACGCGCTGCCCGCGCACCGCGCCGAGCCAAGCATGGGCCGCCGGGTGCCCGTCCAGCACGGAAACAATGGCCGCGTCGCGCGCCAGCGGTGCCAGCAGCGCCTCGATCGTGGAGGCCGCCGCACCGGGCGCCCGCCGCGCCGCCCGCCGCGAGGCCAGCCATTCCGCGTGCAACCGGTCCGGGCTGGTGATGGCGAGCAGCCCGGCCCCGGGCTCCTCGGCGCGCAGCTCCTCGAAGGCGGCCCAGGCTTCCGGCGCCACCGGACCCTGATAGGCGATGGCGATGCGGCCCCCCTCAGCGGGGTGTACCGCCCAGTAGCCGCCGGCGATCACCGCCGCCGGGTCCAGCGCCCGCTCCGGCTGCGCGATGGATCGGGTGGACAGCCGCAGCCACACCGCCGAGCCGTCAGGCTGCTGCATGTGGTGGAAAGCGTGGCGCAGCAGCACCGCCAGCTCGTCGGCATGCGCCGGCTCATAGGAAGCGAGCCGGTCCTGCGCCATGCCGATCAGCGGGGTGTTGACACTCTGGTGCTGCCCGCCTTCCGGCGCCAGGGTCAGGCCGGAGGGGGTGGACACCAGCAGGAAGCGCGCATCCTGGTAGCAGGCATAGATCAGCGCATCGAGGCCGCGGTTGACGAAGGGGTCGTACACCGTGCCCACCGGCAGCAGCCGTGCCCCATGCATCCGGTCCGCCAGTCCCAGCGCACCCAGCACCAGGAACAGGTTCTGCTCGGCGATGCCGAGTTCCACGTGCTGCCCCTTCGGCGACATTCCCCAGCGCTGCGCCGAGGCCAGCTTGGCATCGCGGAACACGTCGTTCTTCAGGTGCCGGTCGAAGATGCCGCGCCTGTTCACCCAGGGCCCGAGGCTGGTGGACACCGTGACATCCGGGCTAGTGGTCACGATGCGCGAGGCGACGGCGGACCATTCCTTCTGGCCGCGGCCGATCTCGGCCATCAGCTCGCCAAAGCCGGCCTGGGTGGACAGCATCCGCGAGGGCGGCAGGCGCGGCGCCGGCAGCACGGGCGGCACCGGCACGGCGGGCGCGGACAGGCTGCGGCCCTCCGGCGCCAGCGCGGCGGCGAAGGGGATCTCGCGGAGAAAGCCTTCCAGCTCCGCGACCGGAAGGTCGAGGCCCTCGAAGCGGTCCCACTCATGTCCCTCGCGGATGCCCATCTCGCCGCGAAAGGCTTCCATCTGCTCCCGGGTCATCAGCCCGGCATGGTTGTCCTTGTGCCCGGCGAAGGGCAGCCCCATGCCCTTCACGGTGTAGGCGATGAAGCAGGTGGGCTGGTCGCCGGCGGCCTCCTGGGCGCGGAAGGCTTCCGTCAGCGTCTCGATGTCATGGCCGCCGAGATTGGTCATCAGCGCGCCCAGCTCGGCATCGTCCAGCGGGTCGATGATGGCGCGGATGCCGGGCATGCGGCCCAGCTCCGCCAGCACCGCGGCGCGCCAGGCGGCGCCGCCCTGGAAGGTCAGCGCGGCGTAGAGGCTGTTCGGGCAGTCGTCGATCCAGCGGCGCAGATGCTCGCCATCCTCCCGTGCGAAGGCGGCCTCCAGCTTGCGGCCGTATTTGAGTGTGACGACGTTCCAGCCCATGTCGCGGAACAGCCCCTCGATGCGGCCGAACAACCGGTCGGGGACCACGGAATCGAGGCTCTGGCGGTTGTAGTCGATCACCCACCAGACATCGCGCACATCGTGCTTCCAGCCTTCCAGCAGGGCCTCGTAGATGTTGCCCTCGTCCAGCTCGGCATCGCCGACGATGGCGACGTGACGGCCGCGCGGCATTCCCTCCCGCGCTAGGCCATGCAGGTGGACATAATCCTGCACCAGCGAGGCGAAGGAGGTCAGCGCCACGCCGAGGCCCACCGAGCCGGTGGAGAAATCCACCTCCGCACCGTCCTTGACGCGGGAAGGATAAGGCTGGATGCCGCCGAACTGGCGCAGCGTCGCCAGCTTGTCGCGCGATTGCCGCCCGAGCAGGTAGTTCACCGCGTGAAACACCGGCCCGGCATGCGGCTTCACCGCCACCCGGTCCTGCGGCCGCAGGATATCGAAATACAGCGCCGTCATGATCGCCGCCACGGAGGCCGAGGAAGCCTGGTGCCCGCCCACCTTCAGACCGTCGCGGTTGGGCCGGATGTGGTTGGCGTTGTGGATGGTCCAGGCTGAGAGCCAGAGCAGCTTGCGCTCCACCGCGCGCAGGAGCCGCAGGCGGCGAGCCGGGTCGTCAGCCGGCCGCAATCCGCGCGGATCGGGAGTGGCGTTCATGGCGCTTCCTTGCTGGTTCAGTCTCGGACCCACACAAGCTAGTGAAAAGCCCCGCCGCCACCAAGCGGACCACGTTCACGACCCGGCAATCATTATCATGTCTAGAATACCGCCTCGCACTGGAGCCCCGCCTGGATGCCGCCTTCTGATTCACCCGGCTGCGCCGCCTGCCGGGGTCCCGCCGCGGCCCTGCCCGCCCTGTCGATGGCCTTTCAGCCGATCCTCCGCCGCGATGCCGCCGGATCGCGGCTTTATGCCTACGAGGCGCTGGTGCGCGGCCCCGCCGGGGAAGGGGCCGCCGGCGTGCTGGGCGCCATCACCGAAGCGAATCGCTACGCCTTCGACCAGGCCTGCCGCGTCTGCGCCATCGAAATGGCCACCGGACTGGGACTGATCGACACCGACGCGAAGCTGTCGATCAACTTCATGCCGAACGCCGTTTATGAACCCCGCGCCTGCATCCGGGCCACCCTGGCGGCGGCCGAGCGCAGCACCCTGCCGCGCGACAGGCTGATCTTCGAGTTCACCGAGAACGAGGCCATGCAGGACCCGGCGCACCTGCTGCGCATCCTGGCCTGCTACCGCGACATCGGCTTTCGCACCGCAATCGATGATTTCGGCGCTGGGCATTCCGGCCTCACCCTGCTGGCGGATTTCCAGCCCGATGCGGTAAAGCTCGACATGGCGCTGGTGCGCGGCGTGGACCGCGATGCGCGCCGGCGCAGCATCATCCGCCACATGCTGGCGCTGTGCGGCGATCTCGGCTGCGACGTGGTGGCGGAAGGCGTCGAAACGGACGCCGAATTCCGCGTCCTGGAGGATCTGGGCGTCACCCTGTTCCAGGGCTACCTGATCGGCCGCCCCGGTTTCCAGACGCTGCCGCGCCCTGCCATCGCTGCCTGAGGCGAGGGCAGGCAGCAGATTATTGCGGGCCGCTGCGTGCCAGCCTGCGCAGCGCCGTGGTTGCGGCGCGGCTGCCCTCCCCCACATACGCCTCGTGGTAATCCTCGATCTTGGCCGGGTCGTAGAGGTAATTGACCATGAAGCCGATGCTCTCGCGCATTCCCTTCTCGGACACGTCGCCGCGCCAGCACACCCGCTCAATCCGCGCGCCATTGGACAGGTGGAAATGGCCCACCGGGTCGCGGGCCCGCTTGCCGCCGCGCCCGGTCTCCAGCACGAGGTAGCGGGCGCAAAGCCGCGTCAGCACCGGTTCCGCCTTCAGGCCCCAGCTGCCCGCCAGAGCGCGCGGCCCGGCCAGAAGGGCGCGCAGCGCCGCGTCGCCGCTGGCAAGCCCCGACCACTCCACGAGCTGCTTCGCCTCCTCCTCGGTCAGCAGCTTCGGCTCCGCCTCGCTGGTGCGCTCCTCCAGCCAGCGGCGGAAGCCGGGGATCGGGGACAGGGTGGAGAAGGTCTTCAGGTTGGGCAGTTCCTCGCGCAACAGGGAGACCACGCGCTTGATCAGGAAATTGCCGAAGGAAATGCCGTCCAGGCCGCGCTGGCAGTTGTTGATGGAATAGAAGATGGCGGTATCGGCCTTGCGCGGGTCCTGCACCGGCGCCTTCTCGTCCAGCAGCTTCTGCACCGAGCCGGACAGGCCCTGCACCAGCGCCACCTCGACGAAGATCAGCGGCTCCTCCGGCATGCGCGGATGGAAGAAGGCGTAGCAGCGGCGGTCGGAATCCAGGCGGTTCTTCAGGTCGCGCCAGGTGCGGATCCGGTGCACCGCCTCGTAGCCCACCAGCTTCTCCAGCAGGGCGGCGGGCGAGTTCCAGTCGATGCGGCGGAGTTCCAGGAAGCCGATGTCGAACCAGTTGGCCAGCAGGCCGCGCAGATCGGCATCCAGAGCGCCCAGCATGGGATCGCGCCCCATCAGCCGGTTCAGGTCGGCGCGCAGATCCACCAGGAACTTCATGCCGTCTGGGATGGTGGTGAACTGCGTCAGCAGCCGCAGGCGCGGCGGCTCCAGCACCCGGCGCAGCTTGGCCTTGGCACTGGCGCGGGACGCGTTGTCCCGGGCGGCACTGACCTCACGCATCGCCGCCTCCACCGAAGCCGGGTCGGAGTCGAAGCTCGCTAGGGCCTGGAAGAAGCCGGCGCGTCCCGCCTCATCCAGCGTCAGATAGGATTGCGCCAGGCTGGCGGCGCGGTTGCGGGCCGAAACCTCGCCGCCGCGCGCCTCCAGGCAGGCCCGCATGCGGGCTTCCCACGACGCATCCTCGGCAGGACCTCCGACTGAGGCGGCCATGTCGCGCCACAGCACGGTGACGCGCTTCAATGCCCGGTCGAACAATCCTTCCGAGCCGGAAGGAACAATGGCAACGTCGGACATGTGGGCTCCCCGGCATTACGCCAGTAATCTGGCGAAACATGTAGTGATCAGCTTGCCGCAGTCCAGCCCCCAGAGGAAAGCGCCACCGCGACGGCGGGGCCGATTCCCGACAACACGTCTTCGGCAATCAAGGGTTGATCCGGCCGGGCGCCGCCCAGAGCCGCAGTGGCGGCCGCGCCGTGCAGGAAAGCGGCGGCGGCGGCGGCCTCGAAGGGCGGCATGTGCTGCGCCAGCAGACCGGCCACCAGCCCCGCCAACACGTCTCCGGAGCCGGCCGTGGCCAGGGCGGGCGGCGCGTTGCTGTTGATGGCGGCGCGACCATCCGGCGCCGCGATGATGCTGTCCGAGCCCTTCAGCAGCACCACGGAGCTGGTGCGGGCAGCGGCCGCGCGCGCCGCCGCAAGCCGGTCCTCCGTCGCGGCGCCGAAGACGCGGGCAAATTCGCCGGCATGCGGCGTCAGCACCGCCGCGCCCCGCAGCGCGTCCGGCTGCCCGGCGGCGGCGGTCAGCGCGCCGCCATCCGCGACCACCGCGCGGCCGGCCTGCACCAGCCGCCGCAACAGATCCAGGATCGCCTGGCCCGGCGACGCGCCGGGGCCGAGCAGCCAGGCGTTGCGGCGCGGATCCTCGATCAGCGCCTCGGGCGGGTCGTCGCGCACCAGCAGGCCAGGCTCGCCGGCGCGGAACAGCGCCGCGGTGGGACCATCCGGCGCCGCCACCGTGGCCAGCCCGGCGCCGACCCGCCGCGCGGCCGATGCCGCCAGCCGCGCGGCGCCCGGCATGGTGGCGCCCGCCACCAGGGTGACATGGCCGAGGCTGAATTTGTGGCTCTCGGCATCACGACGCGGCAGGCGCCACAAGGCCGGACCATTGGCAAAACTGGACGGGGCGATGCCCTGCAGAACCGCGCCCGGCAGGCCGATCGGCGCCAGCACCGTTTCGCCGCATAGTTCACGGCCGGGAAGCAGCAGGTGTCCGGGTTTGCGCCGGAAAAAGGTCACGGTCAGGGCCGCCTGTGCCGCGAAGCCGCGCACCTGCCCGGTCGCGCCATCAACCCCGGAGGGCACATCCACCGCCACCACCGGGGCCGAGACGCCGCGCAGCAGCGCCGCCAGCTCCGGCGCCAGGTCGCGTTGCAGCCCGGCGCCGAACAGCGCATCGATCACCAGCCCGGCGCGGGCAATCTCCGCGGCCTCCAGCCCCAGGCACGGGCCGCGCCAGGCGGCGGCGGCCAGCGCGGCGTCGCTGCCGAGCCGCGGCGGTGCCAGCGCCGCGACACCGACCGGCCATCCCGCCTGTTCCAGCAGCCGCGCGGCGACGTAGCCGTCACCACCATTATTGCCGGGGCCGGCCAGCACCAGCACGCGACAGGGCCGGAACCGGGCGCGCACCGCCCGGGCCACCGCCGCCCCTGCGGCCTGCATCAGGGCAAGGCCGGACACGCCACCAGCGATGGCGGCACGATCGGCCTCGGCCATCTCGGCCGGGGTGAGCAGTTCGGCGGGCAGCGTGGAAGAAGCGGGCGCGCGGAGCATCACCGCAGCAACACGGGCCCGCCGCCGCCGTTGCGTGACATCGGGGCCGCGCCGCCCCCGCAATGCCCAGCCGATGGGCAGGGTTGGCCCGGAACCCTGCATCTTTGCCGCTGCCGCGGTACGGCAGGCTTGCCTTCGCACCCCATGGCTTGGCACTTGCAGGGCGGAACACGGGTGCGGCAGGGATTGGGCATGGCGACGAAGGAGCGGCCTTTCGTCGAGATCGACGGGGTCTCGATGCAATATGGCGGCGTGGAGGGCACGCTGGCGCTGCGCGACGCCACCCTGAATGTCGCGCGGGGCGAGTTCGTCGTCGTGGTCGGGCCTTCCGGCTGCGGCAAGTCGACGCTGATGAAGCTGGTATCCGGTCTCTGGCCCTCCAGCGCCGGCAGCGTCATCGTCGGTGGGCAGGAGGTGGACCGGCCGCTCTCCGTGGTCGGCATGGCGTTCCAGAACCCTACCCTGCTGCCCTGGCGCAACATCCTCAGCAACGTGATGCTGCCGCTGGAGGTGGTGGAGCCTCACAGGCGGCGCCTGCGGCGCGAGCGGGCCGCCTATGAGGACAAGGCGCACAGGCTGCTGGCCATGGTCGGGCTGGCGGGCTTCGAGAAGCGCTTTCCCTATCAGCTGTCCGGTGGCATGCAGCAGCGCGCCAGCCTGTGCCGCGCACTGGTGCACGACCCCGAGCTGCTGATGCTGGACGAGCCCTTCGGTGCGCTCGACATCTTCACCCGCGAGGATCTCTGGGCCCAGCTCCAGGAGGTCTGCCTGACGCTGAAGCCCACCGTGATCCTGGTGACGCACGACCTGAGGGAAGCCGTGTTCCTGGCCGACCGCGTGCTGGTGATGTCCTCCCGCCCAGGCCGCATCCTGGCCGAGCGCACGGTTCCGTTCGACCGCCCCCGCTCCCTCGACGACACCTACAAGCAGGACTTCCAGGATCTGGTGCACGAGTTGCGCGACCATATCAACGCCGCCCGCAAGGGCGGGGAGATCGCCGATGCCGCCTGATCAGGGCTCCCCCACCCCGCGGCGCGGAAGCGACCCCGCACCGCGCCCCGGCGATGATTCCGCGCCGCGCCGCGGCGAGGCGAATGCCCGGCGCGTGGAAGCGCTCGCGGCGGCGGCGCGGCGGCGGCGGCGGCTGCAGACATTGCTGCCGTGGATCATCATCGCCGCGACCTTTCTGCTGTGGGAGGTACTGGTGCGGGGGCTGCAGATCGACGCCTTCATCCTGCCCGCGCCATCGGCCATCGCCGCGTCCATGATCCAGTGGTGGGAGCCGTTGCTGAGCAATGCCTGGCAGACCTTGATGACCACGCTGGTGGGCTTCGGCCTCGCCATCGTGTTCGGGCTGGCGCTGGGCGTGGCCATCGGCTCCTCCACCCTGCTCTACCATGGGCTGTACCCGCTGCTGATCGGCTTCAACTCGGTGCCCAAGGTGGCGGTGGTGCCGATCCTGGTGATCTGGTTCGGCATCGGCACGGTGCCGGCCATCATCACCGCCTTCCTGATCTCCTTCTTTCCCATCGTGGTGAACGTCGCCACCGGCATCGCCACGGTGGAGCCCGAGCTGCGCGACGTGCTGCGCGCGCTCGGCGCGCGGCCGGTCGACATCATCCGAAAGGTCGGGCTGCCGCGCGCGATGCCCTACTTCTTCGCCTCGCTGAAGATCGCGATCACCGTGGCATTCGTGGGCTCCATCCTGGCCGAAACGGTGGGCTCCAATTCCGGCATCGGCCAACTGATGCTCTCGGCCAGCAGCCGCTTCGACGTGCCGCTGGTGTTCGCGGGCCTGATGGTGACGGCGGTGATGGGCGTGGTGATGTACGCCGTCGCCGTTGCCATCGAGGAACGGACCACCGGCTGGGCGACGCGGGGTCAGGCGGAACAGAACGTCACCAGCCTGCCCGGCGGCTGAGCGCCCCACGGGAACGCTTGCGCCCCGGCTTGCACGCCGCCACGCTGGCGGCCCGGCGATCCCGCCGCCCCCGGGAGGATTCACGAACCATGGTGCAACGACGCCACCTGCCCGCCCTCGCGGCCGGGCTCCTTGCCGCACCACTGGCGGCGCCGCGCATCGCCAGCGCCCAGGCGGCCTCCGTCACGCTGCGCCTGCACCACTTCCTGCCGGCGGTGTCCAACATCCACCGCAACTTCCTGCAGCCCTGGAGCAAGGGGATCGAGGACGCCACCGATGGCGGGCTGAAGATCCGGATCTTCCCCTCCATGCAGCTCGGCGGCGCACCGCCGCAGCTCTACGACCAGGCGCGGGACGGCGTGGCCGACATCGTCTGGACCCTGCCCGGCTACACCGCCGGGCGCTTTCCGAAGATGGAGGTGATGGAGCTGCCCTTCATCGCCAACCATGGCGGCGTGTCCAATGCCCGCGCCTGCCAAGCTTTCGCCGGCGAGCACCTCCGGGAAGAGTTCGGCGAGGTGCAGCCGCTGGTGTTCTGGGCCCATGATGCCGGGCTGATCCATTCCCGCCGCCCGGTCCGCACCATGGAGGATCTGAGCGGCCTGAAGCTGCGCTTCCCGACCCGGCAGGCCGGCGAGGGACTGCGCGCCCTCGGCGCCGCACCGATCGGCATGCCGGTGCCGCAGGTGCCGGAGGCGCTGAGCCAGGGCGTGCTGGACGGCGCCGTGGTGCCGTGGGAGGTGGTGCCCTCCATTAAGCTGCAGGAGCTGGTGAAGAACCACACGGCCATTCCGGGCAGCCCCACCTTCTACACCGCGACCAACGTGCTGGCGATGAACAAGGCGAAATATGCCGCGCTACCGGAGGCGCTGCGGAGCACGCTCGACCAGCATTCGGGCATGGTGGCCGCGGCCGCCGTCGGCGCCACCTTGGACCAGCAGGCGGTGCAGAACTCCGAGGTGGCGCGCAAGCGCGGCAACACGCTGATCGAGATCACCGCCGAGGAAGCAGCGCGCTGGCGCCAAGCTTGCCAGCCGGTTACCGAAGCCTGGCTGGGCCAGATGCGGGACCGCGGCGGCGAGGCGCTGCTGGACGCGGCGCGCGCCGCCTTCGCGCATCACGCCGGCTGAACCCGCCCCACCGACCCAGGAGAACCGCCCGGACATGGCGCCCACCCGCCATGGCGCCATTCCGCGCCTCGCCACCGTCCTGATGCTGGCCGGCAGCGCGCTGCTGCTGGCCACTGCCCTGCTGGCCACGGCCAGCATCCTGCTGCGCTGGTTCACCGGCCAGCCGATCCCCGGCGATTTCGAGCTGGTGCAGATCGGCTCCGGCCTCGCCGTGTTCGGTTTCCTGGCGCATGGCACGCTGATGCGCGCCAACATCCTGGTGGACAGCTTCACCGGCTGGCTGCCGGCGCGGATCAACGAAGCCGTGGATGCCGGCTGGAACATCCTTTGGGCAGTGATCACGGCGCTGCTGGCCTGGCGCATGGCACTGGGCGCGGCAGATGCCTGGTTCAGCGGCACGCGCTCCATGGTGCTGGGGGTGGCGCAATGGTGGGCCATCGCGCTGGGCTCGCTGTGCTTCGCCGCCACGGCACTGGCGGCGTTCTGGACAGCCTGGCACCAATGGAAGGGAAGCCCCGCCGGAGCGCCCCAGGCATGAGCGAGGAATTCCTGCAGGCGGGCACCGGCTTCGTTGCGCTGCTGGTGCTGATCGCCATGCGCGCGCCGGTCGGGCTGGCCATGCTGCTGGTCGGTGCCCTGGGTTACCAGCACATCCTGGGCTGGGAGGCGCTGGGCAACTACCTCAAGGCGACACCCTATCACCTGTTCGCCAACTACACCTTCTCGGTGATCCCGTTGTTCATCCTGATGGGTGCGGTGGCCGAGCGCGGCGGGCTGGCCCGCGACCTGTTCACGGCGGCGCAGGCCCTGGTGGGCACGCGGCGCGGGGGCTTGGCGATCGGCGTGATCGGCGCCTGCACGGCCTTTGGCGCCGTGTGCGGCTCCTCGGTCGCCACCACCGCGACCTTTGGCCGCGCCGCGCTGCCCGAACTGCGCCGCTTGAACTACGAGCCCGGCTTCGCCACCGGCACCATCGCCGTGGGCGGCACGCTGGGCATCCTGATCCCTCCCAGCGTCATCCTGGTGGTGTATGCCATCAGCACCGAGCAGAACATCGCCTCGCTGTTCATGGCGGCGCTGGTGCCCGGCCTGCTGGCGGCGCTGCTGTATGCGGTGGTGATCCTTCTGCTGGCGCGGCTGCGGCCCGAAGCGATGCCGGCGGCGCCGGCGCTCAGCACGGCGGAGAAGCGCGCTGCCTTGCGCGCGGTGATTCCCGTGCTGCTGATCGCGGTGATCGTGGTGGGCGGCATCTATGGCGGCGTCTTCACCCCGACGGAAAGTGCCGCCGTGGGCGTGGTGGCGACGCTCGGAGTGGCACTGGCGCGGCGCAGCCTGAGTCCCTCCGGCCTGCTGGAAGCCCTGCGCGGCACGGCCGAGACCGCGGCCATGATCTTCGCCATCCTGCTCGGTGCCGAGGTGTTCAACGCCTTTCTGGCGCTGACCCAGGCGCCCGACCTGCTGGCCCAGTGGATCACCGAGCAGAACCTGCCCGCCTTCGGCGTCCTGGCGCTGCTGCTGCTCACCTACATCGTGCTCGGCGCGGTGATGGATGAGCTGGCGATGATCCTGCTCACCCTGCCGGTGTTCTTTCCGGTGGTGACGGCGCTGGATTTCGGGCTGCCGCCGGACGAGGTGGCGATCTGGTTCGGCATCCTGGTGCTGGTGGTGGTGGGCATCGGCCTCACCGCGCCGCCGATCGGGCTGAACGTGTTCGTGGTCTCGGCCCTGGCGCGGGATGTGCCGATGGCGCGCATCTACCGGGGCGTCATGCCGTATCTCGCGATGGATCTGCTGCGGCTGGCGCTGTGCGTCGCGTTTCCCGGACTGTCGCTCGGCCTGCTGCGCTGGCTGGGCGGCTAGCGCGCAGGGTTGACCGCCCGCCGCCGCAGGGTGAGGCTTCGCGCGGGAGCCGTCCACGGTTCCCGCGCACGGCTTGCTGGGATGGCTGAGGGAATGTTTGTCCAGATCGGGGACCATCTGGTCCATTGCGTCGTCGAGGGTCCGGACAGCGCGCCCCCGGTGCTGCTGCTGCATTCCATCGGAACCACCCAGCATGTCTGGGAGCCGCAGGCGGCGGCGCTGTCCCGCCGCTGGCGCGTGATCCGCCCCGACATGCGGGGCCATGGGCTGACCGGTGTCACACCCGGCGAATACAGCATGCGGGTGCTGGCACAGGATGTTGTGGCGCTGATGGACGCGCTGGAGATCCCGCGTGCCCACGTCGCCGGGCTATCGATCGGCGGCCGCATCGCCCAGCAACTCGCCGTCGATGCGCCGGAACGCGTGGCGTCGCTGATGCTGGTGGACACGGCGATGGAGTTCCCAGATCCCGCCACCTGGCAGAACCGCATCGAGGCAGTGCTGCGAGACGGCACCGGCGTGCTGGCCGATACGGTGATGCCGCGCTGGGTGATGGACCCGGCAACGCCGTCCGCCCGCGGCCTGCGCCACATGCTGCTGCGCACCGATCCCGTGGGCTACGCCGCCGCCGCCGCCGCGCTGCGCGACGCCCGGGCGGAGGAGGTTCGCGGCCGCATGGACGCGCCCTGCACGGTAATCGTGGGCGAGCACGACCCGGCCTCGCCCGTGGCCGCTGCCGAGGCGCTGCGCGAGGCCATTCCCGGCGCCGGGCTGGTGGTGCTGCCCGGCGTCAACCACATCCCGAACTTCGAGGCGGCCGGGGCCCTGTGCGCCGCCATGCTGGCGCATCTGGAAGCGCAGCCGCGGCCCGCCGAGGATTTCCTCGAGGCTGGCTTCGCGGTGCGCCGCGCCGTGCTGGGAGAGGCGCATGTGGCGCGCGCCACGGCCGCCGTCACGGCGCTGGACCAGCCCTTCCAGGACTACATCACCCGCAACGTCTGGGGCCAGATCTGGACCCGGCCGGGCCTGCCGCGCCACACCCGCAGCCTGCTGACCCTGGCGATGATGGCGGCGCTCGGCCGGCACGAGGAGTTCGTGCTGCACGTCCGCGCCACCAAGCAGACCGGCGTGACACCGGAGGAGTTGGCCGAGGTGCTGCTGCAGGTCGCCGCCTATGCCGGCGTGCCGGTGGCCAACCACGCGCTGAAACTCGCCAAACAAACCTTCCACGAGATGGAGGAACCGGCATGAGCGTGCCCACCACCGGCCAGGGGGGGGCCTGACTCCATGTTGTCCGTGAATCCTGCCGACGGCCCCGTGTTGTCCGTGCTCTACGGCACTGATGCGATGCGCAGCATCATCGGCGAGCGCGCCTTTCTGGCCCGCATGCTGGATGTCGAAGCAGCGCTGGCGCGCGCCCAGGCGCGCCTCGGCATCATTCCCGAGGAGGCCGCCGCCGCCATCACCGAGAACGCGGTGCTGGATAAGATCGACCTGCCGGCGCTGGCCCGTGCCACGCAGAACACCGGCTATCCGGTGGTCGGGCTGGTGAGGCAGCTCACCGCGCTGGCCGGCAACGAGGCCGGGCGCTGGACCCATTGGGGCGCCACCACCCAGGACATCATCGACACCGCCATCGTGCTGCAGCTGCGCGAGGCCTTCGCGCTGATCCGCCAGGATCTCCACCGGCTCAGCGCCGCTCTGGCCGCCAAGGCCCAGGAACACCGCGCCTTGGTGATGGCCGGGCGGACCCATCTGCAGCACGCCCTGCCCCTGACCTTCGGCTATAAATGCGCGATCTGGCTGTCGCCGCTGATCACCATGCGCGAGCGGCTGGACCAGATGGAGCCGCGGGTGCTGAAGGTGCAGTTCGGCGGTGCCGCCGGCACCCTGGCCTCACTCGGCGACCAGGGCATTGCCGTGGCCGAGGAACTGGCGCGGGAGCTCGACCTCGCCGCGCCGGACGCGCCCTGGCACGTGGCGCGCGACAGCGTGACGGAAGCAATCTGCTTCCTGGGCCTGCTGACCGGCACGCTGGCGAAATTCGCCACCGATGTGATGCTGCTGATGCAGACCGAGGTGGCCGAGGTGTTCGAGCCGCATGCACCAGGGCGCGGCGGTTCCTCCACCATGCCGCAGAAGCGCAACCCGATCGCCTGCGAATACGTGATCGCCCAGGCGCGCGGCGTGGCGGCGCTGGTGCCCCAGATGCTGAACGCCATGCCGGTGGACCAGGAACGCGGCACCGGGCCGTGGCAGACCGAGCCGCTGGCGGTGCCGCAGGCCTTCACTCTGGCGCATGGCGCGTTGTCCCAGGCCATCACCATCGCCGAGGGGATGACGGTGGATGCCGCGCGCATGCGCCGCAATCTCGACAGCACCGGCGGCCTGATCGTCGCGGAGGCGGTGATGATGGGTCTCGCCCCGCATCTCGGCCGCGGCGGGGCGCATGACTCCGTGCATCACGCCTGCGACATCGCGCTGGCCGAAGGCGTGTCGCTGGCGGAGGCGCTGGGCCGCGACCCCTGCGTCACCGGCGCGCTGGACGCGGCGGCGATCGCTCGGCTGACCGATCCCTCGAACTATCTGGGCAGCGCCGGCGCCTTCATCGACCGGGTCCTGGCGCGGCTCTGACAAGATGACGGCACCCTTCACCTTCCCCGTCCGCAAACCTGCCCTGGCGCTGGCGGCGGCGCTGCTTCTGCCGGGCTGCAACGCCTTTCTCAGCGAAGGCACGGCCGATCTCGCCGGTCTGGCCGGTGCCGGCCTCGCCAGCGCCGTCAGCGACAACGGTGCCGTGGCGGCCGGCATCGGTCTTGGCGTGCAGTCGCTCGCGCGCGCCGGGCTGGACTATACCCAGCGCGAATTGCAGCAGGCGGAGCAGGACAGCATCGCCAACGCCGCCGGCCCGCTGGCGATGGGCACCGTCGCCAGCTGGGCGATCCGCCACACCGTGCCCCTGGCGTATAACCACCAGGGCCGCGTCACCGTGGCGCGCGAGATCGGCGCGCTGGGGCTGACCTGCCGGGAGATCGTGTTCTCCGTGGAGTTGCAGGATGACGAGGCGCTGGACCGCGCCGAGTTCTACACCGCGATCATCTGCCGCAGCGGCGAGCGCTGGAAATGGGCCAGCGCTGAGCCGGCGACGGAACGCTGGGGCTCGCTGCAATGAGGCGCCGGGCGGTGCTGGCGGTCGGGATGCTGCTGCTGGCGGGGTGCGAGAACGCCACCTCAGGCCAGAATGCCGGTGCCGCGGCAGGCGGCGTCGGCGGCATCGCCGTGGGCGGCCTGACCTCCAACCCGGCGGTCGGCTATGCCGTGGGCCTCGGCATCCGCACGGTGGTGGACTACACGCTGTCATCCTGGTTCCGCTCGCTGCGCAGCGAGGAACAGGACGCCATCGCCGCCGAGGCGTCGCGGCTGGCACCGGGGCAGGCACAGGCCTGGAAGGTGGAACACGGCCTGCCCTTCGGCTGGCGCGACACCGGGGGTCGGATGGAGGTGACGCGGGTCATCGAGACGCCGCTCGCCTCCTGCCGCGAGGTGCTGTTTTCGCTGCTGCCGGACGGGCCCGAGGCGCCGCCCGCCGGCGTGTTCGCCGCCACTGCGTGCCGCCAGTCGCGAGGTTGGAAATGGGCCTCGGCCGAACCCGCCGTGGATCGCTGGGGCGCGCTGCAGTAGCCAACGGCCAAGCTTGGCAGGCGACGGCAACCGGGCCATACCGCGGTGGCCGATGGGAACATTGCCGGAACCTTTTTCGGGTTGGTTCGCCGCGCGGGGCTGGGTGCCGCGCGCGCACCAGCTGGCCATGCTGGCGGCGGCCGAGGCCGGCCGCTCCGCCCTGCTGGTGGCACCCACCGGCGGCGGCAAGACGCTGGCCGGCTTCCTGCCCACCCTGGTCGATCTGCACCGGGATCCCCGCCCTGGGCTGCACACGATCTATGTGTCGCCCTTGAAGGCGCTGGCCGTCGACATCGCCCGCAACCTGCTGACGCCGGTTGCCGAGATGGGACTCGGCATCGCGGTGGAGACGCGCACCGGCGACACCCCGGCCAACCGGCGCGCCCGGCAGCGCGCGACACCTCCGCAGATCCTGCTGACCACGCCGGAAAGCCTGGCGCTGCTGCTGTCCTTGCCCGATGCCGCTGCCCTGTTCGCCGGCCTGCGCAGCGTGGTGGTGGATGAGGTGCACGCGCTGGCTGGCAGCAAGCGTGGCGACCAGCTGGCGCTGGGCCTCACGCGGTTGTCCGCCCTGGCGCCGCGCATGCGGCGGGTCGGCCTGTCGGCCACCGTGGCGCATCCGGAGGCCATGGCCGCCTGGGTGGCGCCGGATGCCGATCCGGCCTCGGTGCAGCTGGTTCGCGAAACCGGCGGCACGCCGCCCACGCTGGACGTGATCCTGCCCGCGGGCCGGCTGCCCTGGGGTGGGCATATGGGGCTCGCCTCGATGCCGGAAGTGTACCAGAAGCTGCGCGGCGCGGCCGTCACCATCGTGTTCGTCAATACCCGGGCCCAGGCGGAACTGTGCTTCCAAGCGCTGTGGCGGCTGAACGACGATAACCTGCCGATCGCGCTGCACCACGGCTCGCTGACCATTGAGCAGCGCCGCAAGGTGGAGGCGGCGATGGCCGCCGGCAAGCTGCGCGCCGTGGTGGCCACCGCCTCCCTCGACCTCGGCATCGACTGGGGCGCGGTGGATCAGGTGATCCAGGTGGCGGCGCCCAAGGGCGTGGCGCGCTTGCTGCAGCGCGTCGGCCGCGCCAATCACCGTATGGACGAGGCCTCCTCCGCCTTCCTGGTGCCGGCCAACCGGTTCGAGGTGATCGAGTGCCGCGCCGCCATCCAGGCCGTCGCCGCCGGCGAGGTAGATGGCGAGCCGCCGCGGCCGGGCGGGCTGGACGTGCTGGCGCAGCACATCCTGGCCACCGCCTGCCATGCCCCCTTTCATCCCGACGCCCTCTACGCCGAGGTGACGCGCGCCGCCCCCTACGCCGCCCTGACGCGGCGCGACTTCGACGACACGCTGAGCTTTGTCGAGGATGGCGGCTATGCGCTGTCCGCCTATGAGCGGTTCCGCAAGCTGTTCCGTGACAGCGAGGGGCTGGTGCACCCGCGCAACGGCCATGTGGTGCGCCAGCTGCGGATGAACCTTGGCACCATCGTCGACACGCCGCTGCTGAAGGTGCGGCTGCGCAGCGGTCCGGTGCTGGGCGAGGTGGAGGAATGGTTCGCCTCCACCCTGGAGGCCGGCGACAACTTCATGTTCGCCGGCCGGCTGCTGCGCTACGAGCGGATGGAGCCGATGAGCGTGATCGTCTCGCCCGGCGGCGATGGCGAGCCGCGCGTGCCGGCCTATGGCGGCAGCAAGATGCCGCTCTCCACCTCCCTGGCGCGGCGGGTGCGGGCCATCCTGGCCGATGCGCGGCAATGGCGTGCCCTGCCCGAGCCGGTGCAGGAATGGCTGCGATTGCAGCGCCACGCCTCGGAGCTGCCGTCGCGCGACGGGCTGCTGGTGGAAACCTTTCCACGCGATGGCCGGTGGTTCCTGGTGGCCTATTGCTTCGAGGGACGGCTCGCGCACCAGACGCTGGGGATGCTGCTGACCCGGCGCATGGAGCATCGCGGCCTGGGCCCCATGGGCTTCCTGGCCACCGACTACGTGGTGGCCACCTGGTCGGCTTTTCCGCCGGAGGACATGGCGGACCTGTTCGCCGAGGACCTGCTGGGCGAGGAGCTGGAGGAATGGATGGCCGACAGCTCCATGCTGCGCCGTTCCTTCCGCAACATCGCCACCATCGCCGGCCTGCTCGAGAAGAACCATCCCGGCCAGGAGAAATCCGGGCGGCAGATGAGCATGAGCTCCGACCTGATCTACGACGTGCTGCGCCGCCACCAGCCCGACCACATCCTGTTGCGCGCCACCCGCGCAGAGGCGGCGGCGGGACTGACCGATGTGGGCCGCATCGGCACGCTGCTGGCGCGCATCCGCGGCCGCATCACCCATCGCGCGCTCGACCGCGTTTCCCCGCTGGCGGTGCCGGCGCTGATCGAGGAAGGCCGCGAATGGGTGGCCGGCGGCGTCGAGGACGCCCTTTTGGCGGAGGCGGAGGCGCTGGTCGAGGAAGCCA
Source organism: Teichococcus vastitatis (assembly GCF_003604215.1). GTDB lineage: Bacteria > Pseudomonadota > Alphaproteobacteria > Acetobacterales > Acetobacteraceae > Pseudoroseomonas > Pseudoroseomonas vastitatis. The sequence continues at coordinate 98,167 of NZ_QXGS01000005.1, forward strand.
CGGATGGAGCCGAGCATTTCACCGGCTCCCTCGGCCTCGACCCCACGCAGCCGCCGCCCGAACCGCGCTCCCCGCGGGAACGACGGCGCCGTCCGCCGCGTTATGCCTCGCGCCGCCTGCGCCAGGGTGTTTCGTGAAAACAATCCCTTCCCGCCTCGGCCTCTGTCCGGTAACGCAGTTGAAGCAATGATTTCCGCGCCTTTCCACCTGGCTGGCGAACGCCTGGCCCTCGATCCGGCCGGCGTGCTGTTCTGGCCCGCGCAGCGCCTGCTGGCGGTGGCCGACCTGCATCTGGAGAAGGGCAGCCACTTCGCCGGGCGGGGCCAACTGGTGCCGCCCTTCGACACCCGCGACACTCTGGCGCGGCTGGCGCCGCTGCTTCGCCGCTACGCGCCCGAGCGCATCGTGTTCCTGGGCGATTCCTTTCACGATGGCGGCGGCTCGGCGCGCATGCAGTCGGCCGACCGCACGGCGCTGCTGCGCCTGCTGGACGGGCGCGACGTCACCTGGGTGCTGGGAAACCATGACCCGGTGGCCCCCGACGCGCTGCCCGGCACCGCGCTGGCGGAGCTGCGGCTCGGTCCCCTCACCTTCCGGCACGAGGGGGTCCCAGACAACCGGGCCGGCTTCGAGCTGAGTGGCCACTTCCATCCCAAGGCCAGCATGACGACGCGCTGCGGCCCGGTGACGCGGCCTTGCTTCCTGGCCGATGCGCGGCGCCTGCTGTTGCCGGCCTTCGGGTCCTACACGGGCGGGCTGTCCATCACGGCGCCGCCCATCGCCGCCCTGTTTCCACGCGGCGGCCGCGCCTTTCTGCTGGGCCGGGAGCGGCTGTTCTCCTGCGCCGTCGGGCCGATGAAGCACCTGGCGCTGACGCGCGCCCCGGTTGAGGCCACATCCTTGTCATGAGTGACGCCCCGACCCTGCTTTGGCTGCGCCAGGACCTGAGGCTGGCGGACCATCCGGCGCTGTTGGCGGCTGCGGCGGAAGGGCCGCTGTTGCCGGTGTTCGTGCTGGACGGGGCGGCGGCGGGGCGCTGGGCGCCGGGCGGCGCCGCGCGCTGGTGGCTGCACCACAGCCTGGAGGCCCTGGCCGCTGACCTCGCCGGTCGCGGTGCGCCCCTGCTGCTGCTGCGCGGCGACGCCGCACGGCTGGTCCCCGCCCTGGCGTGGGAGACCGGGGCATCCGCGGTGCATGCCACGCTGATGTGCGAGCCCTGGGCGCGCCGCCAGGATGCGGCGGTGGCCGCGGCGCTGGCGGCGGATGGCCGCCGCCTCAGCCTGCATGCGGGCAACCTGCTGCTGCATCCCGATGCGGTGCGCAGTGGCCAGAACAAGCCTTACGGCTTGTACGCACCATTCGCCCGCGCCGTGCGGGCGCAGGTGCCGCCGATGGAGCCAATTCCGGCGCCGCCCCGGCTGCAGGCTGCGGCCTGCCCGCGCGGCGGCGTGGCGCTGGCCGATCTCGGCCTGCTGCCGCCCGCCCGCGAAGGCGATTGGGCCGCCGCCTTTCCGGAGATGCTCACCCCGGGCGAGGCCGGCGCCCGGGAGCGGCTGCACCGGTTCCGCCGCGGGGTGGCCGATTATCGCGCCGGCCGGGACAGCCCAGCCGGCGACGGCACCTCCCGCCTCTCGCCGCATCTGCGATGGGGCGAGTTGTCGCCGCGCCAAGTGTGGCATGCGGCGGCGGAACAGGACGGGCACGAGGCCTTTCTGCGTGAGATCCTGTGGCGCGAATTCAGCCATCACCTGCTGTGGCACCGGCCCGAGCTGCCGGACACCGCGTTGCGCCCCGCCTATGCCCGGTTTCCATACCGCCCGGACGCGATGCGCCTGCGCGCCTGGCAGCGCGGCTTGACCGGCTATCCGATCGTCGATGCCGGGATGCGGCAGCTCTGGCGGCATGGCTGGATGCACAACCGGGTGCGCATGGTGGCGGGATCGCTTCTGGTGAAGCAGCTGCTGCAGCCATGGCAGGAGGGCGCGGCCTGGTTCTGGGATACGCTGGTGGATGCCGACCTCGGCAACAACAGCACCAACTGGCAATGGGTGGCCGGCAGCGGGCTCGATGCCGCACCCTATTTCCGCATCTTCAACCCGGTGCTGCAGGGCCGCAAATTCGATCCCGAGGGGCGCTATGTGCGCCACTTCCTGCCGCAGCTGGCGAGGCTGCCCGATCGCTGGCTGCACGAGCCCTGGGCCGCGCCCGCCGCCGTGCTGCGGCAGGCTGGGCTGCGTCTCGGCCATGATTACCCGCATCCCATCGTCGAGCCGGCGCAAGGCCGGGCGGACGCGCTGGCCGCGCTGGGCGAATTGCGGGCGGCGGCATGAGGGATGCCCCCGCCATTCTCTGGACCCGCCTCAGGCAGGACTTCGCCGGGCTGCGGGTGGTGGGCGATGTGCATGGCGACGCCGCCGCCTTCGCCACCGCCATCGCCGGGGCCGAGGAAAAGCGCCTATTCGTGGTGCAGCTCGGCGACCTGACCGATCGCGGGCCGGACAATCCCGAAACCCTGCGCCTGGCGTTCCGGCTGCGGCAGCAGCGGCGCGGCCTGTTCATCCTGGGCAACCACGACCACAAGCTGCGCCGGGCGCTCACCGGGGCACTGGTGCGGCCGGACCCGGAAGGGCTGGGCATCACCCTGGCACAGCTCGACGCCGCGCCGGACGGGGCGGAGCTGAAGGCTCAGGCGGTAGCCGAGATTTCCGCCGCCCCCGCCTGGCTGCGCCTCGGCTCCTGGATCTTCGTGCATGGCGGCTTCCATCCGCGCATGTTGCGCGAGCCTTCGCCGGCGGATGCCGGTGCGCACAAGCCGGACGGGCTGGTGCCCCGCGCCCTGTTCGGTCAGGTTACCAGCCGCATGCGGGATGACGGCTATCCGCAGCGCCTGCACAACTGGGTGCACCGCATCCCGTCCGGCATCACCGTGTATTGCGGGCACGAGATGCGCAGCCTGAACGGGCGGCCCTTCGTGGCCGTGTCCGCGGCCGGCGGCCGGGCGGTGTTTCTCGACACGGGCGCGGGCAAGGGTGGCCACCTGTCCTGGATCGACCTGCCGATCTGACACCGCGCCCCTGCGCCTGGGCGGCTCCTCCCCGCTTCAACAGGGCGCGAGCGGGAGGCGGAGGATGAACCCGCTCGTCAAGCGCCTCCTCGGGAAACGCTCCGCCGCAGGCGCCGTGGCCCGACCTTCGGCCCGCCAGGCCGGTGTGGCACGCGGCGGGATCCGACCGCGCTCCTGGCGTCGCGCCCGGACCCATTCCGGGCCACGGCGCCGCGAAGACCACAGCCGGGCTGAGCAGGCGGCTCCGGCGCCCGAGGGTGAACCGCGTGCCGCCGGGCCGGTCCGGAGCGGCACGGAGGCGCGCGACTCCGGCCGCGAGGGCATGGCGGCAGGGCGTCCCGCGCGTTACTTTCATAGCAGATCGCGTCCGAGCGTGAACCGGGCGCCACCGCGGAGGAGAGCAGCGCCATGCCACCGGTCACCAATATCGAGGATCTGCGCCTTCGCGCCCGCCGCCGCATTCCGCGCGCCATCTTCGACTATGCCGATCGCGGCTCCTATGACGAGGCGACCTACCGCGCCAACCGGGATGACCTCGCGGCGCTGAAGCTCCGGCAACGGGTGATGATCGACGTGTCGGGACGCTCCACCGCCTCCACCATGCTGGGCGAGCCGGTGAGCATGCCGGTGGCGATCGCGCCCACCGGCCTGACCGGCCTGTTCCACGCCGATGGGGAGATCCATGGCTGCCGCGCGGCGCATGCGTTCGGCATCCCCTTCACCCTGTCCACCATGTCGATCTGCTCGATCGAGGACGTGGCAGAGGCGGTGGACAAGCCGTTCTGGTTCCAGCTCTACGTGATGCGCGACCGTGGCTTCTCGCGCTCCCTGGTGGAGCGGGCGATCGCGGCCAGATGCTCTGCGCTGGTGCTGACGCTGGACCTGCAGATCCAGGGCCAGCGGCACAACGACATCAAGAACGGCCTCGCCGTGCCGCCGAAGCTGACGGCGAGAAACCTCCTCGACATCGCCACCAAGCCGCGCTGGGCGCTGGAAGTTTTGCGTGGCAAGCGCAAGACCTTCGGCAACCTGACCGATGCTCCGGGCGCCAAGGAAGGGCTCAACACCCTGTCGCACTGGATCGCCGGGCAGTTCGACCCGTCCCTGTCCTGGAAGGATGTGGAGTGGATCCGCTCCATCTGGCCCGGCAAGCTGATCCTGAAGGGCGTGCTGGACACCGAGGATGCGCGCATCGCCTCCGGCCTCGGCGCCTCGGCGCTGGTGGTGTCGAACCATGGCGGGCGGCAGCTGGATGGTGCGCCGTCCTCGATCTCGGTGCTGCCGGCCATCGCCGATGCGGTGGGCGACCAGATCGAGGTGCTGTTCGACGGCGGGGTGCGCTCGGGCCAGGATGTGGTGAAGGCGCTGTCGCTCGGCGCCAAGGGCTGCATGATCGGCAAGGCCTGGCTGTACGGGCTGGCGGCCGGCGGCGGCCCCGGCGTTACCAACGCGCTGGAGATCATCCGCAAGGAGATGGACGTCACCATGGCGCTGACCGGCACCAAGAGCATCTCCGAGCTGTCGCCCGACATCATCCACGGGGCCCGCCCCGGCGAGGAGGTGGCGCGCCCGCCCGAGACGATGCGGCAGACCTTGAGCGAGCGGAGCATGGCGCTGTGATATTGCGCCGCGCCCGTCCCTGACCCGGCAGCGGGACCGGCTTGCCACTCGGCGGGAACCGGGCCGTCGCCTGCGGCGACGCTCCCGCTTCAGCCCGGCGCGGAACAGCGGCCCGGCCCCGGACCGGCGGGCGGTGTCATCCCTCGTGGAAGCGGCCGCTCATGCCGGCTCGTAACGGATCTCCGAACCGTCATCCCCGCGCATGGTGAAGCCGATCCATGTGCCGGACGCATTGTACAGCGCCACCATGCCGCGCGGCTTCCATTGCCAGCGGGTGGTGGCGCCGTTTCGGTCGCGCAGTGCCGGATCGCTCAGCTTCTCGCCGGTTGCCGTGTCAAACAGCGGCCGCGCCAGATGGCTCGGTTCCCACCATGTCAGCGGCGCCATTCCGGCCGGCAGGGCCACCGGGCCGGCCGGACCGGTGCCCCGAAGCCCGTCGGCGGTGGCGGCCAGCTGCAGCCGGCCTTCCTGGCCGTCCCTCAGGGTGCGGGACGCGAAGCCGACCAGCCGGTCATTCTGCCATCGCTCGGCATATTCATGGTGCATCCGGAACACGGTGAAGGACAGCAGCTTCACCTCCAGCGCCACCACGTTGCGCACCGAACCATCCGCCTCGGCCCGCACCGTGTGGCTGCCGATGCTGCGGCCTTCCCGCACCACGCGAAAGCGGTAGCCTTCCGGAGGCAGCGCCCGCGCGGGGGCGGCGGACAGCAGCGCGAAGGGCAGGCCGGCGGCACCGGCGAGCCAGCTGCGCCGGCGCATCAGCCCTTCACCCGCAGCGCGCCACGGCCGCCATCCACCGCCATCACCTGCCCGCTGATCCAGCTCGCTTCGCGCGACAACAGGAAGCCGGCCAGCGCAGCGGCATCCTCCGCCTCTCCCAGCCGTGGCAGCGGGTGCAGCTTGGCAATGGCCTCGGCCACGGCAGCGTTGCCGGTGATGCCGCTTGCCATCCTGCTGCGCATCAGGCTCGGCGCCACGGCATTGACGCGGACGGCCGGGGCCAGCTCGGCGCCCAGCGCCACCACCAGCCCCTCGACCGCCGCCTTGGCGGCCGAGATCGCCGCGTGGCCCTGGAAACCTGAACGCGCTGCCACGGAAGAGAACAGCACCACACTGGCTCCGCCGGCTTCGCGCCCCGCCTCCCCGCCCCCATACGCCATCAGCGCCTTCTGCGCTGCCTGCACCGCCAGTGCGGCACCCACGGCATTCAGGCGAAAGGCATCCAGGAAATCCGCCTCGGTCAGGCGCGCCAGCGGCTTCAGCGGGATCGATCCGACGCAATAGGCCAGCCCGGCCAGTTCCGGGCCGGCCTCGGCCATCGCGGAAGCCAGCGCGGCAGGTTGCAGCACATCGGCCTGGGCCATCGGGGCATCCAGCTCGGCTGCCAGGGGCCGCAGTCGCTCCATGTCGCGGCCGATCAGGAACGGTTCGTCACCGGCTTGGCGCAGGCGTCTGGCCAGGGCCGCGCCCACCGCTCCGGTCGCTCCCAGCACCGCAACACGTCTTGCCATGGTCAAGTCTCCCACATCGCGTCGCAGAGATGGGCGTGGCGAGCGGAAGCGGAAGATGGCGGCCACGTCATCGCTCCCCCCCCCGCGACAGGCCGCCCCCGGCATGCCACACTGCGACCATGCGGCAATTGCTCCTGCTGCGGCACGCCAAATCGTCATGGGACGATCCCAGCCTGCCCGACCACGCCCGCCCGCTGAACGCGCGCGGCAAACGCGCGGCCATCGCCATGGCCGGGGTGATGCACGGTCTCGGCCTAGCGCCGGACGTTGTGCTGGTGTCCTCCGCGCGCCGCACGCTCCAGACACTGGAAGCCCTGGCCCCATTGCCGGACAGCCCGATGGTGGAGCCGATGGACGACCTCTACCTGGCTCCCTGGCAGCGCCTGCTGGACACGCTGCGGGAAGCGCCGGAAACCGCCCGCTCGCTGCTGGTGATCGCCCATAACCCCGGGCTGCATGACCTGGCGCTGGCCCTGGCCGGTCCCGCCGGCATGGCCGGCAACGCCCCGGGCACGCAGCGCCTGGCCGATGGCTATCCCACGGGTGCCCTGGCCGAATTCGCCATCGCGACGTCGTGGCGGCGGCTGGAGCCCGGCAATGGCCGTCTGGTCCGCTTCGTCGCGCCGAATGATCTTCCCGAAATGGCCAGTTGAGCAGTTCGACATGCAGGCTCCGCGCCATGGCGCTCGTTTTGACGCCGATGCCCTGACGCTGGAGCTGGAGCTGCCGGTGGCCGGCGCCGCGCTGCTTTGGCGCCATGCCGCGCTGGCGGGGCGCCCGCGCCCGCGACCGGTGACGGAACGCTGGGTGTGGCTGGACACGCCGGACCGTCGGCTCTGCGATCGCAACCTGGCGCTGCGCGACGCACCGCGCGGCCCGCGCCGGCTCTGCCCGCTGATGCCGCCGGAGGGCTTCCGGCTGCCCGGCACCCTGGCCGGCCCGGAGGTGGCGTTGCCTGCCGGGGGAGAGCCGGATGGCCTGGACGACGCGGCGCTGGAAACACTGGCACGGTGGTCGGGCCGCCTCCAATCGTCCGGCGCAGAGGCCGACGGCGTCTCGATGCAGTTGCGGATCGGGCGCATCGAGGCCGGCGCCAGCGGCCTGGAATTGGCGCGACTGACGCTGTGGGGGCCGGCATCGGCGGTGCTGGCGCTGGGCACCGCCCTGGCCGAAACATTGCCGCTGCTGCCGGCGGTTGCCAGCCTCGATGAAACGGCCCGGGCCCTGGCCCTGGGCGAGCCGCCTCGCATGATCCGGCGCGGCGCACCCGACTTGGGCAGTGCGGCGACACCGGACGAGGCCTTGTCGCTGGCGATCTCCCACCTGGCCGAAGTGTTGCTGGCCCATGCGCCGATGGCGCGCATCGATGCCGGTCCGACAGGCGTTCACCAGCTGCGCGTCGCCGCGCGCCGCCTGCGCTCCTGCCTGAAGCTGTTCCGCAGGACGCATAGCGGTGCCGAGTTGGAGGCGTTGGAGAACGGCGTGCGGGAGGTGGCGCGCGGCCTCACCGACGCGCGGGAATGGGATGTCTTCCTGGACGGCCTGGCCGCGGAATTGTCCGCGGTTCTGGGCAGCGAGCCGCGCTGGAACCGGCTCGTCCGGGCGGCGCAGCAGCGCCGGCAGGCGGCCTACGAATCGGTGGGCCGGATGCTGGCGGGTACCGAGTTCCGTGGCCTGGTCTGGTGCGCCATGAAGCTGGCGGCGCTGCGCGGCTGGGACGCGGCACCCACGGCGCGCGAGGCACCCCTGCGTCCCTGGGCCGCCGCATTGCTGGCGAAGCGGGGACGGCGGCTCAAGAAGGATGCGCGCCACATCGAGGTCGCTTCCGACACCGCCCTGCACGATCTGCGGCTGGAAGCCAAAAAGCTGCGCTACGCGGCCGAGCTGTTCGCGCCGCTGTGGCCCGGCCGCACGGCCCGGCGCTACCTCAGGCGCCTTTCGGCGCTGCAGGAAGCCCTCGGCCTGTCGAACGACGCGGTGGTGGCGCGTCAGCGCGTCGCAGCCTTGTCCAGCGGCCGCAGAGCGGAGGCGGACGCCAGCGCGGCTTCAACCGCCACCGCGTCCGCCTGGGCGATCGGACTGGCGGAGGGCTGGGCTCTCGCCGCCGGCCGGGATATGCGGCCCGAAGCTCTGAAGGCTTGGCGGCGCTTTGCCAGATCCACGTCATTCTGGCGCGACGACCTGCCGCCCAAGCGCTCGGAAACAAAACCTCCGGTGCTAGAACCCGAACAGGCTTGAACCCTGACCTCTCCTCGGTAACGCTGGCGACGTGGCTCATCGTCGTCGGATCTTTCGTGCATCCCGCCTGACCCGCCGTCCGAAACGGCGCTGGAGCAGGGCAGCCCTGGGTGCCGCGGGTGCCCTCGTGGTGCTGGCGCTGGGCGGGATCGGTTTGCCCGCCGCGCTTTTCGGCTCGGCCCCGCGCGACCAGGAATGGAGCGCAGCCGCCGCCGCGGTCCGGGTGGTGGATGGCGATACGCTGCGGCTCGGCGAGCGCACCGTGCGCTTGGCCGGGCTGCGCTCGCCGGAGCGGGGGCAGACCTGCAGCACGGCCGGCGGCGCCGGCTTTGATTGCGGCGCCGCGGCGGCGGAAGCATTGTCCCGCCTGCTGCATGGTCGTGACCTGAGCTGCCAGATCGTCGGGCGTGATCATTTCGGGCGCGCCCTGGCCGAATGCCGCGCCGGTGAGCTGGATGCCAACAGGAGCCTCGTGGACGCCGGCTGGGCGCTGGCGGAGGCTCCGTCCCTGGAAATGACGGAAGCAGCGGCCCGCAACGCAGGGCGCGGCCTGTGGTCTCATCCGCGCGGTGCGCCGCCGAGCTGGCAAACGCGCCGCTGAACGGCCCGGATCCCACCCGTCGCATGCCGGACCCGCGGCGCGCGGCGGCACCCCGCGGCACGGCCCCGGATGGACAATCCGGGGAAGCGGCCCCTAATCTTGCGCTGCATCATTGACGGCGCCCGGTCTTTGCGGCGCCGCCCTGTTCAAGAGGAAGACGCCATGAGCAGCACGGCCAAAGGGTCCGTCACCATTCAGCTCGACGGCAGCAACAAATCCACCACCGTGCCCCTGATCGGCGGCACCATCGGTCCGGATGTGTTCGATATCCGAAAGGTTTACAGCGAATTGGGGGTCTTCACCTTCGATCCGGGCTATGGCGGCACCGCCGCCTGCGAGAGTGCCATCACCTACATCGATGGCGATGAGGGCGTGCTGCTCTACCGTGGGTACCCGATCGAGCAGCTGGCCGAGAAGTCGAACTTCCTTGAGGTCTCCTACCTGCTGCTGAACGGCGAATTGCCGACGGCGCAGCAGCTGAAGGAGTTCGAGCGCGGCGTCACCCTGCACACCATGGTGCATGAGCAGCTGAAAACGTTTTTCAGTGGCTTCCGCCGCGATGCCCACCCGATGGCCATCCTGTGCGGCGTGGTGGGGGCGCTGTCAGCCTTCTATCATGACAGCCTCGACATCACCGATCCGGCGCAGCGTGAGATCAGCGCCTTCCGCCTGATCGCCAAGGTGCCGACCATCGCCGCCTGGGCCTACAAGTACTCGATCGGCCAGCCCTTCATGTACCCGCGGAACGACCTCACCTACGCGGAGAACTTCCTGTACATGATGACGGCGGTGCCGGCCGAGGAATGGAAGCCGAACCCGATCCTTAGCCGCGCCATGGACCGCATCCTGGTGCTGCACGCCGATCACGAGCAGAACGCCTCCACCTCCACGGTGCGGCTGGCCGGCTCCACCGGCGCCAATCCCTTTGCCTGCGTCGCGGCCGGCATTGCCGCGCTGTGGGGTCCCGCGCATGGCGGCGCCAACGAGGCGGTGTTGAAGATGCTGGCCGAGATCGGCCACGTCGACAACATCCCGACCTTCATCGAGAAGGTGAAGGACAAAAATTCCGGTGTGAAGCTCATGGGCTTCGGGCACCGCGTGTACAAGAATTTCGACCCGCGCGCGAAGATCATGCAGGCCACCTGCCATGAAGTTCTGGCGGAACTCGGCATCAAGGACGAGCCCTTGCTCGACCTCGCCGTGGCGCTGGAGAAGATCGCGCTGGAGGATGACTACTTCGTCTCCCGCAAGCTGTACCCGAACGTCGATTTCTATTCAGGCATCATCCTGAAGGCGATGGGCATCCCCACCCACATGTTCACGGTGCTGTTCGCCGTGGCGCGTACGGTGGGCTGGGTGAGCCAGTGGAAGGAAATGATCGAGGAGCCGGGCCAGCGGATCGGTCGTCCGAGGCAGGTCTACACCGGTGCCGCCCAGCGCGACGTGTCGCCGATCGACAGCCGCGGCTGACGCCAGGAGCAGCGTCGGAAGGGCCACATCGGCCTGACATGATCCGGAAGGCCCGCCAGGCAATGCCTGGCGGGCTTTTTGTTTCACGCGCAGCTGACCTTTCACATCAGTATAAAGATAACTTCCAAATGCCTGATATTAATGCAATATCGAGGAGCGTGTTATCAGTACCCCGGGGGACCTTTTTGTTTGCTGGGCGGCCTTTGTTCTTCGATCATCGGTATGATCACGGTTAAGTTACTGTTTGCTCTTGATCACGAATCAGAGATGCCGTTTGTTGCGTCCGGGATCTGTAAGATGTGGACGGGAAGCCTGCCTCGAATGCTCGATAATGCGACGAACAAGCCGTCCTACCGTTCGCTTGACGATCTGGTGCGACGACGCCTCCGCACCTGGCCGCAGCGCCCACCCGGCGCCCTCGAAACCCTGAAGCAGAATGGCGTCTGGATGCGTGGTCGGCCTGGGGAGGCCGATACCAGCCTGCATCCCTTCCTGCGGCTGCCCGGCTCCAACAGGCTGCGCACGGTACCGGACGGGCTTTGGCTCCATTTCAGCGCCAATCCAGCCGATCCGTTCTGCGACATCCTCTGCATCGAGGCCTGCGCGTCCTTGCAGAACCTGCTGGACAAGCGGTCGCGCTTCGCGCCCTCCACCACCTCCCTGCTCGCGGTCTGTCCTGTTCCCTGGCTCCTGGCGCCGCAGGATCCGGGCGACCGGCTGCCACGGTGGCGGCGCCTCAAGCTTCTGCGGCAGGAGCCGCAGACGCCCCTGGTGCTTCCGGTTCGCGATGTGCGGGTACTCTATGGCTTGAAGGACCGGCAATACGAGGGTTTCGCCCGCACGCAGATGCCGCAGGCGCATGAGTATTTCTACCCGATGGATGCGCTGACCGATGAGGCGGGTGCCAGTAATCCGGCCATGCAGGCGCTGATTGCCCGCGCTTCCGGCGCTGCGAACTTCATGCGCCTGCCCTGAGGTCCGGCACAGCTGGGGTAACGCGGGAGCCATGCGGCTCCCGCCATTCGGGCTTCAGGCGCCATTCGGCATGCCATGACCGATGCGCGCGGCGGCTGCCAGATCCTGCACCACATCCTGCACCAGAGTGGGTGCCGGGGTCATCGCCACCAGCCGCACAGCCGGCGGCTTATAGCGGAACACCACTTCGCTAGTTGGCAACAGGCTCACCCTGATCTGCCGGCGGGAAAAGGCCAGTCCCTGGTCCCGTGGATCGCTGGCATATTGCGCGCCCATGACGAACTGCCCGCGCGGATCGCGAGCAAAGGCCCGCTCCAGCATGCCCAGCAGCAGATGCCAGTTCGTGCCCGTATTGCCGTCGCAAGAGCCTGCTTCCAGGAAGTAGGTGTTGGCGCCGAAGTCGATGCCAGAGAATGCGGCCATCGGCTTGCCGCCGCACCGCACGATGGAGGTGAAGGCCCGGTTCCGCAGCGCCGCGAGCCGCATGCCGAAGCGCAGGATGGAACGTAGACCGCTCAGGTCCAGCTTCTTCCGCTGCGCCAGCTTTGCCTTGAGCTTATACAAGCTGAACCAGCTTTGCAGTGAGGCGAGGCCGATGCGGCTCTGCACCTCCATGTCGGGGAAGGTGTCCTGTGCCCGTTTCGCATTGCGCTTGGCGTTGTTGCTGATCGCGCGGAAATAGCTGGTCCAGTCATTCCACTGCCGGAACTCCACCACATCGAGGGTGATGCCTTCCACGGCCCGCACCTCGACGCCTGGCAAGGCGGACAGCGCATCTTCGCGCGGAGCCTCAATGTTCCACTGGGATCCATAGTGGTACTCGCCAGCCCCGAGGTGGCGCAGCACCGCGTCCATCGCCTGGGGCCAGAGATGCAGCTGGTCCGGCAGCAGTTGAATGCTGTCGGCGAAGACCCGGAGCTTGCGGCCGACACCCACCGCCACCTGGCCAATCTTCAGGAATTGCCCAGGCCGGACCAGCATCAGGTCCAGGCGGTGCATGCGATGCCATCCGTGATGATCCAATTGCCAAAGCGACAAGGCACCGGAAGCGCAGCGAAACGATGCGCCACAGCGTTCCGCGAAAGCATCCCAAGCTTCCGGGGACGCTCCGAACTTGGCGACCTCAACAATCTCAGACATAGGCGTGACCTCCGACAGAATGTCTTGGAAAAAAGACTTATCTCGCGGAGAAAGATATCGGGGCGTGCATTGCAGGCAATCTCATTCACATAAATGGCCTGTAATGCTTCTTTTAATGAGAATGATTTCCTTAAAAAAACTACGCTTCAAAAACAAGACCATGGGCGTGAGCGCAAGTTGTAGGGTCGTAATGAAGCTAGGATGTCCTTCTTCACGATGCCGGGAACAGACAAAAAGCTCGCAACCGCATCAGGATGGCGCGACAACGCCTCACCTGGGGCGAAGACGAGATGCTTCGATCAGCCCTGGGAAGCTTTGTTGAACAACAACAAGGACCGGGTTGGACAACGGCGTGAGGACCGTGAAGCGAAGGCAGTCCATCGGCCGGCCAGCCCGCTTGCCCTCGCTCCGAAAGGCTGCGCGAAGCCGGGACGCAAGCGACGCTGCGTGGGTCATTTCCAGCACGGAGCCGACGACGGCTCACCATTCGTCAGGCGAACCAGTGGCAGCCACTCAGATCGAAGGGAGTGGCACCATCCTCGCCACCGTCCGCACCTCCGGCATCCGCGGCAGATTCGCCGCTCGCGCGCTCGCGGTCCACGAACGCTTGCGAGTCCGGGCACTACAGAGCGCCACGGATCAGATGCGTTATCGAGCGAAAGCCTGGCGTCCCCTAGGGGATTCGAACCCCTGTTACCGCCGTGAGAGGGCGGTGTCCTAGGCCTCTAGACGAAGGGGACTAAAGGCGTGGCGGGCTTGTATCCCCGGCTCCTGCTTCGATCAAGCGCCGGGCCGGGAAATTCCGCACCTGGCATGTTTTTCTGCGAGTCCCGGCGGCGGATCAGTTGCCGAGGCGGATCTCACGGCTCGGCTGCTGGCCGGACGGGTCCACCATCACGATCCGCCCGCCATCCGGACGCTCCAGCCAGACCGCAAGCCATCCCGCCGGCGCGGCAATGCCCGCGATGCGCGTCCCCGCTGGCTGCCCCAGCGCCAGATCTGTGCTAAGGGCGGCGGCCGGCCCGGTCCGGGTTTCGGCGGCCGGCTCCAGGGCCGACCGGTTCAGCTTCTGCACGATGGCGATCACCAGCCCCACCGTGCCGATGATGATCAGCACACCCATCACACCCACGAGTACCTTGAGCCCGCGCACCGAAAACCCCCCGCCATCGCCTGAATCCGCCACCGGACATTCGGAGGCGGCCACCATCTTCGAGATCACCGCCAGCGCCGCCGATGCGGGCAACCGGCTCGACCGGTTCCTGGCGGCGGCGATAGGCACGGTGTCGCGCTCCCGCGTCAAGGCGCTGATCGAGGCCGGCCTGGCGAGCCGAGACCAGATGCCGGTTCTGGACCCGTCCGAATCGATCCGTTCCGGCGCCTTGTACCGGCTGACACAGCCGGCAGCCGTGGACGCGGCGCCGAAGGCCCAGGAGATCCCGCTCTCCATCCTGTTCGAGGATCGCCACCTGATCGTGCTGAACAAGCCGGCCGGCCTGGTGGTGCACCCGGCCCCCGGCAATCTGGATGGCACGCTCGTGAACGCGTTGCTGGCGCATGCGGGGGAGGAGCTCACCGGGATCGGCGGCGAGAAGCGGCCCGGCATCGTGCACCGCCTCGACAAGGACACCTCGGGCGTGATGGTGGTGGCGAAGAGCGAGGTCGCCCATGTGGCGCTGTCCAATGCCTTCGCCGAACGTGACCTGGAACGCTCCTATCTTGCGCTGGCCTGGGGCGTCCCCTCCCCGCCCTCCGGGGAGGTGGAAGCGCCGGTCGGCCGCCACCCGACGGATCGCAAGCGCATGGCAGTGGTGACGCGCAACGGCAAGCACGCCCTCACCCGTTACGCCACGGAACGGGCCTGGAAGACGGCCTGCGCGCTGCTGCGGTGCCGGTTGGCGACCGGACGCACGCACCAGATCCGCGTCCACATGGCGCATCTGGGCCACCCGCTGGTGGGCGATCCGGTCTACCTGCGCCGCATTCCCGCGGCGGCGCGCGACCTGCCCGGCGCCACCCGCGAGGTGCTGCTGGCCTTCCCGCGCCAGGCGTTGCATGCCGAAACGCTCGGCTTCCGGCATCCTGTCACGGGGGAAATGCTGCGCTTCTCGGCGCCGCTGCCCCCAGACCTACTGGGGCTGCTCGCATTGCTGGATGGTAACCCGGAGTAACCCGACTATTTCAGTCGGGATTTTCTTGCGAAACCCGCTGCAGCGCGGTAGCGTTCACTTGTCGCCAACGCCGGGTGCCAACACCAAGGCGCGGCCGTCGAGCCTGCCCCTCGTGACCAGGGCAGGACGGCGCGTCAGGGCTCAGCGGAAGCGACCGGACCATATGCGCGTCCGGGGCTCGCCGTCACAGGGGCTCCCGGCCGGTGCAGGAGGCAGATGCAGACATGGCTTCCACTTCGACTTTCGCGATCCCGATGGCGCCTGAGGGCAACCTCTCCCGCTACCTTCAGGAGATCCGCAAATTCCCCATGCTTTCGCCGGAGGAGGAATTCCGCCTGGCGAAGGAATGGAAAGACAACGGCAACCAGCAGGCGGCCCACAAGCTCGTCACCTCCCATCTGCGCCTCGTGGCGAAGATCGCCATGGGCTACCGCGGCTACGGCCTGCCGGTGGGCGAGCTGATCAGCGAGGGCAATGTCGGCATGATGCAGGCCGTCCGTCGCTTTGATCCCGACCGTGGCTTCCGCCTGGCTACCTACGCCATGTGGTGGATCCGCGCCGCGATCCAAGAGTACATCCTGCATTCCTGGTCGCTGGTGAAGATGGGCACCACCGCCGCGCAGAAGAAGCTGTTCTTCAACCTGCGCCGGCTGAAGGGCCAGATGGCCGCGCTTGAGGAAGGCGACCTGAAGCCGGAGCAGGTCGAGAAGATCGCCCACGTGCTGCAGGTACCGGAGCAGGACGTGGTGTCGATGAACCGTCGCCTTGCCTCGCCCGACAATTCGCTGAATGCGCCGGTTCGCGCCGACAGCGAGGGCGAGTGGCAGGATTGGCTGGTCGACGAGGGCGAGAGCCAGGAAACCGAGATCGCCGAGCGGCAGGACATGTCGAACCGCCGGCAATTGCTGGGCGAAGCGCTGAAGACGCTGAACGAGCGTGAGCGCCACATCCTGATCGAGCGCCGGCTGAAGGACGAGCCCACCACGCTGGAGGAGTTGTCCCAGCAGTACAACATCTCGCGCGAGCGGGTCCGGCAGATCGAGGTCCGTGCCTTCGAGAAGCTGCAGAAGAGCATGAAGACGCAGATCATGGAGCGCCGGCTGGCCGTCGACTGACGGCCACCGCGTCTGGAATACATCAGGGCGCGGCCTCTGCGGAGGCTGCGCCCTTTTTGCTGGGCCTCAGGCGAAGATGATGTCGCCGTCCTGCAGCGCTCGTACGCCGTTCAGCGTGATGCGGGCTTCTTCCCACACTGCCATGAAGTGCAGTTCCAGCCCGCTGGCGCCCATTACCTGCTGCACGTTGCCCTCGCCCAGGGCATAGCCGCTAAGATCGATGCGGTCCGTGCCGGACTGGAAGTCCCGGATCACGTCGAACCCGCCATTGGCGTCGCTGCCCGACTCGGAGAACGTGTTGTAGGCGAACACGAAGGTGTCACTGCCGGCGCCGCCGCGCAGCACGTCCGCACCGCGCCCGCCGGCGAGAATGTCGTTGCCATAGCCGCCGGACAGGTAGTCGTTGCCGGAGCCGCCTTGCAGCACGTCGTTGCCGGAGCCGCCCACCAGCGTGTCGTTACCGCCGCCGCCCAAAATCACGTCATTGCCCGCCCCGCCATCGAGATAGTCGGCGAGGTCGCGGGCGGCATAGGCATCCACCGCGCCGGGTGTCGGGCCCGACGGTCCGTAGCCGAAGATCCGGTCATCTCCAGCGCCCGCCATGACGATGTCCCGGCCATAGCCGGCATAGATCACATCGGCGCCGCGTCCTGCCACAACGAAGTTGTTGCCGTGACCGGGATAGTTCTCCGTGAGGCCATCACCGTAAATGGTGTCTCCGCTGCGATGATCCGCAAAGAAAAACCGGTCATTTTTGAGCGTTCCATTATAGGTCGCCATTTTGGCCTCTTCTTTCCATTGTCTCCGGAAGCCGGTGAAGCGCTTCCTCGTTTAGAAGACCCGAGCATCAAGCCCGTTTCGGCGTGAAAAGAAGAGTAACGTTTCCGTGCGGAATCGGCTAAAATTCCTGCAACGAAGGCGATCCAGGGTTGAAATCATCGCAGGCTTGGCGGTTGTGGAGCAAAGCCATGAAGAAGCCCCGGACCAAAGGTGCCGGGGCTGTGCGGGACGAGCTGAGACGGAGGCTCAGCCCGCGAAAGGGTCACTCACCAGGATGGTGTCGTCGCGCTCCGGGCTGGTGGACAGCAGCGTCACCGGCGCCTCCACCAGTTCCTCGATTCGCTTGACGTATTTGATCGCGGTGGCCGGCAGCTGCGCCCAGGAGCGGGCGCCCATGGTGGATTGCGACCAGCCTTCCAGCACCTCGTAGATCGGCTCGGCCTTGGCCTGGGCACCGGGCGCCGCCGGCAGGCGCTTCACCACCTCGCCGTCGATCCGGTAGCCGGTGCAGATCTTCAGCTCCGTCAGCCCATCCAGCACGTCGAGCTTGGTCAGCGCGAGGCCCTGCACACCACCGACCTTGACGGCCTGACGCACCAGGCAGGCATCAAACCAGCCGCAGCGGCGTGGCCGGCCGGTGACGGTGCCGAATTCGCGGCCCCGCTCGCCCAGGCGCTTGCCGACATCGTCGAACAGTTCGGTCGGGAAAGGCCCGGAGCCGACGCGAGTGGTGTAGGCCTTGGCGATGCCCAGCACGGTGCCGATGCCGTGCGGCCCGATGCCCGCACCCGCCGCCGCATTACCCGCCACCGTGTTGGAGGAGGTGACGAACGGATAGGTGCCGTGGTCGACATCCAGCATCACCGCCTGGGCACCCTCGAACAGCACGCGCTTGTTGGCGCCGCGCGCCTCGTCCAGGCGCTCCCACACCGCCTCGGCATAGGGCAGCAGCTTGGGCGCCAGCGCCACTAGCTTATCCAGCAGCTCCTGCTTCTCGAAGGTCGCGGCGCCGAGGCCGCGCAGCAGGGTATTGTGGTGCAGCAGAAGCTCGTCGAGCTTGGCCGAGAGCGTCTCCGGCTCGGCCAGGTCGCACAGGCGGATGGCGCGGCGCGCGACCTTGTCTTCGTAAGCCGGGCCGATGCCGCGCCCGGTGGTGCCGATCTTAGCCTCGCCGCGGGCTTCCTCGCGGGCCTTGTCGATCGCCGGGTGCAGCGGCAGGATTAGCGGCACGTTCTCCGCGATGCGCAAATTGTGCGGGCCGACATCCAGGCCCTGGCCCCGCACGCGGGAGATCTCGCCCAGCAGCGCGTCCGGGTCGAGCACCACGCCATTGCCGATGACGCCGAGCTTGCCCCGCACCACGCCCGAGGGCAGCAGGCTCAGCTTGTAGGTCTGGTTGCCGACCACCAGGGTGTGGCCGGCATTGTGCCCCCCCTGGAAGCGGACCACGATATCGGCGCGGCTGGCGAGCCAGTCGACGACCTTGCCCTTGCCTTCGTCGCCCCACTGGGCGCCGATGATGGCAACATTGGCCATGCTATGCGGTCTCCTCGATCGGCGCGGCGGCGGTGCCGCGCAGGATGTGGCCGCAGCGCAGGCGTTGCGGCGTGTCGGCGGGCGAAAGGGCCGCCACCGTGATGAAACCTTGTGCGCGCAGCCCGGCCGCCGCGGCATTGTCCGCGCCGAGCGGCAGAAACACCCGCAGCGGCACCGGCGGCACCGGCGCGGCGCGACGCACCGCATCCGGGTACAGGGTCATGCCCGTGGCCGCTTCCTCGCCCGACCGGTAGCGGCCGCCACGGGCCAGCTCGCCGGTGGTGCCGGGACCATACAAGGTGAAGGCGACGCCGACGTGGTACTGCAGGCCGCGGAATTCCACCGGATCGAGGGTGATGCGCAGGCCCACGGCGCGCTCGCGGATCGCGGCGACGATGGCGGCGGCATTGTCGGCGATGGCGCGGGCGTCGGGCGGCAGCTCCGCCTCGCGCAGCGCCTGCAACGCCCGATCGGCGGGTCCGGCCGCGGTCAGCAACGCGGTCAGGCCGATGGCGGGCGGGCCGGCCATGGCGGCCAGTTCCCGCACGGCGGCCGCATCCTTGCGGTCCAGCGCACGGGCCAGCCGGCGGCGCAGCTCGCCATCCACCCCCGCCGCGTCCAGCAGCGCCGGCGCCATGCGTGGCAGGGTGATGTCGAGGCTCGGATCGGTGACGCCGACCGCCGCCAGTGCCTCGACGCCGAGCAGCGCCACCTCGGCATCCGCCTCCGGGCAGTCCACGCCGATCAGCTCGATGCCGGCCTGGGCGATCTGCCGCTCAGGGGCAAGCTGGCTGCCGCGCATGCGCAGCACCTGGCCGGAATAGGACAGCCGCAGCGGGCGCGGCACGTCGGCCAGCCGGGTCGCGGCGATGCGGGCCACCTGCGGCGTGGTGTCGGCGCGCACCCCCATCATGCGGTGGCTGTCCGGATCGATCAGGCGAAAGGTCTGGTCGGCCACGGCGGCGCCGGAGCCAGCGAGCAGGCTGTCCTCGAACTCCAGCAGCGGCGGCTTCACCCGCTCGTAGCCATGGGCCGCGAACACCGCCAGCATGCCCTCCACCAGCGCGGCTTCCCGCGCCGCCTCGGGCGGCAGCAGGTCGGCGAGGCCGGAAGGCAGCAGAGCGGGGCTGGGCAGGTCTTCGGTCATGGTTCCAGTGCCGAGGGCCGAAACGCTCCGGTGAGCGTGGTACGGGCAAACGGCGGCTGTGTGGCAGCGCGACGCGATCCCGGCAAGGGTTTGATCGTCCGCGGCGGCATGAAGTCCGGCGTGAAGCGGAATGCAGCGGAAAACGTTGCACCGGCATGAGCGACCTCCGTCCCACCCGCCTGAACCGTCGCCGCCTGGCTTTCGCCCTGCCCTTCGCGCTGCTGGCCGGCTGCGCCACCGATCCGGCCCGCCTTTACCTGGGGGGCTGGGGCGTGTCGGTGCGCGGGGCAGCACTGAACGCGCCCTTCCAGTTCGGCGATCTGTCGCGCTGGAACGGCCAGCCGGACCGGGCGGCACTGGCGGTGGTGCAACTGGAATACCTGGCGGATGAATTCTCCAACAGCGGCTACTGGAGCTACCGGGTGTCGCCCCTAGTGACCATGCAGCTCCAGCAGGCGCGCGGCGAGGTGCGGCGGACGCTCGGCATCGCCGGGGACGCACCGCCCGAGGCCGTGATGAACCTGCTGCGCCAGGCCGCCTACAGCCTGCAGAACGGCCAGCGCGGCAGTGCCGAAGCGGCCTTGGCCAGTCCGTTCTTCAGCTTCGGTCCCGCCGGCACGCTGCGCGCATTGTCCAGCCTGCCATGGCTGCGGCGCGCCGCCGAGGCCTCCGGCGCCGCCAACGCCGAAATCCGGCGGCTGGACAACGAGCGCAACAGCTGAGTTGCTGCCCGTATCCCCCGGCAGAAACCGCGGGCTATGCTGCGTTGCAGGAACGAAGCCCGGGACCTTGCATGTCGATCCACGTCGCGCTGATCCACCGCACCTCCTATCGCTATGACCGGCCGGTGACGCTGGGGCCGCAGACCATCCGGCTGCGCCCGGCGCCGCATGCGCGAACGCCCGTGCTGTCCTACGCGCTGCAGATCCAGCCGAAGAACCACTTCATCAACTGGCAGCAGGACCCGCAGGGCAATTTCCTGGCCCGGGTGGTGTTTCCCGAACCGGTGACGCGGTTCGAGGTGACGGTGGACCTCGTGGCCGACATGGCCACCATCAACCCGTTCGACTTCTTCCTGGAACCCGAGGCCGAGACCTGGCCCTTCACCTACGATCCGGTGCTGGAGCAGGAGCTGGCGCCGTTCCGCCGCGCCGTCGCGCCCGGGCCGCTGCTGACAGCCCTGCTGGCCGAGGTGCCGCAGGACCAGCAGGGCACCGTCACCATGCTGACGCAGATCAACGCGCTGGTGAACCGCAAGGTCTCCTACATCGTGCGGCTGGAGCCGGGTGTCTGGACACCGGAGGAAACGCTGGCGGAAGGGCGCGGCTCCTGCCGCGACAGCACCTGGCTGCTGGTGCAGTTGATGCGTCACCTCGGCTACGCCGCCCGCTTCGTCTCCGGCTACCTGATCCAGCTGGTGGCGGACCAGAAGCCGCTGGAGGGACCGGAAGGCCCGAGCACCGACTTCACCGACCTGCATGCCTGGGCCGAGGTCTACCTGCCCGGCGCCGGCTGGGTGGGACTCGACGCCACGTCGGGCCTGCTGACCGGCGAGGGCCACATCCCGCTGGCCGCGACGCCGGAGCCGCAATCCGCCGCGCCGATCTCCGGCCTGATGAGCAAGGCCGAGGTGGCGTTCGATTTCGGCATGGGCGTGTCCCGCGTGCGCGAAACGCCCCGCGTCACCAAGCCCTATTCCGAACAGGCCTGGGCGGCGATCCTCGCCGCCGGGGAGGCCGTGGACGGACAGTTGAAGGAGGGCGGCGTCCGCCTGACCATGGGGGGCGAGCCCACCTTCGTGTCCGCCACGGATCTGGAAGCCGATGAATGGAACACCACCGCGCTCGGCCCCACCAAGCGGCGCATGGCCGGCCGGCTGCTGAAGCGACTGGTGCCGGAATGGGCGCCGGGCGGCGTGGTGCAATACGCCACCGGCAAGCACTACCCCGGCGAGCAGCTGCCGCGCTGGGCGCTGAATGCCTTCTGGCGCAAGGATGGCGAGCCGGTCTGGATGAACCCTGCCCTGCTGTCCGATGACGACCACGCGGACCACGCCGACGCCGCGGACGCCGCCGCATTCGCCCGCAGCCTGACCGAACGCCTCGGCCTGGCGCCGCATTTCGTGCAGCCGGCGCATGAGGACATTCACTATTACCTGTGGAAGGAGAACCGCCTCCCCGCCAACGTCGTGGCCGAAGGCGCAAAGCTGCGCGATCCGCTGGAGCGGGCGCGGCTGGCCAGGGTGTTCGGCCAGGGGCTGGGCAGCAGCGTGGGCTCGGTTCTGCCGCTGCGCCGCTCCGCCGACGGCGCATGCTGGGAAACCGGTTGGTGGCTGTTCCGCGAAGGCAACCCGATCTTTCTGATTCCGGGCGACAGCCCGATCGGCTTCCGGTTGCCGCTGGAAAGCCTGCCCTGGGCGGACCCGGCGGCGATCCCGGCGCAGTTCGAGCGCGATCCCTTCGCGCCGCATCCCTCGCTGCCGCCGGCCCCTGCCTTCCGACAGGCCAGCCTGCCCGGCCGGGCGGGCCCGCAGGACGGTTCGCCGGGCTTCCCACTGCGGCACCAGACCGTGGCCGATTCCGTTTCCGCTGGCACCGAAGGATTGCTGCCGGCCGCCGCCAGCTTCCGGCGCAGCGCCGCGCCCGCCGCCAAGATCCAGCCACCCCCTGCGGCCAGGCCGCAGCACAACCGGCCCGAGCCGGACCCGGTGCGCACCGCCCTCGCTGTGGAAGCGCGTGGCGGCCGGCTGCACGTCTTCTTTCCGCCGCTCTACGCCATCGAAGACTGGCTGGAGCTCTGCGCCGCGGTGGAGGACACCGCTGCCGCAACCGGGCGGCGCGTGGTGCTGGAAGGCTACGGCCCACCCTCCGACCCGCGCATCGAGAGCTTCTCCGTCACCCCCGACCCCGGCGTGATCGAGGTCAACATCCATCCTTCACGTTCCTGGTCCGTCGACGTGGCGCGCACCGAGCGGCTCTACGCCCTGGCGCGGGAAGAAGGGTTGGCGGCCGAGAAGTTCATGCTGGATGGCCGCCACGTCGGCACCGGGGGCGGCAACCACGTGGTGATGGGCGGCGACACCACGGCGGAGAGCCCCTTTCTGCGGCGGCCCGACCTGCTGAAATCCCTGGTCGGCTTCTGGCACAACCATCCGAGCCTCAGCTTCCTGTTCGCCGGGCTGTTCATTGGCCCCACCAGCCAGCATCCGCGCATCGACGAGGCGCGGCAGGACATCCTGAACGACCTGGAGATCGCCTTTGCCCAGGTGAAGCCGTTCGAGCCGGCGCCGCCCTGGAAGACCGACCGCCTGTTCCGCAACGTCCTGGCGGACATGACCGGCAACACCCACCGCACCGAGTTCTGCATCGACAAGATGTATTCGCCGGACGGGCCGGGCGGCCGCCGTGGCCTGGTGGAATTCCGCGCCTTCGAAATGCCGCCCTCGCCGCAGATGTCGGTGGCGCAAATGCTGCTGATGCGCGCCGCCGTGGCCGCCTTCTGGAAGACGCCGTATGAGCGGCGGCTGGTGCGCTGGGGCTCGCGCCTCCACGATGACTTCATGCTCCCCCACTACGCCGAGCAGGATTTCGCCGACGTCATCGAGGAATTGCGGTCCCTGGGTGCGCCATTGGAAAAATCCTGGTTCGACCCGCACCTCGCCTTTCGCTTCCCGGTGCTGGGCGAAACCACGGTGCGCGATGTCGGGCTGGAGCTGCGCCACGCGCTGGAGCCCTGGCACGTGCTGGGCGAGGAAAGCACCGCCTCCGGGACCGCGCGCTACGTGGACAGCTCCACCGAGCGGCTGCAGCTGCGCGCCACGGGCTTCGTGCCGGAGCGCTTTGTGCTCGGGGTCAACGGCCGCGCCCTGCCGATGGCGTCCACCGGCCGCGCCGGCGAATACGTGGCCGGCGTGCGTTTCAAGGCCTGGGCGCCGCCTTCCGCCCTGCATCCCGGTATCGGTGCGCAGGCGCCGCTCACCTTCGACCTGTGGGACAGCTGGACGGGCCGTTCGCTCGGCGGCTTCACCCACCATGTGGTGCATCCGGGCGGCCGCAATTACGAGCGCTTTCCGGTCAACGCCAACGAGGCCGAGGCGCGGCGGCGCTCCCGATTCTTCGCTTTCGGCCACAGCCAGGGTGCCCGGCCGGCGCCGGTCGTGGTGCAGGGCGCGGAGCTGCGGCGCACGCTTGACCTGCGCCGGCTGGCCTGATGGCGGCGCGCCGTTGAACCCCCTCCTGCCGCCGCCCGATTCCGGCGCCTTCGCCGCGTTCGACGAGATGGTGGACGGCCAGGGACGGGTGCGGCCGCATTGGCGCAGCCTGCTCGGCGCGTTGTCGGACGTAAGGGATCATGCGGGCGGGCTGGCCGAGGCGTGCCGCCGCCTGGACCGGCTGTTCGAGGACGAAGCCTCCGCCCTTCTCGCCGCGCCGCCCGCCGATGGCGCCGGCCATTGGCGGCTGGACCCGGTGCCGCTGCCGCTGCCGGCATGGGAGTTCGCGCTGCTCGCGGACGGGCTGCGCCAGCGCGCCCGGCTGCTGGAAGCGGTGCTGCGTGACCTGTACGGCCCACAATCCACCCTGGCTGCGGGGCTGGTGCCGCCGGACCTGGTGTTCGCCAACGCCGCCTTTCTGCGTCCGGTGCGCAGCGAGGGTCGCCCCTCCCTCGGTCCGATGCTTAACCTGTACGCTGCCGATCTGCTGCGCCGTCCGGATGGGAGCTGGTGCGTGCTGGCCGACCGCACCAGCCGCGCCGCCGGCGTCGGCATGGCGCAGGAGAACCGGCTGATGCTGGCACGCACCCTGCCCGGCCTGTTCGCAGGACAGGCGGTGCGGCCGCTGCGGCCGTTTCTGGACCGCTGGCAGGACACGCTGCAGCGCCTGGCGCCGGCGACGCGGGAGCATGCGGCCACGGCGCTGCTGACCTCCGGCGCCCGCCATCCGCTGTGGTCGGAACATGTTCTGCTGGCCCGTGAGCTGTCCTGCGCCCTGGTGGAGCCGGGAGATTTGACGGCACGCGGCGGGCTGGTGTTTCTCAAGACGCTGCGCGGCCTGCAGCCGGTGGATGTGCTGTTGCGCCGGATCGAGGCGCTGCGCCTCGATCCGCTGGAATTTGGTGGCAGCGAGGGAATTCCGGGGCTGATGGATGCGTGGCGGCAGGGCGGCGTCGCCATAGTCAATCCGCCCGGCTGCGAGCTGGCGGAATCGCCCCTGCTCGGTCCGTTGCTGCCGGCGCTCAGCCAGTATCTGCTCGGCGAGCCGCTTCGGTTGCCGGCGGCTGGCAGCCACTGGCTCGCCGATCCGGCTGCGCTGGCGGCCTTGCGGCGGGATCCGGCATCCTGGCTGCTCCGCGCAATCCATGGCGGCGCGGAACCGGTTGGGCCGCTGGGCCATCTGTCGGAAGCCCAGCGGCACCGCTGGCTGCTGCAACTGGAGGAACGGCCGCGGGACTTCGTGGCGCTGCGCGAGCCGATATCCTCCGTCGCCCCGGCGGCCCAGGGCGACCATCTGGCGCCCCGGCCGGTGCTGCTGCGGATGTTTCTGCTGCAGGACGGCGGCGACTGGCACGTGATGCCTGGTGGCCTGGCGCGTGTGCCGGCCATTGGCGCCGTGCCGCTGGGGCCGCTGCCGCAGGGCGGCCTGGCCAAGGATGTGTGGGTGCTGAGCGAGGAAGGCAGCCGAATCCAGGGCCCGGCGGCCATGCCGCGCCCGCCGCTGGTGATCCGCCGCGCCGCCGGCGAACTGCCCAGCCGCGTCGCCGACAACCTGTTCTGGCTCGGCCGCTACGTCGAGCGCGTGGAAGGCGCGGCCCGGCTGATGCGTGCGGCTTTGAACCGCATGGAGCGCGGCTCGCTGCTGCCACGGGAGATGGCGGAGCTGGCCGCGCTGTCCGCCGCGCTGCGCCATGCCGGGCTGGTGGCGGCGGAAGACGTGCCGACCGGCACCACCAGTGCCGCGCTGCAGGCGGCGCTGTGGCGGGCATTGAGGGACAAGGGCCCGATCGGCTTCGACCTCGACGAGGTGGCGCGACTGGTGGAACGGCTGCGCGACCGCATGACGGATGACATGCACGCCCTGTTCCTTCTGCCGCTGCGGGCCGTGCGCATCCAGGCGGAAGCGCGCCATCGCGGCCTGCAGGGGCTGGAGGACGTGCTGGCAGGGTTGCTGCGCTATTCCGCCGGGGTGGCCGGCGCCGCGGCCGAGAACATGGTGCGCGCCGGCGGTTACGCCTTTCTGGACCTCGGGCGCCGCATGGAACGGGCGCAAACCATCGCTTCGCAGCTGGGCTTTGCGCTGGACCAGCCGGCCAGCCGCGCCGAGGGTGGGCTGCGTTTGGCGCTGGAATTGTGCGACTCGGTGATCACCTATCGCAGCCGATACCTCGGCGTGCTGCAGGCGGCGCCGGCGCTGGATCTGGTGCTGGCCGATCCGGGCAATCCGCGCGGCCTGGTGTTCCAGTTCCAAGCCATCTCCCGGCTGCTGCGCGACGTCGGCGGCGGACCGGAACAGGCATTGCTGCCTCTGGTCGCGGCGCTGGAGCACCGCGTAGCAGACAT
This sequence comes from Teichococcus vastitatis, assembly GCF_003604215.1. GTDB lineage: Bacteria > Pseudomonadota > Alphaproteobacteria > Acetobacterales > Acetobacteraceae > Pseudoroseomonas > Pseudoroseomonas vastitatis. Next base: position 124,091 of record NZ_QXGS01000005.1, read on the forward strand.
GCCTGCCGCCGTGCAGGCCGCCGCCGATCCGGATGCTGCGGCGGTGGCGCTCGCCCCGGAGCTGGCGGCGCTGGAGCGGGAGATCGCCGCGCTGTCGGGTGCCATGTCGCGGCGCTACTTCGCGCTGCTGCCGGCGGTGCAGTCGCTCGGCGGGGAATGGGCGCAGCCGGTCCCGGGCGGCAGCAGCGAATGAGGAGCGCGCGATGATCTGGCGCGTGCGCCACACCACCGGCTACCGCTATGCGAGGCCGGTGGACCTCGCCAGCCACATGCTGCACCTGACGCCACGCGACCTCGCTTGGCAGCGCGTCCTCTGGCACCGGCTGCGCTGCACGCCGGAGCCGGCGCGGATCAGCCACAGCCGGGATCACTTCGGCAATCCGGTCACCTGGCTGTTCATGGAGCAGCCGCACGATACCTTCGAGGTGGTCACCGAAGCCGAGGTGGAGGTGGTGCCGCAGCCGCTCCCACGCGCGGCCGATACCCTGCGCTGGGAAGCGGTGGTGCAGGCGGCGCGGCGCGATCCCGCGGCGGCCGAGTTCACCTTCCCCTCCCCGCTGCTGCCGGAAACGCCCGGCGCCACCGCCTATGCGGCCGCGTGTTTTCCGCCGGGCCAGCCGGTGCTGGCCGGCCTGCTGGCGCTGAACGGCCGTGTGCATCGCGACTTCCTGTTCCGCGGCGGCGTCACCAGCATCTCGACGCCGGTGTCGGAGGTGCTGGCGCGGCGGGAGGGCGTTTGCCAGGACTTCACCCACCTGATGGTGTGCGGGCTGCGCGGCCTCGGCCTGCCGGCCCGCTACATGTCCGGCTACATCCGCACCCGCCCGCCTCCGGGCGAGGCGCGGCGCATCGGAGCCGACCAGTCGCATGCCTGGGTCGCGGCCTGGCTCGGGGGGGAGCATGGCTGGGTTGATCTTGATCCTACCAACGACCTGCTCGTGTCCACGGAGCACGTCGCGCTGGGCTGGGGGCGTGATTTCGGCGATGTTTCGCCGCTGCGCGGGATCATCCTGGGCGGCGGCCGGCACAGCCTGCATGTCGGCGTCGACCTGCGTCCCGCCGCCGACGCGGTGGACGATCCGCCAAGCTGAGGCAACGCTTGGCCCGTGCCGCCGTTGTGTTCAGCAACCCGCCGGACTCCACCGCGCGGCAAAGGAAAGCTCGCCTTGCGTTCAGCGGTTGGATCAGCAGCAGCACCGGTCGTCGCGCCCGGCCGCGACACTGCGCTCGATGTGTGGCGCGGCGTGGCGTTGATCACCATTTTCATCAACCACGTCTCGGGAAACGTGCTGGAGAACCTGACGCACAGGAATTTCGGCTTCTCTGACGCCGCTGAGCTGTTCGTCTTCTTTGCCGGATATGCCGCCGCCGCGGCGTATTTCAGCCGCTATGTCTGGGGCCAGAAGCTGGCCATCACCATGAAGGTGACCAGCCGTGCCGTCAGCCTCTACATCACGCATCTAGCGCTGGTGGTTCTGGGCGGCGCGGTGTTCTCGATGGGCGTGATCCGCACTGGCGACCTTGGCCTCTTCTCGGTGATCGCGCTGGAGCCGCTGATGATGGACCCGGCGGAGGCGCTGGTCTCGGCCGCCACGCTGCGCTACCAGCCCGGCTTCCTCAACATCCTGCCGCTGTATTTCGTGCTGATCGGCGCGCTGCCGCTGCTGCTCGCCCTCGCGGCGCGCAACATGGCGTTGGCCGTGGGTCTCTCCGGCTCGGTCTATCTGGCGGCCGGGCTGACCGGGCTCAACTTCCAGACCTTTCCGCTGCCAGGCGGATGGTTCTTCAATCCCCTGTCATGGCAATTCCTGTTCGTGATCGGCTTCGCCCTGGGCGCGCGGCGCCAGCGTGCCGGACAGGCCATTCCCTATCGCCGCGGCGCCTGGTGGGCGGCCGTGGCCTATCTGGCATTGGCGCTGCTGGTGATGCGTGGCACGGGGCTGCCGCCCTCCGGCTGGCTTCCCCTGCCCGATTTCCTCGCCCTGCCGGAGAAGCAGTTCCTGTCGGTTCCGCGCCTGCTGCATGTTCTGGCGCTTTGCTATGTGGTGGCGCATTCGCCGCTGCAGGGTTGGGCCCGCGGACTTGCCAGCCGGAACCCGCTGGCCATGCTGGGCCGGCACTCGCTGCCGGTGTTCTGCACCGGACTCGTGGTCTCGATCACCGGCGTGGCCCTGAAGCAGACCGGTTTCGACGGCGCTTTGTTCGATGTCACCTACGTGGCCGGAGGCGTCGGGGTGCAGCTCGGCGTCGCGGCGTTGCTGACCCTGACAGAGAAGCGGCGGAACGGCGCCGGGCCGTTGCCTGCCGTGGTGCAGCCTTCCTGATGCGGCACGTCACCCTGGCTCTCTGCGGCGTGCCGGCCCTCTACGGCGCACTGGCCGCGTTGCCGGCCCGTGCCCAGGACGGGGTGCCGCCGGCATCGAACACCGACAACGTGCCCGCCGCCTGCACCGTGCCCGATGCGCTGCGGGAGCTGAACGGCGCCCTGCCTCGCCTGGCGTCGCTGCTGCGCGGCCGACAGACGGTGCGCATCCTGGCGATCGGTTCGTCCTCCACCGCCGGGGTCGGCGCCTCCAACCCGGCGCGGGCTTATCCGCCGCGGCTGGAAGCGGCCCTGGAACGGCTGCTGCCGGGAGCCGACCTCCAGGTGCGCAACGAGGGTGTCGGCGGGGAGGTGGCGTCCACCACCCTGGCCCGGCTGGAGCAGCTGCTCGCCGAATGGTCGCCGGATGTGGTGCTCTGGCAGATCGGCACCAATGATGCGCTGCGCGGCGTCACCCCGCAGGCCTTCGCCGGCATCCTCCGCGAGGGGGCCGACGAGGTGCGGGCCAGGGGCAGCGACCTGCTGCTGATCAACCCGCAATTCTACCCGCGCATCCCCGACCAGAGCCTCTACCTGTCCTTTATCGCCGCCATCGAGCAGGTGGCGGAGGAGCGCCACCTGCCGCTGATGCGCCGCTACGACATCATGCGGTTCTGGGACAGCTTGCCGCGCCCGGCGATCATGCTGTCGGAGGACGGCTTCCACATGAACGACCTCGGCTACCAATGCATGGCCGAAGTGCTGGCGGGCGGCATGGTGCGGCAGGTATCGCGCAGGGACTCCGCCCGCCGGTGATCCGCGCCGCTCAGTTGGAGCCGGAAAGATAGCGCCGCGCGCCCTCGGCCAGCACGCGCATGCCCATGGCCAGGTCCTCGTCGCTGGTGTTCTCCGCCCAATGGTGGCTGATGCCGCCGATCGATGGCACGAACAGCATCGACACCGGCAGAACCCGCGCGATGTTCTGCGCGTCGTGGCCGGCGCCGCTCGGCATGTCCTGCCATTTGCCGGGTGCCAGCGCCTCGGCGGCGCCGCGCAGCGCCCGCATGGTGCCCGGATCGCACAGGGCAGGCGTGGCCTTGTGCACCTCGACCAGCTCGGTGTGGCAGCGCTCGCGCCGGTTGCTCTCCTGCACCAGGCGGCGCAGCGCGGCCTCCATCGCCTCCAGCCTGGCCATCGACACGTCGCGGAACTGGAACAGCACGTCTGCCGTGCCAGGGATGATGCTGGCGGCCCCGGGGTCGAGCGCGATTCGGCCGGTGGTCCAGGTGGAGCGCTCGCCGCAGACGCGGGGAAACTCGGCATCGATGGCCGCCAGCAGGCGCACCGCGGTGAGGCCCGCGTCGCGGCGCTCGGCCATGGTGGTGCCGCCGGCATGGTCCTGCTGTCCGGTGATTCGCAGCTGCCACTGCCAGATCGCGACGATGCCGGTGACCACCCCCACCTGCAGCCCGGCACTCTCCAGCTGCGTGCCCTGCTCGATATGCATCTCGAAGAAGCCCTTATAGCGGGCGGGATCGATCCGCATGCGCGGCAACCCGGCCAGCCCGGCGTCCCGCAGCGCGTCACGCAGGGGGGTGCCGTCGTAGCGATTGCGCGAACGGTCCATTTCCTCCTCGGACAAGTCGCCGATGATCGAGCGGCTGCCGATGAAGCCGCCCTCGAAATGGCCTTCCTCATCGGCGAAGGCGCACACATCAACCGGCAGCCCGGCCCGTGCCAGATGCAGCGCCGCCACGACGCCCAGCGCGCCATCCAGCCAGCCCGCCTCGTTCTGCGTCTCGATGTGGCTGCCGGCGAGCAGATGCGGCCCTTCGCCGGCGTGGCGGCCGAACACATTGCCGATGCCGTCGATGCTGGCCTCCAGCCCCGCCTCCTGCATCTTCCGCATCAGCCAGCGGCGGGACTCCATGTCCTGCGGGGAATAGGTCGGGCGGTGCACGCCCGTCCTGAACGTGCCGATGCGGCGCAGCTCGTGCAGATCCTGGAGGAAGCGGTCGGTGTCGATGTTGATCATCAGCTCTGGGCTCCGAAAGGTGCCGCAAGGGGCCAGCAATCGCCGTGCCGCGGCGGCGGGGTCAGCGCGCTTCCAGCGTCATGCCGCCATCCACCACCACAGTCTGCCCCGTCACCATGCCGGCGCCGGCCAGCAGGAACAGGATCACCTCGGCCAGATCCTCCGGCTGGCAACGACGCTTCAGCAGCGCCTTTTCCGCCGATTTGGCACGCCGTTCCTCAGTCCATTCCACCATCCAGGGGCTGTCCACCGCACCCGGCGCCACGGCGTTGACCCGCACCTCCGGCGCCAAGCCACGGGCCAGATTCTTGGTCAGGCTGATCACGCCGGCCTTGGTGGCGCCGTAGGCCATGGAGCTGCCGGGGCTGTCGAGGCCCGCGACGGAGGCCACGTTCACCACCGCGCCGCGCGCCGCCTTCAGGGCCGGCGCCGCCGCCTTGCTGCACCGGAACAAGCCGAGCAGGTTCACCTGGATCACGGTTTGCCAGAGTTCCTCGGTGATCATCTCCAGCGCGCCGGACGGTATCAGCTTCGTGGTGCCCGGCGTGCCGGCATTGTTCACCAGGAAGTCGAGCCGGCCGAGGCCGGCGACCGCCTGTTCCACCATGCGCGGGCCGTCCGCCGGGTCGCCAACATTGCCTGGGGCGGCGATCACCTCGTGCCCGGCCCCGCGCAGCCGCGCCACCGCCTCCGGTCCGCGCGGGTCGTCCGCCAAGTGGTTCAGCGCGACGCGGCAGCCGGCCTCGGCCAGAGCGGTCGCTGTGGCGAGACCGATGCCCGATGCCGCGCCGGTCACCAGCGCCGTGCGGCCCGACAATTCATAGCGGATCATGCCGTTGTCCTTCCCATAACAGGTCCCGGAGCCTGCCCGCGGCGCCGGAGCCCCGCAAGCCGTGCCGGGCAGGACTGCGACGCTTGCCTTTGCCGCCCCCCTCCGCTACCGCCCGCCGCGATCCCATGAGCAACAGCACCGCCCTTCCCGATCTGCGGGCCGAGGATTTCGACTTCGCCCTGCCCGAGGCGCTGATCGCCCAATCGCCCGCCCGCCCGCGCGACGCGGCGCGCATGCTGGTCGCCGCGCCCGGAGATCTTCGGGATGCGGGCGTGCGCGACCTGCCGGACTGGCTGCGCCCCGGCGACCTCCTGGTGGTGAACAACACCCGCGTCATTCCCGCCCGGCTGCGCGCCCGGCGCGGCGAGGCGCGGGTCGAGATCATGCTGAACCGAGCGGAAGCCGGCGGCATCTGGCATGCGCTGGTGCGCAATGCCCGAAAGCTGCGTCCCGGCGACATCCTGGCCGTGGAAGGCGCGCCGGAACTGGCCCCGCGCGTGGTGGAGCGCCAGGATGGCGGCGCCGCGCTGATCGATTTCGGCTCCGACCAGGGCTTGCTGGCCGCGGCACTGGAACGCGCGGGCGAGATCCCGCTGCCGCCCTACATCGCCCGCCCGGACGGCCCCCGCCCCGAGGACCGGGAGGATTACCAGCCCATCTTCGCGCAACAACCGGGCGCCGTTGCCGCGCCCACCGCCAGCCTGCACTTCACGCCGGCGCTGCTGGAGGCGATCTCGGCCCGGGACGTGGCGCAGGTGTCGCTGACGCTGCATGTCGGCGCCGGCACCTTTCTGCCGATCCGCGCCGACAATCCGCGCGAGCACAAGCTGCACGCCGAATGGGGCGAGATCACGCCGGAGGCGGCCGCGGCGATCAACGCCGCCCGGGCCCGCGGCGGCCGCATCGTCGCCATCGGCACCACGGCGCTGCGGCTGCTGGAAAGCGCGGTGGATGGTGCCGGCACCGTGCATCCTTTCCGCGGCCTCACGGACATCTTCCTGCTGCCGGGGCACCCGTTCCGTTCGGCCGACCTGCTGCTGACCAATTTCCATCTGCCGAGATCGAGCCTGTTCATGCTGGTCTCGGCCTTTGCCGGCCTGGCGCGGATGCGGGACGCCTACGCCCACGCCATCGCGCGGAACTACCGCTTCTATTCCTACGGCGATGCCAGCCTGCTGTTTCGCGAGGATGCTCACCCATGACGAGCCGCGCCCCCCTCGGCTGGAGCTGCCAGTGCACGGATGGCCGCGCCCGGGCCGGTACGCTGCACACCGCGCATGGGGAGGTGCCGACGCCGGTGTTCATGCCGGTGGGCACCGCCGGCACGGTGAAGGGCATGACGGCGGATGGCGTGCGCGCCACGGGCGCGCGGATCGTGCTCGGCAACACCTACCACCTGATGCTGCGGCCGGGAGCGGAGCGCGTCGCGGCGCTCGGCGGGCTGCACACCATGATGGACTGGCATGGCCCGATCCTGACCGATTCCGGCGGGTTCCAGGTCATGTCGCTGTCGCAGCTGCGCAAGCTGGATCAGGACGGCGTCACCTTTCAGAGCCATATCAACGGCCAGAAGTTCCGCCTGACGCCGGAACGCTCGATCGAGATCCAGCACCTGCTGGATGCCGACGTCACCATGTGCTTCGACGAATGCACGCCCTTCCCCGCCACGCATGAGGTGGCGGCGCAGTCCATGCGCCTGTCCATGGCCTGGGCCGCGCGCTCCCGCGCCGCGTTCACCGAGCGCCCAGGCTACGGGTTGTTCGGCATCCAGCAGGGCAGCGTGTTCGAGGACCTCCGCGCCGAAAGCGCGCGCGCCCTGCGCGGGATCGGCTTCGAAGGCTACGCCATCGGCGGTCTGGCCGTCGGCGAGGGCCAGGAGGAGATGTTCCGCACCCTGGATTTCTCGGTGCCGATGCTGCCGGAGACGCATCCGCGCTATCTGATGGGCGTCGGCACGCCGGGCGACATCATCGGCGCGGTGCGGCGCGGCGTGGACATGTTCGACTGCGTGATCCCGACGCGCTCGGGTCGCACCGGCCGCGCCTATACCAGCGGCGGCGTGCTGAACATGCGCAACGCCCGCCACGGCGACAACACCGCGCCGCTTGACCCGGATTGCGACTGCCCGGCCTGCACGCGCCACTCGCGCGGCTACCTGCAGCACCTGTTCAAGGCCGGCGAGATGCTGGGTCCCATCCTGCTCACCTGGCACAACATCCGTTACTACCAGTGCCTGATGCAGCGGCTGCGCGAGGCCATCCTGGCCGGCCGCTTCGAGGCCGAGGCCGCCGTGATCGCGGCCGGCTGGAGCGCCAGCCGGCAGAAAGGCGCCGAGGAGATCGCCGCATGACCCAGTCCCCCACCCTTGGGCACGACGTGTCCGGCCTGACCATGCTGGGCCGGAACACGCAGCAGCCGGCCTCGCCGGAAGAAGCGGTGCTGGAGCGCGTGCCCAACCCGCATCCCGGCCAGCGCTATTGCGTGCGCTTCACCGCGCCGGAGTTCACCTCGCTCTGCCCGATCACCGGCCAGCCCGATTTCGCGCATCTCATGATCGACTACATCCCCGGCGACTGGCTGGTGGAAAGCAAGAGCCTGAAGCTGTACCTGACCTCCTTCCGCAACCATGGCGCCTTCCACGAGGCCTGCACCGTGGGCATCGGTCTGCGGCTTGCGGAGTTGCTGGCGCCGGAATGGCTGCGCATCGGCGGCTATTGGTATCCGCGCGGCGGCATCCCGATCGACGTGTTCTGGCAAACGGGCGATGCCCCCGCCGGAGCCTGGATCCCGGCCCAGGACGTGCCGAACTACCGTGGGCGCGGGTAAGCAACCCCTTCCCGCCGCGACACCGGATGCCCGCGCTGCGGAGATCCGGGACGAGGCTCTGCGCCTCGGCTTCGATGCCGTGGGCTTCGCGCCGGCGCATCTCGGCCCGGAGGTGCGCCAGCGTCTCGATGCCTTCCTCGCCGCCGGCATGCAGGGCGAGATGGGCTGGCTGGCCGATCGTGCCGGACAGCGCGCGCATCCGCGGGCGCTGTGGCCGGAGGCCGTGTCGGTGATCGCGCTCGGCATGAATTACGGGCCAGAGGAAGATCCGCTCTCGATCCTCGGCCGGCGCGACCGTGCCGCGATCAGCGTCTATGCCCGCAACCGGGATTACCACGACATCGTCAAGAAGCGGCTGAAGGCGCTGGCGCGCTGGATGGTGGATCGCTGGCGCGACAGCGAGCTGAAGGTGTTCGTGGACACCGCGCCGGTGGCCGAGAAGCCGCTGGCGCAACAGGCCGGACTCGGCTGGCAGGGCAAGCACAGCAACCTGGTCAGCCGAACGCACGGCTCCTGGCTGTTCCTGGGCGAGGTTTACACTACGCTTGACCTCGCGCCCTCGGCACCCGAGGTGGATCATTGCGGCAATTGCCGGCGCTGTCTTTCCGCCTGCCCGACGGACGCCTTTGTTGGCCCCTATCGCCTCGATGCGCGGCGCTGCATCTCCTACCTGACCATCGAGCACAAGGGTCCGATCCCGCACGAGTTCCGCGCCGCGATGGGCAACCGGATTTATGGCTGCGACGATTGCCTCGCGGTCTGCCCCTGGAACAAATTCGCCCGGATCGCGCGGGAGCCCGGGCTGATGCCGCGCGCGGATCTGGCGGCGCCGCGCCTGGCCGAGCTGGCGGCGCTGGACGATGCCGGCTTCCGCGCGTTGTTCAGCGGCTCTCCGATCAAGCGCATCGGCCGCGACCGCTTCGTGCGCAACGTGCTGATCGCCATCGGCAACTCGGCCGATCCCGCGCTGTGCGCGGTGGCCGAGCGGCTGCGCGCCGATCCCGACCCGGTGGTGGCGGAGGCCGCCTGCTGGGCCAGCGATCGCCTGAACAAGGCCGCGTGACGCTTAGTCATCGCTTTACCTTGCGCGGCGACACTGCGGCACAGGCCGGGACTGAATCGCCCGACCCGCCTGAGCTGGAGAGTGTGGGAATGAGCGACAAGCCGGTCATGGGTTATGCTTGGTACGACGAGGCCAGTTTCGACCGGCTGCGCGAGGTGATGCCCGACATGAGCGAGCGCTACCATGAGTGGCGCCACGCCGCCGTGCGCGACGTGAAGCGGGCCGAGGAGGCGGGCTACCGCGTCATCCGGATCGCGGTGCGGCCGGACGAGTTCATCGCCTGGTGCAGACAGCACGGCCTCACCTACATGGACCTCGAAACCCGCCGCGCCTTCGCGCGCGACCGGGCGCAGCTCGTGGTCAAGGCGGAGCGGCTGAACCGGAAATCCTTTTCCTTCTTCTGATCGCGACGCTTGACGCCGCCCCCACCCCGGCGCGATGCCGGGCCGATGCAGGTGGAGGGGCAAGGCGATGGATGACGGCGCGCTGGTTCTGTTCAGCGGCGGGCAGGATTCCGCCACCTGCCTGGCCTGGGCGCTGGATCGCTTCGGGCGGGTGGAAACGCTGGGCTTCGATTACGGCCAGCGCCACCGGGTCGAGCTGCAATGCCGCGCCGTGTTCCGCGACGGGCTGGAGCCGGGGTGGCGCTCAAAGCTCGGCCCGGATCATACCCTCTCTCTCGATGCGCTCGGCGCGGTGTCCGACACCGCGCTGACGCGCGACACCGAGATCGCCATGACCGAGGGCGGCCTGCCCAACACGTTCGTGCCCGGGCGCAACATCGTGTTTCTGACCTTTGCCGCGGCGCTCGCCTACCGGCGCGGCCTGCGCCACATCGTCGGCGGCATGTGCGAGACGGATTTCTCCGGCTATCCCGATTGCCGGGACGATACCATCAAGGCGCTGCAGGTGGCGCTGAACCTCGGTATGAACCGACGCTTCGTGCTGCACACGCCGCTGATGTGGCGGGACAAGGCGCAGACCTGGCAGCTGGCGGAACAACTCGGCGGCACCTCGCTGGTCAGCGACATCGTCGAGAAGACCCATACCTGCTACCTGGGCGAGCGCGGCGCCCGGCATGAATGGGGCTATGGCTGCGGCACCTGTCCCGCCTGTGTCTTGCGCGCCAGGGGATGGATGGCGTATCGCTCCGCCCGCTGAACGACCAGCGCGGATGCTCCCGCCCCACCCCTTGGGAAAACTCGCAAGCATGACCAGACCTCGTCTTGAGGGCCTGCTGGCCCTGACCGCTTTCGGACTTACCATTCCCGCCGCCAACTGGCTGATCGGTAATGCCGGCACGGTGTGCGTGCCGCAGGGCCCCTGCCTGATCCCGGTGGCGCCCGGCGTGATGGCGCCATCCGGCGTGCTGATGATCGGCCTCGCCCTGGTGCTGCGCGATCTGGTGCAGCGGCGCCTCGGCCTGGGCTGGGCCTGGCTCGCAGTGGCGGCGGGCACGGCACTTTCCGCCTTGCTGGCGCCGCCCTCGCTGGTGCTGGCCTCGTCGGCGGCCTTTCTGTTGAGCGAAACCGCCGACCTGCTGGTCTACACCCCGCTGCAACGGCGCAACCTGGTGCTGGCGGTGCTGGCCTCCGGCATCGTTGGGCTGGTGGTGGACAGCGTGTTCTTTCTGCTGATCGCCTTCGGTGACCTCGGCTATCTGCCGGGGCAGGTGCTGGGCAAGCTATGGATGGTGCTGCTCGCCCTGCCGCTGGCCGCGTGTCTGCGCCGGGCCGATGCGCGGCGCGGCCTGTTGCCGGCCTGACCGCCGGCCGCCGCGGCCTGCGGAGAAGGGTCGTGGCGCCGACAGGCTGGCCACCCCGGGCGCCGTCGGGCATAGAGTGCATCGATGAACGCCCCTGTCGACGACCCCGCCTGGACTGCGCTGCTGCGCTGGCGCGATGGCGGGCCCTCGCCTGAGGGATGGCCGCTGGCCAGCCCGTCGCTGGCGGCCCTGTTCGGGCCGGTTCTGGCTCCCTCCGGGCGACCGGATGGCTGCACGGTGCTGGGGCGCCTGGCGCAGACGCTGGATGGCCGGATCGCCACCGCCTCCGGTTCCAGCCAGTGGATCGGCGGCCGTGGCGACATCCTGCACACGCACCGCCTGCGGGCGCTAAGCGACGCCGTGGTGGTGGGCGCCGGCACGGTGCGGCACGACGATCCCCGGCTGACCACACGGGAGGTGCCGGGGCCGTCCCCGGTGCGGGTGGTGCTCGACACCGATCGGCGCCTCGGCACCGGCTACGGCCTGTTCTCGGGCAATGGCCCGCCGACGCTGCTGGTCTGCGCCAACGACGCCGGCGGCGCGAACCGGCACGGTGCGGCCGAGGTGATCCGCGCCCCGCGCTCCGGCATTGGCGGGCTCGACATCGCCGCGCTGCTGCCGATCCTGGCCAGGCGCGGCCTGTGCCGGCTGTTCGTGGAAGGCGGCGGGCTGACCGTGTCGCGCTTCCTGGCGGCAGGCTGCCTGGACCGGCTGCACGTCACCGTGGCGCCGGTGCTGCTGGGCAGCGGCATTCCCGCCTTCACCCTGCCGGAGGCGGCCCGCATCGCCGATGGGCTCCGCTTCGAATGGCAGGTGCACACACTGGGCCAGGACGTGCTGTTCGACATCGCGCTGCACCGCGCCCGGCCGGCGGTGTGCGGATGACGCGGGCGCGCGGCTTCTGGATCACCGCGCCGGAAACGGGCGAGATCCGCGACAGCGTGCTGCCGCCCCGCACCGGGGAGCAGGTGCTGGTGCGCAGCCTGGCCAGCGGCATCTCGCGCGGAACGGAACGGCTGGTGTTTCGCGGCCAGGTGCCGCAGAGCCAGTGGGATGTGATGCGCGCGCCGCTGCAGGCCGGCGACTTCCCCTTCCCGGTGGCCTATGGCTACGCCGCCGTCGGCATCGCGGAGGAGGCGCCGCCGGCATTGCTCGGCCGCCGCGTCTTCTGCCTGCACCCGCATGCCGACCGCTTCCTCGCCCCGGCCGCCATGTGCATCCCCGTGCCGGATGCGGTGCCCGATCATCGCGCCGTGCTCGGCGCCAACATGGAAACCGCGCTGAACATCGTGTGGGACGCGGCGCCCGCTCTGGGCGAGCGAGTCCTGGTGATCGGCGCCGGGGTGGTCGGATTGCTGGCGGCGTTCCTGCTGGCGCGGATCCCCGCCACCACGGTCACGGTGATCGACACCGATCCGTCGCGCCGCCTCGTGGCGGAGCGGCTCGGCGCCCGCTTCGCCGCGCCGGACAGCAGCCCGGGCGAGCAGGAACTGATCATCCACGCATCCGCCGACCCGAATGGATTGCAGCACGCGCTGCGCCATGCCGCCCTCGAGGCACGCATCCTGGAAGCCTCCTGGTACGGCAACAAGCCGGTTCCGCTGCCGCTGGGCGAAGCGTTTCACGCCCGGCGGCTGACGCTGCGCTCCACCCAGGTCGGCGCCGTCGCGCCAGCGATGCGCGGGCGGCGCAGCCATGCCGAACGCCTGGCGCTGGCGCTCGACCTGCTGGAGGATCCGGTGCTGGACGCATTGTGCGGTCCCATGCTGCGCTTCGAGGATCTGCCCGCCTGCATGGCCGGCCTGCTCGATCCGCCGCCCCCGGGCGTCGCGGCACCGCTCTGCCCCATTGTTACCTACCAAGGATAAGCGATGTTCAGCCTCACCGTCGCCGACCACATCATGGTCGCGCACAGCTTCCGGGGCGAGGAGTTCGGCCCCGCCCAGCGCGTTCACGGCGCCACCTTCGTGGTGGAGGCAGAGTTCCGCGCGCCGAAGCTGGACGATGCCAACCTGCTGGTGGACATCGCCGCCGCTCGCGTCGAGCTTCGCCGCATCCTTGACGCCATCGACTACCGCAACCTGGATGACGAGCCGCGCTTCACGGGGCAGAACACCAGCACCGAGTTCCTGTGCCACCACATCCATGGCGCCCTGGCCGAGGCGGTGCGGCACGGCCGGCTCGGCGCGGGCGGAAAGGCGGTGCGGTCGATCAAGGTGCTGCTGCGCGAAAGCCCGCTGGCCTGGGCGAGCTACGAGGCGGATCTCGCATGAAGCTCGCGCTGCTTGTTCCGGGGCCGTTCAGCACCGTCTCGGGCGGCTACGGCTACGACCGGAGGCTGGTGCGGGGCTTCCGTGACGCGGGCCACAATGTCGAGGTGATCGAGCTGCAGGGGCGGCATCCGCTGCCCGACTCCGTCGCGCAGGCCTCCGCCCGCGCAGCGCTGGATGCGGTGCCCGGCGACACCACGCTGATCATCGACGGCCTCGGCCTGCCCGCCTTCGCCCCCTTCGCCGATGAGCTGGAAACGCGCAATGCCGTCGGCCTGATCCATCATCCCACCGCCATCGAACCCGGCTTCGCCGAGGACGAGCGCGACGATCTGCGCCAGCGCGAAACCTCGCTGTTTCCCCGCATGGCGCGCCTCGTCGCCACCTCGCGGCTCACGGCCGACCGGCTGGCGGGCGAGTTCGGCGCCGATGCGGCGCGCATCGGCGTGGTGGAGCCCGGCACCGATCCGGCGCCGCGCAGCCAGGGATCCGGCGGGCCCGGCTGCGCCATCCTGTCGGTCGCGGTGCTGGTGCCGCGCAAGGGGCATGACGTGCTGCTGCGTGCGCTTGGCAAGCTGACCGACCTCAACTGGAACCTCACGATCGCCGGCGGCCCGCGCGATCCGGTGCATGCCCGGAGCCTCGTCGCACTGGCGGAGGAACTGAACATCGCCGCACGCGTCACCTTTGCCGGCGAGGTGGTGCAGGACGAGCTGGAAGCGCTGTACAACCAAGCTGACCTGTTCGCGCTGGCCACCTATTGGGAAGGCTATGGCATGGCGGCGGCGGAAGCCCTGGCGCACGGCCTGCCGCTCGCCATCACCGCCGGCGGCGCTATCGCCGATGTGGTCCCGTTGCAGGCCGGCGTGATCGCCGCGCCGGGCGACATCGCCTCGCTGTCGCGCGCCATGCGGCGCCCGATCTACGATGCCGGGTTGCGGACCGAGATGGCGAAGGCCGCCTGGGAGGCCGGGCAGAAGCTGCCGCGCTGGACCGATCGCGCCGAGGCCTTCATCGCCGAGATCGTGCAGGCGGGCGCATGAGCGAGGCCTTCGACGGGGATTGGCTGGCGCTGCGGGAGCCCTTCGATGCGCGGGCCCGCAACATCGGCCTGGCCCTGGACCTGGCGGCGGTGCTGCCGCCGCGTCCGCATCTGGTGGATCTCGGCGCCGGCACCGGCGCGCTGCTGCGCTGGCTGGCGCCGATCCTGAACCGCTCGCAGCGCTGGACGCTGGTGGATGCAGATGCGGAATTGCTGTCGCGAGCCTTCGCCACGATCGAGGAGCGCGCCGTTCTGGCCGGCTGGACCACCACTTGGCCGCGGCGCGATACGCTGCTGGTGCACACGCCGCAGGGCGTCTGGCGGGTCGAGGCGCGCACGGCCGATCTCGCCGCCGGTCCGGAAGCCCTGCCACTGGAGGGTGCCGATGCCGTGGTCAGCACGGCGCTCTGCGACCTTGTCTCGCATCGGTGGGTGAAGCGCATGGCCGGCGCGCTGCGCGTGCCGTTCTACGCCGCGCTCAACGTCGATGGGCGAGAACGCTTCTTTCCGCTGCATCCGGCCGACCGGCTGGTCGCGCGCGGCTTCGCGCGCGACCAGTGGCGCGACAAGGGCTTCGGCGGCCGCGCCCTGGGGCCGCTGGCGCCGCGCACCATGGCGCAGGCCTTCCGCGCCGCCGGCTTTCGCGTCGGCACCGCGCCCAGCCCCTGGCTGGTCGGCGCCAACACGCCCGTGATGGCCGACACCCTGGCGGAGGGCCATGGCCATGCCGCCCTCGCCGCCCTGCCGCGCGGCATGGCGCCACGCATCCGCCAGTGGATGGAGGTGCGCCGGGCGCAGGCGATGCGCGCCAGGCTGGGCGTTCGCATCGGACACACCGATTTGCTGGCGGTGCCGGGTTAGACCTTCGCCGCGAGCCGCTGCTACGCTTCTTCCCGATCAGCGCCGGCCGGCTGCAGCCGGTCATCAAGGGCCACACCACCATGCTGCTGGGCTGCATCGCAGACGATTTCACCGGCGCCACCGACCTGGCCGCCATGCTCGTGGCACAGGGCATGCGCACCGTGCAGGTGATCGGCCTGCCGGACGGCCCGATACCCGAGGCCGATGCCGTGGTGATCGCGCTGAAGTCGCGCAACGCGCCGCCGGCCGATGCGGTGCGCGACAGCCTGGCGGCATGCGAGGCGCTGCTGGGCGGCGGTGCCCAGCAGATCTTCTTCAAGTATTGCTCCACCTTCGACAGCACCGATGCCGGCAACATCGGCCCCGTCGCCGATGCGCTGCTGCGGCGGCTGCAGGCGGGTTTCGCCATCGCCTGTCCCGCCTTTCCCGCCAACAACCGTTTCGTCTTCCAGGGGCACCTGTTCGTCGGCACCGCCCTGCTGAGCGAAAGCGGCATGCAAGACCACCCGCTGACGCCGATGCGGGACGCCAATCTGGTGCGGGTCCTGACTCGGCAAACCGGGGGCGGCGTCGGCCTCGTTCCCTTCGCCGTGGTGGAGCAAGGCGCCGCCGCCATCCGCGCCGCGGTGACGCAGTTGGCGGAACGTGGCCGCAGCTATGCCATCGCCGATGCGGTCACCGATGCGCACCTGCTGGTCCTGGGAGAGGCCTGCGCCGAACATGCGCTGGTCACCGGCGGCTCCGGCCTGGCCATGGGCCTCCCGGAGAATTTCCGACGCAAGGGGGTGTTGCCCGATCGCGGCGACGCCGACGCGCTGCCGCCGGCAGCGGGCAACATGGCGGTGCTGGCCGGCTCCTGCTCGCGCGCGACGCTGGCGCAGATCGGATTGGCACGCGGCCATCTGCCGACGCTGGAGCTGGATGTGCTGACAACGCCCGACGTCGCCGCCCTGCTCGCCGAGGCGACGGAGTGGGTGGAGGGCCGATTGTCGTCCGAGCGCCCGGTGGTGATCGCCGCTTCCGCGCCGCCGGAGCGCGTTCTGGCCTTGCAGAACCGCCTCGGACGGAACGCCGCAAGCCTGCTGGTGGAGGAGGCGCTGGCCGCCATCGGGGAGATGCTGGTAGCGCGCGGAGTGGGCCGCCTGGTGGTGGCGGGCGGCGAAACCTCGGGCGCCGTTGTGCGGCGGCTGGGCCTGCGCACGCTGCGCATCGGGCCGCAGATCGATCCCGGCATCCCCTGGACCTTTGCCGAGCCCCGCGGGCTGCACCTGGCTCTGAAATCGGGCAATTTCGGCGCGCGCGACTTCTTTCTCCGCGCGTTCGACTAAGGCGGCCGCCTCAGCCCTCCCCGGCCTCCGGCAATGGCGCGAACACCGTCAGCGCCTTTGGCAGGGTGCGGTAGCGCAGAGGCGTCTCCATCACCGTCACCTCGCCATCCATCGAGACCCGCAAGCGCCGGCGCCGTGAGCGGATCTCCGCTTCGCAGACCGCACGCATCTCGAATTCCCTCTCCTCCTTCAGCCGGCCCAGCACGGCGCGCAACAGCATGCGCAGGAGGGCGAGGCGGCTGCCGTGGCGGGTGATGCACAGGCACAGTTCGCCCTGATCGAGGCGCGGGCGACGGCCGGCGCGTGGATAGGTCGTCTGGTACATGTTGTTGCCGATGAACACGAGCGGCGTCATCAGCCGCTCGCCCCAGCCCTCCGCGCGGACCACCAAGCGGTGCCGGGAGAACCGCGAAAGGATGCGGAGGCTGGCCACCAGCATGGCCGGCATCTTGCTCCAGCGATGCCGCTTCTGCTGCCGTTCCCGCTCCGCCACCATCTCCGGGTACAGGCCGACGGTGGAATTGTTCAGAAAGATGCGGCCATTCACCTCAGCTAGGTCGATCCGCTGGAGGTTGCGCGCGGCGATCACCGCGATGGCGCCCTCTTCCTCCAGCGGCACGCGAAGGTCGCGGCAGAAATGGTTCCGGGTTCCGAGGGGCAGCACCCCGAAAAGCTTGCCGCTGCCCGCCACCAGCCCGGCCACGGTGCCAAGCGTGCCATCGCCCCCGCCGGCAATGATGCCGTCCCAGTTCTGCGCCAGGGCGGCGCGCACCGCGTCCTGCAGATCGCCGCCCTGCACCGCGGACACCGACGCCTCGATGCCATGGACGGCGAAGCCTCGCACCAGCCGCTCCGTCACGTCCTCGCCGCCCACGGAGCCGCCGCCGGCATTGACGATCACCTTCAGCCGCATGGGCGTGCATCCCGCTTCATGCCGGGGCAAAGCGCCAGCGGGAGTGGAGTTTCCACCACGCCGGCGCTTCCGGTCAGCGCAGGGCGCTGAGGTCGATCTCATCCTGCAGCGGCTCGCCGCGCGCGAAGCGGCCGATATTGGCGGTTGCTCCTTCCACCTTGGCCTGCATCGCATCCATGGTGCCGGCGGCGACATGCGGCGTCAGCACCACGTTCGGCAAGGCGAAGAGCGGATTGTCGGGCCGCGGCGGCTCCGGCTCGAACACGTCGATGGCGGCCGCGCGGATCGATCCGTCGCGCAGCGCCTGCGCCAGCGCGGCCTCGTCCACCACCGCGCCCCGGGCGCAGTTCACCAGCACCGCGTCGCGGCGCATCTGGCGGAAGGCGTCCGCGCCGAACAGGTGATGCGTGGCCGGGGTGGCCGGCAGATGCAGGGTGATGACCTCCGCTTCCCGCAACAGTTCCGGCATCTCCACCCGGCGGAAGTTCAATGCCAGTTCCAGCCCTTCCGGCAGCTTGTTGTAGGGATCGACGTACAGGCCACGGACCTTGAAGGGCTGCAGCAGCGCCGCCACGGCCGAGCCGATCCGCCCCATTCCGACGATGCCCACCGTTCGCCCGCGCAGGTTGCGCGTCACGGTGCGCAGGGTGGTGCCCATCCAGTTCCCGGCACGCATCGCGGCGTCGACCCGCGGGATCTGCCGCAGCGCCGCGAACATCAGCGCCAGGGCGTGTTCACTCACTACGTCGGCGGTGCCGGACGGGTTGATGGCCAGACGGATGCCACGGGCGCGCATCTCCGCGATCGGGGTCTCACCCTCCCAGCCGACGCCCTGGTGCTGCACCAGCTTCAGCCGGGTGGCCCGAGTCACCCATTCGGGACGCAGCACGGCCGGGGCGACGATGACCACATCGGCCAGCGGCAGCTTCTCCAGCCGCTCCGCGTCATCATTGCCCGACAAGGTGATCAGCTCGCAGCCTTCCGGCATCCGCGCCTGCCACATGTCATAAACGGCCTGGGGCGCGTGGCTGAGATACAGGACGCGGCAAATGTTCTCGGTCATCGTTTTCCTCTCCGGCAGCCGAACAGGGCGGCGGACAGGCAGGCTAAAGCAGAACCGGCCCGACGAAAATCCACAGGGATCTTCGTCGGGCCGGTCTGTTCAATACAGCAAGCCGACGAGCGGCTCGCGGCTGCTTAGTTGCCGATGGCGGTGTCCGCCGTGGCGTCGGGCACGGGCTCCGGCGTCGGCTCCGGGGGCGATGTCACCTCCGGAGTCTCCGCCGGCTGCTCCGCCCTCTCGGCCTTGCGGCGGGCGCGGGTTGCTGCGCCCTTGCGCGCCGCCTCGATGCGGGTGTTGTTGCTCGGCTTTTCCGCGGCCGGCGCCGCGACCTTGCGGACCGCTGGCTTCTTCACGGCGCTGGGCTTGGCCGCGCGGGGGCTGGCGGGCTTCGGCGCCGCCGCCTTGCGCGTGCCGGTCGACTTGGTGTCGGCCGACTTGGTGCTCGCCGTGCGCGCCGTGCTGCTCTTGGACGTGCGGCTCATGGTCGCCGCCTTGGCCGTGCGCGTCGTCGCCGGCTTGCGCGCCGTGCTCGCCGTCTTCTTCGGCGCCGCCGGCTTGCGGGCCGTGCTCGCCGCCTTGGCCGTGCGCGTCGTCGCCGGCTTGCGCGCCGTGCTCGCCGTCTTCTTCGGCGCCGCCGCCTTGCGCGTGCCGGCCGCCTTGGTGCTGGCCGACCGGGTGCTCGCCGTGCGCGCCGTGCTGCTCTTGGCCGTGCGGCTCGTGGTCGCCGCCTTGGCCGTGCGCGTCGTCGCCGGCTTGCGGGCCGTGCTCGCCGCCTTCTTCGGCGCCGCCGCCTTGCGCGTGCCGGCCGCCTTGGTGCCGGCCGATTTGGCGCTCGCCGTGCGCGCCGTGCTGCTCTTGGCCGTGCGGCTCGTGGTCGCCGCCTTGGCCGTGCGCGTCGTCGCCGGCTTGCGGGCCGTGCTCGCCGCCTTCTTCGGCGCCGCCGCCTTGCGCGTGCCGGTCGACTTGGCGCCGGCCGATTTGGCGCTCGCCGTGCGCGCCGTGCTGCTCTTGGCCGTGCGGCTCGTGGTCGCCGCCTGGGCCGTGCGCGCCGTGCTGCTCTTGGCCGTGCGGCTCGTGGTCGCCGCCTTGGCCGTGCGCGTCGTCGCCGGCTTCTTGGGAGCGGCCTTCTGGGGCGCCGCCGCCTTCTTGGTGGCGGCGGGCTTGGCAGCCGGCTTGCGCCCGGCCGTGCTCGCCTTGCGCGTCGCGGCGCTGCGCCGCGTGGTGCTCATCGCCATGGCTTGTGCCCGGGGCGGGCTTGTGTCGCTGTCGGACATGTGCTGGATCTCCTAACCCAATTTCCTGCCGTGATGAATGGCAGGAAGGGTCACGGCTCTTGCCCCCCCTGCCGAACGTCGCGTCGCTTTGCCGAAATCGGCACGATCGCAGGCAACGTCCGCTCCTGGCTCCACTGCTCGCCCTGGCTCGACGCGGGCTGTTCGGCTTGACAGCGTTCCGCACGAATCGCGTTCAACCGGGACGCGCGCGAACACGCTATCTTCAGGCACAATCTGCTTGTCAACGAAATCCGCTTGCCGCCGTTGCAAAATCACGACGCAAACGCGCGATGAAGCGGCCGGACCCGTTGCCTGCCCTGTTGAAGGCCGCCCTTCTCCTGCGTTCCAATCGGACCCTTCGCCGTGAACCACGGCAAAGTTTCTCACATCCCTCAGATCCGCCGCACATCCACGGACCGCCGGCGACGGCGGACCAGGCCGACGCGGAAAACACAGGTTGCGGCCGTTGGATCGCCGGAGTTCGGGCATGACAAACTGCGAACCCCACCTCATGCCGCCAAGGATGCTGCCTGACTTGCGATGCCTGAGCCGTTCCGTCCTCGGCTGCGGTGCTTTGCTCGACGTCTAAATCGCCGGCGTCGCCCTGGTGCCGGCGGCCCGTAACGCCAGGGTTCGCTTCCGATGCAATGCGGCCCGACGCCTCTGAGGAAGGCAGAACATTCATCGTGGGGTGCGGCATCTGCGGGCGGCGCGGGGTTATGGTGGCTCCTGGTCACTCCAGGCGCTCGAGATGGTGCGCTTCCGTGCTGGCGGATGGGACGCGGATCAAGCCAAACTCGTCACGCCGCGATCTGGCTGGCCGCATGCCACGCCGCGGATCCTGGAAACGACACACCGCCTGACGTCCTGCGGCGCAGCATCAGTCCCGTCGTGTCAGTCGATGTTGGCCGGCGCCAGCTTCCTGGCCGGACAACACCATCGAAGTGCCGTTGAGCGACGCGGCTGCTATCCGGCCGCGTACCATGCGGATGGTGTACGGCTCCGCACATCGTTGCCGGGCCACATCCGCACCATGAGCCCTGAGTGGGAGTGCGCTGGTCTCTGCGCCGCACTTCGCAACAGGCGAAGGACGGCGAGTGCTGGATCGCCGAAGCATGGCGGCAAATCGATGCAAAGGCGGATTTTCTTTGCCGATCAGGTGATAAGCGCTTCTCTCTCATTCCAATTATCGGCATTGTTTTGCTTGCGCCGCTTCTGCAGGGGAAGCCGGGCTTTTGTTTATGCGAAAGCCGGGTTGCAGTTGGTCGTGGTCCGGAGAGCGGAATGCTTCCGGGCAGGAAGGGGATGCGCGGCTTGCCTGCGGGGGGCGTTGGGCCGGTCGCGCCTAGGGGGAAGACCCGCATGCTGCACACCGGCCTTTTCGTGAGGCGCCGCGCGTCGGGCGTCGTGCCTCGCCTGCTCGGGCGGTGCGGCGTCGCCCTGCCGGAGGCGCTGGCCCGTGCCAGAACGGGGCTGCTGGCCCTGGCCGCGACGCTGGCCATGGCTCTTCCAGCGCGTGAGGCGGCGGCGCAGATCGGCGGCAGCCGCTACGCGGCGGTGGTGATGGACGCCGCATCCGGCGAGGAAATCCTGGCGATCAACGCCGATGAGCCGCGCTATCCGGCCTCCCTGACCAAGATGATGACCCTGTACCTGGCCTTCGACGCGCTGGAGCGCGGCCAGCTGAGCATGAACACGCGCATCCGCGTGTCGCGTCATGCGGCCGGCCAGGAACCTTCCAAGCTCGGGCTGCGGGCCGGCAGCAGCATCACCGTACGTGACGCGGTGCTGGCCCTGATCACCAAATCCGCCAATGACGCGGCGGCCGCCCTGGGCGAGAGGCTGGGCGGCAGCGAGGTGCAATTCGGCCGGCTGATGACGCGCAAGGCGCGCCAGCTCGGTATGCGGGACACCAGCTTCCGCAACGCTTCCGGCCTGCCGGATGCTAACCAGGTGACCACGGCGCGCGACATCGCGATCCTCAGCCGCGCGCTGTATCGTGATTTTCCCCAGCGTTATGCCTATTTCCGGATCCGGCAGTTCACCTGGAATGGCCAGCTGATCCAGGGGCACAACCGGGTGCTCGACGAGTATGACGGCGCCGACGGGCTGAAGACCGGCTTTATCCGCGCCAGCGGGTTCAACCTGGCTGCCAGCGCCGAGCGCAACGGGCGCCGCATGATCGCGGTGGTGTTCGGGGGTGCCAGCAGCCGCGAGCGTGACGACCACGTCATGGCGCTGCTCGACCGCGGCTTTGCCACGCGTCCCGGACGCGGCACCGACATGATGGTGGCCTCCGCCGCGCCGCGCCTTGTCGGCACCGCGAATGCGGCGGCGGTTGCCGCGCCGGCGTTGCGGCCGGCCCGCGCGGCGGCGCGGCCGGTGGTGAAGGCGCCGCCGCCGAAGCCTGGCAAGTGGGCGGTGCAGGTCGGTGCCTTCAGTGAGCGTCAGGATGCGACCCGCGCCGCGGCCGCCGCGGCGCGCCGGCTTGGCGCGGCGCGCGTGGAGCGGGTTCGGGTGAAGGGAAGCTGGTTCTACCGGGCGCAGGTCACGGGGCTGTCCGCCACCTCGGCGCGCCAGATCTGCGATGCGCGGCGCGGTCCCTGCATGGTGCTGCAGCCCTGATCCCGATGGCTCATCCCCGTGGCTTGAGGATGCCGGCAGGCGGGCCTAGTCTCGCGCTCCCGATCCCAAGCCACTGGATATTCCGCGATGCAGCTTCCCTATGACCGCGTGCTGCGCGGCGACCTCGTGCTTCCCGATGCGGTGCTGCGGGATGGCTACGTCGCGGTGCGCGGCGAGGCCATCGCGGCGATTGGCCAAGGCGAGCTGCCGCCGGCGAAGCAGGTCGATGACTTCTCCGGCAAGCTGATCCTGCCGGGCCTGGTGGACGGGCACATGCACACCGGGTCCGCCATTGGCTGGCCGGGCATCGAGGGCGCCACGGCCACCGCCGCGGCGGGTGGCGTCACCACCGTCTGCGACATGCCCTATGACGTGCCGCGCGCCGTCACCTCGGCCGACATCTTCCGCGAGAAGGTCGAGGCCGTGCATCAGTTCGCCCATGTGGACGTGGCGCTGTACGGCACCATCAGGAAGACGGGCGGCGTTGATGCCATCGCCGGGCTGGCCGAGGCCGGCGCCTCGGCCTTCAAGCTGTCCACCTATGAGTACGACGCGGTGCGCTTTCCGCGCATCGACCACCCCACCATGGTCGAGGCGTTCCGCGAGATCAGCAAGACCGGCCTGATGGTCGCGGTCCACAACGAGGATCAGGAGCTGGTGGAGCGCATGACGGCGGAGGCCAGGGCCTCGGGCCGGGTGGACCCGATCATGCACGCCCGAACCCGGCCGCCGCTCGCCGAGACGATGGCGGACCTCGAGATCTTCGAGATCGGCATGGAAACCGGCGCGCATGTCCACATCGCCCATTCCTCGGTGGCGCGGGGCTTCGATATCGCCGAGAGCTTCCGCCGCATGGGTGGCAAGGCGACGGGCGAGGCCTGCATCCAGTATCTCTGCATGACCGAGGAGGACCTGGTCCGCCTCAAGGGTTTCGGCAAGTGCAACCCGCCCTTCCGCACCCAGCAGGAGGTGGAGCTCATGTGGGTGGCGCTGCAGGCCGGCAAGATCGCCTATGTCTCGACCGACCACGCGCCCTGGCAGCGGGAGAAAAAGCTCGGCGATGATATCTTCGCCTGCGGTGCGGGTCTCACCGGCATGCAGAGCTTCGCGCCGCTGATGTTCACCCTGCTGGCCGAGCGCGGCCTCGACGTCACCTGGATGGCCCGTCTCTGCGCCGAGCGCAGCGCGCGGTTCCATGGGCTTTATCCGAAGAAGGGCGCCATCCGCATCGGTGCCGATGCCGATTTCGCGGTGCTCGAGCGCGGCGACTTCGTGTTTGACGAGACTGCCATCCAGGACCGGCCCGACGCACGCTGGTCGCCCTATCACGGCCGGGCGATGAAGGCGCGCGTCGCCGCGACCTTTCTGCGCGGAACGCCGGTGTGGGACGGGGCGGAGGTGCGGGCAAAGCCGGGCCAGGGCCGCTTCGTCCCCCGGCAACACCGCGAAAGCTTTCTCGGATGATCCGGCCGGTGCTGGTGGCGGCCTCCGCGGTCCTGGCCTTCTTTCTCTGGATCGTGCTGACCGGACCCGGCACCAGCCTGCTGCTGGCGCTGGGTGGCGGGCTGGTGGCCGTGCTGGCCGGGCGCATCGCCTATTGGGCGCTGACGCCGCGAAGCGATGATCACGACACCGCACCCCCACGCCAGTAAGGAGTGATAGCCGCATGTTCGAACTGCGCCAGGAAAAGGATGGCAGCTTCTCCGTCTGGATCGCCGGTCGTGAGCGGGTTGCCCTGCTGAAGACTCAGCAAGCCGCCGAGGCCCTGGTGGACGCGCTGGAGGATGCCTGGGACGACGCCTTCCTGCAGGCGGTCTCCGACGTGCAGGAAGAGCACGGCGCGGATTTCATCGACCCGCTGCCGCCCGCCGCCCATTGATGCCGCTTCCGCTGAAAGAGCAACCGGAATGACCCGACGATTGACCCTGGCCGCGGCGCAGCTCGGCCCCATTCAGAAAGCGGAGGGCCGCGACGTGGTGGTCGGCCGCATGCTCCGGCTGATGGAAACCGCGCACAGGCGGGGCGCCGAGGTTGTTGTGTTTCCCGAGCTGGCGCTGACCACCTTCTTCCCGCGCTGGTACGAGGAGGACATCAACAACGCCGATCATTGGTACGAGCAGGCGCTGCCGTCCAACGCGACGGCTCCGCTGTTCGAGGCGGCGCGCAAGTTCAACATCGGCTTTCACCTGGGCTATGCCGAGATCGCGCATGAGCCGGATGAGACCGGCACGCTGCGCAAGCGCCACTTCAACACCGCCGTTTATGTCCATCCCACCGGCGAGGTCGTGCTGAAGTACCGCAAGGTCCACCTGCCCGGACACCGCGAATTCGAGCCGAAGCGCAAGGTGCAGCACCTGGAGAAGCGCTATTTCGAGGTCGGCAACCTCGGCTTCCCGGTGGTGCGCGCGCCGATCGGCGAGGCCGGGCCGGTCAACATCGGCATGCTAATCTGCAACGACCGCCGCTGGCCCGAGGCCTGGCGCGTGCTGGGCCTGCAGCAGGTTGAGCTGGTCATGCTCGGCTACAACACCCCCTCCATCAATCAGGATGCCAAGGGGTTCGAGGCGCACCACCTGCGGGTGCTGCATTCCCATCTGTCGATCCAGGCGGGCTGCTATCAAAATGCCTGTTTCGCTGCCGGCGTCGCCAAGGCCGGCGTGGAGGATGGCTGCGAGCTGTTCGGCCACTCGATCATCGTCAACCCGCAAGGCGAGATCGTGGCGCAGGCCACCAGCTGGGATGACGAGCTGATCGTCGCCGATTGCGACCTGGACCAGTGCACGCTGGGCCGCAGCTCGATCTTCAACTTCGCCGCCCACCGCCGGCCGGAAGCCTATGGCCGCATCCTGGAACAAGTCGGCAGCGTGGCACCGGCCGAGTGGATGCCGGGCGGGACGGCCAGCAGCCAGGCGCAGTGACGTGCCGGCCGTGGCCATGACCGCGGCCACGCTGCCACAAGGCGGCGGAAAGGCGGCGGGACGCAACAAACCCCTGCCGCACCCTCCCTCCAGATTGCGGTCTGGAGGTACAGCATGACCGATAAGCCGACCACGCGGCGCGCCCTGGGCTTCGGCCTGCTCGGTGCCCTGTCCCTGATTCCCGTGGCTCTGGCGCCCAGCGCTGTCCGGGCCGATGATGACGACGAAGGGCGTCGCTGGGGCCGCAATCCGCCCGGCTATGGCCGTGGTCCCTGGTACGATCCGCGCTATGACGCCCGCTACGAATCCTGGCGCGAAGCGCATGAGATGGAACGGCGCCGCATCCGGGTGCGCCACCGCCGCGACAATGATCACGATGACGATGATGATGATCGGCGCCGCCGGCACCAGCGGCGGGACGATGACTGAGGCGCCGGGGCCCGGAGGCGCTTCGGCCTCCCGGCTGTCGCCTCAGCCGGCAGCCGTGGCCAGGATCGCCTGCACCGCCGCAGCTTGGCAGGGTTCGATCACCGGCACGCCGGCCGCGTCCTCGACTGCCGCGCGGTGCGCGGCCATGCCGGCGCAGCCCAGGATCACGGCGTCCGAGCCTTGCGCCACCAGCTGGCGGGCCGCGTCGCACAGGGCATCGCGGGCCGCCAGCGGATCGGTCAGCGTTTCCATCGGCAGGTTCAGCGCCACCGTGGCCGCCAGCCGTGCCTCCACTCCCATGCTTTGCAAAACGCGTCGCTGCCGGGCCTTAGAGGCATCCACGAAGGCGATCACGCCGAACCGTTCGGCCCGGGTCAGGGCCGCGGCCACGGCGCTGCGGAACGGCCCGATCACCGGCCGCGTCGTGGCGGTGCGAACCGCTTCCAACCCCGGATCGGACACGCAGGCGATGATGTAGGCCGCGGCCGGCTCGGCCTCGACCAGACGGCAGAGCGGTTCGGCAACGCCATACCAGTCGCGCCAGGAGGCGATGGCGGGTGGCCCGCCCGGCATCGACACCACCTCGAAGGGCGGTGCGGCGGGCGTGGCGAAGGGACGGAGGCTGTCGGCGATGCCGCGCGTGCAGCTGGCCGAGCTGTTGGGATTGATCACCAGGATGCGGCGGGACATCGGGCCAGGATGGGCGGCCACGCTCGCGGCGGCAAGTCCCGCCTGGCAGCCATCCATCCGGCTTCCCCTTGATCCGGCGGGGGCATCATGCCGATATGGCGGTGCAACAGACGCCATCGGCTCCAGGAACCGGCGGCGCGGCCTCGTCAAGAAGGGCCAGCATCATCCGGACGGCACAAGGCCGCCGGAAACGGAAGCAGCAGCCAGGATCATCATTCCGATGGATCGCCCCTCGACACGCTGGGAGCCCGCGCGGGATGCCGCGGAAGCGGCTCCGATGCCGCCTTTCACGACCATGCTGTGGCGTGGCGCCCGCAATCGCTGCCCGGTTTGCGGCGAGGGCAAGGTGTTCGCCGGCTACCTGCGCGTGGCCCGGGAATGCACGCATTGCCATGCCCCGCTGGGCCGGCTGCGGGCCGATGATGCGCCGCCTTATTTCACCATCTTCATCGTGGGCCACCTGCTGGTGCCGCCGATCTTCTGGATCGAGAAGGCCTATCAGCCTCCTATGTGGCTGCACATGGCGGTCTGGCTGCCCTTGTTCACCGCGATCTGCATTCTGCTGCTGCGGCCGGTGAAGGGCGCGGTGGTGGGCTGGATGCTGCGCGTCGGCATCCTGTCGGACGAGGTCGAGAATCCGCTTGAGCCGGAGCAGACGCCGGCGGCGAAGTCTCCGCTGCCCGCTCGCCGTGATGGCTGAGCAGCGGTTGGAGCGGATCCTGCTGCCGGACGAGGCTCCACTGCCCAATCCCTATGCCGAGGCAGACCGCGCCCAGGCAGTGGCCGACCTGCTGGCCGACAACACCTTCGACCCGGCCGGCCTGCCGCACGGACCCTATGCCCTGCACCTGGAAGTGCGGGATGGCCGGCTGGTGCTCGACATCCGCGACGCCGCCGAGGCCCCGCTGCGCATCATCGCCTTGGCGCTGGGGCCGTTCCGCAGGTTGATCAAGGACTACCACATGGTGGTGGCGAGCCATGAGCAGGCGGTGACCGAGGGTGGCTCCGAGGCCCGCATCCAGGCCATCGACATGGGCCGGCGGGGTCTGCACAACGAGGGTGCCGAGTTGCTGGTGGAGCGGCTGTCGGGCCGCATCTCGGTGGATTTCGAGACCGCGCGGCGCCTGTTCACTCTGGTTTGCGCCCTGCACCAGCGGATCTGAGGGTAGCAGACCACGGGCCGACCATGCGCTGGACGCATGCAGGCTTCACATGACTTGCGGCCAGGGGGATCCTATATGCCGCCAGCCCCATTCATCCCGCCCGCGCGCGGCTTCCACGGACGGAGCTTGCCCCCATGAAGATCGACGGCGTTCCTTATCGCAGCGTCTGGGTCGACCCCGAGGATGGCTGGTCCGTCCGCATCTTCGACCAGACGCGCCTGCCCTGGACGGTCGACATCCTGCGCCTGACGGATGAGAAGCAGGTGGCCCATGCCATCAAGTCCATGCAGGTGCGCGGCGCGCCGCTGATCGGTGCCGTGGCCGCCTACGGCCTGGCGCTGGCGCTGCGCAAGGACGCCTCGGATGCGGCGCTGGAGGGCGTGACCGCCATGCTGGGCAGGACGCGGCCCACCGCGATCAACCTGCGCTGGGCGCTGGCCCGCATGCTGGAGGCGCTGCGTCCGGTGGCGCCCGCCGGGCGGGCCGACGCCGCCTATGCCGCGGCCGCCGCCATCGCCGAGGACGATGTGGACACCTGCCGCCGCATCGGCCAACACGGCCTGCCGCTGTTGCAGGCGATCGCTGCCCGCAGGCCGGGCAAGCCGATCAACGTGCTGACCCATTGCAACACCGGCTGGATCGCCACGGTGGATTTCGGCACCGCGCTGTCGGTGGTGTACCAGGCGCATGATGCCGGCCTGCCGGTGCATGTCTGGGTCGACGAGACCCGCCCGCGCAACCAGGGCGCCGCGCTGACGGCGTGGGAGTTGGGCCGGCACGGCGTGCCGCACACGGTGATCGCCGACAATGCCGGCGGCCACCTGATGCAGCATGGCGAGGTCGACATCGTGCTGGTGGGCACCGACCGCGTGACCCGCCAGGGCGACGTCGCCAACAAGATCGGCACCTACCTGAAGGCCTTGGCCGCCCACGACAATGGCGTGCCGTTCTGGGTGGCGCTGCCGCATTCCACGCTCGACATGAGCGTGCGCGACGGGGTCAAGGAGATCCCGATCGAGGAGCGCGACCCGCGCGAAGTGCTGGAGGCCGTGGGCCAGACCTGGGATGGGCGGATCGAGACGGTGCGGCTGGCTGCGCCCGGCAGCGCCGGGCTCAACCCCGCCTTCGACGTCACGCCGGCGCGGCTGGTCACCGGGCTCATCACCGAGCGCGGCCGCTGCGACGCGTCCGAGGCCGGGCTGCTCGGCCTTTATCCCGAGTTCGGGGTACCTGCCGCCGCGGAATGACCTATGAGCCCGGCTGGCGCGATCCGGCCGGGTGTTGCACGCTTCTTGCTGAACCGGGGCGGTCATTCCGGCCGAGCCCCGGCCGCAGGGAGTTCAAACAGCCTATGCGTTCTCTTGCCCTTGCCCTTCTGCTCGCCGCGCCGCTGGCCTTTGGCGGCGCCGCCCAGGCGCAACAGCCGATCCGCACCGCGGTGGACGGCACCTTCGCGCCGCATGCCTTTCCCAAGCTGGATGGCGGGGTGCAGGGCTTCAACGTCGACCTGTTCACCGAGGTGGCCAAGCGCATGGGCCGCCCCATCACCATCGACAGCGCCTCCTTCTCCGGTCTGGTGCCGGCGCTGAACGCCGGCCGGTACGATTTCCTTGCGGCCCCGGTCACGGTGACGCGCGAGCGGGCCGAGAACCTGCTGTTCACCGAGGGCTATCTCTATACCGCCTTCCAGTTCGGCATCCGCAAGGGCGGTGCGCCGATCCGCTCGATGGACGACCTCAAGGGCAAGGCGATCTCGGTGAACAAGGGCTCGGCCTATGATGCCTGGGCCCAGAACAATGCGGCGAAATACGGCTTCACCGTACAGACCTTCGACAGCCAGCCGGATGCGGTGCAGGCGGTGGTCTCCGGACGGGTTTTCGCCAATCTGGGAGGCAACACCGCGGTGCGCTACGCCGCCACCCGGGTCCCCCTCTTCGTGCCGGATTATGTAATGGCGGACACCCGCGCCCACTGGGCCGCGCCGTTCCGCAAGGACGACAAGGCTGGCCGCGATGCCGTCGAGGCGGTGCTGGAATGCATGAAGAAGGACGGCGCCCTGGCCGCCCTGTCAGAGAAGTGGTTCGGCGTGAAGCCGGCCGCCGATGATGCCGAGAACACGGTGTTCCCCGGTTATGGCGTGCCGGACATGCCGGGCTACGATCCGGCGCCGCACGAGCCGCGCTGCGGCTGACGTAAACCACGACTCGCCCGCGGCGTTTCTCCCGTGCAAGCCAGCACAGGAGACATCCATGCCGCGCGGCGACAAATCGGCCTATTCCGACAAGCAGAAGCGCAAGGCCGAGCATATCGAGGAAAGCTACGAGGCGCGCGGCGTTCCGGAAGGGGAAGCGGAACGCCGGGCCTGGGCCACCGTGAACAAGGATTCCGGCGGCGGCAACAAAAGCGGCTCCGGGCGCGGCCATCCGGATGGCAACGCAGCGTCCCGCAAGGGGGCGACGAAAGGTGGTGAGGCCTCGGCGCACCGGCCGGCGGCCGCCCGAGCCGCCTCGGCCAGCAAGCCGGCGCGCACCCGCCAGGCGCACGCGCAGCACTGATGGCCTGGAGCGGCGCGCTTCCTAGCGCTGGCGCCAGGGCAGCCCTTCCGCCTTCCAGCCGGCGATCTGGCCGCGATGCCCCTCGGCATCGGGCGGCCCTTCGAAGCCGTCCGCTACGTTGAAGGCGTGCGGAAAGCCGGCCGCCTGCGCCGCTTGGGCGGCGGCCAGGCTTCGCGCGCCGGAGCGGCACAGGAAATACAGCTTGTTGAGCGGCGTCAGCCCGGCCTTGCGCAGGTGATCGGCGAAGGCGCCGTTAACCTGCATCGACGGATAAACCTGCCATGGGATCAGCACCGGCTGCTTGCCGGCATCCGACAGGTCGGGCAGACCGACGAAATTCCACTCGGCATCGGTGCGGACATCGACCAGAACGGCGTCCGCTTCCTTGCGCAGCGTGTCCCAGGTGGTGCGGGGAGTGATGTCTTCGACGCTCATGACGGTGGCTCCGGAAATCCTGCTCAGGCTGAGTGTGGGGTCGCCGGGCCGCCGCGTCCATGCCACCCCCCTGGTTCTCGGCCCGCCGCGCGGGCAGGATGGCAGGGGCGGCAATGGGCTGCCGGGGATAGCAGGAGATAGGTGATGGCGTTTGTGGTGGCGGTGGCCCAGCGAAAAGGCGGGGCCGGCAAGTCCACCGTGGCGGCCACGCTGGCGACGACCCTGGCCGCCGCCGGACGGCGCGTCGCCCTGCTGGACACCGATCCGCAGCAAAGCCTGGGGCGGTGGAACACCCTGCGTGAAGGCCAGGCCAAGGCCACGCCGCTGACCTTCGAGTCCCCTGCCGGCTGGCGCATCCCGGCCACGCTGGACCGGCTGAAGCCATCGCATGACCTGTTGCTGCTCGACACCCCGCCGCATGCCGATACCGACTCGCGCATCGCAATCCGCGCCGCCGATCTGGTGCTGGTGCCGCTGCAGCCATCCCTGGCCGATCTTTGGGCACTGGAAGCAACGCTGGAACAGGCCAGGGCCGAGCGGCGGCGCGTCATGTTGCTGCTGAACCGCGCCTCCGCCAGTGGCAAGCTGCGCGACCGGGTCGTGGCCGAGATCGCGCGCCGGGAGTTGCCCCTGTTGTTGCCGGCGCTCGGCAACCGCACCGCCTTCGCGGCCGCCTTCGCCGAGGGGCTGGGCGTGGCCGAGGCGGCACCGCGCGGCGCCGCCGCTGCGGAGGCGCGGGCCTTGGCCGAGGCGGTGGAGACCCTTCTGCGACAACATGGAATGACCCGATGACACTGGCTTACGTGATCCACCTGCTGGGCGCCGTGCTCTGGGTGGGCGGCATGGCGTTCGGTCTGCTGGCGCTGCGGCCCGCCCTCGCCGGGCTGGCCGGACCGCAGCGGCTGGCGGTGCTGGAAGCCGCCTATCGCCGCTTCTTCCTGGTGGTCTGGCACGCCATGCCGGCCATGCTGATCACTGGCTATATCCTGGTGTTCTGGTGGTTCGGCGGCTTCGCCGGGGCCGGCTGGCACGTGCATGTGATGCACCTTACCGGGCTGATCATGGCGGCGATCTTTGTGCTGCTGTTCCTGGGTCCATGGCGGCGGATGCGCGGGGCCCTCGCGGCCGGCGACACCGCTTCGGCCGGCGCCGCGGCGGAGCGGCTGCGATGGATGATCACCGCCAACCTCGTGCTCGGATTGGTGACGGTGGCAGTGGCCGGCTGGGGGCGGTTTGGCGGATGAGCGGGATCGAGTTGCTGCGCGATACCGCCGGCCCCGAGGCTCGGGCGGTGCGGGCCGGATTGCTGGCGCACCGCCACGCCATGCTGCCGGACCACGAGCATTCGGTGCATCCGCTCTGCCTCGTGCACCGGGACGCCGGCGGCACCGTGCGCGGCGGCCTCGTCGGCGAGGTGGTCTTGCAATGGCTGCAGGTGGACAAGTTCTGGGTGGACGAAACGCTGCGGGGCCAGGGGATCGGCGGCGCCCTGCTGGCGGCGGCCGAGGCGGAGGCCCGGCGGCTGGGCTCCGTGGGCGTGCACCTGAACACCAGCAGCTTCCAGGCCCCGGCCTTCTACCGCCGGCACGGCTTCGCCGAGATCGGCCGGCTGGAGGGCCGCCCGCCCGGGCATGACCGCTTCTGGATGGCCAAGCGCTTCTGATCGGCGGCGGGGCATGGACGATCCGGGCAGGGAACCCCATGATGCGGGCCGTGTTACCCCGTCCAAGGTTCAGGCTGTTTCCTGCATGAAGGCCAGACCACCCAAGGCCCCCGCCATCCCGCCGCACCCGCTCTACCTGCCGGAGGCCGACGAGGTGGTCTGGAATGGCCGCTTTCCGTTGCAGCGCGTCCGCTTCCGCTATCGCCGCACCGATGGCTCGCCCTCCGGCGCGTTGACCTGGGAGATGTGGCGCCGCGGCGCCGGGGCGGTGATCCTGCCCTACGATCCCTGGAGCCGCCGCATCGCGCTGATCGAGCAGTTCCGCCTGCCCGCCCTGGCCGCGGGAGAAGCGCCACTGATGCGCGAATGCCCGGCCGGCCTGCTGGAGGCCGCGGAAGAGGCCGAGACCACGGTGCGCCGCGAATTGCAGGAAGAAGCCGGCCTCACCGCCGACCGCGTGGAGACAATCGGCCGGTTCATGACCATGCAGGGCGGATCGGACGAGGTGCTGCACTTCTTCTGCGGCCGGGTACGGCTGCCGGACAGCGCGGGCGCCACCGGCGGCCTGCCGGACGAGAACGAGGAAACCCGCCTGATCCTGCTGCCGGCCCAGGAGGCTTTCGCGCAGCTCGCCCGCAATGAGATCCGCAACGCGCCCACCGCCCTGCTGCTGATGTGGCTGCAACTGAATGCGGACCGCCTTCACGATGAATGGTTGAGCGAATGACCGAATTGCTGTTCCGGGCGGACGCCTATGCGCGCGAATGCACCGCCACCGTGGTCTCCGCCGGGCCGGAGGGCGTGGTGCTGGACCGCACGGTGTTCTACGCCCAGGCCGGCGGCCAGCCGGGCGACACCGGCCTGCTGCGTTGGAACGATGCCGAGATGCCGGTGGCCAACACGGTGAAGGGCGCGGATGGCGGCGTGCTGCACCAGCCGGGCGAAGGCGCTTCCCTGCCCCCGGTCGGCGCCGAGGTGTCTGCCGTGCTCGACTGGGACCGCCGGCACCGGCTGATGCGCATGCACACCAGCCTGCACCTGCTGTGTTCGCTGATCCCGGGCGCCGGCGTCACCGGCGGGCAGATCGGCGCCGAGCGCTCGCGGCTGGATTTCGACCTGGCCGAGCCACCCGCCAGGGACTGGCTGAGCGGGCAGCTCACCGCCCTGGCGGCCGCCGACCACCCGGTGGGCGAGCGCTGGATCAGCGAGGCGGAGCTGGATGCCGAGCCGACGCTGGTTCGTACCCTGTCGGTGCAGCCGCCGCGCGGCGCCGGCCAGGTGCGCTTGGTCCGCATCGGCGCGGAGGACGCGCCGGTCGACCTGCAGCCCTGTGGCGGAACGCATGTACGCCGGACAGGGGAGATCGGCCGGATCACCGTGACCAAGCTCGAGAACAAGGGCCGCCAGAACCGGCGCGTCTACCTGGTGCTGGAGGATTGACAGCGATGCAGAACCTGGTTTCCACCGAATGGCTGGCCGCCGAGCTCGGCGCCCCGGACCTCAAGGTGTTCGACACCACCAAATACCTACCGAACGAGCCACGCGACGCCCAGGCCGAGTTTGCCGAGGCGCATATCCCCGGCGCCGGCTTCTTCGATATCGACGCGGTGGCCGATCCGGAAACCGACCTGCCGCACATGGCGCCCACCCCTGGCCGCGCCATGCGGCTGCTGGGGCAACTCGGCATCTCCAACCGGCACCGTGTGGTGTTCTATGACCAGAAGGGATTGTTCTCGGCGGCGCGGGGCTGGTGGCTGATGCGGCTGTTCGGCCACGAGAACGCCGCCGTGCTGGATGGCGGCCTGCCGAAATGGCGCGCCGAGAACCGGTCCATCGAACATGGTCCACTGGCCGTGCCGGGGCCGGAAACCTTCTGGGCCGATTTCATCGCCCGCCGCCTGGCCGGCATCGGCGACGTGAAGCGGGCGGTGCAGGATCGCTCGGCCCTGATCCTCGACGCCCGGCCCAAGGCCCGCTTCGACGGCACGGCGCCGGAGCCGCGGCCGGGACTGCCCTCCGGCCACATGCCGGGCGCGGCCAGCGTGCCGGCCACCGACCTGCTCCGCCCCGACGGCACCATGCTGTCGCCGCAGGAGCTGCGCGAGCGCTTCGCCGCCGCCGGCGTGACGGCGGAGAATGCCACGCCCCTGATCGCCTCCTGCGGCACCGGCGTCACCGCCTGCATCGTGGCGCTGGGGCTGGTGCAGGCCGGGTTGCCGGAACCCGCCGTGTATGACGGCTCCTGGACCGAATGGGCCGCCCGACCCGAAACCGCCAAGCAGAGCGACGCCTGATGCCAGACGACCTGCCGCCCCAGCCTTCCAAGGCGGGGCATTCCAACACCGGCGCCCATTTCGCCACCCGCATGTCGCATGGCGGCCGCGCCGGCAGCCGCGTGCATGGCTTCGTCAACCCTGCGGTGCATCGCGGTTCCACGGTGCTGTACCCCTCCTGCGAGGAGCGCGGCACCATCAATGCGCGCTCCCTGGAGCAGGTGATGACCTACGGCACCGCCGGCGGTCCCACCCATTTCGCGCTGGAGAACATGATCGCCGAGATCGAGGGCGGCTCGCGCGCGCTGATCGTCGGCACCGGCTTGGCCGCCTGCACCCTGCCCTTGATGGCATATCTGAAATCGGGCGAGCACTGCCTGATGCCGGATAGCGTCTATGGCCCCTCCCGGCGGATCGCCGACGGGCTGCTGAAGCGCTTCGGCATCGAGACCAGCTACTACGATCCCATGATCGACGGCGCCGGGCTGGACGCGCTGATGCGCCCCAACACCCGCGTGGTGTTCGCCGAGAGCCCGGGCAGCCACACCTTCGAGATGCAGGACATCCCGGCCCTGGCGGAGGTGGCGCACGCGCATGGCGCCAAGCTGATCATGGACAACACCTGGGGCATCCACCACTTCCAGCCCTTCACCAAGGGCGTCGATGTTTCGGTGCAGGCGCTGACCAAGTATGTGGGCGGCCATTCCGACGTGCTGCTCGGCTCGGTCACGGTGAACACGCCGGAAGACTGGGCCATCATTGCCGGCGCGGCGCGGGAGATCGGCCACTACGCCTCTCCCGATGATTGCTGGCTGGCGCTGCGCGGCCTGCGGACGCTTGCGGTGCGGCTGACGGCGCAGGAGGCAGCCGGGCTCGCCGTCGCCCGCTGGTTCGAGGGGCGGCCCGAGGTCCGCCGGGTGATGCACCCCGCCATGGCCAGCCACCCGCAGCACGCGCTGTGGAAGCGCGACTACACCGGCGCCTGCTCGCTGTTCGGCGTGGTGTTCGAGCCGCGCTACACGGTGAAGCAGATCGACGCGATGGTGGATGGGCTGAAGCTGTTCGGCATCGGCGCCTCCTGGGGTGGGTTCGAGAGCCTGGCGCTGCCCACCACCAACTACATCACCCGCACCGCGACGCGGGCCGACGTGCTGGAAGGCCCGACGGTGCGGTTCCATGTCGGCCTGGAAGATCCGGCCGACCTGATCGCCGACCTGGAAGCGGCACTGGACGCGCTGCCGCGCTGAGCACAGGGCCGCGGAAACGCGGCGGCATGGGAATAGCTCACGGGGGACGGCAACTCGTCCCCCCCCTGCCGCGTCTTAGCCGACGCCGCCCTCCTGCAAGGACTCTCCCGTGCCCCCAGCGATCAACCAGTCCCGCATCACCGAAGGTCGTGCCAACCCTCTCGGCGCCACCTGGACCGGCCTCGGGGTCAACTTCGCCCTGTTCTCGGCCAATGCCACCAAGGTCGAGCTGTGCCTATTCGATAACAGCGGGGAAACCGAGCTGGAGCGGATCGAGCTGCCGGAATACACCAATGAGGTGTTCCACGGCTTCCTGCCGGATGCCCGCCCCGGCACGGTGTATGCCTATCGCGTCCACGGCCCTTACGAGCCGGAGCAGGGGCACCGCTTCAATCCCAACAAGCTGGTGCTCGACCCCTACGCGCTGAGCCATGTGGGCGAGTTCAAGTGGGACCACGCTCTGTTCGGCTACACCATCGGCCACAAGGACGAGGATCTGTCCTTTGACGAGCGCGACAGCGCCGCCTTCATGCCGAAATGCCGCGTGGTCGATCCGGCCTTCACCTGGGGCAATGACCGCCGCCCGCGCATCCCCTGGGAGCGCACCATCGTCTACGAGACGCATGTGAAGGGCGTCACCAAGCGCCATCCGCTGGTGCCCGAGGATGCCCGCGGCACCTATGCCGGCCTCGCCAACCACGAGGTGATCAAGCACATCAAGTCGCTTGGCGTGACCGCGGTGGAGCTGCTGCCGATCCACTTCTTCGTCAATGACGACTACCTGCTGGACAAGGGCCTGGTGAACTACTGGGGCTACAATTCCATCGGCTTCTTCGGCCCGGCCCGGCGCTACGCCCGCAACCAGGATTTCGCCTTCGCCGAGTTCAAGGAGATGGTGGCCCGCCTGCACGATGCCGGGCTCGAGGTCATCATGGACGTGGTGTACAACCACACCGCCGAGGGCAATGAGCGGGGCGCCACGCTGTCCTTCAAGGGCATCGACAATGCCAGCTACTACCGCCTGCTGCCGGACCAGAAGCGGTACTACATCAACGACACTGGCACCGGGAACACGGTGAACCTGTCCCATCCGCGCGTGCTGCAGATGGTCACCGACAGCCTGCGCTACTGGGTCAACGAGATGCATGTGGATGGCTTCCGGTTCGACCTGGGCACCATCCTGGCGCGCGAGCCGCATGGCTTCGACGAGCAATCCGCCTTTCTGAAGGCCTGCAACCAGGATCCCGTCCTGGCCGACGTCAAGCTGATCGCCGAGCCCTGGGATATCGGCCCCGGGGGCTACCAGGTCGGCAATTTCGCGCCGGGCTGGGCGGAATGGAACGACAAGTTCCGCGACACCGTTCGCGGCTTCTGGGTGGGCGAGGAAGGCAAGGCCGCCGATCTCGGCAATCGCCTGTCCGGCTCGGCCGACCTGTTCAACCATCACGGCCGCAGGCCCTGGGCCAGCGTGAACTTCCTGGCCGCCCATGACGGCTTCACGCTGAACGACCTGGTTTCGTACAACGAGAAACACAACGAGGCGAATGGCGAGGAGAACCGGGACGGGCATTCGCACAACCTTTCCTTCAACTACGGGGTTGAGGGCCCGACCGACGATCCCGAGATCAACGCAGTGCGCGAGCGGCAGATCCGCAACA
This sequence comes from Teichococcus vastitatis, assembly GCF_003604215.1. GTDB lineage: Bacteria > Pseudomonadota > Alphaproteobacteria > Acetobacterales > Acetobacteraceae > Pseudoroseomonas > Pseudoroseomonas vastitatis. The sequence goes on from NZ_QXGS01000005.1 coordinate 161,321, forward strand.
TGCTCGGCACGCTGTATCTGAGCCAGGGCACGCCGATGCTGCTCGCGGGCGACGAGTTCGGGCGCTCCCAGGACGGCAACAACAACGCCTATTGCCAGGACAACGAGATCTCCTGGCTGAACTGGGACTGGCAGGACAAGGGGGACCGGCTGGTCGCCTTCACCCGGCGCCTGGCCGACCTTCGCAACCGCTTCCCCGTACTGCGCCGCGGCCGTTTCCTGTCCGGCGAGTTCCATGAGGCGAGCGAGGTCAAGGGCCTGTCCTGGTACAAGCCGTCCGGTGAGGAGATGGAGGCCGCCGATTGGGAGGACCCCAACACCCGTTGCTTCGCCAGGATGCTGGATGGCCGGGCCCAGGAAAGCGGTATCCGCCGCCCCGGCCATGACGCCACGCTGCTGCTGATCCTCAACGCCTATCACGAGGCGGTGGAGTTCACCCTGCCGGAATGCCCGGACGGGCGTGGCTGGGTCCGGTTGCTCGACACCAACCTCGCCGAGCAGGAGGACGAGGACGAGCCGGAATTCCGGATCGGTGACAGCTACACCGTCACGGGCCGCTCGCTGCTGCTGTTCACCCTCAAGCGGCAGCGCGGCAAGCGGGGCTGAACCACAACCGTCTCGCCGCAGCGGAGTCCTTCCCCTGGCCCCGCTGCGACGACCACGATTGAGTGGTGGGGCAGGAGACGATCACCGACCCGGCTCCGGGAACGAGCGAGGTCAAGCGGTGGGACGGCAGCTCAGGCGGCACAGGCGGCGCAGCGCCCTTCCACCTCCACCACCGCATGGCCCGCCTGGAAGCCGGAACGGGCCGCCGCCTCGGCCAGGGCACGGGTCACGGCGGGATCGCTGATCTCGGTGGTCTGGCCGCATTGGCCGCAGATCAGGAACTGGTGCGCGTGCTGGTGCCCCGCATGGTGGTCATGGCCGGCACCGACGCAGCCGACAAAGGCGTTCAGCCGCTCGACCTTGTGGATCAGCCCCTGTTCCAGCAGGAAATCCAGCGCCCGGTACACCGTGGGCGGCGCGGCGCCGGGCCGCTGTTCCTTCAACCGGTCCAGCAACGCATAGGCGCCGAGCGGCTGCTCGGCTTGCAGCACCAGTGCCAGCACCTGACGGCGCAGCTCCGTCAGCTGCACCCCGGCGCGGATGCATTGGCCTTCGGCGGCGGCGAGCCGCCGCTCCATCACCGCCGCGCTGCCCTGCCCTGATGCCATGCCCGCTCTCCTTGCCATCCTGTTCGGGTTATATAGTAACAGAACCCTGACTTGAGGAGCCGCCCCATGCCGGTCACCGATTCCGCCGCCCGCGCCCGCTTCCTGGCCGCGGCGCGTTTCAACGAGCACGGGCTGCTCCCCGTCATTGCCCAGGCCGCCACGGGCGGCGAGGTGCTGATGATGGCCTGGATGAACGCCGAGGCGCTGGAGGAAACCCTCGCCACCGGGCGGGTGGTGTATTTCTCGCGGTCGCGCAATGCCCTGTGGCGCAAGGGCGAAACCTCCGGCCAGGTGCAGCACTGGACGGATCTGCGGCTCGACTGCGACGGGGACACCCTGCTGGCGCTGGTGGAGCAGCAGGGGGTGGCCTGCCACACGGGCCGCCGCTCCTGCTTCTTCCAGGCGCTGCGCGATGGCACCGTGACCGCCATCATCGCCCCCGAGGTCGATCTGGAGGTGCTCTATGGCCGGTGACAGCCTCAACAGCGGGGCCGGGCCAAAGGCGCCGCTGCCGGTCACCCTGCTGACCGGCTTCCTCGGTGCCGGCAAGACCACCCTGCTGAACCGCCTGCTGCGGCAGCTGGGGATGGAAGGCACCGCCGTGCTGGTCAACGAATTCGGCGAGATCGGCCTCGACCACCTGCTGGTGGAATCGCTCGACGAGGAAGCGGTGCTGCTGCAGGCCGGGTGCCTGTGCTGCACCATCCGCGGTGACCTGGCGCGCGCGCTGGAAGGCATCGCCCGGCGCGTGCGCGACGGGCAGGCGCTGCGGCGCGTCGTGATCGAAACCACCGGCCTCGCCGATCCGCTGCCGATCCTGCAGACGCTGATGGCTGATCCCGCCACGGCCCGCCACTTCATCCTCGACGGGGTGGTGACGGTGATCGACGCGGTGAATGGCCAGGCGACGCTGGACCGGCAGCCCGAGGCGGTGCGGCAGGTGGCCGTTGCCGACCGGCTGCTGGTCAGCAAGGCCGACCTCGCCGATCCGGCGGCGCTGCAAGCTCTGCGAGCCCGGCTGCGCGGGATCAATCCGACGGTGGTGCCGCGCATCCTGGATGCGGCGCCGGTGTCGATCACCGGTCTCGGCCCGGCGGCAGTGCCGCAGCGGGCGGCGGTGCTGCGCGACTGGCTGGCGGAGGCGGCGGTCGGACATGATCAGGGCGATCACCACCATGGCCACGCGCACGGAGATCAGGGCCACCGGCACGGCCATGATCCCAACCGGCATGATTCGCGCATCCACGCCTTCGCGCTGCGCTTCGACACGCCGTTGCCCTGGGATGGCCTCGCCACCTGGCTCGAGATGCTGGCGGCGACCCGGAGCGACGCGGTGCTGCGGGTGAAGGGTATCCTCGACCTGCAAGGCCAGGAACGGCCGGTGGCGATCCACGGCGTGCAAAGCGTCTGGCACGCCCCTACCCTGTTGCCGGCCTGGCCCGCGGAGGTGCCGCGGCAATCCGTGCTGGTGTTCATCCTGCGCGACCTGCCGCGCGCCGTGATCGAGGACGGCATCGCCGCCTTTTGCGCCGCCGCCGTCCCCACGGTGTTCACGCCGGAGCGAGCAGCATCCGGCGGAGATTGACGCGGCGCACCACCGCGCGTTCCCTCGGCGGAATCGAACAAGGACCCGCCCGATGCCGCTGACCCTGCCGGAGGAGCTGCTGCTCCTGACGCTCGACGACGAGACGGGGCGGCTGATCGACCGCGCCGCGCCGTCCGGCGACTACGCCCTGGTGGCTGCCATCCTGGCGGAGCTGCAGCTGCAGGGCCGCATCCAGGCTGGCAGTGACACCGTCGCGGTGCTGGACTCGTCCCCCACCGGCGACGCCGCCATGGACAACGTGCTCGCCCGGCTCGGTGCCGGAACCGAGCCGCAGGGCACGCGCTGGTGGATCGAGTCGTTGGGCGGCGAGGCCGACCGCCTGCGCGACCATTACTTCGACAGGCTGGTGGAGCGCGGCATCCTGAAGCTCGAGGAAGGCCGCTTCCTGTGGTTCTTCGCCGAGCGCCGTTATCCGGTGATCTCCGACAAGGAGGAGCGGGAGGTGAAGGCCCGCATCATGGCGGTGATCTTCGAGGACACGCCCCCCGTTCCGCACGACGTGCTGCTGATCGGGCTGACCCGGGCCGCCGGATTGCTGCCGCTGCTGCTCGCCACGGGCGAGCTGGAGCGGGCGCAGTCGCGCATCGACGCCGTGGCCGACAGCGAGCCGCTGAATCGTGGCCTGACTGATGCAGTTCGAGACATCTTCACCGATGTCGCCCGCACCGGCCCGGTGATGTAGCGCCTCAACCCGGAACCTCGCCGGACGTTGGGGGATCATGCAGGATCAATCCCCCGTTGCGCTGGTTTCCGGTGGCGCGCATGGCATCGGCGCCGGCATCGCCCGCCGGCTCCGGCAGGATGGCTGGCGCGTCGTGACCGCCGACCTCAATCCAGGCGAGGCCGGCACCCGGCATGCCATCGCCGACGTCGCAGACGAGGCTGCCGTGGCGGCCCTGGTGGACGGCGTGGCCGCGCAGGAAGCCCGCTTGGACGCCCTGGTCTGCAATGCCGGCATCATGGTGCGCAAGCCGGTCACCGAGCTGACGCTTGGCGAATGGAACAAGGTGCTCGGCACCAATCTCACCAGCGCCTTCCTGCTGGCCCGAGCGGCGGCGCCGCTGCTGCGGGCGGCCCATGGCAGCATCGTCACCATCGCCTCCACCCGCGCGCACATGTCGGAACCGGACACCGAATCCTACTCGGCCAGCAAGGGCGGCATCCTGGCATTGACCCACGCGCTGGCGGTCAGCCTGGGGCCGGAGATCCGCGCCAATTGCGTCAGCCCGGGCTGGATCGACGTGGCCGGCGAGCCGCTGCGCCCTGAGGACCATGCGCAGCACCCGGCCGGCCGCGTTGGCCAGGCCGGAGACATCGCCGCTCTGGTCGCCTGGCTGGTCGGCCGCGAGGCCGGCTTCATCACTGGCGCCGAATTCGTCTCCGATGGCGGCATGACGCGGAAGATGATGTACGCGGAATAGCGGCACCCGGTTGTGCGGATCACCGGTCGGCCCCTCCCCGCCGCCGCTGTTGCGCGGCGAGCGGCGCCGCTGCGGGGTGCGGGCCTGCACAGACCCCTCGTCTCGCCCGGGCATCTGTTCTATCCCGGCTGCATGGCGAAGGACCCACTCCATTTCGAAACCCTGCGCGGTCCGGCGGTACATCCGGTGCTGCCGGCCCTGGCCCGTCTGCGCATCGCGGTGTTCCGCGAATGGCCCTACCTCTACCAGGGCGACGAGGCCCATGAGGCGGAATATCTGCGCGCCTATGCCGAGGCACCAGGTGCCGCGGTGATCCTGTGCCGCGACGGCGACACGCCGGTTGGCGCGGCCACCTGCGAGCCGATGGCGGAGACCCATGCGGAGGTGCGCGGCAGCTTCACCGCGGCCGGCCTCGATCCCGCGCAATACTGTTATTTCGGTGAAAGCGTTCTACTGCCCGGTTACCGTGGTCAGGGTGCCGGAGTGCGCTTCTTTGAACTGCGGGAAGCGCATGCCCGATTGCTCGGGGCGCGGTTCGCCACGTTCTGTGCCGTGCAGCGCGCCGCCGACGACCCGCGCCGCCCGGCCGGCTACACGCCGCTGGACGGCTTCTGGCGGCGCCGCGGCTATGAAAGCTGCCCCGGCCTGGCTTGCACCCTGTCCTGGCGCGAGCCCGGCGGCACCGCGGACATCCCGCACCGGCTCGGCTTTTGGCGGAAGGCTCTGACCGGCGGAGAGGCACCATGACGACGCTGCGCCTTGGCCTTCTGCCCTATCGCGTGGAGCGGCCCGCCAGTGTCGCCGCCTGGGCGGCGCGGCTGGACCGGGAACTCACCGTCGCCCGGCAGCACGGCGCGCAGCTGGCCGTGCTGCCGGAATATGCCTGCGTCGAGCTGGGTTCGGCCCTGGTCGGCCAGTCCCCCGCCACCGAGGCGGAGGAGCTGACGGCCATGGTGGGAGCGGCGCCGCAGATCCTGGATGCCATGCGGGCCGCCGCGCGGCGCTCCGGCCTCTGGTTGCTGCCGGGCACCCTGCCGATGCGCGATCCGGACGGGCTGATCCGGAACCGCGCGCCGCTGATCGATCCGTCCGGGCGCTGCGCCTTCCAGGACAAGCACTTCATGACCCGCTTCGAGGCGGAACGCTGGGGCGTCTCGTCCGGCGCACCACCCTCGGTGTTCGAGACGCCCTGGGGGCGCATCGGCATCTCGGTCTGCTACGACAGCGAGTTTCCCGCCCATGTGCGTGCCCAGGTGGAAGCCGGTGCCTGGCTGGTGCTGGTGCCGTCCTGCACCGATACGCTGCATGGCTTCAATCGCGTGCGGCTCTCGTCCGCCGCCCGCGCGCTGGAGAACCAGTGCTTCGTCGCCGTGGTGCCGACCGTGGGCGACGCCGACTGGTCCGCCGCGCTGGACCGCAACCGCGGCCATGCCGCCGTGTTCGGCCCGGTGGATCGCGGCTTTCCGGATGATGGCGTGATCGCCCGGGGCGCCATGGACGCGCCGGACTGGCTGCTGGCCGACCTGGATCCGGCCCGCATCGAGGCCGTGCGCCGCGATCCGGCCGTGTTCAACCACCGCGACTGGCCGCGTATCCCCTTTCCCGCCGCCGCTCCGGCCCGCTTCGCATGACGCTGTTGTATCTCGTCGCCGGCGAGGCGTCCGGCGACATGCTGGGCGCCCGGCTGATCGCCGCGCTGCGCCGCCGCCGTCCTGACCTGCGTTTCGCCGGCGTGGGTGGCGACCGCATGGCCGAGCAGGGTTTCCGCAGCCTGTTCCCGATGCGCGAGCTGGCGTTGATGGGCTTCCTGGAAGTGCTGCCCAACCTCCGCCGCCTGGCAGGCCGGCTGAACGAGACCGGCGCCGACATCGCTGCCCGCCAGCCGGCGCTGGTGGTGACGATCGACAGCCCTGGTTTCACCCTGCGGGTGGCGGCACGCGCCAAGGCGCAGGGCTTCCGCGTGGTGCATTACGTGGCGCCGCAGGTCTGGGCCTGGCGCCCCGGCCGGGCCCGCAAAATCGCTCGCCAGGCCGACCGCATCCTGGCCCTGCTGCCATTCGAGGCCCCGTTCTTCGAGCGGGCGGGCATTCCGGTCAGCTTTGTCGGGCATTCCATCCTGGAATCCGGCGCGGACCAGGGAAACGCCGCGCGCTTCCGCGCCCGGCACGGCCTGACGTCGGGGGAGCGCGTGGTGCTGGTGATGCCGGGCAGCCGCCGCAGCGAGGTCGGCCGATTGTTGCCCGCCTTCGGCGAGGCGCTGCGCCGGGCGGAGGCGCAGCTGCCTGGCCTGCGCCCGGTGCTGCCGCTGGCCGGCCCGGTGGAGGACAGCGTGCGTGCCATGGCCGCAAGCTGGCATCCCGCGCCGATCCTGGTGCGGGATGTGGCCGAGAAATACGACGCCTTCGCCGCGGCACGCGAAAGCCACGGCGCGGGGCTGATTAAATCTGGCACATCCTCCCTGGAAGTTGCGCTGGCCGGCGTGCCGATGGTGGTCGGCTACAAGGTCAACCCCATCTCCGCCGCCATTGCGCGGCGGCTGATCCAGGTCCGGTTCGTCAGCATCGTCAACCTTCTGGCCGATGCCGCCGTGATCCCGGAATACCTGCAGGAGCGCTGCACGCCGGAGGCGCTGTCGGCCGAGCTGGTGCGCCTGCTGACCGACCACGAGGCCAGTGCCCGCCAGCGCGCCGGCTTCGCGGCGGTGATGCAGCGCCTGCGGCCGGATGGCCTGCTGCCCAGCGAGGCCGCCGCCGCGGCCGTGCTGTCCATGCTGGATGCCGATGAGGAGGGATCGCAACGGAACGTCGCGTGACGGGTTTCAACAGCGGGCCACGTTCACCTCCCGTGTGGTTTGATCTATCGGTGCTGTAAGCGCCGCTGGCGCCTCCAGTTCCGCGACCGACCATCCCGGATCAGCCGGGAGCAAAGGAGAGCCGTGCCTCAGACCTTGCAACGCTTCACCAGCGGCATTGAAGGCCTGGACCAGATCATGGGCGGCGGCTTTGTGGCTGACAGCACCTATATCATCCATGGTCATCCGGGGTCGGGGAAGACCATCCTGGGCAACCAGATCGCCTTTCACCGGGCGAGCCAGGGCGACACTGTTCTGTATGTCACGCTGCTGGCAGAATCCCATGAGCGGCTTTTCGCCTTTCTCTCCACGCTGAATTTCTTTGATCCGCCGCGGCTCGGCCAGCGGATCAACTATGTCAGCGCCTTCAGCATCATGGACAATGAAGGCCTCGACGGCGTGATCCGCCTGCTGCGCCGGGAGATTCCCCGGCAGGGAGCCACCCTGCTGGTGCTCGACGGCCTGCTGAACGCCCGGGAAAAGGCCGCGTCGGCGTTCGACATGAAGAAATTCATTGCCGAACTGCAGAGCAACGCGGTTTTCACCAATTGCACCGCCCTGCTGCTGACCAGCGCGCGCTTCGAGGAGAGCAGCCCCGAATACACCATGGTGGATGGCATCATCGAGCTGCGGGAAGAAGAGCTCGGCGTGCGCAGCATCCGCCGGCTGCGGGTGCGCAAGTCCCGCGGCAGCTCGGCCTTGTCCGGCCTGCACCAATACGAGATCCGGCAGGCTGGCCTGGTGACCTATCCGCGCCTCGAATCCGTCTCCGGCGCCACGTATCCGGCGGACGATCCGACGTCCGAGCGCACCAGCAGCGGCATCGCGGAGGTCGATCGCCTGCTGGGAGGCGGGCTGCCGAGCGGATCGACCACGCTGCTGATCGGCCCCTCCGGCGTCGGCAAGACGTCCTGGGGGCTGCATTACCTGACGCCAGACTCGCCCGAACCCGCGCTGCATTTTGGCTTCTACGAATCGCCGCAGCGGCTGCAGCTCAAGGCCTCCGCCCTGGGGCGGGACCTGAGCGGCCTGCGGGCCCAGGGCTCGTTGTGGATCGAATGGCGGTCCCCGGTGGAGCGGCTGGTGGACGCAGTTGCCATCGACCTGCTGGCCATTGTGGAGAAGCGTGGCATCAAGCGCCTCTTCCTCGACGGGCTCCAGGCCCTTGAGAACAGCATCACCACCCCGCGCCGCTTCGGTGCTTTCCTGTCGGTGCTGTTCAACGAGTTGCGGGCGCGGGGCGTTACCACCTTGGCAACGCTGGAGATGGGCGACCTGTTCGATACGACACCCCACCTGTCGAGCCCGGACACCCTCAGCATCGCCGACAACATCGTGCTGATGCGCCTGGTGGAGCGTGATGGCCGCATCCATCGCGTCTTCTCGGTGGTGAAGGTGCGCGACAGCGCCTTCGACCCGGTGCTGCATGATTTCGAGATCACGGATCACGGCATCCGCATCTATAACCGGTTGCTGGGCAGGGCCTTCACGCCATCCTTTTCCGTGCCGAACGACGATCCTGTTTGAAACAGAACAGGACAAGGGAAGGCACGGCGCCAAATGACAACAATCCTGGTGGTCGACGACGAGTTCCTGATATCGGACCTTCTGGCCAATGCGCTGGAAGATCAGGGCTACCGCGTCACCCAGGCCTATCATGGTCGCAAGGCGCTGGAAGTCCTGGCGCAGGAAACCCCTGCGCTGGTGGTCACCGATTTCATGATGCCGCTGATGAACGGCCTGGAGCTTGCCAGGGCGATCCGCGGCAATGCCCACTGGCAGCACCTGCCGATCATCCTGCTGAGCGGAGCCCAGGGCTCGATCGCCCGGGAACACCCCAGCCTGTTCAACGAGGTGTTCGACAAGCCCTTCCCCGTGCGGCAGCTCCTCGCCCGCATCCAGGACTTGGCAGGGCCGCCGGACGATCCGCCGCCCTGAGGCGCGCCGCCTGAGGCGCCTCAGGCGGCGCGTTGCCGCGCCGAGGCAAACAGCGCCAACCGGCGCGACGCGGCCTCGCTGAGACCGCCCGCGTAGTTGAGGCCGGGATCCGGCAGGCTTTCCGCGAAATGGCAGGCGGCGGCATGGCTTGGCACGATGTCGCGCAGGGCCGGCTCTTCCTGCCGGCACCGCTCCTGCGCGAAGGGACAGCGCGTGTGGAAGCGGCAGCCGGGCGGGATGTTCATCGGGCTCGGCACGTCTCCGCCGAGCGGCACCACCTTGCCGCGGCGCGACGGGTCGGGATGCGGGATCGCCGACAGCAGGGCCCGCGTGTAGGGATGGCGCGGGTCGCGGAACAGCGAGCGCTTGTCGCCGATCTCCATGATGCGGCCCAGATACATCACCGCCACGCGATCGGCCATGTGCTTCACCACGGCGAGGTCGTGCGCGATGAACAGGTAGGACAGGCCGAGCCGCGCCTGCAGATCCTTCATCAGGTTCACCACCTGGGCCTGGATCGAAACGTCGAGCGCGGAAACCGGCTCATCGCAGACCACGAGATCCGGTTCCACCGACAGGGCACGGGCGATGCCGATGCGCTGCCGCTGCCCGCCGGAGAATTCATGCGGGTAACGCTCCGCATGGAATGGCGCCAAACCGACCAGGCGCAGCAATTCCTGCACCTTGGCGCGGCGCGAGGCCGCGTTGCCGATGTTGTGCACCTGCATCGGCTCGGCGATGGCGTCGCCTACCGTCAGCCGGGGATTGAGGCTGGCATAGGGGTCCTGGAACACGATCTGGATGCGCCGGCGCAGGCTGCGCATCGCGGCGCCGTCCACCCGCGTGACATCCTGCCCGTCGAACCGGATGCTTCCGGCCGAGGGCTCGATCAGCCGCAGCACCAGCCGCGCGGTGGTGGATTTGCCGCAGCCGGACTCCCCGACCAGTGCCAGCGTTTCGCCACGGTTCACGGCGAAGGACACGCCGTCCACGGCACGCACCGTGCCGACCTGCTTCTGCAGCAGAACGCCCTTCTTCACCGGATAGTGCCGCGCCAATCCGTTCACTTCCAGCAGGGCGCTCATGCGGCGTCCTCCAGCGCCAGGGAGGCTTCAACGGGGGCGCGGATGCATGCCGCCTCGTGGCCGGGCGCCAGCTCGCGCAGCGGCGGCTGGCCGCTGGTGCAGGGACCGATGCTGAAGGGGCAGCGCGGGTGGAAGCGGCAGCCAGCCGGAAAGGCGAAGGGCGGGGGCACCGTGCCATCGATCGCCAGCAGCCGGTCCCGCTCCTCGTCAAGGCGCGGCACGGAGCCGAGCAGGCCCAGCGTGTAGGGATGCTGCGGGTCCTCGAACAGGGCGCGGGCCGGAGCCCGTTCCGCGACCTTGCCGGCGTAGAGCACCGCGACCTCGTCCGCCATCTCGGCCACCACGCCGAGATCGTGGGTGATCAGGATGATCGACATGCCCGTCTCGGCCTGCAGCTCCCGCAGCAGGTCGAGGATCTGCGCCTGCACGGTGACGTCGAGCGCCGTGGTCGGCTCGTCGGCGATCAGCAGGCGCGGTCGGCAGGCCAGCGCCATGGCGATCATCACCCGCTGCCGCATTCCGCCGGAAAGCTGGTGCGGATACTCGTCGAAGCGCCGCTCCGGCGCGGGGATGCGGACCCGCTTCAGCGCGGCGATGGCCTCGTCGCGCAGTTGGGACGGGCTGGATTTCGGGGAATGCACCCGCATCGCCTCGGTGATCTGCTTGCCCACCGTGTGCACGGGGTTGAGCGAGGTCATCGGCTCCTGGAAGATCATGGCGATCTGGCCGCCGCGCACCTGCCGCATCTCGGCATTGGACAGCGTCAGCAGGTCACGCCCTTCCAGCAGCACGCGGCCATCGCTGATGCGGCCGGGCGGCGGCACCAGCCGCATGATGGACAGCGACAGCATCGACTTGCCGCAGCCGCTCTCGCCAACGATGCCCAGCGTCCGGCCGCGCTTCACCGAGAGATCGATGCCGTCCACCGCCCGCACCAGCCCGGCGGAGGTCTGGAAGGTGGTGCGCAGCCCCTCGATCCGCAGCAATTCTGAATCGTTCATCAGGCCCACCGGAAGGTCGGCGGCGCGATTTTCTCCACCGGGCGATGCGCCCAGTCCTGCCGCGGTGCGCGGTCGAGGACGCGCTTCTGCGCCTCGTCCAGCGCCGCCGCGGCGGCCGGGTAATCCATGGTCAGCACGCGGCCGTCGCGCACCACCGCCTCGCCCTCCACGTGGACGGCGCGGATGGCGCGGTCGCCGGCGGCATAAAGCAGCGATCGCATCGGATCGCGGGAGGGGCGCATCATCGGATGCGTCACGTCCACCAGCACGAAGTCGGCGCGGCAGCCGGGCGCGAGCCGGCCGATGTCGTCGCGGCCCAGCGCCTGGGCGCCGCCCACCGTGGCGGAGTCGAACAGGTCGGTCGAGGTCAGGCTGCGCGGGTCTTCCGACTGGGTGCGCGCGATGTAGGACACCAGGCGCAGTTCATCGAGCATGTTGTGCGGATAGGTGTCGGTGCCGATGCCCATATTGACCCCGCGCTTCCGGTAGCGGCCGAAATGCCGCATCGAGATGCCGCGCCGCGCGAACACGGTGGGGCAGTGCGCGACGGTGGTGCCGGTGTCCGCCAGGCGATCCAGGTCGTTCTCCGTGTGCCAATGCGTGCTGGGATGGTCGTCGAGGAAGATGCCGTGACCGATGATCGAGCGCTCGGACAGCAGTCCCTGACTGTCCAGCCAGCCGATCGGCGTCAGGCCGTGACGGCGGGTGATCTCGTGGAATTCCACCATGGATTGCGCCGCGTGGATCTGCCACGACAGCCCGCGCGCCTTGGCTTCCTGGAAGCTGTCCCGCAGCAGCGTTTCGGAGCAGGTGTCGATCTGCGCCGGCACCACCATGCCGAACAGCCGGCCGGAAGGATGCTGCTCGGCCCGCTCGATCAGGCTGAGCGCTTCGGCCATCGCCTTCTCGCCGGCCGCCTCGTCCCACTCATACTCGACCACATGGCCGTTCTTGGTGAACCAGCGGGCCGAGCGGAACATGGGCGCGACGCAGACGCGCAGCCCGCTCTCGGCCAGCAGGTCGAGCCAGCCGGGATGCGCCATGGACAGGTCGGCTACGGTGGTGACGCCGGACAGCAGCAATTCCGACAGCGCCACCCGGACGCAGTGCGGCACCGCCTCGGCGTCGGCGCGGAAGATCGGCATGTATTCGTAGAGCGAGGAATTATAGAGCCCCGGCGAGCCGATCTCGTCGAGCAACCCCTTGTTCATCGGCTCCGACGACGGGTGGCAGTGGATGTTGACGAGGCCGGGCATCACCATCAGCCCCTTGCCGTCGATCACCTCGTCGGCCGGCCCGTCATAGGACCGGCCGACAAAGGTGATGCGCCCATCCTCATAGGCCAGCACCGCATCCGTCAGGTAGGTGTGCTGCTTCGCCGACGCGTCCCAGGCGATGACCAAGTCGGCATCGCGGATCACGGTGGTGGCCATGCTGTTCTGCCCCTCTCTCAGCGCGTCAAACGGATGTCGAGGCCCTTGTAGAGCGCGACGCCATAGATGCCGTGGGGCCGGACCCCCTCGACCCGCTGGCCGGACATCACCCAGAGCGGCTGGCGGATCAGCGGCAGCCAGGGGCTCTGCTCCGTCAGGATCATCTGCGCCTCCCCGATCGCCTTGGCGCGGGTGGCCGGGTCGATGGCGGCCTTGGCGGCGTCGATCAGCCGGTCAGTGTCCGGATTGTTCCAGTTCATGCGGTTCGGCGTCGGGCGGTTGGCGCTGGGGAAGTACAGTGCCAGCGCATCAGTGGCCGAGGCATAGGGATAGGAGATGATGAAGGCATCGAATTCCTGCGTCGCCAGCTTGCCCCAGGCCACCGTGGCGTCCCAGAGCTGCACCCGCATCTCGATGCCGATGCGGCGCAGGTCGGCCTGGATCGCTTGCATCATGCCGTTGTTGTATTGCTGCTGGATGGCATAGGCGAGGAAGCTGGCACGCTGCCCGTCCTTCGCGCGCACGCCGTCGCCGCCCATGGTCCAGCCGGCCTCGTCCAGCAGCTTGCGGGCGCCCTCGACATCCAGCTTCGGCATCTTCGCCGCCGCCTCGGCACTGTAGTCGAGCGCCTTGGGATTGACGTAGCTGTCGGCGACCTCACCGGCGCCGAACCAGACGGCCTTGTTGATGGCCGCCTTGTCCACGGCCATGTTGATGGCGCGGCGCACCGCCGGATCGTTCATCACGGGCTTGTCCACCCTGAAGCCCATGAAGTTGTCGTAGAAGTAGTTCGGCTGCTGCTGCAGCTTCACGGTGGGAATGCGCTTCAGGCCTTCCAGCGCGAAATACGGGATCCACTGCGTCACGTCACCCTGGCCGGACTGCACGGCGGCGAGCCGCGTATTGGCTTCCGGGATCACGCGCAGGATGATGCGGCCGACCTGTGGCGACGGGTTCTGGTAGATCGGGGAGCCCCAGTTATAGGCGGGGTTCTTGGTCAGAACCATGTCCTGCCGCGGCTGCCAGCTCTGCCAGCAATAGGGCCCGACGCCGTTGAAGCCCTGTACCCCGAAATTGTCGCCGAGCTTCTCCACCGTCGCCTGGTCGACGATTCCGGTGAAATACTGCGCCAGCTGCGTCAGCAATTCGCTGAACGGTTCCTGCAGCTCATATTCCACGGTGAAGTCGTCGGCGGCGCGGATCTCCTTCACCTTGCCGGCGCGCCAGCGCACCGGGCCGCGCAGCGCCGGGTCGATGAAGCGGTTCAGCGTGTAGACCACATCCTTCGCCGTCATCGGCTTGCCGTCGCAGAACTTGACGCCTTGCTTCAACTTGAAGGTGTAGAGCTTCCCATCCTCGCTGACGGTCCAGCTTTCCGCCAGGCCGGGACGAACGGTCTTCTGGTCCCAATCCATCGACACCAGCGTGTCGGTCAGCAGGAACAGCGCCTCGCCCGCCGCCGTGGCCGAGGTGCGCGCGGGGTCATAACGATCGGCATCGATCTCGCGCAGCACCACCAGGGTGTCGCGCGGTGCCATCTGGGCGGCGGCCGGCAGCCCTGCCAGGGTCAGCGCGGTGCCGGCGAGCAGCGCGGCGGTGCGGCGGCGCAGCTTCATCATCTCGAACATCCTTGGCCCTTTCCCGAGCAGGTCAAACGCGAAGCCGGGGGTCCAGCGCATCGCGCAGCGCATCGCCCAGCAGGTTGAAGGTCAGTACCACCACGAAGATCGCCAGGCAGGGCAGCACGGCGATGTGGGGTGCGAAGAACAGGAAGTTGCGGCCATCCGCCGCCATCGCGCCCAACTCCGCCACCGGCGGCTGCGCGCCGAGGCCGAGAAAGGACAGCGCGGAGCCCAGCAGGATCACTTGGCCGAAGCGCAGCGTGGCGAAGACGAAGATCGGCGACAGGCAGTTCGGCGCCACGTGTCGGGCGATCAGCCGCGCATCGCTCATGCCGGTGGCGCGCGCCGCCTCGATGTAGTCCATGCGCATCACCACCAGCGCCGCGCCGCGCACGATGCGCGCCATCAGCGGCACCGTCGCCACGGACAGCGCCAGCACCACGGCCGGGATCCCCGGCCCGAAGATAGCGGCGATGGCCAGCCCGAACAGGATCGCCGGGAAGGACAGCAGCACGTCCATCAGTCGCATCAGCAGCCCATCGGCGCGGCGGTAGAAGGCGGCGGCGAAGCCGATGGCGGCCCCCGCCGCGCCGCCCAGCAGCACGGACAACAGGCCCATCACCAGCGTCACCCGCAGACCGAACAGCATGCGCGTCACCATGTCCCGTCCCTGGCTGTCGGCGCCGAGCGGCAGGCCCTCGGTCCCCGGCACCGACATGGCGGCGGCGAGATTGTTGTCGAGCGGATCGGTCGGCGCCATCCAGGGGGCGAGCAGCGCCGCCAGCACCAGCAGCACGGCGACGGCGAAGGCACCGGCCGCCACCGGCTCGCGCAGCAGCCGCCGCAGCGTGCCGGGCCGGCGCGGGGCAGAGGGCGCCACCGGCGTGGCTGCCGCCGCGGCGGCCGAGTTCAGGCTGGCCATCTCACGCTCCCCGCATGCGCGGGTCGAGCGCGACATACAGCACGTCGACCACCAGGTTGATCAGGATGAAGCCCAGCGACAGCACGATGATGGTGCCCTGGGCCATGGGAAAGTCGGAGGACAGGATGGCGCCCACCGCCAGCCGCCCGACGCCCGGCCAGGAGAACACCGTCTCCGTCACCACCGCGCCACCCAGCAAAAATCCGATCTGCAGGCCGATCAGCGTGACCACGGGGATCATTGCGTTGCGCAGGGCATGGCGCAGCACCACGGCGCGCTCGCTCAGGCCCTTGGCGCGGGCAGTTCGCACATGCTCGGCGCCCAGAACCTCCAGAACCGCGGTGCGGGTCATGCGCGCCACCGGCGCGATGAAGGTGCCGCCCAGGGTCAGGGCCGGCAGCGCGACCGCCTGCCAGCCCTCCACGGTCCAGAGCGGACCGCCGCGGCCGGTGAAGGGCAGCAGCTGCCACTGGAAGCCGACGAACCAGATCAGCATCAATCCGAGGAAGAACACCGGCACCGATCCGCCCGCCACCGACAGCGCCGTGACGAAGCGATCCAGCACGGAGCCGCGGAAATACGCCGCAACCGTTCCCAGCGCGATGCCGATCGGGATCGACCAGAACAGCGAGGCGAACATCAGCTCCAGCGTCGGCCCGATGGTGGCGCCGAGTTCCTGCGTCACCGCGACGTTGTTGATGATCGAAACCCCGAGGTCGCCCTGCAGCAGGCGCCAGAGATAGGTGCCGAACTGCACCCAGAGCGGCTGGTCGAGGCCGAGGTCGCGGCGGAGCGCCTCCACCACGTCGGGGGTGGCGCTGGGACCGGCGCGGACAATGGCCGGATCGTTCGGCACCACCTGCATCAGCAGGAAACCGATCAGCAGCACGCCGAGCATCACGGGAAGGGTCAGCAGCAGACGCTGCACGACGTGGCGCAGCATGGCGTCAGTCCGCCGCCCCGGCCAGGGCCGCGGCCTCGCCATGCCGGTCGAAGATGGCGCGGCCGGCGCGGAAGGTCAGATCGGCCCGGGTCTTTAGGATCTCCTCCGGCGCGGCGGCGAAAAGGTCCGTCGACATGACCGTGATGTCGGCCAGCATGCCCGCCTCCAGCGTGCCGCGATGCGCTTCCGCGAATTGCGAATAGGCGCCGCACCAGGTGTAGCAATGCACGGCTTCCTCGGCCGTCAGCGTCTGGTCGGCGCCCAGCACGGTGCCCTTCGAGGTCCGGCGCGTCACCATGGTGTACAGGTTGGGGAACGGGTCCACGGAACAGACCGGGCTGTCGGTGGAGGCGGCCGGATGGTGCCCCTCATGCAGCCAGGTTCGCATCGGGTAGGATGCCTCGGCCCGCTCGCGTCCGAGATTGGTGACGTAGAGGTCGCCGAATTCCCAGATGAAGGATGGCTGCGGAACAGGAAGGATGCCGTGCTTCAGCATGCGCGCGCGCTGCCCCGCCGTCAGGAAGCCGCAATGCTCGATGCGGTGGCGCCGCCCCTGGATCGGATGTTCGGCGCTGTCCGCCCGCTCCATGCCGCTCAGCACCTGCTCGATGGCGGCGTCGCCAATGGCGTGGATGTCGAGCTGCCATCCCTGCGCATGGTAGCGGGCCAGCATCTCGTGCTGCGCCGCATCGGGAAAACAGAAGATGCCGGTGCCGCCGCCGGCGGATTCCAGATAGGGATCGAAGAAGGCGGCGGTGAGCCCGCCGGCCGATCCGTCGGCAAAGGTCTTCACCGCGCCCCAGGCCAGCATCTCCTCCGCCGCGGCGCCGCGCGCGAGGTTGGGGCGCAGCCCGGCTTCCCACGCCTCGGCGGCGATGCCCTCGGGGTTGCCGGCCAGAACCTGCCACATGCGCTGTTGCAGACGCCCCTCGGCGGCGGCACGGCGATAGGCACTGATCTCGGCCAGGCCCGCGGTCATGCCGACATTCATGTCGCTCGCCGAGGCGAAGCCCAGCGCGGCGAGGTTGCGGCCGGCTGCCTCGATGGCGTCCACCATCTGCGCCTCGGAAGGCGGCGGGATGACGTCCTTCAGGAGGCGCATGGCGCGCTCCTGGAACAGGCCGGTCAGCCGGCCATTCCGGCGCTCAATCGCGCCGCCCTCGGGATCGGGGGTGTTGTGGCCGACCCCCGCCAGGATCATCGCTGCGCTGTTGGCCACCGCCACGTGGCCGCAGGTGCGCACGATCAGCACCGGGTGATCCGGCACCGCGGCGTCAATCTCGCTGGCCAGCGGGTGGCGGCGGATGTCCAGCTCGCCATGGTCGTAGCCGCGGCCGAGAATCCACTGGCCCTTCGGCGTGGCCGAGGCGGCGGATTTCAGCCGTCGCAGCACCTCGTCCAGCGTCCGCACCTCCTCGGCGCGGAGGTTCACCTGCGTCAGCCCCAGCCCGTAGGAGAGCAGGTGCATGTGCGCCTCGTTCAGCGCCGGCATGGCCACCCGCCCGCCCAGCTCGATGCGCCGGGTCGCCGGGCCGGCGGCCTCGGCCACCTCCGCCTCGCTGCCGACCGCCAGGATGCGGCCATCCTTGACGGCAACCGCTTCGGCGAAGCCCGCCCGCAGGCCGCGGAAGACGCGGCCGCCGGCGATCAGCAGGTCGGCGCTCACGCGCGCCAGTCCGGCTTGCTGTTCTCGATCAGCTGCAGCGCCGAGGCCCAGGCCCATTCGCTGTGCGCCAGCGACTTTTCCGGATCGCCGTTGAACTGCGCGGCGGTCTTGCGCCGCACCTCCTCCGGCGGCAGCACCAGCTCTGCGCCACCGGCCAGCGCCGCGACCTGCGCCTGGCAGGCGCGCTCCAGGTAGTAGATCAGGTTGAACGCTTCGGGGACGGAGCGACCGGCCACCAGCAGGCCGTGGTTGCGCAGTATCATGGCGCGGTGCTGGCCGAGATCGGCCACCAGCCGGTCCCGCTCGTCGAGGTCGAGCGCGACGCCTTCATAGCCGTGATAGGCCAGGTGGTCGTAGAATTTCAGCGCATGCTGGCTGATCGGCAGCAATCCGTGCTTCTGCGCCGAAACGGCGATGCCGGCCGCGGTGTGGGTGTGCACCACGCAGAAGGCATCCTCGCGCGCCACGTGCAGCGCGGAATGGATGGTGAAGCCGGCAGCATTGACCTGCTTCGACTCCGCACCATCCTCGACGACGTTGCCATGCAGGTCGATCTTCACCAGATCGCTGGCCCGCATCCGGTCGAACAGCACGCCGTACCTGTTGATCAGGAAATGATGCTCCGGCCCCGGCACCCGGGCGCTGATGTGGGTGTAGATGAAGTCGGTCATGCGGAAATGCGCGACCAGCCGGTACAGCGCCGCGAGGTCACAGCGGACGCGCCATTCCTCGTCGGAACATTCAAGGCGCGGTGGTGTGGTCGCCACATTCATGGCCGGAACTCCCCGAAAATATGGCGGGGATGTCATCAGCCGTGGCGCACCGCGTCAATCCGCCGAATGCATTATGCAGTGCAGCATGACACCACTTTGCCGATGATCAGGGCAGGTGGCGCGGCAAGCGCCGACGGATCAGGCAGTGGTCAGGCCGCGGCCGGCAGGTCCTCCGCCACCGGCACCGCGGCGTCCGCGTCCCATCCCAAGGTGACGGCCAGTCCCTGTTGCGGTCGCAGCGGCGCGTTCCAGGCCGGCATGGTGACCCGCATCGGCCCGAGATCCCGCGTGTCCACCGTCAGGGTGAACGCGGCGCCGACGTAGGACCAGCCGCTGACCAGCCCGGGGACACGGTTCGCCGCGGCCTCGCCCTCCGGCAGCAATCGGATCTTTTCCGGCCGCAGCGACAACAGCACCGCCTGTTCCGCCGCCAGCGGCGCCGCCACCCGCAGGGCCGTGCCGCCCGCCTGCACCCTGCCCTCCACCGCCGCGATGCCGCGCAGGAAGTTCGAGGCGCCCAGGAAGTCGGCGACGAAGCGGGTGCGCGGGGCCTCGTACAATTCGGAAGGAGCGCCCTGCTGGATCAGCCGCCCGCCATTGAGGATGGCGATCCGGTCGGACAGGCTCAGCGCTTCCTCCTGATCATGGGTGACGTTGACAAAGGTGCGGCCGATGCGACGGTGCAGCGCCTTCAGCTCCTCCTGCAGCTCGGCGCGCAGCTTCTTGTCGAGCGCGGAGAGCGGCTCGTCCAGCAACAGCAGCGCGGGATCGAACACCAGCGCACGGGCCAGCGCCACGCGCTGCTGCTGGCCGCCGGACAGCTGCGCGGGTCGCCGGTCGGCGAAGGCCGAGAGCTGCACCAGATCCAGCGCGGTGCGGACCTTCTGCTGCTGCCCGGCACGGTTCATGCGCCGTACGCGCAGCGGAAAGGCGACATTCTCCGCCACCGTCATGTGCGGAAACAGCGCATAGCCTTGGAACACCATGCCGAAATGCCGCTTCTCCGGCGGCAGCGCGGTGATGTCGCGCCCATCCAGCAGCACCGCGCCCGCGGAAGGCTCGATGAAGCCCGCGATGATCATCAGCAGCGTGGTCTTGCCCGAGCCGGAAGGCCCGAGCAGCGTCAGAAAGGATCCCCGTTCTACCGCGAGGTCGATGCCCTCCACCGCGGTGACACCGTCATAGCGCTTGGCCACGCCCGCGAGATCCAGCGCATGTCCAATCACGCTCTGCATGGATCAGCTCCGGTAGTCCGGCTGCTCGCGGTTCATCTTGCGCTTCAAAGCCTGCCAGGGCAGCCAGCCTTTTACCGGGCTGTCGCCGGCCTGGGCGCGGGTACGCTCCACCACCTCCGGCGGTGGCATCGACAGCGTCGCGCCGGTGGATTGCGCCGCCACCTGGATGCGGCAGGATTGCTCCAGGTAGTACATCCAGTAGAACGCCTCGGCCACCGTGCGGCCGATGGTCAACAGCCCGTGGTTGCGCAGGATCAGGCAGGGCTTGTCGCCGAGATCGGCAACGATGCGCTCCCGCTCCGACAGATTGTCGTCCGCCGCCACACCCTCATAGTCGTGCACGGAGACGCGGCCGTGCAGCTCCATGTTCATCTGGTTCAGCGGCAGCAGCCCTCCCGCCTGCGCCGCCACCGTCATGCCGGCCAGGGTGTGGGTGTGCATCACGCATTGTGCCCGCTCCACCGCGCGGTGCACGGCGGAATGGATCACGAAGCCGGCCGGGTTCACCGGCCAGGCGGTCTGCTGCAGCGGCTCGCCTTCGGCATCCACCGCCACCAGCGACGAGGCGGTGATTTCCTCGAACAACAGCCCATAGGGATTGACCAGGAAGCGGTGCCCGTCGCCCGGAACCCGCACCGACAGGTGGGTATAGACCAGGTCCGTCATGCCGAAATGCGCCAGCAAGCGATAGGCGCAGGCGAGGTCCTCGCGCAGTTCCTGCTCGGTCGGCCGGTGATCCGGGTCCGGGCGGATGGGGGGCGGGGGCAGCGTCATTCAGTAACCTCGGAGCGGGTCGTATCGGTTCGGCAGCGGGCGGGCGGCCTCGAAATCGGCGATCACACCGGCGATGTAGCGCGCCCGCTCCGGCCGGCTGGCCATGGAAGCGATGTGCGGCGTCACCGTCACCTTCGGGTGCGACCAGAGCGGGCTGCCGGACGGGAGCGGCTCTTCCTCGAACACGTCCAGCACGGCTCCGCCAAGATGCCCCGAATCGAGCGCCGCCAGCAAATCCGGCATCACGAGGTGCGAGCCGCGGCCGGCATTCACCAGTTCCGCGCCGCGGGGCAGCCGGGCCAACAGCCGGGCATCGATCAAGCCGGCGGTTTCGGGCGTCGAAGGCAGCAGGCACACCAGGATGTCGGTGCTGGCCAGGAACTTCGGCAGTTCCGCGGCGCCGGCATGGCTCACGACCCCGGGCAGCTCCTTGCGGGTGCGAGACCAGCCCTGCACCGGAAAGCCCACCCCCTGCAGCATCGCCGCCGCCCGGGTGCCGAGATTGCCGAGGCCCATGATCCCGACCCGCCGCCCGGCGGCGGAGAAACGGCACTCCTTGTGCCACCATTCGCCGGCCGCTTGCCCCAGCGCGAAATGCCGGGTTTCCCGCAGCAGGGACAGGCAGGCCCAGACAATGTACTCGCCCATGCGCTGCGCCGTCTCCGGGCCGCCCATCCGCACCAGCGGCACGTGACGCGGCCAGGCCGGGTCGCAGGTGATGTGGTCCACGCCAGCGCCGGAGGAGAACACCACCTTCAGATTGGGCAGGGAGGCCAGCCAGCCGGCACGCGGCTCCCACACCACCACGTAATCCACCTCCTCGGGCGCCACCGTCGGGTCTTCCCACCAGCTCACGCAAATGCGTGGATCCACCGCCCAGAAGCATTCCTGCCAATCCGCCGCGGCGCCGGGCCCACCCGACTTCACCAGAACCTTCACCACCTTGTCGCCGATCCCTTGGTCATTGGAAGACGCCTAGCCTCTCCCGCCAGCCCGGCTTCGTCCAGCACCTTGCCTGCCCCACTGAACAGCAGGCGGGGCCACATCACGTTGGCGGAGCTAGCCGATCGCGCAGGCTGCGCAAGGGATGGGCAGGAAAATGTCATGCCGATGTCACTCCCGCCGGGCGGAGTCCGGCCCGCGTGGGCATGGAACTTGCTTCCCGCGGCCGGCAACCACAGCCGAAAGATCTGACATGCGCCGCCGCCGGTTCCTTGAATCGGCAGAGGCCCCTTCCGCTTCCTGGCGGACGAGCGGAACCGCGGTGCCCGGCTGGTCTATGCGCGGCACGAGGGCTACCTGCCGCGTGCGGAGGGCGTGCCGTCCTTCACCGCCGGTCCCCGGGTGGCGCATTTCGCCTGCGTCGTGTTCAACGTCATTCCCGATGCTTCGACCGCCGTATCGGCGCTGATGTCGGGGGCGGCGGATTGGGTGATGCAGCCGCTAATCGATCTGCTGCCGATGTTCCGCCGGATATGCGACTTCGTGGTCAAGGTAAAAGACGCGACCGGCACGATCAACTGTCTGCGCTTCAACCACCTGCTACCGCCGCTCAACAGGGCCGCCATGCGGCGGGTGCTGCTGGATGCCATCATCCAGTCCGATTGGCGGCCGGCTACGCGGGCGAGCGCGTCGTGATGCTGGTGGGCGCCGACGTGCCGCGCATCAACGCGGCCTGCGAGGTGGTGCGGGGCGTGATGACCGAGATCGGATTCGCGCTGAATTACGTGGCGGCGGACCGGGGCACGGTAATCAGCCGCATCACCAACCGGCAGGCCACCGACAAGGGCGGCTAGAACTGTTACTGCACCTACTGTTCCGGCATGGATCACTGGAGCCCGGCCACCCATGCCTTTCTGCGCGGCAACGGCGCCCAGGCGACCACCGGCTGGCCGGCCCGCCCGCGGATCAAGGAATTGTGGGCCCGGTGGCTGGGCGCGGCGGACCTCGCTACCCAGCAGGACCTGGCGCGGCAGCTCCAAGCGGAGGCGGAGCGAAAGGTGCCCTACGTTCCCCTGGGCTCTTCACCCAGCCGGTTGCCTACCGCCGCAACCTGACCGGCATGTTGCGCGGCGCGCCGATGTTCACCCGTCTTCGCAAGGGGTAAGACCCGGCCGGCGGCCGGATCGCTGGGCAGGCGCCGCACGATCGGTTACACTGGCGGCGCCGGTGCCGAGGCCCGCTCTCCGGCGGACGGGCATGGTTCCGCCCGGTCCAGCCGACCTGCCGGCCCGGATGCTGCGCCCGACACAAACGGCCCCGAAGGGATCCGATGACCTTTATCTCCTACGCGCAGAACGGTGAGGACGTCATCCTGTGGCGGGCGCTGCAGCATGTGGAGAACGGCTTCTACATCGATGTCGGGGCTTGGGACCCGCTGGATGACTCGGTGACGCACGCCTTCTATGAGCGCGGCTGGAGCGGCATCAACATCGAGCCGTCACGCGAGTATTACGAGCGGTGCGTGCAGCAGCGCTCGCGCGACATCAACCTCAACGTGGCCCTCGGCGCGGTCCCGGGGGTTGTGCGGTTCATGAACGTCAATGAGACCGGCCTGTCCTCCACCGTTGAGGCTTCCGCCGCCGCCGCAGCCGCCCGGGGCTGGGCCGTCCAGTCCCGCGACGTGCCGGCGCTGACCCTGAAGGATGTGTGCGCCAGCTTCAGCCCGCCGGAGATCCACTTCCTCAAAATCGATGTCGAGGGCGGCGAGTTGGCCGTGCTGCAGGGCGCCGATTTCAATCGCTTCCGGCCCTGGATCGTTGTGGTCGAGGCCACTCTGCCCAACAGCCGGGAACGCAGCGACAGCGAATGGGAACCAATCCTGCTGCAGGCCGGGTACCATCGTGTCTTGTTCGACGGCCTGAACCTCTACTTCGTGGCGGAAGAACACCAGGAACTCGCCCAGCACCTCACCTCTGGCGCCTGCACCCTGGATAACTTCCGCTCCATCAACGCTGTCCGGTCTGAGGAGCGCGCATCGCAGCTGGAGGCGCGGCTTGCCGAGCGGCAAGCCGCGCTTGAGCAGATGCGGACGCAGCTGGAACAGGCACAGGACCGTCTGCGGGAGGGGGAGCAGGCCGCCAGCCAGGCGGATAGCGAGCGGGCGGCCATGGCCGCCGCGCACGCGGCCGAGATGGCGGCGCAGCAGAGCAAGCTGGAGACAGCCGTGCGCGCCCTGGCGCAGTCGGAGCGTAAATCGGCGGAGCAGGCCCGGCAGCTTCGCGACGCCACGCTGCGGCTCCGGCGGCAGGGAGAGGTGCTGGACGAGATCAGCCAGATCGTTGCCAGCGGAACGGCCCAGAGCGAAGTGCCGACCAGCGACACCGTGGCGCTGTTGCGCCGGCACCTGGCCGAACAGGCCCACCGCATCGCCCTGCTGCACCAGCAGCAGGCTGAGGTGATCCTGCACCGCGATAACCTGCTGTCCTCGACCTCCTGGCAGGTGACGCGGCCGCTGCGCAAGGTGCGCACCGCACTGCACGTGCTGCGGCGGGATCCCGGCCTGTTCGTGCCGTTGCTCAGCCGCAATCTCCGGCTCCAGCCGCGCCAGCCCGCCCTGCCCGCGCCAGCGCCGGACCCGGATTCCGTGGCAGCCCCCACCGCACTGCCGCAGATGCCGGCCGGCTATGAGCGGTTGTCGCACCGCGACAGGCTGGTGGCGGCCTTTCGAGGCGAAGCGGAGCGCCAGCGGCGCTTTCTCAGCAGTCTCTGACCGCGCCTCTCCCGTACAACGAATTGCCGACCGGCGCCGAGGAACGACGACGCATGCGAATTGCCATTGATATGCAGGGGGCGCTGACGGCGGGTTCGCGGCCGCGCGGCATCGGCCGCTACACCAGCCAGCTGGTGCACGCCATGGTGCAGCAGCGCGGTGACGACGATCTCCGGCTGGTTCTCAATGCCAACCATGCGGCGGCGGCGGAAGCAGTGGCGGCGGAATATGCTCCGCTGCTGCCGCGCGACGCGATCTCCCGCTACCGGGTGCCGGTGGGCTCGGATCTTCATCTTCCGCCCGCGGCGCCGGAGCGGCGGCTGGGCGATGCCATCGTGCGGCGGCACATCGCCGGGCTGCAGCCCGACGTGATGATGGCCACCAGCCTGTTCGAACCCGCCGCGGCGGATTTCAGCCCGCTCGACCTGTCGCGCTATCCAGCGCGGTTGTCCGCCTGCATCCTGTATGACCTGGTCCCGCTGCTGTTCAGGGATTTGTACCTGAACAATCCGGTGGCGGAACTGAGCTACCGCGCCACCGCCGCGTCGCTGGCGCAGACGCACCTTCTGCTGGCCATCTCGGAATCGGCCAGGCGCGACGCCATCCGGCTGCTCGACCTGGATCCCGGCAGGGTGGTGAATATCTCCGGCGCGGCGGATGGCCGGTTCGGCCCCCTTCAGCTCTCGTCCGATCAGGCCCAACCCCTGCTGGCGCGGCTCGGCCTCGAGCGCCCGTTCGTGATGTATGTCAGCGGTGCCGATCCGCGCAAAAACCTGTCCGGCGCGGTGGCCGCCTTCGCCGCCCTTCCCGATCCGCTCCGGCAATCGCACCAGTTGCTGCTGGTCACCAATCTGGGAGCCGGCGAAGCGGAGTTCCGCCAGAAGGCGGAGGCGCTCGGCCTGCCGCCGCAGCAACTAGTGCTGACCTCCGGCCTCGACGATGAGGCCCTGGTCCGGCTGATGAACCTGGCCACCGTTTTCCTGTTTCCGTCTCTGTACGAAGGCTTCGGGCTCCCCGTCCTGGAGGCGATGCAGTGCGGCACGCCCGTGCTGGCCGCGAACACCTCCAGCATCCCCGAGATCATCGATCGCGGCGACCTGTTGTTCGACGCCGGCGACAATTCTGGAGCCGCGGCCGGTCTGGCACGGCTGCTCGGCGACGCGGCATTGCGACGTGAGATCTCCGACTGGGGCATTCGCCGGGCGGCGTCATTCACCTGGCAACGCTCCGCCCGGACCGCCCTCGACGCGATGCGCGAACGGCTCGCCGAACCCCCGCCCTTCCACGCCATACCCTGCGAACTGCTCGATCTCGACAACGCCCGAACAGAGTTCGGCGGCATCCTGGCGGGCGCCCCGGCCCTCGATGAGCGGATCGGCGCGGTGGTCGACGACCTGCTGTTCAGCGTGCCCGGATTCCAGGAGGGTGCCTCGCGTCGGCTATTGATCGACGTCAGCATGACGCAGGGAACTGATCTGTGGAGCGGCATCCAGCGCGTCGTGCGGCAGGTCACCGCCGCCTTCTACGAGCAGCCGCTGCGGGACGGCGTCATTCCCCTTGCCGTGCGGCTGGAACCGCTGGCCGCCTTCTCGGTGCCGGATTTCGTGGCGGCCACCCTGGACCGCCCGCCGGCCGGCCTGCCGTACCAAGTGGAGATCCGCGACGGCGACGACCTGTTCATGCTGGACTCCAGTTGGGAACACTATGCCAGTTTTGCGCCGGTGTTCACCGAGGTCGAACGGCAGGGCGGCCGGGTCATCACCTGCATCTACGACCTGATCCCCGAACTGCATCCTGAGGTGTGCACCGAGAACATGCCGGAGGTGCATGGCCGCTGGCTGGCCAACGCCGTTCGGCACAGCCACGGGCTGATCTGCATCTCGCGCGCCGTGGCGGATGAGCTGATCGCCTATATCCGCAACAATGCCCTGTCTCACCGGCCCGGGCTGCGCATCGGCTGGTTTCACTGCGGCTCCAACATCCAGAGGGCGGGAACAACCCTGCCGGCTCAGCCGGCCACGGTTCAGGCCTTTGCCGGGCCACAGCCGGTGTTTGTCTGCGTCGGCACGCTGGAACCGCGCAAGGCGCAGGACCTGGCCCTCGACGCCTTCGAGCAGCTCTGGGCCCAGGGGATCGATGCCAGCCTGTGCTTGATCGGGAAGCTGGGCTGGAAGGTCGAGGCCCTGGCGGCGCGCATCCGCTCGCACCCGGAGCATGGCAAGCGGCTGCACTGGCTGAACGATGCGCGCGATGCCGACGTGGTGTTCGCCTACAACCACGCTGAGGCGGTGCTCTGTACCTCCCTCGCCGAAGGCTTCGGCCTGCCGATCGCCGAGGCGGCCCGGATGGAGCGCCCGGTGATCTGCAGCGACATTCCGGTGTTCCGTGAAGTGGGCGGCGCCGGCGCGGTGTATTTCCCCGTCGGCGATGCCGCTGCGCTGGCGGGCACGCTTCGGCGGTGGCTGGACGGCGAACGGCCGGCCGATCCGACCAAGGTGTCGCGAAACTCCTGGGCGGACGCCGCGCTGCGCATCCGCGAGGTTCTCTACGAGGGCGACTGGTACCGCCGCCTGGACTGAAGACCGGGTCGGCCCTGCGGCGCCCCAGGGCCTTCTAGCCGGTCAGCGGCAGGGCAAGCCGGGACCCCACGGCGGCCCGGCCATCGCCGCCGCCGGCCGCAATCCATCGGGGCGCGGCCGGAGCAGCCTGGTGCTACGACAGCAGCGCGTAGATCATGCGCACCGCAGTGATCGCCAGGAACACGGCGAAGGCCCGCTTCAGCATCAGTGGCGGAATGGTGTGCGCGAGATGCACCCCCCAGGGCGTCGCCAGGATCGAGCTGGGCACGATCAGCGCGAAGCCGACCAGGTTGATGTAGCCTACGGAGAAGGGCGGCAGCATCGGGTCGCCCCATCCGCCCCAAAGAAAGCCGATTGTTGCCGGGATCGAGATGATCAGCCCGAACACCGATGCGGTCGCCACCGCCGAGCGGATCGGTGTGCCGAACATCGACAGGATCGGCACGCCCACCGTGCCGCCGCCGATTCCCATCATGGCCGACACCGTGCCGATGAAGCCGCCGATGCCCCACAAGCCCGGGCCGCGCGGTGTCTGTTCGCGCAGCCGGAAATCCACGCCGGTCAGGCCCATGTTGAGCGCCACCAGCAGCGCGATGGCGGCGAATACAGCCGACAACGCGTCGCCGTGCAGCCAGATCGCCAGCACGGTGCCGAGCACCACCCCGAGGATCATGGAAGGCCAGATCGCCCGCAGCAGCCCGGTATCGATGGCGCCCTTGGCGTGGTGCTTGCGGGCCGACACGATGGAGGTCGGGATGATGGTGGCGAGGCTCGTGCCCACCGCCAGCTTCATCTGCACCGCCTCGGGGATGCCGAGCAGCGGAAACACGTTGAACAGCACGGGGACGATGACGATGCCGCCACCGACGCCCAGCAGCCCGGCAAGCGTGCCCGACAGCAAGCCGGTGACGGCCATGGCGAAGGCGAGCCCCGCGAGCCAGTAGGGATCGGACATATGTTCCATGCGGAGCGTAAACCTTGGCGTTCTTGGACGAAGGGAGCATCGTGCTTACACCGCCCCCGAGGTCCCGTCAGCCCGTGCCCCCTGTTCCCGCCTGGTCCGACTACCTCATCACCGATCCGCTGTTTTACCTGCTGGCTGTTCCGGCGCTGCTGATCACCGGCATCAGCAAGGGCGGCTTCGCGTCCGGCGGCGGCAACCTTTCGGTGCCAGCGATGGCGCTGCTGATCCCCGCGCCGCAGGCGGCCGCCATCTCGCTGCCGATCCTGTGCGCCATAGACCTCGCGGGGCTGCGGGCGTGGTGGGGCCGCTGGAACAAGCGGGAGATGCGGGTGATCCTTCCGGGCGGGCTGCTTGGCATCCTGGTCGGCGCCTTCGCCTTCGGGCTGATGACCGACCGCGCCACCAAGCTGATAGTGGGCGGTATCGCGCTGGCCTTCCTCGCGCGCTCCCTCTGGCTCGGCCGCCACGGCTCGGCGCCGCCGCCGGCCGCGCACAGCGCGGCGCGCGGCGGCTTCTGGTCCGCGTTGTCCGGCTTCACCTCCACCATCGCCCATGCCGGCGGGCCGCCACTCGCCGTCTATCTCTACCCGTTGCGGCTGGAGCGGGCGCAACTCGCCGCCACCACGGTGGTGTTCTTCGGTGTGATGAACTACGTGAAGCTGGTGCCCTACGCGTTGCTCGGACAGCTCAGCCTGCAGAACCTGCTGACCAGCCTGGTGCTGCTGCCCCTGGCTCCGATCGGCGTGTGGATCGGCGTTTGGCTGCAAAGGCGCATCTCCGACCGGCTGTTCTACCGGACGGTCTATATCCTTCTCGGCACCACCGGCCTGAAGCTGGTGGCCGATGGCCTCGGCTCGTGAGCATCACCATGTCCTATGCACCCTTTCTCGGCGTTCTCGGCGGCATGGGTCCGCTGGCCAGCGCGCAGTTCATGCTGCGCTTGACCCTGCTGACCCCGGCTGAGCGCGACCAGGATCACCTGCCCGCCCTGCTCTGGTCCGACCCGCGCGTGCCCGACCGCACCGCCGCCCGTCTGTCCGGCGGCGAAGACCCGCTGCCCTGGCTGCTGCGCGGCATCCGCGGGCTGGAAGCGGCCGGCTGCGGCGCCATCGCCATCCCCTGCAACACCGCCCATGGCTGGTACGAGGGCATGGCGGAGGCAACCCGGCTGCCAATCCTGCACATCGTTGACGCCGCGGCCGAGGAGCTGGCGCGGCAGGGTATTCCCGGCGGCTGCATCGGGGTGATGGGCACCGCCGGCACGCTGGCCATGCGGCTCTACCAGCAGCGGCTGGAGCATCGCGGCTATCAGTGCATCGTGCCCGAGGAGGCGGAGATGCAGGCGCTGGTATCGCCCGGCATCGCCCTGGTGAAATCCAACCGCGTGGCCGAGTCGTTTCCGCTGCTGGCCGAGGCCGCCCGCAACCTCAAGAACCGCGGCGCCGCGGCGGTGGTGCTGGGCTGCACCGAAATCCCGCTGGGCATCCAGGCCGGCCCGGCCGCGACGGCCATCGGGCTGCCGCTGGTGGATACCATCGACGCCTTGGCGCTGGCGGCGCTGCGCTGGGCGGGACGCTGAACCGCTCCCGGACGGTGGCGCCTCGCGTGGGGGTGGACCCGTCTAGGACGGGGACGACGCCGCGCCTTCCAGCAGCGCCACCGCCGCCGCCGCGCCCATGGTGCGCGCCGCATCCAGCGCCGTGATGCCACGCGCGTCGCGCAGCCAGGCATTGGCGCCGCGCGTCAGCAGTAACTGCATGATGTCCACGCGGTCGAACATGGCGGCCGTCATGAAGGCAGTGCGGCCGTCGGCACCGGTGCCATCCACCAACGCGCCATGCTGCAGCAGCAGCTCCACCACCGGCAATTCGCCCTTGAAGGCGGCGGCGGCCAGCGGCGTCTGGCCGCGATCGTTCAGCCGATTCGGATCGGCGCCGCGCTCCAGCAGCACGCACACCGCCGCGGCTCGCCCGTGATAGGCGGCCAGCATGACCAGCGTGTCGCCCTTGTCGTTGCTCATGTTGGGCGGCAATCCCTGATCCAGCCACTCCGCCAGGGCCGCGGCATCGCCGGCGCGGGCCGCATCGAAGACGCGGCCGGCGAAGGCGATCACCTCCTCCCGCGACGGCCCATCCTCTGCGGGTCCAGGGATCAAGGGTTCGGGCATGGCATGGCTCCGGGCTGGTCCAGGGTTCCGGCACCAACTAGCAGCGTGGCCCCGCGGAGAGCCAGCCTGGACAAGCCCGACACTCGGCGCGAGGCTTGCCCTTTCGGGTGGGCCGGCCGATCCGCGGCCCTGCCGCGCCGCTGCCGGAGTTCGCCGCCTTGCCTCGACCGCCACCTGTCCGGCCCCATGGCAGCCTTGCGCTTCCCTCCGGCGTACAGCCATTCCGCCATCGAGCCGCCCTGCCCGGCGATGCTGTCGGTGTTTCGCCGCCTCGCAGCCCGTGAACATGGCCGTTGCTGCCAGCAGGTTCGCCATGGCCGCTCCCACTTCGCCCTCATCGCGGATGTGCTGCGCATGATGGCCGGACGAAAGGAAATCCCGTGAGGTCAGTCCACCCGCATCGCCTCCCTCTTGCCGCTCTCACGCTGATGGCGCGCGCCGCCGGGTTCCAGGCCGCACGACCATGCCCGGTCTCCCCACCCGGCGAAGCCGGCCAGGACGTGGCATCGTGAGCGGCTGGCAGCACCGCGCCGGCTCCCCGTTCATGCGGGAGAAGCAGCCGGCCCTGGCCAGCAAGGGCATGGTGGTCACCAACCATCCGGTGGCCTCGTCTGCGGGGGCGGAGATGCTGCTCTCGGGCGGCAACGCCATCGATGCCGCCATCGCCGCCCTGTTCACGCTGACGGTGGTGGAACCGATGATGGTCGGACCGCTCGGCGGCGGCGTCGCCCATCTGCGCCTCGCCGACGGGCGCCACCTGGTGCTGGACGGGCTGTCCACCGCTCCGGCAGCGGCACGGCCGGACATGTACCGCCCCGTCTCCGGCAGTCTGCCCGACTACCAGGAAACCGAGGAGCTGGAGAACAAGGTCGGGCCGCTCGCCATGGGCGTTCCCGGGGCGCTGGCCGGCTGGTGCAAGGCGTTGGGCGAGCACGGCACCCTGCCGCTGGCCGAGGTGTTGCGGCCGGCGATCCGCGCCGCCGCCGAAGGCTTCCGCGTCACGCACTACCTGCGCGGCGCCATCCTTGACGCAGCCGGGGACCTGGCCCGCGATCCCGGCCTCGCCGCCACCTTTCTGCCCGGCGGCGCCGCGCCGGACGCCGGAGCCCTGCTGCGCCAGCCTGCCCTCGCCGAATCGCTGCGGCTGATCGCCGCCGAGGGGCCGCGGGCGCTCTATGGCGGCGAGATCGGCCGGGCCCTGGCGGCGCACATGGCCGCCAGCGGCGGGCTGATCACCATCGCCGACCTGGAGGCCTACAGCGTCGCGGAGCGGAAGCCAGTGATCGGCCACTATCGCGGCTTCGAGGTTCTGGCGCCGCCGCCGCCCTCCTCCTCCGGCGTGCACATGACGCAGATGCTGAACCTCCTGGAGGGCTACGACCTGGCCGCTTCGGGTTCCGGCAGCGCCGACACCATCCACCTGTTGGCGGAGGCCCTGAAGATGGGCTTCGCCGACCGTGCCGTCGCAACTGCGGATCCGGCCTTCGTCAAGGTGCCGGTGGAGCGTCTGACCTCCAAGGATTATGCCGTGGAACGCCGCCTCCTGATGCGGCCGGATCGGGCACAGGACTGGGCACCCGGCATCCCGCAGGCCGAGAGCGCGAATACCACCCACGTCACCGTGGCGGACTCGGCCGGCAACATCGCGGCCACCACGCAAACCATCAACAGCCTGTTCGGCGCCCGCTTCTCGATCCCCGGCACCGGGCTGATCGCCAACAACTACATGTTCAATTTCGATCCGCATCCGGGCCAGGCATTGTCCGTGGCGCCGGGAAAGCGGGTCTTCACCTCGATGGCACCCACCATCGTCCGCAAGGATGGCAAGCCCGTCTTCGCGCTCGGGCTGCCGGGCGGACTGCGGATCTTCGGCTCGGCCATGCAGGCGGTGATCAACCTGATCGATCACGGCATGGATTTGCAGGATGCGGTGGAAGCGCCGCGGATCTGGACCCAGGGCCACACGCTGGAGTTGGAGCCGACCGTGGCGGCGGAGGTGGATGCGAGGCTCGCGGCTCTCGGCCACCGGGTGCAGCGCGTGAAGCATATCGGCGGTGGCATGGGCGCGGTGCGGTTCCACGCGGACGGGATGCTGGAAGGCGCCGCCTGCTGGCGTGCCGATGGCACGCCCGTCGGCATCTCGGGCGGGCCGGCACGGCCTGACGTCCGCTTCAACCCCGAAGTGGGCGGCCGCTGACGCAACAGGCCGCCCGTCGGGATCAACAGGCGGCCTGCACCAAGGATCCGGCGGCATGGCCGCCGGATCGGCTTTTCAGATGCGGCGGTCGGAAGGCAGCGTGCCAGGAGCGCCGGTCACGTCGCCGACGCCGCCCGGAGCACCGGTGGCCGCGGGGCGGGCCGGATCGCTGCCGATCCGCTCTTCCTCATAGCCCTTCCAGCCGCTGGACCGCAGGCTAGCCTCGCGCTCGGTGATGTTGACCGGATTGTGCCGGTTCAGGATCTCCATCGCTTCGGCTTCGCGGGCGTCATCGGTCTGCACGGTGACCATGCTGCCGCCGCGGCGCATGCCCTCAGCATAGACGGGTGCCTCGGCCTCGCTGACGCCGGCCCCGGTCAGGCTGCCGACCAGGCCGCCCGCGGCGGCGCCGGCGCCCGCGCCGGTCAGCGCCGCCACCAACGCACCGGCCGCGACGACTGGGCCGATGCCCGGGATGGCCAGAGCGCCGAGCCCCGCGGCGAGGCCGGCACCGCCGCCAACCAGTGTTCCGAGCGTGGCACCGATGCCGGCTCCGGAGCTGGTCGACTCCCCGGTGTTCTGATGGGTGGAGGCGTGCTGATTGTCGCCGTTGCTGGCGACGATGCCGACATCGTCGTGCGAGAAGCCGGCGGCTTCCAGGTCACGCACCGCGGCGAGGGCGTGCTCGCGGGTGTCAAACAGGCGGGTCAGGGTTTTACGAGCCATGGGACGGTGCCTTTCTGTTGCAGGTCTTGAGGTCGGACGGTCTGCCGATCAGCGCGGGGTCCCGCTGCCGGTGACCACCTGGCCCTGGAAGTCCAGGCCAACATCGGTCTGGGTGCCGTTGCGCATGGCGCGGGCGCGCCAGACGCCCTGATCATCCTTCCGCAGGTCCTGCACGTCGGAATATCCCGCCGCCTCGATGCGGGCGCGCGCCTGCCCCTCGGTGAAGCTGTTGGCACCCGCAGCCGGCGTGGTGGTGGTGGGGGGATTGTTGGTGCCGGGCCGCGCCGTGCCATCAGTGGCGGAGGGCGCAGTGGCAGACGGCGTATTGGCGGTGCCAGGCGTGTTGGTGGTGCCGGGCGTGCCCTGCTGCATGGTGGTGCCGCCGCCGCGCGGCGCCATTGGCGAACCGGCGATGCCGGATTCGTTGTTCTGCGTTGGCGTGTTGGTGGTCTGCGCCATCAGGGCGGGCGAGGCCAGCAGGCTGGCGGCGAGCGCAAGGGCTGTGGTCTTCATGCGCATGATCGGCTTCCCCTGTTCTGTGTCCGACGGCTCCGAGGCCGTCTTGTGCAGGGATAACGACGGCTAGGGCCAAACGTTTGCCGCGAGGCTCCGAAAACATAAATGATTATTCTGGATGAAACCCGTCTCGGTTTTGGCGACGCGGCTCACCACCTCCTGGTTCAGGAAGGCAACAAAAAAGCCGCTCCCGGAGGAGCGGCTTCACAGGCACGGGTGCTGTCCGCCCAGCTATCCCAGACCCCCCTCAGGGGCAGGCGCAGCCATCCGTCGGGCCGTTGTCGCCGCGTACCACGTGGTGGTCGATCCATTCCGAGACCAGCCGACGTGCCTCGCTCACGGACGCTTCCGGGTGATGGATCCGGTACAGGGCGGTGCAGGCGCGGAAGGAGGACAGGTCGTCATTGCCCGTCTCCCGCAGCTCCCGGTACGCCGTCACCACCGCGCGCTCGCAGCGACGCGTGATGTGGCTCACATCCTGACCCATAAGTACCCTCCTGAAGTTGCAACCAAAATGAGAATCGATCGCAACTCATCCCGTACCTTTTATAGGCTCACTCGATGGTCACCTTCAAGGCCGTCTATCGTTCGGCGGGGCCGCAGCGCCATCACGCCGCCGCCACCGCCTCCGCCAGGGCCTTGCCGACATCCTGCGTCGCCGCCTGCCCGCCCATGTCGCGGGTGCGCGGCCCGCCTTCCGCCAGCATCTTCTCGATGCAGCGGACGATGCAGTCGGCCGCTTCCTTTTCGCCCAGATGCTCCAGCATCATGGCGCCCGACCAGATCTGCCCGACCGGATTGCAGATGTACCGGCCGGCGATGTCGGGCGCCGAACCATGCACGGGCTCGAACATCGACGGGGCGGTTTTCTCCGGATTGATGTTGGCCGACGGCGCGATGCCGATGGAGCCGGCCACCGCCGGGCCCAGATCGGACAGGATATCCCCGAACAGGTTGGAACCCACCACCACATCGAACCAGTCCGGGTGCTGCACGAAATGGGCGCACAGGATGTCTATGTGGAACTGGTCGGTGGTGATGTCCGGGTAGGCCTTGGCCATCTCGGCGAAGCGCTCGTCCCAGTACGGCATGGTGAAGGTGATGCCGTTGGATTTGGTGGCGCTGGTCACCTTCTTGCGCGGCCGGGTGCGGGCCAGCTCAAAGGCGTACTTCATCACCCGGTCGACGCCCTTGCGGGTGAACACCGCGTCCTGGGTGACGAATTCGCGCTCGGTGCCGGCGAACATCCGGCCGCCGGAGGAGGAATACTCGCCCTCGGTGTTCTCGCGCACAACGTAGAAATCGATCTCGGCCGGGGTGCGATTGGCCAGCGGCGTCTTGGCGCCGGGCATCAGCTTGCAGGGCCGCAGGCTGATATACTGGTCGAACTCGCGCCGGATCGGGATCAGCAGGCCCCACAGGGACACGTGGTCCGGCACGCCGGGCCAGCCCACCGCGCCGAGGAACACGCTGTCGCTGTCGCGCAGCTGATCGATGCCGTCCTCCGGCATCATGCGGCCGGTCCTGCTGTAGGTCTCGCAGGACCAGTCATAGTGCTTCAGCTGCAGGTCGAAGCCGAAGCGCCGCGCCGCGGCATCCAGCACGCGCAGCCCTTCCGGCGTGGTTTCCTTGCCGATGCCGTCGCCGGGCACCACGGCAATGCGATAGGAACGGGACATGCGCTTCCTCCGAGGCGGGAACAGGAGGCGGAGGGTGAAGCCGCGCCGCGCCCACGGCAAGACCCCTCCGGCCGGCCGGCGCCCCGCACTCGCCCGGACCTGCCGTGTCCGAGGCGCTCTGGGCCGGAGGCTCCCCGGCGGGCGCTCAGGCCCAGCCGCGGTGCCGGATCTCAGCCGCCACCCGGGCGGCCTCGTCCAGCGGGGCGCGGGCAAACGGCATCGGCGAAAGAAACGGCCGGGCTTGGCCCGCCTCGTAGAGGCTGCGCCACAGCCTGCGGTGGCGCGGCGCCTCCGTGGTTTCGGCGATAAACACCGGCGCCGCAGTGGCCAGCGCCTCGCTGATCATGGACACCGAGTCGCCGGTCACCACCACCAGGTCGGCCCAGGCCAGGAAGCCGGCATACGGGTTGGCGCCGGGATCGCCCCAGCCATGCCGCCGGTGCGGCAGGCCACGCAGCACGGCGTCCACCGCCGCCGTCGCCGCCTCGCCGCTGCGCCGGGAGGTGGTGGCCATGACGCTGCCGCCGAGCCCCGCCGCCTGCCGCGCCAGGCCGGCGGCGAGCGCCGGCTCCAGGCCCTCGCCTCGCACCGCGCCACCCATCAGCAGCGCCACGCGAGGGCTTGGCAGCGCTTCGAGCACCGGCGCCCATTCCCCGCGCGCCGCCAGCAGGCGCTCCCGGCTCATGCGGTGCGCAGCGCCGAGGATGGGGAAGACCTTCCGGTTCTCGCGCTGCGCGTCGTGGCGGCCGATCACCAGCAGGTCGAAATCCCCTGCCCCGAAGCCGGGACGCATCGCATGGACCGTGCGGGCGCCGCGCTGCCGCAGCCAGCGCGCCACCGGCGCGGCGCGGCGCCCGGCGGAGATCACCAGTCCCGGCGCCGCCCCGGCTTCCAGGATGTCCGCGCGGGCCGGCGGCGCCAGCCCTGCCAGGGTCGGCCAGGGCCAGGGCAGCCGCGCCAGCTCGCCCCAATCCAGCGCCACGGTGCGGAATGGCCGCTGCAGCCGCTCCGCGATGCCCAGCGCCTGCGCGGCGGTGCCGGTGCGCGGATCAGCCAACACCCAGATGCCGGCGGAAGCATCGGCCGCCCGCCGCATCTCCGTCATGGACGCGGTGCCCCGCGGGCTTTACGAACCGGCGCAAAAGGAGCTTCTGCCATGCCCTCGACCCACCTGTCCGCCACGCATCTCTCAGACTGGGACCGCGACGCCGCGCTCACCACCGCCCGTATCCTGCTGGAGATCAAGGCGGTCAACTTCCGGCCGGAGGAGCCCTACACCTTCACCAGCGGCTGGAAGAGCCCGGTCTACATCGATTGCCGCAAGATCATCTATTTTCCCCGCGCCCGCACCTGCATCTGCGATCTGGCGGTGGAGAAGATCAACCGCCACATCGGCTACGAGACCATCGAGGCGGTGGCCGGCGGCGAAACCGCGGGCATCCCCTACGCCGCCTGGATCGCCGACCGCATGGGTGCGCCCATGGCCTATGTGCGCAAGAAGCCAAAGGGCTTCGGCAAGAACGCGCAGATCGAGGGTGACGTGCCGCATGGCAAGCGCACGCTGCTGGTCGAGGATCTGACCACCGATGGCGCCAGCAAGATCCGCTTCGCCCAGGCGCTGCGCGA
Organism: Teichococcus vastitatis; assembly: GCF_003604215.1. Lineage (GTDB taxonomy): Bacteria > Pseudomonadota > Alphaproteobacteria > Acetobacterales > Acetobacteraceae > Pseudoroseomonas > Pseudoroseomonas vastitatis. The sequence goes on from NZ_QXGS01000005.1 coordinate 197,970, forward strand.
CGCCGGCGCCATCTGTGACGAGACCTTCGTGGTGTTCTTCTACGGCGTGTTCCCGGGCGGCCAGGACAAGCTGAAGGAGATCAACCTGAAGCTGCTGCACCTTTGCACCTGGTGGGACGTGCTGGAGGTCTGCCGCGAGCGCCCCTACTTCTCCGAACCCGCCCTCAAGGAAGTGCGCAAATTCCTGGAGGACCCGGTCAGCTGGAGCCGGGCCCGCGGCGGCGTCGGCAGCTTGGAGGAAGCGGAAGCCTACAAGGCCAAGGCCGGCTGAAGCCTGCCGCCGGTGCCGCGCAGGCGGCCTGGCGCGGGAGATGGTGCGCCGCGGCAACGTGCCGGCGCCATCGGCGTTCTTACGCCGAAATTCTCCTGGATGTAGCCGGGGCTACAGTTGCAGCAGGGGGCAGGAGCTGGATGCCCATGGACACGACCTCGGCTGACGCCGCGCGCCAAGATGCCACTGGCCAGGAGCCGGACGCCGGCGGCCCGTCCGGCAGCCCGCCCGTCCGCCTGCCTTCGAGCCTAAGCGAGATCCACCGCAGCGTGTCCGTGCCGGCGGCCGGCAGCTGGATCCGCCGCCTGCTGGCCTTTGTCGGCCCCGGCTACATGGTGGCCGTCGGCTATATGGACCCCGGCAACTGGGCCACGGCGATCGCCGGCGGCTCGGCCTTCGGGTATACGCTGCTGTGGATCGCGCTGTTGTCCTCGCTGATGGCGATGCTGCTGCAAGCGATCTGCGCCCGCCTCGGCATCGCCACCGGCCGGGACCTGGCGCAGCTCTGCCGCGAGCGGTTTCCTAAGCCCGTTGCCTATCCTCTCTGGCTGCTGGCCGAGACGGCGATCTGCGCCACCGACCTGGCAGAGGTGATCGGCACCGCCATCGCGCTGCAGCTGTTGTTCGGCCTGCCGCTGCTGGACGGCGTGCTCCTGACGGTGCTGGACACCGTGCTGATCCTGTGGCTGCAACACAAGGGCGTGCGCTGGCTGGAAGCGTTCATTATCGGCATGATCGCGCTGATCGCCGGCTGTTTCATCGTGCAGCTCGTGATGGCCGACCCGGTCTGGGGCGACGTGCTGCGCGGTTATCTTCCTTCCAGCTCGGTAGTGGGCGACCGCACGCAGCTCTACCTGGCGCTCGGCATCCTTGGCGCCACGGTGATGCCGCACAACCTGTACCTGCACACCGCGCTGGTGCAGTCCCGCGCCGCGAAGCAGGATGTTGAAGGCCAGCGCGAGGCGATCCGCTTCGCCGGCATCGACAGCACGGTGGCGCTGGTGATCGCGCTGCTGATCAATTCCTCCATCCTGATCCTGGCAGCCTCGGCCTTCCACACCCGCGGGCAGACCGGTGTTGCAGAAATCGGCGAGGCGCATGCGCTGCTGGCGCCGCTGCTGGGCGCCGCCGCGCCGACCTTGTTCGCCATCGCGCTGCTGGCCTGCGGCCTCAACTCCACCGTGACCGCCACGATTGCCGGTCAGGTCGTAATGGAAGGCTTCCTGCGCATCCGCCTGCCGCCGGCCCTGCGCCGCCTGATCACCCGCATGATCGCCATCATCCCCGCCGTGGTGGTGACCTGGCTGTACGGCGAGAGCGGCACGGCCCGGCTGCTGGTGCTGTCGCAGGTGATCCTGTCGCTGCAACTGCCCTTCGCGGTGATACCGCTGATGATGTTCGCCGGCGACCGCCGCCGGCTCGGCGTCCTGGCCACGCCGCGCTGGCAGATGGCGCTGGGCTGGGCCTCGGCGGCGTTGATCGTCGGGCTGAACGTTCTGATGCTGAGCCAGGCACTGTTGGACTGACCGGCCGGGTGTTGCACTGGGACCCCTGCCCCGATCCGCTTCCACCACTGGGCATGCGCCGGGGCCTGATGCGCCGGCGCGACGCCGATGTGGCGGTGTTTCTCGGCCGCAGCGACGGCATCCCGACGCCCGGGGATGTCAGCCGGCTGACGCAGAACGAACGGCGTCGCGCCGACGGTTTCCGGACGGCCATCCTGCGCGGCCACTTCATCGCCGCGCATGCCGCGCGGCAGCGGATCCTGTCGGCGATCCTGGGCCATCCGCCGGGCGAGCTGCGGTTCTCCGAGGCGCCCGGCGGCAAGCCGGTGCTGCGGCCGCCGCATCACTGGCTCCGCTTCAACCTGTCGCACAGCGCGCCCTGGTTCCTGCTCGCCTGCTCGGCCCGGCACGAGATCGGCGTGGACATCGAGGTTCTGGCGAAACAATGGCCTGGCCCGCTGGCCAGCGCCGCATTCTCCGGTGCGGAACGGCAAGCGCTGGAGCGGGAAGCGGATCCGAGCCGGCAGAACCTGCTGCTGCACACCGTCTGGGTCCGCAAGGAAGCTTTACTGAAGGGCTGCGGCACCGGGTTGCGGATGGACCCCCGCGACGTGACCGTGGACGCCGATCCCTCCCTTGGCATCAGTTATCCGAATCGCGCGGGCAGACCGATCGGCGCGTGGCGGATTCTCGGCCTTCCGCCGGTGCCTGGGGCGGCCGTGGCACTGGCTGTCGCGGGTGTTCCGAGGCGAATTTGCTGCTGGCGAATCACAGAAGCGTCAGCCTGACCACAAACGTTCTGTGCTTTCTTCAAACACACGGCATAAGTGTAATCTCCACGGGGATGTGTAGTGTGTTTTTTCGTCGGTCCCGGAAAAACACAGCCTGATCTTCCTTGGAGACGATGATGGACGGGCTGCCTGGTGCCGATCACTCCCTCCTGCACGCCGTCGGCGTCAGCGAGCGGCAATCGATGTGGAGCGACATCTCGCAGATGCAGGCGTTCCGCCTGCATCTGGCCGAGCGCGGCGCCGCATGGGCGCAGGAGCACGAGGATTTCCATGCCGCGTCGGTGCGGCATTTCCGCGCCTTCTGGCGCGAGTTCCTGCACTGGTCGCAGCTGGAACATGGCGGCAGCGTCGCGCAGGTTTGCACCAGCGACACGGCCGAGGCGGCGCTGTTCTTTCCGTCGGTGCAGTTGAACTACGCCGCCAGCCTGCTGTCGCGCCGCTGGTCCGATGATCTGCCCGCCGTGACGGCGCTGGGCGGGGCCACGGGTCCGGTTCGGCTGAGCCGCGGCGCGCTGCGGCACCGCGTGTCGGCCCTGGCAACAGCGCTCCATCAGCTCGGCATCCGCCCCGGCGACCACGTGGTCGGCGTGATGCGCAACGATGCCGAGGCGGTGACTGCGGCACTGGCCGCCACCGCCATCGGCGCGACCCTGGCCACCGCCGCTCCCGAGATGGGCAGCGAGGCGATCCTCGACCGCTTCGCGCCGCTGCGGCCGCGCCTGCTGTTCGCGCATCTGGCACCCGCGCCGCATGACCAGGGCGAAGCGCTGGCCCAGCGCGTCGCCGCCATTGCCGGCGCCCTGGAGGATTGCGCCACGCTGGTCGCGCTGGATGACGCGCCGATACCCGACGGGCTGCGGCAGCCGGTGCTGCGCGCCGCGGCACTCTACGACACCGCTCCGGAAGCGGACGCTGCCGGGTGGCCGCAATTGCCGTTCAACCACCCGCTCTTCGTGTTGTTCTCCTCCGGCACCACGGGCCGGCCGAAATGCATCGTTCATGGCGCCGGCGGCACCCTGATCGAACATGTCAAGGAGCACCGGCTGCACTGCGACCTGCGCCCGGGCGACCGGCTGTTCTTCCAGACCGGCTGCGGCTGGATGATGTGGAACTGGCAGCTTTCCGCCCTGGCCTCGGGCGCCGAGATCATTCTCTACAGTGGCGCCGTCACCGAGACCGACCGGTTCTGGCGCATCGTCGCGGAACAGCAGGCGACGCTGTTCGGCACCAGCCCGCCCTATTTGCGCATGAGCGCCGCCGCCGGGCTGGAGCCCGGCCGCGACCTGGATCTCACGGCGCTGCGCGGCGTGCTCACCACCGGCTCCGTGCTGGAGGAGGCGCAGCACCTCTGGGTGCATCGCCACGTGAAGCCGGTGCCGGTGCAATCCATCTCCGGTGGCACCGACATCATCGGCTGCTTCGTGCTCGGCCATCCGCACCGCCCCGAGATTCCCGGCCAGATCCAGAGCCGTAGCCTGGCGCTCGACGTGCGCATGCGCTCGGCCGAGGGCGATGACGTACCCGGCGCGGTGGGTGAGCTGATCTGCGCCAATCCCTTCCCCTCGCGCCCGCTCGGCTTCTTCGGCGACACCGGCGGCGAGCGCTTCCACGAGGCGTATTTCAGCCAGAATCCCGGTGTGTGGACGCATGGCGACCTGGCGGAGATCACGCCCGAGGGCGGCATCCGCATGCATGGCCGCTCGGACGGCGTGATGAAGATCCGCGGCATCCGCATCGGTCCCGCGGAAATCTACCGTGTGGTCTGCCGCTTTCCGGAAGTGCGCGACGCCATGGTGGTGGCGCAGCGCCAGCCCGACGGCGATCGCGCGGTGCTGGCCCTGGTGCTGGAACAGGGCACGCGGCTGACCCCTGCTCTGGTTACGGCGCTGCGCCGCGCCCTGGTGCATGAGGCGTCCGCCGCGCATGTGCCGGAAGTGGTGATGCAGGTGGATGCGCTGCCGGTCACCCATACCGGCAAGCCATCCGAAGCAGCTATGCGCGACGCGGTGAACGGCGTGCCGGTGCGCAACATCGCCGCACTGGCCAATCCCGGCTGCATCGATGCGCTGGCGAACCACCCCGGATTGCGCGGCAACCATGCAATCGACCTCGGCGACCGGGCAGAGGCCGACACCGAAAGCTTCCTGCGCGCGCTGTGGGAGGAACTGCTGGGCGTGTCGCCGATCGGCCGTGACGAGGATTTCTTCGCACTGGGCGGCCATTCCCTGCTGGCGGGGCGGCTGTTCGGCGAGATCGAGCAGCGGCGCGGCCTGCGGCTGCCCATCGCCACGCTGTTCGGGGCGCCCACCATCGCGGCGCTCGCCGCCGTGCTCGACGCGCCGCAGCGCGACGGCACGCAGCGCCTTGTGGCGATGCGTGCCGCAGCAGGCAGCACGAAGCCGCCCTTGTTCCTGGTGCACAGCATGGCCGGGCGCATGCTGGAACTCTGGGCGCTGCAACGCGCCCTGACGACGCCGCGCGCGGTGTTCGGCATCGAGGCGCGCGGCTTCGAATCCGGCATGGCTGCGCAATCCTGCGTCCACGACATGGCCGCCGACTACATCCGGGTGATGCGCACGCAGCAGCCGCAAGGGCCCTACACCATCGGCGGCTATTCCTTTGGCGGGCTGGTGGCGCTGGAGATGGCGCAGCAGCTGCGCGCCGCGGGGGAGACGGTGGAGCAGCTGATCATCATGGACGCCATGGTGCATCCGGCGCGGCTGCCGGCGCCGCAGCGCCTCAGCCATCTGCTGACGCGGCCGGGGCGCGATCTCCGGGCGCTGCTCAGCGCGCCGCCCGGGCAGCGGCTGGACTGGATCGCCAAGAAGCTGATCGTGGCCACCGACCGGGTGCGGGTGAAGCTCGGCCAGCCCGCGCGGCGTCTCGACCTGGTGGGCAACCTGGTGGAGGAAGCCCACCTGCCGGATGATCTGCGCCGGGTGCGCGGCGGCATGCTGACCGCCGCGCGCAACTACCGTCCCCAGCCCTATGCGGGAATGATGACGCTGATCCATCCGGAGCAGCAGGGTAACCAGAACATGCTGCGGCTGTGGCGCAAGCTGGCGCGCGGCGGGCTGACGGTGCGGGCGGTGCAGGGCGACCACTTCACCATGATCCTGCCGGCCGAGGTCGCGTCCCTGGCCGCGGCGCTGGATGCGTCCCTGGCGGCTTGAGCCGCCAGGGGGTTCCGCAGGGCCTCAGCGCGCCGTCTTCGGCGTCCGCAGGCCCCGCGGGCCGTCGCGATAGGTCGCCTGCCGCTCCAGCATCCAGCCGGGGTATTCCGGCGGCAGCTGGCTGACGGCCTCCAGCGCCGCCAGATCCTCGCCGCTCAGCCGCAGGTCTGTGGCGCCGAGATTCTCCGCCAGCTGCTCGGGCCGCTTGGCGCCGATGATGACGCTGGTCACCGCTTCCTGGTGCAGCAGCCAGGCAAGCGCCACCTGCGCCATCGTCGCGGCGTGACGGGCCGCAACCTCGCGCAGCACGTCGATCACGGCATGGCCTCGCTCCGGATCCACGGGCGGGAAATTGAAGCTGGCGCGGCGGCCATCCGGTGCCGCCTGGGCGGCACGATCGTACTTGCCGGACAGAAAGCCTCCGGCCAGCGGGCTCCAGACCATCAGCCCGACTCCTTCCGATTTCAGCATGGGGATCACCTCCCGCTCCAGGTCACGTCCCGCGAGGGTGTAGTAGGCCTGCAGCGAGGCCACGGGCGCGAAGCCGCGGCGCTCCGCGATCCCGGCCGCCTTGGCCACCTGCCACGCGGCCCAGTTGGACAGGCCGACGTAGCGCACGAGCCCCTGCCGCACGAGCTGGTCCAGCGCGCCCAGCGTTTCCTCGACCGGCACTGCTGGGTCGAAGCCGTGGATCTGGTAAAGGTCGATATGGTCCAGCTGCAGCCGCCGCAGGCTGGCCTTGGCCTGGTCCAGGATGTGGCCGCGCCCGGCGCCCGCGTTGTTCGGCCCCGGCCCCATCCGGCCGAGCACCTTGGTGGCGATCACCACCTCCTCCCGCGCCACGCCCAGGTTGCGCAGCGATTGGCCAAGGATCCGCTCCGACAGGCCTTCAGCATAAACGTTTGCGGTGTCGATGAGATTGACGCCGGCTTCCAGCGCGGCGCGCACCAGCGCATCCGCCTCCCGCTGCTGCAGGGCGCCGATCTGCCGCCACATCCCCTCGCCACCGCCAAAGGTCATGGTGCCCAGGCACAACTCGGAGACGAACAGGCCGGTGCGGCCGAGTGGCTTATATTGCATGCGATCTGCTCCGTTCCACGCGCAGGGGCTCGCCCCACGCCTGACCCGTGAGGTGGCTCCGGCAGCTGCTGGGACCAATCCCGATCCTGGCATCCTCTTGCACGATCCTCTCACCCGGCCCATCTGGCGGCACACACGAAGGCGGAGCCTTGCATGACCCTGCTGGCGGAGATGGCCGCCCTGGCGCTGCGGCATGCGCCGGAATGCGGCCGCACCAGCCCGGCGCCCGGCCTGTTGCTGATGCGCGCCGACGGCACCACCGGGCCGGTGGGCGGCCTGTACGGCCCCTCGCTCTGCGTGGTGCTGCAAGGCGCCAAGCGCACCAGCCTCGGCAGCAGGAGCTTCCGCTACGATGCCGGCAAGTACCTCGTCGCGTCGGTCGATCTTCCCGTCACCGGCCGCATCATCGAGGCGTCGCCGCGGCAGCCCTACCTGGCCATGGCATTGTCCATCGATGCCGCCAGCCTCTCCGCCCTGCTGCTGGAGAACGAGGCCGACACCGCGGCGCCGCCCGCACCCGGCCTAGCCATCTGCACGCTGGAGGCGGAGCTGGCCGAGCCGCTGCTGCGCCTGCTGCGGCTGCTTGACCGGCCGCGCGACATTCCGGCGCTGCTGCCGCTGCTCAGCCGGGAGATCCTGTACCGGCTCCTGCAGGGTCCGCAGCGCGGCATGCTGCGGCAGCTGGCGTTGGCCGGCAGCCCGACGGCGCGCATCGCCCGTGCCATCGGCTGGATCCGTGAACATTACGACGCGCCGCTGCGCATCGAGGCGCTGGCGCGGCTGGCGCATATGAGCCCCTCCACCTTCCATCGCCACTTCAGGGCGGTGACGGCGCTGACGCCGCTGCAGTTCCAGAAGCAGCTGCGGCTTCAGGAGGCGCGCCGCCGCCTGCTCGCCGGCGAGGCGGAGATCGCCTCGGTCGGCTTCGCCCTCGGCTATGAGAGCCCGTCGCAGTTCAGCCGCGAATACCGCCGCCTGTTCGGCGAGCCGCCGGGCCGCGACGGCGCGGCGCTGCGCGCGGCGCTGGGTCCCGCCGGCACCACCGCAGACCCGGCCGCGCTGGCGGCGGTGCAGCAGGGCTGAACCGCGCAGGCGCCACGCCGTCCTGTTTGCGCTACCGCGGCGCGGCATCCTTCTGCATCATCCGGCGATGCGACATCTCCTTGCCGTGCTTCTGGCCCTCCTCCTGTTCACCCTGCCGGCCGCCGCCCAGGCACCGCGCGACAGCCTGGTGATCGGCCTCAGCCAGTACCCGTCGAACTTCCACCCCAACATCGAGAACATGGCGGCCAAGGCGTACATCCTCGGCTTCGCCCTGCATCCGGTGACCGCCTACGACGCGGAATGGAAGCAGAGCTGCATCGCCTGCACGCGGCTGCCGAGCCTGGAGAATGGCGACGCGGTGCTGGAAACCACGCCGGACGGCAAGCCGGGCATCCGCGTCACCTGGCAGCTGCGGCCGGACTGGAAGTGGGGCGACGGCACGCCCGTCACGCCGGAGGATTTCCGCTTCGCCTGGGAGGCCGGCCGCGCCTTCGAGACCGGCCTCGGTCCGGCCGAGTTCTATCGTTCGGCCTACCGCTTCGAGAGCGCCGGCCCGCACAGCATCACCCTGCATTTCGACAAGGTAACCTTCGACTATGCCGGGCTCGGCCAGTTCCAACCGCTGCCGGCGCGCATCGAGCGGCCGATCTGGGAAGCGGACCGCGCGAATTACCGCACCCGCTCCGCCTATGAGACCGACACCACCAACGCCGCCTTGTATAACGGTCCGTACCGCATCGCCGCGGTGCAGCCGGGCGCCGGCGTGACGCTGGAGCGCAACCCGCATTGGGGCGGCCCGGCTCCCGCCTTCAACCGCATCCAGCTGCGCACAGTGGAAAACAACGCGGCGCTGGAGGCACAGCTGCTCGCCGGCCAGATCGACATGGTTGCCGGCGAACTCGGCCTGCCGCTGGAGCAGGCGACGGCCCTGCAGCGCCGCACCGGCGGGCGCTTCCGCTTCCACTACAATCCCGGCCTCACCTACGAGCACATCGACCTCAACCTGGAGAACCCGGTGCTGGCCGATCGCCGCGTGCGGCAGGCGCTGCTGCACGCCGCTGACCGGGCGCAGATCGTGGCGCGGCTATTCGGCGGACAACAGGAGGTGGCGCATGGCGGCGTGCACCCGCGCGACGCCGGCTTCGATCCCGGCATTCCGCAATATCCCTTCGATCCGGCGCGCGCCCGCGCCCTGCTGGACGAGGCCGGCTGGACGTCCGGTGCCGGCGGCCTGCGCCGCAACGCCGCAGGCGAAACACTGTCCTTCGACTTCATGACCACCGCCGGCAACCGCACGCGCGAACAGGTGCAGCAGATCCTGGCGGGCATGTGGAAAACCATCGGCGTCGATGCGCGCATCCGCAACGAGCCACCGCGCGTGTTCTTTGCCGAAACCGTGTCGAAGCGGCGCTACGGCGGCGCGGCGATGTTCGCCTGGGTCAGCAGCCCAGAGAACGTGCCGCGCACCATCCTGCATTCGGATGAGATCGCCACCGCCGCCCGCAACTGGTCCGGCCAGAACTACACCGGATACAAGGATGCCGAGGTGGACCGGCTGATCGAGGCGCTGCCGCTGGAACTGGACGCAAACAAGCGCCGCCCGCTCTGGGCCGGGTTGCAGCGGCGCGTCGCCACCGATCTGCCTTCCCTTCCGCTGTGGCACCGCTCGGACGCGCATGTCTGGCCGCAATGGCTGGACGGCGTGACGCCCACCGGCCACCAGAACTATTCCTCCTTATGGGTGACGCAATGGCGGGTGCGCTGAACCTGCTGCTGTGGCGGATGCCGCAGATGGCCATCACGTTGGTGCTGTTGTCGCTGGCCGCCTGGTTTTCCATCGGGCTGATGCCGGGCGATCCGGTGTCGCTGGCGATGATCTCCGACCCGCGGCTCACGCCCGCCGACATCGAGCGGCTGCGCGCGCTGCACGGCCTCGACCAGTCTCTGATCGCCCGCTATCTCGCCTGGGCCGGCGGCGTGCTGCGGGGGGAGTTCGGTTATTCGCGCCTGTTCGCCCAGCCGGTGTGGCGGGTGCTGTGGCCGGCGCTGCTCTCCACCCTGGCGCTGGTCGGCACGGCGGTGCTGCTGGCAGCCGGGCTCGGCATCGCATTGGGGGCGCTGGCGGCCCTCCGGCCGCGCGCCGCACCGGTGGTCGACGGCTTGGCGCTGCTGGCGCAGGCGGTGCCCTCCTTCTGGCTCGGCATCCTGCTGATCATCCTGTTCGCGGTGCGGCTTGGCTGGCTGCCGGCGGGCGGCGCGCCGGATGCGGGCCATTCCGCCCTGCCTTTCCTGGTGCTGCCGGTGGCCACCATCGCCTTCGGCCAGATGGCGGGCTATGCGCGTCACGCCGCCGCGGCGTTGTCCGCCGAATTGTCCCGCCCGCACATCACCAGCGCCCGCGCCCGCGGCGCCGGGGAACGGCGCCTGCTCTGGCACCATGCCTTGCCCAACGCCGCCGTGCCGCTGCTGACGCTGCTGGCCCTCGATGCCGGGGCGCTGGTGTCGGGCGCGCTGGTGACAGAAACCGTGTTCGCCCGCCCCGGCATGGGCAAGCTGCTCTACGACGCGGTGATGGGCAATGACTACAACTTGGCGCTGCTGGCGCTGCTGCTGGTCGCACTGGTGACCATGCTAGCGACGCTGCTGGCGGATCTGGCGCAGCGCTGGATCGATCCCCGGATCGGTGAGCGATGACGCGCCTGCATCTGGGCCTCGCCCTGCTGCTGCTGCTGCTGCTGGCCGCGGTGGCGGCACCCTGGGCGCAAGCTTGGCTCGGGACCGATCCCTTCGCGCCCGACCTGTTCGCCCGCTATGCCGGGCCGTCACCGGATCATCCCCTCGGCGCCGACGAGTTGGGCCGCGACCTGCTGCTGCGGCTGCTCTACGGCGCCCAGGTTTCGCTCGGTGTCGGGCTGGCGGCGGCGCTGGCGGCCAGCGTGCTGGGCACCGCGCTCGGTCTGCTGGCGGCTTGGCGCGGCGGCTGGGTGGACGCGGTGCTGATGCGGTTGGCGGACGGACTGCTGGCGCTGCCCGCATTGCCGATTCTGGTGCTGCTGGCCGCGATGGACCCGGCGAAGCTCGGCCTGCCGCGCGGCGAGGCCGCCACCGACATGCTGCGCATCGTGGCCATTCTGGTGATCTTCGGCTGGGTCGGCGTGGCGCGGCTGGCGCGCGCAGGCGCGCTGTCGCTGCTGGCCACCGATTACATCCGCGCGGCGCGGGCGCTGGGCGTCACCGAGGCGCGGCTGCTGTGGCGGCACGTGTTGCCGGGCCTGGCCGCACCGGTGGCGGTGGCCTGCGCCCTCGCCGTGGCCGGAGCCATCCTGACCGAAAGCGTGCTGAGTTTCCTCGGCCTCGGTATCCAGCCGCCCAGCCCGTCCTGGGGCAACATGCTGGCCAACGCGCAGGAAGCGGTGTTCGAGGCGCCGCTGGCCGCGCTGTGGCCGGGACTGGCGATCCTGCTGGCGGTCGCGGGATGCGCGCTGGTGGCGGACGGCGTGGCGCGGCGCGGCCGCTGACCGCGCCGCTTGCCCTCACCCGCCGAAGCGGGTGGCCCATTCCTGCTGCCCGTGCAGCCCGACCACCTCGGCAAACTCGCCGTAGCTCACCATGGCCCCGGCACGGGCCCGCGGCGTGCCGTCCCGCTTCAGGGCGGACAGTGTCTCCGACACGGCACGCATCGCGGTGAACAACGTGCTGACGGCGTAGAAGACGATGCTGAAGCCCATCTGCTGCAGCACATCCGCGGTCAGCCCGACGGTTTCGGTGCCGTCCACCACCGTCATCACCTTGGGCCCCTGGATGGCGCGCGCCACCGCTTCGGTTTCGGCAATCGTCTTGATGCCGTCGACGAAGACGAGGTCGATGCCGGTGTCCTGGTAGCGCCGGGCGCGTTCCAGCGCCGCGTCGATACCGGCGGCGGCCAGGGCGTCGGTGCGGCCGATGATCAGCATGTCATCCATGCCGCGCGCCGCCACCGCCGCCCGCAGCCGCTCGGCGCTTTCCTCGGCCTCCATCAGCCGGATGCCGCTCAGTTGCCCGCAGCGCTTGGGCGCCATCTGGTCCTCCAGATGCAGCGCGGCGACGCCGGCCTGCGCGTAGTCCCGCACGGTGCGGCGGATGTTCAGCACGCCCCCATAGCCGGTATCGGCATCGGCGACCACCGGGATGCCGACGGCCCGCGCCATGCTGCGGGCGTGCTCCGCCATCTCGGTGCCGGTGAGCAGCCCGAGGTCGGGCTGCCCCAGGCGCGCCGCGGTGGCGCCCAGGCCGGTCATGTACACGGCAGGGAAGCCGGCCCGCTCCACCAGCCGCGCGGTGAGCGAATCCGGCGCGCCCGGCGCCATGACGATGCCGCGCCCCATGGCGTCGCGCAGCGCGGTGGCGGGATGAAACGAGTTGCTGTGGCTCAAGGGACGCTCCTGCCTTCTGGCTTGTTGTCTTCCGACCCGCCCGAGAACTGGGCCGGTCCGGTCATGGCGGCGCCGGGTTCAGCGCTTCGCGCCGAAGCGCGCGACTGACGGCGAGGCACAGGCCGCAGCGCCCGATCTGGGCCTGCCCGAAGATCCAGCAGGCGTTGACCAGAGCGGCACGCAGCCATTCCTCGACAAAGGCCGGGAGCGATCGTGGCATTTCCATCCGCCGTCGCGACATCATCGAATGCCTCCGCCCGGACGGCCACACCAACCGCGCAGAAAGGCCGCGATCAGCATCCCGGCATCGCCGTTGCCTCGTCCCAGTATCGAAGATCCGATACGTCGTGTCCCGAGGGAAAAGCTCATCCGGCATCCGTTGCGCCGGCCCCACGGCGACAACGGTTGAAGCGTCATGCCGATGGCCGATCAACCGACAACCGCCCGGCGCGCCCGGCGAGACAGCGCCCAGGGGCGTGCCGGTTGGGGCGCCAAACCCTCCGCCTGCGGCAGCTCAGCCACCCAGGGTGCGACGCAGTGCCGCAGCCTCGCGCAGCAGGGCCGCTTCCATGGGCGCGCGGCGGGCGGGGTCCTGCAGCCGCGTCACCGTCCCCGACAGGCAGAGTGCGCCGAGCAGCGCGCCGCCGGCGCCGCGCACCGCCGCCGCCACGGCCGCCATTTCCGGGTCGCGCTCGCCCAGAGACACCACCACGCCTTCCGGTGCTTCGCGCAGCACATGGCCGGCGGCGCCGCGGTCCAGCGGCAGCAGGCTGCCGGGCACCAGCCTGTCGCGCACGGCATGGCGGCCCTCCTCGCGTAGCAGGCAGAGCCGCGCCTCGCCCTGGCGCACATAGAAGCTGGCGTTCTCGCCGGTCTCGTCGGCGAGGCGGCGCAGCGCCGGCGGCACCACCACCCGCAGCGGCGCCGGCTCGGCCCGCAGCCCCAGCACCATTAGTGCCGGACCCAGCCGCCAGCGCGCCGCCTCCCCGTCCCGCAACAGCATCCGCGCCCGCTCCAGCGACGCGATCAGCCGGAGCAGCGTGCTTTTGTACAGCCCTGTTCGTCGCGCCAGCTCGGCCAGCGGGAGGGCTTCCTCCCCGGCCTCGAAGGCGAACAGCACCGAAAGCGCCCGGTCCACCGCGCCGACACCCTCCTCCGGCGCTTGCGGCTTGACCGCCATGCCGACACCATCCATGCTAAAACAGAACGCTATTCTGTCTAACGGAACATACGTCATGTCAAGCGAAGCGGCCAAGCCTCCTTCTCCTATTGGTCCCCTCGCCGGCCTGCGCGTGCTGGATTTCGGCCACACCGTGATGGGTCCCACCTGCGGCGTGGTGCTGGCTGACTTGGGCGCCGAGGTGATCCGCATCGAGCCGCCGGACGGCGACCGCACCCGTCGGCTGGGCGGCTTCGGCACCGGCTTCTTCGCCACCTACAACCGCAACAAGCGCTCGCTGGCGCTGGACCTGAAGGACCAGCGCGGCGCCGAGATCCTCCGCCGCCTGGTGCTGACCGCCGACGTGCTGGTGGAGAATTTCGCCCCCGGCACCATGGAGCGGCTGGGCCTCGGCTGCGAGGCGCTGCGCGCCTTGAACCCGCGCCTCGTCTACTGCGCGCTGAAGGGCTACCTACCAGGTCCCTACGAGGCGCTGCCGGCGCTGGATGAGGTGGTGCAGATGCAGGGCGGGCTGGCGCACATGACCGGGCTGCCGGGGCGGCCGATGCGCGCCGGCACCTCGGTGGTGGACATCATGGGCGGCGTGTTCGGCGTGGTCGGCATCCTGGCGGCGCTGCGCCAGCGCGAGCAGACCGGCGAAGGCCAGAAGGTGCAGGCCTCGCTGTTCGAAAGCGTCGCCTTCATGGTCGGCCAGCACATGGCGGCCGGCGCCATCGCCGGGGAGCGGGTGCCGCCGATGACCGCGCGCCGCATCACCTGGGCGATCTATGACGTGTTCCAGGCGCAGGATGGGCAGGTCTTCGTCGGCGTCACCAGCGACCAGCACTGGCAGCGTCTCTGCCAGCATCTCGACCTCGACGAAATGGGCGCGGACCCGGCACTGGCCAGCAACGCCCAGCGCGTCGCCGCACGGGAGCGCATCATGCCCGTGCTGGAAGCGCTGATCGCCGCATGGCCGGTGGAGGAGGTGCTGCGCCGCTGCCGCGCGGCCTTGATCCCCTGCGCCCCCGTCGCCCACCCCGAGGATCTGTTCACCGATCCGCACCTGCTGGCCAGCGGCATCATGGGCGAGACAGCGCTGACCGAGCATCTTTCCGCGCCGATCCCGATGACCCCGGTGCATCTGGGCGATAGCCGGGTAACGCTACGCCACCAGCCGCCGAAGCTCGGCGAGGGCAGTGCCGCGATCCTGGCCGAACTCGGCATCACGCCGGAGCAGCAGGCCATCCTGGCCCGCGACCATGTGCTGACCCTGCCCGCCGAGGAGACCGCCGCATGACGCTGCCCCGCCGCATCGAGATCCGCGAGGAAGGCCCGCGCGAGGGCTTCCAGTTCGAGAAGGGCGAGATCGCGACCGCCCGCAAGCTCGAATTGATCGAGGCCCTGGCGCAGACCGGGCTGCGCCACATCCAGACCGTGTCCTTCGTCGATCCCCGCCGCGTGCCCGGCATGGCGGATGCCGAGGCGGTGTGTGCCGGGCTGACGCCGCACCCCGGCGTCACCTACAATGCGCTGTGGCTGAACCCGAAGGGCTTCCTGCGAGCGCTGGTGGCGCCGAACATCGCGCTGGAAGGCAGCGTATCCGTTTCGGCGTCCGAGGTGTTCGGCCGCCGCAACCAGAACCGCGATCGGGAACAGGATCTCGCCGCCGCGGCCGCCCTGATGGCCCTGTACGCCCAGCACCGTGTGCCCCTGGCGCGGATCACCATCATGGCGGCCTTCGGCTGCAATTTTCAGGGCGAGGTGCCGATCGGCGCCGTGCTGGACCGGATCGAGGCGCTGCTCGCCCTGGCCGGCGGGGCGGGGCTGGAGCGTCCCTACGTTTCCCTGGCCGACACCATGGCCTGGGCCACGCCGCCGGCCATCCAGCGCGTGGTGGGGGCGGTGCGGGAGAAATGGCCGGACCTGGAGGTGTCGCTGCACCTGCATGACACGCGTGGCATGGCCATGGCCAATGCCTGGGCCGGGCTGCAAATGGGCGTGGCACGCTTCGACGCCGCCATCGCCGGTCTGGGCGGCTGCCCCTTCGCCAGGCATGCGGGCGCCGCCGGCAACATCTGCACCGAGGACCTGGCGCTGCTCTGTGCCGAAAGTGGCATCGAGACGGGACTTCAGCTGGAGAGACTGATGGCGGCCGGACGTCTGGCCGAGGAGGTGGTGGGCCATCCCCTGCCAGGACGGGTGAAGCAGGCCGGGCTGCTGATGGCCAACGCCTGAGAAAATCATTGTTACGGCTTGTTGCGAATTCCTCGCAACACGGTCAAGCTGCGCCATGCCTCGCCCCCCAGCCCCGCCACCGCCCCTGCCCCTGGCCACCATCCGCGAGGCCGAGCCCGACACGCTGGCCGCAGCCTTCGCCGGGCCGCCGGACGAAGCCGCCCGCTGGCTTGCGGCGGCGGCCCGTGCCGGCATGACGCAGGCCCAGGTGCTGTACGGCCAGAGCCTGCTCCAGGGCCGCGGCGTCCGGGAGGACCGGGCGGCAGCCCTGCGGTGGTTCCAGGTGGCCGCCGGCGCCGGGAACCTCGAAGCCCTGAACATGGTGGGCCGCTGCCATGAACTGGGCTGGGGCACGCAGCAGGACCCATCCCGCGCGGTGTCCGTGTACCGCCAAGCCGCCGAGGCGGGGCATGCCTGGGCGCAGTACAACCTGGCCACCCTGCTGGCGCGTGGCATCGGAGCGGAGCCGGATCTGCCGGAGGCGATCCGCTGGTTCAACCGCGCCGCCGCCCAGGGCCATGCGAGGTCCATGACGGTGCTGGGCCGGATGCTGGAAGACGGTGTCGGCGGCCCGGCCGATGCCGGGGCGGCCCATCAGCTCTACGCCCGCGCCGCTGCGGCGGGCGATTGCCGGGCCCAGTTCAACATGGGTACGCTGGCCCTCGCCGAGGGCCGCCTCGATGATGCCGAGCAATGGTTTTCCCAGGCTGCCAGAACCGGAACCCCGGGCTTTCTCAGAACCATGGCGGCCAAGCTGCGGGAGCGGCCTGAAGCCGCGCTGAGAAGCCTCGGCGAGGCGCTCGCGGCCGATCCGCGCCTGTCCTGGCCCGACGCGCCCGGCTGCCCGACCTAGGCGCGTCGGTTCCCTCCGTCAGTTCCGCGGGGGACCACCCGGCGAGCCCACCGGCCGCAACATGCTGCCGAGCCTTTCGCCGACGCCGCCCTGGCCCAGCTCTTCTTCCCGTTCCGGGATGCGGCCATGCGGCGTCAGCCGGTCCACCAGTTCCGGCATGGTCCGGCGCAGTTCCTCGATCAGGGTCTCACGGTCGGTGCCGAGTTGCTGCGCCGCCGCGTCCAGTTCCTGCGGGTCGAATTGCTGTTCCACGGCCTTGCGCGGCGCTTCCCGGTTGCTGCCGGGCGCAACCCAGGAATCCACCTCGTCGGCGAAGCCCTGCCGCCGCATGCCGCCGAGCATCCCGGCGAGGCCGCCCAGCAATCCGCCGAGCCCCGCATTGCCGCCCAGGCCGCCCCCCATGCCGCCGCCGAGGCCGCCACCCTGGCCGCCGCCGCCGAGCAGCCCGCCCAGGATTCCGCCGAGCCCACCGCCCGCTCCGCCGGTCATGCCGCCGGTGCCGCCGCCGCGCAGCAACCCGCCCAGCACGTCACCGATGCCACCGCCCTGCCCATAGCCCGGCTGCTGGCCCGATCCCGTGTGACCCGCCCCGCGGGGATCCGCGCCGGCCATGCTGCCGGTGGCGTCGGCGGGCGAGGTGTTGCCCCGCAGCAATCCGCCCAGCACGTCGCCGATGCCGCCGCCCTGGCCCCCCGTGGCCGCGTCGCCAGTATCCTGGCCGGATGGGTGCCCCTGCTGCTGGCTGCGCGAATGCTTCATCAGTTGATGCAGCAGCAGCGCCATCGCCGCCATCTTCATGCCGCCCGACATGCTGCCGGCCAATCCACCGCCGCGCTGGCCCGAGAAGAAATCGCTCATGATCGTTCGCTCCGATTGCTGCCTGCTGCAACAATGGGCTGCGATCACCGAGGCGGCAGGAGCCGCCGGTCAATCCTCCGCGATCAGCCCATGGCCGGAATGGCACGACCCCCGACGAGGCGCAGGATGCGCGTCGGTTTCTCGACCCCGAGCAACCGGTGCGTGATGAGGATCACGCTGCGGCCCTGCGTAGCGCTTTCAAGGGTTTCCAGAAAGGCGCGCTCCGCCAGCGGATCGAGGCCCCCGGCCGGTTCATCGAGGATCAGCAGGGCGGCCGGCGCCAGCAGCGCCCGGGCCAGCGCCAGGCGCCGTCCCTGTCCGCCGGAAAACCGCGCGCCGCCTTCACCGCAGCCGGTCTGCAGACCCTCCGGCAGGGCCCGCACGACCTCGGCCACGCCTGCGCGCTCCAACGCCTGCCAGAGCGCCGCGTCGGTGGCGGCCGGATCGGCCAGGCGCAGATTGGCGGCGATGCTGTCGTCAAACAGCCGCGCATCCTGCGTCAGGCAGGCGATGCGGCTGCGCACAGCGGCGCCGCTCAGGCTGGCGAGATCGGTGCCGCCCAGGGTGATGCGGCCTTCCTGAGGGGCAGCCAGCTTCAGCAGCAGCGTCGCCAATGTGGACTTGCCGGAACCGGACGGGCCGAGCAGGGCCAGCCGCCCGCCCTCGGGCAATTCGAGGCTGAGGCCGTTGAACACCGGCGCGCGATCGGGCGCCCAGGAGAAATGGACGCCTTCGACCCGCACCGCATGGCCGGTGGGTGGCGCGACCGGCACCGCCGGCTCGGGCACCGGCGGCGCGGTGTCGGCCGCCTCGAACAGGCGCCGGGCCCCGGCGGATGCGGCGGCTAGCGCGGTGCCGGCACGCGGCACAGCGGCCAGCACCTCGCCCGCTCCCAGCGCCAGGAACAGCCCCAGCACCGAACCCGCCACCGCGCCCTCGCCGCCGGCCAAGCCATAGCCAAGCGCGCCGAACAGCGCCGCCTGGCTGAGCACCAGGCCGCTCGCGCCGCTCCAGGCGGCGCGTCGGGCCAGGGCTTTCTGCTGCTGCGCCAGCGCGTCACCGGCCCGCATCAGCCGGTCCGTGGCCCGCGCCTCGCCATTGGCAGCCAGCGTGTCCTCCAGGCCCAGCAGCGGGTCCACCGCGGCAACGCGGAGTTGTCCCTGCGCCTCCGCCACCCGCGCGGCGGCCCGCCCCGCGGCCGGTGCCAGCAGAGGCGGCAGCAGCAGCGCCGCCGCCAGGGGCAGCGCCACCACGGCGGCGAGGCCCGGGCCGGCCGCACCCAGCATCACTGCCAGCGCCAGCACCACGGCCACCGCGGCGGCGCCCGGTACCAGCGCGCGCAGGTACAGCCCATCCAGCGCTTCCACGTCGGACACGATGCGGCCCAGCAGGTCCCCCGCGCCGCGCAGGCCAAGGCCGGCCGGCAGTCTTTCGGCCAAGCGGCGGAAGAACCAGATCCGGGTATCGGTCAGGGCGCGGAAGGTGGCGGAATGGGTGACCAGCCGCTCGAGGTAGCGGGCCAGCGGCCGCACCAGGATCAGCGGCCGCAACAGCAGCAGCGAGCCCACCGCGCCCGCCGTCAGGGCGGAATTCTGCAGCCCTTCCGAAACGCCGCGCCCTGCCAGGGCCAACAAGGCGATCCCGGCCAGGGCCGCCAGTCCGGCCACCACCGCGCCGGCCAGAAGCCAGCCGCGCCGTGCCCGCCACAGGCCGAGCACGCGCAGCAACAGGCGCAGCATGGCGCTCATTCGCCGGCCATCCGCGCCACGCTGGCCCGGCCATCCGCCATCTCCAGCACCCGGCTGAAGCGGGCGCGCAGCGCCGGGGAATGCGTGGCAATGATTGCGGTGCGCCCGGCGCACAGGCGGCGCAGGCTGTCCAGCAGTTCGGCCTCGGTGCCGGGATCGAGATGCGCGGTGGGTTCGTCGAGCAGCACCAGCGGGGCGTTGCGCAGAAAGGCGCGCGCCATGGCGACGCGCTGTGCCTGGCCGCCGGACAGGCCATAGCCGCCCTCGCCCACCTGGGTGTCGAGGCCCTGCGGCAGGGCGTCGGCGAAATCGGTGACATGCGCGGCGCGGGCGGCGGCCAGGATCTCGGCGTCCGTCGCCTCGGGGCGGGCCAGCGCGATGTTGTTGCGGATGCTGTCGCGGAACAGATGCGCCTTCTGCCCCACATAAGCTGACAGGCGGCGCAGCTCGGACGGACGCAGGCTGGTGGCGTCGCGGCCGTTGAAGGCGATGCGGCCGCTGTCGGGCCGGGCAAAGCCCATCAGCAGCCGCAGCACCGAGGATTTGCCGGCGCCCGAGGCCCCGGCCAGCACCAGCGCCTCGCCCGGCAGCACGCGGAAGCTCAGGTCGCGCAGCGCCGGACCGCGCGACGGGTCATAGGTCAGGCCGACATGCTCGAAGGTGACCACCACGCTGGGCGGCATCTCGGCCAGCAGCAGCCCGGTTTCGGCATTCTCCTCCGCCAGCAGCGGCGCCAGGGCGGCGGCGGCGCCGTTCGCCGCCATGCGCTCGTGATAGGCGGCGGAAAAGGCGCGCAGCGGAGCGAAGAAGCCAGGCACCATCAGCAGGCAGAACAGCGCCGCCTGCGGGTCCGGATGGCCGCCGACCAGCAGGTTGCCGTGCCGCCAAGCCAGGCAGCCCAGCACGGCGGCGGCGATCACCTCCAGGCTGAGGCCAGACAGAAACGCCACGCGAAGCACCCGCATGGTGCGCCCGCGCAGCTCATCGGCGGCGGCGCCAAGCGCCCGGGCCTCGCTGTCCTGGCGGCCGAACAGCACGATCTGCGGCAGGCCGCGCATGCGATCGAGGAAGCGACCCGACAGCGCCTGCAGCGCGTCGAACTGCCGCCGGCTGGCCAGGGCTGCGCCGATGCCGGTGATCGCCATGCCCACGGGAACCAGCGCGCCGGCGGCGAACAGGATCACCCCGCTCAGCGGGTCCTCCGAGGCGACGGCCACCGCGATCAGCAGGGGGCCGGCGGCGGCCAGGATGGCGGCGGGCAGCCAGCGGGCAAAATAACCGTCCAGCGCTTCAATGCGGTCCACCACCAACGCCGCCCGCTCGCCGGCCGGGCGCGGATCGGCGGGGCCGAGCGCCAGCAGGCGGGCGAAGGCCCGGCGCCGCAACCCGGCGCGCGCGGCGGCGCCCGCATCGGCCTGCGCACGTTCCTGCGCCACGCCAAGCCCGATGCCGAGCAGCGCCAGGGCTGCGGCGGCCATCAGGTCCGGCCAGCCGGAAGCGCCATGGCCCAGCAGGGTGGCCAACAGATGCGCCATGAACCACGCCTGGGCCAGGCCGCAGGCAATCGAGGCAAGGCCAAGCAGGACCGGGCGCGCCATCTTCCCCCGGCCCTGGCGGGCGGTGGCGGAAAGCAGGGCGCGCGCCCGGGCTGCCTCGGCCGACAGGGGCTGAGACATGAGCGCTTTCTAGCCGGGATTTTGCCATACGGAAACCATGCGGCAGGGTTGGCCTGCGCATTGCTAGTCCCGCACCTGATCCTTCGACCGCCCACCCCTGGAGATGCCGCACGCATGCTGCCCAGCCACGGACGCTACAGCTACCATCCCTGGCCCGAGCGCCCGGTCTACTCCTGGCCCAGTGGTGCCAAGCTGGCGGTCTATCTGGGCATCAACCTGGAACACTTCGCCTTTGGCGAAGGGCTGGGGGCCGAGCTGGCGCCGGGTCCGAATGGCGGCGGGGGCCCGCAGCCGGACGTGCTGAACTACGCCTGGCGCGACTACGGCAACCGCGTCGGCGCGTGGCGGCTGATCGAGCTGCTGGAGGCGCTGCGGCTGCCGGCCACCGTGCTGGTCAACAGCGCCATGTATGGCTACGCCCCGTCCCTGATCGCGGCGCACCGCGCGCGCGGCGACGAGATCGCGGCGCATGGCCGCACCAACAGCGAGCGGCAGAGCACCATGGACGAGGCGGCCGAGCGGGCCATGATCCGCGCCGCCACCACGGTGATCACCGAGGCCGAGGGCGCCCCGCCCCGGGGCTGGCTGTCGCCCTGGATCGCGGAAAGCCGCGTGACGCCGGACCTGCTGGCGGAAGCCGGCTACAGCTACACGCTGAACTGGTGCGCCGACGACCAGCCCATCCATCTGGCCACCCGCACCGGGCCGCTGCTGGCGGTGCCCTACCCGCAGGAGGTCAACGACATGCCCTCCATCGTGGCGCGCAAGGATTCGGCCGAACAATTCGCCGCCATGATCGTGGCGGATTTCGAGGAAAGGCTGCTGCAGATCCGTGACGGCAAGCCGCAGGTCATGGGGATCGCCCTGCATCCGCACCTGATCGGCCAGCCCTACCGGCTGCGGGCGCTGCGCGGTGCGCTGGAACACATCACCGCGCGCCAGGGGCTGGTCTGGCTCACCACGGCCGGCCAGATCGCGAGCCACGTCGCGCGGCTGCCGGGCATGCTGCCCTGAACCAGCCACCCCGGCGATGCCGGGGCGCGGCTCAGAAATCGAGGTCGGCGTAGTGCGGCGGCGGATTGCTGCCGCTGACGCGGTCAGCCAGCAGAGGGCGAAAAGCCGGGCGCGACTTGACGCGCGCGTACCAGTCCTTGGCCGCGTCATTCAGGGCCCAATCAATGTCGCCAATGTAATCCAGCGCCGAGAGATGGGCCGCCGCCGCCAGATCGGCCAGCGACAAGGTGTTGCCGGCGAGCCAGATGCGCGTCTCGGCCAGCCAGCCGAGATAGTCGAGATGCGGCTTGAGGTTGGCGTAGCCAGCGCGGATCGCCCCGGCATCCGGATTGCCGCGCCCCAGCAACCGCTTCATCTGCTTCTCGTACAGCAGGTTCTCGGTCACTTCACGGGCAAACTTGCCGTCAAACCAGGCCACCAGCCGGCGCACCTCGGCGCGTTCACCCAGCGTGCGGCCGAGCAACTGGACCTCCGGGTACGCCTCGTCAAGGTATTCGCAGATGGCGTAGCTATCCGCCAGCACCAGCCCGTTCTCCTCGGCCAGAACGGGCACGGTTCCGGCCGGGTTCAGGGCCAGGAACTCTTCCCGCCTTTCCCACACCCGTTCGGCGCGCAACTCGAAGGGGATGCGCTTCTCGCCAAGCACCAGACGCACCTTCCGCGAGGCGGGAGACAAAGGCAGTTGGTAGAGAATTCGCATTCAGGACAGGCCGGACCAAACAGCAGAAGCGCGCTTATGGCATGGGGCTCCGGCCAGGGCCAGCCGTGATCACGGAAGGTTGCCAGATGTTTCGCAGCGGGAAGCGGTTGGCCCCGCCTCCCGCCCGCGTTCATTCGGCGGCGAGGGCCACCGCCTCCATCGGCTGCGGCAGGTAACGGGCATATTCCTTCGGCACCACATGCCAGAAGCTGCCGCGCTCCACCGCCCAGTCGTTCAGCAACCGGGCCGCGAGGCGCGATCCGGTCTCGGCCGCATGCCTCCGCACCAGTTCCTGCAGGTGTTCTTCCCAGTGGGCCGAGGACAGGCGGCGCCACAGCAGCGTGTCCGGGTTGAGCCGCTGCTCGAAGGTGCCATCGGCATCATAGATGAACGCATGGCCACCAGTGAAGCCGGCGCCGAAATTGTCGCCCACGGCGCCGAGGATCACCACCGTACCGCCGGTCATGTATTCGCAGCCATTGGCGCCGACGCCCTCCACCACCGCCGTGGCGCCGGAGTTGCGCACAGCGAAGCGCTCCCCGGCCTGGCCGGCGGCGAACAACTCGCCGGAGGTTGCGCCGTACAGCACAGTGTTGCCAATGATGGCGTTCTCGTTCCACACCAGCGAGGAGGACGGCGCCGGGCGCAGCACGATGGTGCCGCCCGACAGCCCCTTGCCGACATAGTCATTGGCGTCGCCCAGCACTTCGAGCTTCAGCCCGCGCACCGCGAAGGCGCCGAGCGACTGCCCGGCGGAGCCGCGCAGCCGCACCGTCAGGTGGCCGGGCTGCAGCCCCTCCATGCCGAATTTGCGCACGATCTTGGAAGAGATCTTGGTGCCGATGGCGCGGTGCGTGTTGCGGATGTTGTAGGCGAGCTGCATCTTCTCGCCCCGCTCGAACAGCGCCGCGGCGTCTCGGATCATGTCGGCGTCCAGCGTCTCAGGTACCTCGTTGCGGCCTTCCAGCGTGCAGTGGCGTGGATAGGGGCCGGCATCGGCCTGCACCAGCAGCGGGTTGAGGTCGAGGTCGTCGAGGTCCTCGGCGCCGCGCGACACCTGCTTCAGCAGGTCGGTGCGGCCGATCACATCCTCCAGCTTTCGGAAGCCGAGCGAGGCCAGGATCTCGCGAATCTCTTCGGCGATGAAGGAGAACAGCGCGATCACCTTCTCCGGCGAGCCCTCGAACTTCTTGCGCAGTTCCTCGTCCTGGGTGCAGACGCCGACCGGGCAGGTGTTGGAGTGGCACTGCCGCACCATGATGCAGCCCATCGCGACGAGCGAGGCGGTGCCGATGCCGAACTCCTCGGCACCCAGCATGGCGGCAATCACCACGTCGCGCCCGGTCTTGAGGCCGCCATCGGTGCGCAGCTTGATGCGGTGGCGCAGCCGGTTCAGCAGCAGCACCTGGTGCGTCTCGGACAGCCCCATCTCCCAGGGCAGGCCGGCATACTTGATCGAGGACACGGGCGAGGCACCGGTGCCGCCCGAATGGCCGGACACCAGGATCGCATCCGCCTTGGCCTTGGCCACGCCGGCGGCGATGGTGCCGATGCCGGACCGCGACACCAGCTTCACGCAGACAGAGGCCTCGGGGTTGATCTGCTTCAGGTCGTAGATGAGCTGCGCCAGATCCTCGATCGAGTAGATGTCATGGTGCGGCGGCGGCGAGATCAGGGTCACGCCCGGCGTCGCGTGGCGCAGGCGGGCGATGATGCCGGACACCTTGAAGCCCGGCAGCTGGCCGCCCTCGCCCGGCTTGGCGCCCTGCGCCACCTTGATCTCGATCTCCTTGCAGTTGTTCAGGTACTCGGCGGTGACGCCGAAGCGGCCCGAGGCGATCTGCTTGATCGACGAATTGGCATTGTCGCCATTGGCCCTTGGCCTGGCGCGCGCCGGGTCCTCGCCGCCCTCGCCACTATCGGAACGTGCGCCGATGCGGTTCATGGCGATGGACAGCGTCTCGTGCGCCTCGGGGCTGAGGGCGCCGAGGGAGATGCCGGGCGCGATCAGCCGCTTGCGGATCTCGGTGATGCTCTCGACCTCATCCACCGGCACCGGCCTGGCCCGCTCGACGCGGAAGTCGAGCAGGTCGCGCAGAGCGACCGGCGCCAGCTTGCGCACGGCTTCCGAGTAGCGCTTGAAGGTCTGATAGCTGTCGCTCTCCACCGCGTTCTGCAGCAAGTGGATCAGGCTGCCGTCGAAGGCGTGCGCCTCGCCGCGGCGACGCAGCTTGTACAGCCCGCCCACCGGCAGCACGGCGGCGGAAATGCCCCAGGCCTGCTTGTGCATGGCCAACACCCGGCGCGCGATGCCGGACAGGCCGATCCCCGAGATGCGCGACGGCGTGCCGGGGAAGAACTCGGCCACCAGGGCGCGGCTCAACCCGATGGCCTCGAAGTTCATGCCGCCGCGATAGGAGGAGAGCACCGAGATGCCCATCTTCGCCATGATCTTCAGCAGGCCCTTGTCCACCGCCTTGCGGTAGGACGCCACGCAATCCTTCAGCGACTTTCCGGCGAACAGCCCCCGGCGGTGCCGGTCGGCGATGCTTTCCTGCGCGAGGTAGGCATTCACCGTGGTGGCGCCGGCGCCGATCAGCACGGCGAAGTAGTGCACGTCGACGCATTCGGCGGCGCGCAGGTTCAGGCTGGTGAAGGTGCGCAGCGAATGCCGGACCAGGTGGGTGTGCACCGCGCCGGTCGCCAGAATCATCGGAATGGCGGCGCGCTCGGGTCCCATCGCCTCATCCGTCAGGATCACATGGGCGCAGCCGGAACGGACCCCCTCCTCCGCTTCGCGCCGGATCCGTTCGAAGGCGCGGCGCAGGCCCGCCTCGCCTTCCGCGACCGGAAAGGTGGCGTCCACCACGCAGGCGGTGTCGCCCATGTAGCTGCGCATCGCCGCGAACTCGGCATTGCTCAGCACTGGGCTGTCCAGCATCAGCATGTCGCACTGGGCCGGGTCCTCGTCAAGCACGTTGCCGAGGTTGCCGAGGCGCGTCTTGATGGTCATCACCCGCGTTTCCCGCAGGCTGTCGATCGGCGGGTTGGTGACCTGGCTGAAGGTCTGTCGGAAGTAATGGTGCAGCCCACGATAGCCGGCCGAGAGCACCGCGATCGGCGTGTCGTCGCCCATGCTGCCAATCGCCTCGGCCGCGTCCTCGGCCATCGGGTGCAGGATGGTTTCCAGGTCCTCCATAGTGAAGCCCATGGCGAGCTGGCGGCGGCGCAGCGCGTCGCCCTGCAGTTCCTGCGCCTCGTCCACCTCGTCGCGGACGATGCCGTCGATGCGGGTGGTGCGGTTGATCCACTGGCCGAACGGATGGCGCGCCGCCAGCATGTCCTTCAGCTCGCCATCGGCGTAGAAGCGGGCCGTGTCGAGATCGACGCCGATGCACTGGCCGGGCCCGACGCGGCCCTTGGCCACGATGTCCGCTTCCGCCACCTTCACCATGCCGGTCTCGGAACCCACGATCAGCAGGCCGTTATTGGTCATCGTGTAGCGGATCGGCCGCAGGCCGTTGCGGTCGAGCCCGGCGACCACCCAGCGGCCATCGGTGGCGCAGACGGCGGCCGGGCCATCCCACGGCTCCATTACCGCGTTGCAGTACATGAACAGGTCGCGATGCGCCTCGGGCATGGTGGCGTTGCTGCCGATGCTCTCGGGGATCAGCATGGCCTTGGCCATCGGCGCGTCGCGCCCGCCGCGCACCAGCAGCTCGAACACATTGTCCAGCGTGGCGGTGTCGGAACCGCCCGCCTGCACCACCGGCTTGATGTCCTCCATGAACGGGTCGAGGAACTCATGGGCCAGCCGCGTCTCGTGCGACTTCATCCAGTTGATGTTGCCGTGGACGGTGTTGATTTCGCCGTTATGGGCCAGCATGCGGAAGGGCTGGGCCAGCCGCCAGGTCGGGAAGGTGTTGGTCGAGTAGCGCTGATGGTAGATCGCGAAGCGGCTGACGAAGCGTTCGTCCAGCAGGTCCGGGTAGAAGTCGGTCAGGTTCTCCGCCAGGAACATGCCCTTGTAGATGATCGAGCGGCAGGACAGGCTGCACAGATACAGCTCCGGCACCTGGGCGGAGATCGCCTGCTTCTCGATGCGGCGGCGGATAACGTAGAGGTCGCGCTCCATGGTCGCGGCATCGCGCTGCTCGGGGTCCCAGACCAGGATCTGCTCGATCTCGGGGCGCGTCGCATTCGCCTTCTCGCCGATGCAGGACACGTCGATCGGCACCTGGCGCCAGCCATAGATATGGTAGCCGGCGTTCAGGATCTCGGTCTCGACGATCTGCCGGCAGCGCTCCTGCGCGCCGAGATCGGTCTTGGGCAGGAACACCATGCCCACCGCGATGCGGCCGGAGCGCAGGCGGTCGCCGCCATGCTGCACCACCTCGGCAAAGAAATCCTGCGGGATCTCGACATGGATGCCGGCGCCATCGCCGGTCTTGCCATCCGCATCCACCGCGCCGCGGTGCCACACGGCGCGCAGCGCATCGATGCCGGCCTGCACCACGTCGCGGCGCGGCTTGCCATCCAGCGAGGCCACCAGACCAACGCCGCAGGCATCATGTTCGGTGACATCGACATGCGCGGTTCCGCTCAGCAGGGCGGCATTGCGCGAATAGGCGTGAGCGAAGGCGGAGCCGGTCTCGATCTGGTCCATGGCTGTCACTCCGCGGCGATGGCCGGCGTCTTCTGCGCCAGCACGTATTGCTCGATCTGGTCGGCCGCGTCGCGGCCGTCACGGATGCCCCACACGACGAGGGAGGCGCCGCGCACGATGTCGCCGGCGGCGAATACGCCGGGCAGCTTGGTCATCATGGTGCGGCGGTCGATGGTCAGGGTCCCCCAGCGGGACACGGCGAGGTCCGGCGCGTTGAACATGGCCGGCAGGTCCTCGGGGTCGAAGCCCAGCGCCTTGACGACGAGATCGGCGCCCTCGGTGAACTGGCTGCCCGGGATCGGCTCCACCTGCTGGCGCCCGGTGGCATCGGGCAATCCGAGATGCATCTTCACCGCGGTGACGCCGGTGACCTTTCCATCCTCGCCCTCGAACGCCTCGGGAGCGCAGAGCCAGACGAAGTTGACGCCCTCTTCCTCCGCATTCGCGACCTCGCGCATCGAGCCGGGCATGTTGGCCTTGTCCCGGCGGTACAGGCAGGTGACGGCCGTGGCGCCCTGCCGGACGGCGGTGCGCACGCAATCCATGGCGGTGTCGCCGCCGCCGATCACCACCACCCGCTTGCCGGCGGCGTTCAACGTGCCGTCGATGAATTCGGGCACCTCGTCGCCCAGGTTTTCCCGGTTGGACGCGGTGAGGAAATCCAGCGCCGGCACGACGCCCGCCAGGTTGGAGCCGCGGCCGCCGATGTCGCGCGCCTTGTACACCCCGGTCGCGATCAGCACGGCGTCATGCCGGGCGCGGATCTCGTCCAGTGTGATGTCGCGGCCGATCTGGCAGTTCAGCACAAAGGAGATGCCGCCGGCGGCGAATTGCTCGGCGCGCCGCACCACCACCTGCTTCTCCAGCTTGAAGCCGGGGATGCCGTAGATCATCAACCCGCCGACACGGTCATAACGGTCATACACCGTGACTTTCCAGCCGCGCGAGCGCAGGCGCTCCGCCGCGGCGAGGCCTGCCGGGCCGGCGCCGATGATGCCCACGGAATGATCCACCTCCTGCGTCGGCGAAGGCGGCTTCACCCAGCCCTTCTCCCAGGCGGTGTCCGTGACATAGCGCTCGACGGCACCGATGGTGACGCTGTTGAAGCCCTTCTCGATCACGCAATTGCCTTCGCACAGGCGGTCCTGTGGGCAGACGCGGCCGCAGATCTCGGGAAAGGTGTTGGTGGCGGAGGACACCTCATAGGCTTCCTCCAGCCGTCCCTCGGCGGTCAGCTTCAGCCAGTCCGGAATGTTCTGGTTCAGCGGGCAATGGATCGAGCAGAAGGGCACGCCGCATTGCGAGCAGCGGCTGGATTGCTCGCTGGCCCGCTCGGCGGTGAAGCGCTGGTAGATCTCTCCGAAATCCGTCTTTCGGGTGGTGGCCGCGCGCTTCTCGGGTGTCTGTTGGGACAGGCGCACGAATTGCAGCATGCGATCGGCCATGAGCACGGATCCTTCGGCAGGAAGGCGGAACAGCAGGGATCGGAGGACGCGGAAAGCCGGACCCGAACAGGACCCGACCGGGTTTCCCCTCCGTTGGCGCAGCTTTGCCATAGCCCCACACAGGTGGCCAGCACGAATTATCGCGTTATGACAGCCTCCGTGTCATTTTTTCTTCTCATTGCGAGCCTTGTTGGGCCACAACACTCCGGAGTCGAGGATAAAAGATCCGGAACGGTCCTTCAGGCCGGAAGAACGCGCCGCTTGCCTCCGCCAGGGCGGAACCGCGCCAGATAGCCCGGCACCACCGCTTCCATGGGCGTCGGCGTGATGCCGAGTTCCGGAAGCCCTGCCGCGCCGGGACTCACCACATTGTCGCGCCGCAGCTGCGCCAACTGGTCGCGTGTCAGCGGCGGATTGGGCAGGTACTCACCCAGCCGAGCCTGCAGCCGCACCAACCCATCCGGCAACTCCACCAGCCGCCGGCGGCGATGGGTCACCTCCAGCACGTAGCCCATCAGTTCGCGGAAGCTGGCGACCCTGGGTCCGCCCAGTTCGAAGCCGCGCCCGGCGACATCACCACGCTGGCTGGCCGCCACGATGGCGTCGGCGACGTCCCCTACATAGACCGGCTGGAAGCGGGTCCTGCCACAGACCACCGGCATGAAGGGCAACAGCTGCGCCATGCCGGCGAAGCGGTTGAAGAACTGGTCCTCGGGGCCGAAGATGATGGAGGGACGCAGAATGGTGGCGGACGGAAAGGCGTCCCGCAGCGCCGCCTCGCCTGCCGCCTTGCTGCGGGCATAGGCACTGTCGCTCGATGGATCCGCGCCGATTGCCGAAACATGCACCACGCGGGCCACGCCGGCCTGCGCCGCGCCGCGGCCGATGCGGCCGGGCAGCTCGCCCTGCAGCCGGGCGAAATCACCCGGCTTGGCTTCGGCCAGGATGCCCACCAGGTTCACCACCAAGCTGGACTCGGCCACTGCCTCCGTCATCGCGGCATCGCTGCGCAGATCGGCGCGGCGTGGCAGGATCTGGCCGACCCGGCCCTGGGTGGTCAGCGGCAGGGCGGCATCCGGGTACCGCGTGATGATGCGGATGTCATAGTCCAGCCGCGCCAGACGGGGCACCAGATGCTTGCCGATGAAGCCAGTGCCGCCAAAGATCGTCACGAGGCGCCGCATGGCCATGTTCCTTCGCAGAAATGTCGTGCTTGACGATATGGGCCGTTTGGCCGGGCGCCAAGGAGGCCGTCCGGGCCGGACCCGGCCCGGTTTCTGCCCCGGGGATGGCGCCAGGGCTTTGACCCTCCCCTTCCCGCTCTCTATATGCAGGCTCATCCGGGGCGGCCTGTGCGGCGCGCCCGCCGATCATTAAGGTTTCCGATGACCCTGCCGCTGATGCCGAAGGCCACCGCTGTGTG
This sequence comes from Teichococcus vastitatis, assembly GCF_003604215.1. Taxonomy (GTDB): domain Bacteria; phylum Pseudomonadota; class Alphaproteobacteria; order Acetobacterales; family Acetobacteraceae; genus Pseudoroseomonas; species Pseudoroseomonas vastitatis. The sequence continues at coordinate 228,026 of NZ_QXGS01000005.1, forward strand.
GCTCATCGAGAAGACATCCCTGAGCTTCGAGCAGATCGCCGATTTCGTCGGCATGCATCCGCTGGAGGTGCAGGCCATCGCCGATGGCGAGGTGGCGCAGGGCATCGTCGGCTACGACCCGGTGCAGAACGGGCAGCTGCGGCGTGAGGAGATCGAACGCTGCGAAGGCAATCCGGATGCGCGGCTGCGTCTCCAGGAAAGCTCGATCCCGGTACCCAAGAGCCGCGGCAAGGGCGCCCGCTACACCCCCGTGTCCAAGCGCAACGACCGGCCGGATGCCATTGCCTTCCTGCTGCGCAACTATCCGCAACTGACCGAGGCGCAGATCGGCAAGCTGCTCGGCACCACTAAGGACACCATCGCCAAGGTGCGCGACCGCACCCATTGGAACAGTGCCAACATCAAGCCGCGCGACCCGGTGATCCTGGGCCTGTGCAGCCAGTCCGACCTGAACAGCGCCGTGCTGGCGTCCGGCGGCAACCCGGCCGAGCCGGCGGTCCTGGCCGAGGACGACGACGCCGCCTGACGCGGCCGGCCGGCGCGGAAAGCGCCGGCCGTGAGCGATGCAGGGTGAATGCGACCCCGCTTCGCCTCAGATGCGGCGCCGGGGCGCTGCGGTGGCTGCCTTCGGCAAGGGCGGCAGATCCTCTTCCAGGATCGTCAGGTGAACGGAATACGACACCTCACCCTCATCGTCGTCGCGATGCACGGTGCCGATCACTTCGTCCTGGACCGCAACCTCGACCGAGAGCCCTGCACGGGCCGGCTTGATGAGGGTGACGCGCTCGCTGCCGAGGATCCGGCGCAGATAAGCCTGCACACGCGCGATATCGGAGGCATCCATGCCGTGCCCATGCTCCCTGGAAATGGCTGACCACGCCCCGCGCCGCTGAAACGTCATATTCGGCGAACGGGTCGTAGCGCCTTCTGCGCGGTGCGCCGGCCCGGCGCAACCCCTCCCGTGAATTCAATGGGGCTGAGGGGAGCCGGAATCAAGTCGCCCCCATGGCCTCGGCCATGGGGGCGGGACGCGATGCGACGAGAGCCGTCGGCACGGCATCAGCGCGCGGGGCGCAGCCTTTCCATCTCCTCCTTCAGGCGAAGCTTGGCGAGCTTCAGGCGGCCCAGGGTGCCGGAATCCGGTTGCGGACGCTGGCCCTCGGCGGCGATCTGCCGCTCCAGAGTAGCATGACGTTCCTGTAGGCTGCGCAGGCGTGGCTGTTGCAACATCGGCGCTCCAGTTCTCTGCTGGTTGCTGTTTTAGCCAGGAACCGCCTCGAGGTATCCCGCACGCCGGGGCAGCGCGGGTCACGCCGAAACGGGGCGCGCCGCACTCCACCGCCTAGCCCTGTTTCCCGGCCGAATGGCCGGATGAAGCGGAGAGCCAGTGCAAGCTGTGCGATCACGCCGAGACATGATATGGCCCTTTTCCCTGCCGATGCGACTCAAACCGAGCAAAAGATGAGGCCCATCCTGGCCGACCGTGACAGCCTGCTCCGTCAACTCCACGAGTTGCGCAGCGAACACCGCGACCTCGATACGGTGATCTCCCGCATGGAGATCTCCCTGCTGGACCAGTTGCAGCTTCAGCGGCTGAAGAAGCGCAAATTGAAGCTCAAGGATGAAATCGCCTGGCTGGAAAGCCGGCTGCTGCCCGACATCATCGCCTGAACGTGACAAGGGCGCCTTGCGGCGCCCTTTTCTTGAGGTCCGGCGAGGAGGTGGTGCGGCTTAGCGCAGCACGATCTCGACGCGGCGGTTCTGCGGCTCGCGCACGCCATCGGCGGTCGGCACCAGCGGACGGCTCTCGCCGAAGGCCTGCACCGTGATCGTCGAGCGGGCGGCGGCCAGGCGCACCAGCTCTGCCGACACCGCATCCGCGCGGCGCTGCGACAGGCGCAAGTTGTATTGCGGCGTGCCGGAGCGGTCGGCGTGGCCGGCCACTTCGATGCGGGTCGCCTGCACGCGGCCGGAGTTCTGCGCGGCCTCGGCGATGATCTGGCGGGCGCGGTTCGTCAGGTCGGCGCGCTGAATGCAGAAAGGGCGCCTTGCGGCGCCCTTTCCTTCAGGTCCGGCGAGGAGGTGATGCGGCTTAGCGCAGCACGATCTCGACGCGGCGGTTCTGCGGCTCGCGCACGCCATCGGCGGTCG
>NZ_QXGS01000050.1 GCF_003604215.1 Teichococcus vastitatis
TCGGCCGTTTCCAGCCTCCCGCCGCGCGACAAGGCGATCGACCAGCCCAGGATCAGCAACACCAGAAGCGCGCCGGCCGCACCCAGCACCGGCCAGGATAATCCGAACAGGCCCGCCGGCCTTCCGCTGGTGGGCAGGCCATCGCTCCTGCCGCGCTGGTCATTCGCCATGATCTCGTCTCCCGGAGGTGTTGTATGTCCTGTACATAAGCCGCCGCGGCGATCGGCACAGGGAAGATTTGGCTACGAAAGCCGCGACGACTGGACGGAGGAGCAGAACCAATGCGTGAGGCTAGGGCCTCCTGGCACTCCCCGAGACATCATCCAGCATGCCGCACATCACCAAGCGTAAGCCGGCGGCGAAGGCAAATCGAGCACGTTCCTATGCTCGCCATCACTTATTGAAGAAAGATCGCCGATACCGGCCCGCCGCAGGTCAGCGCCTGCTGGGAGCAAGCCGGTGCTGAGTGGCCTGCGCGAGGTTCTGAAGGTGGTCGACGCTTCCAGATTGGCTTCGCCGGAACGGTTAGCGATGGAAGCGCGCTTCCCGTGCGGCGCGATAGAAACGGCGAGGAATTACCGTTCGAGATTGTGCTGACCTTGCCGGCGCTGCCGGTGTCGATCTCATGGGATCACGAGCAGGTGGTTGGTGGCGGCGCCCGATGTGCCGTGCTTTGCAACGTCTAGCGCGCATCGAAGGTCGGTCACCAGCACCATATTGTCCCACCGCCCGCCGCCGAGTGATCATCCCTGCCGCCCGATGGTTCGGGCCTGATCAGGCACGCTCCCCCAGCGCCAGGTCGAGAACGCGGGCGACATGCAGCGCCTCGCGTCCGGCTCCATCGTGGATCTGGTGGCGGCAACTGGTGCCATCTGCCACGATCAGCGCATCCGGCGCCGCTTGGCGCACCGCCGGCAGCAGTGACAGCTCGGCCATCGCCAGCGAGACGTCGATGGTTGCGGCGCCATATCCGAAGGCGCCGGACATGCCGCAGCAACTGGACTCAATCGGCCGGACGTCAAGGCCAGGAACAGCGCGCAGCACTGCCTCCACCGCGCCCATGGCGTCGAAGGCCTTCTGGTGGCAATGGCCGTGCAGATGCGCGACCCGCCCGGCCTGATTGGCCAGTGGCAACGCGGTGCGACCTGCCGTGATGTCCGCCGCCAGCAACTCCTCCAACAGCAACGCAGCACCGGCGAAGGGCTGGAGAAGCGGCTGGGGCAGCAGGGCGGTGAATTCGTCGCGGAAGCTCATGATACAGGAGGGCTCAAGGCCAACGATCCGCACGCCACGCTCCACGAAGGGCGACAGGGCTTCAATCGTGCGTCGTGCCTCGGCGCGAGCCTGATCCACCAACCCGGCGGAAAGAAAGGTGCGGCCGCAGCAGAGCGGGCGTCTGCCGGCAAGCGGTTCGACGCGGTGCAGGCGGTAGCCGCCGGCCTGGAGCACGCGCTCGGCGGCTTCGAGGTTCTCGCGTTCGAAGTAGCGGTTGAACGTGTCGCCGAAGAGGATGATGTCGCGGCCATCGCCCTGCACATCCGAGGGCATGGCAGGGCGACCGATCTCCCGCCAGGGTCTGCGCCAGACCGGCAGGGTGCGCCCGGCGCTGAAGCCGAGCCAGCGCTCACTGAGCGCGGCCAGGCCCGGGATCCGGTCGCGCAGGTTCATCAGCGGCGCGAGGCGCGCGGCCAGCGGCGCGTAGCGCGGAAGAAAGGCGATCAGCCGATCCTTCAGCGGCAGGCCATGCTTGGCGTGGTAATGATGCAGGAACTCGATCTTCATGCGCGCCATGTCCACGCCGGTTGGGCAGTCGCGCTTGCAGCCCTTGCAGGAGACGCAGAGATCGAGCGTTTCCTTCATCTCGGGCGAGGTAAAGGCATCCGGGCCGAGCTGACCGGAGATGGCGAGGCGCAGCGTGTTGGCGCGACCGCGCGTCACATGCTGTTCCTGCCGCGTGGCGCGGAAGGACGGGCACATGGTGCCACCGGCCAGCTTGCGGCAGGTGCCGTTGTTGTTGCACATCTCGACCGCACTGCCAAAGCTGCCCCATTCGGACCAATCCAGCGCGGGCGCCGCGGGAACCGGCGTGGCGTAGCCGGGCGGAAAGCGCATCAGGGCCCGGTCGTCCATCCGGTAAGGGCGGACGATCTTGCCGGGATTGAGATGGTTGCCCGGGTCGAAGCCGTCCTTCACCGCCTCGAAGGCACGGGTCAGCGGGGCGCCGAACATCGGCTCGACAAACTCCGAGCGCGAGATGCCATCGCCATGCTCGCCGGAGAAGGAGCCCTTGAACCGGCGGACAAGGTCGCAGGCTTCCTCGGCGATGGCGCGCATGGCCTGGGTGCCCGCCTCGGTCTTCATGTTCAGGATGGGTCGCACATGCAGGCACCCGACGGAGGCATGCGCGTACCAGGTGCCACGCGTGCCATGACGCGCGAAGAGGGCCGTGATGGCATCCGTGTAGTCAGCCAGGTACTCCAGCGGCACGGCGCAATCCTCGATAAAGGAGACCGCCTTTCCATCGCCCTTCATGGACATCATGATGTTGAGACAGGCCTCGCGCACCTCCCAGATCGGCTTCTGCCGGGCGGGCTCGACCACCTCCACCACGGCGTCGGGAAAGCCGTGATCGGCCATGCACTGGTCGAGGCGCTTCAGGTCGCGCTTCAGCAGGTCCAGCTCGTCCCCGGCGAACTCCACCAGCAGTAGGCAGTTTGGCTGGCCGCGGGTGATGTCGGCCAGGGTGCGAACAAAGAGCGGGATGTCGGCGCCGAGCACCAGGACGTTGTTGTCGACCAGCTCCACGGCGACCGGGCCGAGGGCCACGAGGTGCTGCGTGGTTTCCATGGCGGCGCGGAAGCTGGGGAAATGGCAGACGCCCATCACCCGGTGCTTCGGAAGGAGTGAAAGCTTCAACTTGGCTTCGGTGGTGAGCGCCAGCGTGCCCTCGGATCCGACCAGGAGGTGTGAAAGGTTGGGGTGCTCCGGCAGCAGCTCGTCGAGGTTGTAGCCACCGACGCGGCGCTGCACCTTGGGGAAGATGGCCTCGATCTCGGCGCGATGCCGGGCGGCGAGATCGAGCATGCGGGCCATCAGCGCATGGGCGCGCGGGGAACCATTATCGCCGTAGGATCCCTCCCCCAGCGCGAAGCCCTCGCCGTCGTGGAATATGGCCCGCAGGCCCAGCACATTGTCCACCATCTTTCCGTAGCGCAGAGAGCGCGCACCGGAGGAATTGTTGCCGGCCATGCCGCCTATGGTGCAGCGGCTGGCGGTGGAGGGCTCCACGGGGAAAAACAGCCCGTCCTTGCGCAGCCGTGCATTCAGCGTTTCCAGCACCATGCCAGGCTGCACGGTGATGCTGCGTGCCTCGGGGTCATAGTCGCGGATCGCATTGAGATGGCGGCTGCAATCGAGGATCAGGCCGTCACCGATCGGCTGGCCGTTCTGCGAGGTGCCTCCGCCGCGCGCGATAACAGGCACGCCATGCTCGGCAGCAATGCTGAGGGTGGCGGCGATGTCGGCTTCATGCCGGGGGAACACCACGCCCTGTGGCATGATCTGGTAGATCGACGCATCGGTGGCGAAGCGCCCCCGCGTGAAGGCATCGAAGCGGACCTCGCCCTCCAGCGCATGGGCGAGGCGGCGCTCCAGACCGAGATTGCGGCTGTAGCTGCGGGACGGGGCAAGATCGTTCATCGTGATCCTATTCGGCGGGTTCGGCCGAGGTGGAGCGGCGCAGCCTGGCGATGCCCTCGGTCACCGGGCCCCAGAGCAGCAGGACAAAGGCGATGACAACGAGCCCGCCCACCAGCCCATTGGCCCAGAACACCTCGAGCGAGCCGCCGGAGCCAAGCAGAGCCTGGCGAAAAGCGTCCTCGGCCCGGTCGCCCAGTACCAACGCCAGCACCATGGGTGCCAGCGGGTAATCGAGCTTCTTGAAGACATAGCCCACAAGGCCGAAGGCCAGCATGATCCAGATATCAAACACGGAATTGGAGATGGTGTAGGCGCCGATGGCACAGACGATCAAGATGACGGGCGCGACAAAGGAGAAGGGAATGCGCATCACGGCGGCAAAGAGCGGCACGGTCGCCAGCACGATGACCAGCCCCGCCAGGTTGCCCAGATACATCGAGGCGATCAGGCCCCAGACGAAATCCTTCTGCTCCACGAACAGCATCGGGCCAGGCTGCAGGCCCCAAACCAGCAGTCCGCCCAGCAGCACGGCCGCCGTGGCCGAGCCCGGGATGCCCAGCGCCAGCATGGGCAGCAGCGCGCTGGTGCCCGCCGCATGCGCCGCCGTCTCGGGCGCCAGCACCCCCTCCATCTCGCCCTTGCCGAACTGGGCGCCGCGCCGGGAGAAGCGCTTGGCCAAGCCGTAGCCCATGAAGGAGGCGGCGATGGCGCCGCCAGGGGTCACGCCCATCCACATGCCGACGATGGCCGATCGCAGCAGAGTGACCCAGTAGCGCGGCAGGGTGGCCCAGGTCCGCAGAACCACCTTCAGGTCGATCTTGGCGTGCTTGCCCTTGAAGACCAGTCCTTCCTCGGCGGTCAGCAGGATCTCACCGATGCCGAACAGGCCGATCACCACCACAAGGAAGTCGAAGCCGCGCATCAACTCCATGGAGCCGAAGGTCATGCGCAGGTCGCCGGAAATCGAATCCAGGCCGACGGCGGCGAGCAGGAAGCCGATGCACAGCGCCGCGATGATCTTGCCGCGGTTGTCGCGGCCCATGCCGACAAAGGAGCAGAAGGTGAGCAGAAAGACGGCAAAGAACTCGGCCGGGCCAAAACGCAGCGCAAACTCGGCAACCAAGGGCGCCACGAAGGTGATCAGCACGACGCCGGACAGGGCGCCGATGAAGGACGCGGTGAAGGCCGCCGTCAGCGCCTCGGCCGCGCGGCCCTGCACCGCCATGGGATAGCCGTCGAAGGTCGTGGCGACTGACCAAGCCTCGCCCGGAATGTTGAACAGGATGGAGGTGATGGCGCCGCCGAACAACGCACCCCAATAGATCGAGGAGAGCAGGATGATCGCGGAAACGGGTTCCATGCCGAAGGTGAGCGGCAGCAGGATGGCGACACCATTGGGCCCGCCCAGCCCCGGCAACACACCCACCACGATGCCAAGAATGACGCCTAGCGCCATGAAGCCGACATTGTGCCAGGACAAGGCCACCTGAAAGCCGCTCAGAAGCGAGGAGAAATCATCCATCCTGGTTCTCCTCAGTAGCCCAGTGCGGCTTCAAGCGGACCTTTCGGCAACGGTACGCGAAACTGCAGTTCAAAGATCCAGAAGCAGGCCATAGGCACGAGCACGGCCGCGAGCACCACGGACCACCAGCGCGCTTTGCCGGTGATCAGCATGAAGGCGATGATGAACAGCGCGGCCGCGACATAGAGGCCGAGCGGCGCGATCAGCGCCACGAACAGCACCAGCGGCGCCAGCACCCGGGCGACCTGGCCGAGTTGCCACCACGTGACAAAGGTCTCCGGCGGCCTGCGGACGGACTTCCAGAGCAGGTAGGCGGAGGCGGCCAGAAAGATCCAGCCGACACGGGCGGGAAAGAAGCCGTTCTGCGGCCCGCCATCCCAGCCCGCGCCGCGGCCATGAGAATCATACAGCACCAGCCCGGCAAGGCCGATCAGGCAGAGCGCCACGATGACCTCCACCGACCGGCGCGACAGGCCGCCTGGCTGATCCATTGTCTCGGTCGGCTGCGGCATGGGGATCCTTCCGGTCGATCGCGCCGCTACTTCGCCATGAAGCCGGCTTCAGTCATGAGTTGCTCGTGCTTCGCCTCATCGGCCTTGAGGAAGGCGGTGAAGGCCTCGCCATCGCGGTAATCCGGCACCAGGGCGTTGCGGGCCAGATACTCCTTCCATTCGGGGGTTTCTGACACCTTCTTGAACATGTCCACATAGAAGGCCTGCTGGTCCCGGGTCACGCGGCCGGGCATGAACATGCCGCGCAGCATCTGGTAGCTGACGTTCAGCCCCTGGGAAGCGCAGGTCGGTATGTCCGCCCAGCTCGCGCCTTCCGTGACCGGTTCGCTGTAGGTCATGGGTTTCTCGGCAAAGACGCAGAGCGGGCGAGTGGCGCCGCCGCGCCAGTTCGCCAGATCCTCGGCCGGGTTATTGGTGTTGGCCTCCACATGATTGCCGGAAAGCTGGGTGGAGGCCTGCCCCCCTGAGGTGTAGGGGATGTAGGCAAACTTGGCTCCGGCCCGCTTCTCCATGGCGAAGACGATCAGGTTGTCCTCGCGCTTGGAAGAGGTGCCACCGATCTTCAGCGGGAGGCTGGCCTTTCTGGCCGCGTCCAGGAAATCGGCGGCGGTCTTGTAGGGCGATCTGGCGTTCACCCAGAGCAGAAAGGAATCCTGCGCTATCATCGCGACGGGGGTGTAGTCGGTCCAGCTCAGCGGCAGCTTGGTGGCCATGGGCGTCATGAAGATGCCGCTGGAGGTGGTGATGAGCTTGTGCGCGTCGCCGGCCGATTTCTGGATGTCCAGCATGCCTTCGGCGCCCCCGGCGGCCGGCTTGTTCACCACGATGACGGGCTGGGTGGTGAATCGGTGCTTCTGGACGATGCCCTGGATGGTACGGGCCATCTGGTCGGAGGCGCCGCCGGCGGAGAAGGGCACGATAATCTCGACCGGCTTGCTCGGCTCCCAGGCCAGAGCGGGGGTGAGGGGCAGGAACGCAGCGCCGGCACCCAGCATGGCGGGGATGAGGGCGGCGAAAAGCCGTTGCGGCATCATCTTCGGTCTCCCTGGTCAACGCTCTGGCGGCGCTGTGCAGGAACCGTAGGCGCAATAGTTTTTGCATTCAATCAGGAAAGTGGAAGCGGCAAATCGACGCCGGATGCATCAGGGCTGGGCCTGGGCGGCCTTGAGCTTGTTACGCAGGTGCTGGAACAGGATATCAGACAATCCGCTTCCATCGCGGCGGCGCAGCGCGTCGAGCATGGCCTCATGCTCGCGCATCGCCTCGCCCCAGCGGTCACGATCCTTGGCCATGTTGGCCGAGTAGCGCACGCGGCGGATGCGGCCTGCGAGCCCGGCATAGGTCGCGGACAAGGTGGCGTTTCCGGCAGCCGCGACGATCATCTGGTGGATCGCCTGATTGCATTGGAAATAGCCATGCATCTCGCGCCGCAGGTAGAAGCGGTACATCTCGTGATGAACCTGCTCGATGGCGACTATTTCATCCTCCGAGATGCGCTCGCAGGCCAGGCGGCCGGCCAGGGCCTCCAGACCGCCCATGACGTCGAACAGCTCCCGCACGTCATCGGGGCGCAATTCGCGGATGCGCGCGCCACGGTTGGGCAACAGCTCGATCAGACCTTCGGCGGCCAACACCTTGAGGGCCTCGCGCAACGGCGTGCGGGAGATGTTGAAACGCTCGCACAGGGCGCGCTCAGGAACACGCGCGCCATCAGCCAGGTTGCCTTCGACGATGAAGTCGCGCAATGCCGCGAGCAACTCGTCATGCAGCGTGCCACCCGGCTTGGCGGGGGCCTTCGCGGGCGACGCCTCGGTCGCTCCCCTATCCAGTGAAGCGGTGTTCATCCCCTATCGCTACGGCCGCAGCGAGGTCCTGTCGAGCCATAATGCCTTCGATATGGCGGTTGAACTTCCCGAAAATGAATGCGAAACAGGTCGTGTCAGCCGCCAGGGCAAGACCTTCGGGAGGAGTTACGCAGCATGCAGGGCCGCCATTTTCTGCAGATCCCGGGGCCAAGCCCGGTTCCGGACCGCATCCTCCGCGCCATCGCCATGCCGGTCATCGACCACCGAAGCGCCGAGTTCGCCGAACTGGGCCGCGCTGTGCTCGAAGGGTGCAAGACCGTCTTCAGGACAACGCAGCCGGTGATCATCTATCCCTCCTCCGGCACCGGCGCGTGGGAAGCGGCGATCGTCAACACCCTCTCGCCCGGCGATACGGTGCTGATGGCGGAGACGGGCCATTTCGCGACACTCTGGCGCCAGATCGCCGCGAAGTTCGGCATCAAGGTCGAGTTCATCCCTGGTGACTGGCGGCGCGGCGCCGATCCGGCGGCGATCGGAGCGAAGCTGGCGGAGGACAAGGCGCACCGCATCAAGGCTGTGATGGTGGTGCACAACGAGACTTCGACCGGCGCCACCAGCCGCATCGCCGAGATCCGCCAGGCCATCGACGCCGCCGGCCATCCGGCGCTGTTCATGGTCGACACCATCTCCTCCCTCGCCTCGGTCGATTACCGGCATGACGAGTGGCGCGTCGATGTTACGGTTTCGGGCTCTCAGAAGGGGCTGATGCTGCCGCCCGGCCTCGGCTTCAACGCGATCTCGGAAAAGGCACTGACCGCCGCGAAGCGGAACACCTTGCCGCGCTCGTACTGGGACTGGCAGGAGATGCTGAAGATCAACAGCACCGGCTTCTTCCCCTACACCCCGGCGACCAATCTGCTCTATGGGCTGCGCGAGGCCATCGCCATGCTGCATGAGGAAGGGCTGGAGAATGTGTTCGCCCGCCATGAGCGTCTGGCGGCGGCCTGCCGCGCCGCGGTGAAGGCCTGGGGGCTGGAAATCTTGTGCGAGGAGCCGGCCGAACAGTCGCCCGTGCTGACCGGTGTGTTGATGCCGACCGGGCATGATGCCGACCGCTTCCGCGAGGTCGCGCTCAGGAACTATAACATCTCGCTGGGCTCGGGTCTGGGCAAGGTGGCGCGCAAGGTGTTCCGCATCGGCCATCTTGGTGAGTGCAACGCGCTGACGCTGCTGGGCGCGCTGGCGGGGGTGGAGATGGCGCTGGCCGATGCAGGGGTGCCGCACCGCACAGCCGGCGTAATGGCGGCCATGGCGTCGCTGCAGGGCAATGGCGGGCCCAGGATCGAGGCGGTCGCGTGATCTGCGCCTTCACTGAGGGCCGCCAAGCGCCACTTCCCCTATGATCTAGCGGGCGGCGCCCGGCTCCAACTGGCTCCTGAGGTGCCAGGCCATTGGGTGGAGCCGGCGCGTGCTGCTGATCAGTCGCGGCAGGACTGGATCCGATCGAAGACGGACGATCCCTTGCCGGATCAATCGCGTGAAGCCTCGCTGCCAGCCGGGTTCCTGTTGGTCCGAGGCAGCGCAGCGGTTCTTCCTCGCCAACGCGAGCCGCATCCTGTTGACCCTCTGGTGCCGCGCTGCCTAGCCTGTCCCCAAAGGAAAGAGGGAAGGAAATGGTCATGCAACGCCGCACACTCCTGGGGGGCGCCGGGCTCGGCGGGCTCGCCGCCATGCTGCCCTCGCTCGCCGCGCCCGCGCTGGGGCAGAACAGCCGTGCCGGCACCTTGCGCTTCGTGCCGCAGGCGAACCTCACGGCGCTGGACCCGATCTGGACCTCCGCCATCGTCACCCAGATCCACGGCTACCATGTCTACGATACGCTCTACGCGGTGAACGCCGCCCAGCGGCCGCAGCCGCAAATGGCGGAGGGACATACGGTGTCCGATGACGGACACGTCTGGCGCATCCGGCTGCGCGAGGGCCTGCGCTTCCACGATGGGGAGCCGGTACGCGCCGCCGATGCCGCCGCCAGCCTGGAGCGCTGGTCGAAGCGCGACCCCTTCGGCCAGTTGCTCGCCAAGGTGGTGGAGCGCTGGGCTGCGGCGGATGATCGCACGGTGGAAATCCGCCTCACGCGGCCCTTCCCTATGCTGCTGGACGCCCTCGCCAAGCCGGACGCCAATGTCGCCTTCATCATGCCGGAGCGGCTGGCGCGCACCGACGCCAACGCACAGGTGGGCGAGGTGGTGGGCTCCGGCCCCTACCGCTTCCTGGCAGACGAGTTCGTCGCCGGCAGCCGCGCGGCCTATCGCCGGTTCGAGGGCTACGTGCCGCGGCAGGAAGCGCCGGAATGGGGCAGCGGCGGCAAGGTCGCGCATTTCGAACGCGTCGAGTGGCACATTATGCCCGACCCCGCGACGGCCGCCGCCGCCCTGCAGGCCGGCGAGGTGGACTGGATCGAGCAGCCGCTGATCGACCTGCAGCCGGTGTTGAAGAGCAACCGCAACATCACCCTCGACACGCTGTTTCCCGCGGGCTTCATGAGCCTGATGCGGCTCAACCACCTGCAGCCGCCCTTCAACAAGCTGAAGGTGCGTCAGGCGGTGGCCCTGGCCGTCAATCAGTCGGACTACATGGCGGCCACGATCGGCGGCGACCAGAGCCTGTGGCGAGAGTGCCACAGCCTCTTTCCCTGCGGCACCCCCTACGGCACCGAGAACCTTTCCGAACTGAGCCGGCCACCGCGCGGCCTGGACCGGGCCAAGGCGGCGCTGGCGGAGTCTGGGTATGGCGGTGAGAAGGTGGTGATCATCAATCCCACCGACTTCCCACTGATCGGACCGCACGGCCATATCACCGCTGACCTGTTGCAGCGCCTCGGCATGAATGTGGAGCTGGCGGAATCCGACTGGGGCACGGTGGTTCAGCGCCGCGTCAGCAAGGAGCCGGTGGACAAGGGCGGCTGGAGCATCTTCCACACCTACGGCTCGTCCATGGCCTACAGCAATCCCGGCGTTTCCTCGCTGGTCAAGGGCAGTGGCGGCACGGGCTGGTTCGGCTGGTACGAGAGCCCGGCCGTCGAGGCGTTGATCCAGTCCTGGCTGGAAGCGCCGGAGGAGGCCGAGCGCAAGGCCCTCGCCGACCGCATCAACAAGTTGGCGCAGGACGAGGTCGGCACGATTCCGCTCGGCCAATTCGTGGCGCGCACCGCCTACCGCAGCAACCTCAGCGGCTTCGTCAAGGGCAGCATGCCCTATCCGTGGGGGGTTCGTCGCGCCTGAGGTGGCGCCCGCTCGCCGCCGTCATGCCGCGACGCGCCGCAGCCAGGCCCCGGCCTCGGCGAAGGCGCGGCCCGCGGCGCTGACATGGCCGGCCGCGCGCAGGAAGCCGTGTACCGTCCCGGGGAACGCCACCTCGCTCACGGCCACGTCGGCCTCGCGCAGCCGCGCCGCCATGGCGCGGTTCTCGCTTGCCAGCACGTCCAGCTCGGTCAGGGTCATGTGTACGGGCGGCAGGCCGCGCAGATCCGCGCGCAGCGGCGATGCGAAGGGGCTGTAGCGGTCGGCCTGCTGCGGCGCGTAGCAATCCCAATAGAAGCGCATCCGCTCCCGGGTTAGGCCGTAACCCTCGGCGAACTCGTGGTAGGAGGGCGTGTCGAAGCGGCAATCATAAACGCCGTAGTTGAGGAGCAGGCCGTGCAATCGGAGTTCCGGCGCCTGCTCCCGCAGCAGCAGGGCCGCGCCGAGAGCGAGGTTCGCTCCCGCAGAGTCGCCGCCCAGAACCAGGCGGCTCCCGTCGAGCCCCCACTCCTCGCCGCACGCGGCCAGCACCCGCATAACGCCGGCGCACTCCTCCAAGGCCTGCGGGAAGACCGCCTCTGGGCTCAGGGCGTAGTCTGGCCCCAGCACGGCGCAACCCGATGCGGCGGCGTATTCGCGCATGGTCCGGTCATGCGTGTCGATGCTGTTCCACACCCAGCCGCCGCCATGCAGGTAGACCAGCACCGGCAACGGGCCGGGGGCAGCTGTGGGGCGGTGCAGGCGGCAGGCCAGCCGACGGCCGCGCACCGGCAGCCAGAGTTCCCGGCTCTCCGCCATCTCCGGCCCGCCCGCCAGAGTGAGGTTCAGCGCGTCGTTGCTGGCCCGGGCGGCGTCAAAGGGGCGCTCCAGGCGGATCGGCGGGAAATCCCGCGCGCGTGCCTCCATCATGGCCTGGAAGGCGGCCATCTCCGGGTCCATGCGGGTGTCGTTCGGCGCGTCAGTCATGCGTAGGCTTCTCCAGCGGCTTCGGCTGGCCATTGAACCCCGATCCGCGGCCGGCGCAAACGCGGTAGCCGGGGCACTGCTCGCAGCGCGATACACCCGCGCCGGCCGAGCCGGTCAGGCCTCTGGGCATGATGGTGGCCGCCAGGCCGGCCCCATCGGCCGGTTCCATCGGCCAGCATTGCAGCAGGACCGCGCAGGGGTATCAAGGCGCTGATCAGCGCCCCGCTGACAGTCCGATGGAGCCCAAGGAACCGGCTTGCGCGCCCGAGGTGCAAAGAGCGGCACTGCCCCGAACTAGGGACATGAAGACGCACGAGGCATTCGGCAGAGCAGCCAGAGCTTTGCGCTGAAGAATGAGCGGATCGGGAGATCAGGAGGGTCGTCGGAGGCGGCCAGGAGGTACACATTATGGTACACCTGACGAAGTCGATCGCTACCCCCCCCCCGCAGACCAGGCAACGCCCCGCCGGGTCGGCGTGCGGGAGTTCCATAATCATCTGGCCGGGTTCCTGCACCAGGCCGAGCAGGGCCATTCGTTTGTCATCACCTCACGCGACCGGGTGCTGGCGGAGATCCATCCTCCAGCTCGCCCCTCATCATCGCGTCGGCCCGGAGCCCTTAAGGGTCGCATCCGCATCGGTCCTGAGCTCGACACCCTGCCGCCCGACATCCTGGATGCCATGGAAGGCGATGTCCTTTGAGGCTGCTGCTCGACACGCATGCCCTGCTGTGGTGGCTGGCCGATGATCCCCAACTGGGTGCGCGAAGCCGGTCCCTGATCGAGAACTCCGAGCACGAGGTACTGGTCAGCGTGGTATCGCTGTGGGAGATCGTGGTGAAGCAGCACGTAGGCACACTGCAGGCCGACGTACGGGAGGTGGCCGAGGCTGCTTCGGCCCAGGGCTTCGAGTTGCTCGGCCTGCACCTGCAGAATCTACAGGTGCTGCAGGATCTCCCCAGCCACCATCGTGATCCCTTCGATCAGCTGTTGATCGCACAGGCGATCGTCGAGCAAGCCGTCTTCATGACCGCGGATCAGCAGGCCGGACGCTATCCTGCCGAGTTGGTCAACGCCGTCACCTACCGGCGTGGCTCGGACCGACTCGGACCCCTCCCCTTCAGCAGGGCGGTCAGTTCAGGGCCGCAACCGAGGCGGTGTGGAGGCCGAGATCAGCCCAGAGCGATCGACATCAGGAAGCGGACCGGGTCGTCGTGGCAAGTGGTCCGCGGAAACCGGACCAAAGTGGCCCTCGAGGGGTCAGCAGAAGACGGGTAAGGCGTGAGCTCCTTGTTGGTCGGGTGACATGCCGGTTTTCCACGGGCTCTCAGCATTTCCCATCACCCCCACCGATGAACGTGGGCGCGTGGACATCGCTGCGCTGGCCGTGCTGCTGCGGCCGCTGGAAGCAGCGGGGGTGGATTCAGTTGGATTGCTCGGCAGCACCGGCACCTACGCCTATTTGACCCGGGCGGAGCGGCGGCAGGCCATCGACGCAGCCGTGGAGTGCCTGGGGGGCCGCGTGCCGCTCATCGTAGGGGTCGGTGCCCTCCGCACCGATGACGCCCAGGTTCTTGCACGGGATGCTCAGTCGGCCGGAGCGAACGGATTGCTGCTGGCGCCCGTCTCCTACACACCGCTGACCGACGAGGAGGTGTTTCAGCACTTCACGGCCGTGGCGGCGGCCACCGACCTGCCAATCTGCATCTACAACAATCCCGGCACGACGCATTTCACCTTTAGCGACGAACTCGTGGCGCGCCTCGCCAAGGTGCCCGGCATCGTTGCCGTGAAGAACCCCGCTCCGGCACCTGGCGAAGCAAAGCAGGTCGTGACGGCCCTGCGTGACCGGGTGCCGGCGGAGTTCGCGATCGGCTACAGTGCCGACTGGCACTCGCCGGATGCGATCCTGGCCGGCGGCGTGGCCTGGTACAGCGTGATCGGCGGCCTCCTGCCCCGACCGGCCCTGGCTCTGATGCGGGCCGCCCAGGCGGGCAACGAGGCGGAAACGCAGCGGCTCAACGCGGCCTTCGCGCCGCTCTGGGACCTCTTCAAGCGGCATGGAAGCCTCCGGGTGGTCTATGCGGCCGCAAACCTGATGGGGCTGACGGACGCACAGCCTCCACGGCCGATCCTGCCTCTCGGCATGGCAGAACGCGGGCATATCGAGCGAGCACTCGCCACGCTGGATTCCTGATCAGGGCGAGGACGATCTGCGCTGCATTGTTGCTCCCGCGATACCTCCTGGTCCGGGCGGCAGGCGGTGCTGGTGTCCGCGTTACCGCGACTGCTCCAGAACATAGACATGCGGCGCCTCATCCGGCAGCGTCTCGGGCGCCAGCTCCAACACCGGGCCGCCGATACGGGTCACTCTTTCGACGGGAATGCGCTCGAGGAACCGCTCGACGGGCTCGATCTTCAGCACGCCACGCGGACTGAAATAATGCATGGGAATGATGACGCGCGGCCTGATCGCCCTGATCGCCTCGTCCAGGTCGTCGAGCGCAATGGTCGCGTGTTCACCCACGAGCGCCAGCAGAAGATCGACTTCACCATGGAGCGCCTCCAGGTGCTCAGGCGCGACAGGGTTGCCGATGTCGCCCATATGCAGCACACGCAGGCCGCCCAAGGTGAAGTGGTAGAGGGCGTTGGCATCGGGGTCCCGCCCGGCCGCCGTCTGGAAGTCAAAGGTCAGACTCTCATAGGCCGGAAACGGACGGATCGTGAGTCCGAGCACCTGCTTGCCGCCTGGTGGCAAGTCCAGCGCATTGATGATGACTGGCGTACCGATCACATGGCTCGGGTCAGAATGGAAATCGTCCGTCGCCGAACTCATGATCACAAGATCGGCGGGCTCCCCGATGGGATCGAAGCCACTTCTGCCTGGCTTGTAAGGGTCGGTGACGAGTGCCAATCCGTCCGCTTCCAGGCGGAAGCTCGCATGCGCATAGAAGGTGATCTTCAAGTGTGCGTCTCCTCGATGAGCAACGAACGTTGGAGGTGGTCCGGGCACCTTGGTGCTGGGCGCCATTGTTGAGGACCCTGAACGGTTATCGGTGCTCAGTCACCGGTGGCCTGCAGAATCGGAGTCCCGCTGCGCAGCCGGTCGCAGCATCAGGAGCAGCCAGAGGTCGGGGAAGCGCCAACGGATCATCGGACGTCATCGCCTGGTTAACCGCATCTGGCCCTTTGCCATGCGTCATGAGCTTCGGCTAAACATCCAACGAACCTCCTGCACTCGCTTATCTCCTCATTGACTTAAGGCTCTTCAGCGCCGCTGACAGGCATTGGTCCACGTCAGGACGCGGACTGCTGCACGAAGGTGGTGAAGGCCGTCAGTTGCCCGGCGATGAAGTCTCGCGTGGCGGCATCGGTCAACTCCGGCACAGCCCCGGTGACCTTTCCGGTAACCTGCCCCACCATCACCTCTGGCTTGTTGAGGACATGTGCGTCCAGAAAGACCAGGATCTGGCGGAGATGATATTGAGCCCTCGCGCCGCCAATTGCGCCGGGCGATGCTGTCACAATCGCGACGGGCTTGCCGGCGATAGGTTGTGGCGACAGCCGAGAAAGCCAATCTAAGGCATTCTTCAGCACGCCGGGAACTGAGTAATTGTATTCCGGCGTTACAAAGATCAACCCATTGGCCGATTTGATTTGCTCAGCCATTGCCAGAGCCGCAGGCGGGAAACCTTCAGCCTGCAGGTCAGCGTCATACAGTGGGAAGTCGCCGAGGGAGCCTAAGGTGCTGATTGTCACCCCCTCAGGCGCCAGAGACGGCAGCGCACGGGCGATCGCGGCGTTGAAAGATGCCTTCCGCAGGCTGCCCAGCATTGTCACGAAATGAAGCGTCTGGTCACTTGCCATGATGTTCTCCGGCTGGTTTGGCGTGGTCGGCGCGGGGAAACAACCGGAATCAGCGCTGCCCAGGCAGGGTCGGCTCGCGCTGCCGATCGCTTCGCATGCTGGTCGTTCAAGGGTCGGCGACGGTTGCCTCCACCATCAGACAGGGCAGTGGGAGGATAGAGGAAAACCGAACAACCGCGTATCGCCTCGGCAGCCATGAGCTTGCGCGTGGACAGCGCCACCTCCCGTCTGACGGCCCCGTTACCGCCCACGATACTGGCTCCCTGAAACAGGCCACAGCCGCTTACCCTAGAGCCCGTCCGCCGCCTCAGATCTCAAGATCCATTTCAAGGCATCACAAACCCGGCGGCGTCCGCAGCGGCGCACGGGCTTCGCTTGGGGGCGAGGGAGCGATGGGCGGGGCCAGCATGGGCCAAGGCCGGCGCGCCCACCCTGCTGTGCCTGTTCCGGCAGGGCGAGCTGCAGCCGCGCAGCTTGCCCGGGCGCGACAAGCTGCCGGGCCTTCCTGACGTTCCGGCGCCCTGGAGATACCGAACCTGGTTTCCGGCGACATGGCCAATCCACATGGGCCCTTCGCACCCGCTAGACAACCGGTTCCAATCCTGGAGCACCATCGCCCTGCTACCAAGCCTGCAGTTCGTCACCTTCAGCCTTGAACGTGCTGCTGGAGCCGCGTTGATCGAAGCTGCCCTCTAGCCCGTCCGGCCCTTGCCAACGACCCTAGGCTTCTCGAAAATCACCGGCTCCTGCGGCGTTCCGTCATTCGTCATCGCGTGCTGGAGGAAGGTGGGGATACCGGGTGGCAGGATAGTCTCATGTCGTGCCGCCTCGATGAAGATGTGCTTCGCATTGCCGCCGCCGATCTGCAACCAGTTCGGGTCGTCGAAAGTTCCCGCGTACACGCCACAAGAGGCTTCGAACCTCTCGAACGTCATGTAGAGCTTCGTTCCGCACGATGCGCAAAAATGGATGTGAACAAGCTTGCCGCTACCCTCAGACCGATGATCGTATATCGAGGAGCGGCCCCGGGTCACACGCAAGTCAACCACGCGAAAGATCGGCTCGACCATGTAGGCCGAGCCCGTCGCACGCTGGCAAAAATGGCAATGGCAGGTCGTGACGCGGAGAGGATCAGCTATCGTCTCATAACGCACCCTGCCACAGAGGCATCCGCCTTTGTGAACGCCCATGCCAGCCTCCCTGTTATACGAGCTGCACCGCCCCAGTTTGCGCAAGAACGTTACCGAACTGCGGTCAAAAAAGCACCGGAAACATGCGCCGCTTGCTATGGGCGGCCCACCTGTCCTGGCTCCGTTTCGACCTAGAGTCCTGATCGCGAAATTCCTAAGATCATGGGAATGGTGGTAGGAGGCAGCGATGGGCAAACCTGCGGTGTCGCTTGC
>NZ_QXGS01000051.1 GCF_003604215.1 Teichococcus vastitatis
CGACATTCTCGCCGCCATCCAGCGCTTCTGCCTTCGCTCCCAGACGATCGGAGGAACTACGGAATCAGGACACTAGCGCTTCTTCATACCAGCAGGCTCCTTCCCAGAAGGCCAACTCTCTCAGTTCGGTTGCCGACCTCATGGGGAAAGGTCACAAGGACGGGTCCCTCACGACCGGCTCAGCCCGGCTCAGGATTCGCTTGGCTTGATGTCCATCGCACGCGTCCGTTCATCCATGCGCGGCTCGTGCTTCAGACCTCTCTTCACTGCCCAGGTGTTGACAAGCTGGTGCAGCGGGAAGATGGCCACGTCATCCATTGCCATCTTCACCGCCTGCTGCAACAGCTTCTCACGCTCCTTGTCGTTCAGGGTGCTGGTGGCCTTGACCGTCAACGCGTCCAGTCCCGGGTTGCTGTAGCGGCCGGAATTGTTGGCGCCGAAGCGGGTTTCCTGGCTGTAGGTGCCCATGATGTTCACCAGGGCATAGGAAGCCTCGCCTGTCAGGCTGCCCCAGCCCATCAGCCTGATGCCGAATTCCTGCCGATTGGAGCGGACGGAGTAGGTGGACCAGGGCAAGGCGTCGACGGTGGTCTGCACGCCGACGCGCGTCCACATCTGCGCCACGGCCTGGGCGGTCTTGGCGTCGTTGGGGTAGCGGTCGTTAGGCGTGTGCAGGGTCAGCCTGAAACCCTGCGGGAAGCCTGCCTCGGTCAGCAGCTTTCTGGCGCCGTCAAGATCCTGCACCGGCACCGTCACATCCGGGTTATAGGAATAGGTGCCCGGCGGCAGCCATTGCCCGGCGGGCTTGGCGGTGTTTTCCATCACGCGCTCAGCCAGGGCTTCGCGGTTGATGGCGATGGACAGCGCACGGCGCACCCGCAGATCGTTGAACGGATTCCTCGCCAGGGGCTTGCCATTATTGTCGGTGACGAAGACCGGGTTCTCGTCGCGCGAGCGGTCCGCCGCGAGGTAGATAAGGCGCAAGCCCTGGATCGAGCTCACCTGCAGCGTCGGCTCCTGCTGCAGCTTGGGGATGTCGGAGGTGGGAACGGTATCGATGATGTCCACATCGCCCGACAGGATTGCCGCCGTGCGTGCGCCGGGATTGGAGATGATGCGGAAATCCACCGTCGCCCAGTCGGGCTTGCCGCCCCAGTAAGCATCGTTGCGCGTCATCTGCACGCGATTGCCAGGCGTGTAGGAGGAGAAACGGTACGGCCCGGTGCCGATCACCGCCTTTCCGCTGTTGTAATCCTCGGTGGTGGCAGCCTCTCCGACGTGCCGGGATATGATAAAGAGCGACGCGAAGTCCACCGGCAGCAGCGGATAAGGACCGGGGGTGTGGAAGCGGATGGTCAGTGGATCTACGATCTCGACGCGCTTCACGCCGCGGACAAAGGCGCCGAAGCCGCCGGGGCTATTGGGCACATCAGGCGCACGCTTGATGGTGAACGCCACATCCTCGGCGGTGAAGTCTTGCCCGTCATGCCACTTGACGCCCGGGCGCAGCTTGAACTCCCACACGTCAGGAGCGATCGCTTCCCAAGACTTGGCCAGTGCAGGCTGCAGCTTGGCGCTGCTGTCGAACTCGGTCAGCCGTTCAAAGAAATGGGCGGCGGCGCTGTGGTTGGGTGAGGCGTTATAGAAGTGCGGATCCAGTGAGGTGACGGAGCCGCCGATAGCAATCGCGATGTTCTGTGCTTCCGCCATGCGGGGCGACAGGGCCAGGGCGACCGCGCCTGCCAGCAGGGCGGCCCGGAACTTCGGCATCAGGGTATTCATGGACGAATGCCTCCTTGCGTGACGGTGCAGACATCAGAAAGAACCGTGGCATCCTCAATCGATCGAAGCGCCAGACGCCTTGACGATCGGTACCCAAAGATCGACCTCGTCCTTGACGTACTGGGCGAAACGCTCGGGCGAATAGCCGCGCATCGGCGGTGTTCCCATCTCGTCCAGCCGCTGGCGGATGGTGGCGTCGCCCAGCGCCTCATCCACTGCCGCCGCCATGCGCTCGACAGTGGACTTCGCCAGGCCCGAGGGACCGAAGATGCCGTACCAGGAATAGGCCTTGTAGCCAGGCAGCCCGGCCTCGGCGGCCGTTGGCACGTCCGGCATCAGGTTAGACCGCTCATCTGTCGCGACAAACAGCGTCTTCACCTGCCCATCGCGGTTGTAGGGCAGCATCAGGCTGGGAATGTCGCTGTTGAACTGCACCTCACCGGCCAGCAAGGCGGTGAAGACCTGCCCGGCGCCGCGATAGGGCACATGCACCGCCTGCGCGCCGATGCGTTGCAGGAAATTGGCCGAGGCCAGATGACCGGTGGAGCCAATGCCGCTGCTGCCATAGGAGTATTTGTTGGGGTTGGCTTTCAGCTGCGCGATCCACTCCGCCGTGTCGCGCACCTTCAGTCCCTTGGTGATGACGCTGTGGCAGATGGGGATGAAATTGGTCGGCGCGATGGCCGTCAAATCCTTCACCGGATCATAGGGCAGGTTCTTGTAGAGCCCCGCCGCCACGCCGGTGGAAGACAATGTGGCCAGCACGAAGGTGTAGCCATCCGGCCGTGACTTGGCGACGAAATCGGTGCCGAGGACGCTGCCTGCGCCGGGCTTGTTCTCGACGATGACGTTCTGCCCCAGCAACTCGCCAAGCTTCGGCGCCAGCAGCCGCACCGTGATGTCGGTGCCGCCGCCTGGGCCGAACGGCACGATCAGGCTGATCGGCCGGGCCGGCCAGGCGCCGCTCTGCGCACGCGACACCGCGGGCGCCACCAGCGCGGCCCCCGCCAACGTTACCAGGCCGCGCCGGCCCAGGGCCGGAACAGGGCAGGCTTTCCTTGTCTCGCTCATTGTCTCTCGCTCCTGCGTGGGTCGCAGTGTTTCGGGCGTTTCCCGCCGGATCTTCGTCCGGCTGGCCGTCAGAATGATCCGCCATTGACGGGCAGCAGCTGCCCGGTGACGAATTTGGCAAGGTCCGAGGCGAAGAACATCGTGGCATCGGCGATGTCATGCGCCTCGCCCAGTCGGCCGAGCGCGATGCCGGACAGGGTCGCGGCACGCCGCTCCTCGGTCTGGGTCTGCCAGCCGCCCTGCTTGTCGGCATCGGTCAGCACCAGCCCGGGCGCCACGCTGTTCACGGTGATGCCGTGCGGACCCAGTTCCATCGCCATCTGCCGCGTCAGGCCGACCACCGCGTGCTTCGCCGTGCAATAGGCCTGGATGCGGGTACGGGCAGGCCGAAACGCGGCGCCGGAACTGATGTTGACGATGCGCCCGCATCCGGCGCGCTTCATGCCTGGCGCGGCGGCACGGATGGTCGCGAAGGTGGCGCCGAGATTGAGGGCCATGATGGCGTCCCAATCCTCGTCCGGCACCCCCTCCACAGGGCGGTGGTGCTGCCCCATCATGCCGCCGGCATTGTTCACCAGGATATCGATGGCGCGCCCCGCCGCGCGCTCCACATCCGCGATCCAGGCGGCCGCCGCGGAGCGGTCGGTCAGGTCGGCCGTGGCAATGTGCATCGTGCTGCCTTCGGCCGTCGCCTCTAGCCCGGCGCGATCGATATCCGTCGCGTGCACCTCGGCACCTCGCTCCGCGAAGCTGCGGGCGATGGCGCGGCCGAAACCCATCGCCGTACCTGTCACGGCCACCACCTTGCCCTCGAAATCCAGCGTCATCCCGTTCTCGCCTCCCGCCTGGCCCTATGGCCCTCCGCCTCTTCCAGAATGCACAGCGCCAGCGCGGCACCGGCATCGTTGTGGTCCAGACAGAGCGCCTCGGCCTCCGCCGGCCGGCCGGCGGCGATCGCGTCGCGGATGGCGGCATAGGCGGCCAGCCCTTCCCGCACCCGATGGGGCAGTGCCATGGACAGGTTGCGCAGCAGCGCCAGCCGGTTGTGCACGGAGGCCAGCATCTGTTGCAGCACGGCATTGCCGCTGCCCGCACCGATGGCAGCGTGGAATGCGTCGCCGGACTGAACAATGGCGCGGTGGTCCGCCGCCGCCGCTCCCTGCCCCAGGGCTTCCGTTGCCGAGGCGATGGCGGCCAGCGCCGCCGCCGGGCGCGCCGCGGCGCAGAGCCGGGCAGCGTAGCCCAGCAAGACGCCGCGCACGCCATAGAGCTGACGCGCGTCTTCCACCGTCATGGACATGACGAAGGGTCCGCGATGCGGGCGCAGGGTGACCAGCCCCTCGGCCTCCAGCTGTCGCAGGGCTTCACGGACGGAGGCGCGGCTGGCGCCAGTCAGCTCGCATAGCTCGCGCTCCACCAGCTTCTGACCGGGCATGAAACGGCCGGACACGATGGCCCTCCGCAGAATGTCGCCGAGTGCCGAGCGCAGGGTGACGATCTGCGGCGCGGCTCGGAGGTCGAGGTTGTTCGAAACAACGTCCATCAGACTCTTCATAGAAGATTGTTAGACAAACGGTCAATCGGTTGACGCATCGGCTAGCCTTGCCAGACACTGCACGAACAAGCGGCGAAGGAGGCGGCGATGGCAGAGCCTGTGGTCATCTGGGGGGCGGGGGCGATCGGCGGCACGATCGGCGCCTGCCTGCGGCGCGCCGGACATGAGGTGCTGTTCGTGGATCTGGTGCCGGAGCATGTGGCCGCCATCCGCGGGGAAAGGCTGCAGATCGAAGGGCCTGTCGCCGAGTTCGCCACCGGCGGCCCGGCTCTTCTGCCGCAGGATGTGCGTGGGCAACATAAGCTGGTCATCCTTGCCGTGAAGGCGCACCACACGGAGGCCGCCACCCGCGCCCTGGCGCCGCATCTGGCGGCGGATGGGGCGGTGGTGTCCTGCCAGAATGGCCTCAACGAGCTAACCATCGCCAAGATCGTCGGGCGCGAGCGCACGATCGGCGCTTTCGTGAACTTCTATGCCGATTATCTGGCGCCCGGTCACATCGCCTACGCCAAGCGGGGCGCGGTGGTGGTGGGCGAGCTGGATGGCAGCCGCACGCCGCGGCTGGAAGCGCTGCACGCCCTGCTGAGAGATTTCGACGCTGATGCCGTGCTCAGCGACAACGTCTTCGGTTATCTCTGGGGCAAGGCGGGCTATGGCGCCATCCTCAAGGCCTCCGCCCTGACAAACGACACCATTGCCGACTTCATCGCGGCACCCGAGCGGCAGGTGCTGATCCGCCGGCTAGTGCGGGAGATCCTGGCGGTGGCCGCGGCGGAAGGCGTGACACCGCTCGGCTTCGACGGCTTCGATCCGCTCGCCTTCATGCGCGGGGATAAGGCGGCGATGGCGGATTGCATGCGGCGCATGGAGGGCTTCAATCGGGCTTCGGCCAAGCCGCGCAGCGGCATCTGGCGCGATCTGGCAGTGCGCAAGCGGCAGACCGATGTTGCGGCGCAGCTGAACCCAGTGCGGGCCGCGGCGCGTGGCCATGGCCTCACCACCCCCCTCGCCGATGCGCTGGTCCGCCTGATCGGCGAGATCGAGCAGGGGCAGCGCGCCATTGGTCAGGAGACCGCCGATGTGTTGAGCCAGATGGCCGCCCAGCACTGAAAAGCAGGAAGCGAAACCGATGAGCGATAAGCAGCCTCACCCCGCCGGCAACCCCTGGGACTGGCCGGAGCCTGTCTGGCGCGGCGTGGTGGATCGCGCGCGGGCCGGCCGAAGCCTGCGTCCGCGCGCCTGGCCAGGAGGCGCGCGCTGTGCCGTCGCCCTGTCCTTTGACGCGGATCACGAGACCATCCCGCTGCGTGACGCGGATGAAAGCCCCATGCGCATCAGCCAGGGCCAGTACGGCGCACGTGCCGCCATGCCGCGCATCCGCACCCTACTGAGGCAGGAAGGCATCAAGGCTACCTTTTTCTACCCGGCCGTCTCTGCCCTGCTGCACCCGGAGGAGGCGCGCGGCGTGGCCGAGGAAGGACATGAGATCGGCATCCACTCCTGGATCCATGAGCGCAACACCATCCTTCCTTATGAGGTGGAGCGCGATCTCGCCTTCCGCGCGCGCGACACGCTGGAGCAAGTGACGGGTCAGCGCCCCGTCGGCATGCGCACGGCGAGTTGGGATTTCTCGCTCCGCACGCTCGACATCATCCGCGAGATGGGCCTGCTCTATGACAGCAGCCTGATGGCTGATGACGATGCATATGAACTGACCGTGGGCGGCGAGGCCACAGGCATCGTCGAGCTGCCGCCGGAATGGATCCGCGATGATGCTGTCTACTTCAACATGAATCGCTTCGGCGGGCTGCGCCCCTACACGCCTCCCTCGGCTGTCGCCGAGATCTTCCTGGCGGAACTGGACGGCGCCCATGCCGAAGGCGGTCTCTACCTGCTGACGATGCATCCGCATCATATCGGCCATCGCAGCCGCATGCCTGTGCTGGAGAAGGTGATTGCCGCCGCCAAGGCGAAGGGTGATTGCTGGTTCGCCAGTCATGCCGAAGTCGCGGCTTGGTGCAAGGACAATGCTGTATGACCCCCTCGCGATCCGCCATTGTCACCGGTGGTGCCCGGGGCATTGGGCGCGGCTGCGCCCTTGCCCTTGCGCGACAAGGCTTCGACATCGCGTTGGTCGACCTGCTGTCGAAAGAGATGGACCGAACGCGCGGCGAGATCGAGGCGCTGGGCCGGCACGCCCTGTGCTTCGAGGCCGATACCTCGGATTTCGCGCGCGCCAGACAGGTTGTGGCCGAAATCCAGACCGCCTTCGGTCGCATTGACTTCCTGCTGAACAATGCAGGCAAGGCGCAGCCCAAAGGCATTCTCGATATTGCCGAGGATGAGTATGACCGCACGATCGCGATCAATTTGAAAAGCTGCTTCAACTACATCCACGCCGCGGCGCCGCTGATGCTCGCGCAGGGCGGCGGGCGGATCGCCTCCATCTCCTCCCTCAACGCGCTGTCTGGCGGTGTCACGGCGGCGGTTAGCCGCTTTGCCTACGCCACGGCCAAAGCCGGCATCCTTGGCATGACGCGCGCCCTGGCCAAGGAACTCGGGCCTACCATCCTGATCAACGCTGTCTGTCCGGGCCTGATCGAAACAGAATTGGCGAAGAACCACGTCATCATCGAGCGAGGCGCACAGCTTGCGAGAGAGGGCATCGCTCTTGGCCGCGTGGGCAAAGTGGATGACGTTGCACAACTTGTTGTATTCTTGGCCACATCGGAGCCCTGCTTCATTACCGGCCAGCACTTCGTGGTGGACGGCTTCCAGTATCACGTCTGAGGGCCACAGCCTGAACAAGGAGCACGAGAACATCTGAACTGGCGCAGGCAGATGGTCGCTCAGGCGAGTGCTGTGAGGGACTCCCGGGAGGTCAGCGCGGCATTCATAGCGGATGGTCAAGCGCCGGAACTGGTTCAGTCAGGCGAAGGGGCGTTCCACCACCCGGCGATGGACGGCCCAGTCGGGCGCTGCTCTCGGTGCCTTGCCGTGCAATATGGGGGATGATGCCGCACGCGTGGCACTCACTTCGGCAGCGGCCATGGTCGTAGGCTTTGTCGGCGTGCAGCTTGCCCGCCTGCGGGGTTGTCGCCTTCGATACCTGCCCTGATTAGCCTCCATCAACTGGCCCGGGCAAGATTCTAGTGGATCATGGGCAGTGACGGGGCCGATGAGCCATTGGAACTGGGATGGGGCGCTGATCTGGCGCTTCCTGGCACAATCACCTCCGGGGCTGGTGGCCTGTAGCCGAACGAGGAATGGGGGTGAGCGGTGTTGTCGTGCACCCGCCACTGCTCGATCAGCACTTTGGCTTCGGCCAGCGAGTTGAACACCTCGCCGTTGAGCAGTTCATCGCGCAGCTTGCGGTTGAAGCTCTCCACGTAGCCGTTCTCCCAGGGGCTGCCGGGCTCAATGAAGGCGGTCTTCGCGCCCACGCCGTGGATCCAGCCCTGCACGGCCTTGGCCACGAGCTCAGGGCTATTGTCCGACCGAACATGCACGGGCGTGCCGCGGGCGATGAACAGGTCCGTCAGCACATCGATGACGTCGAGGGAGTTCAGCTTGCGTGTCACCCGGATGGCCAGGCATTCGCGGGTGAACTCATCCACCACGTTCAGCATGCGGAGCTGCGCCCGTCGCGCGTCCGGTCCTCCACGAAGTCATAGGCCCAGACATGATGCGGACGCTCGGGGCGCAGCCGCACGCAGGAGCCGTCGTTGAGCCAGAGCCGCCCACGCCTGGGCTGGCGAGCAGGCACCTTCAGTCCCTTACGGCGCCAGATGCGCTCCATCCGCTTGTGGTTGCAGCACCAGCCCTCCTTCCGGAGCAGCGCCGTGATCCGGCGGTAGCCGTAGCGGCCGTATTGCCGGGCCAGGTCAATAATCGCCGCCGTCAGCGCCGCTTCGTCGCCCGGAGGGACTGGCGCCTGCCGCTGCGTCGAGCGATGCCGGCCCAGCACGCGACAGGCAAAGCGTTCCGAGACGCTCAATGCCGCCGTGACATGCTGCACCGCCGCCCGGCGGCGCGCGGCGCTCAGAAGTTTCCCGAGGCGTCAGACGCAGTGCGTCTGACCCTCCAGCACCAGCTTCTCCAGCGTCAGATCCGCTACGGTCCTGCGCAGGCGGCCATTCTTCTGCTCCAGCTGCTTCAGGCGCCTCACCTGATCCAGCTTCAGACCGCCATACTCCGATCGCCAGCGATCATACGCCGCCTCCGTGACCCCGATCACCCGGACACCCTCGGCCACCGTCTTGCCCTGCCCCACCAACACCTCGACCTGGCGCAGTTTGGCCACGATCTCTTCCGGCTTGTGCTGCTTCTTCGCCGTCTCCGCCTCCTCCGCGTCCCGCCAATCTCACATCAGCGCCGGTCCGCTTTTAAGGGCACACGTCAGCCCGCCCCAGCGCCATGATCAGCGCCATGGCGGCATCGATCTTCTGCTCCCGTCGGGCCTTGCGGATAGACGTTGCCCCCGGCGTCGTTGCTGCGCGGCGTCGAACAGGAGGTGCCGATTGTTGCCCCAGACCGGCCCGTCACCGACCCGGATGTGCGCTACGGCGAACTGAGCCGCCAGCGCTCCCTTGGTGCCATGCCGCCAGGTGACCGACGCTGGGCCTGCGTGGCCAGGGCCTTCTCCGCCTCCAGCGGCTCCTCGTCAGGCACTGGCTTACGAGTCCGACCTGGCGGCGGCACCAGCCTTACCCCGGCGCTGTAGACCTTCTGGTTGCGCGGAATGCCCACCGCCCAGCGCGGGCCCCGAGCATCGAGGCCCTGACGGAACGCGGCACTCGCGCCGTAGCCCGCATCCGCCAGCACGGTGCCGAACCGCATGCCGGAAGTCAGCAGCCGGTCGAGTTCTGCCAGCGCGATCTCACCCTTGGTGAGCGGCACCATCGCTGCCTCCGGCACGCCAGCCCGGGCACAACGCCCCGGATCGCCGGTCCACTCCCCCGGCAGGAACAGCCGCGGGCCGACCGGGACAGGCACCTCGCCCTGCGCCAGGGTGAGTGACACCAGCGACTGACAGTTGGCCTTCTTGCCGAGCTGGCCGCAGTACTGCGGCAGCACGCCGACCGACATCGTGCCCTTCTTGGGCAACGCCGTGTCGTCGATCACCAGCCACGCCTGCGGACCACCCACCAGCTTGTCCGCCTGCTGCGCCAGCACGGACCAGAGCGGCGCGCCGTCCCAGGCCGGACTGGCGATGAAGTGCTGCAACTGGTCATGGCCGCCCAACCCCAGGCGGGCCGCCATCGGCCGCAGGCTCTTGCGCTCACCAGATCCGAGCAGGCCCCGCAGGTAGAGCGGCGCCCAGCTGCGGCGGGTCTTGCTGCATCACCTCCAGGAACGGCGCCAGCCAACGAACCAGGTCCGCTCCACCGCCAGGAATGCTCGTCATCGACACCGCCTCCATCAGGGCATCGCATCCCGCTTGCGCTGCCACGGCAGCCGACCACTCTAGCCAGGACCAGCGGCATCCCTCGTCTCTGCCATCGTCGCGCACCCCATCAGCGGATACCGCCCGCTTGCGGAGTGTCTCAATTAATCGTGGTGCAGAGAACGATGAGTCAGGCAGAAAGACCTAAGACGGAGGGCACCCGGAACCGGCTCGGCCCTGAAAATCGTTGCGCCGCCGGTTCATGCCCTATTTAATGCGCCCAGCACTTTCGTCGAAAAACGCAAGGCCGGAGGAAACGTCATGGTTGGGTACTCGGAAGGCCGAGGCCGTCGTCCATGCTGATCTATATCCTGCGGCGACTCGGCTTCGCGTTCATCACCTGCATCTTCATCTCCGTACTGACCTTCGCCATCATCCGGCTACCGCCGGGCGACTTCGTCGATGCCTACATCGCCAACCTCGCCGCAAGCGGCAGCTCGATCTCCATCGATCAGGCGGAGGCGATGCGGCGCGCCTACGGGCTCGATCAGTCGATTTTCGTCCAGTACTGGAGCTGGATGGTGCGAGTTCTGCAGGGTGATTTCGGCGTCTCGATGATGTGGCGCCGGCCGGTCACCGAGGTGATCGGCGACCGCCTTTGGCTTACCATGGTCGTGTCGCTCGCCGCCCTGTTCCTCACATGGATCATCGCGCTGCCCATCGGGATCTACTCGGCGGTGCGGCAATACTCCATTGGCGACTACATCTTCACCATGCTGGGCTTCATCGGGCTCGCCATTCCCAATTTCCTCCTGGCGTTGATCCTGATGTATTTCGGCTTCCGCTATCTCGGGCTCAACGTCGGCGGCCTGTTCTCTGCGGAATATGTCCAGGCGCCCTGGAGCCTCGGGCGGGCCTGGGATCTCGCCAAGCACCTGCCGCTGCCGGCGGCGGTGCTGGCCATCGCCGGAACGGCGCAGCTTATCCGCATCATGCGCGCCAACCTGCTCGACGAGCTGCGCAAACCCTATGTGGTCACCGCCCGCGCCAAGGGTTTAACCGAGCGTCGCGCGATCCTAAAATACCCGGTGCGCGCCGCGCTCAATCCTTTCGCCAGCTCCGTCGCCTACCTTTTTCCATACCTTGTCTCGGGCAGCATCATCGTATCGCTCGTTCTCGGCCTTCCCACTGTCGGACCGCTGCTGTTGCAGGCGCTGGTCGCGCAGGACATGTTCCTGGCTGGCGCCATCGTCATGATGCTCGGCGTGATGACGGTGGTCGGCACCCTGATCTCCGACCTGCTGCTGATGTGGATCGATCCGCGCATCCGGCTGGAGGGACGCTGATGAGCGTGACAGTGGCCAACGATCCTCCCGTTACGGCCCCAGAGGTACGCTTCGCGCAGGCAACGCAGCTGCAGCTGACCTGGTGGCGCTTCCGCCGGCACAAGCTGGCCCTGGCAAGCTTGGTGCTGGTCGTGCTGTTCTATTTGGTGGCGATCTTCGCCGACTTCCTCGCGGCCAACGACCCGCACGCGACGGATGCGCGCCGCAGCTTCATTCCACCGCAAGGTATCCATCTCTTCGACGAGGGCGGCTTCAACCCGCATGTCTACGGCCTGAAAGGCGTGCGCGACATGCGCACCTTCAAGCTGAGCTACACCCCCGACGCGTCACGGAAGCTTCCAGTGCGGCTCTTCGTTCGCGGCTACGACTATGACCTGCTCGGCTTCATCCCCACCAGTATCCATCTCTTCGGCATCGACGATGCCGGCCCAGGCGAGGGCGTCTTCCTGTTCGGTACCGATCAGCTTGGGCGCGATCTTTATTCCCGCATGATGGTCGCCACGCGCGTCTCGTTGTCGATCGGGCTGGCCGGCGTGACGCTCAGCCTATTCCTGGGCGTCCTGCTGGGCGGCATCTCCGGCCTTTACGGCGGCTGGGTGGACACGCTGATCCAGCGTCTGATCGAGCTGCTGCGATCGGTGCCCACCATCCCGCTCTGGATGGGGCTTGCGGCGGCCCTGCCCAACACCTGGAGCGTCACGCAAGTCTACTTCGCCATCACGCTCATCATCTCGCTGATCGGCTGGACCGACCTGGCGCGGGTGGTGCGCGGCCGCTTCCTGGCGCTCCGCGAGGAGGATTTCGTGATCGCTGCGGAGCTCGCCGGCGCCAGCCAGGGGCGCATCATCTTCCGCCACATGCTGCCCTCCTTTGCCAGCCACGTCATCGCCGCGACGACGCTGGCCCTGCCGGCGATGATCATCAGCGAGACCTCGCTGAGCTTCCTCGGCCTCGGGCTGCGGCCACCGGCGGTGAGCTGGGGCATCCTGCTGCAGGACGCGCAGAACATCCAGGTCCTCTCCGGCGCACCGTGGCTCCTGCTGGCCGCTGTACCGGTGACAGTGGTGATCCTGGCCTTCAACTTCCTCGGGGATGGATTGCGCGATGCTGCAGACCCCTATGGCTGATCACGCCGCACCCGCCGTCGCCCTGGCGGTGCGCGACCTTGCCGTGCAGTTCCGCAGCGAGCAAGGCGTGGTGCGTGCGCTGGACGGCGTGAGCTTCGACCTGCATGCCGGCCGCACGCTCGGCATCGTCGGCGAGAGCGGCTGTGGCAAGAGCGTGACGGCGCGCTCCATCCTCCGCCTCATCGACCACCCGGGCATCATCACGGGCGGGCGCATGGTGCTGGACCCCTCGACGCCGCGGGAGATCGACCTCGCCAGCCTCGATCCGGAGTCCCGGCAGATGCGCGAAGTGCGCGGCGGCCGCATCGGCCTGATCTTTCAGGAGCCCATGACCGCCCTGAGTGTGCACTACACGGTGGGCAACCAGCTCATCGAGGCGGTGCGGCAGCACCATTCCGTTTCCGTGGCCGAGGCACGCAACCGCGCCACCGAGCTGCTGCGCGACGTCGGCATTCCGCGCCCTGAGACCCGCATCGATGCCTATCCCTTCGAGCTCAGCGGCGGGCTGCGGCAGCGCGTCGGCATCGCCATGGCCCTGGCGGGCGACCCGGACATCGTCATCGCCGACGAACCCACCACGGCGCTGGACGTCACGACCCAGGCGCAGATCCTGTCCCTGCTGCGCGGCCTGCAGGAGGCGAAGAACATCTCCCTCATGCTGATCACGCACGACATGGGCGTGATTGCCGAGATGGCCGACGAGGTGACCGTGATGTATCTCGGCCGCGTCGTCGAGGTGGCGCCCGTGCGACAGCTTTTCGCCGCGCCGCGCCATCCTTATACCCGCGCCCTGCTGCGTGCCGTTCCGAGCATCCTGGCGCGGCCCCGCCAGCGGCTTTCCACTATCGGCGGCGCGGTGCCGCATCCCGGGTCGCGCCCCTTCGGCTGTTCCTTCCATCCCCGCTGCGCCGAGCGTGTCGGAGCCGTGTGCATGGAGCGCATCCCGGACCCGGTGCCGCCCGGGCAGGCGGGCGCGAGCTGCTTCCGCACGGAGGTTCCGGCATGAACCTGCTTGAGGTCCAGGACCTGCAGAAGCACTACCCGATCCATGCGGGCCTGCTGCGGCGTGAGGTCGGCCGGGTCCGCGCGGTGGACGGGGTCAGCTTCCAGATCGCGCGCGGGGAGACGCTGGCCCTGGTGGGCGAGAGCGGCTGCGGCAAGACTACCGTGTCCCGCTGCATCCTGCGCGCGCTGACACCCACCTCGGGCGCGATCCGCTTCACGCCCGAGAACGGCCGCGCGGTGGACCTCGCCACCCTGCCGAAGCGGCAGATGCGGCCCCTCCGGCGCCACATCCAGATGATCTTCCAAGACCCTTACGCCTCGCTGAATCCGCGCATGATGGTGGGCGACATCATCACCGAGCCACTCAAGGTCAATGGCGTGCCGGCGGCGGAGCGGCGGGAGCGGCTGATGGAGCTGCTGGAGCTGGTGCAGATGCCGCCCGGCTCGCGCACCCGCTTCCCGCACGCTTTCAGCGGTGGCCAGCGACAGCGCATCGGTATCGCCCGCGCCCTGGCACTGCACCCGCAACTCATCGTCGCAGACGAGCCGGTCTCGGCGCTGGATGTCTCGGTGCAGGCGCAGATCATCAACCTGCTGCTCGACCTCCAGGACCGGCTCGGCCTTTCCATGCTGTTCGTCGCGCATGACCTGAGCGTGGTCCGCCATGTCAGCGACCGCGTCGCGGTCATGTATGTCGGGCGGATCGTCGAGGTGGCGCCGACCGACGCGCTCTACCGCGCGCCGCGCCATCCCTATACCGAGGCCCTGCTCGCCGCCGTGCCCGCGCCGGACCCGAACCGGCAGCACCGCCGCAGGGTGGCGCAGGGCGAGGTGGCCGACCCGGCCCGCCCACCGCCTGGCTGCGCCTTTCATCCACGCTGCCCCTACACCGTCGACCGCTGCCGCACCGAGCGGCCAGAGTTGGCTGCCACGGAGTCGGGGGGCTGGGTCAGTTGCCATCGCGCCCGTGAGCTCGAACTCGCCGGCGTTCGCTGAACGAAAACAAGGGAGAACGAAATGCGGCGCAGAGAGCTGGGGCTTCTGGCATTGGCGGGCTGGGCGGGGCAGGCTGCCGCGCAGTCCAGCGGCGGCTTCCACGATTCCGGCTTGGTCGGCACGCTGGAGGGTCCGAAGATCCTCACCGATCCGGCGCAGCGGCCAAAGCAGTTCAAGGAAGCGCCCTCGCTGGCCGAGCAGGTCCGCGCCGGCAAGCTGCCGCCCGTGGAGCAGCGGCTGCCGGAGGACGTGATGGTCATCCAACCGCTGCGCAGCGTCGGCAAATATGGCGGTACCTGGCGCCGCGGCTTCATCGGCCCGGGCGACCGTGAGAACGGCAACCGGCTGATGTCGGCCGACAAGCCGCTCTTCTTTGACGCCTCGGGCACCGAGCTGCAGCCCTGCCTAGTGCGGGACTGGGAGGTCAGCGAGGACGGGCGCCGGATCGTCCTTCACCTGCGGCGCGGGCTGCGCTGGTCCGACGGCACGCCCTGCACCGCCGATGACTGGCTGTTCTGGTTCAACGAGCTTTACAGCAATGCCGACCTGGTTCCCGCCCCGGCACCGGAGCTGGCCTCCAATGGCAAGCCGGGCCGCATGGTGAAGGTGGACGACGCGACGGTCGCCTTTGAGTTCGCCGAGCCCTACTTCTTGTTCCCGCAGATGCTCGCGGGCGACACGCTGGTGGGTGGCGGACAGACGCGCCTGCAGTCGGATGGCCGGACCTACGCGCTCTATGCCCCCGCGCATTACCTGAGACAGTATCTGCCCAAATACACTTCCGTGGAGGAGCTGACCCGGCAGGCCAAGGCGGCCGGCTTCGGCAACTGGGTCGAGCACTTCAAGTACAAATCCGACTGGTGCCTGAACCGGGAGCTGCCCACGCTGTGTGCCTGGCGCATGGTGCAGCCGATCAACACCCAACTCTGGGTGCTGGAGCGCAACCCCTACTACTACGCCGTGGACACGGAGGGGCAGCAGCTTCCTTATATCGACCGCGTGCAGATGACGCTGGCCGAGAATCCGGAGGTGGTGAACCTCCGTGCCGTTGCCGGCGAGTACGACTATCAGGAGCGCTTCATCGATCTAGGCAAGCTGCCCGTCCTCATTGAGAACCAGGACCGCAGCGGCTACCGCGTGCATCTCGATCTCGGGTTCAACGGTGCCGATTCCGCGCTCTACCCGACGCTGACCTACACGGATGACGCCGAAATCGGCAAATGGCTGCGCAACGCCGATTTCCGGCGTGCCCTGGCGCTCGGCATTGACCGTGAGCAGCTCAATCAAGCCTTCTGGCTCGGGCTCGGCACGCCGGGCTCGGTCATTCCCGAGGCCAGCATGCCGGAAAGCCCGGGCGAGGAATGGCGGAGCAAGTGGTCCACCCATGATCCCGCGCAAGCCGGCCGGCTACTCGACAAGATCGGGCTGAAGAAGGACCGCGAGGGTTTCCGGCTGCGCGGCGACAATGGCCAGCGGCTGCGCCTGGAGATCGCGGTGGCGCAGACGCTGTCCCCCACCTGGCCGCAGCAGGCCGAGATGGTGGTGCAGCACTGGCGCAAGATCGGCATCGCGGCCGATGTGAAGGTGATGGAGCGCAGCCTCTGGTACACCCGAGCCTATTCGGACCAGCACCAGATCGCGCTCTGGACCAACAACGGCACGGAAAGCCTTTATCTCTTCCCTCGCTACGCCCTGCCCGTCGATCCGCTGGGCGGCGTCATCAGCAACGCCTATGCCGCTTGGTACGGCTCCAACGGCGAGCGTGGCCAAGCGCCCGCCGAGCCGGAGATGAGGCGGGCCTTCGAGCTGATGCGCGCTGCGACCAGCCAGAAGCAGGAGCAGCGCAATGAGACGGCAAAGGAGATCTGGAAACTGGTGGTAGAGCAGCAATGGGGTATCGGATTGGTCGGACTTTCACCGGCCTTCATGGGTGTGCGGGTTGTGAATCGAACGCTGCAGAACGTTCCTGCACGAACGGCTATTTCGCAGCACTGCCGCACCCCTTGGGGAGGACACCCAGAACAGTGGTACTTTAGCTGATCGTCCGGCCGGCAGGGTGCCGGGCGATGTGGAGTTGCCCCCATCAAACTCCGATCGTCTGGGAGCGAAGGCAGAAGCGCTGGATGGCGGCGAGAATGTCGTCGGCAGATTTGGTCCAGCGGAAG
>NZ_QXGS01000052.1 GCF_003604215.1 Teichococcus vastitatis
GAGAAACGCGGCCTTCTGGCCGCGTCATGTGCTTGGAAAGGGCTGGTTATTGCCGCGTGTTCACGGTGCCGGCGCCCGACCGCGCAGCACCGCCATGCGGTCAGCGTGGTAATGCTGCATCCTGGCGTGCGCCTCGGCCTCCTGGGTTCGGGCGAGGTTCGCTCGGTGCAGCAGATGCTCGTGGGTCTTGCGCTCCGTAACGGTGTCGAAGCTCTTCCAGCACCAGGCGCAGCGCTGGGTGGCCGGGATGGAGTGGCGCGTCATGCCTGATGCTCCAGGAGGGCCTTGGCGCGGTCGCTGAGCGCCCAGATCAGCTCCGCTTCTTCATCCTGAAGACCCCAGTGCGCGGCATCCTCGAGCCGGTCACCCAGCAGAGCCACGCGGCGCAGCAAGGCCTCGACACCCGGCGGCATCTGGTCAGTGAGAGCCTGAAGCGCATCGCGCTCGGACTCACACCAGCGCTCTACGGCAGCCCAGCTGTCGCCGGTCTCAACTCCGTCCTTCTCGGCCATCACCTGGCGGTAGGTGTCGAGGGCAGGATCGACGGGCGCCGCGGCCGACGCCAAGGTCGGACCGATGACGATCGGCAGCATGGCGGCCATGGTGGATCTTCTCGAAAGGGACATCACGCCTCCTCCTTTGGTGCGGCCCAGAGGAGGGGCAGGCGCCGCTCGGCTTCCTGCTGATGGCTCACAAGCTGGAAGTAGAGGTAGTTCAGCCGGCCCTGGACAGGCTCCGGAAGCGCGGGCTCGTTCGCCTCGATGATCATTCCGAGGAGGCCCAGCGCATTCCCGATGTCGGACACGGCGCCGGAGACCGCCTCATAGTGCTTCCGGAACTCGTCGCTGATCTGGGCCATCACGCCAGCCCCGCCACGAGCATGACGCCGACGGCAACGCTGCCGAGCATGGCGGAGGCGATGTAGTCGGTACCGGAGGGTTCGGCTGCCAGGAAGGTGCGGAGCGGGGGCAGGGATCCGGTGGCAAGGTATGCCGCGGCGACCTGGCTGCGGGTGGGGACGACGTCGGCAACGTCGATCGAGGGTCTTCTTCTGAGCGCTGGCACGGGTGTAGAGACATACGTAGCCATGGCCTTGCTCCTTGCGCGAGTAGGTGGTGGTTAGGCCGGGCAGTAGGGTGGCCGCCCTACTTCCCGGCCGCTTCAGCTTCTGCTTTACGCTGTTATGCGTTAAGCTGCCTCCGTGATTGCGTTGGTAATGCGTTTGTATATCGCATGTCAATCGCTCGTAGTGGGGGGTTTGCATGATTTTGGTGGTGGGCAACACGAAGGGCGGGGTCGGCAAGACCACCGTGGCCGTCAATTTGGCGGTACTGCGCGCCTTAGCCGGCCGTGACGTGCTGCTGGTGGATGGCGACGAGCAGGGCACCGCCAGCCTGTTTACCCAGCTGCGCGCCGACACCCTCGGCAAGCCCGGCTACACCTCTGTCGCGCTCCATGGAGCGGCGGTTCGGACGCAGGTGCGCCAGCTCGCGCCCAAGTATCAGGACGTCATCATCGACGTGGGCGGCCGCGACACCGGCAGCCTGCGCGCTGCACTGACGGTGGCCGACGCCCTGCTGGTGCCGGTTCAGCCTCGCAGCTTCGACGTCTGGGCTCTGGATCAGGTAGCGGCGTTGGTGAAGGAGGCCCGAGAGATCAATCCTGATCTACGGGCCATGGCCTTTCTCAATGCGGCCGATGCCCAGGGCCGCGACAACGCTGACGCTCAGCAGGCCCTGAGCGAGGTGGATGGTGTCGAGGGCCTGAAGGCCATGCTCGTGCGGCGGAAGGCATTTCCCAACGCTGCGTCGCAGGGCCGGGCGGTGACGGAAATCCAGCCCCGAGACGCCAAAGCCATTGAAGAGCTGGGTGCTTTAGCAGATATTGCGTTCCAATAGATAAACGATACCAGGACGCAATACATTGGCAATCGCGCGTAAACCGGGAAGCAGTACGCCGCCACCTGATGAGGTCGCGGCGGAGAAGTTCATCCAGGCTGCTGGGAAAGTGCCTGAGAAGGTCGAGCCGGCGGATGAAAGCGGGATGAAGCCAACCATGATCCGGATGGAGGAGGCTCTCCGGAAGCGGATCGATGCGGCCGCTAAGGCTGATGGCATGGGTCGATCGGCCTGGATCCGGAACGCCTGTATCCAAAAGCTGGAAGGGCAGGGCCGGTAAGCTCCGTCTCACGTCCTCGCGATATGAGACACTCCAAACTTACATTCAGATTGACCCTCAAAATGCACCGTGTAAGGTACATATATCAACGGCGGCTGCTGTGACCGGGGCCGCTGAGAAGAAGATTACAGTGAGGTTTTGGCGGTCCGAGAAAGGCGCCGAACCAGTCCGTGATCTGATTAGGGGCTTGTCAAAGAATGACAAGGTAAAGGTTGGAGACGACCTAAAGACTGTAGAGTTTGGGTGGCCGATCGGTATGCCGACATGCCGCCCTATGGGTGACGGCCTTCATGAGGTACGCACTTCTTTAAACAGCAATCGAGAGCTACGCGTTCTGTTTTTCGTGCAAGGACAGGAAGCAATGCTGCTGCATGCCTTCTTCAAGAAGGCACAGCAGACACCGAAACAGGAATTGGATCTGGCACGGGCCCGAATGAAGGGTTGCCGGATCCGATAGAGGGGCAAAGAAAACAATGACCGTCGAGAAAGAGATTTCTGGCTGCGCTGGTTCCTCTCTCGATGATTTCCTCACTGAGGAAGGGATCCTCGAAGAGGTTGTTGGCCTGGCGACCAAGCGTGTGATCGCTTGGCAGCTGGAAGAGATTCGCAAGAGGCAACGGCTTTCGAAGGCTCAAGTGGCAAAGCGGATGAACACCAGTCGAACTCAGGTTGATCGCCTCTTTGACCCAGAGAACCCTAAAGTGCAGCTCGACACTGTTGCGCGTGCGGCCCAGGTCATGGGTGTTCGCATGAAGATCGAGTTCGAAGACGCCTAAGCTTCGAGCAAACTCGCACAGAACATAAGGGGCCTAACTGGCCCCTTTTTGCTGTTCTCGATAATTCTGCTTACTGCGAACCGGAGAGGCTTAACCCTGATGGATAAAAGACTAAGCAGCCGTCTGGATGCGGCATTGAACCTCAAGGGCCAGAAGGATCGCCAGGCTGCTGAGAAGCTGCAGGCGGAGGAAAGAGCCAAGCAGGAAGTCGCACAGAAGAGGAAAACGGCCGTAGAGCGTTGGGAGAAATCGTACTCCGACCTTCAGCAAGCTATCACCAACGTCAATGGAACGATCAGCGGTCATGACATGGAACTAGCGATAGGGTCTGAGGAAAACAGCCGCAGTTCTGGTCTTGCGCAAGTTCACGTGGTCCTTTCCGGCGTTCGCGGAAGCGCCAGGAAAGTCGTTTTCAACGTTGATACCCTTGGAAGCATTCACCCTGTTTTGTTGATCCCACACACAGGGGAACGTCAGCCTAGGTTTGAAATTTCAGGCGACGATGTTGCAGCCTACGAGGCCATCCTTGTCGACTTCATCGATCAGGTGGTGAAGGCGATAGAGTAAGCTCTACTGCCTTACTGACCCTTACGGCGCCGCCCCTAACATTCCGCCGGCGCCCTCAGCCCCGGGCAGGGCCATGCGGAACTGGCGGGATAGCTGCTCCATGGCGCTGTTGAATCCGGCATTGGCGCGGTCCACTCCAGCGTTTGCGCCGGCCGCCACCTCTGCCCCAGAGACGCCCGTCGCATTGACGGTGACATTCTGGTTGAAGGTGTTGTTCTGGGTCGCCGTGGTGTTGTTGGTGGGCCGCATGCGCGCGATCATGTCCGAGCCAGTCATCGCATCAAGCATGCTCTCGCCCGGCCGCAATGGACGCATCGTTCCATCAGGTTGCTGCACCTGACGATTGAAGCCCAGCATACCCAGGAAGTCCGATAGCTTGCCGAATAGCGGGTTGGTGATGCGCTCCTGCGTCAGGGCACCGGCCTGCGCGCCATAGGCCGGCAGATCCTGCGGCGGCTTCGCATCCTGCCCGCCTTCGTAGCCGAGCCACTTCCTCATGGCCGGCGGGAAGTTGGCGAACGCCTCACCGGCCCAGTTCCGGAAGTAGGCCTTCAGCCGATCCCAGGCGGCGATGATCTCGTCCGGGGCCCCAGTGAAGAGGGTCTTCACGTCCTGGAAGACGCCCTTCAGCGGCGCGATCAGATCCTCGAACGGACCGAACCACTCACCGAACAGGGTCTTGGTGTTGGCGCTCGTCACCCAGGCATAGAAATCCTGCAGCATGGCGCCGAAGAAGACGACCGCGGCGGAGGCTGCCAGGAAGGGACTGGCGATCAGCGCCGCCCGCACCAGCAACGCAGTCAGAGCGCCATTCATCGCCAGGATGGCAAGGGTCACAGGCGGGATGCCCCAGAGGAGCGCTCCCATGATCCGCTCGAGACCGCCCAGCTCATTCACGGTGTCGCGGATGCCCGGAATGTATCGTCGCCACTCGTCGAACTTCCGGCCAACTGCTTCGATCGCGTCTGCAAGGAGGCGGGTGAAGCCAAATGCCCGCTCCAGATCCGCGACCAGGCGGTCCATGGCGACGCGAGTGCGGGCTGTCGCCAGGCCGACGGTGACTTGCATGCGGCCGAATTCATCGCGACCAGCTTTGGCGGCCTCGATGAGGGCGGGGAGGACGTTCTTGGTCGTCAGCTTCCCTTCGGAGCCCATCTCGCGCAGCTGCGCGTTCGTCGCGCCCAGCGCTTCGGCGAACCGGTTCACCAGGGCGGGCGGCGCAGCCTCGAGGAAGGCCTTGAGCTCATCTCCGGCGAAATTCCCGCTGTTGATCGCCTGACCGAGCTGGAGGAACACCGAGGACGTCTCAGCCGCCGACGAACCGGCCGCGAGCAGTCCCTTCTGGATCCCGTCGATCAGACTGATCGTGTCGGCCATCCCGTAGCCGGCCGTCTTCATGGCCGGACTGAAGCGTAAGAAGGCTTGCGAGGTCTCGGTCAGCGCCACGCCTGTCTCGCGGGCAGAGGAGTACAAGCTCTCGAAAGCCCGCGACGCGCCGTCCATGGAGCCGGTTGCGGATTGCAGCCGGTTCATGGTGCTGGTCATCTCGTCACCAGCACGGATGATCTCGTTCACACCGAGCGCCGAAGCGATGCCAGCCGCGACGCCGGCGGCCATCCGCGCAATGCCGATGGTGACCTGCTCCGCTCGCCGGACCGCTTGGTTGAGACCGCGATCAAACTCATTCAGGCCGCGCTGATCGACCTTGAAGGAGAGAAGGGTCTCCAAAGCGCGGACGATCATGCTCTGTACCCCTTCGCCTGGCTTGCCTCAGCGATGCGCTCTCGCCGTTCCATGGCTGGCCGTACCACCGCGGCAATCTGCCCGGGCACCCTGGACAGCTCGTCCGCAAGCGCCTCGCCGGCAGCAATCAGCTCATCGAGCCGGGCTTCCGCACGCTCCACCTCGGACTTCAGGATGGAGAACTCGAGCATGTCGACGGGACGGCCGGCGAGCGCATCGGCCTGCATCTGCTGGATCCGGGAGAGCGCACGCTTACGCACGCTGTTCAGCGCATTGCCCTCTGCGGCAATGGCGTCGAGGCGTGCCACCTTGGCTTGCCCCTCGGACGCGACTTCCGCCAGGCCGGGGATAGCGGATTGCTCCTGAGGACCAGATTTATCAGGAGTCATCACGCCCCCTGACTGCTGAGCAGTAAGGGCGTTTCCAACGGGCGGCGCGGCGAGATTGCAGCCCGTCGCTCGACTACCTCGTGACCACGGCCTGCGCTGTAACCGTGTGGCCGCCCCTCGAGAGAGCGCAGGTACTTGCGATGTGCCTCCAGCGCTTTCGGAAGATGCCGCGTCAGGGATGCAATCGGATCGAAGGAAGCACTGGACCGCTTAGCAGCCTGGCGATCCAGCGTGACCCAGGTCATCGCATCATCGAGGATGTCGAGGGCGATTTCCTGGCCGTCATAGATGACGGTGATGCCGGACGGGAACAACCCGCCGGGCTGGGTCAAAGCGTTGATGACTGCCCGGCGTGTGGCCTTCTCGCCATCCTGCGTCATTACCGGCTGCCCCGGCGCATCATCACATTGCGCGCCTGCTGAGCACTGATGATCTTCTCAGGCGATCGCGCGGCATCCATCCGGATCCCCTCGTCTTGCTTGTCACGCTGGATCATCATGGCTCGCGCTTCCTCAGCGCTGCGGGGTGAGCGGATCTGATCCATCCGGAACTCGGTCTTCATGGTGTCCTTCCTGTGCTGGGCTGATGCGGTGAGTTCCGCGTAGGTCGGGTAAGGAGAGCGGTAGGGGACATCCGGTTTGCGTCGACGAGCTTGCTTGTCCACATGGAAGCGGGGGCCCGGCAATGGTGTGATCTTGGGTCCGAACGCGCCCATCAGCCGGCGCCCCCCGGCGTCACATCCTGCAGCTCACCCGCGGCGATCAGCGCCTGGACGTCAGCACGCTGGACAAATGCTTCAGGAATGGAGGCGTGCTGGCCCGGCGCGATGCTGATGTGGCTGGGGAAGGTGATGTAGCGCTTCGATGTGTTGCGAATGGTACGCATCAGGGATTTCTTTCATCAGCGCGAAGGATCAGCGCTTCCGCTTGGCCCGGGGCACCGTTCCACTCCTCGAACCTACTTTCGAAGTAGAGCGGCACGAGGCAATCGGGCACGCCATCGAAGGAAAGGGCAAAGCCGCTGCGGCGAGCGAACGCCTCGCAGAATTGGCGACGAACATCGGCATCCGCGCGACTCTCGGTGCCGGCGCCAACCAGCTCGGCCACCATGTCGCGACGGGTCTTGCCGTGCTGGTTCAATTCGGGACTGTTGAGATCCGGCGCTTGCGGCAGGAAGGATGCCGCGGCTGCCCAATCGGTGGGGCGCGACGCATTGGCCGGGTCAGTTCGGAATTCGATGCGGGAGATGCCCACGGCCGCTCCGGTTGATCCATCCAGGCGGCGCCTGGTGCAGCGGTGCTGCGTTACTGGGATCGGGCCGGAAGGCCGCGAGATGAGTGTATATTACTGCATTCTCGTTAGATTGCTAGATCAATGCTTTGATGGAGGAAGCAGTGAATCCGGTTGCCATCCTAGACCTGATCGCCAGCGTCATAGCGGCGCGAGAGATAAGGTAACGCTAATCAGACCGCTCCCGATCTCGCTCGGAAGAAGAGCGCATAACAGGAAACTTGGAGGTATTTCTTTCTTCTGGTACATTTAAAAGAATGTAAACTTTTAGAAAGAACGCCGCTTGGTTCGCCTGCTTCCGACTTTTAAGTAGGTAATCACGCATACTTCTAATCATATCTACTGGCATAGCAAAAGCCCGCTCTTTACTTCTAGATTCCTCCAAAAGCGCGCTATAGAGTTCATATCTTTTATTTGAAGTTTCTAGGAAAGGCTTTACTTCTTTTGATATTTTAAGTTTCTCAATGTCGCCAAAGTTAATTATTAGAGGGGGCTTCTCAACTATATTTTTTATATTAGCAATGGGAAGATTAATGTTTA
Source organism: Teichococcus vastitatis (assembly GCF_003604215.1). GTDB lineage: Bacteria > Pseudomonadota > Alphaproteobacteria > Acetobacterales > Acetobacteraceae > Pseudoroseomonas > Pseudoroseomonas vastitatis. The sequence continues at coordinate 7,483 of NZ_QXGS01000052.1, forward strand.
CTGCGTCAGAACTTACAAGATCCAGAATCTCGCTTAGGCGCTGTGCCGCATCGTTGTAGTAGCTAGCTACAGCTGAAAGCTGCTTTTCCAGTTCCTCGGACCATTCCTTCCGGCGCATAGCTGCTGCTTCTGCAGCCTCGCGCCGCTTGCGGACTCTTATTCTCCATTTCCTGACAAACCAGGATAGAGCCGCCAGAAGCGGAGTTCCAACTGTAGCGAGCGGTTTCCAAATTTCCCCAAGTGTTCCAGTGACAGATTTAATGGTCGTTAAATCAAAGAAATTTTCCATGTCACCCGCAGCAGGTTAAAGATTGGCCTGAGAAGGCAAATTATCGAAAGTGAAAAGGCTCGAAGGAAGCGATTCATTCTCCAGATCCCGGCCACCTTTTCAGAGCCTCGATCACCAACGTAGTGCCGATCTTGTCGGCCTTATCGGTTACCCATTGGCCGGCTTTCCCCAGCATGCGGAGACTACCGCCCACCTTCTCTGGATTGCCTTCGTTGGCGGCTATCTGCGCAGAAGCTATCTGCCCGACCGCAACATAGTGCTCGGTCAGGGTCGCCTCCTTGGCCAGCGCCGCGCACAAGGTGCCGAGTTGGGTGGCTAGTGCTGACAGGTCGATGCCCGCGTGGTTGTTCTGCGTCACTGGAGACGCCTGGCTACCTTGCTGAACAACACCACCTGACATGCTTTGGATCTGCAGGATCTGTACGGCTGGCGGGAAGAAATCCGAGCCTTGCTGGGGATTCCGAAGAGCACGCTCAATCTGATCAATGCCATCCGCGGTGATAAAGACGACCGGAAAAGTGCTGACTAGTCCCAGATCTTCAACCAGGCGCCGCTTGATCAGGTAGCCGGCCGCGGCTTGGCCGTCTCGCGCATCCAGACCCATTTGCTGGATCAGGCCAGCTGTCTTTACGTCATGGTTCTGGTCGCCACGGGTCTCTGCATAGATGCGCTGCAGAAGCTTCAGAGCGTTTCCGCGAACGTCGAACATCTGGATCATGCTTTCTCCCTGAGCACTTTCTGCTCTGCCTTCAACTCGCGGATCAGTGCTCGGAGCTCCCGCATCTCGCCAGAAAACATGCCGTGCTTCATCCTCGCCGCGCGGATGCGCTCGATCCCTTCTGCCGTGCGGGGACCAGTGCTCTTGCCGCCGTGCATCTTGCAGCGGCCGTTGGCCATGCCGGCCGCCGCGCAGGGTGTACCGGCCCGGGTCTTGGCGCCACATCGCGGCGCCAAGCGGGCGGCAGTGAGATCCCAGCTCAACGGTTCCCCTCGCTGTTGACGTTGCCGACGATCGCCTGGCCGCCCTCCTGCACCACCACGCGCTCGACCCGCACAACCTGCGGGCCCTTGCCGCGGCGGCGCTGAAGGGCCTCCGTCATCTCGACCATCGAGCGGGCGAGATTGGCTCCATCCTTCCGCATCTTCGCGGCGATCTCGGACGGCTGATCCGGGATCACAGATCGGCGCAGGCATTCCATGGCGGCGAAGTGCAGGGCCACCGCCTGGGCCGCCAGCAGGCCCTCGACCTCGTCCTTCGGCTGGAAGCCAGCCATGGCTTGCGCCGCGGCGGATCCGATCCGGCTCTTCTGCTCTTCGTCCCCGGCAGGGCGGCCAAAAGCCACGCCCAGGACCTCCCGGTACAGCATCGAGTTGAACATTGGGTTGTCGCTCCCGCCCATGCCCTTGAACGGGTTCTCGGGGTTCATGCCGCCCGTCGCGGTGACAGGGCCCAAATCAGTTTGAACCACGGTGGCCGCCGTCTCGGTCGTCGGCGTCTGGGTCGGCTTCAGCATCTTCGTCATGTCACAGGTTCCAAGCCAGTCGGTTTCGATACGGAGCGGCCCTTGGCAGCCAGGGAAATCTGCGGCGGATCGCTGCCGCAGCCTGCCTCTGGAGTGACGGACCGCTTGAAGCGAAGCCTATCGTCACGACCACCTGGGCCCGGCGCATGAGGTGTATGTGCCGTTTCGAGGTCATCGCCCTCCACCCCCGGCTGGGTGGGCTCCGGATCAGGTTCCGGCGGCGGCTCGTCCAGCTTCAGCCGGGCCAGTTCTCCGATCCGATCCTCCAACCAGCCGTGCAGATCCGTCGCTTTGGAGGGGTCGAAGATGACCTTGGCCGGCCGCTGGCGCTCACCAGCCTTCTGGTAGGTGGCGGACAAGCACAGGGTAACATTCCCCTTATAGAGATATTCCTTAAAGGGGTTTGTTACCCTGTGGTCCCGATTGAAGGCCATCTTGGCGGCGGCCGGGCTCCCCCAAAGATCCGGGAAACAATGGGCAGCATCGGTGGGGCTGAGCACCGCCACCCCTTCCCGGCTGAGCATGAGATCGATCGGCGACGGCATCAGGCTCTCCCAGGTCACGGCCTCATGGATCTCCAGGGGAAGGGGCCGGTCGGTCAGCACCAGCACCTCGAGCGGGTTGGTGGCGGACCGGCTGGAGCCACGGCCACGGCCAATGATCTGGATCAGCTCGCCCTCGCAGATCTGCCAGCGGATGGCTTCGGCCACCGGGTCGGGGTGGAAGTCGGCTTCGGCGGTGACGCTGGATCCGTCCGCGAGCTGGATGGCCCCGTCGCGGCGCTCGTACCGGATGGCACGCTGGGCCACCGCAGCGCCGGTCAGGGCTTCGGCCAGGCGCTCCACGTCGCCCGGGCGGGGCAGGGTGCGGCCGACCACCACCAGGCGCTCCACGCCGCCCCAGCGGTCGATGCCGGCCACGGCGTTATGGTGCGCGTAATCGACATTCTCGGGAGTATGGCCGCAGGTCTCCCAGTGCTGCCGTACCGCTTTCTGGGTGACCACCAGCACCTTGCCGGAGGTGGCGAAGGCCTCCCGCATCACCGCGGCGCGGAGGCGCTCGGAGTTCTTCAGCCGGCGCTCGTTCTCCTTGGGGGTCTGGTGCTCATCCGGCACCAGGGCGGACTTCACCCAGTCGCGGCCGGTCATCTGGCGGATCCGCATGTTCGGGGCTTGCGCCTCGATGTCGGCGACCATCTCCAGGCCGGGCCAGTAGAACCGGGCTAGGTCGGGAGCGAGGAGGGCATCGATCAGTAGGGTCGGCGCCAGCCAGCCCTTGGTGACGCTCCGGCGGCCGCGCAGGCGGATGACACGCTGCGGGCCATCGGGCGTGTCCTTGGTGACGAGGGAGGCCCAGCCGCTCGCCACGGGCCCGCCATCCTTCAGCAACTCGGCCAGCGCCTTGAAGAACCAGGCGGTGCGCTTCACCAGCCGGTTCTCCTGGATGTCCTCTACCATCTGCCGGCGCTGTTTGGCGGGCATGCCTGGGTAGAGGCCGGGATCCACCAGCCGGCGCCATGTATGAACCTGACCATCCGTGCCGGTTTCGAAGGTGAGGCCGAGATCCAGCAGCGCCTGCCTGTTCAGCGGTCCATCCGGCATCTGATCCAGGGCGGCGCGGGTGATGCGGTGCACGTGGCGCAGACGCTGGGTGGCGTGCCCGGGCTGGTCGTTCGCGATGAACACCCCGTCGGTCAGCGCGTCGAGGTTCAGATCGACTGGCAGGCCATCCACGCCATCCAGGCCCTTCTGGATGACGCTCTCATCCACGATCACCGCGGCCGGGATGCCGACGGCCTTGGGCTTCTCGTGGAACAGGCTCTCATGCGGCACCAGCCAGAAATCGGCGATTGCCTGCTTCTGGAGTTGATAGCCGCAAGCGCCATGGAACGGGCACTCGACGGCTGGCATGCCTCTCGGCTTATGGCGGCAGAGGCTCTTCTCGATGTTGAGCCCGAGGCTCTGCACCTCCCGCACCGCGTCGAGATCGTGGCACATGGCCTGCCCGGGCTGCTGTGGATCCGGTGCTTCCCGCCCGCGCCACACCCCGGCGGTCAGCCCGGCGGCCCGGGCTTCCGGCAGCGCCATGAAGGCCGCGGCCTGCTCCTCGCCCAGCTTGTGCGTCGGCACCGCCATGATGATGGTTCGCCTGTCGCCTCTGGCGCGGAGATCCGCGAGGAAGCGAGCGGCACCGATGCGGCTGAGGTGGCTCTTGCCGACGCCGACACTGACCTTCGCGCCCCAGACGATCGGCGCGGCATTGTCTTGGACGTCGGGATCGTACTCGGCCGCCCGCTCGAAGAAGCTGGTGACAGCCTGGCCGAGCCGATGCCGAGCGAGGGGCAGCGGCAGAGCCTTGCCGGCCGGCGGCTGAGGGCCGCGCGGTTGGAGTGCGATCTCGACCCGGGCCAGCACGGCGGCAGACCCGTTCTGCTGCAGGAGATCGTTGAAGTCGGACTTGTTGTAGCGCCGGTTCGGCCAGGGCCGGGCGATGGCGATCTCGCGGCCTTCGCCCTGCCAGCGGCTGATGGTTTTCTGCAGGGCCTTGGAACCTGGCGCGTCCTTCGGGTCATCATCGGCGCAGACCACGATCACGCGGAAGTCTGGCACCGGCAGCTTGCCGACCCCGCCCAAGCCTACCCAGGTTTCGCGTCCGGTGGCCGCCCAGAGGCTCAGCGCGGTTTCCGGACCCTCCGCCAGCAACAGCGGCCCGGAGGCGCCAGAGAGCCTTACAGCGGCTCCTGCCTGGGGCCCGAAGCTCTGCTTGATCGGGCGTCCTTCTTCCTGCGGCCGCTTCTTGCCGTCGGGTGTCAGGTGGATCAGCTGCACCGCCTGTACCGTGCCGTCGGCCAGCGTGGCGGCGACCATTAGGGCATTGCGGCCGGGATGGTAGCGAACACAGGACGGCCAGCCCGATGCTGGGCGTGGGATCTTGCGAGTGTCGGTGAGGTAGAGGTCGGCCGGAGTGCCGATTGGCGGCTTGCCCTGGTTCCAGTACCGGCGGGCCTGCTCAATCCTGGCGGCGTCCTCGTCGATGACGGAAACGGTCGCTTGGCGCTGCCGGATGGTGTGCGCGATGCGGGGCCCGGTGCCCAGGAACCCACGCGCCCACTCCACCGCTTGCGAGAAATCTCCTCCGCGCTCCTGCATGATGAGCGCCAGCATGTCGCCGTGATCGTCGCCGTCGAAGTTCCGCCAGTGGCCGCGTCCTGCGCCACGTACCGTGACGGAGAAGGCCCCTTTGCGGCCCCAGCGCCAACGACGGCCCAACCGCATGGTCGGCTTGCCGAGCAGCGTCTCGCACAGGCTCTCAACACTGGCCTCGAGGCCAGCGCGGATGTCGTCGAGTTCTTCGTCGGTGAAGGTCAGGGCTGCCGCCGATCAGCCGCGCCGGCAGCGGGATTGCTCCCGAGAATATCCCTTCTCCGGGGCGTCATGCCGCTTCGCTCACCAGCTTGCGGATGATGCCGTCCAGCACTTCTATCTGCTTGGCGCTGATCCTCGGGCGTCTGCCGATTTCCTGCAGGAACGCGCCTTCCCAAGGAGTGAGCCGCGACCGAAAGCCCAATGCCCAGTGCACTTTGGAAACATGGCCCCAGGACGGGCGGGATGCGCGCTGTGGTGCCGGCGAGGGCTGCGGCGGCGACGGTGGTGGCAGCGGTGATGCCGCGAACACATCCTGCCAGGACATGCCGTGCTTCTGGAGGAGGCGCGTGGCTTGCCATGCGGCGGCCGAGCGCTCTCCTTCCTGGTCCGACCCCAGCAGGCCGCAGATCTTCACCAGCTTGGAGGCGACGGCTGGGTCAAGGCCGCACATGCCGGCGTCCCTCCAATCCGTGCGGATCTATCCGCCAGAGCATCTTCTGGGAATTCGCGCCGCGGACGATCTGCTCGCGAAGGGCGATCACCAGGAGGCGCTTCACCTCGGCGCGGATGGCGTCCTTGAGCGGCGGATCGATGGACTCACCGGGTGGGAAAAGGCAGACGCCGCGGCCATTCACCAGGATGAGGAACTCGCGGTTCGGCGACCGGAACTCGATCCGGGCCAGCATGGAAGCGCGGCCGTTCTCTGGCGTGATGCTGCGCACGTCGAGGGTGAAGGCGGAGACGGCCAGAGAGGGATTGGATGCGCTGCTCATTCTGCGCCCCTCCAGCCGCCGCGCTGGGACAGCGCCACCAGCTTGCCCATCACTCTGCGGCGGTACGGCGTCATGGGCAGTTTTGCCGACGCCACCCACCACAGGAACCTGCGCTGGGTACTGTTGAACCGAGACCGGCCCGCAATCAGCTGAAGGGCAATACACCGAGCTTCGATGGGCGATACGTCGAGCGCGGGCGCCATCCACCAGGGACGGTCAGGATTTACAACGGAAGAGAGAGTCTGCTGCACTGGACATCGCTTTCGATGCCGTGAAGACAAACCGGTGGCGAAAACAGCAGATCCGCGCTATATCAAGATCGCTCTGATCGTGTAGCGCATGCGTATCTGCCCCTTCGCCGGTTCGTCCCCGGCGGAGGGGTTTCTACTTCTGGATCTTGGCGTTCGCTTCGGCGGGGCTCATGCGGCCACCTGCGAGGCTGGCAAGCCAAGTGCGGCGGCGATCTGGGGGACATCGGCGGGATCGTAGGTCCAGCGGCCGTTGTTGCCCTGCTCCGCCTGAATGCGGCCCTCAACGGCCGCGCTCCAGATGTAACGATAAGCGATGGTGTGGCCGGTGAACCGGCCGAGATCACGGGGTAACTGGGTAAGGACCCGGCGCTGGGCCATGCTCGTCTCTCCTAATGGTGTTGGAGGGACCAGCCATGCGCGACGACGACGGTTGAGATTTCTCACTGCCGCTATTAGGTTCCGGGTTGTCAGTAGTCCCGGCCGGGGTCGCGCTTGGCTGGTTAGTACGCATGGACGCCGCCCCTGGCAGGGCGGCGTCTTTGCGTTCCGGGGTCTCCACTGGCATAGAGTCCGTATTTATCGGCAGCTTTCCGGACTGGTGGAGCAAACTATCGTAGTAGAGTTCGCCCAGTCGGAAAATAAATGCTCCTGGAATTTCAGTAACACGCTGAATGACCGAGTTCTCTTGTGAGAACTGCACTTGGTCATTGTTCGAACGGTCATTATTGGCGTAGATTTCACGCCGCTCGACTGAATAATCCCGCCCGATCCAGTCCAACTGAACCGTGAGGGGCGAGAGGTAGAACTTAATGAAGTGAGGCAAGTGCCTGCCTCCACTGGGTTCCTTCCCTTCAGCCTGGGCCATCAGGAAGGCTGCAACACCCTCGATCATACTGATCAAGGCGCCGTGGAGTGTCTGCCCCTGCAGCTCTTCGTGCTGTTCCTGCGAGTAGGGATAGACCGTGAGGAAGCTAGCGTTCCCGAGGATCCGAGCTGTTTCTGCAGATTTGATAGGCTCTGGAGCAGCGAGACCAATGGCGACATAGGCTAGCTGCCCAGCATCGAAGTGAGGGGCAGCAGCGCCGCCCCCCTTCTGAGCTCGTGGAATCAGCCCTTCGGCACGCTGGGGCCGAAGGTAGCGATCGGCGGTCACCCTACGGATGCCGCTTTCGTCTAAGACCGCCATGACTTGCGCGGAAATCGCCATAGACGAGAGCATGGCATGTCAGAACGGGCGCCGCAACTGTTCTCTTTTACTTTTACTCGCGCCTTAGATCCCCTTCGCCTCGTAGAACCGGGCCACTGCGCCCCGCCCTGCCGCCAGTCGCTCGCTGTAGCGCGCCGGCATGGTCGGGGTGCTCCACCGGCCGGCCTGCATCACCGCTGGCAGCTCGGCGCCGGCGGCCACCAGATCCTGCGCCATGCCGACCCGGCAGCTGTGTCCGCTGATCCGCACCGCGTCGACGCCGGCCTTCGAGGCCAGGGCCTTCAGGATGTGCGGCACGCTGCAGTCGGTCAGGGAGGCGCCAACTTTTCCGCCCTTGTCGATCGAGCGGAACAGCGGCCCCTCCACGATCTCGGCGCCCACCATCCAGGCTTTCAGCGCGGCGCAGGTCCGCGGCGCCAGCCAGCGCACCGCGCCTTCGCCGGCCTGGTCGGTTTTGGAGCGGCGGATGGTGGCCGTGCCGGTACCGTCAGCGCTGAACTCGACGTCCTCGACCTGCAGAGCCACCACCTCTGACCGGCGGGCCAGCAGATCTCGCATGACCAGCAGCAGGGCAATATTTCGCATATCCGCGAGCCGCTTACCGACGGTCGCCAGCACTCGCTGGACCTCCAGTTCGCCCAGCGGCGCCGCTTGGCGCTGACGCACGCCGAGGGTGCGGGCCATGCGCTTCAGCGCCAGCCGCACCGGCTCGGCCTTGGTCGGATCCGCCAGGCCGGCGGCGCGGTGGAGTGTGGCGATACCCCAGACCATCTGCCGGATGGTGGCCGGCCGCTTCGCCTGATCGGTCATGTCG
>NZ_QXGS01000053.1 GCF_003604215.1 Teichococcus vastitatis
ACGTCCATGTTCCGTTTCCCTTTCCAGTGGCCACAGACAGGCTACGAAAGAGGGGCGGGCCATTCCATAAAGGGGGTCTGAAGATCAGGCCCTTGGCCGTTCCCGTGGCGGCCTGAGCACCAAGATCCATCTGGCCGTACGCGGCCTGGGCGTGCCGGTACGCTTTGCCCTGACCGGCGGCCAGCGCGGCGATTGCCCGCAGGCCTACGCCCTGATCGAAGGCCTGCCCGCCCAGGTTGTCATGGCCGACGCCGCCTACGACGCAGACCCCTTACGCCAGGTGATCGCCGCCAAGGGCGCCGTGGCCGTCATCCCGAACAACCCGTCCCGCGCCCGCAAATACCCGCTCGACAAACACCTCTACGCCCAGCGCCACCTGATCGAGTGCTGCTTCAGCAAGCTCAAGCAATTCAGGCGCGTCGCCACGCGTTTCGAGAAGACCGCGAAGAATTACCTCGCCGTCGTAACACTGGCCGCAACGATCCTGTGGCTGAGATAAGTGTCCACAGAACCTAGAGACCACCTAGGATTTGTAGGTCCGCAAAGTAGCGTGAGCCCTGAAACAAGGAACTCCTTTGGCAATTTTCCTCGCTATAGCGGTGGTCAAGCTAAGAGGAGAAACAGGCGAATGCGCGCAGGATGGTTAATAGGGGGATGCCTCTTCCTTCTAGCAACGGAACCGCATGCAGAGCCCATCTTAAAACGTGGTCTGCCGCTTCTTTCATCGGCTAACTTAGATATTAACAGTTTTGACGTCCGGGCTTTCGACCCCATTGGCATGCTGCCTGCGCAACAGCACCGCAAGGAAACATCAGCCAAATTGGAAGGGGTGCCTTCAGCAGAGCTCAGGCTTCAGGAAGCTCTGGCTGTGCCATCGGACGGATTCTTCAGCGACGGCTGGAGCCGAAATGGATTCAACAGCCAGCCATAGGCAGATCTTTCGTATTTTGAGACACTGTCTACATTTTCGGAATCTTCCTGCGGATGCATGATGCGCAAGACGCAGCAGCTTCGAAAGGAAGGCAGGGGCATGGCCGAATTCTATGGCAGGGGATATGTAGTCCTGCACACCGGCTTAGGTCTTTATGTGGGCCGCACCCCAAGTTTATCGTACTGGTCCAAGCTGAACGCTGCAGGATATGATGCAGTAGCAACCTTTCCATCTGAAGCGCTGGCGCGGTTTCATGTGGAATTATGGGAAGGCGGCTGGCCAGAAGATGAAGCGCTGAGTGAGCTTATGCTTCTACCGGTTACCATCGACCGGCCTGGAGGCTGGGCCAGCATCACTGCCTTGCGAGCGGCAGGGCTGGACGAGCATTTAGGGGAATTGGCTCATCCAGGTTGGAAAAAACCGGGCGGTCATTGCTGACCACCCGCCAGAAGCGACATCGTTAAATAAACTGCAACTCAGCGTGTAAGGCACCGCTGGCCTTCAGTGCGGCTAACACTGAGATCAAGTCGCGCGGCGCTAAGCCCATTGCATTCAGCCCATCCACCACGTCCTTGAGCGTCGTGGCTCGTGGCAGGGCTGCCAAACGACGGCCACGTTGATCGTCCACCTCAACCTGCGTTCGAGGTACCACCGTCGTCTCGCCGTTGGAGAAAGGGGCAGGCTGACTCACGATTGGACTTTCTGTTACGCGGATCACCAAGTTCCCGTGGGTGATAGCTACTGGATCGATGCGGACCTGAGCGCCTACAATAATAGTGCCAGTACGCTCATCCACCACTACTCTCGCTGGCGTTTCTGGCCGCACAGTCAATGCTTCCATCTGCGCCACCAGATTCGGTAGCCGGTCACGGAAGCCGGGCGGAATGCGCATCTCCACTGTGCCAAGATCCAACGCTGAAGCACTACCCCCACCGAAGCGGGCGTTCAGAGCCTCCTCAATACGGACTGCGGTGGTGAAGTCAGGGGAGCGCAGGGTGAGCCGAATGGAACTCTGCGCATTCAAAGCTACAGGGACCTCCCGCTCGACCAAAGCACCGCCTGGCACCTTACCTTGTGTGGTAACGCCGCTAGAAATGCTCTGAGCCTGTCCCTCTGCCTTGAAGCCGCCGACTACCACAGGACCCTGTGCTACGGCGTAAACCTCACCATCAGCGCCCATCAAGGGCGTGACAATCAGTGTGCCCCCATTAAGGCTCTTGGAATCGCCCAAGGACGATACCTGCACATCAATGGGCGTACCCTGTCGCGCGAAAGGCGGCAGTGTTGCAGTCACAATCACGGCTGCAGTGTTGCGCGTCTGCACCCGCGCATCGGCGACGTTGATGCCCATCCGCTCCAGCATGGCGGCGAGGCTCTGCTGGGTGAAGGGGGTGTTGCGCAGCTGATCGCCGGTGCCCTGCAGGCCGATCACCAGCCCGTAGCCGATCAACTGGTTGCCACGCACGCCTTCGATCGCGGTGATGTCCTTGAGCCGCACCTGCGCCTCGGCCGCCGGCGCCGCGGCGCCAAGGGCCAGCAGGCAGCAGCCAAGGCCGAGCGCGGCACGCAGCCAGGAACGCAGCATGGCCCGGTCCTCGCTCAGGCGCTGTAGCGCAAGCCGGCGGCGGCCAGCGCGGCGTGCGGCATCCGCTGCGGCGCCAGGCCGATCAGAGCGCGCATCGCTTCCAGCGCCTGCTCGGCCTGCCACTGCGCCTGCATCCGGGCGGTAAGCTCGGCACCGCCGGCCTTGGCGGCGAACACGGCACCGCGCCAGAGCTGCACGGCCAGCTCGCGCGCCGCCGGCGTGGCAAGCATGAAGGCCTCGGCGCAGGTCTCGGTGCCGCAGCCCAGCGCGGCGCCCATGCTGGCATAGGCGGCCATGTCGGCTTCGTCGAGGGCCAGGGGGATGAAGGCCGGCGCATCTGAGGAGAATGCCCCGGCGTCGGCTTCGGGCAGGAAGGGGGAGGTGGTGACGGACATGCGGTTTCTCCGGTGTGACGCGTTGGAGATCAAAGGTAGTTCACCAGGCTCAGCTTCGAGATCTGGGCGGTGATCGAGTAGGTGGCCTGCAGCTGAATCTGCAGCGTGCTGATCTTGTCCGAAATGGTGTAGTAATCGACGCCTTCGAGATCGTTGATCTGTGCGGCCGCCGCGGTGACGGTACGGTCCTGGATCTCACCCACGCGCTCCAGCCGCTCTTGCTTAGCGCCCAGGATGCCGGCCGCGGTGGTGAGCTGGCTGCGCGCGCCGCGCATCAATGTGCCTGCCTCGCGCAGCACGTCGGATTTCGCCTCCTTCGACAGCGCCGTATCCGGCTGGTCGAGCAGCGACAGCAGGCTCAGTGCGTGAAAGGCGTCGCGAAAGGCAGGGTTGTCAGCGCGCATGTCGTATTGCAGCGTTTCGCCCGCACCGATACGCACCTGCGTAGCCTCGCCGCCGGTGCGGCTCGCCGCCTGGTAGACCACGCCGTAGAAGGAATCGTCGAGGCCGACCACGGTGTTGTTGAACATGGCGTTGAAAGTTCCGAGCAGCGTGCCGTCGGCAGCGCCGTCGGCGCTCTGGCCAACCTCCACCGGATCGGCACCGGAGCTCGCCAGCAGATCCGCCATCGCGGCCTGCACCCAGCCGGTCTCGCCGGTCAACGCCTCGGCGCCGGAGAGCGGCTTGGTGGCGCTGTCGAGGCCGGCAAACAGGCTCTGCCCGTTCCAGCTGGTGTTCAGCAGGTCCATCATACTGCCCAGCACCTCGCGCGCGTTGCTGGCGATGGTCTTGAAGCTGTCGTCCTTCAGCACCTCGGCCTGCAGGCTTTCCGACGACATCTGGTCCATCAGCTCGCCCACCGAGCTCAGCGCGTCCTGCATCGCGGTCAGGCGCTGCCCGGCCAGCGTGCCGGCATTGGCGATTGCGTCGCCCTGCTGGATGTCGGCGCGAAGCTTGTAGAGCAGTGAGGCGCCGACGCCGAGCTCGCGCGCGGGGTCGCTCTTGCGGCCCGAGGACAGCTCGCCAGTCAGCCGGGCGAGGTCCGACTGCATGCGGTTCAGCTGTGACTGACGGCCGATGGACACGCCCATCGAGGCGACGCGGTCATACATGCGGGGCGTTCCTTCAGCGGATCTGCGACAGCTCTTCGAGCATCTTGGCGGCGGCCTGGATGATCTGCACCGAGGCCGAATAGGTTTGCTGCACCAGCATTAGGCGCTGCAGTTCCTCGTCGATGTTGACGGCGGTCTTATTGGTCAGCTCCTCCTTCGCCTGCAAGGCAAGGGCGGAGCGGCTGGTGGCGCGGTCCGTCCAGACGGCCCGCTCGCTCTGCATCAGCCCGGCGCTCTGAGACGCTGCCTGGCTCAGGCTCATCTTGGACGGCAGGCCGGTGTCGGTGGCGTAGTCGCGCGCCGCATCCATGGCGTTCAGCGCCGACAGGATCCAGCTGTTGTCGGACGCGTTGCCGCTGTCGGTCACCGCCGGGTCGAGGCCGGTGCGCATGCGCCACAGATCACCGCCCGCCTCGGGATCGGCGTCGGGGTTGATGGCGATGCGGCTGGCCATGCCCGATACCGGATAACCCGCATCACCGCCCTTCACCTGGTCCCAGACCAGCGCGTCGGCGGCGTTCTTCTTCAGCGGGTCGACGAACAGCCCGGCCACTCCGCCCGTCAGGGTGCCATCGGCCGACTGGAAGGCGTTGGCCAGCTGCGTGGCCACTTGGTCGAGCATGTCGTTGAAGCCGGGCAGCGTTTTGTCGCGCAGCGTCAAGGCAGCGGCGATAGAACCGCTCTCGGAGCTCCGCAGCGCCTGGCCGTCCACCGTCACCTGCGACAGGCCGGTGCTGCCAGATTCCGCCGGAATGCCCGGCGTGTGGGTGAAGCTCAGGTGATGGACGGTGGTGCTATCATACAGCGTGTTGCCGCCGTCGCTCATCAGGATGAGCTGGCCCGGGCCGTTGTCGAAGACGCGCAGCGGCACCACCGCGCCGATCTTGGCGATCAGCGTGTCACGCTTGTCCTCGAACTCGGCGGTGGAAGCGCCACGGGCGCTAGCATAGGCCATCTGCCGGTCGATCTCGGCTAGGCTGTCGAGCGCGCTGTTGACCGCGTCCACGTCGCGCGCGACGGACAGGTCGGCATCGCTGCGCGCGGTGGACACGGCCGCCGTCATGTCGTGCAGGGAAGCCACCAGATCCTGCGCCGAAGACAGGGCCTGGGATTGCGCCACCGCATTGGAAGGCTCGGCCGATAGCGTGGTCATCGCCGTCTGGAAGGCGCCGAGGCGGTGCGAGATCGACCGCTCATCAGAGCCCTGGCCAATTTTGGCGGTGTAGGCTTCGAGCAGGCCCTGCAGCGTGCCGGCATAGGCCTCATTGGCACTGGCGGTGCGCGAGGCGGCGGCCAGCGCCGCATCGGTCGCCCGCTTCACCGTGCCGGTGCTGACGCCCGCGCCCGTGCCGCCCACCAGGCTCTCGCTGCGCGGCAGGTCGCGCCGCACATAGCCTTCGGTGTTGGCATTGGCGATGTTGTTGGCGATGAGCGCCGATTGGCGCTGCTCGGCAGCCAGCGAAGAAAGGGCGGTGGACAGGGCGGCTTGCAGGCTCATCATCGGGCTCCCGGGCGGCGGCGCGGCGTTTTGCCGCGCTGCTCACTGAAGGCGGCAAGAGGCCGGGCGCGGCGTCACCGCGCCCGGTCGGATCAGCGCTTCAGGTTGGTGGCTTCTTCCAGCATCTGGTCGGCGGTGCGCACCACCGAGGCATTCGAGCTGTAGGCCCGTTGCGTCTCGATCAGGTTGGTGAGTTCGGTGCCAATATCAACGTTGGAAGATTCCAACGCGCCACCCGAGGTGGTGCCGGCATTGCCTTCGCCCGCCGTCAGCAGGCGCACCGCGCCCGCATTGCGCGACATCTCGTAGGCGTCGCCGCGCACCGGGTTCAGCCCGTCCGCATTCGGAAAGATGGCGAGCTTCACCTGGTAGATGGCGCGCGATTGGCCGTTGGAGAAGGTGGCGATCACCTTGCCGTCATTCTCCACCGAGACGCGTTCCAGCAGGCCGAAGGCGGACCCGTCCTTTTCCACCTTCACCGGCGTGTAGTTGCCGGCAAGCTGGGTCATGCCGGAGATGCTGTCGAGCCGGCCGATCTTGATCGGCAGCTTCACGCTGCCAGCAACGTTGACCGTGAGCGTGCCGTCGATCGTGTTGTAGGTGCCCAGTGGCGTGGTGTCGTCGGCGCCCATGCCGAAGCCGGTGGGAACACCCGCCAGGGTGGAGGCCGGGTCGCCCATCTTGGCCGGCGTGCCGGTGTCGTTCAGCGCGTAGAGCGCCTTGATGGTGCCGGCCTTGTTGGCGCCGGCCGTCTGGTCCCAGAACTCCATGGCGACCTGGCCCACCAGGCGGCTGCCATCGGTTGCCGTGCCGGTACCCGTGGCGCTGTCGAAGATCTCCATCGTCCACTTGTTGGAGCTGGGCGTGGTGGTGTCGTCCAGCACCACCGGCTGGAAGCGATAGGTCAGGGTCTGGCTGGCACCCAGCGCGTCGTAATAATCGACACTGGTCACGTAGGCATTGGCTTCCGGCTTGGTCAGTGACGGCGCCGTCTGGGTCGAGGGCAGGTTGGCCCAGAAAGTCATCTCGGTGGTGGGCGAGGACGCGACGGAGGTGTCGCTGATGTTGACCGTGGTCAGGCTTTCCAGGTTGTTGTCGCCCATGCTGCCGACCGGCAGGCCGTCGGCGCCGAGCTTCACACCCTGCAGGTAGTAGCCGGCCGAGTTCACCAGATTGCCGTTGGCATCGGGGCGGAAGGAGCCGGCGCGGGTCGCCAGGTACTTGCCGTCGCTGCCGGCACCCTCGTTCACCACGAGAAATCCGTTGCCGTTCACCGCGATGTCGGTGTCGATGCCGGTGCTCTGCACCTGGCCGACCTTGCTGATCTCGACGCGATTGTGCGCCGCGGTGCCAGCCAACGCGGTTGAGCCGCTGCTGCTGCCTTCCAACACGAGGCTTTCGAACTGCGTATCGACGCGCTTGTAGCCAACGGTCGAGCTATTCGCGATGTTGTTGGAAATGCCAGCTAGTTTATTGGCCTGGGCATTCAGGCCGGACGTGCTGGTACGGAGCGCATTAATGGCCGTCATGGCAAATCCCTCAATCAGCGGGGCGTGAGAGGTAGCCGGCAGAGGCCGGCCAGAGACGATAGACGGAAAGCAGTTTTGCTGTGCCAGGCTTCTGCCGGGTTGTCGGCTGGCGGCGTGTCGATCATGGGCGCCCTTCTGGTGTATTCGCCCGGGCCGCGGCGGCTTTGGCTGCGGCCAGCACATCCGAGCGCATCACGGTCACGGCGATGCGACGGTTACGTGGGTCATTCGGCTCGGTCGTCAGGATCGGCTCTACTGAGGCTTTGCCTTCAACCCGGAACATGCGTGGCGATGGCACACCAAAGCGCTCCAGGGTCCGGCGGGCCGCGTTGGCCCGGTCTGACGACAATTCCCAGTTGCTATAACCATTCCGGCCCAGCGCCTGTGCATCGGTATGACCGGCAAGCACCACAGCATTCGGAATGGTCGCCAGAACACCGCCAATAACCTCAAGGATTCGGTTCAGCCGCGGGGTCGGCTCAGCGCCACCAGGCTGGAACATCGCCGCACCATCTCGATCAAAAATCTGCAGCCGAAGCCCTTCCGGCGTCATTTCAAGCTGTAGATTCTGCGCGTACTCACGAAAGGTCTCGGTGGTCATCAGCCGCTCCAGCTCTGCCTTCAACGCATCAAAACGCTGACGCTCAATAGGATCACGCAGGGCGGACTGATTCACTCGGGCAGCTTGTACTGCCTCACCATCAGCAGCTGTCTCGGCGCCATCCTGCTCGGGGCGCGGCCCACCTTCTTCTGCGGTGGTGATCGACACTTGGCTACTGGGATCACTGGCCGTCAGTACAGAGCGGCCACCATCGAGTGTGCCGTTGCCAGAAGGCAGATCGAGAATGCTGGATGCCGTGAAGAACTGTGCAACGCCATCGCGCTGGGCTTCGGTGGTGGAGGAGAGCAGCCACATCACCAAGAAAAACGCCATCATCGCCGTGACGAAATCGGCATAAGCGATCTTCCACTGCCCGCCATGTTCGTCGTCATGGTCGCCATGGTGCCGCTTGATGATAATCGGTCGGCGGTTGTGCTCGTCGGCGCTCATGCGGCGGGGCGGCCTTTGCTGCGGGCGATGACGTCTTTTACATCGATTGTTTTTCGCATTTCAAGTCTCGTGTGCCTGCTGGTTGTGTCGCAGGGTCAAACTCCCCTGCAACCGCAACCGCGGCAGCAGCGAGGCAAAGGCATCTGATAGATCGGCTGACATGGCCCGCGGAAGACGTTGGGCTGTTTCCATCACCACATCGATCCGAGCGCCCTCCAGGCGAGCTCGAATCTCAATCCGGCCAAAGCGCGGCAGGGTCAACCGTGCCGCCAGTGCATAGTTTTCGCACTGATGCCTATTGGCAGCGGTGTCGCGGCGCCAGAATAAGTCCAGCCAGAGCAACTCATGTGCCATAATCAAAGGGAGTTGTCGGCCAATCCAGCGCGCCGGCTCACCCAGGCTAGCTGGCGGAAGAGGGGGCGTATCAAGCAGCGCCACAAGGGCGCTCTCCGTTAGGTTTATCTGGTGAGAAAGCGAAGTCAGAGGCGCTTGCCCCAGCCAGCCTAGCACATTAGGCCTTAGCGCTGCTAAGGCCAGGGGAAGCGCCAGACCAGCTATATCGCCGGGCAAGAGTGTGTCCGCGCCAGCTCGGCGAAATGCCTCCGCAGTAAGGCTTGGCTCTGCAGAGGGTGCTAGCGGCGCCTCAGTGCCAGCCACAGGCGGCACGGCACTGAGTGCCCGCGCCGCAGCAGCGTAGCCAGCCTCGGCCTCCGCCCTGGGCGCAGAGACCGGACGCAACGGCGGAAAGGACGGCTCCGGCGGCATGTGGCTACCTTACTCGGCTCCCGCCTCATCCTCATCAAGGATGAAGATGCGGCCTTCATCCGCTAGACGCTTGGCAATCGTGATAATATCGGCCTGCGCGTCCTCGACGGCTTTACGACGCTGCGCGGGCATGTTCTCGATTTCATCACGCATCAACGCTGCAGCACGCTCAGACATGCTGCCCAGGAACAGGCTACGAAGCTCTGGCGAGGCAGCGGTCAACGCTACCTGCAGTTTGTCGGCCGGGCATTCGGCGACCAGCGTCGCGAAGGTCGAGCGGTCGACGCGAATCAGATCGTCAAAGGTGAACATGATACGCTTGATGCGGGAAGCCGCGTGCGGCTCACGCGTCTCGATCTGCTTTATCAGGTGCTCGACCAAGCCCTTGTCGGCACGGTTCAGGATCTCCGCCACAATCTGCGAGCTGTCACGCTCGTAGGAGCGACTGAGATTGGTGATGAACTCCTTCTGCAGTGTCTGCTCAATGTCCTGCAGCACACCCTTCTGGATGCTGTCCATGCGCACCATGCGTAGCATGATCTCGTCCACCGAAGTGCTGGGCAGTAGCGCAAGCACTCGCGCAGCATGTTGAGCTGGCAGTTTGGCCAGGATCACCGCCGCGGTTTGCGCCAGCTCAGTGCGCAGATAGGTTGCCAGCACCTCTGGGGAGATATTAGCCAGCTTCTCCCACATGGTCTTGCCCTCAGGACCACGGATCTCATCCATGATCTCGCTGACCTTGTCATTGGGCAGCAGACGACGCAGCAGCCGCTCAGTGGTTTCGGCGGTACCAACCACTGCACCGGTCCGTCCAACATCATTACGGAAGCGTGTGATAACACGCTCCACATGATCAATATCAACCTTACCAAGATTGGCCATGGCGCGGCTGACGCGGCGGATCTCGCTCTCTTCTAGTCGCTCAAACAAACCATGAATGCGGTTCTCATCGAGCGCCATGAACAGCACAGCGACATCAGCCAGCGGATCGCCCTTGGCTTCAACGGGACGGAGAGCACGGCGGGGTTCAGGCGCTTTCATCGATTGGGACTCCGCGGATCAGCATCAGGGCGGCAGAGGGGTAGCAGAAGGGTGGCAAGCACTGGCAGCCATTCTGGGGGTAGCCCCCCGCCGAAGGGCAACCGGGCAAGGATCGCTGGCAGATCAGCCTCAGCAGGCAGCGTCACGCCATGAGCGGCTGCCAATACGCGCAGCCGCTCCTCTAGGGCTTCGGCGTCAGCGGCGGGGCCCTCCTGATAAGACGTCCACCGCCAGGCGGCCATCAATGCTCGGCGGCGGCGCGTACGGCGCGATATCGGAATCGCGGATGACGAGCTCATGTCGTGAAACCGCGCACCAAGGAGCCGGCGACCAAAGACCAGCCATCCACCAGCACGAAGAAGATGAGCTTGAAGGGCAGACTGATCACCGAAGGCGGCATCATCATCATACCCATACCCATCAGCACCGCGCTGACTGCAAGATCAATGGCCAGGAAGGGCAGAAACAACAGAAAGCCGATCTGGAACGCCTTGTTCAGCTCGGAGATGATGAAGGACGCTGCAAGAATATGGATCGGCACTGCAGCACGCTGCTCGCGTCCTGTCGGCACGGCGGCACCATTCTCCAGCTTCGGCGGCTGCCATTTGGCGATGTCAATGAACAGCGCCAAGTCACGCTCGCGTACGTTGGCTTCCATAAAGCCGCGAAATGGTTGAATGGCGCGCTCTGCCGCCATCTCCTCGGTAATAGAGCCATCCATGAGCGGACGCCCGGCATCGGCCCAAACACGCTCCAACACAGGTGCCATCACAAAGGCGGAGAGAAACAGCGATAAGCTGACAATCACCGTGTTAGGTGGCGATTGCTGCAGGCCCAGTGCAGTGCGCAACATCGAAAGCACCACGACGATGCGCGTAAAGGAGGTCGCTACCACCAGGATGCCCGGCGCAATCGCCAAGAGGGTGGTAATAACAATCAACCCAACCACGTTGGTAGTCAGGCTTTGCCCGCCGCTCGCAGCCGCCTGTGCACCGTTCGGTCCAAGGCTGAGTGACACACTCTGCGCTAGTGTTGGCGAAGCCAACAACAGCAAATAAAGTGCCAGGAGCACAGGAAAGGCACCGCCGATCCTAGAGAGAGTTTTTATCAAAAGCGGCATTCTGCGCGCCATCAATCAGAGGAAAATCAGCCGGCGGAGGAAACGATTTCGGTAATCGAGATCGACAGCCGTCCGTCATCAGTGATTTGAATTTCGCCGCGCGCGATCAGCCGCTCATTGGCCATCAAATCGACCGGCTCGCCAACCTTTTTATCGAACTCAATCACTGAACCACGGCTGAGATTGAACAATGCTGCCATCGGCAGGCGCTTGTTACCCAGCACCACCTGCACATTCACCGGGATGTCCATGATGCGCGGCTTACGCTCGGTGAGGAACGGGTTCTCAGGCTGGATGCTGTCGCTCATGAGCGGGTCTCCTCGGAGATCAGGGATGCCGGCGGGGCAGGCTCGCCAAGAATGGCCAACACCTGCGCCTTCAACGCGGCGGGGTCGTAAACAAGGCCACCATCTGCCCAGGCCGCCTCGGCTTGGCCAGGCAGCATGGTAGGATCGGGCAACAAGCGCAGCTGTCCAGGCGCGACGTCTCTGGCAAAGCCATCGGTCTGTGCTGCAGCCAGTGTATCAGGGTGCGCTCGCAAGGTTAGCACGTCGGACTGGCGTTCAGTCAGAGCTGTGGTCAGCAACGCCGCGACCTCTCCTCCCATAGCGCGCGCCATTAGAAGGGGAAACAGCGTGTTCAGCGCAGCGCGAAGCGTAAGTCGCAGATCGACATCGAGTGCCGCTCGGTCCGCTTGACGTTGTGCCAGCAGTGCCTCTAGTGCCGAGGAGGCTGCAGCTGCGCCTTGCTGAGCGCGCTGGGCGAGTTCTGCCTGAAGATTGCGCTCAGCTTCGACGCGGGCAACAGCGATACCTTCCTCACGCCCCTGGCGCTGGCCTTCCTCAAAGCCTTGCTGACGCCCGGTCGCCAAGGCAGTGTTGCGGATCCGCTCTTCCGCCAGCAGCCGGGTCGCGGTACTGCCATCTTCACTGGAAATCAGCGTCAGCAACGAGGGTGGTTGGTAAGGGCGGCGCATCATGCCTGCGCGCCCTCCTCAATCCAGGTCCGCACCACTGCCAGCGCCTCTTCCGGCCGGCTGTCGATGATTTCGTGCAGCGCGTTGAGCGACGACAGGCGGATCTGGATGTCCTGACCAACCGTGGCAATCGCGTCGTCCATGGCTTCCGCCTGGGCAGCAGCGGCGGCGGCTGCCGCTGCTGCGGCCTCAGCTGCTGCTTGCTCTGCCGCACGGCGCGACCGTCGGCGCCGCATCATGAACAGGCCGCTGCCACCCAGCAGCAGCGCACCGCCACCCAGGAGCGCGAACTCGGTGGTGCCAAGCGATGTGCCGGCACCATCCACTGACGCCAGTGTGCCTGGGCCCTCCTCCGGAAGGAAGCGCAGTGTATCAACGGTCACGATGTCGCCGCGTGCTTGGCTAAAGCCAACCGCCGAACGCACCAGCATAGCAAGGCGGTCCAGCTCGTCTTTTGGACGGGTCTGTGCGACACCAGCGGCATCGGTAAGACCGTCCACCACTACGGCAACGCTGACGCGCTTTACCGCGCCTGGCTCCCGAGTGGTTTCCTCGACTTTTGAGGAAATCTCGTAGTTGATGGTTTCGTTGTTGCGCTGGCTGGACGATGCGCTGCGGCTGCTGTTGTTGTTGACCTGCTGGTTCGGCAGGTTCTGCCCAACGGTTACCGGCGCTTGGCCGCGGCCATCTTCACTGGTTTCCTGCTCGCCCTGCACCTGCCGGCCGCGTTCCACCTGACCGAGTGGGTCAAAGGTTTCAGCGCGTGCAACAATGCGTGCCCCTTCGATCTCCACCGAAGCCACGGCACGCACCTTGCCGCGGCCAACAATCGGCTCCAGCAGATCAAGCACCGCCTTCTGCAAGGCCTGCTCCTGCGCCACCCGCATTTCGCCAATACGGCCTGCGGCGGCACCGGCAGCACCATCGGCAGCCAGTACTACGCCGGTCGGATCGACCACTGACACGTCTTCCTGCTGCAGTCGGGGTACTGCACCCGCTACGAGCAACCGGATCGCTGAAGCCTGGGCCGCTCCTAGACGCTGGTTACCATGCGTTGTCACAGTGATCGAGGCGGTGGGCGGAGGAGCATCGCGCGAAAAACTTTCGCGCTCGGGCAGAACAATATGGACGCGGGCGGCGCGAATCCCACGCATGGTAATGATGGTCCGCGCCAATTCGCCCTCTAACGCCCGCAGCCGCTGCACCCGCTGCATAAAGGAGGTCATCTGCATTGGACTGGCTTGGTCGAGCAGTTCATAGCCAGCGCCGCCCTGCTGCGGCAGACCTTCGGCTGCCAATTGCATACGTAGCCGCGCCACCTGCTCGGCGGGCACTAAAATGCTGCCGTCGCCGCGAGCATTCACCGGGATCTTCAGTTCCTCGAGCCGTGCCGCAATACGACCAGCATCGGCTGCCTCAAGTCCGGCATACAGCAGGCCGGCCGGTGCATTGGCGGAACGCGCCACTATTCCGACTCCAACCAGAGCGGCCAGGCCCACAGCGGCGATAGCGCCGATTTTCGCAGGCCCGAGCCGCTTAACCGTGTTACCCAGGCCGCCCAGGTCTATACCGGGTCCCAGGGTCCGAACTTGCTGCATCGCCCTTCTATCGCCCCATGCTGGCCTAGACCCGCCAACTTCCCCGCATTTGCCCTAGAAGGGCACAAGGAAGGGGTTGGCGGTGTCCTGGCCCCTGTTCTTCTTCGCGGCGCCGCCTTACGAGACTCATCGCTCTCGTTGTTTTTGGCATAGCAATACGAAGACAGTCTGGTTTATATCTTCCCGCACTCCACTTGTCGCGCGAAAAATCGCAAATGCCGGAGATCCTTGGCTCATGTCCTCCACCACTACGGATGCTTCTGCGAAAAATGACAGAAAGAGGGGTCGGCGTCGCCTGCTGCCGCTCCTGGCCCTGGTCCCTGTGCTGCTGGGAGCTGCCGGCGCCAGCATCTGGTTTCTAGTTCCAGGCGCTGCTGATGGCGCACGTCGCCTAGCTGGCTTGGGGCCAGTGGAAGGCATGTCGGCCGAGGCTACATCGGCCGCTGCGGCACCCCTGCCTTCTTTTATCGAGTACCCAGAGATGACCGTGACGCTGCCGAATGCCGGCCGTCCTCGGCAGCTGCGGCTGAAATTGGCTGTCGAAGTTCAGGGGGATCCGGCTGCGGCGCAGCCCGACCTGATGAGCCCTCGCGTCTATGACAGCTTGGTTCTTTATCTACGTACGCTGCGTGACGGTGAAATGGATGGTGCCTTGGCGATGGAACGGCTGCGTGGCGACCTGCACAGGCGACTGGAGATGGTGCTGGGCGCGGGTCGGGTGCGCGACGTGTTGATTACCGGCTTCGTGGTAGCCTGAACAATGAGCGCAACAGATGAGAGCCCCGCCGCTAGTGAACCCATTGACCCGCTTGCCGATTGGGGCGCTGCGGGTGTGGCCATGGGGCAGGGCGACATTGACGATTTGTTTGGCGGCGACGTCGCGCCAGAGCCGGAAGCACCCCGCTTCGGGCTAGAGGCGCTCGTCGGCGGTGCGGTTCGCTATGAAAAACTGCCGATGCTGGACATTGTGGTGGACCGCTTGGCCCGCCTCATGACCAGCTCTTCGCGAAAATTCACGGCAGACAACGCGGACGTGGTGATCGACCGCACGCGCCCCGTTCGGGTGGGTGCCTTTCTCGATACCATCACACTGCCCGCTCTCATTGGCATTATCCGTATCGAGGAGTGGGACGGCTATTGTTTGGCCGCGCTTGATTCTCGATTGATTGGCTCCATTGTTGATATTCTTTTGGGCGGACGGCGCAATGCGCTGCAGCCCATCGAGGGTCGCCCTTATACGGCGATTGAACGTACCTTCGTGGAGAAGTTCGTCTCCATTGTTACCCAGGACCTGAGCAAGGCTTTCGAGGCTGTTTCGCCCGCTACCTTCACCCTGGAGCGCTTCGAGATCACGCCGAGCTACGCGCTGATCACTAAGCCCAGCGCTGCGGCTTTGACCTTCCGCGCCGAATTCGCCATGGAAGGACGTGGAGGCTACATCGATTTCCTGCTGCCTTATGCCTCGATTGAACCGGTACGCGATCTCCTAAGTCAGGAGGTCCTCGGTAAGAAGCAGGGCGGTGACACCATCTGGCGCTCGCACCTTGCCGAGGAGCTGCCGCGTGCCGGCGTTGAGCTCACCGCCGTAATTGAAAGCCGTATTTTGCCCTTTTCCGAGATCGCCAGCTGGAAGCCCGGCTCAGTGCTTGTGCTGGACCGCCGGCAGGAAGATCCAATTGAAGTTTTCTGCCAGGGGC
>NZ_QXGS01000054.1 GCF_003604215.1 Teichococcus vastitatis
CGGGACATGGCGGTGCTGATCCCGGGCGCCGGTCGCGGTGACGAGGTGGGCGGCATGGCGGCCGCCGTGCAGGTGTTCAAAGACAACATGATCACGGCTGACCGTCTGGCCGCCGAGCAGGCGGAGGCGCGTGCGGGGCGTGAGAAGCGTGCGGCGCAGGTGGACACGCTGGTGCGGGGCTTTGAGGAGCGGGTCGGCCACATGGTGGGCATCCTGTCCTCCGCCTCGACCGAGCTGGAAGCCACCGCGCGCAGCATGAGCAGCACGGCGCAGAAGACCAACAGCCAGGCCGGTGAGGTCAACACCGCGGCGTCTCTGGCAGGGGGTGGGGTGCAGACGGTGGCCGCGGCCGCCGAGGAGCTGTCCGCCTCGATCAGTGAGATCAACCGCCAGGTGACGCAGGCGTCCGGCGTGGCCAGCACCGCCGTGGAGCGGGCGCGGCAGACGGACACGACGGTGCGTGCGCTGGCCGAAGGGGCCGCCAAGATCGGCGATGTGGTGGGGCTGATCACCTCCATCGCCGGCCAGACCAACCTCCTCGCGCTGAACGCCACCATCGAGGCGGCGCGGGCGGGCGACGCGGGCAAGGGCTTCGCCGTGGTCGCGTCGGAGGTGAAGAACCTGGCGCAGCAGACCAGCAAGGCGACGGAGGAGATCGGCGCGCAGATCGGTCAGATCCAGGCGGCGACGCAGCAGGCTGTGGCGGCGATCCAGGGCATCGCCAGCGCGATCGACGACATGAGCGCCATCACCACCACCATCGCCGCGGCGGTGGAGGAGCAGAGTGCCGCCACGGGGGAGATTGCCCGCACGGTTCAGCGGACAGCCGAAGCCACGGATGCGGTGTCGCGCAACATCGCGGGCGTCAGCCAGAATGCCAATGACACCGGTGCCGCGGCCTCGCAGGTGCTGGCCGCAGCCGGCGAATTGTCGCGCCAATCCGAACAACTCACCGGCGAGGTGAAGAGCTTCGTCAGCCAGGTTAAGGCCGCCTGAAACGAAGGTGACACGGGGTTGCCAGTCTCATAGGCAGCCCCGTGTCAGCTTGACCGTCCCGCTTTTTCAGCCGGCTCAACCGTGGCTCACATTAGCCTCCCGCGTTGATCATACGCAGGCAGGAGGCCATCGAATCTGATGTCCTCCAGTAACCGGTCGTATAAGCAGTTTAGTTCTCTATTTGTTCTACTATAACGTAGGAGGCAGTTGGAGTCGGAAGGAGAGGATCATGAGCGCTGCCCCTATGTTGCCCGGTGAGATCCGGGCCTGCCTTGCGGCAATGCGCTGGAGCCAGAGCGAATTTGCCCGTGCGCTCGACATCCCCGAAGCCAAAGCCCGGCGGATCGTGCGCGGCGAGGCAACGATGCAAGATCGGGCCGCCGTGTGGCTGCGCAACGTGAGCCGCGAGGTCGCCGCAGTCTATGAGAGGAACCCGCCTCCTCGCGTCGGCTGACGCTGAGGCAGCGGCCCACTCTAGCAGGGCAAAGCCAGTGGATCCCCTGTGGTACCGCTTCGGATGGCAGCTCGAGATCCGCTGTGCGGCCTCGCAGGTGCTGGCCGCGGCCGGCGAATTGTCACGCCAATCCGAACAGCTCACCGGCGAGGTGAAGAGCTTCGTCAGCCAGGTCAAGGCCGCCTGAAACGAAGGTGACACGGGGTTGCCAGTCTCGTAGGCAGCCCCTGATGAGTTCGCTTGACCGCCCCGCTTTTCCAGCCGGCTCAACCGTGGCTCATATTAATCCCCTATGTTGATTCCATGGAGGCAAGGGGCAGGCTGTCGGGCAACAGAAGTGAACAAGTCATGCCGTGATCATAATGATGATCGCGTTTGAGGGCGGGCTGGAGAAGCCCAGTATGTTACCCAAAGAAACAAATCCCCAGAAATGGTTAACTTTTGGCAACCCTGAAACTGGTTGGCTCTTATCGCCAAGGGCAATCAGCGAGGGAGCATGCAATGCCAGTGCAGTCTGACACCGTTGACTATGACGGCGCTTCCGGCGGCTGGGGCTCCCTGCGCGGGATTGTCGAGACCACAGCCCGGGAAATGGCGTCGCCCGGCGCCTTGGACACGCTGCGCAGGCAGAACAAGGCAGGCGGCTTCATGTGCGTCAGCTGTGCCTGGGGCAAGCCGAAGCATCCTCATGCCTTCGAATTCTGTGAGAACGGCGCCAAGGCCACCTTGTGGGAGCTGACCAGCGGGCGTTGCACACCGGAGTTCTTTGCCAAGCACAGCGTCACGGAGTTGCGCGGCTGGAGCGACCATGACCTGGAGCAGCAGGGCCGCCTGACCCATCCGCTGCGCTACGACGCGGCCAGCGACCGCTACGTTCCCTGCGACTGGCAGGAGGCGTTCTCGGCAATTGGCGCCGAACTGAAGGCGATCGAACCTACATCGGCGGTGTTTTATGCCTCGGGCCGGGCCAGCCTGGAGACGTCCTATCTCTACGCGCTCTTCGCCCGGCTGTATGGCCACAACAATCTCCCCGACAGTTCGAACATGTGCCACGAGACGACGTCGATAGCCCTC
Organism: Teichococcus vastitatis; assembly: GCF_003604215.1. GTDB lineage: Bacteria > Pseudomonadota > Alphaproteobacteria > Acetobacterales > Acetobacteraceae > Pseudoroseomonas > Pseudoroseomonas vastitatis. The sequence continues at coordinate 2,525 of NZ_QXGS01000054.1, forward strand.
AAGGAGCTGATCGGCTCGCCCGTCGGCACCTGCGTGCTGGAGGACTTCGAGCAATGCGACGCGATCTTCTTTTTCGGGCAGAACACCGGAACAAACAGCCCACGCTTTCTTCATCCTCTTCAGAAGGCGGCCGAGCGAGGCTGCAAGATCGTGACTTTCAATCCAATCCAGGAGAAGGGCCTGACCAGCTTCATCAATCCGCAACGGCCGGTGCAGATGCTGACCGGCAGGGAAACATCGATCAGCTCCCAGTATCTCCAGCTGCGGCCTGGCGGCGACATCGCGGCAATCATGGGACTGTGCAAGACGATCCTGGCCGAGGATGAGCGCAGCGGCGGAGCAGTGATCGACCGCACCTTCATCAACGAGCATTGCACTGGCTTCGAGACCTTCCGCGCCAAGGTCGAGGCGACCTCCTGGAACAGCATCGAGTTAGATTCCGGCCTGGGCCGGGCTGACATAGAGGCGGCGGCCCAGGTCTATTTGCAGGCCGAGCGTGTCATCGGGGTGTATGGCATGGGCCTGACGCAGCATGTCCATGGCTTCGAGAACATCGCCATGCTGGTCAACCTGCTGCTGATGCGCGGCCACATCGGCCGGCCGGGTGCCGGCATCTGTCCCGTTCGCGGCCATTCCAACGTGCAGGGTCAGCGCACCGTCGGTATCGCCGAGAAGCCGGAGCTGGTGCCGCTCGACAGGCTCGCAGAGCAGTTCGGTTTTCAGCCACCGCGCGACCAAGGGATGAACACCGTCGAGATGTGCGAGGGCTTGCTGGACGGCAAGGTGCAGGCCTTCATCGGGCTTGGCGGCAATTTCCTGCGCGCCATTCCGGACCAGCCGCGGATCGAGCCTGCCTGGCAGGGCATGCGCCTGACGGTTCAGATCGCCACCAAGCTGAACCGGAGCCATCTCTTCAATGGCCGGATCGCCTATCTGCTCCCTTGCCTGGGTCGTAGCGAGGAGGACCTGCAATCCGGTGGCCTGCAGACGGTGACCATCGAGGACAGCTTCAGCCACATTCATGGCTCCCTCGGCCACCGCAAGCCCGCCAGCGAGCATCTGAAATCGGAGACGGCCATTGTCGCCGGCATGGCGAAGGAAACGCTGCCGCCGAATCCTAAAGTGCGATGGGATGACTGGACTGGAGATTACGGTCTGGTCCGCGACCTGATCGCCGAAACCTATCCGGAGGAATTCTACCGGATGAACGAGCGGATGTTCCAGCCCGGTGGCTTCTATCGGGGCAACAAGGCCCGCGAGCGGGTATGGAAGACGGAAACCGGCAAGGCGCAGTTCACGGCACCCGACATGCTGGCCGCGACCGATGTGCCGGACGCCGACGGCCGTTACCGCCTGATCACCCTACGCTCCAACGACCAGTTCAACACCACCGTCTATGGCTACAGCGACCGCCTGCGGGGCATCGAAGGCAAGCGCGATGTTGTGCTGATCAATCCGGAGGAGATGCGCCGAGCCGGGTTCGTGGCCGGGCAGCGCGTATCGCTCGTCGGTGACGCACAGGATGGACGGGCGAGGCGGATCGACGGGCTGGAGGTGGTGCCCTTCGACCTGCCGGATGGCAGCATCGCCGGCTATTACCCGGAATTGAATCCGCTGATCCCGCTACAGCATCACGACCGCAAGTCGAAGACCCCGGCCTGCAAGGCCGTGCCGGTGCGGATCGAAGCGGCCGCCTGAGCGGCGGCGACGGCCAGAGAGCGCGACATGGAGCATTGATGAGCGACACCCGCAAGGATCCCGTAGGGAGCACGATCGCGCAGAGGGCGCCGGAGGCGCTGGCCGCCAAGGCGCAGCAGCCTTGGATGCGGATGATGGTGCTGGCCTGCTTTGCGGGGGCCTTCATCGCCTTCGGGTCGGTGATTTCCATGGTGGTTCAGTCAGGACTTGCTCGGTCGAACCTCGGGGGCGGCGATGCGGTGGGAGCGGTGCAACTCCTGTCCGGCCTCGCGTTCTCCGTCGGGCTGATCTTGGTCATGATCGTGGGTGCGGAGCTTTTCACCGGCAACACGATGATGGTGCTGCCGGCGGCCACGGGAGCTTTGCCGGTGGACCGGATGATCCGCGCCTGGATCGTCGTTTGGACTGGCAATCTTATCGGCAGCATCGTGATTGCCTTGTTCTTCGTGGCCGGCGGCGGGCTGCAGGATGGCGTGGGGGAGGCAGCGGCGAGCATGGTCGAAAGCAAACTGGCCAAATCGCCGCTGGCCGTGTTCTGTTCCGCCATCCTGGCCAACATGCTGGTGTGCCTGGGGGTTTGGATGTCGATGGGCGCGACAACGATTCCGGCCAAGATCCTTGCCATCACGGGTCCCATCATGGTCTTCGTCGCCGCGGGGCTGGAGCATTCTGTCGCGAACATGTCGATCCTGCCCCTGGGCTGGCTGGCCATGCCGCCCGAGAGCGCGGCCTGGTTCGCTGGCCTACAAAACCTCGTGCTGAGCAGCCTGGGCAATCTCGGGGGCGGGGCCTTCCTCGCGATCGGCCTCGCCTATGGCCACAATGCATTGCGGCAGGAAGCCTGACGATGCGCCTTGCGCCGACCCGCTGACACATTCGCCGGCCAATCCAAGGTATCACGCTCATGACCAGCTACTGCGGCGCACCATCAGACCCGTTCGACTGGATCCATCGCTGGAATTTGGACCCGGTGCTGCTGGTGACGCTGGGCGTCGCGGCCTTTATGGCACCGCGATCGCGATATCCATGCCTGGTCTGGGCGGCCGTGGGCGCGTTGGCGCTGGCTTTTGTGTCACCTCTCTGCGCCATGAGCGTTGCCCTGTTCTCGGCACGTGCCGTGCATCACCTGCTGATCGTCACGTTGGCGGCACCCCTGATCGCCCTGGCCTTTCCAGTCCGCCGCTCCAAGCATCTCGGCGCGGCCTTCGTGATGTCCACCATCACGCTGTGGGCGTGGCATCTCCCCTCCCTCTATGACTGGGCGCTGGCCGATACCGCGATGTACTGGCTGATGCAGATCAGCCTGCTGGGCACCGCAGCCTGGTTCTGGCGGGCCTTGTTCGCCGCGCCTCCCGTGACGGCGGCGCTCTGCGCCATCCTCGGCATGGCGCAGATGGGCATGCTGGGCGCGCTGCTGACCTTTGCGAAAGCTCCGCTCTATGCTGCCCATTTCGGCACCACACTGCCCTGGGGCCTGGAGCAGGTCGCTGACCAGCAGCTTGCCGGGCTGGTGATGTGGGTGCCCGGCACCATCCCCTATGCGATCGCCCTGGCAGCCATCACCCGGCGCGCCTGGGCCCGGATCTCCGTCGCGACATGATCGCAGCCTTTAAATTCCTCCACATCGCAGCGCTGTCGATCTGGTGCGCGGGGCTTGTCGGCCTGCCATTGCTGCTGGCGCGGCACAGTCCGGACGGCGATCAGATCGATTTCACGAGGCTGAGGGTCCTGACGCACCAATCCTATGTGCGGCTGGTCACGCCCGCTGCCGTCATCGCGATCGTGATAGGCACAGCGTTGATCTTCATGCGAAGCGTGTTTGTCCCATGGATGTTCATGAAACTGGTGATGGTGGGCGTGCTGGTGATCGTCCACGCCTGGATCGGCCATATCACCCTGCAGATGGGCGAGCAGCAGGGCGACTACACTCCGCCCGCCGCGGTTCCACTGGTTGCGGCATCCCTGGTGGCGATGCTGGCCATTCTGATCCTGGTTCTCGGCAAGCCCTTTATCGAGGCGTGGCCGGGCCCCGCTTGGCTGCTCGCGCCGCAGGGTCAGTCCCTGCCGGTCGACGAGGTGCCGATGTGATAATCGAAGACCAGCTTTCCACCATGCCAGCCGGTCAGGCCAGTAAACCCTGCCGCGAACAGGGACAGCATAAGGCCCCAGGGCAGCACCGCCTGCTCGTATCCCGTCAGGCGATAGCCCCAGTTCGCGCCCAGGATGGAGAGCAGCATCACGGCCAGCACGAAATGGGTCCAACTCGCGGCGCGGATGCGGATGCCCCGTACCATCAGCAATTCGATCGTGCCGGACACGCCGGCCGCCACGCCCAGCAGAAATGCCATGCCGCTCGCCCAGAGCGCGGCCCGTGCCCAGAAGACGTCGCCCGTCCACCAGTAGAAGCCGTCGGCGCCAAGGGTACACATGGCGAGCGCGATCGGAAAGGCCACCAGCATGGCATGGATCGGATGACCCGCGACAGCGATCTGCGATTCGGTCCGGTTGAAGGCCGGGTGCGCCGAGATGGGATCGACCAGCGTGTCGTCCTTCGTGGAACCTTTGGATTTTTCGTAAATTGAGGCCATCGCCCTATGCTATACCGGCTGCGCGTCACGATAACAGCGCTGGCTGTTGGCGGTTGCTCTGGCCCTCTGTCGACCCTCGACACGGCCGGCCCGGCCGCCGCTTCCATCGCGACCCTCTGGTGGGCGATGCTGGCCGGTGCCGCCGTGCTGACATTCCTGGTGATGACGCTGTTGGCCCTGGCCTTTGTTCGTCGGCCCTGGCGCCGGGCTGGCGGAACGTCGCTGTGGATTGGCTGGCTGGGCGTCGCCATGCCGACCACCATCCTGATCGCCCTGCTGGGCTTCGCGCTGACGTTGGGTGAGCGGATCATCGCGCGTCCGGTGCCGGGCGTGGTCACGGTCGAGGCCACCGGACACCAGTGGTACTGGGATTTCCGCCAACCTGGGGCAAATGGTGCCATCGAGACACGGGACGTTCTGCACATTCCCGCCGGCCGGCCGGTCGATGTGCGGATTTTCTCCGCTGATGTGATCCACAGCTTCTGGGTGCCCAGGCTGGCGGGCAAGATGGATGCCATTCCCGGGCATCTGAACGTGCTGCGGATCGAGGCCGACTGGCCCGGCGAGTTTGAAGGCCGCAGCGCCGAGTTCAGCGGGGCGGGATATGCCGGTCACCGCTTCCGCGTGATCGCGCATGACGAGGCTGATTGGGCCGCGTTTCAGCTCGGAGGAAGGCCATGAACGCGCTCAATCGCCATCGCGCCCTGACCACGATCTGGGGATCGCCGCAGGGCTGGCGCGGCACGGCCACATCGGTCAACCATTCCGATATTGGCCGCAGGTTCATTGTCGCCGCCTTCGCCTTCTTCGCCATTGGCGGAGTTCTGGCGATGCTGATGCGTGCGCAGCTCGCGACCCCGGGCAGTGCTTTCGTGGGGCCGGAAATCTACAACCAGCTCTTCACGATGCATGGCAGCATCATGATGTTCCTCTTCGCCATCCCGATGTTCGAGGGGCTGGCCCTTTATCTGCTGCCGAAGATGCTGGGCAGCCGCGACATGGCCTTTCCCCGTCTCTCGGCCTATGGCTGGTGGTGCTACTTGTTCGGCGGCACGATCCTGATCGTGTCGCTGGCGCTGGGTGTCGCGCCTGACAGCGGCTGGTTCATGTACACGCCGCTATCCTCCAAGGCCTACACACCCGGCATCAATGCCGATGTCTGGCTACTTGGCATCACCTTCGTGGAGATCTCGGCGGTTGCCGCGGCCATCGAAATCACGGTGTCCATCCTGAAGGTACGGGCGCCCGGCATGCGGCTGGACCGGATGCCGCTCCTCGCCTGGTATCTGCTGGTCACCGCGTTGATGATGATCGCGGCCTTTCCGCCGCTGATCCTGGCGTCGATGCTGCTGGAGGTGGAGCGGGCCTTCGGCTGGCCGTTCTTCGATCCGGATCGCGGCGGAAGTCCCCTGCTGTGGCAGCACCTGTTCTGGCTGTTCGGCCATCCGGAGGTCTACATCATCTTCCTGCCCGCCGCTGGCGTGGTCTCCACCGTGCTGCCCGTGATGGCCCGCACGCGCATCCTCGGCTACGGGTGGATCGTGGCGGCGTTGCTGGCGCTGGCCTTCCTGAGCTTCGGGCTGTGGGTGCACCACATGTTCACCACCGGCATCCCGCACATGGCGCTGGGCTTCTTCTCCGCCGCCTCGGCGCTGGTAGCGGTGCCGACGGCGCTGCAGATCTTCGCTTGGCTCGGCACGCTGTGGAATGGCAGGCCAGAGCTGAAGCTGCCCATGCTTTACCTGCTGGGGTTCTTCCTGATCTTCGTGCTCGGCGGGCTGACCGGCGTGATGCTGGCGATGGTACCCTTCGACTGGCAGGCGCATGATACCTACTTCGTCGTCGCGCATCTGCACTACGTGCTGATCGGCGGCTTCGTCTTCCCGATGCTGGCGGGGGCGTATTACTGGCTGCCGCACTTCACCGGCCGCGCCCGCGTGCCGAAGCTGGGCGAGGCGGCGTTCTGGCTGATCTTCGTCGGCTTTAACGTCACCTTCTTCCTGATGCACCTGACAGGGCTGCTAGGAATGCCGCGCCGGATCTACACCTACCCTGAGGAAATGGGCTGGACTTGGCTGAACCTGTTGTCCTCGGTAGGAAGCTTCGCCATGGCCTTCGGCTTCGCCTTGTTCGCCATTGACGTCGCGCTGCAGATCTTCATGTCGCGCCGCAGCCGCCGCAATCCCTGGGGCGGCAGCACGCTGGAATGGGCGATGCCGATCCCGGCCTCGGCCTACAATTTCGCCAGTCAGCCGCATATCGAGGACCGCGATCCGCTGGCGACCGATCCCGAGCTCGGACTGCGGCTCGCGCGTGGCGAGGGCTATCTGGCGGAGGCGCGGCATGGGCGGCGCGAAACGATGGCCGTCGACATCACCACGGGCGCGGTGGACCATGTTGTTGTGCTGCCGGGCAATACACGCCTGCCGATCATCACCGCCGCGGTGACGGGAAGCTTCTTTCTGTGTCTGCTGTTCGGCTTCTACTGGCTGGCGCTGGTTCCCGTTGCCGGCGTCATCGCGCTGGGCTGGCGCTGGGCCTGGACCCTGGGCTGGCAGGAGGATCTTGGCCGGGTATCGATCCGCCCCGGTGAGACGGCACTGACTCATCGCGAGACGGCTGGCGCACCGGGATGGTGGGGCAGCGTGTTCCTGCTGGTGTCGGATGCGACGCTGCTGGGTTCGCTGCTGTTCGGTTACGCCTTTCTCTGGGTAGTGGCGTCCAACTGGCCACCGCCCGAGCTGATCGGAGGCGGTATCTTTATTGGGCTGGTGGCGGCGCTCTCGGCGCTGGCCGGCACCGCCCTGACACGTCGTGCCACATCGGCTAGCAAGGCGGGGTCGACCGCCTCCGCGTCGCGCGCGGCGAGCGCCGCCATGGGTGCGCAGGCGGTGGTGATCGCCGCGCTGATGTCCGTAGGCATCACCGAGCTTCCTGTGCCGGGCAGTCATGCCTATGCCGCTATCTGCTGGACACTTCTCCTCTATGCGGCGGTTCACGCCCTCATCGCGCTGTTGTGCGCCGCCTTTATCCGAGCTCGCGTCGTTTCTGGCCATGTCTCGGGCACCCGCACGTTGGAGGCTTCAGTGGCACAGCTCTTCGGCGACTATGCGGGCGCCGCCACGCTGATTGTGCTGTTGTGCGTGCTGGCACCAGCGGTGCTGTCATGATGTTCCTGGCACGGATCAGCGCCGGATTGCTGCTGTGGGCCTTCGGCTTCTCGCTGCTCTATGCGCTGCACGGATTTGGCTGCGAAGGCGGATGGCATGAGATACGGATCGCCGGAGGCATGCTGTTCCGCTGGGTGATGGTGTCGGTCTGGGTGCTGCTATGCATCGCCGGCCTCGCCGTCATCTGGTGGATCAGATCTGTGCCCGCCGGTTTCGAAAGACGGCTGGGCTTCGCTTCTGCCCTCGTCGGTTGCGCCGCAACAGTGGTTACCGGGGCGCCGGTGACCATCACCTCCGCCTGCGTGTGAGGTCCGGCCTGGGGCCCTGTCATCTGGTTCGAGCTGCACGTGCCTTTGAACCGCGCGTTCACAATCCTTTGGCTCCTGAGCGGAATTCATCAGCTTTGAGCTCCGTCAATTCCAAATACGCCCAGTCGTGCAGGCGCTCGCCCTCCGTGCCCAGACCAGCGGGCAGGCGCCGCCAGGCAGCAGGATCGAGATCTTTGCCGATCTCCTCGGCAGTTCCCGCAACAGCGGGCTTGCCATGCCAGGAGCCGAAACAATGGGTGGCATTCACGCCGGGCACGCAGCCCCTGCCTGCGCGGCGCAGCGCCATTCCGACGTCGCCGACGTCATAGATTCTATCGGCTGCGACCCAGCCAAAGGCACGCCATGCGCCCATGGCCTGCTCGGTCATGCTGAGCGCCGTGGCGGGCTGGGTGGAGAAGGCGGTTCCTGCAGGGACGTGGGCCGCGGCCATGCGCGCCGGATCATCCGTCCAACGCTTGGGCAGGTAAAGGGCACAGTCGATGAGGGCGGGCCGTGATGTGAGACGCAGGTTACGAAGACTGGACCTGCCAGTCCTCCTTAACACCGACTCCTCGGTCCAGGGCACCGCAAACCTGGGCGCCCGCGTTGAGCAGATCGTCCGTGCGCGCTTGCGGCACCTGGCACCTCACCTCACCCGCGTGGAAGCCTATCTGGCAAACTCGAACCGGGGGGGAAGTGGCCAGTCAGACCTGCGGTGCGCCTTGGAGGCCCGGCCGAGCGACGCAAAGCCCGTGAGTGCTGACCACTCGGCTGCGACTGCCGAGGAAGCGGTGCGCGGCGCGGCCAGCAAACTCGCGCGGCTGCTCCGGACCCGGATTGGCCGCCGTCACGAAGTTAAGGGCGGAGAGACGATCAGGAGCATGGACTGAACAAGCTGCCCGACCGAAGCCGCCCGCCCTGCCTCTGGTAGGGCGTGGCCTTCCCGCTGGTGGCTAACAGCACGACCTTCGTCTCGCTGATTTTCGGTGCCCTGTTCCTCTGGTTAGTTGCACCCGGCTGGCTGTTGCCCATGGTGGTGGCCTTGCCAGTGCTGCCCACTACGGCACTGGCACTGCTCTGCAGCAACGCGGCTGCGTCGCGCTCTTCGCTGGGGTGCTTCGCGGATCGGCCTGCGCTGCTGCCCTGCTGCAGCCGAGTGTGGGGTTGGCCCAGCTGCTCGCCGCCGCATTGGCGATGTGGCTGGCATTGACCCAGGTTCCTAGGTGGGCCGGCCGCTTGGCGTTGCGCCACCGGCTACGTCTCCCCCGGCTCGGTGGATCTACGAACGGGCTCGCTATGGCATGATTGCACGGGCGTGACGACGCTGCTGGCACTGGGCTTCCTGCTGGTGCTGCCCGGCCTGGCACCGATGCGCGGGCTGTCCTGGCGGCGCCATGACCGCCCCGCACCCTCCCGGCGCATTGCTGCTGCTCTGCGCGGGGCTCTTTATCTGGAGCGCCGCCTTCATCTCGCTCTACGCCGCACTGTCGCCGAGTTGCGCCTTTGGGTGGGAAAACCTGCCCTTCAGTCCGCTCAGCCTGCGGCGCGAGGTGCTGGTGGGGCTCTGCCTTGCGCATCCCGCGGCGCTGTTGATGCTGCTGCTGTGGGTCCGCCGGCAGGTCCGGAAGGCGTCGGCAGGGAACCGGCCGAGCAGTTTCATGGCCCGTGCAGCCTTCCATGCCACCGCCGTGGCGCTGGCCATGATGGCCGTCCCTACGCGCCGGTTCTTACCCTCTCGGCCTGCCTGTGAACTGGCCGGTGACTGGGCCGGGGATATCCGTTCCTACTTTCCACAGACGTCGAAGGATACACCTTGATGACTGTTTCCGATCGTGGCTATCGGCCAATCGAGGACTACGCCCTACTCAGCAACTGCCATGGCTGCGCGCTGGTGGCGCGGGATGGCACGATCGACTGGGCCTGTCTGGAACGGTTCGATGCGCCGCCCGCCTTCTCCCGCCTGTTGGATGCGCGCAGGGGCGGGCATTTCAGCATCCGCCCGGCCAGCGACCACGAATCTAGCCGTCCCTACCTGCCGGGCACCGTGGTGCTAGAAACTACCTTCACCACACCTGGGGGCGTGCTGAGGCTGTCCGACTTCATGCTGGCGCCGGGAGACGGCAATCCGTCGCTGGTCCGCCTCGTGGCGGGGGTGTCCGGCGTGGTAGAGGTTGAGGTGACCTACCGCGCGCTGAACGGCTTCGCCGAGCGTTTCGGTGCTCTCGAAATCAGCGAGCGGCGGGCGACGGATTGACCTGCCTCTCCCCAGGCACCGCTTTCCTGGACCATGATGGCAGCGCCATTGCCCGCTTCACCCTGCGTCGGAATGAGGAGCGCGCCTTCCACTTGTTTTCTGGCGAGGCTGCCGGCCTTCCCGCGGCGCCGACGCGCGTACTGCTGGAGACTGCGCGCAGTCTGTGGGCCGAGTGGTCGAGCGAGGCGGCCCTTGGCGGTCCGTTGAGGGACGTGCTGATGCGCAGTGCGCTGACGCTGAAAGCCCTGACCTATGCGCCGACGGGTGCGATCATCGCTGCGGCCACCACTTCCCTGCCGGAGAATGTGGGCGGCGTCCGCAACTGGGATTACCGCTTCTGCTGGATACGCGATGCCTGCCAGTCCTTCTCTGCGCTGAAGAAATTCGGCATGGTCTCGCAAGCAGAGGCGTTCTTTCGCTTCATCTGCAGCTTGCCCGAACTGGAAGGCGGCGCCCTGCGGCCGCTCTATGCCGTGGCCGGCGAAGCCAACCTGACCGAGCACGAGATCGAGTACCTCATCAAGGACTGCCTATCGTTCATACGCTTCCTGGGCCTCGTGCTGGCCGACCCGGTGCCGGGCGCCAACACGATCCGGGCATTCCGCGAGGCGTTGAAGCGTACCGGTGCCGTCGAGCGGCTGTTCACGCAGTTCGACGCCACGCTGTGTGCTGCGGGCTACCTGGCGATGGGCGGGCAGATCATGGACGCGACGGCCGTCGCCGCGCCGAAGCAGCGCAGCACCGAAGGTGAGCGGGCAGCGATCAAGGCCGGGCAGGTTCCTGAAGGCTGGGCGGAGCTGCGCCAGACGGACCGCGGCGCCCGCTGGACAGTGAAGTTCTCCAAGGCCAAGCTGCGCGAGGGGAAGGCGCCGCAGGGCGATTTCGCCGTTCCGGCATTTGGATACAAGAACCATATCGTGATGGATCGCCGGACGGCCTGATTCGCGGCTGGACCGCCAGCCATGCCGCGGCCCATGACGCCGCGAGGCTGGCGGGATGGTCGATGGCGACAACACTGCCGCCGATGTCTGGGCCGACACCGCCTGTCGCTCGGCACAGAACGAGGCACGGCTGCCCAAGCGCGGCCTGGTCTTGCGCATCCACCGCAAGAAGGCGCGGGGCCGGCCGATGGCAGCGTGAACGCGGCAGGCCAATGTCCGTAAATCGGCCGTGCGCTTGGCAAACTGGCATGTCTGCGCGCGGCAGCGGGGGCCGCTGGCACCGGTCGTGCTTACCATCGGCCTCGCCAAAGCGCGGGTGAAGATCGGCCTCGCCACCCTGGCCTTTAACATGAAACGGCTCGTCTGGCTGAGCGAAGGCCGTGCCAATGTAGCGGCACGCAAGCAGGCCAGCCACCGCAGCCGCTGTAGCAGCCCCGTCCCTCCGGATGCGCACATGCAACCGCGTCTACTGCCGCCCCGGCAGCCTCGAAACGCCCTCTTCCGCCTAAGCCGCGGGTTTTTAGAGATGCGGTCATTGGGCGGTTTCCTGGGCCAAACTATCGGCTCCACCCGATCAAAGGAGATCGCACCATGAGGCTCTATGCTGCACTGGATGTGTCACTGAACAAGACCGCGGTTTGCGTGATGGACCATGAGGGCCATCTGCATCGCGAGGCGGAGGTAGCGACCTGCCCGGATGCTTTGGCGGAGTTCCTGCGCGGCTATGCGGATGGGCTGGAGCGGGTAGGACTGGAGGCAGGCCCGATGTCGGAATGGCTGGTTCGTGGCTCAGGCGGGCACGGCGTCGAGGCGGTGCTGATGGAGACCCGGCAAGCGCACAAGGCACTCTCGGCCATGACGGTGAAGACCGACCGCAACGATGCGCGCGGCCTGGCGCACCTGCTGCGGATGAGCTGGTTCCGCCCGGTGCATGTGAAGGCGGTGAGCGCGCGCGAGCAGCGGGCGCTGATCCGCGCCCGGGAAACCCTGATCCGCCAGCTGCGGGACCTGGAGAACAGTGTCAAAGGTTTGCTGCGGGGCTTTGGCCTGCGCCTGCCGCCCCTCCTGCGGGCCCGCTGGGCCAATGCGGTCAGGGCCCTGATCGAGGGGCATCCAAGCCTGCCCATGATCTTCGCGCCGCTGCTGCAGACGCGTGAGGCGTTGCGCGAGCAGCTGGCCGGCTTGGACCGGCAGGTCCGCAATGCCGCGCGGGAGGATCCGGTCTGCCGGCGGCTGATGACGGTGCCCGGGGTGGGCGCCATCGTGGCTCTGACCTATCGCAGCACCATCGACGATCCGGGGCGGTTCCGCTCCTCCCGCTCGGTGGGTGCCTTTCTCGGGCTGACGCCAAGGCGCTACCAGTCTGGCGAGACGGACCGGGTCGGCGACATCAGCAAGGCAGGCGACCCCGCGGCCAGGGTGGCACTGTTCGAGGCGGCGCATGTGCTGCTGACGAGGGTTGCCCGCTGGTCGACGCTGAAGGCCTAGGGCATGCGGCTGGCCCAACGTCGCGGCGCCAGGCGGGCCAAGGTGGCGCTAGTCCGCAAGCTGGCGGGCATCCTGCACCGGATGTGGGTCAGCGGGAGCGATTTCCGCTCCGGCGCCCCGGCTGCGGCCATGGAGGGCTGACCGAGCCAGGACCTCAGCTCACCAGAACGCA
>NZ_QXGS01000055.1 GCF_003604215.1 Teichococcus vastitatis
CCGGCGCCTCCCTGACCCACCAGGGCGATGTGTGGTCCATCCGCGCCGCGGACGGCTCGGTGACCCACCTCACCATCTCCGGCGTGTCGCAGCTCGCTTCCAACGATTACGCTTTCAGCTAAAAGCGCCTTTCAAAACCTGCCCTGAAGTGCGTTGAAGCAGATGAGGAAGCAGGCGAGTGCGGCGAGAACGTGGGGGATGTTGGGCTTGGTCCGAGGTAGCGCCTCGGATCGTAGCGGATGGCAAGGCGGTGGAAGCGGCTCAGCCGGTCGGTTCATTCAGTTGGGCACCTTCTGCCATTGAGCGGTGTTTGGTCAACGCAGAGTTCGTCCGTCCGCGGACGACGGTGGAAGCAGGCCGCTGGACACCTGGTCGCACCCTACGGGGTGAGGCCGCTTTCGAGATCGGCCCTTCCCTCGCATCGGACCGCCTCCTGTGGCTGCCGCCGCGCAGACCACGAACAGAAGCAAGATCCGCGGCCGGACGGCACCTGCGTCGACCAACCACCGCCCAATAACAGAAGTTGTCCAATTGCCCTGGCTGAGGCAGCAGGTGGCGCCAGGATAAGTCCGTATGTGCCATCCCGAGGATTTCCGGCTCCGCCTTAACCAGACGTTGGAAAGTTTCTGCCAGGAATACTGACGCCGCTTCTGAGAACCGCACCTTCGCGGAGAATCTGGGAGCGCACCCGCAGGATGCGGCTCACAGGCCCCTGAAACGTCGTTCCGACGATCAATACGGTGAATGGAATGCGGAGCACCTGCTTTTCTTCGGCAGGGCTCCGGCGCCAGGGGCAGCCAGGGTCCGCATCGCGCGCACCCGCCACGAGAACACAGGCACATGACGATCCAGGGCGTCTACGTCGGCAATTCGCAGGCCGAACTCTATGACTTCGAGAATTGGCTCGGCGCTGACGTGGACGCGGTCCACAGCTTCGTGGGTTCTTCGTCCTGGGCAGATTTCACAGGCAGCGCCAAATGGGCCACCAACACACTCTGGAAGGGGATCGACGAGAAGATCCTGTGGTCGGTGCCCCTCATCGTCAATGATGGGCAGGCCACGCTCGCTACCGCCGCCACCGGCGCTTACAACGCCAACTACCTGAGCGTGGCGAAGACTCTCCTCGCCTCCCGCGGCGGCGACAGCGACCCCATCTACATCCGCACCGGATGGGAGTCGAACGGGTCCTGGTTCCCCTGGTCCTCGCTCGGCAAGGAGGAAGCTTTCAAGGGCGCCTACCAGCAGATGGTGACCACCTTCCGCTCGGTGTCCGACCGTTTCAAGTTCGAGTGGAACGTCGCCTATGACAACTCCTCCAGCTACGATCCTGCTGATGCCTATCCTGGCGACGATTATGTCGACATCATTGGTATGGATTTCTACTACGCCCAGGAGTACCTGGGCACGGATCCCGTCAAGGCGTTCAACTGGATCAAGAACGCCACGCACGGCCTGCAGTGGCTCGAGGACTTCGCCGCGGCGCACGGCAAACAGACGGCCTACTCCGAGTGGGGCATCAACTCGGACACCGCGGGAGAGTACATCAAGCTGGTGAAGGACTGGTTTGACACCCACGACGTAGCCTACCAGAGCTACTGGGACTTCACTATTCAGAAAGATTTAGTCACCGGGCTGTCGGACAGGACGCTGCCCAGCGCTGGCGAGATCTTCAAGGACATGTTCGGCGACAGCTACTACACCACCGGCACCGCGGCCAAGGAGGCGACGACCTCCCCGGCCAACTACTTCTCCGGCACCGCGGGCCGTGACGACATGATCGGCACCCGCGGTACGGACGTCTTCTACGGCCGGGGCGGCGACACCATGAGCGGCGGCCGGGGTGACGACACATACTACGTCACCTCGACGGCCGACGTGGTGGTGGAGAACGTTGCGGAGGGCAGCGACACGGTGGTGGTGGGTCTGTCCAGCTACACGCTCGGTGCCAACCTCGAGAACCTCGTGCTGATCGGCAACCTGCAAGCCACCGGTACCGGCAATGAACTCGACAACCACATCGTCGGCAACGACGCGGCCAACGTGCTGAACGGCCGCGCGGGCAACGACACCCTGACGGGCGGTCTTGGCAACGACACCTTCGTGGTCGCCAAGGCCGAGGGCAACGACCTCATCACCGACTTCAGCCACGTCCAGGGCGATGTGATCCGCCTCGACGGCTTCGCCTTCCGGGACTTCGCGGCCGTCAAGTCCTCTTCGGCGCAGTCGGGTTCCGACATCGTCATCAGCCTGGGCAGCGGCCAAACGCTGACCATCCAGAACACCCAGCTGTCCGCGCTGACGGCCAGCGACTTCGACCTGGTCAACATCGTGGCGCCCGTTCCCAGCCTCGCCGCCAGCGGCACTGTCAAGGCCTACTTCACCGGCAGTTCAGCCGGTGGCGAGACACTGACCGGCACGGCGGGCAATGACAGCCTGAACGGCATGGGCGGCGGTGACACCATGAAGGGCGGTCTTGGCGACGACACCTACGTCGTCAACCACGTGGGCGACAAGGTGGTCGAACTGGCGGAGGAAGGCGTCGACACCGTGTCCACCTGGCTCGGCAGCTACACCCTGCCGGACAATGTGGAGAACCTGATCCTCACGGGCGGCTCCTGGTCGACCGGCATCGGCAACGCGCTGAGCAATCGCATCACCGGCAACGCTGCGCCGAACACGCTGAACGGCAGGGCCGGAGATGACATCCTGACGGGCGGTGGCGGCGCCGACACCTTCGTCGTCTTCCGTGGCGACGGCAACGACGTCATCACCGACTTCAACCGCGCCCAGGGTGACGTGGTCCGCCTCGACAACTTCGCCTTCACCGACTTCGCGGCGGTCAAGGCGGCTACCTATCAGCTTGGAACGGACGTCGTCATCCAGCTTGCCCCTAACCAGACCCTCACCCTCCTGAACGTCCAGGCCTCGACTCTCATGGCCAGTGACTTCGACCTGGTGAACATCGCCCGCAAGCCGGTGCTGCTGGACAGCCTGCCCTATAGCGGCGTCTCGAAATCCTGGGTCAGCGGAACGGCGGCGGGTGGTGAGACGCTGAACGGCACGGCCTCGAACGACGCGATGAACGGCAAGGGCGGCGGCGATACCATGAGAGGTGGCCTCGGCGACGACAGCTACATCATCAGCCACGCCTCCGACCGCATCGTCGAGAACGCTGGCGAAGGCGTCGACACCGTGCAGACCTGGATGAGCTTCACGTTGCCGGAAAACGTCGAGAACCTGATCCTCACCGGCGGCGGCTGGTCCAGCGGCACGGGCAACGCGCTGGCCAACCGGATCGTCGGCAACGACGCGCCCAACATCATCGACGGCAAGGGCGGCAACGACGTTCTCTACGGCGGCGGCGGAAACGATACCTTCGTCATCGGCAAGGGTGAAGGCACCGACCTCATCCTAGACTTCCAGCTGCACAGCGGCACAGCAAACGGGGACACCATCCTGTTCAAGGGCTTCGGCGCGGGTGCGGTCTTGGTGAGCGACGGCAACGACTTCTCGGTGCGCGCCGAGGACGGCACGGTGACCCACGTGTGGATCGCCAACGTGACCCAGCTCGGCGCGGCCGACTACGCCTTCGGCTGAACAGGAATCGCTCCTGGGGGTCCCTCAGGTGCGATCTCGGTGCGCTTGGGCGGTGCAGCGGGGAGGGAGGCGAGGTACCGTCAGTGTCCCCCCTCCCCTCGTTCAGCTTACACCTTGGGCCAGGAAGCGTGGCTTGCGAGGCTTAACTCACAGGGCCCAGTCGAGATGCGCGTGGCCTTTGGGCGAGTTAACGAAGTCGAGGATCAGCTGGGCGCAGTCCGCCGCGCCGGTAGCCGGCAGCGCCTCCCAGTCCGCTCCCTCGTCCGGTGCCGCTGCGCGGCCCAGCGTCTTGACGTAGAGGCTCTGCACGAATTCCGCATTCGTCTGCCCGCTATGCAGCGTCGCGAACTCCTGGGATGCCGCCACCCTATAGGCCAGCTCCGAAGCGTTTAGGCCTACCCAGAACAGGTCTGCATGGTACGCCAGCCCCCTCCCGCTCTAGACCAGATGTGCGTCTGAGGCGGGGTAGCCCGCCTCAGACGCACATCTGGTCTAGCACCGCCTGGTACACGGCACGGATCAGCCCGGCATTCTAAACCTTGCCTGTTTCCATGGTCGACATCTTCGTAAAAGGCTTTGGGAAGCCTCTGCCCGGCCTCCTTACTTCGACCACATTTTATCCGATAAACCCGGCTTACCAGATGTCTTAAAGGCAAGCCTAAAATGGCAACGTTCGGGCCGCGCTGGGCCTCAAGCGCGGCCTGTGCGTATTGTCCTGTGTGCTTGGTCTAGGGATGACTGGATTCAAGATACTGTTGGGAACACCGGGCTGCTTACGGAGCAGCCCTCCCCTCCCCCCTTATCCACGGCAGCGCCTGTGGCAGGCCTTCTGATCTCCCATGGCCCCGCAGGACCTACTCCAATGTGTTCGGCCGCTTCATCAGTCTCAGGCCAGTTCTCGCAACGGATGGCCCACGGGGCGTGTAGCGTAAGGTGGGTAAGATCACGCTCTAGGTAAGCCGGCCTGTCTTGCGGCCGGAACACGAACGAGGCTCAGGTGTGCCTTTTTGTGATGCCCACCTGCTAGCGGATCGCGGCATGCTTATAAGGCACTGGTGGCGGCGACGGCTTCAGGATGACCCCTTGATCCACCACCTCGATCTTGGCCTTGGGGTAGACTGCGGCGGCAAGGCTCAGTGCGTGCGTGAAGCGCGGCTTGAAGTGGAACAGCTCCTTATAGCCAGCGCCGAACTGCGCCTTGAGCGCCTTCCACGTGATGAGCTTATCGCCAGAAAGCACATGCAGCCGGTAGGCTAGCCAGAGATATGCGTCGAGAGCGGCCGGGTTGTTGCTGATCGCCCGGATTGCGGCCTCCTCCAGCGGCACAGGGTGCTTTTGGAGCTGCTCGAAGAACCCCTCGCTCAGCTTCGCTGTCTCCAGCGAGAGTCGTCCCTGTCGCCCAGTCACCTCGTCGTCGATGAACAGCGCCCGGTCGACGATGCTCTGGTTAACCAGCCCGACTTTGCCCGAACCTTGGATGTGGAAGGTCAGGCGGCACCGGCTGATGCGCTCCGCTTGGTCACGAACAGCCCGCGCATTCGAGCCCCCGATGCTGGCACCGAGCCGAGAGAGCCACTGTCGCAGGCTGCCTCCCAACTCGATCTCTCGCGAACCGGTCCGAAGCGCCTCCGTCTGCAGGAACAGTAGGATCAGTCGGGCGACGGAGCCGTAGGGCACGCCCACGTGCTCCATAGGGCCATCATTCTCGGACGGGCGGAGGCCAGGTTCTACGACGAGCCTCACCCGCTCTCCAGCAATCTCCCAGCGATCGCTTGGTCCGAGGCGACGATGTGGTAGGGCGCACTGGGCCCACCCACTGAAGGCAAAGCCGAGGCTGCCGTCCTCGTCCGCCATGTAGACACTTGCGGCCTCGACGACGGTCCGGTCTACCCCAGCTTGGATAGCGCCGGTCTTTCCCTGCGCCTCCAGCAACTCGTGCACTGTGCCCATGGCAAGGCTGCCCCTGTCGCTGTCGCCAGCCTCCTCCGTTACTGCCACAGCCGGAGCTGCGCCGTCCCTGTGCGGTTTTGCGATGAGGCTATTGGATAGATATTTCTATTAGTTTGCTCGCAAGAAGCCACGGGATAACTCCCGAAGTGTTTGATTCTGCATGAGTGCTCCTCGCAATAAGGCACGCTCTCATCGCAAGAAGCCACACTTTGCCTGTGGGCTCGTGAACCATCCCCCTCGCAAGAAGGCACAGACAGGTCGAGCGACTCCACTCGCTGTATATGTGCCACTAGGGGAAGTAGCCGCATATCCGCCTATGCGCCTTCCCGCCTACTCCCCTTTACGCCCCCTGCGCCGGCCCTCCGGCGGGTTCACGTCCGCTTCTGGAACTGCATACCCTGCGTCCCGCATAAGACGGGCGAAGAAACGCCGCGTGCTGCCCGCCTTGGCGGCCTCCTCCGCAATCAGGTCCGCGAAGGCTGCCGTGACCTTGAAGTTTACCTGCGTGTTGGCAGCCTCGACCGCAGGAGACGCAGGCGGCGATTCGGAACGGATGTGGGTGACGACTGCGGCAGGCGTGTTCCGGGTGGCGTCGGAGAGCTGCGCCGCCAGATCTGCGCCGCTCACACGCTTGGGCTTGAAGCTGTTCATGCAGCTAAGCCCTTAGCCGGAGTACGGGGGATAGCCCCCTTGGCGGCTAGCTCCGCTATCAGGCTAGAGGCCTGCTGCCCCACCTTGCCGGAGATCGGCACCATGCCGCTGAAGGACATCTTCGCGAAGTCGGCCAGGTCTCCGAAGGACTGCTGAAGAGGGCTGATCTTCTCCTCCTGAAGGCTCTCCAGCGTGGCACGCTCTGAGAGGCCCCGCGGCTTCCAACGGGTGAGGACCACGCTATAGGAAATAGACCGTCTAGCCGCCCTAGATAGGCTACCAACCTGCTGGCTAGTCCGCATCGTCTCCAGGACACTGCCGCGGTCGGGCATGCAGGGGATGAGGACGTGGTCAGCCATGCCGATGGCGGAGGCAGCGGTCAGGTTCTCGAAGCCGGCCGTATCCACCAGGACCACATCGTGGTTCTCCGCCAGCTCGGCCGCGAGGTCGACCACCTTAATGTGGTCCACCTCACTGCGGCAGGTGAGGGGAGGGCCCTCGTAGGCCGCAGCATGCCACCCGGCGAAGCTCTGGTTCCGGTCCGCGTCGACCACGGCCACCTTGAAGCCCTGGGCCGCCAGATTGGCCGCCAGAATCATCACGGTGGTTGTCTTGGCACAGCCGCCCTTGCCTGAGGCGACCGTTAGAATATTCCCCATAGCCACCTACCCCTTAGACGGCAGCTATCCCCATAGCTGCCGCTTGGCGGATAGGGACATAGCCAGCAGAAGAGGGCAACGGGGATAGGCGGCTAGCGGGGGGGGAGGGGGTAGCAAGCTGTCCTCTTGTTCGGCCATTTGGGATAAAGCGTCTTGCCAGCCTCCTCAGAGAGGCCGGGCCGATCCGCTGAACGCAGACCGCTTCGAGAGGTCTTTGGCTCAACCGGTAGCCGCAGTTTGTATGCCGCTGCCCGTTCTCCAGGGCGACAGACGGTAGAGCACGCCGTCCAGCATCAGTGTGGTCACGATGGCCCGGCAGCACGTCGCGTGATCTGAGAAGCGTGGATTATCGGAGCTGATTAACCTCCACACCCTTAATCAGCCGCGTCATGGCCAAACCAGTGGCCTCATCGGCTGGAAAGAAGGTCTCGATCGTCACCTCGGCCAGGGTGACATCCACCGCCGTGCCGAACACCGTGGTGGTGCTGAGGAAGCTGAGCGGCCCGTCAGCCCCCGCCAGCCGCAGCGGCACGGCGATGCTGGCCTCTCCGGGCGGAGTAGCGCGGGTCCCCCGTTCCTGGGGCGGCCAGGCATAGGCCTTCAGCTCCTCCAGCAGCCGCAGCAGCACCGCATCCGCGCTGGCCTGCACCTCGTGCGCCAGCCGCGCCAGCAGGTGGGCGCGCCATTCGGCGAAGTTCAGGATGCGCGGCGCCAGCCCCTCCGGATGCAGGCTGAGCCGCAGCACATTGACCGGCGGCTGCATCAGCGGCCCCGACATCCCACCGAGCAGCGCGAAGACGGCCTCATTGGCCGAGATCAGGTTCCAGTGCCGGTCCACCGCCAGCGCCGGGTGCGGGCTGTGCCCGTGCAGGATGCGCTCCATGGCCTGCCGCGCCGCCGCCAGCTCCGGCGCCTGCAACGGGCGCTCGCGGAACACTGGCGCGAAGCCCGCCGCCACCAGGATGGCGTTGCGCTCGCGCAGCGGCACGCGGAGCTGCTCCGTCAGGTGCAGCACCATCGCCCGGCTGGGCCTGGCGCGCTCGGCTTCCAGGCAGCTCAGGTGCCGCTGCGAGATCCCGGCCTCCAGCGCCAGCGCCATCTGGCTCAGCCGCCTTTGCCGCCGCCAGTGGCGCAGCAGAGTGCCGGCCGTGGGCCGCTCCGTGTTGATCATGGCCGGAGCCTAGCCAGCCTCTCCGGCGCACAACAATGACCTGCGAGGTCATCGACCGGTTGCCGGGGCAGGGTCCAGCCTCGCCGCACCGGCCCGCATTCCGCGGCGCCGCCGATCTGCGAGGACCTCCTCCATGCGCGACTCGACTTCCCGCCTGTCCCTGCGGGCCCTGCTGGGCCTCGATGCGCTGAGCTGCGCCGCCATGGGCGCCGCGCTGCTGGCCGCCGCTGTTCCGCTGGATGGCCCTGCCGCCCGCGCTGCTGAGCGAGGCCGGGCTGGCGCTGCTGCTGATCGCGGCCTTCGTGGCGTGGCTGGCCTGCCGGCCCAGCATTCCGCGCTGGGGGCTGAGCCTGGTGGTGGCGGGCAATGGTCTCTGGGCCATGGCGAGCGTGCTGCTGCCGATCCTGGGTCTGGTGTCGCCCAACCTGTCGGGATGGCTGTTCCTGCTCGGGCAGGCTGGTGCGGTGGCCCTGCTGGCCTGGCTGGAAGCCGGAGCGCGGCCTGCTCCGGCGGTGGCCTGAGCCGGAACCGAGGACCGCGCCATGACCTGCTATGCCATCGGCCTGCTGCACGGCGTGCAGAGGTCATCCAAATCGCAGTGCCGGTCTTTAGCTACAAAAGCCATATCGGCATCAACCTGACCTTCCCCCGTATAAGTGGAAACGGGTTACGGCCTACGCAGCCGCGGCGAGTTGTTCCATCTCAGTCGGGGCTTTGTAGCCGATCGCCGAGTGAAGGCGCTGTCGATTGTAGAAGCCTTCAATGAAGGCGAAGAGGGCGGATCGTGCAGCTTGTCGGGTCGGGAATGGCCTGTCCTCCTCGAGTTCAGTCTTGAGACTGCCAAAGAAGCTTTCCGTGGGAGCGTTATCCCAGCAGTCACCCTTTCGGCTCATCGAGCAGAGCATGCCGTTTTTGGTCAGCAGGCGGCGGTAATCGTGCGCGGCATATTGGCTGCCGCGGTCCGCATGGTGCAACAGCCCCGGAGCTGGTCGGCGGTTGGTGATAGCCATCTGCAGGGCAGCAAGCGTCAACTCCTGGGCCAGGGTCTCGCGCATGGCCCAGCCGACCACCTTGCGCGAGAACAGGTCGAGCACGACAGCAAGGTACAGCCAACCCTCCCCAGTCGGAATGGAGGTGAGATACTGTCGGCGAATTCACGCGGCGTGAGCCAGTGAGGCGAAGCGCGTGACCCGCGTCCTAGCACGCGGCTGCCCGTCCAGCCAGTTTACGGCTCTGAGGGCATTCATACTGGTTGCAACACAAAATTGCTGGAGTGCTGTCTTCGCCAAGCCGATGTAGCGGCTCTGGCGCATGCCGAATGCCCGCACGCCCTGCGAGAGCGTACCCTCCACCCCGGCTCGGATCCGATAGCGTTTCTGCCACGCCGCGTCCTCCATCCGCGCCCGTGCTTCGTTCAACGCCTCGTACTCCGGACGGGGGTGGAAGTAGACGGCGCGGCGTGTGTCCTTCGCCGTCGTGCAGAGCGCCCGGGCGGAACAGGCCCGACATTCGGTACGGCTGAACACCGCCCGCAAACGCGGACTGCCGGTCTCGTCGCGTCCCTCTCGCCAGGTCACCGACGTCTTGCCCTGAGGGCAGGTGACGCGCTTGTTCTCCCAATCGATGGCGAAGTGACGTTGTTCGTATCCTTGCCCTGCCAGCCTCTGCCAACTCGCCACGCCTCGGACCGGCCCTTGCAGGACAAGGCCGTGATCCCGCTGACTGCTGACCAGAAGTTCCGCATCGACGTATCCAGAATCCACGAAGTGTTCGCTCGGCAGGAGTTCCTTGGTGGCCAGATGTTCGTGGATATCGGCCGTACTGGCCATGTCCGGCTGCATCGCCGGGCAGGTCTTCACGTGGGTGATCAGGTGTGCCGCGTCATCATCGCAGGTCTCGGTGACATGCACCTTGTATCCCGACCACTCCATCTGCCGCTTGGTGCTGTAATGCATCTCCGGATCATAGGGCGACTGCAGGCGCTCACCGACCGGAGGCAGTTCTTTGCCAGAGCGCCAGCGTGGCCGCCCGTTATCGCGTGCGTAGTGCACCCGCCAGACATCGCGCAGCGTCTGGACCATGTGGACTTCGCGGGCAGCCAAAGGTGCCTCCGCCTCGTCCAGGGCGTCGAGCAGCAGGAACCCGTCCGCCCCGATCTCGAGCGCCAGGGCCTCACGCTGCTCCTGGCTCTTGGGCAGGCGGTAGTCCTCAACGCGACGCGCATACCGCTCGAACCAGATGGGCCGGGCCGTCTTGCGGAGCCAATCCGGCACGACCGCGGCCAAATCGTCGAGCGTGGCCCGGAGCGTCTCAGCCACCAGTTCAAGCAGGTGCAGGTCGTGCACCGCGGCCAGCACATGCGTGCTGTCGGTGCGCTGCTTTCCCCGTGCCTTGACCAGGCCACGGGCCTTGAAGCATTCGGGCATCCGATCCAGCAGCAGGTGCTCCGCCTTGCCAGCCACTAGGCGCGCCCGGAACTCGGTCAGAACACTGAAGTGGAAGCCGGGGTCGGCCAGTTCCAGCCCGAGCGCATATTTCCAGTCAATCCGGGCGCGCACGGCGTCGGCTGCCTGTCGGTCGCTGAGGT
Organism: Teichococcus vastitatis; assembly: GCF_003604215.1. GTDB lineage: Bacteria > Pseudomonadota > Alphaproteobacteria > Acetobacterales > Acetobacteraceae > Pseudoroseomonas > Pseudoroseomonas vastitatis. The sequence continues at coordinate 10,616 of NZ_QXGS01000055.1, forward strand.
GCTCGAGGAACTGGAACACCGTGACCAGCGCCAAGCGCCATGGGGCAAGGCCGGGCTGACCTCGACTGGAATAGAATGGGCGGAAGTCCTCATCCCCATAAAGGTCGCCAAACTCGTCGCGCAGCCGCGTGACCACCGTGCCTCTGGGGAAGGCTGCCCGGGCAATGCGGACAGTCTCAGGCGGGATCTCGCCTATCGGCGCTGGATGGAGGCTCATACAGGAGCCTCGCACACCGAAAGGCCTAGTGGGAATTCGCCGACAGTATCGAGGTGATGTCGGCCAGCCAGACCTTGTTCGGCGCGGAGGCGGCAAACTGGCGATCCAGCAGGTTCGGGGCGAGCGGGAAGGCATGTTTGCTGTCGGTCGTCACCCGGAACCGCCGCTTGGCGCGCACCTGGATGCCATGACGGCACATCAGGCGGGCCACCCGGTTTCGGCCCACCCGCTGCCCCTCGGCCTGCAGGGCCGCATGGACGCGCGGGCTGCCGTAGCGGCGGCGGCTCTCGGCATGGACACGGCGGATGTCCTCGAGCAGCATCCGGTTGGCCTGGGAGCGGGTGCTTTCGGGCCGCTGCCGCCACGCGTAGTATCCGCTGGCGCTCACCTCGAGGACCGAGCACATCACCCGCACGTGGAACACCTCGCGGTGGTCCTCGATAAAACGGAACCTCATCTCGGCGGGCCCGAGAAGATGCCGATGGCTTTTTTTAGGATATCGCGCTCCATCTGCGCCCGCTCGAGTTCCTTCTGCAGCCGGCGTATCTCCGCCTGTTCCGCAGACACCGTCGCTGCCACCGTGACGGGGCGCTCCGCGGTCGGACCCCGACTGCCTACAAATCTAAGCCGCCTCCGCCAGTTGCGCAGCATGGAAGGCTGGATCCCCAGCTCCTTTGCCACCCGCATCAGCGGACGGCCACTGCTCTCCAGCAGGCCTACCGCCTCACGCTTGAACTCCTCCGTGAACTCACGGCGCGTCGTGGTCATCATCAGGGCACCTCGCTCCCTCAGGAGCTTATCCGAGGTGTCCACCAACACGGGGGAGGGTCAACCGACGGCACGGGCTGATCCGCCGCTGGACGGTCACCGATGCCGCCCAGCACGACAGCCGGAGCTTTGCTGCCCTGCTCGATCCCGAGAACACGGCCAGCCGCGTTTGGGCGGACACCGCCTACCGCACTAGGCGCAACCTGGAGGTGCTGGAACGGCGTGGCCTGAGCGAGCGCCTCCAGTTCCGCCGTCCCCCGCGGCGCCAACTCTCCGAGCCGCAGGCGAAGGCAATGCCGCCCGCGCCCGGATCCGCTCGGGCATCGAGCATGTTTTCGCCGCCCAGAAGCACCGCATGGCACTGTTCGTGCGCACCATCGGCCTGGCGCGGGCGAGGGTGAAGATCGGCATGGCCAATCTCGCCTACAACTTCACCCGCCTCGCCTGGCTCAGCACCCGAACTGCGCCCGCATAAACCCGCAGCTCCAACAAGAGCGGCACCCGCCGCCCCGAGCCGATCATCCGGCCCCATCAGCAGGGGCGCGTCACGACCTGAGGTGGCAATACTGCTCGCGGATGCTGCCCCGCGCCGGGTACTTCGAGGTATCCGTGCATCTGCACCCTTCGGGGGAGAGCTTCGCGGTTGCCCGCGACGGGCCGGGCATTGAGGCGCTGCTGGCACGCTTGCAAGCGTTCTCCCCCGCCCTGGTCGTGCTCGAGGCGACGGGCAACTTCGAACTGACTGTCGCGGCAGCCCTGGCCGGGGCTGGCCTACCGCTTGCAGTCGTCAACCCGCGCTAGATCCGCGACTTCGCCCGAGCCACTGGGCGGCTCGCCAAGACCGACCGGCTCGATGCCGAGAGCATCGCCCTTTTCGCCGAGCGCGTCCGGCCCGAACCTCGGCCTGTCGCGGACGCCGAGGCAGCAGCGCTTGCCGAACTCGTCGCCACGGTGCCAGATCATCGAGATGATCGGCATGGAGGCAAACCGGCGCCATCAAGCCCGCCATCCGGGCTTCGCCCGCACCATCGCCGCCACGCTCCGGGCCCTGGAAAGCCAACTTGCAGACCTCGAGCGCGACATCGGCGACGCCGTCCGCCGCTCGCCCGCCTGGCGAGAATCCGACGACCTTCTCCAAAGCGTGCCGGGCATCGGCCCGGTTGCCTCCCGCACTCTCATCGCTGAGATGCCGGAACTCGGCCGCCTCAACCGCGGCCAGGTCGCCGCCCTTGTCGGCGTCGCTCCTGTCAACCGGACACTTCGAAATACCTCGCTGTTGAGACGCCGAACTGATTCACTGGCCTCGGGCAGTGGAGGCGGCGGCAATGACAGGTCAGCCTGGCTTCTTTGATGTCGAGGAGCGGTATGCGGCCCTCTCCGCAACGGGCGATCCGCTGGAGCGACTTGCGGCTGTCGTGAATTTCGAGATCTTCCGGCCCGTGCTGGATGCGGCCCTGGCGCGGCCGGACCGCAGCCGCGGTGGGCGCCCACCCTATGATGCGGTGCTGATGTTCCGCGTGCTGGTGCTGCAGGCCCTCTACAGCCTCTCGGATGAGCAAGCCGAATTCCAACTCCGCGACCGGCTATCCTTCATGCGCTTCGCGGGGCTCGGCCTGCACCAGGCGGTGCCGGATGCAAAGACGATCTGGCTCAAACCGTGAGCAGCTCAAGCAGGCCGGTGCTATCGAGGGGTTGTTCCGCCGCTTCGACGCGGTGCTGGCGGCCAAGGGCCTTCTCGCCATGGGCGGGCAGATCATCGATGCCACGATCATCGCCGCACCGCGCCAGAAGCTCACTGTGGAGGAGAAAGCCACCATTCGCGAGGGCGGCACGCCGGCGCATTGCTCAAAGGCCAAGCGGGCACAGAAGGATCACGACGCACGCTGGACCCTCAAGCGCGGCAGGACCAAGCCCAGATCAGAAGGCCATCAGCGCCAGGCCATCCAGATTGCGGTGCCGATCTTTGGCTACAAGAGCCATATCGGCATCGACCGACGGCACGGGCTGATCCGCCGCTGGACGGTGACCGATGCCGCTCAGCATACACAGCCGCAGTTTCGTGGGTCTCCTGGATCCCGAAAACACGGCCAGCCGCGTCTGGGCCGACACCGCCTACCGCACCAAGCGCAATCTGGAAGTCTTGGAGCGGCGCGGCCTGTCCGAGAGGATCCAGTTCCGCCGGCCACCGCGGCGTCCACTTTCCGAGCTGCAGGCCAAGGCCAATGCGTCACGCGCCCGGATCCGCTCGGGCATCGAGCATGTTTTTGCCGCTCAGAAGCACCGCATGGCGCTGTTCGTGCGCACCATCGGCCTGGTGCGAGCGCAGGTGAAGATTGGCATGGCCAATCTGGCGTACAACTTCAGTCGCCTCGCCTGGATCAGCACCCAAACTGCGCCCGCATAGCCCCGCAGCTCCATGAAAAGCAGTGCCGGGGGCGCCAAGCCTATCATCCAGCCCCACCAGCAGGGGCGCGTCACGACCAGAGGCGGCCATCCCGCTCGCAAAGGCCGTGCAGCAGCGGGTACTTCGAGGTGTCCAACCGCAACAGTGGCCAAAAGCGCGGCCACAGAGCCATAGCCGGCGGCAGAACCGCCGTCCGCAGCGTCCTCTACATGGCCACGCTCTGCGCCGTCCGCTGGAACCCAATCCTTCGCGCGCATTACAGCCAGCTCACCGCTCGAGGACGCCCCAAAAAGGTCGCCATCGTCGCCTGCATGCGCCGCCTCCTCGGCATCCTCAACGCCATCCTGAGGTCCGGCCACCCATGGCAAACCGCTTGACCCGCAACACGGTCGCTCAGACGAATATTCGGTCTAGCAGTCTGTCGGATTTCCCTCCGGTCTGAAATCCGCGAATCTGATGGGCATGACGCAGTTTATCCCCTT
>NZ_QXGS01000056.1 GCF_003604215.1 Teichococcus vastitatis
CCTCCAGCAGGCAACGTCGCATGCCGTCCCATCACACTCAATCAAAATGCCCAGGTAGTGTTAGAAGTCCGGTGTGCATCATGGTGACCACCACATGAAGAGCAGCCGGGCCAGGCCCGCACCGCCGGATCAGCGCCCACCAGAAGAGCAGCGCGGACAGCAAAAAGCTGAGGTGCTGCAGCCGGTGGATGCCCACATGCTGCACGGTGGCATCGAAGAGGGGCGGCATGTGCCAGATCCAGATGGCCAGGCCGTGCACCAGCGTTGCCACCAGCGGCACGGTCAGGAAAGCCCATCCCCGCCGCAGCGGCCACACCCTGCCCACCTGCAACACCGGGCGCCGCAAGCCCGCCGGCAGGGCCCAGGCGAAGGCGCCTGCCGGACGTGCCAGTACCAGCAGCGGCGCGGAGATGACCATGACGATCTCATGCTCCACCATGTGCAGCGTGAAGAGACGTTCTCCCAGCCAGTGCAGAGGGGAAAGCAGGGCCGCAGCAAGGGCCAGCCAGCCGGCGGCGTAAGCTGCCGCCCGCCACAACCCGATCCCGCGACCAAAGCCGGCCCGAAGCCAGAGCCGCAGCGCGCCCCCGGAAGAGACCGCAACGGAGAGAAGCAGCGGCGTCACGACCCATGGATCAAAGGTCCATTGCGGCCGGTGATCCTCCCCCCATGAGCCCGGGCGGCACCCCCGACGAGCAGCATGGCCAGCCCGGGTAGCAGAGAGCGGATCACCGTTCGCATCCCGTCAGCACCAATGTGGAGGCGCCCTGGAGAAGAAGGGCGAAGGCGAAGACGCAGCCGAGCAGGGCGCAGACCGAACCCAGGAACCCGGAAGGCCCACTTTGTTCGCCGTGAAAGCTTGACGAGCGGTAGGAGAGAAAGGCGCCCAGCAGCGCGATGGCGGCGCCGAGAAAGGTCGCCACCATGCTGAAGCGAAAGCCGCCGCGGCATTCGGGATAGGCCAGGATCTGCCCCAGTTCCATGTTCACGGCCCAGATGCCTGGCCCGAGCAGCATTCCTGCCACGGGCATCAGCCGACGCCGGCCCAGGGCCGCCAAGCTCATAGCCGGGGCACTCCGTAGATGCAGAGATAGATGGGCAGCCAGGTTAGAACCACAAAATACCAGTACAGCGCGTTATCCTGCACATCGCCGTAGCGGCGCTTGTTGTCGCCGTGGCGGCTGAACATCATCGCGGTCAGGACCAGCGTGTCCACGATGTCGGTCAGGATATGCGCAGTGTGCAGCCCGAGCAGGACCCAGAGGATCGAGCCACAGGCATTGCTGTCCCAGGAAACGTTGAGGGCCGGAAATTCCCAGATGCGGACAACCAGCGGCAGGAGGCCGGCCACGGACATGATAACGAGGCCAATCCGCACCTTGCGGAGATCCTGCGCCTCCGCCCAGCGGGCCACCAGCCAGTTCGGAATGGCGCTGACCAGCAGCAGAACGGCGATGACGGTGCCCGGCCAGGGATCCGGCGGCGGCGCACCCAGCGGCCATTGCGGCGCGATGCTGGCGAGATAGAGATAGACACCGACGGCCAGGGCGAAGCCCGTTCCCTCGATCAGCATGAAGGCCAGGGTGCCCCACCATGTCTGGCTGCTGCTGCCGGAACCGTGCAACGGCAGGCCGGAAAGATCGGCGACGATGCGGTGCCTCATGAATCATCCTCCGGGGTGCCGCGCGGCCAGAACCACCCGATCAGGGTGATGGCGAGCGGGATCGATCCCCAGACCACGGCCCAGGGCGTGAAGATGGAGGCCACCAGCATCATGCTGGTCGCGATGGCCGCCCAGAAAGGCCAGATCAAGTTTTGCGGCGAGGTTTCCCGCGCTTCCGGCGTCGCGGTGCCCATGCTGGTGATCAGCAATTCCCTCCGGTTCACGGACAGGCCCGAAACAACGGGCAGGCTGTTCTTCTCGTCCCAAAGCGGGCTGGCGCTGTTGGCCACGGGAAGGCGGGCGAAATCATAGGGCGGCGGAGGGGAGGATGTCGCCCATTCCAGCGTCGAGGCTCTCCAGGGATTGTCGCCGGCGGGCTCGCCATTCCGTGCGCTGCGGATCACGTCGATGCAGAAGAGCAGGAAGCCGGCGGCGAGCCCGACCGAGCAGAGGCTGATGAAGAGGTTCATCCCGCCCCAGCCCATCTCCACCTGATAGGTGTAGACGCGCCGCGGCATGCCCTGCAGTCCCAGGATGTGCATCGGAAAGAAGGTGAAATTGAACCCGAGGAACAGCAGGCCCACCACCCAGCGGCCGACACGCTCACTCATCATGCGGCCCGTGACCTTGGGGAGCCAGTAGTAGACGGCGTCCAGCAGCGGAAAAAGTGCGCCGCCGACCAGCACGTAGTGGAAATGCGCCACGACGAAGTAGGTGTCGTGCACCTGCGTGTCGATCGGAACGGATGCCACCATCACCCCGGTCATGCCGCCCAGGACGAAGGTGAAGAAGAGTGCCGGGATGAACAGGAATGGCACCCGAAAGATCGGGCGCCCCAGCCAGATCGTCGCCAGCCAGCAGAGGATCTGCACCCCCGCCGGAACGGCGATGGCCATGCTGGAGGCGGTGAAGAAGCTCTCGCCCAGCCGCGGCAGGCCAGTGGTGAACATGTGGTGGACCCAAAGGCCGAAGGCCAGCCAGCCCAGCCAGATAGGCCGAGACGGCTTGCAACTCGTCGGCCGTCAGCGGCACCATCGGCATGTTGTTCCCGGGTCTGATGGTCTGGGGATCGGCGATCCAGGCGGCGAGCGATCCCCGGGTCGTCGGCAGCATGCCGGCGGCGATCGTCTGCCGCCCCCCGACATGGGTCAGGTCCGGCCCCAGCGTGCCGGCGGCGCTGGTGCCCCGCACGGTGTGGCACGCAGCGCAGGCCTTGCTTTCCAGCACCGTCCGGCCGGCCTCCTGCTCCGGTGTCCTGGGCCGGGTGGCCTCAGCCAGCTGCGCGTCCCGCCAGCGCTCAAAATCCTCCGGCGTTTCCACCACGATCAGCAGTGCCATGTGGGCATGCTGCACGCCGCAAAACTCGGCGCATTGCGCGCGGTAGATGCCAGGCTCGTGCGGCGTGAACACAAGAACATTTTCCCGCCCGGGGATCATGTCCTGCTTTCCGGTCAAGTTCGGCACCCAGAAGGCATGGATGACGTCTGCCGCTGCGAGTTCCAGCCGCACGGGACGTCCGGCTGCCAGATGCAGTTCATTCGCGGTAAGGAAGACACGGTCGGGCGCGGGGTCGGCATAGGTCACTTCCCACCACCATTGATAGCCGCGGACCCGAATGGTGAGGGCCTGCGGATGCTCCTCCGCGATGCCGCGCGTGGCAACGTAGCTGGCGAGGGTCAGCCCGCCGATGATCATCACCGTGGCGGCCACCGCACCACCGATCACGAGGCGGGAGCGACGTTCCGATCGCTGCCGCTGCGCCTCTGGCAGTTGAACCATTCGAAGAGGCGCTTTCCCTTTGACAGCTGGTAGGCGTTGTTGCGGAACGGCTCGCCCTGCGCGGCGATCACCTCGGGCGGGCGGCCGCTGATGCCGTTCGGCATGACCAGGACGTGGTCCTGCACCTCCGCAATCGGCAGATCGAGGCGCGACTGCCGTTCCTCCCGCTTGCAGCCGGCGAGCAGGGCCAGGATGGCGGAAGCAACGCACCCCATCTTCATGGCAGGCGAACAGATAAAGGATGGAGGACGGATCGGACGGGTGCGGCAGGTCCCGCAGCACATTCGCTTCTCCATTCTCCGCCGTGGCATCGCGCCGGTCGATCTCGGCTCCCGGGCCCGTGCCGCTGCCGGCGAAGACCGCCAGCCAGGGCTGCCCATCCGGTCCGGCGAAGGCCACAGGCTGGCTGCCGATCCCCAATGTGGCCTGGAAGCGCCACATCTCGGTGCCTGTTCGGCCCTCGAGCGCCTTGAGCAGGCCGTCAGGGGTGCCGTATAGAACCAGCCCTCTCAGCGCGAGCACGCCGCCGGAGAGCGGAAAGCGCTCGGGCACGGTCCAGGCGGGCCGCGCCGCCGCGAGATCCCAGCCGACCAGCCCTCCCCGCGTTTCGTCACCTGCCGGGCGGACACGGATGTTCGCGCCCGTGAAGCCCGTGCCGCGGATGTAGTGGCGGTCCGCGCCTCCAGGTCCATGCAGAGCCGGCGGGAGGGGATGTAGAGCAGCCCGGTTTCCGGCAGAAAGGCTGAGGCGCCCGTGACGGCACCGGGCCGCGCCGGACAAATGTCGCGCGTCATTTGGCCGCGGCGCACACCCTTGTCGGGATTGCGGATCAGGACCTTGCTGCGCCGATCCACGCCGGAGGTGGCGTTCACGGGAGCGAATGCCTCGGCCGAGAGAACTTCGCCGCTGCTGCGGTCGACCACATAGACATATCCGTTCCCATCGGGATGATGAGGAGTTGGCGTTGCCGCCCTTCCTACTCCCGGTCCAGCAGAAGGTTTGGCGCGGTGGCACCGAGGCCGTAGAGATCATGGGTGTTGATGGGAAGAAACCACCGGGCCATCCCGGTTTTCGCATCCCGCGCGAAGAGGCCGGAGGTCCAGCGGTTATCGCCCTGGCGCTGGTCGGGAACCCAGGGCGCCGGGTAGCCCGTCCCATGCAGGATCAGCCCGGTTGCCTCGTCCCGAAGGATCACGCCCGGCACGGTTCCGCCACCCTGCTGCCACGCCGAAGGAGGCCAGGAGGTGACACCACGCTCCGCCGCAACGTCGGCCTGCTGAACGGGCCGGAAATCCGCACCGATTCCGACAGCAGCATCCGGCCCGGTGCTGTAGCGGCGCCAGAGAATGCGGCCATCCGCAGCATCCAATGCGGCGATCCAGCCCCTGACGCCGCACCGGTCGCCGGCATTGCCGAGGAAAACCGTATCGCCGGAGGGGAGGGGTGCCGCCGACAAGGTTTCCCCCGATGACGGGTCAGCAGTTCGCACGGCCCAGAGCGTCGCGCCGGTCTCGGTATCCAGGGCGATGGTCCAGCCATCCGGCGTGTTGAGGTAGAGACGCCGGTCGGCGAGAGCCATTCCTCCTCCGCTCTTCCCGCAGCAAATGTAGCCGAGGGCGGCACTGTCCTCGTCCGGCCTGAATTGCCACTTGATCGGGAGACCGGGCTGGGTGAGGTCGAGGGCGTAGAGCGTGTGGGGAAACGCAGTCAGCAGAAACAGAAGATGATCCTGGATCAGTGGCGCCTCGGTCACCCGCCCAGGATGGCCCGTCCTGAAGGTGGCGGCGAGCTGCATCCGGTCAATGTTCCGAGGCGTCAGCTCCGATCCGGCTGCGAGATACGCTTTACCTGCCTGATCCCGAGACCCGGCAGCCTGCCCCTAGGCCGTGGTTGCGAGCAGCATGAGGCTGACGGCCAGTCGAAGCGACTAGGCGACGGCTTGCCATCGCTTCGCAACGGCTGTCGCATTGTCTTTTAACTTCTCCTTCAAGCGACGGAGAAGCGAGTGGTCATGCGCCGATTGTTGGCTGAACAGCACCCCGCCTCCGCACCGTTTGAGCTTCGAAATACCGATGCAAATCCCGAACACGACGAAGGTTCCAACGGAGCGTGGAGGCAGCGGACGAGGGGTGCGGTTCCATTGCGAACAGGGCGTATCCAACCAGCATAAAGCACTGCTCCCGCAGGAGGCGCGAGTATCAGTCGCACTCTGACAAGCTGAGCCGGATCGTGCCAAAGGGTCAGGAAGTTCTTGAAGCTACCGTTAACTGCCTTCCCATCTCAGCCTCCAACGCCCCGTGAATGCCGGTACAGGTTCTCCGAGAGGAGATCACACGGGCAGAAGAACTAAAATCAACAACAATGGTTCTTCCTACCAGACAACCTCATACCACGCCTGGAGCTCGCCCGATGAAATGCCCGGAAGCCGCAGCCCTCAGCGGTTCTCTTCTGCCATGAGCATGCTTGAGTTCGCTGCGTTGGTGCTTGCGGCGATTGGCCCGCTGTTGGTCCTGGCGAAGCTCCTGCACATTCCAACGCCGCTCCTCCTCTTCGCAGCAGGCATTGCGGCCGCCCTCTCGCCTGGGATGCCGAACACGCGGGTCGATCCACAATTTCTGATGGCTCTGTTTCTGCCTCCAATCATCTACGCCGCAGCCCTTCGCGTTTCCATCCACCTGTTCCGATTCACGATCGGCGCGGGGGTTGTTATCGGCCTGGCGCTGACCGGCGCCACGATCCCGGTGGTCGCGATCGCGGCCCGTTGGCTTCTGCCAGGACTCGATTGGGCGCCGGCCCTGCTGCTGGGTGTCGTCGGGGCACTGGTCGACACGCGCCTCTTCCACGAGGCCGAAGGCCGGCCGAGGGTACCCCGCGCGATCGCCGATGCCCTGAAGGTCCGTGAGATCGTGGCGCGGGTCGTGTCGCTTGGCGTTCTGGCGGTGCTGGTTGAAGCTGTCGCAACAGAGGCGCCAACGCCGCCGGCTGCCGCCGGTGCCTTTGCCTGGGCCCTGGCCGCGGGAGCGGCAGTGGGATGGATCATGGGCGGCGCCACGCGTCGGCTGCGCGCTTACGCCAAGCCGGCACCGGTGGAGATCGCAGTGTCGCTCGCGCTCCCCTATCTCTGCGCCCTGCTCGCGCAGGCGATCAGCCTCTCGCTATCTGCCACCATCATCGCGGCCGCACTTGCCATGTCATCGGGCGAAGTGGACCGCCGAACCGGCACGACGCAGAGTTCGTCTGAGGCCCGCATCTCCGATACCACCTTCTGGGAGGAGGTGAGCCTCCTGCTCTCCGCCGCTCTGTTCCTTCTGGCCGGGCGCGCACTGCCCGAGGCGCTCGGCGCGTTGGAAGACTGGCCGATTTGGCGAACGGCTGGGACGGCTGCGGCGCTGGTCATGCTGACGATCACGCTGCAATTTGCCTTCTCCTATCTCGCAGCCTGTCTGCCGGCGCCGGCGAGGGCTCTGCAGGATCGGGAGGAGGAGGCGGGCCAGAAGGTCACCAGGCTGACGGCCGCGGGGGTCATGGCCTGGGCCTGCACGCCCTCCATCATAGGAATCATTGTTGCCTTGTCCGCACCCCCGGGAATGGAGGATCGCGGCCTCGCCCTCATTGTCGCCGCGTTTCTGATCCTCGGCGCCGTGCTGGTGCAGGGATTGACGCTCCCGGCCGCAGTGCGCGCCGCCTCCCTGGGCGACGAGGCCGAGGAGAAGCACGAGCAGGACATCGCCGGCCAGGTGGCGTCCCGGGCGGCGGAGGGGAAGGTCGACGTTCAAGGAGGCCATGACGCCGTGCGCCGTGCCCTGCTCCAGCTTCGTGAAGACAATCACATCGGCGACGAAACGCTGCAGAAGATGATGCGGGAGACGGATCTGAGCGCCCGGGCGGCGGAGGGCCCGGCCGCCGCCATGCCAGGTGCCGGACCGCCCAATCCCTGAACTGCACGTTCCGGGCAGGACATGGTCCTGGCCTGGATAGCGGAGCACGTGAATGGCCGGGGCACACGTGACTTGGCCAGCTTAAGCGTGGAGCGGCCGTGATCGGAACAGGCATTGCGATCCTGAAGCATCTGCAGCAACCTGCCCGCGACACCCGCTTCGCTACCCGTCAGGACACTTCTTGGTCTGGCCCTGAAGGCGCGCCGGACCTCGGATCTGGCGATAACTCCGCGGCGCCATCTGCGTTCCTCATCGTGTCTGTCGGATCGATCCCGTGAATCGAGGCCAACTGTCAGCGTGAAACATGCGCCGGCTCCAGGCTGGCCAGATGAGGAGGCCGACTCCATGACCGAGCAACCCCCAAATCTCCCTGGCGGAGTGCAGCTGCGCACCATCGCCATGCCGCGTGACGCCAATGCAAGCGGCGCTATCTTCGGTGGCTGGACACTGTCACAGATGGATCTTGCCGGCGGAACGCTGGCCGCCGAGCGGGCGGGAGGACAGGTGGTGACTGTTAGCATCGAGGCGATGCGGTTCCTGCGCCCGGTGTCGGTTGGTGACGAGGTCAGCTGCTACTGCACCATCGAAAAGACCGGTGATGCCTCCATCGAGGTGAAGATCGAGACCTGGGCACCAGAGCGGGGCGGCAGATCTGCCGAGAAGGTCACGGAAGGCGTGTTCACCTATGTCGCCATGGGCGAGGATGGCCGCCCACGAAAACTGCCGGATGGCGTGACCGAGTAGTCGCTTCGCCGCCGCGATCTCTTGCTGCCTCCTGTAGAATCTGCCCTAATTTCCATTTACCGGCTGGCAACACATGCCAACCTGGTGCCGACCTCAAGGCTGATCGATGCGATGCAGCCTGCAAGGACTGCTTGTGTAGGTCTGGCAGACGCCGCCTACAATAATCGGCGAAGACAGAATGCGCCGCGTCAGCTGGGCAGGTGTGTGCGGAAGAACCAGCTTCACCGTGACGGCGTCCTGTGATGAACGGGTGTCCCCTGCTGCATTCGGCGAGCCGTGGGTATCGACACGGTCCGCCGGACACTGCTTTCGAAGCGCCCTGCCCGGATTTTCCAGGCCAGGAACGCAGGGCCTCAGGTTTCAGGCGGCTTTCTGCAGCGCGGCGGGATTGATCTCGCTTTCGGCGAGTGCAGTCAGCTTCTCGTCCGTCGCCTTCTCTTCCGCAAGGGTCTGGCCGAGCAGGTCAGCGACCTCCTGCATGCCGCTGGACGCCGCCAGCGACCGCATCGTTCCGTAGGCGGCGATCTCGTGGTGTTCGATCGCCTGGGCGGCCGCCACCAGAAGAACGTCCAGGATTGGGCCAGGCTGGTGTTCGCTAATCAGCCTTTGCCCCTCCGCCGCCAAGCCCTCCATGGCTTCGCACGGCGCGCCTTCGGCGGTGGTACCCATTTGCTTCGCGGCCTGTTCCAGGCGGGAAACCTGTTGCTGGGTCTCCTGCACGTGGTTCTGGAAAGCTTGTTTAAGTGTTGGAGAAGACGCCGCCTCCGCCAATTTCGGCAGGTTTTCCAGCGCGAGCTTCTCCGCGGTATAGGCTTGGTTGAGCTTCTCGATCATGAGGCTGCTGAGGGTCTCTGACATGTCTGCTACCTTGAACGATGAAAGGTTAACCGGAGCTGGCGAAGTCCGCCCGCGTGAAGATAATGACTGAGTCGGGATACTGTGGCGGCATGTCTTCAGAACATCACGGGGCCTCATGAAGAACGGATCATCGATGCACGAGTTCCCTGCGCGATGACTCCTGCAGCATAATGTGCGGACCACATGCCTGCCGCCGTACTCCTGATATTGCTTGTTCCCGCATCGCGTCGTTGCGCTCCGTACGTTATCGCACCGCCGGCATGACGATACCGCAGTTGCAGAGTGACCGTGTGCTGCAGGCAACGCCTCTATATCGCTTCCTACGCTCCAGCGGCGTGAACTACGTATATGGAAGTGCTTGTGTGTAGCGCTAATCTTCAGCACTTGAAGGGAGGTAGCGGCGGAAATCTGCTGCGCCAGCTGACGGATGGCTGCAATTGGTTGACCGATGGTACGCTTTCGAAGGGACAGCTGGTTGTGGCCGCCAAATCGTTGCTCGGTCGCAGGCGGCATTGACATGGAGTCGTTGATGAGGCGGAGGCTTAAGCAGCCTAGCGCCACAGCCGCCCTCAACTGAGATATAAGGCCGGGAATTGGTTGTCGGACGATGAGCGGAACTTCAACGGCACCCGAGATGAAGATTCATCAACTCGGGTACTGGCATTCATGCATCACTATGGCGGCGGAATCACGAATCCGCTGGCCTCGAACACGGGTGGAGCCGGCTCAATGCTCTTTGTTCGCCCTCATACCCCGACTGCGCAGAATTCCGAACAACGCAAGGGAAGCGAGGCCCAGTGCACCGGCCAGGATCAAGGCAGGCCTCACGCCTGTCCGCACGGAGGCACGATCCAGTGCGACCTCTAGGCTGCCCGCAATATTTGCTGCGAAGGGCACGACCTGCGTATCGAGAAACAGCTTGGGTGAGGATGGGCCAGCTGGCTTCTTCAGCAGGTAGTCTCGTCCGATGATCATGGCGGCCTCCGGCAGATTGCGGCTCGAGGTGAGAAACATTCAACAAGCACCGGTAGCAACGCGGTCACGGGGCGGGTGTTTCTGAAGCACCCATTTCGGCTGGAGTGCATCCGTGGATAAGCCAAAGTTCAAGCCATATCGCCTGCCGGCCGGAGGTTGGGGTTCCGCTCGTTCGGTCGCTAACATCCTGAGGCGCGAGGGTGTGCTGGCAAGTGTTCCCATTGCCTTGTCCCGTCATAACAAGGTGGATGGCTATCAATGCAACAGCTGTGCCTGGGTGAAGCCCGCGAGCCCTCTGCCCTTCGAATATTGCGAGAACGGGGTGAAGGCTGTGGCGTGGGAGCTGACCGCGCATCGGTGCACGCCTGAGTTCTTCGCTGAGCACACCGTCACGGAGCTGAGGAACTGGGACGATTATCACCTTGAGCAGCCCGGCCGATTGACCCATCCGCTGCGGTATGACGGCGAGAAGGACAAGTACGTTCCAGTGTCCTGGGGTCACGCCTTGGAGGAGATCGCGCGTGAGCTGCTCGCCGTCGAGGACCGCAAGAAGGGCACTGTCTTCTACAGCTCCGGCCGGCTTTCCAATGAGGCCAGCTACCTCTATCAGCTCTTCGCGCGGCTCTACGGCAATAACAACCTGCCAGACAGCTCGAACATGTGCCACGAGACGACTTCGGTGGCACTGCCCGCAAGCATCGGCCAGGGTGTCGGCACCGTCGCGCTGGACGACTTCGCGAAGGCCGACTGCATCATGTTCTTCGGTCAGAATCCGGGCAGCAATGCGCCCCGCATGTTGCATCCGCTGCAGGAAGCAAGCCAGCGCGGCGTACCGATCATCACCTACAACCCGCTACGCGAGCGCGGCCTGGAGCGTTTCCTGAATCCGCAATCGCCGACGGAGATGCTGACGGGCAAGGAAACCCGTATCAGTTCGCAGTACCACCAGGTGAAGGCGGGTGGTGACCTCGCGGCCCTGGCCGGCATCTGCAAGTCCGTGCTGGCCATGTATGACGAGTCGCTAGCGCTGGGCGGTGCCGCAGTTCTCGATGAGACCTTCATCCGGGAGCATACTCACGGATTTGAAGCCTTCGCCGAGTGGCTACGGGCGCAGGACTGGGACGAGCTGGAGCGCCGCTCGGGCCTCCACCGCGCCGATATGGAAGCCACGGCATCGGTCTATAGTCAATCGCATGCCGTCATCGGCGTCTACGGCATGGGGTTGACCCAGCACCAAGCAGGCGTCGAGACCGTCCAAATGCTGGTGAACCTCCTGCTGATGCGCGGCAATATTGGCCGCGATGGTGCCGGCATCTGCCCGGTCCGCGGCCACTCCAACGTGCAGGGCCAGCGTACGGTGGGAATCACGGAAAAGCCCGAGCTGTTTCCCCTGGACCGGTTGGGGGAGCAGTTCAGCTTCGAGCCGCCGCGGGAGGCCGGCTACAACACTGTCGAAGCCTGCGAGGCTATTCTGCGCGATGAGGTGAAAGCCTTCTTCATGCTCGGAGGAAATTTCGTCCGCGCCATCCCTGACCACAGCC
This sequence comes from Teichococcus vastitatis, assembly GCF_003604215.1. Classification (GTDB taxonomy): domain Bacteria; phylum Pseudomonadota; class Alphaproteobacteria; order Acetobacterales; family Acetobacteraceae; genus Pseudoroseomonas; species Pseudoroseomonas vastitatis. The sequence continues at coordinate 11,499 of NZ_QXGS01000056.1, forward strand.
AGATGGAGCCTGCCTGGCGCCGCATACGCCTGACCGTCAACGTGATCACCAAGCTGAACCGCAGCGCACTCCTGCCCGGAGAGATCAGCTACATTCTTCCGGTGATCGGCCGATTGGAGATCGACGAGACAGCGGCGGGTCAGCAGGTCCTTTCGATGGAGGATACCTCCGCCTGCGTCCACGGAAATCGCGGCCTGCGCAGGCCGGCCTCCCCGCACCTGCTCAGCGAGATCCGGTTGCTCTGCGAACTGGCCAAGAGGGTGCTCGAGCCGAACCCGCGCGTGCGGTGGGACGACTACATGACCAACTACGCGGAAATCCGGCTCGAGGTTGGCAAGACTCTGCCTGACACCTTCTGGGATTATGAACGCCGCATGTGGGAGCCAGGCGGCTTTCAACGCGATCTGCCCGCCAAGCGGCGCGAATGGCGTACGGAAACCCAGCGGGCCAACTTCGTCACGCCGCGAGGCCTTGATGAGGACAAGGACATGCCCGGCGTAGGCCATGATTCGCTGCGCCTGATGACACTGCGCAGCAATGATCAGTTCAATACCACCGTCTATGGTTACGACGACCGATTCCGCGGCGTCAAGAACACCCGCAAGGTCGTGTTGATGAACCGCTCCGACATCGACCGGCTGGGCCTCAAGGTTGGCCAGGCTGTGACGCTCAGGACTGTTGCCGATGACGGGGTGAACCGCAGCCTTCCCGGCCTGCTTGTCGTCGCCTACAACATTCCGATCGGCTGTGTCGGAGGATACTACCCCGAGTGCAACGTCCTGTTGCCGATCTGGCATTACGCGGCCGGCAGCAAGACTCCGGCTGCGAAAACCATACCAGTCACGGTGCATGTCGAGGATGGAAGGGTACTCGAACCGCAGCTCGAATATGCCGAGGGTTAGGTCGTGAGTTGGATTGCCGGCGCTGCTTGAAAGGTACCGCATGGCGCCGGCACCTGAAGCGGCGGTCAACGGCCTTGATAAGGGATCGGCGTTGCGATGGCGTCGTCCCGCCAGCTTATTTCAACTTCCGCAGATGCGCCTTCAGCCGGCCATTTCTTTCGCCGCAGCGAAGCGCCGGCGGTATTCGGCTGGCATGAGTCCGACATGGCGGGAGAAGGCGCGGCGAAGCATGTCGGCGTTGGCGAAGCCGCAACGTGCGGCGACATGCTTTGGGGCATCCTGTCCAGCCTCCAGCAGTCGCCTCGCCGCCGTGACCCGTGCCTCCTCGGCCCAGGCCGCAGGCGTGATGCCGACCTCATGCTGGAATAATCTGGCGAAATGCCGTGCGCTCAACCCGGCGCGGGCGGCAAGGGCCTGAACGCTCAAGTTTGCAGCCGGGTTGGCGGCCGCCCATCGCTGCACCTCCTGAAGTACCGCCCGGCCCGGGGGGCGGCCTCGCTGCGGCGACTGAATTGGGCCTGTCCGCCGACGCGCCGGAACAGCATGACCAACTGGGTAGCGACGCGTAGGGCTAAATCGCGGCCGAGATCCTCCTCCACCAGGGCCAGCGCAAGATCGAGCCCTGCGGTGATTCCAGCGGCGGTACAGAGCCTGCCGTCACGCACATGGATCGCGTCCATGTCGACTTCCACACCGGGATAAGCGCGGGACAGCCGCTTGGCGACAGCCCAGTGCGTGGTCACGCGCCGGCCCTCCAGCAATCCTGCGGTGGCCAGGAGGAGAGCTCCGCTGCGGATCGAGCCGTAGCGGTGCGCCTTGGGTGCCGTACGCAGCAGCCAGGAAACCATGGCATGGTCACAATCGTCGCGGTCGGCGTGAGGGGATCCGGCCACCAACAACGTGTCGAAGACTTCATCTCGAATCTCTCTGATCACCAGATCCGGTACGAGGCGCACCCCGGACGAACTGCGAATCTCCCCCGGCTCCCTCGCGACGACCTGAAGTCGATAGGCCATTCGTCCTGCCTGGAGATTCGCCTCGGCGAACACGTCGAGCGGTCCCGCGACGTCCAACAACTGCACTCCGGGCACCGCGAGAATGGCCACCGACCTGCTCGCGCTCATGGCTTGCCTCTATGTCCTCATCGGCTTCTATTGGCCGAATATGGCGTGATCCTCCGGATTCCGCCGGAACAACAACGGGCCTAGCCTCGAGCCATCAAGCAGAGAGATGGCCCATGACCCAGATGATCGCCGGCATACCTGTTCCCGACAGCAGGCTCGCCCGTGAAGTGACCGAGATGGTCCGCGACACCGCATCGCCATTGTTGTTCCACCACTCCAGCCGCGTCTACTATTTCGGCGCGCTGGCCGGGCGACATCGTGGCCTCCGCTTCGATCTAGAATTGCTCTAAGCTGGCGCGATGTTCCACGACATGGGGCTGACTGCGCAGCACAGCAGCGCGCATGAGCGGTTCGAGGTTGATGGGGCGAATGCGGCGCGGGACTTCCTGAGCCGCCACGGCATTTCCGGGGCGGATTTCGACATGGTCTAGACAGCCATCGCGTTGCACACCACGCCCGGCATTCCGCAGCACATGCATCCCGTGGTTGCGCTGGTCACCTCGGGTGTGGAAATGGATGTGTTGGGACTAACCTACCCGGAATACAGCCACGAAGAGCGGGAGGCGGTGGTGCACGCACATCCTCGCACGCCGCACTTCAAGGAGGATATTATCCAGGCCTTCTATGACGGCATCAAGCACAAGCCGGAAACGACCTTCGGCAACGTCAAGGCTGACGTGCTGGCCGACAAGGAGCCGCATTTCCATCGCGGGAACTTTCGCAATGTTAACCGCTGCTCGGCCTAGTGTCCTGATCGCGAAATTCCTAAGATCATGGGAATGGTGGTAGGAGGCAGCGATGGGCAAACCTGCGGTGTC
>NZ_QXGS01000057.1 GCF_003604215.1 Teichococcus vastitatis
CGCGTTGACGTAGAGCGCGTTGACCAGCTCCGTGCTGGACAGTTCCGGGCCGTAGATCAACCGCGCCTCGGCGCTGCCGAGGAAGTTCTCCGCCACTGTCCCGGCGGCCATGCCGCCGCGGTCGAGCTGGCCGGTCCAGTTGCTCAGCCCGTCGAGATCCGGCAGGCGCGCGAACACGCTGTCATACAGCCGTGCCACCAGCGCCGCATTCTCGCTGCGATCCCACAGGCCGGCGGCGATGTTGGGCGTCAGGATGGCCTGGTGCTCCGGGCTCTCGGAGAAGCCCACCAGCACGCCGGCCCGGCTGGCGCCGCCATTCAGCGCCCCGGTCCAGTTCTGGATGCCGGCGGCATCGCCTTCGCGGTCCAGCACGTTGCGGTAGAGCTGCTCGACGAAGCCCTGGTTGGGCAGGTCCGGGCCGTAGCGCAGCGCGAACTCCTCGCTGGTGACGAAGCCGCCGGCAACGTCCGCCAGCGCCCTGCCGCGGGACACGTCCGCCGCGTAGGCGTTCAGGCCGCCCTGGTCCGGCGCGCGGTTGAAGGCAGCGTCATACAGGCGGTACACCTGCGCGATCGGGTCGTCCTGGTCCAACACCAGCCGGCCGTCGACGAAGTCGGCCTGCTCGATGTTCCTGGCCACCACGGCGTCGCCGCCGCTTCGCAGCGTCAGGGCGTCGCCGTCGCGCTGCGAGGCAAAGGCCCGGAACGGCCCGTCGAGCTTCAGGACGTCGCGGCCGGCCCCGCCATCGGCGCTGTCGACGCCCCGGCCGGGCTCCAGGAGGTCGTCGCCGCCGCCGCCTTCCAGCCGGTCATTGCCGCGGCCGCCTTGCAGCCGGTTCGCCAGGTCATTGCCGGTCAGCCAGTCGTTGCCGTCCCCGCCGATCGCGTTCTCGATCACCGTGCCGGCGGCGAGGCTGAGCTGCTGCCCGGCAATGCTGCTGACACCCGCGCCCGAAAGATCGATGCGTGCATCCGCCGTCAGCGCCGCGCCGTTGATGGTGTCGGTTCCCGCCACGTCCTGCAGCACGCGGCGTGCCGGGCCGGCGAGGCTGGCGAACTCATCCGTGTAGACGTGCTGGGTGTCGGGGGAATCCATGCTGCCCGAGACGGTCAGGCTCCAGCTTCGGAGCGTGCCGGTGGCGCCCGCCGCCAGGTCATCGATGCGCAGCCGCCAGCCGCCCTGCGCCGCCTCGTTGAGGAACTGCGTGCTGCCCATGGTGAAGGTGAGCGCGTTGCTTGCCGGATCGTAACTGCCGAGGCCGAGCCGGTCGAGCAGCACGCTCTCGGTGCCGGATGGCGACACCAAGGCGATGCGCAGGTCGCCGACGCGGTCATGCCGCAGGTCGAGGGTCAGCTCGGCGCGCTCCACGCGGATCGCGTCGGCGATCTGCACGCTCTGCTCGATCCGCCCATTGTCAGCAAGGCCGATGGCGGCGTCGTTCCGCGCCGTGGCCTGCGACAGGTTGGCGGCGGTGGACTGCGCTTCCCAGCTTTCCGCCAGCCGCACCGCCGCGTGGGCATCGACCAGCCCGAAGCCGGCGCGGCGCGAGACGTGCATGGCGCCGCCGTTCCAGTTCCCGGCGGCGTTGAAGAACCAGCCGGCGCCATCCCCGTCGGTCATCCGCGCCGAGAGCGCCAGGATCGTCTGCACGTCGCGGTAACCGAGGCTGGGATTGGCCTCCAGCATCAGCGCGGCCGTGCCGCTGACGATCGGCGCCGCCCAGGAGGTAGCGGTGCCCGGCCCCACCACCAGCAGCGCCGCGCCCGGGTTGGACATGGGGGCCACGTCGCCATTCTCGAAGGCGGCGCCGACGGTGATGGTGTGGCGGTTGTTGACGTAGTTGTGCGTGTTGACGTCGTCCCCCTGCAGGGCGCCGTTGCCGGCGGAACGGACGATCACCGTGCCGAGGCCGCCACGCCCTTGCGCGGCCGCATCGGCGATCGCCGCCGCCGCCGGCGCGTAATCGGCGCGCAGGAAATCATCCCGGAAGTAGGAGCCGGAGCGGCCCCAGGAATTGTGCGAGATGTCGACCGTGCTTTGCAGGGCGAGCAGCTGCGTTTCCTGCGCCAGCGTGCGGGACTCGATGGTGTTGAAGGTGTAGGCCACGAGCTGGGCGCCATAGGCGGCCCCGATGCCGGCATTGCCGTTGTTGGCCTTGCCGACGAGAAGCTCGGCCACCTGCTGGCCGTGCAGGTCGGTGACCGAGGTGCCCGGGGCGGTGACGCTGGCGGCCAGATCCACCTGGCCCTGCAATTCGGGATCGTCGGGCCAGCGGCGGGTATCAACCTGGCCGATCCGGATGCCCTGGCCGGAATACTCGTCGTACAGGGAGGTCAGCCGCGCGCTCTGCAACGGCCACTGGTCGGGAAATTCCGGATCGTTGAAGCTGGCCACCAACAAAACTCCGCTGCCTGCAGCGGAAGAATAACCATGGCCGTGGTGTTTGCCATCCGTGGCCAGCGGCGGCGCGGGGCTGGCGCCCGCACGCCTCCGGCCGCGTTGTTCGGCCAGATCGCTGTGCCTGCCAGCAAGGAAGCGGCCCGGCCCGGTCCTGGCCGGCGGAGGCCGGTTGCTTCACGTCCTGCGGAGCGTCAGCGTGGCGCGCCCGACAAGGCGCGCATCCAAACCAGGGCCGCAACAGCGCCGGCATCCGGCACACCCAGGGCGCGCTCTCCCAGATAAGCCGCGCGGCCGAGTCGCGGGCGCATGCCGCGGGTCGCCTCTGCTCCGGCCTCGGCGGCCCGCACCGCCTCGGCCCAGGCTGCGGGCAGGGCCTGCCCGCCGGACACGGCGCGGGAGAAGGCCTCCGCCGCCGGGTGCAGCGCATCCAGCATGGTGCGGTCGCCGAGCTTGGCGCCGCCAAGCGCGCCAATGGCCGCCACGGCCTGGGCGAAGGCCTGTGCCCAGTCCGGGGCGGCGGGGCTGTCCGGCAGGTGGCGCGCGGCGCGCAGCAGGGCGGTGGCGTAGAACGGGCCGGAACTGCCGCCAATGGCCCGGCGCAGCGCCTCGCCCAGTTGTTGCAGCGCCACGGACGGGGTGGCGAAGGCGCCGTCCGGCAGGGCGCGGATCGCTGCCGCGCCGCGCGCCATGCTGATGCCGAGATCGCCATCCCCGGCCTGGCTGTCCAGCCGGGTCAACTCCGCTTCCTGCCCCTCCAGCGCCGCCGCCGCGCTGAGGATGGCGGCCCGCAGCACCGGGGCGAGTGGACCGGCCGCCGGGGTAGGCGCCGCCTCGGCGGCCGGGCTCGGGATGATGCGCCGCTCGGCGGCGATGCGCCCGCCCGCCAGCCAGGCCGGCGCTTCCCCGGCGGCATCCAGCAGGGCCAGCCGCGCATCGTCCACCACCATCAGCGACAGGGAGCAGCCGGGCATTTCCAATGCCGTCAGGTAGTTGCCGGCCCAGGCACGCTCCACCACCATTTTCCGCCCGCGCAGCCAGGCCAGGGCGCCGCGCGCCACGATGGCCAGTTCCATCGGCGGCGTGCCGCCCAAGCCGTTCACCAGCAGTGCCACGCGCGCCCCGGCGCCGAGGCCCAGATCGGCGGTGATCGCCCCGAGCAGCGCGTCCACTAGCCTGTCGGCCGGCTGCAGGGCGCCGCGCCGCACGCCCTGCTCGCCGTGAATGCCGAGGCCCAGCTCGATCTCGTCGGCGGCCAGGGTGAAGCCGGGTTCCCCGGCGGCCGGCACGGTGCAGGCATCCAGTGCCACGCCCATGGAGCCGAGCGCCGCCGCAGCGTCCCGTGCCGCCTGCGCCACCTCGGCCAGCGGCCTGCCGGCGGCGGCGGCCGCGCCGGCGATCTTGTGCACCAGCACCGTGCCGGCGATGCCACGCCGCCGGCTCTTCTCCACCGTGTCGCGCAGCGCCACGTCGTCGGCCACCACGACGATCTCGGTAGGGATGCCCTCGGCGGTGGCCAGCTCGGCGGCGAGGCCGAAATTCAGTCGGTCGCCAGTGTAGTTCTTCACAACCAGCAACGCGCCCCGCGGCCCGGCGGCGGCGCGGATGCCGGCCAGCACCGCATCGACGCTGGGGGAGGTGAACACGTCCCCCGCCACCGCCGCCGACAGCAGACCGGGGCCGACATAGCCGGCATGGGCCGGCTCATGCCCGGCGCCGCCGCCGGAGATCACCGCCACCGGGCGCTGCTCCGGCGCGGGAAGGCCGGCGCGGAGGATCACGTCCTCGGCTTCCAGCAGCGCCTGGGCAGGGTTGAGATCGACCAGGCCTTCCAGCATCTCGCGCACCACGCGGCGCGGGTCGTTGATCAGCTTCTTCATGGCGGCGACTCCTCCGGAACCAGGGTTCCAGCTTGGCAGCCGCGGCGCCCCGGGGCCAAGTGGGGGCCCAGGTACGGGATGCAGGAGCCGGGCGCCGCGCCGCTAGAGCGTCGTGGCCAGCACCAGCCCGGCCACGATCAGCAGCTGAATGGCGCAGGCGCGGCGGTACAGCCGCAGCGCCCGGCGCAAATCGGCGATCTCCGCCTCCGCCCGGCCGTCGCCCATCCAGGCATCCTCCACCCGCGTCTTGCCATAGATGCGGGGGCCGGCGAGGCGCAGTCCCAGTGCCCCGGCCATCGCCGCTTCCGGCCAGCCGGCATTGGGGGAGCGGTGGCGCCGCGCATCCCGCCGCACCGCCCGCCCGGCGCCGCGCGCGGTGGCGCCGGGCGTCGCCAGCGCCGCCAGCCCGATCCACAGCGCGGCGAGGCGGGAGGCCGGCAGGTTCACCGCGTCGTCGAACCGCGCGGCGGCCCAGCCGAAGGCCTCGTGCCGGGGCGTGCGGTGGCCGATCATGCTGTCGGCGGTATTGGCCGCCTTGTAGGCGGCGATGCCCGGCAGCCCGGCGGCGGCGCACCAGAAGGCCGGGGCCACCACGCCGTCGGAGAAGTTCTCCGCCAGGCTCTCGATGGCGGCGCGGCACACGGCGGCCTCATCCAGCGTGTCCGGGTTGCGGCCGACGATCATCGATACGGCGCGGCGGCCGCCTTCCAGCCCGTCCCGCTCCAGCCCTTCGGCCACGGCACGCACATGGTCGTGCAGGCTGCGCTGCGCCGGTAGGCTAGCGGCGAGGCCGGCCAGCAGCGGCAGGGCGAGCCAGGCGGGCAGAGCCTGCAGCAGCCCTGCCTGCAACGCCGCCGCCGGCAGGATCACCGCGAGCAGCAGAACCAGCAGCGCCGCCGCGCCCCGGGCGCGCCGCCGCCCGACGGGCAGGGAGGGGTGGTTCCAGCGCCGGTCCAGCGCACCGATCAGCGCGCCCATCCACACCACGGGGTGGCGGATGGCGGCGAACAGCGGCGCGGGATAGCCCAGCGCCGCCTCGATCAGCAGCGCGCCGAGCAGCAGGGGAAGGAACGTGGACAGGATGGGGCTCGCCTGCGAAAGAAAGTCCGGTCAGGAGGCGGGGCGGTTAGCATGCGCGCGGCGGGGCTGGAACATGGCGGGCGGCTGGGGGCCGCGCGGCGGCGCTTTCCCGGCGCTCCGGAGCCGTTCCTCGACCTGTCGACCGGCATCAACCCGGTGCCTTGGCCGCTGCCGCCGCTGCCGCCCGACAGCGTCACCCGCCTGCCGGAGCCGGATCAGGAGGCGGCGCTGCTGCGGGCCGCCGCCTCGGCCTACGGCGTTGCCGATCCCGCCATGGTGGCCGCAGCGCCCGGCACGCAGATCCTGATCCAGCTGATCCCGCGGCTGTTTCCGCAGCAGGCTCTGGCAGTGCTGGGCCCGACCTATGCCGAGCACGCTGCCTGCTGGCGCGCCGCCGGCACGGCGGTGCGAGAGGTGGCGCACCCCGACGAGCTGTTCGGGGCCCCGGCGGCGCTGCTGTGCAACCCCAACAACCCGGATGGGCGCCGACACGATCCCGCCGCGCTGCGGCGCCTGGCCGACCGGATGGCGGAACGCGGCGGGCTGCTGGTGGTGGACGAGGCCTTCGCCGACCTGGAGCCGGAACCGCTCAGCGCCGCCGGCTACCTGCCGCATCCGGCGCTGCTGATCCTGCGCTCCTTCGGCAAGAGCTACGGGCTGGCTGGGCTGCGACTCGGCTTCGCCCTGGCGGCGCCGGACCGGGCGGCGGCGATCCGCGCGGCGCTCGGACCCTGGGCGGTGTCCGGCCCGGCCATCGCTGCGGGCCGGGCGGCGCTGTCCGACGCCGCCTGGCGGGCGGCGGCGGCGGCGCGGCTGGCGCGGGACGCGGCGCGGCTCGACGCTGCGCTTGGGGCAGCGGGGCTGGCGGTGCGCGGCGGCACGCTGTTGTTCCGGCTGGCGGAAGGCGCCGCCGCCGCCTGGCATGACAGCCTGGGCAGGGCAGGCATCCTGACCCGGCCCTTCGCCGCGCAGCCGCGCTGGCTGCGCTTCGGCCTGCCGGGCGACGCAGCCGGCTGGAAACGCCTGGAAGTGGCGCTGCGGATCTGACTGGCCTGCCGGTCAGCGGCCCAGAAAGCGCTCGAAGGCCTTCAGCGTCTCGCCGCTGACATGGTGCTCGATTCCCTCCGCGTCGCTTTCCGCCACGTCCTCGGGCACGCCGAGCGCCCGCAGCAGGTCCACCACCAGGCGGTGGCGGGCCCGCACCTCGGCGGCCAGGGCGCGGCCGGCCTCGGTCAGGAACACGCCGCGATAAGGCCGGGAATGCGCCAGCCCCTCCCGCTTCAGCCGGGCGATCGCCTTGATCGCGGTGGCGTGCGACACGCCGAGGCGGCGGGCGATGTCGGTGGGGCGCGCCTCGCCCTCGACGTTCAGCAAGTCGTCGATCAGCTCGACGTAATCGTGCAGCAGGGCGCTGGCGCGGGCCGAGCGCGCATTGGCGTGGCGCGCCGCCTCCTGCGCCGCGACGGCATCGGGCAGGCCGGCCGGGGCGCCCTCGGACGCGGCGTCCCCTGCGGGCGCGGCATCCTCCGCCTCGGCGTCTGGCATCATGGCATCACCTTCCATGCTGAGCGGGCCTCTAGCATTCGGGACGGCATCGGGCAAAATGTAGCCTTGGCTTCATCATGGGGCTTATGCTCTAAGATGGGCAAAGAGTTGCCGAGACCTTGCACCACCGACGGAGGCCTTATGCCGGTTCCACGATCCTGCTTCCTGGCGCGACGGGCCCTGCTGGCGGCCGGGCTGGCGCTGTGCACCCCCACCCTGGCCGCGGCGCAGGAACGCCGGGCGCCGCTGCGCGTGCTGGCGACCACGGCGATGATCGGCGACCTGACGCGGTGCATCGGCGGCGGCCGCGTGAACCTCACCGTGCTGATGGGGGAGGGGGTGGACCCGCATCTGTTCAAGCCGACCCGGCAGGATGTGGCGCGGCTGCTGCAATCCGACCTGGTGCTCTACAGCGGCCTGATGCTCGAGGGCCAGATGATCGAGGCGATCGAGCGGGTCGGCGGCAGCGGCCGCCGCACCGTGGCGGTGGCCGAGGCCCTGCCGCCCGCGGCGCTGCTGGTGCCCGAGGGCGCGGCCGGACAGGCCGACCCGCACGTATGGATGGACCCGCGGGCCTGGTCGCAGGTGGCCGCCATCATCGCCGCGCGGCTGACGGAGTCCGACCCGGCGGGCGGCCCCGTCTTCGCGGCGCAGCTCGCCACCCTGCAGGCCGAGCTGGCGGCGCTGGACGAGTGGGCCCTGCGCGCCATCGCCTCGATCCCGGCGGAACGGCGCGTGCTGATCACCGCGCATGACGCCTTCGGCTATTTCGCGCGCCGCTACGGCATCGAGGTGATGGGCATCCAGGGTCTGTCCACCGAATCCGAGGCGGGTCTGCGGCAGATCGAGCGGCTGGTGGGGGTGCTGGTGGAGCGCCGCATTCCGGCGGTGTTCGTGGAAAGCTCGGTCTCCGACCGCAACATCCGCGCCCTGGTGGAGGGCGCCATGGCCCGCGGGCACGAGGTGGTGGTGGGCGGCGCGCTGTTCTCCGACGCCATGGGCGCGCCGGGCACCTATGAGGGCACCTACCCGGGCATGATCGACCACAACGTCACCACCATCGTTCGGGCGCTGGGCGGGGAGGCGCCGGAACGGGGCTTCGCCGGCCAGCTGTCGGTGGCGGCGCGATGACCCCGCCGGCGCTGGAGCTCCGCGGATTGTCGGTCGCCTACCGGGAGGCGGTGGTGCTGCGCCGCGCCAGCTGGACGGCACCGGTGCATGGCCTCGCCGCCATTGTCGGGCCGAATGGCGCGGGCAAGTCCACCATGCTGAAAGCTGCACTCGGCCTGGTTCCGCTTCTCGCAGGGGAGGCGCGCTTCTTTGGCCAGCCGCTGGCGGCGGTGCGCCGCCGCGTCGGCTACCTGCCGCAGCGGGCCAGCGTCGACTGGGACTTCCCGGCCACGGCGCTGCAGGTGGCCGCCATGGGCCGCTACCCGCGCGCCGGCTGGTTCCGCCCGCTGCCGCGCGCCGAGCGCGAGCACGCCCGCGCCGCCCTGGCCGAGGTGGGCCTGGCGGATCTCGCGGACCGGCAGATCGGGCAATTATCCGGCGGGCAGCAGCAGCGGGTGTTCCTGGCGCGGGCCCTGGCGCTGGAAGCGGAGCTGTACCTGATGGACGAGCCCTTCGCCGGCGTCGATGCCGCGACCGAGCGCGCCATCGTCGAGGTGCTGCGGCGGCTGGCCCGGCAAGGCCGGACGGTGGTGGCGGTGCATCACGACCTCGCCACCGTGGCCGAGTATTTCAACCATGTCTGCCTGCTGAACGGCGAGGTGGTAGCGGCGGGGCCGGTGGCCACCACCTTCACGCCGGAACACCTCGCCCGCGCCTATGGCGGGCGCCTGCCGCTGCTGGACCGGCAGGTGCTGCAGCCTCGGCCTGTATTGCAGGCGGCGGTTCCAGCCTGATGGAAACGCTGCTGCAGGCGCTGGCCTTCGCCGGCGGCCACAACACGCGGATGGTGGCGCTGGGCTGTGCCGCCTTCGGCCTGGCGGCCGGCGCGCTCGGCTGCTTCGTGCTGCTGCGCGGGCGGGCGCTGATTGCCGATGCCGCCGCCCACGCTACCCTGCCGGGGCTGTGCATCGCCTTCATCCTGGCAGCCTGGCTGGGCGGCAACCCGCGTTCGCTGCCGCTGCTGCTGGCTGGCGCCGCGACCACGGCGGCCATCGGCGTGCTGGCCGCCGGCGCGATGGTGCGCGGCGGGCGGCTGCGGGACGATGCCGCCATGGCGCTGGTGGTGTCGCTCGGCTTCGGCATCGGCGTGGCGCTGTTGTCGGTGGTGCAGTCCCTGCCGGTGGGCGGGCAGGCCGGGCTGTCCAGCTTCATCCTGGGCCAGGCGGCCGGGATGGGGCAGGCGGACGCGCTACTGATCGGCGGGCTGGCGCTGCTGGCGCTGCTCGCCGTGGCGGTGCTGTTCCGCCCCCTGGCCGTGCTGTGCTTCGATCCCGAATTCGCCGCTGTGTCCGGGCTGCCGGTGCGCCGCCTGGATCTCGTGCTGATGGCGCTGATGCTGGCGGTGACGGTGGCGGGGCTGCGCGCCATCGGGCTGATCCTGGTGGTGGCGCTGATGGTGGTGCCGGCCGCGACCGCGCGGCTGTTGACCGACCGCCTGCCGGTGATGGTGCCGCTCGCCGCCCTGCTGGGCGCCTTCGCCGCCTGGTTCGGCGCCGGGCTGTCCGCCGCCATTCCCGCCCTGCCCACCGGCGCCACCATCGCGCTGGTCGCCTGCGGCGGGTTCGCCCTGGCGCTGTTGTTCGCCCCGGCGCGCGGCGTCATCGCCTTCACGCTGCGGCAGCGGCGGCTGCGGCGCGAATTGCTGGCGGAACTGCGATGACCTTGTTCCTGCAACTCGACCTCGCCGCGCTGCTGGCGGCGGTGATGGCCTGTCTGGCCTGCGGCCTGCTCGGCAACCTGCTGCTCCTGACGCGGCAGAGCCTGCTGGGTGACGCCGTCAGCCACGCCGTGCTGCCGGGGCTGGTGCTGGGCTTCGCCGTGACCGGCACCCGCGCCACACTGCCCATGGTGCTGGGCGCGATGTTGGCGGCGGTGGCAGCGGCGCTGCTGATCAGCCTGGTGCGCCGCCTGGCGCGGCTGGAACCGGGTGCCGCCATGGGGGTGGTGTTTTCCGGCTTCTTCGCCCTCGGCTTGGTGCTGATGGAGCTGACCGGCGCGCGGGCCGTCGATCTGGATGTGGACTGCGTGCTGTACGGCCAGCTGGAAGCGCTGATCTGGCCCGCCGCCACCGGTCCGTCATCCCTGCTCGATCCCGCGGCCCTGGCCCAGCTTCCGGCCGAGACGCGCATCCTGGCCGCGGTTCTGGCGCTGGTGCTGGCGGGCCTCGCGCTGCTGTGGAAGGAGTTGCGGCTCGCCGCCTTCGACCCGGATTTCGCGGCCAGCATCGGCTTCGCGCCGCGCGGCCTGTCGCTGGTGGTGCTGGTGCTGGTGTCGGTGGCCTGCGTGGCGGCGTTCTGGGCGGTGGGCTCGATCCTGGTGATCGCCGCGCTGGTGGCGCCGCCGGCGATCGCGCGCCTGCTCACCGATGATTACCGCCACCAGTTCCTGTTCTCCGCGGTAGCGGCAGTGGTGATGGGCGGGGGCGGCTATGGCGCCGCGGTGGGCGTGCCGGCGTTGCTGGGCCTCGGCTTCGGACTGAACGCCGCCGGCATGATGGCGGTGGTGGCGACGCTGCTGCTGGCGCTGGCCTGGGTGGCGGGGCGCCGGCTGCGGCGGGCGCCTCCGGCGGTGGCGGCATTGTCCGCTCCGCGCATCGTGGCGGCGGCGCGGTAGCCGCTGCCGGAGGCGGAGCGGGCCGCCGCTGACCAAGGGAGGCTGCCAGGGGGCTACCCTGGCGTGTCGGAGCGTGCCCTCCGCCCTTTGCGCGGCGGCCCGGGAGCGGTGCTCAGGCCGCGCGGGTCGCCGCCTTGGTGCGCCGCTGCTGCCGCAGCACGTCCTCGATCCAGGAATCCAGCCGGTCCGTCTCGGCCTCCGCCTCGGTGAAGTCGGGATAGGCGGCGGCGAAGCGCAGCGCCATCCAGCGCCAAGCCACCAGCCGCTTGTGGATCTTCTCGGCGCGCTGCAGCTCCTCGCCGCTGGCGCGGTCGGGCGGCGGCAGGCGGCCGGCCAGCGGCGGGCGGACGGGGCGCCCGGCACCGTGCTCCACGGCCCACTGCGCGAGGCGGGTGATGCCGTTGTCGCGCTCATCCACCGGGCACAGCGCGTAGGTCCAGCGATCCATCAGCGACAGCCCGGCGACGCCGTCGATCGCCGAGGCGATGGCCATGCATTGCGTCAGGTCGGCCAGGCGGTAATTCGGGTCATCCTTGCGCAGCACCGCGCGCTGGATGCGCGCCAGCACGCCGAACAGGCTGTCCGAGCCGATCTCGGCGGCGACGGCGGCGATGATCTCGGCATCCGGCTGCACCTGCGGCCGCAACTCGGCCGGCGGCGAGACGGGGGCTTCCAGCATGGTCTGGATAAAGGAAGGGTCGCCATGCCCGGCGAGCACCGCGACGATGCCGCCCTCATGGTGGCCGAAGCGGCCGGCGCGGCCGCCGATCTGCTTGACTTCCTGGCTGTTCAGCTCGCGCCGCTCCTCGCCGTCGAATTTCTGCAGCGCCGAGAAGATGACGCGGCGGATCGGCAGGTTCAGCCCCATGCCGATCGCGTCCGTCGCCACGATCAGGTCGGCCTCGCCATTGCGGAAGCGGGCGGCCTCGGCCCGCCGCACCTCGGGCGACAGCGCGCCATACACCACGGCGACCTTGCGGCCGCGCTTCACCAGCTCCTCCCGCAGATCCATCACCTCGCGGCGGGAAAAGGCGACCACGGCATCGCCCGGGCGCAGCTCGCCGAAGCGCACCGGGTTCTGCGCGGCGTGCAGCGGACTCTTGCGCTCCAGCGAGATTTCCTCGACCTCGTCGCCGCACAGCGCGGCGATGCGCTTCACCATCGGGATGCATTCCGGCGCGCCGAGCACGAAGACCTGCCGGGCCGGCACGCCCATGATGGCGGCAGTCCAGGCGGCGCCGCGGTCGCGGTCGTGCAGCAGCTGCGCCTCGTCGATCAGCGCCACGTCCACCGGGTTGTGGAACGGGCACATCTCCACCGTGGCGGCGAGGTGGCGGGAGCCGTGCACCGGCATCCGCTCCTCCCCGGTGGCCAGCGACGCCTCGACGCCGCGGGAGGCCAGCGCTTCGCGGAACTCGTGCGCCAGCAGGCGCAGCGGGGCGAGCGCCAGGCCGCTTTCCGCGCTGGCCAGCCGGTCCAGCGCCATGTGGCTTTTGCCGCTGTTGGTCGGGCCGGTGATGATGGTGATGCGGCGGATCATCGCCCGGGCGGTTGCGAAATGCGCCGCGTAGCGGTCCAGCGCCGCGGCGCGGGCTACCGCCTGGTTGGCTTCCTTGCTGCCGCGCCCGGCCAGCGCCGCGGCGCGGCCGATGGCGGTGGGGCGCTGGTCCGGGGCGCGGTCGGGACCGCGCGGGGCATCGCCCTTGGGACGGTCCGGCCGGCCCATCTGCTCGGCGGCGCGCCAGCCCTGCACCTCGCGCCGTAGCGGCACGATCTCGGCCGGGTCGAACTGCCACAGCTCGCGGCCGCCCTTGGCGTTGCGGATCTTGCGCGCCACCGGGATCAGCCCGGCGCCCACCCAGCGCAGCGCCTCGCGGTCCGAGCAGTGCAGCAGCTTCGGGACGCCCTCGATGCCGATCAGGCTCTTTTCCCAGGCGCGCAGCCGGGCGACTTCCTCGCGGCGCTTGTCGCGCGCCGCCTTTTCGGCCGAGCGCAGATCCTGCTGGCGACGGTCGGCGGCATGCCCGGCGCGGAGCACGAACTCGGCGGCCGAGGCGGTGGACAGGCCGTGCGCCTCCGCCACCGCCTGGGCCAGCGCCGCCATCCGCTCGCCGGACAGGGGGCGACCTTCCTCGGCCTGCTCGCCGGCGACGATCTCCAGTGCCGATTCGGCGTTGTCGGCAACGTCGCGCAGCCGCTCCGCCACGGCGTCGTCGAGCGACATGCGCAGCTGGCGCGGCGTTGCCTCGGGGTCGTTCAGCTGCTTGGCCGCGGCTTCCGCATCGGCGCGGCGCACCCAGGGCTGACCGGCGCGGCTGGCCATCTCCATGGCCGCCTTGACCCAGAATTTGCGTCGCACCGTGACCAGCT
This sequence comes from Teichococcus vastitatis, assembly GCF_003604215.1. Taxonomy (GTDB): domain Bacteria; phylum Pseudomonadota; class Alphaproteobacteria; order Acetobacterales; family Acetobacteraceae; genus Pseudoroseomonas; species Pseudoroseomonas vastitatis. The sequence continues at coordinate 13,056 of NZ_QXGS01000057.1, forward strand.
CGGCCCGGATCACCTCGGGGGTGGCGTTGGGCAGGTGGCGCAGCACGCGGCGGATCAGCTGCGGCATTTCCCGCGACTCGATGCGCAGGCCGGCGGCGAGAATGGCGGCTTCGGCGGGATTGGCCGGCGCGTCGGGATGATCGGTCATGCGCAGGGCCTCAGGGATGGCTTCATGCAACGGGCTTAGCGGAAAATCGACGTGATGTGCCAACACGCACAGGCGTTTCGGCGTTGCAGAGGCCCGGACGCATCACACCAGCCAGGCCGGACCTTAGACGCTGAAGTAGAATAACGATGCCGCGATAATGCCGTAAAGATGAATTCAAGCTCTTACCGCCAGGCCATCGGACTGGTAATTTGCGTCTCACTAAAAAACACACACACTGGAGGATGCCATGGTCGTTGCAGTTGGTACGCCCCTCAATGATTCTTTCCCGAATACACCGGAAAGCGATTCGTTCGACGGCCTTGGGGGCTATGATGTGGTGACCCGCTACAATACGGGTTTCCGCGCCGGTGAATTCGTTGCCGATCCCGGCGGAAACCGGGCCGTTGTTTACTACCAGACGGCCACCGAGAACGACATCTACGCCAGCATCGAGCAGGTCGACTTCATCGACGGCCGCATGGTGTTCGACCAGAGCGACCCGATCGCGCAGGTGTACCGGCTGTACGATGCGGCCTTCGACCGCACGCCGGACCAGGGTGGCTTGAACGCCTATACGGCGGACGTGTATCGCGGCAGGGAACTGGCCGATGTTGCCGCCGGCTTCGTCACCAGCGAGGAATTCACGCTGCGCTACGGCGCGAACCTGCCCAACCAGGGCTTTGTCGAGCAGCTCTACCGCAACGTGCTGGGCCGCGAGGGCGACGCCGCCGGCATCCAGAACTGGACCGGGGCGCTGAATGGCGGCGTCAGCCGGGCCGACGTGCTGGTGGGCTTCTCCGAGAGCCAGGAGCACCGGGAGATCCTGGCGCCCGAGATCTCGCTGGGTCTGTGGGACCGCTCGGACAACGCGGCGCTGGTCGGCCGGCTGTATGACAGCGTGTTCGCGCGCCTGCCCGATCTCGGCGGGCTGAGCAACTGGACCGGCCAGCTCGACCGCGGCGACATGACCGCCGAGGTGGTTGCGGAAAACTTCCTCAGCAGCGCCGAGGCGCGGTTGATCTACGGCCCGGAACTGTCCAGCACGGAGCTGGTCAACGCGCTCTACGTCAACGCG
>NZ_QXGS01000058.1 GCF_003604215.1 Teichococcus vastitatis
GCCTTCGACCGCCCGGGCTACGGCTACAGCCAGCGTCCGCGCGACCGACTGTGGACGGCCGAAGCCCAGGCTGCGGTCCTCGCGGAGGCCTTCGCGCGCCTGGGGATCGTGCGGCCGGTTGTGGTCGGCCATTCCTGGGGCACGCTGGTGGCCATGGCCCTGGCGCTCAACCATCCGGAGGCCGTACGAGGTCTCGTGCTCCTGTCGGGCTATTACTTCCCGACCGCACGGGCCGACGTGCCGCTGTTCTCGCCACCTGCGGTCCCGGTGATCGGCGATGCCATCCGCTACACGGTCGGCCCGCTAGTCGGGCAACTCATCGCCCCGAAGATGATCCGGACCATGTTCGCGCCGGCGCCGGTCCCCCCGGCCTTCACCGAGGCCGTGCCAATCCCGATGATGCTGCGGCCCTGGCAGGTCAAGGCGAGCGCCGAGGATGCCGCCACGATGATACCGGGGCGGGTTTCCAGGAACGATACGCCGAACTCGCCCACCTGCCGGTCGCGATCCTGGCCGGCGCCGATGACAGGATCGTCGACGTCGGGCGGCAATCCGCGCGCCTGCATCGGGCGCTGCCGAGAAGTGAGCTGCACGTGCTTCCGGGTCTCGGCCACATGGTTCACCACGGTGCGCCAGAGCGGGTGGTGGCCGCTATCGAGGCTGTCGCAGCACCGGGCCAGCAGCAGGACGCGGCTTTGCCGGGCTTGTGACATCGTCTGCGCCGACAGGAAATCCGAATGAAGCCAGATGGCCGACCGATCTGACACCGAACTGGGTTCCAGGCGTTAGCTCCAGGCCATGCTCTACACCTGCCTCTTCCTGACGCGCTGGAACGCCGAACTTTTCGCTATGGCGACGAGGTCTGTGAACGACGCCTGGATGCTGCTGGCGCCAGGCGCATCGTGGCCCCGAGGAGCACCTGCACCCGTGAACCCGGACCTCACAACCCTGGGTCTGGATCGGATGCCTTCCTCAGGAACCGATCTGCGGGCTTATCGCCACGCCGTCAAGACGGTCCATCCGGATGTCGGGGGCAGCGCGGATGCGTTTCGGGCGGTGTCAGAGGCCTTTGGGCGCTTGGCGCAACGAGACATCTAATTGCAAACTCTCCTTCAGGAGAACGGTGCACCCTTCAGCAAAACAGCATCAAGCAGGACGGGGTGCCGCCGGGTAATCCCTAGGCAGATAATGCGCGAGTGAGGCGGGTAGGCTTGATAGAGGGTTGACCTAGCCGCTCCGCGATCTGGCACCACATCGCTGAACATGATCCAGCAGACCCGCATCAGGACCATCAACCAAGCTCCGGAAGGACAGGCGCCGAGCTACGTCCTCTACTGGATGGGACTGTCGCAGCGCGCACGCTGCAATCCTGCGCTGGAATACGCAGTGGAGGAAGCCAACTCGCGCCACCTGCCCGTGCTGGTCTGCTATGGCATCGCCGAGGGCTTCCCCGAAGTGAATGCCCGCCACTGGAGCTTTCTGCTGGAAGGCATGGCGGAGATCGGGCCGGCGCTGGAGAAGCGCGGTATCGGCTTCGTGGCCCGCCGTGCACCGCCGGTGGAGACGGCGCTGCGCTATGCTGCCAAGGCCGCGCTGGTGGTTTGCGATCGTAGCGAGTTGCGTCCGGCCCGGCAGTTCCAGGCCGATTTTGCCGCCCGCGCGCCTTGTCGTGTGATGCAGGTAGAAGGCGACGTAGTGGTACCCGTGCAAACGGCCTCGCCCAAGCACGAGATTGCGGCGCGGACCTTCCGCCCCAAGATCAACCGGCTGCTGCCGGATTACCTCGTGCCGTTGGAGGAACGGGAAGTCCGCCACTCTGCGCACCATTTACCGAACGACAGCACACTAGACCTCAGCGACGTGCCGCGCCTAGTGGCCAGCCTGAAGGCGGACCAGAGCGTGCGGCCCGTGCGCCGCTTTCGGGGCGGCACCATGGAGGCGGAGGCACAATTGCGGACCTATCTGGACAATTCTCTTGCTGGCTATGCCGCCGGCCGTGGGCGGCCGGAGGCCGGCGCGGCCTCGCATATGAGCCCGTACCTCCATTTCGGCCAGATCTCCCCAGTCGCCCTGGCGCTGGCCGTGCAGCAGGCTCCGGGTGGGGATGCGGAGGACCGCGCAGCCTATCTGGAGGAACTGGTTGTGCGGCGGGAGCTCGCCATGAACCACCTTCATTACGAGCCGCGCTACGATGACTACACCGCTGCGCCGGCCTGGGCGCGCAAGACGCTGGACGCGCACCGCTCCGACCCGCGCCCCTTCCTCTACACACCCGAGCAGTTCGAGCAGGGCCTGACCCAGGACCGCTACTGGAATGCAGCGATGACTGAAATGCGCGAAACCGGGTACATGCACAACCACATGCGCATGTACTGGGGCAAGAAGATTGTAGAATGGTCGGCCTCGCCGGAAGAGGCCTGGAACACGGCGCTGCGCCTGAACAACCGCTACTTCATCGACGGGCGCGATGCGAACTCCTTCACCAACGTCGGCTGGCTGTTCGGGCTGCACGATCGCCCTTGGGGACCGCGGCCGGTTTATGGCAACGTCCGGTCGATGGGGCAGGCCAGCCTGAAGAAGTTTGACGCCGACGGCTACGTGCGGGAGGTGGAACGGCTCGCCCAGGCCGAGCAGTAGTGGACACGTATTGGCAGCATCCGATGCTTAATGTCGGAGACAAACCTAGTGAGGCCGCTAAGAAGGAATAGCGTGCCCAGCATTCGACAGAGCTGCTGCTGGCTTAGTAGACATTCAAAATCATGTTTGATCGTGATTTATAGCCTGAGGCGGTTAAGCTGGCCCGGGGAGCGCGAGGTATCGGCTTGCCAGACTGGCTGAGGCTTTGACCTTCTTGGAAGCGTGCTGCGGCGCTGCTGGTTCGCGGCAACGACTTGCCAATGCCACCGGGATCAGCCAAGCCGCTTGCTGTCGGCGGTGGTCCGATAGGACGGCCTCGTCCTGCGATCTTTGATGATCTTGCAATGGAGTGTGGAGATGACCGCCAAAACGACCGACAAGAAGCCTACCAAAGCAGCCAAGATTTCCACTTCCGAGAAGGCTCAGGACAAGTCTACGAAAACTCCCGCCAAGAAGCCCAATGCGCTTCAGCAGCCTCTCCAGCCGTCACCCGAGCTGGCGGCGGTTGTGGGCGAAGGAAAGCTTGCCCGTGGCGAAGTGGTCAGCAAGGTTTGGGAATACATCAAGGCAGGCAAGCTGCAGAACCCGGATGACCGCCGCGAAATTCTGGCCGACGACAAGCTGCGGGCGGTGTTTGGTAAGGAGAAGGTGACAATGTTCGAGATGAACAAGCACCTTGCGCGGCACCTTAAATGAGCCTCGGCTGGGAGCTGCTTTCGTAGAGCGGCAGCACCCGGCCTCGACTTTGGTCAGGGACAGTCAGTGCAGGAGGCAAGTACCCGGCCAGCGCTGCACAGATGCATCATGGATTTACCGTTGACGGCCGGCGAGCAGGCCCAGCACCCAGCCTAGGGCGCCAGCGGCCAGGAGGCTCGTGAAGGGCCGCTGGTGAATATTGGCTACAGCCGATGTCGTGAGGCGGCTCATTTCTTTCCAAGCATCCTCAGCATAGGCAGCACCCTGCTTCGGTGATGCAGGTGTGCGCTCTATGCTATCCGAAGCTTCGTCTGAGATCTTCTGGGCAGTCTGGTCGAACTCGGCAAAGCCAGTTGCTTCTGGGTCAGTCTGAGTGGTGTCCATGGGGTCCTCCGTGTCTTCAATAGGAACGCATGACCAAGCTCACGGTTGAGGCAGCGCACGGAGGAAGCCTACTTGAAGCATATGAGATGCCGAAGCTTTCGGGTTGGGCGAGTGATGCTCGGCGCGGAGCAGGGAAGCTTTCGTACACGGGAAGTGTAAGGCGTCTGTCCATCGAGACAGGCGGAAGGAATCTTGTTCAAAGCGATACCAAGATGCTGGTTTGTTGGTGCCGGCTGTTGCCAGGGTCTGGCCGGGAGCGGCCTGACCGCTCTTTGGCGCAGCACATGAGAAACCGGATCTTGGCTCTGTGAGTAAGCTTGCTGGCTGCCGATCCACCTGCCGCGAACCGATGCCTGCCTCCCGGTGTTCCGTCCCCGCACCCTCCTCAGGCGGAGGAAAGCTCGTCGATGTTCTGCCCGAACGCCTGCGCGAGTCCCGGCTCAAGCAACGTGCCACGGCTCCGCACCGCTCGCGTCACATGGCGCCGCCACTCGGCGAAAGGTCCATGACATTCCGAATGGTTCTCGCTGGTTCCGACCATGTAGAGTCCTTCCGCCGCGGGATGCGCCAGCGAGAAGCCGTTCTGTGTCGCCCGGCCTTCCCAGTCGTGATGCGAGCCTAATACCGCGTGCGGGTCCAGCAGATGGGGCTCGGATGCAGCGGCGACGACGCGGCCAATCGTGCATGACCCGCACAGGGCGTGGAAGGGACCGTCAAAGGCACCGGCGATGGGAAAGCGGGCGAGACGCAGAGTGGCATAATCCAGCGCGAAGCCGTTCGTGACCACCGCGCCGATGTGCCGGGGGTGCATGACAGCGCGCACCTTCTCCACCAGGTCGGAGGCCACCCAATCATCGGCATCGAGAAACATCAGCAGGCCTCCCGCCCGGGCCCGCACCGCCTGCTTGATGAGCCACTTCTTGCGGCCGCCATCGTCATTGGCCGATGTTGGCGGCTCCGGCGCCCAGTCGGCGCGGATCAGGTGGAAGCCCGGCTCCCGCGAGACCCGGTGCCAAGCGGCGGGAACATCGTGCCAAGCGGCGGGAACATCATGGGCGGCGAGGATCACGCTGAAATCGCGATCGGTCTGGGCCAGCAGCGACCGCAAGGTGAGCGAGAAGAGCCGCTCGATCACTGCCCAGTCAGTGGCACCGGCCCGGGACACCAGCGGGATGCCGAAGAAAAACGGCTCCTTCATCGCGCGTCCTCCGCCAACGTCTCGACATGGCTGCGATACAGATGGAGGCAGCGCTCGTGGCAGTTGCGGATCAGGGGATCGGAGAGCAGTTCGGCGATCGCCTGCTCAGTGGCCGCGGCGTGGCGCCCGATGCTGAGGTCGATTTCCTCGTTTCGGTTGAAGGCCTCCCAGTTGGAGTCCCGGTCCCAGCGTTCCGGACCGAGGCCGCCGCCGCGCCGGTGCTTGACCAGGTAATCCTGCCAGGAGCGCGTGTTGTAGTGGTTCACCTGCGCCAGCTGCCAGGTGACGGCTCCGGGCTCCGTCTGCAGAAACTCCTCGGCGCGGGCATAGCGTTCGGGAAGCGGCAGGCCGGCACCATCCACGACCCGAAGGCGCGGCAGGGCTTCCGGCCGCGCAAAGCCCGGGCCGTGCGGCAGCAACGGGCAGTGATAACTCTCCGGATGCCGGAACAGCGTCTTGAAGGAACGGTTGACCCCGTGGTCTCGCGCTGCCGCATGGCGATAGCGGCGCAGCACCGGATCGGCCGACCAGCTTTCGTGGCCCGCACTGCCGAAGATCCGCCAATTGATCATCATGGCGGTCGCCTGCGGCACGGCGTCGAGCAACTCGGCCACGGTACCCTGCCCGACATGGATGTTCAGGAACTCATCGCCATCCAGCACCATCAACACATCAGGCCAGGCCCTGGACAGCACGGCCTCCGCCTGCCGGTAGGCGAAAAGCTGTGCCTTGTCGTCCGGTCCAGGGCCGCACGGGATGTGCCGCAGCAGCCCGCGCCCCTGCAGCGCGTCCAGCAGCGCCGGCGAGCCGTCCACACAATCATTGCTGCACACGACGATGTCGGTGAATCCGATCAGCCGATGATAGGCGACCCATTCCAGTAGATAGGGCCCTTCGTCGCGCATGGTCGCCACAAGCGTCACGTTCGCCACCAGCTTTCCTTTCTCCAGATCCGCTCGTGTAACGCCGGAAAGGCGCTGTCAGAGTTATCGGATCAGACTGGCGCAAACTCGAGGCCGTGCCCGGTGATCATCGCCTCGAACTGGGTGGGCGCGGCAATCTGCACGTGGTTGCCGCGGTGGGTCAGCTCCAGTGCAAGCGTCAAGTAGGGCTGAATGTCCCCTCGCGTGCCAAGTGTCTGGACCGCAACGCGCATTTTGATGGCCCGACGTCTGCCTGGCCGTATCTCTAAGCCTGCCGTGGACCCGTCACAATATCACTCGAGGTTGCTCCTGGCCGCAGTTCCGGCCACCCAGGCGTGTGGTGACGCAGAAGCAGTGCTGGGCGCGACCTGTTGCTCCAATTCGGCGTTCAGCACGGCTCCGACCAGCACGGCCGCGCTCGAGACCCAGGCCCAGAGCATCAGGCCGAGCACGCCGCCAGTCGAACCGTAAAGCCAGTCGTAGCTGCCGACACGCTGTATGTACCAGGACACCAACGCGGAGCCGAGCAGCCAAATGGAGGATGCCACCGCACCACCCCAACTGACCCAGCGCCAGCGCGGGCAAGCGTGGCAAGGGCCGTGGCGGTAGGTCAACGCAAGGGCAACGGACGCCAAAGCGAGCAGGGCCGGCCAGCGCAGAAGCTGGAGCAGCCCGTTCACGTCCCCACCGGATCCGGCTCTGGCACCGAGCGCGACTGGCACACCCAGCACGCCTCCAAGTGCCAGCATGACGAAGACCGTGGTCCCGAGCGCGAACACGACACCGGTGCCGCAGAGACGAACGATGCCGCGCCTCTCCTCCTCACGGTAGGCGACGTTCAGCGCTCCAAAGAGCTGGGTCGCCGCCACTGTGGCACTCCAGAGCGCGGTGGCAGCCAGCGCGGCGGCAAGGCCGATCCGTCCTCCACCTGCTGTCCCGATGCGCCCCAATGCGTCTCGAGCCACATCGGCCGCCCCGGCGGGCAGCATGCCTGCCAGGACCTGGAAGTATCCCGCGACTGCCTCCGGGTCCACGAAGAGGCCGCATAGCGTGACCAGGGCCGCGAGCGCCGGGAAGATTGCGAGGAGTGCGTAGAACGCCACTGCGGCCGCCTCGCCCAGCAGGCGATCCTGGAACACGCGCCAGAAGCAGCGGCGCAGCACCTGCCGCCAGCCACGGGCGGGGATCAGCAGAGGGCTGGGTGCGGCATACCTGCTGTCCGGCTGGCCCAAGGCGGGGCTTTGGCAGGGTGCGGCGCTGCCCTCATGGTCTGTTGGCATATCGACCAGAACGCCGCCGCGGCAGGAACGGTGCGCCATTGCGCTCTGTAAGGTCGCCTCTCGCTCATCTCGACCATCTTACGCCAGCAGGGCCCCGCCCATCTTTGAGGCGGCGTCGCGGCACCGGGATGGTCAGAATAAGCGCACAGCCGCAGATTCCTGTATCCCGGATGCCAGCGCTGCTGAGCGCGGATCGCGAGTGAGGCACCTACCCAAACCACATTAGATGGCAGACTTATCGGATCCAGGATCGCCATCGTCCCGCAGGTCCTTCCTAGCTCAACGACCACAACAATGCGGAGCAGCTGCAGATGCGCTCACCTCGTGAGTCCATCGCCGGCCAGGTACCCACCCCGGCCGACCTCCTGGTCCACGTTGGGAGGCCTCTACCGCCTGTGAACCTATCCAATCGTGGCGCGTATACATGCGTGTGGGCAAATGAGCAGGCCCCAGCCAGCAGACCTCCCACACAGGCGCCACCATGCCCTCATCTCCCGCTGCCGCTTTCGCCCCACTCCGTCATCCCGCGTTCCGGGCTCTCTGGATCGCCAGCCTCGCCAGCAACACCGGGCTGTGGATCCAGAACACCGGCGCCGGCTGGCTGATGACCTCGCTTGCCCCCTCGCCTGTGATGGTCAGCCTCGTTCAGGCGGCCGCCATGTTGCCTGTTTTCCTGTTTGCCCTGCCCGGAGGCGCACTGGCCGACATCCTGGACCGCCGCGCCACCCTCATCGCGGCGCAGATCTGGATCGCTGCGGCCGGCCTGCTCCTCGCCATCCTGGCAGCCCTGGGCCTGCTGGGCGCTTGGGGTCTGCTGGCCCTGACCTTTGCGATCGGCACCGGGACCGCCGTGGTCTTCCCCGCCTGGGCAGCGGCGACGCCCGAGCTGGTTCCGCAGGACGACCTCGTGCAGGCGGTCGCCCTGAATGGCGTCGGGTTCAACCTGGCCCGCGCACTGGGTCCGGCGCTCGGCGGCTTCGTGATGGCGGCGGCCGGGCCGGCCGCGGCCTTCGCGCTGAATGCCGTGGGCTTCCTGACCCTGCTCTGGGCACTGGTCGCTTGGCGACGGCCCGTGGCGCGCCGCTCCGATCTTCCGCCGGAGCGGCTTCCGTCGGCAGTGCGTGCAGGGCTGCGCTTCGCCATCGCCGTGCCGGCCATGCGCGCGGCCATTCTACGTGCTTGTGCCTTCTTCTTCTTTGCTTCCTCCGTGTGGGCCCTGATGCCGCTGGTGATCCGGGAGGTGCTTGGCCTCGGACCTGCGGCTTTCGGGGCGATGCTGGGCGTGGCCGGCTTCGGCGCCGTTGCCGCAGGAACGGTTCTGCCCATGATCAGGGAGCACCTGTCGCAGGGCCGGCTGGTGTTCTTCGCCTCCCTGCTGGCCTATGCCGCCATGGCATTGCTCGGCTTCTCCCGCCATTGGGCGCCTGCGGCCCTCGCCGTGCTGATCTTCGGCGCGGCCTGGCTCGCCGCAGGGAGCACTCTGGGTGCGGCCGCGCAGATGACGGCCCCGGCCTGGGTTCGCGCCCGCGCCCTGGGCGTTTATCACCTCGCCTTCTTCGGTGCCCTGGCCGTGGGATCACTCCTGTGGGGATGGGTGGGGGCTACAGTTGGGGTGCCGACTGCCCTCGCAATCTGTGCCGGAAGCGGCGCCATCGCCGCGGTCGCCGTACGGCCCTGGCGCCTGGTGAACTTCGCGCAGGACATGGCCCGGCGGGTCAAGAAGCGACGGGGGAAGGCGGCCACGGCCCTGCCTCGGGCGGGGGATCCGGCATCGCCCCTGAAGGAGTCGCTGCACGAGCAGTCAGGTCGGGTTTTGGAGGTGGTCCGCTACCAGGTCGATCCTGCCGACCAGGGCGCGTTCCTGGAGGCCATGAGGCATGTTCGCGAGGTCCGCATGCGCGCGGGAGCGGCAGGATGGAGGCTCTACCGGGATCTGGCCCAGCCCGACTGCTTCACCGAGCTCTGGGCGGTGGATTCATGGACCGATTACCTGCGGCACACGGTTCGGCTGGATGAGATGGACAGGGCGGCGCTTGCCCTTGTCGTGGAGATGCACCGTGGCGGGCAAGGCCCGGAGGCTTCCCGACACCTGAACGTTGAACCATAAGCCGGAGTTCGACTTGGCAGAGTGAGATGTCGCCGCCCACCCTCCTCAGCGTGCCTGCCCTACGCGAGCGCGGCTGGACGCCCAGCCTGCTTCTGCGCTTGCTCGGCGAGCCGGACGATCTGAGAGGAAACCCGTACTACAAAAATTCGGCGCCGATGCGGCTCTATGCGGCGGATCGCGTCGAGGCCGCCGAGCAAACGCCGGCCTTTCTCGCGGCTCGCAAGCAGGCAGCCCGCCGGGCTGATTATGCTAAAAAAGGGGTTGAGACCAAGCGTGCCGCCCTGATGCGGCAGGCTGCCGAGATGACGGTGGACGTCGAGGCGCTACCCTTGCCTGTGGTCAGGCGTCGCGCCCTCACGGCACTGGGTAGCCGGACCGAAGAAGGGCCGTCGGGCTCAGGGTTCCTGGACCGGATCACCGTCGACTACATTCACCACGCGCTCACGACCTATGACCGGCAGCTAGAGGAGGTCGCGAGACGCGTCGGGGCACAAGAGGCCGTGCGGACGATCCGCCGCATGGTCTACGCCGCCATAGCCGCAGCTTATCCGCGCCTTGCGGCAGAGTGCGACCGCCAGCGGGTTCGGCGGGGAGGCGGCTAAGCGGTCGCGCTTCCTGGGCTGCGTCACGCACGCCAGACAAATGGATACTTCGAGAAACCTCGTTGTTGACGCGCCAATCTAATTCTCTGGCTCTGGTCAACGGAGGCGGCAGGAATGACGGGGCAACCCGGCCTCTTGGATGTCGATGAGCGGTATGCGGCGCTATCTGCTGCGGGTGATCCGCTGGAGCGGCTTTCATCCGTGGTCGACTTCGAGATCTTGGTCATATCCCTTGTGGTGGTGTAGGAGCTGACCGCTTCTGAGGAGGCGGCCACCGCAATGGTTCTCGGTAGGGTGTGGGTTGTCGAGACCTGCAACCCGAACCTCGGACCACCATGATGACCGATGACAAGATTGCCCTTCGCGAGCTGCTGGAGAAGGGCTCGGACGCCAGCTTCCTGCGGGAGATGATCGGCTTTGCCGCGGAGCGGCTGATGGAGCTGGAGGTCGGCGAGGTGACGGGAGCCGCTCATGGCGAGCGCTCTCCGGACCGGCTGGTGCAGCGCAACGGCTACCGCGAGCGGGACTGGCAGACCTGGGCCGGGACGGTGGAGCTGCGGATCCGCCGCTGGACGGTCACCGATGCGGCCCAGCACGATAGCCGCAGCTTTGCTGCTTTGCTCGACCCCGAGAACACGGCCAGCCGCGTCTGGGCGGACACTGCCCACCGCATCAAGCGCAATCTGGAGGTGCTGGAGCGCTGCGGTCTGAGCGAACGCATCCAATTCCGCTGGCCACCTCGGCGCGAACTCTCTGAGCAGCAGGCGAAAGCCAATGCCTCACGCGCCCGGATCCGCTCGGGCATCGAGCATACACTCTGCCGCGCAGAAGCACCGCATGGCGCTGTTCGTGCGCACCATCGGCCTGGCCCGGGCGCAGGTGAAGATCGGCATCGCCAGTCTGGCCTACACCTTCACCCGCTTGGCGTGGCTCAGCACCCGATCTGCTCCCGCATAGCCCGGCAGCCCCACAAAGATCGGCGCCAGCGGCACCAAGCCCATCATCCAGCTCCATCAGCAGGGTCGCGTCACGACCGGACGCGACCATCCCGCTCCCAATGGCCATGCAGCGGCGGGCATTTCGAGGTCTCCAGCTGCGGCCAGAGCCTGGCGAGGTCTTCGGCGGGCAGGGCGGCCAGCAGACGGTTGCGGGGCAGAATTTGACCATGAGCAGCCGGGATCATGAGAGGCTCCTGCGACGGAGTGTCGGCGGGAGCGCACAGCGTCTCTCAGCTGCCTGCGCCGGGACATTCTCGGCAGGCAATATCCTGACACGTAGAGGGTGAAGCCACGCACGTATGTCCGATCCCGTACAAGGGAGCGTTCATAGATGCCCCAGGCGCTCACGTCCGCTTTGGCCATAGCGAAAGGTGTCACGCTGCAGCAGGCAAGGATGCAGCGCGCGCTGTCCTAGCTTTACCGCTGGCGGCCCGCGAGCAGGCCCAGTACCCAGCCGAATGCACCAGCGGCCAGAAGGCTAGCAAAGGGACGCTGGTGAATAGCGGCCACAGCCGATGTGGTAAGGCGGCTCACTTCCTGCGGCGCATTCTCAGCGTAGGCAGAACCATGCTTCGGCGACCGAAGCACGCGCCTCATGCTGTCTGAGACCTCGTCCGAGATCTTCTGGGAAGTCTGGTCAAACTCGGCATAGCCGGGTGCTTCTGTATCCGTCTGAGTGGTGCCCATGGAATCCTCCCCGTCCTCAACAGAACGCATGACCAAGCTTCCGGTGGGGCAGCGCATGGAGGAAGTCGAACCTGACCGAATCAAGCCGGGAATGATGGCTGAAAAGGAAGCACGGGTAAGGTTCGCCTGAACGGCCAGGACATCCTGCAGGGTCCTCGCACCGGCAAAGGCCTTGGTGCTCTCCATCGCCTGCTGCATCAGGCCCTGAACCGCCGCGACATAGAGGCGGCCGAGATCCTGCATGCCGGCGACAGAGGCTTGCGCAGACTGCGTCAGGGCTTCCAGATTGCTGCGGCCTAACTCTGTGGCAGCCTGTGTGGTCTTGGACATGGCGTCGGCGGTCGGCTGCCAATGCGTGATGTGAGCGGTCATGGGTGCAGTGCTTCCCGGTGATCTGCTCGGGACCGGAGTGATGCCGAGATGCCGCACCGCAGCAATTCTGCTGTCTAGGGGTTCTGGAACAACGGCGCAATGAAATTGCGCGCTGCAGCAATTCATTGGAAGCGGCGGCTGCTCGTCAAGGCGCCTCGTTTCAGATCAGCAGCAAACCCTGATCCTGCCATCAGCTTAGCTGTAAGCCTATCGCGGCTGGTTTGATGGAGAGTTTTGCTGATAAGATTGTCAACGGACATTGTTCTTACATGCCCGCGTACGCCGCCTTTCCTGCGCCGGGAGTTTCTCCTTCTTCTCCTGCGTTACAGACTGGATAGTGATGAATCCGTTCGACCCACGCTCTGCCCCTTCCCATGAAGACGAAGTGCGTCGTCTTGAGGCGGTTCGCAGGTACGACATCCTCGACACTCCCCCGGATGGTGCTTTTGACCGCATCACAGCATTGGCCGCCAAGCTCTTCTCGGTGCCGATCGCCATCATCAGCCTCGTCGATCA
>NZ_QXGS01000059.1 GCF_003604215.1 Teichococcus vastitatis
GGTGCGCTACAACGCCGAAGGGCTGGAAGGCTTGGCCGACCGCCCCAAGCCGGGCCGTCCGCCGACGCTGAGCGAGGGCGAGCAGGCGGTACTGATGGCCACTATCCTGCGCGGGCCTGACCTTGAGTGCGACGGCGGAGTGGAATGGATGCTGCCGATGCTGTGCCGCTGGATCGAGGGTCGGTTCAACAAGCGCCTGCACCCGGCGAGCCTGTCGCGCGTGGTGCGGGGCCTGGATTTGTCGCGCCAGAAGACCCGTCCGCGGCACCCGCAGGCCAACGAGGCCGCCAAGGCGGCCTTTGCAAAAGGGGGCTACGCCGCGCGGTAGCCGCGGTCGCGGCCGACCATCCGGGCCAGCGCATCGAGCTGTGGTTCCAGGACGAGGCTCGCGAGAACCAAGATGCGAGCATCACCTATCCACGGAATGGATCATGTCGGGATCACGGTCCCGGACATCGATCAGGCCACCCAGTTCTTCGAAGCCGCCTTCGACGCCGAGCTGATCTACGAATCTAAGAGGCTCGCGGACGAGCCGGACGAGGGACCCAAAACCGAGCGGATGTTGAATCTGTTCCCCGGCACTCGGGTCGAGGCCGTGCGCATGATGCGCCTGCGCTACGGCCCAGGACTGGAATTGTTCCAGATGCGAGGCCCTGAACAGCACGAGCCTGTCCGTCCGTCGGACTACGGATTGCAGCACTTCGCGATCTCTGTCGATGACATCGATGCGGCCATCGCGCAGTTCGAGGCCGCAGGCGGCACCATGTTCAGCCGGCCGACAGCGTTCATGTTCGGATCGGAAGTCGGCGAAGGTAATGTCTTCTGCTACGGGCGGACGCCATGGGGATCCGTTATCGAGATGCTGAGCTACCCGTCGCCGATGCCCTATGAGAGGGACACTCCGCTGCGCCGCTGGCGCCCCTAAGGCTGGTTCGACGGTCAGCCGAGCAGGCCTGCCCGGCCGTGCTCGGCCAGCCGGTCGACCAGGAAGCGAACGCGTGGGCTGGCCTGGCGGGTGCCAGGCCAGACGGCCTGGACCGGCACGTCCGGCCCACGAAAGGCTTCCAGCACAGGCACAAGGGCACCGCTGGCCAACTGGTCGCGAACCAGTGGCGCGGGCATCTGGCACAGCCCCAGACCGGCAACCGCCATGGCAATGATCGCCTCGCCATCCTCGATCTGATGCGTCGGCGGCGGGCTGATCCGCAGGTCGGTGCTATCCTTTCGGACCGACCAGCGCAGTGGTGCCCCGCGCCTGGACCCGACCAAGCAGTTATGACGGTCGAGGTCCTCAAGGTGCTCTGGCGTCCCGCGCCGCGCCAGATAAGCGGGCGAGGCGCAGATGTGCTGCGGAAACTCCACCAGCGTCTTGGCCACCAGTCCAGAGGTATCCGCTGTCCGACCGAACCGGATGACCAGATCCACGCCCTCCTCGATGGGATCGATGAGCCGGTCGGTGAAGCTCAGGGTCAGTTGGAGAGCTGGATGAGCAAGACACAGGTCGGCCAGCAACGGCACGAGGACACGGCGCCCGAAGGCGGACGGCATGTCCATACGCAACCGACCCTTGGGGCTGGCCTCATGGCCGCCGAGTGCCTCCTCCGCGTCACGCAGGATGTCGAGTGCTGCAACACAGCTTGCCAGATAGGCATCACCGCTCGCCGTCAGCGCGAGGCGTCGAGTGGACCGGGTGAGCAGCCGGTCACCCAGTCGTTCCTCCAATCGGCTAATGGTCTTGCTGACGGCCGATTTCGTCAGGCCGAGACGGTCCGCCGCGAGCGTAAAGCTCCCGGCCCGTGCAACCTCTACGAACACGATGACGTCGCTCAGGTGGTCCGCCATTTCAGCTTACTGCCTCTTCCAATGCGGGGCGGCACCAGGCAATGGAGGCCATAGCGCAGGCTGTACGCTGAATAGCTCCGGCAGAGGAATGCTCCCTGCTACTCGATCGTCCCATGCTGCAAATGCTTGAACCGAGGTCATTGAGGGTCATGCCGGGACATCTATGGCCGCCCGCATACTGACGACAATGCTTGCGGCATGGCCTGACCGGTGGCGTCCATAGAACGTGAGCTGCTGCTTGATGGCTGCTGTTCACGGTGGCACGCCAGAAAGCTGCCGGGCAGCTTTCGGCCATCCAGCCTCACCGCGGTCTCCTTTCCTGAGCCGCAATCCCGCGGCTCAGGAGGCATGCTATGAAACGCGATCCTTCGGGTGTTCCGCTGCCACATACGCGGCCCGTCATGCCCTGGAACAAGGGGCGCTTCATCAGTCCCAAGCCGCCCCTCAAGCCCAAGCAGGTCTGGGCGATCCGCTTTCACCTCCAGCGGGAACAGCCGCTTCGCGACCTGGCCCTGTTCGATCTGGCGATCGACAGCAAGCTCAGGGGCTGCGACTTGGTCCGGCTAACCATCGGCCAACTGGTCGTGAACGGCACAGCCCGTCACCGCGCGACCGTCATCCAGCGGAAGACCGAGCAGCCGGTGCAGTTCGAACTTACCGGCCAGACCCGCGACAGCGTGCTGGCATGGTTGGCACTCCGTGGCGGCACGCTGGACGAATTTGTGTTCCGGAGCCGATCCAGGAAAGGCCAGCACCTTAGCACCCGCCAATATGCCCGCCTCGTCGGCGAATGGGTCGAGGTGATCGGACTGGGCCGGTCAGCTTATGGTACCCACAGCCTGCGCCGGACCAAGGTCGCCCTCATCTACAAGAGAACCGGCAATCTGCGAGCCGCGCAGATCCTGCTCGGCCATACCAAGCTGGAGAGCACGGTGCGGTACCTGGGGGTTGATGCCGAGGACGCCCTCACCCTGTCGGAAGCCATCGAGATCTGAGCACCTGAGCGGGACGCTCCGAACGGCTCGGGGCAGCGCCCTGTCCCGAGCCGCCCAAGATGGCCCTTCAGGGTGGAACGCGCCCTTGTCGGTCGTCCGTGAACCACAGTTGATCCGCCAAAAGCGGACCTAGCCTCTGGCCGTCAGGCGATTGCAGGCGTCTGAACTCGGCTTAGCCGCCTCTCCCGTGTCAGACGTCAAAAGAAGCAAGGATAGGGCACGGCCCGGTGCTTCCCTGGGCGCACTCCCTCGCCAGCCGCCCAAGCGCAGCGTGGGCACGCTGAAGATCGGCGATCTTGGCTTCGAGAGCAGCAATGCGGGTCTTCGCAAGCTCGCGGGCGCGGCTGCGGTCCTCGGTGGCGTCGAGGTCCAGAAGTTCTCGGATCTCCTCGAGCGTGAACCCGGCCGTCTGCGCCTGCCGGATGAACCGCAGACGCCGAACTTCCCCTGGGCCGTAATGGCGGATCCCATCCCCGCGAACCGGTGTCTCCAGCAGCCCCTTGCGCTGGTAGAACCGGATCGTTTCCACTCCCACGCCGCCAGCGGCGGCGAGTTCGCCGATGGTGAGCACCTTCACGGCAGGCCCATGCGGAGCGGACGATTTGACCTCTTGACTCCGTACCATGGTACGGAACCTATATCAGTGCCGACCGGATCTCAAGGAGACCGAACATGTCGGCCAAAACTACTCGCTCTCAGGCACCAAGCCGCCCTGCCGTGACGAGGAAGGCAGTCATTCATCGCATGGTGGTGCCGCACCACACCTGCCCTTACGGCCTCAAGGCCAAGGACCTGCTGCAGCGCTCCGGCTACGAGGTCGAGGACCATCACCTCACCACACGCGAGGAGACGGACGCCTTCAAGGCGCAGCACGGTGTGGCGACGACGCCTCAGGTTTTCATCGGCGGCGAGCGCATCGGCGGCTACGACGACCTGCGGCGGTTCCTTGGCAAACCCGTAGTGGACCCGAAGGCCACAAGCTACCGCCCGGTCATCGCTCTGTCCGTTATGACTGCCCTAATGGCGATGGCGGCGAGCTACGCCGCGATAGGGGATGTGTTCACCGTCCGCGCGGCGGAATGGTTCATCGGCTTCTCGATGGTCGTGCTGGCGCTGCTGAAGCTCCAGAACATCGAGGGCTTCGCCACCATGTTCCTGAACTACGACCTGCTCGCCAAGCGGTGGGTGCCCTACTCCTACATCTATCCTTTTGCCGAGGGGCTGACGGGCGTGCTGATGGTCGCGGGCGCGCTCACCTGGCTGTCGGTGCCGATCGCGCTCTTCATAGGAACGGTGGGTTCGGCCTCCGTATTCAAGGCCGTCTACATCGATCGTCGCGAGCTCAAGTGCGCCTGCGTTGGTGGATCGAGCAACGTCCCCCTGGGGTTCATTTCGCTGACCGAGAACCTGATGATGGTCGCCATGGCGGTGTGGATGGCGTTCGCCGCGTTCGGCCTGCCGGCCGGCGTAGGACACGCAATGTAATCCGCCGCACGGCACTCTCATCCAGCCTCCAGGAGTTCACCCATGTCTTCCGTGCAGATGGACCCGCCCGGGACCACCCTGGGCAGCCGCGGGCTCGGCCTGTCTCTCCTTGTTATTGCCACGGCACAGTTGATGCTCGTCCTGGACGACACCATCGCGAACATCGCCCCGCCGAGCATTCAGCGCGAGTTGGCCGTCTCGGCGACGACGCTGCCCTGGATCATCAACGCCTATATCCTCGTGTTCGGCGGGCTGCTGCTGTTCGGCGGCCGGGTGGGGGACCTCTTCGGGCGGCGTCGCGTGTTCCGCGCAGGCCTTGGCGTGTTCATATTCGCCTCGTTGTTCGGTGGGCTCGGGCTAAACGCCGAGATGCTGATCGGTGCCCGCGCGCTCCAGGGCCTTGGAGCGGCACTGACGGCTCCGAATGCCCTAGCCCTGATTGCCACCAACTTCCCGGTGGGCAAGTCGCGCAACTCGGCCATGGCTGTCTACGGAGCGATGTCCGCGCTTGGCATCACCATCGGCGTGCTGCTCGGCGGGGTGCTGACGGGAACGCTGGGCTGGCGGTGGGTCTTCTTCATCAACATTCCCATCGGCCTGGTGGTGCTCGCCGGGAGCCGGGTACTCGCCGAAGGGGAACGCAACACCGGCAAGCTTGACACGCCCGGTGCGATAACCGGGACCGGCGCGGTGGTCGCACTCACCTACGGTATTACCCATGCGGCCGAGCACGGCTGGGGCAATGCGGTGACGCTCGGCTCTTTCGGCACGGCCTTGGTCCTGACATTGCTTTTCCTGGTGCTCCAGATGCGTGGGACAAGCCCCATGCTGCCGCTCGGCCTCTTCCAGGACCGCAATCGGTGGGGTTCCTACGCGACCATGCTGTTCGTCGGCGCTGGACTGATGGGCACCTTCTACCTGCTGGCGCTCTACCTGCAGCAGGTCCTGGGCTTCGACCCGCTTTGGGCCGGTGTTGCCTCGCTGCCCTTCAGTGCGGGGATCATCCTCGGCGCGGGCATCAGTTCGAAGCTGGTCGAGCGCCTCGCGCCCCGCCTCGTGGCTGGTCCAGGGCTGCTGTTGGGAGCGCTGGGAATGCTTTGGCTCTCAACACTGGCAGTGGACTCAACCTACGCCGCACACGTCATGCCCGCCCTGTTCCTCATCTCGTTCGGCCTCGGGATGGCGGCCGTGGTGACGACGCTCACGGCCGTTCACGGCGTTGCCGAGGATCAAGCGGGTGTGGCTTCGGCGCTCGTCAACATGGCGCAGCAGATCGGTGCAGCGCTTGGGCTCGCGGTTTTCACCACCCTCGCGGTGTCCGCGACGAACCGGCAGATGCCTGATGCTCCTGGGGCTTTGCTGGAAGGTATCGCCCGCGGCGAAGCAGCGGTCATCAGTAGCGCGGCCAGGGCGCTCACCTACGGCTACACCATGGCCTTCCTCGTCGGGGCTGGGCTACTCCTCCTAGCCGCCATCATTGCAGTTGTGGCTGTCACCACCAGGCGAACGCAAGGCACAGCCGTCCCTGGTGATGGGGCTTGATCCGCATCGTACGGCGGACGGATGCTCGGCATCGCATCTCCCGGGCAGCAGTCGAACTGGAGAGGCACTTCAAGAACAGCCTGGCCCAGCGCCGCGCCGCTGCCTGAGAGAACACGCCTCCTACTCTGGGAGGGAGCAACCCCGGGTGACCCTCCCCTGACGGCTGCTTTCACGAGATCTCTGCCCGGAAGCGGAAATGCTGCTTTCGGCCAGACCTGGCCATGACTGCTGCGCCCCTAACCAGGCTCAAGACTAAGGCACCAGTTCGCCACAAAGTGGACATCCCCCTCCGTCGTACATGCTGCGGAAAGCCGCTGGTAGACAGACCAAGGAAAGCTTCCTGGATCACGCGTGTTGCGTCCGCACCTATGCCTTAGGGGTAGGGCGGGACACTCACTACACCCTTTCTTGGGCAGGTCATCTCCTTGGTGTGAAGGCGTGAGAGGAAGGCCATGGCCGCGGCTCTGGCGCTTGTTCCCCGATCCGCCAGGAGCGCCGGGTGGTCCACGTCCGACAGGAAGGCGCCGCCGGCTGGGCAGGGGGCCGCCTCCAGCAGCCTGCGCCCGTGCTCCACGGGCACCACCCGGTCCTGCTCCCCATGCAGCACGAAAATAGGTGCCCGCACATCCGGCAGGCGCGCCAGACTGTCGAACGGGTGTCGCAAGAGCAACCCGACGGGGACCCAGCGGAAGGCGTCCGCCGCCACCTGACGCACGGAGGTGAAGGGCGAGTCGAGCAGCACCGCGGCCACCTGCCGTTCCGAAGCCAGCGCCACGGCAACACCGGTGCCGACACTCTCACCCCAGATCACCAAGGGAGCATCGGGCCAGCGCGTCACTGCCCAGTTCGCCTGAGCCCGCGCATCGGCGATCAGCCCCTCCTCGGTTGGTAGGCCGGGATTGCCGCCGTAGCCCCGATACTCAGCCAGCACGACGCCGTAGCCTGCCGAGGCAAAGGGGCGCAGGGCGTGCTCGCGCTGGCCCGCATGCCCACCATTGCCGTGGAGGTACAGGATCACTGGCATACCGGGCTGCGGCTCTGCAGCCCAGAACCGCAGCCGCAAGCCGTCGGCTGTGCTGGCTGCTTGGGTGACGAAGGGAGAACCGGCAGGCGGATTCCCGAGAGGGCCACCGCCCGCGGGAAACAGCGCCCGTTCCTGGAACCACCACAGCGAAGCCACCGCGAGGCCCCAAGCCAGAGCAAGCACAACCATGAACGCTAAAGCGGCCCTCATGCGTTTGGAGTCCTAGCGTTCCCTGGCTCCGCGGCCTAGCAGGCTGCTGAAATTCGTGGCGGCTAATCGGCGTACATGATTCCCTTCCGTCGATGCGGAGGACCGGTGCCGATGCGGGGAAGTGACGCGGTAGCTGGATCATTGTTCAGCTACGTGGACTTGGAAAAGCGGGTACGGGCCGACCACCCTCTGCGGGTGATCCGCGGCATCGTCAATGCCACGCTGGTGGAGTTATCGGAGGCGTTCGACGCGCTATACTCGCCGTTCGGACGGGCATCGATTCCACCGGAACGGCTGCTGCGGGCCCTGCTGTTGCAGGCCTTCTACTCAATCCGCTCGGAGCGCCAGTTGATAGAGCGGATCGAGTTCGACCTGCTGTTTCGCTGGTTTGTTGGCCTCGGCATGGATGACCCGGTCTGGGACGCCACAACCTTCACCAAGAACCGCGACCGGTTGCTGGAGGGCAATGTGGCTGTGAGATTCCTAGCCACGGTACTGGCGCAGCCAGAGGTCAAACGGCTGCTGTCGATCGAGCATTTTTCGGTAGACGGTACGCTCCTGGAGGCTTGGGCCAGCACCAAGAGCTTTCGACCGAAGGATGGCTCCGGCCCACCGCCTGATAGCGGACGCAACGGTGAGCAGGACTTCCATGGTCAGCAGCGGGGCAACGACACCCATGCCTCGACGACCGACCCGGATGCTCGGCTGTACCGTAAGGGCCACGGCAAGGAGGCGAAGCTGTGCTTCATGGGGCATGCGCTGATGGAGAACAGGAACGGGCTGATTGTTGGCGCTGTTGCCACTCACGCCTCCGGCCATGCCGAGCGGTTGGCCGCGCTGCGCCTGGTGGAACCCCATGCCGACCGCCCCCAAAGGCTCACCCTGGGCGGTGATAAGGGCTTCGACACGGGGAACTTCGTCGCCGAACTCCGCGAGATCAACGTGACCCCACATGTGGCGCAGAACACCAGCGGGCGGCGTTCCGCGATTGACGGCCGGACCACTCGCCATCCCGGCTATGCGGTCAGCCTGCGCATCAGAAAGCGGATCGAGGAAGCATTCGGCTGGGCCAAGACCGTCGCCGGGCTGCGCAAGGCGCGCCATCGTAGCCTGCCCAAGATCAACTGGCAGTTTATCTTCGCCATGGCCGCCTACAACCTGATCCGTCTGCCGAAGCTCCTCGGAGCCGCACAGCCATGAGCACCGAGGAGCACCCCCTGCTCGGCAAGTGGCGGATCACCTGCATGGAGCTCTGGGACGCGGAGTTCATCGACCTCCTCGGACCCGGTTACATCCACTTCTATACGGATGGTCGTGGCGAGTTCGTCTTCGGAGCCGTCCAAGGCGGGCTCGACTGCCACTTCGGTAGCCACAGCATTCACTTCACTTGGGAGGGAAGTGACGAGATGGACCACGCTTGCGGTGATGGCGACGCCGAACTCGAAGAGGACGGCACCATCACCGGCGATATCAGCTTCCACCTTGGCGACGAGTCATCCTTCACCGCCCGCCGCTGGTAGCTTTTCAGCAGCCTGCTAGGGGCCGAACGCCGCGAGCATGCTCATTACCAGAGCACCGACACCAGCGGCTGAACGGTACCGCCGAGAGGGGTCAGGTCTTTTAGCAAGGCCTGACCTGAATGGATCAGGTGGGGAACCCGACTAGGCGGTTTCCGGCGCTCTCTCAGATCCTCCTTTGCAACATAGTGACAGCGTGCCGGTTACGCTCAGAGCCGCACGCCGACCCGGGAGGCGTCAAATGCAGCAGGAGCCGCGCACTGAACGCGCGCTGGACGCGTTGAGCTTCTTCGTCTCGGACGCGCGATACGGGCTGGGTGCCTTTCTCGGTGTGTATCTGATGACGGAGCACGGCTGGGACGCGGGAAGCATCGGCTCGGCCATCGCACTCGGGGGCCTAACCGGCCTGGTTTCGCAGGGGCCGATGGGAGCGCTCGTGGATGCCGTGCGAGCCAAGCGGACCCTGATCGCCTGCGCGGCCGTTATCGTCACGCTGACCTGCCTCATAGTCCCGATCGCACCCCAATTCTGGTCGGTGGCCGTGGCTGGCCTCGTCGGTGCGCTGGCCGGCGTGACCATCGGGCCCACCCTCGCCGCCATCTCGCTGGGCGTCGTTGGCCCGACCCGCTTCGCTCGGCGAGCCGGGAGGAATGAGGCTTTCTTCCACCTGGGGGATGGGGCCATCAGCCTTGCGATCCTGCTCACCGCGCCCTTGTTTGGCAGTCAGGTCCTGTTCTGGTCGATGGCCTTCACCTTGGTGGCGACTTTGGCAGCGGCCGCGGCGGTTCCTGCGCGCGCGATCGATCACGATGTCGCACGAGGCCTATTACCTGGTGAGGCAGCCCTTGGGGCCCGGCCCTCGGCTTGGCGCGTGTTGTTCCGATCCCGGCCCCTCCTGGTCTTCGCGGCCTGTGGCACCCTGTTCCACCTCGCTAACGGCTCTATGCTCATGCTGGTCTCGCAGAAGCTTGCGCTGCTGAATCTTGGTCAGGGGATCGCCCTCACGGCGGCTTCCGCCATTGCGGCGCAGTCGGTGATGGTACCGGTGGCGGCGCTGGCGGGTATGCGAGCGGACGCTTGGGGACGTAAGCCGCTCCTGCTGGCAGCCTTCATCGCGCTGGCGCTGCGCGCGATCCTCTACACGCTGTCTGACAACACTGCTTGGCTGATCACGGTGCAGCTGCTCGACGGTGTTGGCGCGGGGCTCATGGGCGCACTCTTCCCCGTCGTGGTCGCCGACCTGACGCGCGGTACCGGGCACTTCGCCGCCGCGCAGGGCGTGGTGGGTACGCTGCAAGGGATCGGCGGTGTGGTCAGCGTGGCGATCACCGGCCAGTTGGTGGTGCAATTCGGATATGATGCGACCTTCCTCACCTTGGCAACGGCTGCCGCCCTGGGCGCTGTCCTGTTTTGGCTGGCCATGCCCGAGACGCGGGACACAACAGCGGTCATGACTGGTCGCACTGTTGTGGAGCCTGCCACTTAGCCATTGGCCTCGAAAAGGGCTGTGCATCCACCGGGTGTGGGTCGGCTTTCGCGGCAGCGAGTCGTGCTCGGCCTTACCGAAGGCAGCCGGAACTCCGACTTCGCCCTCGCATGTTGCAACAGGCTGGCGAGTCCGTCGGGGCTGACGGGCTTGTGGAGCAGCAGGAGCGGGCCCTCGGCTGCCGCGGCGGTGAAGCGCTCGGTTTCCGCATCCCCGGCATAGCCGGTCACCAGCAGGGCCGGCAGCCCGGGCCGGGCGCGCAGCAGGGCGAGCCCGTCCAGGCCGGGCATGGCGAGGTCGGTCACCAGGACATCGTACCGGCCGCATCTGCCAGCTTCCGGCACGGTGCTGGAGGTCGCGAGCGGCACGGGAGAACACGTCGCCTACCTCGCCGCGGCGCTTCCCGGACTGCGGTGGCAGCCAACCGAGCCAACTCCGGAGGGCCGCGCCAGCATCGACGCCTGGGCCGCGGGCCTGCCGAACGTCCTGCCTGCGATGGGCCTGGATGCCGCGAGCGCCGAATGGCCGGTCGGGCACGCGGATGTGGTCTTGTGCATCAACATGATCCACATCGCGCCCTGGGCGGCCGCCGAGGGGCTGTTCGCCGGCGCGTCGAGGAGTTCTCGCCCCGGACGGGTTGTTGGCGCTCTACGGGCCCTTCCGCCGCAGGGGCGTGCCGCTGGAGCCGAGCAACGCCGCCTTCGACGCCGACCTGCGCCTGCGCGACCTGGACTGGGGCCTGCGCGAAGTGGAGGCCGTGGCCGAACTCGCGTCCCGCTCCGGCTTCGGCACGCCTGCCGTGGTGACGATGCCCGCCAACAACCTCCTGCTGCTGTTCCGCCGGCTGGGGTGAAGCGAGGGCAGCAGTCCATGTTGTGCAAGGGCAGGCATGGCATGCATCAGCGCCCTATCAGCGGAAGGCGGAAGGTGCCGACCATGACAGCACGCGTTTTCTCGACGCGACCGCGAAGCGGTAGCCGAACGAACTCTGCCGAGAGCGCCCAGGAAAAAAGGAGGCCAATACAACCTCCTAAAGCTTGTTGGCAAAATCGACCAACCCTCAAGCTTCGGAGAAAGAGAGCCGTCCGGAGAGAAATTCTGCTGCTTGTTCCGCATGCCGACCATCAAGGTCGACGCAGAAAACGTGGCCAAACCTGCGCTTCAGCGCGGTGGCGACCAGACTGGAGAAGGGTTGGGAGAAATCAGATTGGAGCAGCGGTGGGAATCGGAATCAAAATTTCTCTGCCGAACCTCTTTGTCGTTCAAGGAGCTCATGCCTTGCCGATGAATTTGTGGGAATTAAAGCCGCCTAGCACTACCTGGGCATTTTGATTGAGTGTGATGGGACGGCATGCGACGTTGCCTGCTGGAGG
>NZ_QXGS01000006.1 GCF_003604215.1 Teichococcus vastitatis
CGAGTTGATGACCCGCGGCGAGTCCATCCGCGGCGTCGTGCTGTACTGACCTCCACGGCGCCGGAAGGAGGGGGGAAGGGCGCAGCGCGGGCCTTTCCCACCCGCCAACGGAACTGTTGAGCAACGGAACCGTTGTTTCCGCAGCGCAGGACGACCCGGATGAACTGCTGGCCGATCGTCCGGCCACAAGAAGAACAGGAAGGGACATCGACGGAATGCGGAAAATACCTGTGCTCGCGGCGGCCGCGATGGTGATGGGCTTGCTGGCGCCGGCATTGCCGAGCCATGCCCAGGATGCCGCGGGCAATGCGGAGGATGGACGTGCCATCTTCAATCGCCAATGCATGGCCTGCCATTCCGTGCAGCAAGGGCAGAACAAGGTCGGCCCCAGCCTGGCCGGGGTGGTGGGGCGGAAATCGGCCGCAGTGCCGAAATTCAACTATTCGCCCGCGATGAAGGAAGCGAACAAGACCTGGGATGCCGAGACGCTGGACGCGTATCTGCTGGATCCGCGGGGCTATGTTCCGGGAACGCGCATGATCTATGCCGGCCTCAAGAACCCGAAGCAGCGCGCGGATATGATCGCCTATCTGGAAACACTGAAGTAACGGCCGGGCATCGGGGCAACGAGGCGGACCTCAGAAACACCGCAGCGTTGCCTCTGCCTGGGCCTGGCGCAACGCCTCGATCGCGCGACGCACTTCGGGAGGGTCGCGGAAGATGGCGCCCCTTTCGCCCAGAACGCCCGCCTGCATGCGGAGTGCGGTTTCTGCTTCCTCATAGCCGGTATAAGGCAATTGCTCGGCAATGGCATCGATGGAGCAAGAACATTTCTCCAGCGCCATCTGCGAGTTTCCGTTCGATGCCATGCAGCCGATGACGTAATCAACCCGCGCCATGGTCGGGTAATCGGAAGCCTGGGCTGCGGCCGCGGCCGTGGCGAGGATCGACATCACCGCGGCGGCGACGAAGCTGGTGCGGTTCACGATGGTTCGCTCCCTGTGAAGGCGATGATCTCGCTGATGGCCGCGGTATTCTCGCCGGCCGGAACCTCCGTTAGCAGCTGCAGGAAGCCGCCCGGAACCGTGTCCGACAGCAGGAATTCGTAGCGCATGGCCTGGAAGCGGCGGGCCCTCGGCTCCTGCTCGTAAGGCGTCACGATGATGCGCCGCGCCGCCACGGGCGCGGCATCCGGCGAAGGCCGCACCGTTTCCTGCCGCAGTTCCGCGCGGTGCAGCATGGCCGAGCGGAAGCGGCTGCGGAACCAGTTCATCGAGCCGCCCGTGGCGGAGGCCAGTTCCCGCGCCCCGCGATCCAGCGCGAAGAGCAACAGCGGATTGCCCTTGAAGCCGAGCGCAGCGGGATACTCGATGCGGCGGGATCCGGTCAGGAAGTCCGGATAAACATCATGCTTTCCGTCCGGGCCGATCCGGCGGATCTCCAGCACGATGGCGTCGTCCACGGTGTCGTGGCCGCCCTCGCTGCGGCGGAAGCTGTAGCGCAGACGCGTGGGCTGCGTGATGGAAGCCAGATGCGGCGTCTCGAACAAAGCGATCTGGGCGGGGCTGAGGGGAGGCGCCTCGTCGGCTTCGGCTCGTGTTGCCAGAGCCGTGATGAGCAGCATGGCTGTTCGTCTGGTGAAAGGCACCATCTTGTGTTTCTCCCCGTCGGCTGGCTGGATCGAACCGTCCGCCGGCTCCATTGTGGCACTGCTTCGCCGCCTTTGCATGGCCCATGCGGCGAAGTTTTCCTGACCAGGCCTTCCAAGACGACGCCTCATCATTGCCCGTTTATCCGCGAATGGAGAACACCATGATCGAACTGGTTCTCACCGTGTGCCTGCTGTCGTCCCCGACCACCTGCCGGGAGGAATGGCCGCAGCATGCGGGCGATTCGCTCACGAGCTGCATGACCCAGGGGCAGTTCAGGGCAGCGGAATGGGCCAGCCAGCACCCGGCCTACCGCGTCGCGGAATGGCGTTGCCAGCCCCGCATCGCGCGCCAGACGCCGACCTGATCACCGTTGCAGCGTTCCCCGGGCCCAGGACAAGGCTGGTGGCCTGCGCTGCAATGTTGCGGATCGGCCGCTACGACGCCGGCGCTGCGCTTTTATGCCGCGAGCGATGATTTCTGCCCAGCTTTGTTCTTGCTGCCCGTCGTGAAAGCACCATACCATTCCCGCGGGCGAATCTTTACCTGCTTCCGCTGCGCGGTGGCCACCATGCAGCAATGCCGAAGCATTCAAGCGCCCGCAAAGAAACAACGTCCGGCAGCCGCAGTGGCTGACCGATGGCGAAAGGGATGGGCAATCATGTTCAGGAAAATCGCTGTTTCGGCAGCGGCGCTTGGACTCTGCATCAGCAGTGCGAGCGCCAACGAGGAATTGCTTCGGTTGCAGCGGGATCCCAACCAGTGGGTCATGCCGACCGGCAACTACGCCAATCATCGCTACAGCGAACTGAACCAGATCACCCGGGAGAATGTCAGCCAGCTGCGGCCGAGCTGGAGCTTCTCCACCGGCGTGCTGCGCGGGCATGAGGGTGGGCCGCTGGTGATCGGCGACCTGATGTACATTCACACGCCTTTCCCCAACAAGGTCTTCGCCCTCGACCTGAAGGAGCCGGGCCGGATCGTCTGGCGCTACGAGCCGACCCAGGACCCCAGCGTCATCGCCGTGATGTGCTGCGACACCGTGAACCGCGGCGTCGCCTATGGTGACGGCAAGATCATCCTGGCGCAGGCCGATGCCAAGGTCGTCGCGCTGGACGCCAAGACCGGCAAGGTGGCCTGGACCGTGTCGAACGGCGACGCCGGCAAGGGCGAGACCATGACCGCCGCGCCGATGGTGTTCGGCGACAAGGTGCTGGTCGGCATCAGCGGCGGCGAGTTCGGCGTGCGCGGGCACATCACCGCCTACAACCTCAAGGACGGCTCGATGGCCTGGCGGGCCTATTCGGTCGGCCCGGACAACGAGATCCTGTTCGACGGGGAGAAGACCACCAGCCTCGGCAAGCCGGTCGGCGCCAACAGCTCGCTGCAGAGCTGGGAAGGCGACCAGTGGAAGATCGGCGGCGGCGCCACCTGGGGCTGGTTCTCCTACGATCCCGAGCTGAACCTGATCTATTACGGGAGCGGCAACCCCGGCACCTGGAACCCGGTGCAGCGGCCCGGCGACAACAAATGGTCGATGACCATCTTCGCCCGCGACGCCACGACCGGCCAGGCCAAGTGGGTCTACCAGATGACGCCGCATGACGAGTGGGACTATGACGGCGTCAACGAGATGATCCTGTCGGACATCGAGGTGCGCGGCCGTCCCGTGAAGGCGCTGGTGCATTTCGACCGCAACGGCTTCGCCTACACCATGGACCGCGAGACCGGCGAGTTGCTGGTGGCGGAGAAATTCGATCCCGCGGTGAACTGGGCCACCAAGGTGGACATGGAAACCGGCCGCCCGCAGGTGGTGAGCCAGTATTCCACGCGGCAGAATGGCGAGGACACGAACACCGAGAATGTCTGCCCCGCCGCGCTCGGCACCAAGGATCAGCAGCCGGCGGCCTTCTCGCCCCGCAGCAAGGTCTTCTACGTGCCGACCAACCATGTCTGCATGGATTACGAGCCGTTCCGCGTGTCCTACACGGCGGGCCAGCCTTATGTCGGCGCCACCCTGTCGATGTATCCGCCCAAGGGCGAGCAGCACATGGGCAACTTCATCGCCTGGGATGCCAGCGCCGGCAAGATCCTGTGGAGCAAGGAAGAGCGCTTCTCGGTGTGGTCGGGCGCCCTGGCCACGGCGGGCGACATCGTCTTCTACGGCACGCTGGAAGGCCATCTGAAGGCGGTGGACACCCGGGACGGCAAGGAGCTGTTCTCCTACCGCACGCCATCCGGCATCATCGGCAACGTCAACACCTATACCCACAACGGCAAGCAATACATCGCCGTGCTGTCGGGTGTCGGCGGCTGGGCCGGCATCGGCATGGCGGCCGGTCTGCAGGGTGACTCGGAGGGCCTGGGCGCGGCGGGCGCCTACCGCTCGCTGTCCAACTACACCCAGCTCGGCGGCGTGCTGACCGTGTTCGCCCTGCCGAACTGATCGCGCTGGCCAACTGATCGCCGGGCCACGGGGCCCGAGGATTGCCGCGGGCCGGTCCCCCGACAGGGGCCGGCCCGTATGGCTCCGGAACCGGATGGAGACGTCACGCATGAGGTTTGCACCACAGCTGGTCGCGGTCATGGGCTGCGCCCTGGCGATGGGATTTGTTGCACCGCGGCCGGCCAGCGCCCAGGCCGAGGAAAAGCCCTACCAGATCGAGAACGGCAAAGTGGACCGCGGCACCTATAATGGCTACCGCCGCTACGGCAATGCCTGCGAGCGCTGCCACGGGCAGGACGGTTCCGGCAGCAGCTTCGCGCCCGACCTCACCCAGTCGCTGAAGCGCCTGTCGCATGAGCAGTTCGCGGAAACGGTGATCAACGGCCGGCAGAACGTGACCTCGTCGCAGCAGAGCGTCATGCCGCCCTTCGGCCAGGTCGAGGATGTGGTGCTGTACCTGGACGACATCTACGCCTACCTCAAGGCGCGATCGGATGGCGTGCTGGGGCACGGCCGGCCGCAGCGGATGGCGAATTGACCATGCGCTCCGCCGCTCTGGCGCTGGCCGCCCTGCTGCTGGTCCTGCCGCCGCCGCCGGCCCGGGCGCAGACGGCGGAGCTGGTGCCGCCGGACGAGCTCCGCGTCTGCGCCGATCCCGCCAACCTGCCCTTCTCCAACGAACGCGGCGAAGGCTTCGAGAACCGCATCGCGCTGATCCTGGGCGAGGCGATGGGGCTGCCGGTGCGCAGCGTGTTCTTTCCGCAGGTGCAGGGCTTCGTGCGCAACACGCTGGGGCTGCGGCGCTGCGATCTGGTGATGGGCACGGTGGCCAGCGACGAGCTGATGCAGAACACCAACCCCTATTACCACACCACCTACGTGGCCGTGTTCCGCAAGGATGCGCCGCCGCCCGCCGATCTCGGCGATCCCGCCGCGCGGAACCTGCGCTTCGGCGTGGTGGCGCGCACCCCGCCGGTGGATCTCCTGCTGCGCAACGGCCTGCTCGACCGCACCCGCTCCTACGCCCTGGCAGTGGATACCCGCGTGGAATCGCCGGCCTCGCAGATGCTGCGCGACGTGGCCTCCGGCGAGCTGGACGTGGCGCTGGTCTGGGGACCGATCGCCGGCTACCAGATCCACGTGCAGCACTTGCCGCTCGGCATGCGTGCCCTGCCCGGCGCGCCGGGCGCGGCACGGATGGATTACCGCATCACCATGGGGGTGCGCGCCAACGAGCCGCAATGGCGGCGCCGCGTCAACGCCGCCATCCGCGAGAAGCAGCCGGAGATCGATGCCGTGCTGCGGGAATACGGCGTGCCGATGCTGGACGCCGCCGGCCGGATCGCCGCCGGCGTGCCGTGAGGCACCTGCTGCCGGCGCTGGCCCTGTGGCCGCTGTTGCTGGCCCTTACGGTGGCCTCCCCTGCCGCCCCCGCTCAGACGCAGATGGTGCCGGCGCCAGAGGGCTTCCGCATGGGCGATTATCGCGCGCCCACCCCGGCCGAGCTCCCGGGCGCGGCGACGCTCGACACCCCCGGCGCGGCGGCGCTCTGGCAGCAGGGGGGCGCGGCCTGGTTCGACGTGCTGCCCGCCGCGCGCCGCCCGGAGGGCCTGCCGGAGGGCAGCCTGTGGCGCCCCACGCCGCGGCTCGGCGTGCCGGGCAGCCTGTGGCTGCCGGAAGCCGGGCGCGGCAGCCTCGACCCGGCGCTGGAAAGCTGGTTCCGCGGCGCCCTGGACCGGGCCACGGGCGGCGATCGCGGCCGGCCGGTGGTGTTCTATTGCCGGGCCGATTGCTGGATGAGCTGGAACGCCGCCCGCCGTGCCCTCGGTTGGGGCTGGCGCGACGTGCGCTGGTACCGGGACGGCACCGATGGCTGGGAAGCCGCCGGCCTGCCGACCGAGGTGCTGCAACCGGCGCCGGGTATGCCCTGACGGCGCCGCGGGGCGCCTGTCACGGGCCGTCCGGCAGCGCCGCCTGGAAGGCGCGGGCATAAGCGCCGAAGCGGGATTCCAGCCGCACCGGTGCCTCGCACATGTAGCGCATGGTGCGCTCCGCATCCTGGAAGGTCTTGGTGGCGAAAAACAGGCGCTGCTGCAATTCGGCCCGCCGCGCCGCCGCCTCACCCCGCGCCTCGGCATCGGCGGCGTCCAGCTGTTCCGACAATCGCTGCACCGTTTTGGCCAGGCCGCGCTGGCGGCGGGCGAAGCCGCGGATGGATTCGATCAGCCCGCTGCGGGCCCGGTTGGTTTCGGCCAGCGTGCCGGCCACCGCCAGCGGCACCAGCCGCCGCCGCGCCTCCGGCGACAAGGGCGCGGCGAAGCCCTCGATGGCGCGCAGCCCCTCCGGCTCGGCCACGGCGCGCGGCGCGATGCGGGTCACCAGGGCGGCCACCTCCGGCGCCTGCCGCCAGGAATCGCCCTCCGGCAGGGGCGGACCGGACCAGATGCTGCCGGCGCTCAGCACCGGCACCAGCCGCTGCACGCAGGGCCAGTCCGGGTCGCTTCCCGTGACCGCCTGCGCGCCGGTGGCACCCAGCCCCAGCAGCAATCCCAGCAGCGCGCCCCTCATCCGGCCGCCCCCGCGGGCGCGCCGCGCCGCCCGATCGCGCCCAGGGCCGGGTCATAGGCCAGCACGGCCAGCGCCCCGAACAGCAGCAGCGCCCCGCCGACCACGGCGGCGGACACCGGATCGAATCGGCCATACAGCGCGAAGCGGATCAGCTCCACCGCGTGGGTGAAGGGATTGGCCTGACAGAGATGCCACAGCACGGGGCTGGCCTCCTGCACCCGCCACAGCGGGTAAAGCGCCGAGGATGCGAAGAACATCGGAAAGATCACAAAGTTCATCACCCCGGCGAAATTCTCCAGCTGCCGGATGCGCGCCGACAGCAGCAGCCCGAGCGCGCCCAGCATCATGCCCGCCAGCAACAGCGCCGGCAGCACCAGCAGGTAGCCGAGCGGCGGCGGCCGCACCTCCCAGAACCAGGCCACCAGCAGGAACACATAGACCTGCAGCACCGCCACCAGCACAGCGGCCAGCAGCCTGCAGCCCAGCAGCCACCAGCGCGGCAGCGGGCTGGTCAGCAGCATGCGCATGCTGCCCATCTCCCGGTCATACACCATGGACAGGCTGCTCTGCATGGCCTGGAACAGCAGCACCATGCCGCACAGCCCCGGCACCACGTATTCCTCGTACATGACATAGGTCTGGTAGGGCGGGATGATCGACACGCCGAGCACGAAGCGGAAGCCCGAGGCGAAGATCAGCAGCCACACCAGCGGCCGCACCAGCGCCGACAGGAAGCGGCCGCGCTGCTGCACGAAGCGCAGCGCCTCGCGCCGCACGATGCCTTCCAGGCAACGGAAATAATGCAGCGCGGTCACGGCGGCGCCTCCCGCGCATCGCCGGCCCGTTCCTCGCTGGTCCGGTCCTCGCTGGCCCGTTCCTCATCGGTGAGGCGGGCAAAGGCGTCGCGCAGGGTGCCGCCGCCGCCCTCGGCCAGGATCTGCTCCGGCCCGCCGGCGGCGCGCACCCGGCCGGCATGCAGCACGATCAGGCGGGAGGCCGCGTCCACCTCGTCGATCAGATGCGTGGCCCACAGCACGGCGAGGCCCTCCTCCCGGCACAGCCGGCGCACATGATCGAGCAGAAAGGAGCGGCTGGCGGCATCGAGCCCCACCGTGGGCTCGTCCATCAGCAGCAGGCGCGGCCGGGTCATCAGGGCGCGCGCCATCTCCACCCGCCGCCGCTGGCCGCCCGACAGCCGGCGCACCGCCTCGCCGGCCCGCTCCAGCAGGCCGATCCGCGCCAGCTCCTCCTCGGCGCGGCGGCGCCCCTCGGCGCGGCTCATGCCGTGCAGCGCGGCGCTGTAGGCGAGGTTCTGCCGCAGGCTGAGATCGGGGTCGAGCGTCGGCTGCTGGAACACCACGCCGAGCTGCGCCAGCGCCACCCCCGGCTGCTGTCGCAGCGCGGCGCCGAAGATGCGGATGCTGCCCTGCCGCGCATCGAACAGCCGCGTCACCAGGGCGAACAGCGTGCTCTTGCCGGCGCCATTGGGGCCGAGCAGCACGGTGAACTCGCCCGGCATGACGCGCAGCGACACGTCGTGCAGCACGCGGCGCGGGCCATAGGCGTGCGACAGGGCGCTGACCTCCAGCGCCGGCAGGGACGCGGCGCTGGCAGCCGGGCTGGCGGGGGTCAGGCTGCGCGGCGCCGCCGCCGTCACCGCTTCACCACCACGCCCCAGGGCGCGCGGCCCACCGGCACCGAATGCGTGACGCGGTGCGTCGCGGTGTCGATCACCGACATGTCGTTGCTGACGCCGTTGGTGGTGAAGACACGCTTTCCATCCGGCGACAGCGCCACGTTCCACACCCGCTGCCCGACCAGCAGGTAGCGCTGCACCTCCAGGCTGCGGGTATCCACCACCGCGACGCGGTTGGAGGGGCCGAGCGCCACATAGGCCAGGGCGCCATCGGCCGAGAACACCATGCCCACGGGCTGCACCGCCTCGCGCGGGACGCCGGGGACGCTGAATTCCACCGTGCCGGTCACCGACTGCGCCTCGGCGTCGATCACGCTGACCGTGCCGCCGATCTCGGCCGAGACCCAGAAGCGCTTGCCATCCGCTTCCCACACCGCTGCGCGCGGCCGGGCGCCGACCAGGACGTTGGCGACGATCTCGCCGCTCCCGGTGTCGATCATGTGCGCCATGTTGGTGGTTTCGGAAGTGTTCACCAGGAACCGGCCATCCGGGCTCAGCCCCATGCCTTCCGGCTCGACGCCCACCGGGATCTCGGTCAGCACGGCGCGCTGCTGCACGTCCACCACGGTGACGAGGTTGTCGTCCTCGTTGGCGACGTAGAGGCGCTTGCCGTCCGGGTGCAGCGCCAGCAGCTCCGGGTCGGAGCCGCTCGGGAGGTGGTGCACCACCCGCCAGGTGGCGAGGTCGAGCACGTCGATGCGGTCGCTGTCGCCGGCGCAGACATAGAGCTGCGTGCCGTCGCGCGACAGCACGATGCCGCGCGGCCGCTCGCCCACGGGAACGGTGTGGGTGATCTTCAGCGTCGCGCCGTCGATCACCGTGATGGTGTTGTCCTTTTCGTTGGACACCAGGATGGTTTCGGCGCGCGGCGGCTGCGCGATCAGCAGCGGCAGCAGCAGCGCGGCGACGCCGTAGGCGGCGCCCGGAATCAGCGGAATTGGCATCGTGTCTCCGGCTTGTCGGTTCCGAGGGTGTCGAGCTCCGAGAATTGGTGCTGGAAGCCCGGCTGCGGCGACACCGACACCAGGCTGCGGTCGCTGGCCAGCAGCACCGGCTGGCGCAGCTGCCCGTCCCAGTCGCGGAACGAGAGGGGCACGCCCTTGAAGCCGGCCAGCTCGAACCCCGCCGCGCGCATGCGCGCCGCCACCGCTTCCGGCTCGGTGCTGCGGGCACGGGTCGCGGCTTCGCCCACCGCGCGCAGCGCCAGCCAGGCGGCATGGTCGCGCGGCAGCATCCAGCGCTGCGTGCGGGCGCGGAAGCGGCGCTGCAGCTGGGTGGCGCCCCATTGCTCATGCGGGCGCGCCCAGCTGGTCGGCACCAGCCCCTGCGTGCCGGCCACGGGGCGTGGCTCGGCGGTGCGCCAGGCGACGTCGTCGCCCCAGTCGCCATTCTCGTCCGCCACCACCACCACGTCATGCGACGGCAGCCCCTGGGTGAAGCGCGCCACCTCGGCGGCGATGCCGTAATGGCCGGTATCGGTGCGGCGCGCCCCAGGGTCGAAGGTCCAGGGCTTCTCGGCGACGATGCGCAGCTGGAACTTGCGCGCGGTGCGGCGGATCGCTTCCGCGTAGAGCTTGTCGCCCTCCGCCGGGCCGCTGATCAGCAGGATGTTGCGCCAGCGCCGCGCCGCCAGGAACTGGCCGAGCGCATCGGCCTGCATGGCCCGCGACGGCAGCAGGTGCAGCACGTCGCGCCGGCAGGATTCGTTGCGCAGCGCATCATCCGGCGCGCGCACGTTCAGCAGCGTCAGCCCGGCCGCTTCCGGCAGGTCGGCCACCTCCAGCAGCTGCGCCGCCGGCAGGTCGGCCACCACCAGCCGGATGCCGCCGGCCTGCAGCTCGCGCAGCGCCGGCGCCACGCCCTCCGGGTCGGCGACCACCCGTTCCTCCAGCAGGAAGCGCTGGCCGGTGAAGCGGCCGGTGGTGTTGTTGTCGGCGGCGCCGAGACGCGCGCCCTGGATGCCTTCATCCTCCGGCGGCGGGTCGAGATAGGTGTTGGGCATGACGCGCGGGACGGACAATCCCAGATAGCCCACCGTCAGCACCGCCTCGGCCGCGATGGCCGGTGCGGCGGCGAGCAGCGCGAGCACCAGCGCCAATGCGCGGACTGCCGGCAAGCCAGATCCTCCCCTGCATTTTTCCCCATAAACGGCGCGGTGGCGCCGCCCGGGCTTTGTCAGCAGTCTTGCGCGCATCGCTGCCCACATCAATGCTTGGTTGGTGCAGGGGACCCAAACAATGCGCCGATCCATCGTGCTGATGCTGGTTCTGCTGGCCCTGCGGGGCCAGGCCTGGTCCGCCGAGCCGCCGCGCCTCGCGGTGTTTCCGCTGGAACTCTACGACACCTCCGGCCAGCCGCCGCAGCCGGAACAGGAAGCGCGGCTCGGGCGC
Source organism: Teichococcus vastitatis (assembly GCF_003604215.1). Lineage (GTDB taxonomy): Bacteria > Pseudomonadota > Alphaproteobacteria > Acetobacterales > Acetobacteraceae > Pseudoroseomonas > Pseudoroseomonas vastitatis. Next base: position 10,750 of record NZ_QXGS01000006.1, read on the forward strand.
CTGACGGCGGAGCTGCGCGACGCGCTGGCCGCCTCCGGCCGCTACCGGGTGCTGCAGCCGGATTCGCCCTCGGGCGCGGCGCTGCGCAACTGCAATGGCTGCGAGCTGCCGGAGGCAGCGCGGCTGGAGGCGGAGCTGACCCTGACCGGGCTGGTGCAGAAGGTCAGCAACCTGATCCTGAACCTGACGCTGACGCTGCGCGAGGCACCCTCGGGCGCGGTGCGCGGCAGCTGGACCGCGGAGTTCCGCGGCAACACCGACGAGAGCTGGCAGCACGCGCTGCGCTGGCTGCTGCGCAACCGCGTGCTGGCGCCGCCGCCGCCGTGACGATCCTCAGCCGGCCGGCTGCAGCGTCCAGCGGCCGGTGAAGCGGCGTTCCTTGTTGTCCTCGGCTTCCAGCAGCAACTCTCCGCCCGGCTCCCCGGCCAAGTGGAAGCCGAAGGTCGGATTCTCGGCGATGGAGATGTCGCCCTCCACTTCCAGCACCGGCTGGCCGCGATAGGAGATGCGGAACTGCCGCACGAACTCGGCCGGGATGGAGAGCCGTGTCACCTGGTCGATCTGCAATCCGGAGGTGTTGGGATGGCTCAGCGCCACCTCCGCCGGCACGGGGCGGTCCGCGGCGGGGGCGCCTTCCGGCAGCACCAGCCGGGCCCGGCCCATGCGCTCGCGCGCCGCGCGCAGGTCGCTGCTCATCGGCGCCGAGCAGCCGCCCGCCGCCTTGATGAAGCGCCGCGTCATCAGCAGGCGGCCATCGGCGGCCTCGGCCACGGCGTGCAGGAAAGTGTAGGCATCGACGCGGATGCGGGTGCTGACATGGCGCAGCGGCACCGCCGCGCCGGGCCGGAACACGGCGGCCAGTGGCGAAGGATTCTCGTCGATGATCAGGCTGAGGCTGCGCAGCCCGGCGGCGAGCTCCGGCGCCAGGGCAATGGACACCGGCACGGCGGCGGCGTCCAGCGCGCGCGGCGGCGCGGTGATCGCCAGGGCGTCGCCCGCATCCTCCATCGGGCGGTCGCCGAACACCAGGCCGCGCAGGTCGGCCCATCGTTCGGCGCGGCGCGGCTCCTCCTGCGCGAGGGCCGGCAGGGCCGGCGCCAGGGCGGCGGCGGCGCCGAGCGCCAGCAAGGGACGGCGGGACAGGCGGGGCATCGGCGTCACTCCCATTCCAGTTGGCGATAGGCGGCGGATACGTTGCGGCCATGGTGCAGCTCCCGCAGCCTCCAGCGGGCCGCCTGCGTCACGGCGACGCGGCCCGGGGCCTCGGCCAGGCCGGTGCCAGCACGGATGGCACGCCGGGTGTCGTCGCGCAGCGCCGCGAGGTAGTCGCGCTCCGGCTCCGCCGCTCCGGGCCAGGGCACGACCGGGGGGCCGTGGCCGGGCACGGCCTGCCGCGCCGCATCGCTGCGCAGGCCCTCCAGCACGCGCAGCCAGCCGCCCAGGTCGCCGTCCAGCGTCGGGATGTGGTCGACGAACAACAGGTCGGCCAGCCACAGCGTGCCGGTGGCGTGGTCCAGCAATGTCAGGTCGTTGTCGGTGTGCGCCGGCGGGTGCGCCCGCAACAGCAACACGCGGCCGCCGAGGTCCAGCTCGGCCGTGTTCTGCACCAGCCGCGTCGGCGCCAGGGGCGCGCTTCCCTCCGCCGCCGGGCCGATCTGGTCGCGCAGCGCCGCGGCGTAGAAGGCGCCGCGCTGCGCCAGCGCCTCGGGCAGCCGGGCATGGCCGATCACCTCGGGGCGGAGGTCGGCGAAGGCCGCCGCGCCCATCACGTGGTCGGGGTGCATGTGGGTCAGCACCAGGTGGCGGACCGGCGGCAGGTTGCGCGCTTCGATTGCCCGGCGCAGGTGGCGGCCATGCGGCAGGCTGCCGCCCGGGTCGATCACCGCGGTGGCGTCGCGGCCGGCGATGAAGCCGGTGTTGGCGATGGCGTTCAGATTGGCGGGGGAGGCTTCCTCGATGCGGCCCGGCAGGACCCAGAGGCCGGGCGCCACCTCGACGCAGCCATCCGCCTCCTCCGCGTCCGGGGCGCGGGCGCCGGGCGCCAGGGCCGCGCCAACGAGGCCGAGCAGAACCCCGCGCCGGTGCGGCAGCGCGCGAAGCAGGCCGCCGGAGCCGCCGGCGGCGGTGCACAGCATCGGGCGGTCCATGCCGTTTCCTTCCCGCCGGGATCGTTGGCCCGGCAGGATGAAGCTTGGGCCGACCCCGGCGGAAGTCAATCAGGCGGATTGCAGGGCGGCGCTGCGCGCATCCTCGCGGATCAGCGCGGCGGCGCGCTCGGCCAGCATGATCACCGCCGGCTGGATGTTGCCCGATGGCACCAGCGGAAAGGCCGAGGCATCGGCCACCCGCAGCCCGTCGAGGCCGCGCAGCCGCAGCCGCGGGTCCAGCACCGCCGCGTCGTCGCTGCCCATGCGGCAGGTGCCGCAGGGATGGTAGACGGTGGTGGCGGCGGCGCGGAGATAGCCCAGCAGCGCCGCGTCATCCTCCACCTCGCGCAGCGGCGCGGTTTCCAGCTCCACCAGGTCGGCGAAGGGTGCGGTGCGGCCGATGCGCCGCCCGAGCCGCGCCGCCTCCAGCATCACCCGCTGATCCCCCGGCGCATTGAGGTAGTTGGCGTGGATCACCGGCTTGTCGGCCGGATCGGGGCCGCGCAGCCGGATCTCGCCGCGGCTGTCCGGGCGGCACTGGCCGAAATTCAGCATCATTCCCGGCTCCGGCGTCAGCACGTAGCCGACCGAGGCCAGGGCGAAGTTGATGAACTGGAACTGAACCTCCGCCTCCTCGGCGCCCGGGGTGACGCGGGCGAACAGCGTCGCCTCGGTGGCGCCGACTGCCAGCGGCCCGGCGCGGTGCCAGGCATAGCCGCAGACGGCACGCGCCAGGGCCCAGCGGCTGGCCATCATCTCGTTTACCGTGCCGGCGGCGCGGGTGCGAAAGCTCAGGCGGGCGATCAGGTGGTCCTGCAGGTTGCGCCCGACGCCGGGCAGGGCATGCGCCACCGGCACCCCGGCGGCCTGCAGATCGCCGCCATCGCCGATGCCCGACAGCATCAGCAGCTTCGGCGTGGCGATGGCGCCGGCGCACAGCACCACCTCGGCGCCGGCGTGGAATTCCTCGTCCGCGCCGCGGCCCTCCCGGCGCGCGACCACGCCCACGGCCCGGCCGTCGCGCAGCAGCAGGCGCCGCACCTCCACCCCGGTGAGCACCCGCAGGTTCGGCCGCCGCCGCGCCGGATGCAGATAGGCGCGCGCCGTGCTGTAGCGGCGCCCGCCGCGCACATTCATCTGGATCGGCATCACGCCGTCGATGGGGCCGTCATTCATGTCCCGGTTGCGCGGATATCCCAGCGCCTCGCAGGCGGCGATAAAGGCGGCGGCGCCGGGCGACAGGCGGCGCACGGGGGAAACGGGCAGGGGGCCGCCCCGCCCGCGCGTTTCGCCGGCCTCGCCGGACCAATCCTCCAGGCGCCGGAAAAAGGGCAGCACCTCCTCGTAGGACCAGCCGCGTGCCCCGGCCTGCGCCCAGCGGTCATAGTCGCGCGGCGAGCCGCGCAGGAACACCAGCCCGTTGACCGAGCCGGAGCCGCCCAGCACCCGCCCGCGCGGCCAGCGGATGCTGCGGCCATCGAGGTTGGGCTCGGCCTCGGTGGCGAAACCCCAGTCGTAGCGGCCGCTGGCGAAGAGCCGCGCATAGCCGGCCGGCACGTGGATCCAGATGTCCCGGTCGCCCGGCCCGGCCTCCAGCAGCAGCACCCGGTTGCGCGGGTCTTCCGACAGCCGTGCCGCCACCACGCAGCCGGCGCTGCCGCCGCCAACCACGATGTAATCCGCCGTCTCGTTCACGCTGCTTCGCCTCAGGTCATCATCATGCCGCCGGCGACATCCACCACCTGCCCGGTGACGAAGGATGCCTCGTCGGAGGCGAGGTAGAGGGCGAGGTCCGCCACTTCCTCCGGGCGGCCCAGGCGGCGCAGCGGCGTCGCCTGCACCTGGCCGCGGTTCACCTCCTCCGACACGGTGCGGATCAGCGGCGTGTCGATGCGGCCCGGCGCGATGGCGTTGACGCGGATGCCATGGGGGCCGAGCTCGCCCGCCAGGTGCTTGGTCAGCCCGATCAGCGCCGCCTTGGTGGCCGCGTAATGCGCGCCCACCACGGTCGAATAGGTGCGCCCCGCCACGGAGGACATGTTGACGATGTTGCCGCGCCCCGCCGCGCGCATGGCGGGCGTCAGCAGGCGGATGGCGTTGAAGCAGCCATTGAGGTTGACGGCGACGACGCGGTTCCATTCCTCCGGCGCCATCTCCCACGCCTCATGCGCGCGGCCGTCATGCTTGGGCGAGATGCCGGCATTGTTGACCAGCGTGTCGAAGGCATGGCCCAGTGCCGCCTGCAGCGCGCCCACCGCCGCCGAGAGCGAGGCGTAGTCCGCCACGTCGGCGGCGGCGGCGCTGGCGCTGCCGCCATTCTGCCGGATCGCCGTGGCCACGGCCTCGGCGCGGCCGGGCACCGCGTCCAGCACCCCCACCGCCGCGCCGCGGCGGCCGAAGGCGGCGGCGATGGCGGCGCCGATGCCCTGGCCGGCGCCGGTGACCAGCACGGTGCGGCCGGCATGGCTGGGGCGGGTCGCGAGATCCTGCATCGGCACGGCTCCCTCAGATTCCAAGATAGGCGCGGCGCACATGGTCGTCGCGCAACAGGGCGGCGCCGCTGTCGCTCATGGCGATGGCGCCATTCTCCAGCACATAGCCGCGATCGGCGATGGACAGGGTGCGGAACACGTTCTGCTCCACCAGCAGCACGGTGACGCCGGTGCGCACGATCTGCTCCACCACGTCAAAGACCTGGCTGACGATGATCGGCGCCAGGCCCAGCGAAGGCTCGTCGAACATCAGCAGCTTCGGCCGCGCCATCATGCCGCGGGCGATGGCGACCATCTGCTGTTCGCCGCCCGACAGGGACCCGGCATGCTGTTCCAGCTTTTCCCGGACGCGCGGAAACAGGTCCAGCACCTCGTCCAGGGTCTGCGCCATGCGGGCGCGGGCGTGCGGGGTGTAGGCCCCCATGCGGAGGTTGTCGCGCACGCTCATGAAGGGAAACAGCTGCCGCCCCTCGGGGATCAGGGTGATGCCGCGCGCCACCACCTCATGCGGCGACAGCCGGCCGATCTCCTCGCCCTCGAAGGTGATGCGCCCGGCGGTCGGGCGCACCAGCCCGACGATCGTGCGCAGCGTGGTGGTCTTGCCCGCGCCATTGGCGCCGACCACGGTGACGACCTCGCCGGCGCGCACCTCGACGTTGATGCCGTGCAGGATGGTGGTGCGGCCATAGCCGGCCTGGACATCATGCAGGGTGAGCATGGGCGAAGTCCTTCCCCAGATAGGCCTCGATCACGGTGGGGTCGCGCACCACCTCCTGCGGCTGGCCCTCGGCGATGACCCGGCCGGAATTCAGCACGATCACCCGGTCGGACAGCGCCATGATGGCCTGCATCACGTGCTCGATGGCGACGACGCTGACGCCCTCGTCGCGAATCTGCTCGATCAGGCGGATGGCGCGGCGCACGTCGGTCTGGTTGAGGCCGGCCATCACCTCGTCCAGCAGCAGGATGCGCGGCTCCATCGCCATCACGCGGGCGATCTCCAGCCGCTTCAGCCCGCCGATGGTCAGCGAGCGCGCCTCCACCTCGCGCTGCGGCCACAGCCCCATGCGCGCGGCGGTTTCCAGCGCCTTTTCCCGCGCCTCGGCGCGGCCGGGATGGCGGTGGAAGGCGCCGATCATGATGTTCTCCAGCACCGTCATGGCGGCGAAGGGCTGCACGATCTGGAAGGTGCGGCCAACCCCGGCATGGGCGAAGCCGTGCGGCGTGGTGGGCGTGACCAGCCCACCCTCCGCCAGCCGCACCCGCACCACGCCGCTCTGCGGCGCGAGGAAGCCCGAAAGCTGGTTGAACAGCGTGGTCTTGCCGGCGCCGTTGGGGCCGATGATGCCCAGCACCTCCCCCCGGCGCAGCGACAGGCTGACATCGGTGGTGACGGCGAGGCCGCCGAAGCGGTGGTTCAGGTGCTCGGCCACCAGGATCGGCTCGCCGAGCGGCGGGCGCGCCGGCTTTGCCTCGGCGGGCACGGTGGCGGCGGGGGCGCTGGCCTCGACGTCGGAGGTGTCCGTGGCGGTTCTGCGGCGGAACAGCCCGGCCAGCCCGTCGGGCAGGAACAACACGATCAGCACCAGCACGCTGCCGTAGACGAAGCCGTGCAGGCCGAGCGCCGAAGCGCCCAGCCAGCCGCGCGCCAGCTCCGTCAGCGGCACCACCAGCAGCGTGCCGAACAGCGGGCCCAGCACCGTGCCGATGCCGCCGATCAGCGCGAACATCGCGATCTGCACCGAGAAGGCGAGGGAGAACATCGCTTCCGGCTCGATAAAGGTCAGGTACATGCCGTGGAAGGTGCCGACCGTCGAGGTCAGCGCCGCCGACACCGCCACGGCGGCGAGGCGGACGCGCAGCGTGTTGACGCCGGCCGCCGCCGCCGCCGGCTCGCGCTCCCGCGTGGCCACCAGGTAGTAGCCGAAGCGGGAATGGCGGATATAGGCCGCGACGGCGAGGGTGAGGCCGAGCAGCCCGAAGGCGATCAGCAGCGACGGCCAGCGCTCGAAGAAGATCATCCACTGCCAGCCGGTCTGCAGCGGCACCATCAGCCCGACCGCGCCGCCGGTGAAGCCGGTGAAGTGCAGCGCCAGCAGGCGGATCACCTGCAGGAAGGCGATGGTGGCCAGGGCGAAGAACGGCCCGCGCAGCCGGAAGCAGGGCAGGCCGATGCCGACCCCCACCAGCGCCGACACCGCCGCCCCCGCCACCATGCCGATCCAGGGCGAGATGCCGAGCGGCACCAGCAGCGCCGCGGTGTAGGCGCCGATGCCGTAGAAGATGGCGTGGCCGAGCGAAAGCTGCCCGGCGAAGCCGCCAACGATGTTCCACGCGGTGGCCAGCGCGCCATACAGGCAGATGGTGATGAAGACGTGGAACACGAAATCATCGCCCACCAGCAGCGGCACCAGCAGGATCAGCGCCAGCAGCGCGATCACGGCGATGACGCCGGCGTCGATCCGGCGCGGGGCGGCCCGGGCCGTGGCCGGGATGGTCACGTCGCTCATGCGCCCCTCCTTATTCCGAGCCACGGCCGAGGCCGAACAGGCCGGTCGGGCGCAGCAGCAGGATGCCGATGAACAGCCCGAAGATCACCACTTCCTTCAGGTCCGGCGCGATGTAGAAGCCGCTCAGGCTGTCCACCAGGCCGATGATCAGCGCGCCGATGAAGGCGCCGTGCAGGCTGCCCATGCCGCCCAGCACCACCACCACGAAGGCGGTCAGCACGAAATAGGTGCCCACGGTGGGGGAGGCGGGGTAGATCGGCGCCACCAGCACCGCCGCCAACCCGACGCAGGCGGCGCCGATGCCGAAGGTCACCATGTAGATGCGCTTCACGTCGACGCCCATCAGCTGCGCCGCCGCGCGGTGCTGCGCGGTGGCGCGGATGGCGCGGCCGAGATAGCTGCGCTCCATGAACAGGTGCAGCGCCGCCACCACGGCGATGCCGCAGACAAACATCACCAGCTGACCGACCAGGATGCGGTACGGGCCGATGGCGATGGAATCGCGCACGCCGCTGGATGGCGTGGCGTAGAGGTCGGCGCCGAACACCAGCAGCGCCAGGTTGATCAGCGCCGTGGACAGTCCGACCGTGGCGAAGATCTGCACATGCGCGTCCCGCGCTTCCAGCAGCGGCTGCAGGATGAAGCGCTGGATCAGCAGCCCGACCACGAACAGCACCAGCACCACCGCCGGCGCCAGCACGTAGGGATGGACGCCGAGCTGGGTGGTGCCGATCCAGGTCAGGTACATGCCCACCATCAGCAGTTCGCCATGGGCGAAGTTGACCAGGCGGATGATGCCGAAGATCAGCGTCAGCCCGACGCTGATGATGGCGAACAGCCCGCCCAGCATCAGCCCGTTGAGGACCAGTTGCACAAAGGTGTCCATGGCGCGCGGGCTCCCTGGCTGGCGGGCTCAGCGTTGCAGGCGGATCTCGGACACGGCGGCCTCCGGCGGGAACACGGTGACCAGCTTGCCGTCCTGCCATTGCAGGCCCATCATCTTGGCGCGCTCATTCTGCCCGTCGGCGCCGAACTTCACGCCCCAGCCCTCGGCCGTGCCGCCATCGGGGATGTCCACCGCGGCCACCGCGGCGCGGATGTCATCGGCGGCGGTGGATTTGGCGCTGGCCACGGCGTCGAGGAAGACCTTGGCGCCGACATAATTGCCGAGGCTGTGGCCGGAGCGCGGCTCCATGTTGTACTTCGCGCGATAGGCCTCGACGAATTTGTCGATGCCCGGCGCCGCCTGGGGGTTGGTGGCGATCTGCGTGAAGTCGACGTTCAGCACGCCTTCCATCACCTCCTGTCCCACCGCCTGCATGGTTTCGCGCAGGGAATAGCCGCCGCCGCCGCCGATGATGGCGCGCGGCTTGAAGCCGGCCTCCTTCGCCTGGCGGAAGAACAGCACCGTGTCGTTCTGGTAGGAGGTCTGCAGCACCACGTCCGCCTTGGCCGCCTGCAGCCTGAGGATCAGCGAGGACATGTCCACCACGTTGGCCGGGTAGGGCATGGTTTCCACGATCTTCAGGCCGCGCTCCTTGGCATAGGTGGCCTGGTAGCGGCCGACGGTGGTGCCGTAGAGGCTGTCCTCGTGGATGATCGCGACGTTGAGGCTGCCGGGCTCCACGGACAGCCCCTTGGCCACGGCGTTCACCACCAGGTCGATGGAGCGCTCGGCCATGTTGCGTGCGGTGGGGTTGGTGCGGAACAGGTAGCGGAACTTGCGCTCGGTGATGGCGTCCGACACCGCGCCCATCTCGAAATACGGGATGCGCGCCAGCTCGGCCACCTGGCTTGCCACCTGCGCGCGGGCGGAGGAATAGGTGCCGAAGATCGCCTTGACGCCGCCCACCGAGATCAGCCGCCGCGCCTCGGCCACCGCCTGGTTGTTGTCCACGGCGTCGCCGCGCAGCAGCACGATCTTCTCGCCCTTGATGCCGCCGGCGGCGTTGCGTTCCTCGACCGCCAGCTCCAGGCCGCGCCAGCTCTCGTCGCCCAGCACCGCCAGCTCGCCGCTGAAGGGGTACAGCGCGCCGAAGCGCACCTCCGCCCGTGCCGGCTGCGCCGCCGCGACGCCCGCGCCGAGCAGGAGGCCGAGCGCCAGCCTGCGTGTCCAGCGCCCCCTGGTCCGATATCCTGTGTTCATTGTTCTGTTCTCCCTGTTCGCCGTGCCGGATGCGCGGTTCAGCCGTCGCCTGGCCGCAGCAGGATCTTCACCGCAGTCTTGGACCGCGCGAGTTCAAAAGCCTGCGGCCCGTCGCGCAGCGCCAGGCGGTGCGTGACCATGGCCGAGAGCGCCGCGCCATGCGCCGGATCGGCCAGCAGGCGCAGCACGCGCGGCCAGGCCTGGCGCGTGGTGTCGTGCGTGGCGCGCAGCTGGTGCTTGTTGCGCACCATGGTGGTCACCGGCAGGTCGAGATGCTGGGAATGGATGCCGGCGATCACCAGGATGCCGCTGGAGCGCAGCACCGACAGCCCGTCCATGATGGAGGCAACGGCGCCGGTGGCCTCGATCACCCGGTCCGCCTTGTCGCCGAAGCGCCGCTGCACCGCGTCGGCCAGCGCCGTCTCGCTCAGATCCACCACCGCCTCGATGCCCATGCGGCGGGCGCAGTCGAGGCGCGGCGCGTCGCGATGACCGGCCAGCATCACGCGGGCGCCGCGATGCTGCGCCATCCAGGCGATGCCGAGGCCGATCGGCCCCGGCCCCAGCACCAGCACGGCGTCGCCCGGGCCGATCTCGGCGGTTTCCACCGCGCGGTCAGCGATGGAGAGCGGCTCGGCCAGCGCCGCCAGCTCCGGGTCCAGCCCCTCCGGCAGGCGGAAGCAGGCCGAGGCGGGGGCGATGACCACCGGCGCAAAGCCGCCATCGCAGTGCAGCCCGAGAATGCGCCGCCCCTGGCAGTCCTGGCGGCGGTCCTCGCGGCAGGCGCGGCATTCGCCGCAGCCGATGGTGGGCCAGGCGGTGACCCTGTCGCCGGGCGTGAAGCTGTCCACCTCCGGCCCCACGGCGATCACCTCCCCGGCGAATTCATGGCCCAGCGTCATCGGCATGTGCGGCGCCATGAACTCGTAGCCCGGCGTCCATTCCCAGGCATGCAGGTCGCTGCCGCAGATGCCGGCGGCGGCGACGCGGATCAGCACCTCGCCGCGGCCGGGCGCCGGCGGCTCCGGCACGTCCTGCAATTCCAGCCCCGGCGCCGCCCGGGTCTTGCGCAGGGCCAGCATCAGAAGGGCGAGGGATAGGTGTTGTCGTAGAAGGTCACCGGCGGCCGCGCATCCGGGTCGGTGATCACGTCCACCACCGTTGGTCCCTCCTGCGTCCAGGCGTCCCGCAGCGCGGCGGCGAGGTCGGCGGCGCGCTCCACCCGCAGGCCGTGGCAGCCGCAGGCGCGGGCAATGGCGGCGTGGTCCACGGCGGCGAAGTCGCAGGCATCGGTGTGGGCGCCGAACAACACGTCCTCGGCGTGCTTCTGGTAGCCGAGGATCCCGTTGTTCAGCACGATCACCGGGATGTCGAGCTTCAGGCGCCGCGCGGTTTCCAGCTCCGCCCAGCTATGGGCGAAGCCGCCATCGCCGGCCAGGCACACCACCTTCCGCCCCGGCGCCGCCATCTTGGCGCCGATCGCCAGCGGCAGGCCCCAGCCGAGGCCCGCAAGCCCGCGCGGCGTCAGGAAGCGCATGCCCGGCCGCCGCGCCGTCAGGTAGTTGGCGACCCAGATGGAGGAATAGCTGGCATCGGCGGCGACGATGGTATCCGCGTCGATGATCTCCTCCAGCGCCTGCATCACCCGCTCGGGGCGGATCGGTTCGCGGTCGGCGGTGCGGATGCGCTGCGTGAAGCGCCGCCAATCCTCGACACCCTCGCGGATGCGGGCTTCCACGCCCGCGCGGGCTTCGGCGCGGGCGGACAGGTCTTCGGCCAGCATCACCTCGCGCAGCGCCTCCAGGGTCAGCTTCGCGTCGCCCGCCAAGCGCAGCGCCTCGTAGTTGCGGCCGATCTCGGTGCTGTCGACGTCGATCTGGATGAAGCGCGCGCCGCGCGGGTACAGCTTCCAGCTGTCCGTGCCGTTCTGGTTGGCGCGGTTGCCGACCAGCAGCACCACATCGGCCTGCTCCACCAGGGGCCGCAATGCCCGCCCGCGCGCGCCATCGCCCATGAAGTAGCCGACAACGCCGAGCGACAGCGGATGCGTCTCGGCGACGCTGCCCTTGCCCATGGCGGTGGTGGCGACGGGAAGATGTGCATCCTCCTGCAAGGCCGCCAGCGTCTCGGCGGCGCCGGAGGCATGCACGCCGCCGCCGGCGATCACCAGCGGCGCCCGGGCCCCGGCCAGCAGCCGCGCCGCCTCGCGCACCGCTGCCGGGTCGGCCACGCTGCGGTCCAGCGGATAACGGCCGAGGTCGGCCCGGCGGCCCTCGGCGGTGCGGGCCGTTTCGGTCAGCAGGTCGGCCGGCACGATCAGCGCCACCGGGCCGGGGCGGCCGCCATTGGCCTGGGCGAAGGCCAAGTCCACCATCTCCTCGACGCGGGACGCATGGTCGATGCGGCGGGCCCATTTGGTGCAGCCATCAAACAGCCGCAGGTGGTCCAGTTCCTGGAAGGCGTTCTTCTCGGTGGTGTCGCGCGCCACGTCCTGCACCAGCGCGACGATCGGGATGGAGGCCTTCAGCGCCTCGGCCAGGGGCGGCACCAGCAGCGTCGCGGCCGGGCCGTTCTGCGCCGCCACCACCCCGGTGCGGCCGCTGATGCGGGCATAGCCGTCGGCCATGGTGCCGCCGGCATTCTCGGCGCGATAGGTGGCCTGGCGGATGCCGGCCTGCGGCGCGGCCAGGAAGAAGCTGGACGGAATGCTCTGCCCGAAAACGATCTCGACACCATGGCGGCGAAAGGCGGTGGCCAGGCGCATGGCGACGGATTCGTTCACGCCGGGCCGGCTGGCCGGCATGGCGGTGTCCATGGCGATTTCCTTCCCTCTATGCCGACGCGCTTGGGCGCGTCATTTGTTATAACAGTGAGATGGCGACGCAGAGCCTGTCAATGTCCAATGCTGCCCATGCGGAACAACCCGGGCCCTTGCGCCCGATCGCGCGCGAGAACCTCAGCGAACGCGCCTACCGCGCCCTGCGCTCCGCGCTGATGCTGAGCCACCTGCGGCCGGGCGAGAAGCTGCAACTGCGGCCCCTGGCGGCGCAGCTCGGCATCAGCCTGACGCCGGTGCGGGAGGCGCTGCTGCGGCTGGTGTCGGAGCAGGCGCTGCAGATGGATGAGCGCGGCACGGTGGTGGTGCCGGTGATCGGCCGCGAGCGGTTCCTGGAGATCCGCCGGCTGCGCTGCCAGCTGGAAGGGGAAGCCGCCGCCGCCGCCGCCGCGCACGCCACCCCGGACGCCATCGCCGCCCTGGCCGCCATCCACGAGCGCATGCAGGCTGCCGAGGCGGCGGGCGATTTCGCCGCCGCCGTGCAGGCCAATGAGCAGTTTCATTTCGGCCTGTGCCGGCTGGCGCGGATGCCGGTGCTGCTTGGCCTGGTGGAGCTGCTGTGGATGCAGTGCGGCCCGCTGCTCAGCCAGCTTTATGCCGAGGCGCCGCCCTTTAATGGTCACCGCGACGCGCTGGACGGGCTCCGGCGCGGCGATGCCGAGGCCGTGCGCCGGGCCATGGTGCGCGACATCGAGGAAGGCGGGCGGCCGCTGCTGGCCGTGCTCGGCGCCGCCCTTCCGCGATCCGGCCGCGGATCGCCGTGAACCAGGGCGGCGCCGGGCATCCCGGCCGCGCCGGACGGCGCCGCCACGGTGGCCGAAGCGCTGCTCAGCGCCGCGCCAGGGCCAGCTGCACCTCGCGCACCAGGCGCCGGCCGATCTCGGCCAGCGGCCGGCGCGCCGACCAGAAGGCCCAGGCGGTGCAGGGGATCGCCGGCTCGAAGGGGCGCACCATCAGATGCGGCCGCCCGGCGAAGGCGGCGGAATAAGGGTCCACCACCGAGGCGCCCATGCCGGCTTCCACCAGCACGCAGGCGGTGTTGCAGTAGCGGACCTCGACGGAGAAGTGGAAGGGCTGCCGCGCCGCCTGGAAGGCGCCGCGCACCGCCGCCCCCATGCGCGTCCCGGCATCCAGCGCGATGAAGCCCCGGGCCGGCAGGTCGGCCGGGGTGACCACCTCCCGCCGGGCCAGGGGATGGTCGCTGCGGAAGACGCAGACCATGCGCGATTGCTGCAGCTCCTCCACCTCCAGCGCCGGCTGCGCGCCCAGATTGAGGCCGAAGCCCAGATCGGCCTGGCCGCTCTCGACGCCGCGCGTCACCTCGTCGAGGTCCCGCACGTCGAAGAAGGTGCGCAGCTGCGGGTGGCGGCGGCTGAAGCCGGCCAGCACCTGCGGCAGCACGCCGTGGCCGAGCGGCGGCGTGCTGAGGATGCGCAGCCGGCTGACCTTGGACTCGCGCAGGTCCTGCACCCGCTCGCGCAGCGCCGCATGCATGGCGAAGAGCGGCTCGGATTCCTCGTGGATGATGCGGGCGGCATCGGTGGGGTAGAGACGGTTGTTGATCCGCTCGAACAACGGAAAGCCGAGTTGCAGCTCCATCTGACGGATGGCGTTGCTCACCGCCGGCTGCGACATCGCCAGCAGCTTCGCGGCCGCCAGCGTGGTCTGGCCGCGGATCACCGCGCGCAGGATTTCGAGTTGGCGAAGCGTCATCGGCGGGCACAGTATAACGGCAGCCAATAGGAAACGGCAATTTCGTATAAGGCAGCCGGTTGTCCGGCCCAGGGAATGGGCGCTTACTGCCGCTTCCGCTTCGTCCAAGGGATCCATCATGGCCCGCCTGCTCCGTGTCGCCGCCGCCCAGATGGGGCCCACCCAGCGCGCCGAGCCGCGCCCCGTGACCCTGGCGCGCCTGGTCGCGCTGCTGGAGCGGGCGGCGCAGCAGGGCGCGCAGCTGGTGGTGTTCCCCGAGCTGGCCTTCACCACCTTCTTTCCGCGCTGGCTGCTCGAAGGCGCCGAGCTGGAGGGCTATTACGAGCGCGCGATGCCGAACCCGGCGGTGCAGGCGCTGTTCGACCGCGCGCGCGAACTCGGCATCGGCTTCTATGTCGGCTATGCCGAGCTGACGCCGGACGGCCAGCATTTCAACAGCGCCATCACCGTGGGGCCGGACGGCGCCATCCTCGGCAAGTACCGCAAGGTGCATCTGCCGGGCAGCGTCGAGCCGCGCGACGGCGCCCGCTTCCAGCAGCTGGAGAAACGCTACTTCGAATATGGCGACCTCGGCTTCCCCGCCTTCCGCGGCGCCGAGGCGTGGCACCGCCCGGTGATGGGCATGCTGGTCTGCAACGACCGCCGCTGGCCCGAGGCCTGGCGCGTCTACGGCCTGCAGGACGTCGAGCTGATGGTGATGGGCTACAACTCGGCGGCCTATGACCCGAATGGCGGCACCTCGGAGAACGAGGAGATCCGCACCTTTCATTCCAACATCGCGGTGCAGGCCAACGCCTACATGAACGCCACCTGGGCGGTCAGCGTCGCCAAGGCCGGCAACGAGGACGGCTCGGGCCTGATCGGCAGCTCCATCATCGTCGACCCGAACGGCGTGATCGTGGCGCAGGCGCAGAGCCTGGGCGACGAGGTGCTGGTGGCGGAGATCGACCTCGACGCGGTGCGCCAGGGCAAGGACAAGATGTTCCACTTCGCCAGCCACCGCCGGCCGGATCACTACCGCCGCATCGTCGACCAGGTCGGCGCCGAGGCGCCGCGCTGATCCCCGCCCCGCCGGAGAGCCCCGCCATGACGCCTGCCTCCGCCCCGATGGGCGCCCGGATGGCCACCGGATCGGCCGCCCTGCCGGACGTGTCCGGCTACAGCATCGTGCCGCAGCGCCATTGGGGGCGCTGGCTGGCGGTGGCGGCCATCGCCCTGCTGCTGGCCGGGCTGGTGCGCGCCTTCGCCGTGGGCCAGATCGAATGGGACTACGTCGCGCGGTTCTTCACCGCGCCGACCATCCTGAGCGGGCTGTTCAACACGGTGGTGATGTCGGTCGGCGCCATGGCGCTGGGCATCGCGCTCGGCATCGCCGCGGCGGTGATGCGCATGTCGCACAATCCGGTGCTGCGCGGCGTCGCCATCGGCTACGCCTGGCTGTTCCGCGGCACGCCGGTGATCCTGCAGCTGCTGCTGTGGTTCAACCTGGCGCTGATCTTTCCCACCATCGGCTTCGGCGAATGGTCCTGGCGCACGGTGGACGTGATGACGCCGGCCGTCGCCGCGCTGCTCGGCCTCGGCATCAACCAGGGCGCCTACACCTCCGAGGTGATGCGCGCCGGCATGCTGTCGGTGGACCAGGGGCAGTACGAGGCCGCCAAGGCGATCGGCATGACGCGCATGAGGTCGCTGCGCCGCATCGTGTTCCCGCAGGCGATGCGCGTGATCATCCCGCCGCTGGGCAACGAGTTCATCGGCATGATCAAGCTGACCTCGCTCGCCAGCGTGATCCAGTTCGCCGAGATCCTGCACAGCGCGCAGAACATCTATTACGCCAATTCCCGCGTCATCGAGCTGCTGATCGTCGCCGCCATCTGGTACCTGATCATCGTGACCATCCTGACGCCGGGACAGATGCTGCTGGAACGCCGCTTCGCCCGCGGCGCCGGGGGCAGCCGGTGAGCGCCCCTCCGGCGTCTCCCCCGCTCGTATCCATCGTCGATGTGCACAAGCATTTCGGCGGTTTCCACGCGCTGAAGGGCGTCTCCCTCGACGTGATGCCGGGGGAGGTGATGTGCATCATCGGCGCCTCCGGCTCCGGCAAGACCACGCTGTTGCGCTGCATCAACCAGCTGGTCGAGATCGACCGCGGCGCCATCTGGGTGGATGGCGAGCTGACCGGGTTCCGCGTCGATGGCGGCCGGCTGCACCACCTGGCCGAGGCGGAAATCGCCCGCCAGCGCCTGGCCACCGGCATGGTGTTCCAGCGCTTCAACCTGTTTCCGCACATGACTGCGCTGGAGAACATCATCGAGGGCCCGGTGCAGGTGCAGCGCCGCCGCCGCGCCGAGGCGGTGGAGGAAGCCCGCGCGCTGCTCGCCCGTGTCGGGCTGGCGGACAAGGAGGCCTCCTACCCGGCCAACCTGTCGGGCGGCCAGCAGCAGCGCGTCGCCATCGCCCGGGCGCTGGCGATGAAGCCGAAGCTGATGCTGTTCGACGAGCCGACCAGCGCCCTCGACCCCGAGCTGGTGGGCGAGGTGCTGGCGGCGATGAAGGAGCTGGCCGCCTCCGGCATGACCATGATCGTGGTGACGCACGAGCTGGGCTTCGCGCGCGAGGTCGCCGACCGCGTGGTCTACATGGATGGCGGGCTGATCGTCGAGGCCGGCACCGCCGCCGACGTGCTCAACTCGCCGCGGGAGGCCCGCACCCGGGCCTTCCTTTCCGCCGTTCTGTCCTGAAGGAAGCCACCCATGCTGAAGCAAGCCCTGCTGGGCGCCGTTCTCGCCGCCGCCTCCTTCGGCGCGGTGGCGGCGGAGCTGCCCTCCCGCATCGCCTCGCGCGGCGCCATCATCGCCGCCATCGTGCCGAACTATCCGCCGCTGGACCTGCGCGACCCGGCCACCGGCAAGCTGACCGGCTTCGACGTGGAACTGGGCGAGGCGCTGGCCGCCAAGCTGGGCACCAAGATGCAGTGGCAGGAGACGAGCTTCGACCAGATGGTGGCCTCGGTGCGCACCGGGCGCGTCGACATCATCCTGTCCGGCATGTCCGACCTGAAGTCGCGCCAGGACACCGCCACCTTCATCGACTACCTGCGCTCCGGCTCGCAGTTCTTCACCCAGGCCAGCCGGAGCGCGGAGTTCACCACGCCGCAGGCGCTGTGCGGCAAGCGGGTCGGCGCCAGCCGCCGCACCGCGCTGCCGAACGATATCAAGGCGTTCAGCGACGCCGAATGCGTGGCCAAGGGCAAGCCGGCGGTGGAATACGTGCCCACCGAAGGCTCCGCCGATGCGCGCACCCAGCTGCGCCAGGGCCGCATCGACGCGGCGATGCAGGGCGGCGAGACGCTGCCCTACATCATGGGGCTGGAGCCCAACACCTATGCCCCGGTGGGCGAGCCGGTGCGCTACACGCTGATGGGCATCGCCACCGGCAAGGATGAGACGCAGCTGCAGCAGGCCCTGGCCGAGGGGCTGCGCGGGCTGATGGCCGACGGAACCTACGCCAAGCTGGCCGAGAAGTGGCAGCTCACGCCGTCCACCCTCACCGAAGTGCAGATTAATGGGGGCGAATGACAACACGCTGAGGGCGGCGCTCGACGCGCTGCCGCTGCTGCCGGCCAACCGCGCGCCGCTGGCGCCGGAATACCCCTGGCCGGCGGGTCACCAGGCGGCGATGTTCCTGAGCTTCGACGTGGATGCCGAGAGCGCCTGGACCGCTAAGGACCCGGCCCGCTATGGCGAGCTGGTGACCATGTCCTTCGGCGGCTACGAGGCACGGGTCGGCACGGCGAAGCTGCTGGAGATGCTGCGCGGGCTCGGGCTGAAGGCCACCTTCTTCATCACCGGCTGGTCGGTGGAGGCGCATCCGGCGATGTGCGAAGCCATCGTGAGGGACGGACACGAGGTCGGCCACCACGGCTTCCACCACCTCATGCCGCAGCCCGGCGACCCGATGCTGGTGGAGGAGGTGGACCGCGGCCTGGAGGTGCTGAAGCGGCGGCTGGGCGTGGTGCCCAAGGGCTACCGCGCCCCGTCCGGCGAGTTCTGCGAGGAGTTGCGCGTCCTGCTGAAGGATCGAGGCCTGCTTTACACATCCTCCTTCCGCGACGATGTGCGGCCCTACCGCCACCTGCTGGCCGACAACACGCCGGGCCTGGTCGAGCTGCCGGTCACCGCCAGCTACGATGACTGGCTGCTGGGCCTGTCGCAGCGCTACAGCCGCCACACCCTCCAGTCGCGCGAGGCCGTGCTGTCCATGTGGACGGACGAGCTGGACGAGATCCGCGACTGGGGCGCCATGGTGACCACCGTGCTGCACCCGCAATGCAGCGGCCGGCCGATGCGCCTCCGGCTGCTGCGCGAGTTCCTGCAGCACGCCCAGGGCTATGGCGATGTGTGGATCGCCACCGGCGCCGAGATCGCCGCGCATTTCACCGCCTGCGAAGCCGCCGGCTGAGCAGCGCACGAACGGAAAGGGTCGGGTCCATGTTGACGCATTGCCGCTGCCTCCTCGCCGCCATGCTGGTGCTGGCGCCGGCCCTGTCCATCGCCCAGGACGTCCCGGAGGCGATCCGCCGCCAGGGCTTCCTGCGCGTCGGCATCGAGGCGACCTATCCGCCCATGGCCTACAAGGACCCCGCCACCAATGAGCGGCGCGGGCTGAACGTCGACCTGGTCACCGCGATCGGGCAGGAGCTGGCGCTGGAGATCCGCTGGGAGGAGATGGCCTTCGCCCAGCTGATCCCGGCCATCACCACGGACCGGGTGGATTTCTCCGGCTCCTCCATGACCGACCTGCCGGCGCGGCGGGAGAAGCTGAGCTTCGTCGACTACGTCTCCACCGGCGCACAGGTGTTCACCACGGCGGCGCAGCAGAAGGGCGCGATGCGGCCGGCGGATTTCTGCGGCCGCTCGCTGGCCACGCCGCGCACCACCAACTACTTCCCGCAGGCCCAGGCCTGGAGCGAGGCACATTGCGTGGCCGCCGGCCGGGCGCCGATCCGGGTGATCGGCACCGAGGGCGCGGCGGCGGCCCGCGCCGACCTGCAGCAGGGCCGCGCGGACGGCGCCATCCTCGGCGCCGAATACGTGGTGTTCCTGCAGCAGCAGAACCCGGGCACCTTCGTGGCCATCGGCGAGCCGATCTCGCGCAACCTGTCCGGCATGGCCTTCGCCCGGGACAAGACGGCGCTGCGGGACGCGGTGGCCGGCGCGCTGTCGCGCATGGTGGCGGATGGCCGCTACGCCGCCATCCTGGCGAGGCACGGGCTGGACAGGCAGGCGCTGCCCGCCATCACCATCGACGCCGGCGAATAACGCCCGGCCGCGGCCTCCGGGAAGCACCGCCCTGCACCACCGCCATCTGAAATCGGCGGCGGCCCGCCTGAGAAGGATGCAGCCATGACCGGACAGCCCACCACCGCGATCTTCGGCAGCTACGTGCTGGCCGAGCAGGACGGCCGCCAGGTCGTGCTGCGCGATCGCTGGGTGATCACCGAGGGTGACCGCATCGCCGCCATCGCCACCGGCCAGCCGAAGGCCGACATCGTGCTGGACGCACCCGGCCGCTTCGTGCTGCCCGGGCTGCTGAACCTGCACAACCACTGCTTCTCCGAGGCGGTGGCGCGCACCCACACCGAGGACGGGGCGGGCCGCAAGAGCAATGGCAGCATCGTCTACACGGTGCTGCTGCCGCTGACCAAGAAGGGCCTCGACATCTTCACCGCCGACGAACGCATGGCGGTGGCCCGGATGGGCGTGCTGCAACTGCTGAAGGGCGGCGCCACCACGGTCATGGAGCCGTTCCGCAACGGCCTCGGCGAGATGTTCGATGCCGCCTTGGAGATGGGGCTGCGCTTCTACGGCGCGCCCTACCTGTTCTCCACCGCCGATGCCAGGGCGGACGCGTCCGGGCAGGTAGCGTATCGCGGCGATGACGGCGCGGCCGACCTCGAAGCCTGGGACGCGCTGCAGGCCCGGTGGGACGGAGCGGCGAATGGCCGCATCCGGCTGGCGATGAGCCCGCACGCCACCGACACCTGCGGCCCCGACCTGCTGCGCGCCTGCGCCGCCCGTGCGCGGGCGCTGGGCGTGCCGCTCACCACCCATCTGGCGCAGAGCCAGCAGGAAGTGGACACCATCGGCCGGCGCCACGGCGGCCGCAGCCCGGCGGAATATCTCGACTGGCTCGGCGTCCTGGGCCCCGATCTGCTGGCGGCGCACTGCATCGCCAGTTCGGATTCCGACCTGGCGCTGATGGCGGCGCGCGGCGCGACGGTGCTGAACTGCCCGCGCGTCTTCGCCCGCGCCGGCACCACCGCCGCCTTCGGCCGCTTCGCGGAGGCGGGGCTGCGCACCGCCATCGGCACCGATGGCTACAACATGGACCTGCTGGGCGAGGTCAACGCCGCGGCCATGATCAGCAAGATCGCCGCCGGCCGCCCCGACGTGGCCGGCGCGCCGGAACTGATCGGCGCCGTGACGCGGCAGGCGGCGCGGGCGATCGGGCGCGACGATCTGGGCGTGGTCGCCGCCGGCGCGAAGGCCGACCTGACGGTGGTGGACCTGACGCATCCGCACCTGCAGCCGCTGCACGACCCGGTGCGGGCGCTGGTCTGGCTGGCCAACCGCGCCAACATCGATGGCGTGATGGTGGATGGCCGGCTGCTGGTCCAGAACGGCCATTACCTGGCGGGCGATGAACAGGCCATCACCCGCGCGGGCACCGCCGCCATCGAGAAGCTGTGGGCGCTGCCGGAGGCGCAGGCGGCCTTCAACAGCTGAGTGTTGCGGGCGGGGCGGCCCAGCAGGAAGCCCTGCACCTCGTCGCAGCCTTCGGAGCGGAGGAGGCGAAGCTGCTCCTCGGTTTCCACGCCTTCCGCCAGGATCGTCATGCGCAGGGCCCGGCCGATGCTGACCACGGCGCGCACGATCTCCAGGCTGCTGCGTTCCTGCGCCAGGCCGCTGATGAAGGAACGGTCGATCTTGATCTTGGTGAAGGGAAAGCGCTGCAGGTAGCTCAGCGACGAGTAGCCGGTTCCGAAATCATCCATCGAGATCCCGACACCGAGGGCGCGAAGCTGATGCAGGGTGCCGAGCGTGGCCTCGGTGTCCTGCAGCAGCATGGATTCCGTGACTTCCAGCTCCAGGCGGCTGGCCGGCAGGCCCGATGCCGCCAGGGCGTGCCGCACCGCCCCGACCAGCGTGCCGCCCTGGAACTGCACCGGCGACAGGTTGACCGCGACCTTGATGGACGAGGCCCAGCCCGCCGCATCCGCGCAGGACCGCTCCAGCACCCAGGCGCCGATCTGCCGGATGAGGCCGGTTTCCTCGGCCAGCGGGATGAACTCGCCCGGGGGCACCATGCCCCGGCCCGGACGGTGCCAGCGCAGCAGGGCCTCGAACCCCGTGGTGGCACCGTGCCCCGCATCCACCAGGGGCTGGTACATCAGCTCGAACTCCGATCGGGCCAGCGCGCCGCGCAGATCGGCCTCCAGGGCGCGGCGGGCCTGCAGCTCGGCATCCATCTCGGGATGAAACAGCTTCCACCCGCCGCGGCCGCCCGCCTTGGCGCCGTACAAGGCGATGGCAGCGTTCTGCAGCAGCCTGTCGGGGCAGCCGGCCTCCTCATCGGCCAGCGCGATGCCGATGCTGGCGCCCACCACCAGGACATGGCCGCGGATCTGCAGCGGAGGCCGCAGGGCCTGCAGCACGCGATCCGCCAGCCCGGCCGCCGCGCGGCGCTGCCCGACCGCCGGCCGCAGGATGGCGAATTCGTCGCCGCCCAGCCGGGCCACGATGTCGCTGTTGTGGCCGCAGTCCCGCAGCCGCTGGCCAACCGCCTTCAGCACCTCGTCGCCCGCGGCATAGCCGAGCATGTCGTTGATGGCCTTGAAGCCGTCGAGCGCGATGGCGAGAACCGCCGGGGTGCCGCCGCCTCCCGCCTGTTGCAGGCTGCTCTCCAGGTGCTCGCGGAACATGCGCCGGTTGTGCAGACCGGTCAGCACGTCGCGCTGGGCCAGTTCCAGGGCATGGCGCCGCTCGGCTTCCAGCTCCGCGGTCCGCTCCCGCACCCGCTGCTCCAGCTCGGCGTTCAGCTCGGTGAGGCGGCAGTTCAGCGCATAGAGTTCGAGGCTCTTCTGTTCGAGAAGGCTTTCGGCTTCTTCCCGCGCGCTGACCTGGCGCGCCAGGCGCCGCTCCAGCCGCTGCACGCGGCCGGCCGTCGCGTCGCCGGCTTCAGCGGTGCGGAGCATCGGGGTTGTCGCGCAGGTCGATGGTGATGCGGGTATAGGCGCCGCCATCCCCTTCCGCAGGCTCGCAGGCGATGGCCACGCGCTGGCCCAGATGCGCGGCGGCGCCCTTGATCACGCCGACGGCCAGCGCCGAGAGCGGCTTGCAGCTGTGGTAGCCGAGCACCAGCCGTTGCCCCGAGCGCTGCTCCGTCATGAAGGACGGCAGTTCGGCGTCGGGATACAGCTTGCGGACCTCGGTTTCGTGGAAGTCGTTGATGCCTTCCAGGATGTCGAACAGGCCACGCTGGCGGGAGAAGAATTGCGGCGCGTAATGCACCCAGCGCTCGAAGCAATGGGTGCCGAAGGCGTCGAGCAGCTCCGGCAGCGGCGTGCCGGTCAGCCGGCTGCAGGCCACCACCAGCGCCACCATCTCGGGGAAGGGATAGCTGCCGACGCTGGTGTAGCCGCCATCATGCGGCAGATCCGCCGCCTCGATGACGTCATCCACCATGTCGGCCCCGTGCCGGGCCTCGACGTGGCGGAAAAACTCCGTGAAAACGAGCCCCTTCATGGTGCGCCTGCCCTGCTGTTGCCGCAGATTGCGCCGAATGCCTTAAGCGACTCGTAACGAGGGTGCCGGGCCCACGGGCCGGAACAACGGGGCCGCGCGTCACGCGCCGCGTGCGGCCGCAAGGCGCCCCGCAACCCAGGAGCCGTTCTTCCATGCCAGCCAGCCTGTCCGCCCGCCGCGCCCGCTTCCGGGCCGTGCTGCAAGGCCCCGATTGCCGGCACCCGGCCTCGGTGTTCGACCCGCTCTCGGCCCGTATCGCCGAGGATCTGGGCTTCGAGCTGGGCATGGTGGCCGGCTCCACCGCCTCGCTGGCCGTGCTGGGCGCGCCGGACCTCGTGGTGCTGACGTTGAGCGAACTGGCCGAGCAGGTGCGGCGCATGGCGCGCGCCAGCGCCCTGCCGCTGCTGGTGGATGCCGATCACGGCTACGGCAACGCCCTGTCGGTGATGCGCACGGTGCAGGAGCTGGAGGGGGCCGGAGCGGCCGGGCTGACCATCGAGGACACCGCCCTGCCGGCCCCGTTCGGCGGCCAAGGCGGCGCCGCCCTGCTGCCGCTGGAGGAAGGGCTGGGCAAGCTGCGCGCCGCGATGGCGGCCCGCCAGGACCCGTCCCTGGTGATCGCCGCGCGCACCGGCGCCTTCGCGCTGGAGCCCGAGGCGGCCGCGCTGGCGCGGGTGCGCGCGTATTCCGAGGCCGGGGCCGACGCGGTGTTCCTGACCGGCATCACCCGGCTGGAGCCGCTGCGGGCGGTGCGCGACGCCACGGCGCTGCCGGTGCTGGGCTTCTTCGGCGCGCTGGATGCGGCGGCGCTGGGTGCGCTTGGCGTCCGGGTGGCGCTGCAGGGACACCAGCCGATGCTGGCGGCGATCGGCGCGGTGCGCGACACGCTGGCGGCGCTGCGCGCCGGCACGCCCCCGCCGCGCTGAGCCAGCCGGAGGAGGCGCTGCTGCGCCAGGTCACCCGGGCCGGGGATTACGAGGAAGCGGCGCGCCGCTTCCTCCGGTGAGGGGCGGCGCCGGTCAGATCTCGTCGCGGCGCAGCAGGTAGTCCAGGCCGCCGATGCGGAACCAGCGATAGCCATAGGGCTCCAGCAGGATGCGGTGGCGGCGTTGTTCCTCCGGCCGGCTGTGCTCTTCCGACAGCAGGTTGATCAGCAGCCCGTCATGCGAGCCGCTGACCTCGGGATCGAGCCGCACCTCGCAGGCCTCGGCGCGCAGGTTGTGCAGCATCAGCACGGAATTGTTGCGCCAGTCGTAGCGGATCGCCAGCACGCCTGGCACGTCGGTGTCCAGCACGCTGAACTCGCCCCAGCCGATCTCCGGCACTTCCTTGCGCATGCGGATCATGCGCTCGGTCCAGTTCAGCAGGGATTGGGGGTCGCGCCGCTGCTGCGCCACGTTGACATGGGCGAAGCCGAACGGCCCTTCCGCGATCACCGGCCGCTTCGGCTCGGTGCTCCGGGTGAAGCCGCCCATCGGCTCGTCCGACCATTGCATGGTGGTGCGGGCGCATTCGCGCTCCGGCAGGCTCAGGTCGTCCCCCATGCCGATCTCGTCGCCGTAGCGGAACACCGGCGTGCCGGGCAGGGTCAGCATCAGGCTGGTGGCCAGTTCCAGCCGCCGCCGGTCGCCCTGCAGCATCGGCGCCAGCCGGCGGCGGATGCCGCGGTCGTAGAGCTGCATGGACTTCTCCGGCCCGAAGGCGGCGAACACCGCCTGGCGCTGCTCCGGCTTCAGCCGGCCGAGGTCCAGCTCGTCATGGTTGCGCAGGAACTGGCCCCATTGCCCGGTGGCGGGATGCTGGCGCGTCTGCTCCAGCGCCTCGGCCAGCAGGCTGGTGTCGGCGGTGGCCAGGGCATGGAACAGGGCCTGGTTGACCGCGAAGTTGAAGATCATGTGCAGCCGGTCGCCGTCGGCGCCGAAATACTCCATGCTGAGCTCGGGCGGGATGTTGGCCTCGGCCAGGATGATGGCGTCGCCCTGGCGCCATTGCAGGAACTCGCGGAACGTCCGCAGCATGTCGTAATTCGCCGCCGGCTCGCGGATGTTCGCCCCCTTCTCGGCGATCACGAAGGGCACGGCGTCCATGCGGAAGCCGCAGACGCCGAGCTGCAGCCAGAAGCCCATGATCTTCAGGATCTCGGCCTGCACATGCGGGTTGGCCGTGTTGAGGTCCGGCTGGAACTCGTAGAAGCGGTGGAAGTAGTACGCCTTCGCCTGCTTGTCGCGGGTCCAGGTGCTGTCCTGCACGCCGGGGAACACCACGCCCTTGTCGGCGTCGGCGGGCTTCTTGTCGGCCCAGACATACCAGTCCCGGTAGGGTGATTTCGGGTCGCTGCGGGCCTGCTGGAACCAGGGGTGCTGGTCCGAGGTGTGGTTTGCCACGAGGTCCATGATCACGCGGATGCCGCGTTGCTTGCAGCCATGGGCGAATTCCACGAAATCGCCCAGCGTGCCGTAGCGCGGATCGACGCCGTAGTAATCGGCGATGTCGTAGCCGTTGTCGCGCCGCGGCGAAGGCTGGAACGGCATCAGCCAGATGGTGGTGACGCCGAGGCCGTGGAGGTAGTCGAGCCGCCGCGTCAGCCCCTCGAAATCGCCGATCCCGTCACCATTCGAATCCATGTAGGTGCCCACGGACACGCAGTAGACGATGGCGTTCTTGTACCAGAGGTCGTCGATCATCCCGGGCGTTTCCCTTCTGTGGCGAAGCCGCGCAACGGTGACCCGAAGGAACCCCATGGCGACGCTGGCGTTGTAAGCCTAGCGGAACAGCAAAGGTTTTCGGCATGGATGATCTGCTCTGGTGGCAGCGCGGCGTGATCTATCAGGTGTATCCGCGCTCCTTCCAGGACAGTGACGGGGACGGCGTCGGCGATCTCGCCGGCATCGCGCAACGGCTCGACCACCTGGTGTCGCTCGGCGTCGACGCTCTGTGGCTGTCGCCCATCCAGCCCTCGCCCATGGCGGATTTCGGTTACGACGTGGCGGATTACCGCGATGTCGACCCGATCTTCGGCAGCCTCGCCGAGTTCGATGCCCTGGTGGCCGAGGCGCACCGGCGCGGGCTGCGGGTGATCCTGGATTTCGTGCCCAACCACAGCTCGGACCAGCATCCCTGGTTTCTCGACAGCCGCTCGGGCCGCAACAGCGCGAAGCGCGACTGGTACATCTGGCGCGACCCGGCGCCGGGCGGCGGGCCGCCCACCAACTGGCTCAGCCATTTCGGCGGCAGCGCCTGGGAATGGGACGCGGCGAGCGGCCAGTACTACCTGCATTCCTTTCTGAAGCAGCAGCCCGACCTGAACTGGCGCAACCCGGCGGTGCGGGGCGCGATGGAGGACGTGCTGCGCTTCTGGCTCGACCGCGGGGTGGATGGCTTCCGCATCGACGTGATCTGGCTGCTGATCAAGGATGACAAGTTCCGCGACAACCCGGCCAATCCGGACTGGCGGGAGGGCGGCAACCCGCGCGACCGCCTGCTCGACCTGTATGGCGGCGACCGGCCGGAGGTGCACGAGGTGATCGCCGGCCTGCGCCGGGTGATCGACGCCTATGACGACCGCCTGATGATCGGCGAGATCTACCTCCCCGTGCAGCGGCTGGTCGCGTATTACGGGGAGGGCGGCGGCGGCGCGCACCTGCCCTTCAACTTCCAGCTCATCACCGCGCCCTGGAATGCCGGCACGCTGGCCGGCATCATCCGCGACTACGAGGCGGCGCTGCCGCCCGGCGGCTGGCCCAACTGGGTGCTGGGCAATCACGACCAGCCGCGCATCGCCAGCCGCGTCGGGCCGGCCCAGGCGCGGGTCGCGGCCGTGCTGCTGCTGACGCTGCGCGGCACGCCGACGCTGTATTACGGTGACGAGATTGGCATGCTGGACGTACCCGTGCCGCCCGACCGCGTGCGCGACCCGGCGGAGCGGAACCAGCCCGGGCTCGGGCTGGGGCGGGACCCGCAGCGCTCGCCGATGCTGTGGGACACCACGCGCAACGCCGGCTTCTCCAGCGGCGAGCCCTGGCTGCCGCTCGGCGCCACCCCCTCCGTCGCCGAGCGGGAGGCGGAGCCGGATTCCATCCTGCAGCTGTACCGCCGGCTGATCGCGCTGCGCCGCGCCGACCCGGTGCTGCGGGGCGGTGCCATCGACGGCGTGGCGGCGGAGGGCAGCGTGCTGCGCTTCCGCCGCTCGCTCGGGGAGCAACAGCGCTGGGTGGTGCTGAACCTCGGCCAGGAGCCGGCCGGCGTGACGCTGCCGGCGGCCGCGCTGGTGTTCTCCACCCTGCCGGGCCGCGCCACCGGGCCGGTGGGCGGCCGCTTCGAGCTGCGCGGGCATGAGGCGGTGATCCTGCGCGGCGACGCCTGAGCCCCGGCTGCCCACGCCGAGCCATCGAACCGAATGATCGAACAAGGAACAAGGTGATGACAGAACTGAACCCGGCGCACCGCAAGGTGGTGGTGGTGACCGGCGGCACCATGGGCATCGGCCGGGCCACCGCCCAGGCCTTCGCCCGCCAGGGCTGGGCGGTGGCGGTGCTGGCCCGTGGCGAGGAACGGCTGCGCTCCACCGAGGCGGAGCTGAAGGATCTGGGCGTGCCGGCGCTCGGCATCGCCGCCGACGTGTCCGATGCGCAGGCGATGGACGCCGCCGCCGCCCGCATCGAGCGGGAGCTCGGCCCGATCGAGGCCTGGGTCAACAACGCCATGGCGACGGTGATCACGCCGGTGATGGACATCACGCCGGAGGAGCTGCGCCGCGTCACCGACGTCACCTATCACGGGCAGGTGTTCGGCACGCTCGCGGCGCTGCGGCGAATGAAGCCGCGCAACCGCGGCGCCATCATCCAGGTTTCCTCCGGGCTCGGGCTGCGCGCGGCGCCGCTGCAATCGGCCTATTGCGCCGCCAAGCAGGCGGTGCAGGGCTTCACCGATGCGCTGCGCTCCGAATTGCTGCATGACGGCTCGGCGGTGACGCTGACGGTGGTGTACCTGCCGGCGGTGAACACCCCGCAGTTCCGCCGCACCCGCAACCACATGGGCCAGGCGCAGAACGCGCCCGACCCCGTGTTCGACCCGCGCCTCTGCGCCAATGCCATCCTGTCCGCCGTGCAGCAGCCGGTGCGGGAGGTCTGGGTCGGCCGCTCCACCCTGCAGATGGCGGCGGCGCAGGCGCTGGTGCCGGGCTTCGCCGACCGCAAGGCGGGGGAGATGTGGGACGCGCAACTCGACCCGACACAGCCGCCGCCCGACCCGGAGGGCAACTTGTTCGAGCCGAAGCCGGGCGATCCGGGCATCGATGGTCCGTTCACCGACCGGGTGAAGCCGGGGCAGCGCGAATTCGTCACCAGCCGGACGCGGGACGCGGTGGTGGCGACCGTGGCGGGGCTGAGCCTGGTGGGGCTGGCGGCGCTGGCCGCCCCGGCGGTCACGGCGATGGCGCTGCACCAGGCCCGCCAGCGCGGCGGCGGCTGGCCGGTGGCCTGGCGGCGGCAGCGCGGCTGGTTCGGCTGAGGCGGCGGGGAGGGGCTGGCGGCCCCTCCCATCGGGCGGCGGACCCATGCCGTTCCGGATATGCCTCGGCGCCGTAAACCTATTGGACGGTGATGGCGGGGCGGTTTACAGCTTCCCGGGAGGGGTGGGGCGCGTCTCTGCCCGCATGGCGGAGACGTCCCGATGAGCAATGAAGAAAAGCCGCAAGGCAAGACCCTGCGCAGCCAGGCCTGGTTCGGCCGGCAGGATAAGATGGGGTTCTATTACCGCTCCTTCCTGAAGAACAGCGGCACGCCCCAGGACCAGTTCGAGAACAAGCCGGTGATCGGCATCTGCAACACCTGGTCCGAGCTGAACCCCTGCAACAGCCACTTCCGCACCATCGCCGAGCATGTGCGCCGCGGCGTGCTGGAGGCCGGCGGCTACCCGCTGGAATTCCCCGTCTCCTCGCTGGGCGAGGTGACGATGCGGCCCACCGCCATGCTGTACCGCAACCTCGCCGCCATGGACGTGGAGGAGGCGATCCGAGCCCATCCGCTGGACGGCGTGGTGCTGCTGATGGGCTGCGACAAGACCACCCCCGCCCTGCTGATGGGCGCGGCCTCCGCCGACCTGCCCACCATCGGCGTGTCCGGCGGCCCGCAGCTGCGCGGCGTGTACCGCGGCCAGATCATCGGCTCCGGCACCAACATCATCTCCATGAGCGAGCAGCTGCGCGCCGGCGAGATCACGCTGCAGGAGTTCCACGAGGCCGAGGCGGGGATGAACCGCTCCTCCGGCCACTGCATGACCATGGGCACGGCCTCCACCATGGCCTCGATGGTGGAGGCGCTGGGCGTCGGTCTGCCGGGCAACGCCGCTATCCCGGCGGTGGATGCGCGGCGCAACGAGATGGCCCGCCTCGCCGGCCGCCGCATCGTGGCCATGGTGCAGGAGGATCTGGTGCTGTCGAAGATCCTGGTGCGCGAGGCGTTCGAGAACGCCATCCGCACGCTGGGCGCCATCGGCGGCTCCACCAACGCGGTGGTGCACCTGCTGGCCATCGCCCGCCGCGTCGGCATCGAGCTGACGCTGGAGGATTTCGACCGGCTGGGCCGCGGCCTGCACTGCGTGGTCGACCTGATGCCGTCCGGCCGCTACCTGATGGAGGATTTCTACTACGCCGGCGGCCTGCCCGTGGTGCTGCGCCAGCTGGGCGAGGCCGGGCTGCTGCACAAGGACGCGCCCACCGTCAACGGCCAGCCGATCTGGGAGAACGTCCGCGCCGCCGAATGCTTCAACCCGGAGGTCATCACGCCGCTGGAAAAGCCGTTCAAGGAAGAAAGCGGCATGGCGATCCTGCGCGGCAACCTGGCGCCCGACGGTGCCGTGATCAAGCCCTCCGCCGCCTCGCCCGAGTTGATGCGCCACACCGGCCGCGCCGTGGTGTTCGAGAACATCGAGGAGCTGCATGCGCTGAAGGACGATGACAGCCTGGACATCGACGCCTCCTGCATCATGGTGCTGAAGAATTGCGGGCCGAAGGGCTATCCCGGCATGGCCGAGGTCGGCAACATGCCGATCCCGAAGAAGCTGCTGCAGCAGGGCGTGCGCGACATGATCCGCATCTCCGACGCGCGCATGTCGGGCACCGCCTACGGCACGGTGGTGCTGCACGTGGCGCCGGAAGCCGCCGCCGGCGGCCCGCTGGCGCTGGTGCGCAACGGCGACATGATCACGCTGGACGTCGCCGCGCGCTCGCTGCACCTGCATGTGGAGGAGGCGGAGCTGGCCGCCCGCCGTGCCGCCTGGGTGCCGCCGCCGCCGGCCGCCGACCGCGGCTACGTCAAGATGTATGTGGACCACGTGCAGCAGGCCAACCACGGCGTCGACCTCGACTTCCTGGTGGGCCGCAGCGGCTCGCCCGTGCCGCGCGACAATCACTGAGCGCGTCGCGGCCCGCAGGATCAAAACAAAGGAGGAAACGAATGGCATCATCACCCTATCGCGGCGTGTTCCCGGTCGCGCCCACCATCTTCGACGACAATGGCCGCCTCGACCTCGAAGGGCAGAAGCGCGCGGTCGACTTCATGATCGATGCCGGCTCGGACGGCCTCTGCATCCTGGCCAATTTCTCGGAACAGTTCGTGCTGACCGACGAGGAACGCGACCAGGTGATGCAGGCGGTGCTGAAGCACGTCGCCGGCCGCGTGCCGGTCATCGTCACCACCACGCATTTCGCGACGCATATCTGCGCCGAGCGCAGCCGCCGCGCGCAGGATGCCGGCGCGGCGATGGTGATGATCATGCCGCCCTATCACGGCGCCACCATCCGCGTGCCCGAGGCCGGCATCTACGACTTCTTCCGCACCGTGTCGGATGCGATCGACATTCCGATCATGATCCAGGACGCGCCGGTGTCCGGCACGCCGCTCTCCGCCGCCCTGCTGGCTCGCATGGCAAAGGAGATTCCCAACGTCTCCTACTTCAAGATCGAGGTGGCGCAGGCGGCGGCCAAGCTGCGCAGCCTGCTGGAACTGGGCGGCGATTCCATTGTCGGCCCCTGGGATGGCGAGGAGGCGATCACCCTGATGGCCGATCTCGACGCCGGCGCCACCGGCGCCATGACCGGCGGCGGCTACCCGGACGGCATCCGGCAGATCATGGACCCCTGGTTCGCCGGGGACCGCGCCGCCGCGATGGCGGCCTATAATCGCTGGCTGCCGCTGATCAACTATGAGAACCGGCAATGCGGGCTGGTGGCCGCCAAGGTGCTGATGCAGGAAGGCGGCGTGATCCGCTCCGACCGCGTCCGCCTGCCGCTGATGCCGCTGCATCCCGAGACGCGCAAGGGGCTGATCGAGATCGCATCCTCCCTTGACGCCCGGGTGCTGCGCTGGGGCCGTTAGGCCCCGCGATCACGGCGCCGCGCTGGCGCTGCGGGCCGGCGCGGCGGCGCTGACGCGCCAGACGCGGTTGCCGACATCATCGGCCACCAACAGCCCGCCGCGCCCGTCCAGCGCCACGCCCACGGGGCGGCCCTGCGCGTCGCCTTCCGCATTCAGGAAGCCGGTCAGCACGTCCTGCGGCGGGCCGGACGGCCTGCCCTCGGCGAAAGGCACGAACACCACCTTGTAGCCGCTCGGCGGCTTGCGGTTCCACGAGCCGTGCTGGCCGATGAAGGCGCCTTCGGCGAAGGCGCCGGGCAGCGCGTTCGCGCCGCCGCCCCAGGCCAGCCCGAGCGAAGCGGTGTGCGGCCCCAGCGCGTAATCCGGAACAATGGCCCTTGCCACCAGCTCCGCACGCTGCGGCTGCACCCGCGCATCCACGTGCTGGCCGTAATAGCTGTAGGGCCAGCCATAGAAGCCGCCATCGCGCACCGAGGTCATGTAGTCGGGCACCAGGTCGCTGCCGATCTCGTCGCGCTCGTTCACCGCCGTCCACAGCGCCCCGGTTTGCGGCACGAACATCATGCCGTTCGGGTTGCGCAGCCCGGTGGCGAAGAGCCGCTTCTGCCCGGAGGCGAGGTCGATCTCCCAGACCGCGGCGCGGCCTTCCTCCGCCTCCAGGCCGTTCTCGGCGACGTTGCTGTTGGAGCCGACCGTGGCGTAGAGGCGCTGCCCGTCCGGGCTGGCGATGATCGTCTTGGTCCAGTGGTGGTTGCGCGGCCCGGCGGGCAGGCCGGTGACGGGCTCACTCGGCGCGGTGATCCGCGTGTCGCCGGTGCGGTAGCGGAAGCGGACCACCGCGTCGGTGTTGGCGACGTAGAGCCAGTCGCCCACCAGCGCCATGCCGAAGGGCGAGTTCAGTTCCTCCAGCAGCACGCTGCGCGTCTCGGCCACGCCGTCGCCATCGGCGTCGCGCAGCAGGGTGATGCGGTTGGCGCTGGGCACCCCGGCGCCGGCCCGGCTCATCACCAGCCCCATCACCCAGTCGCGCAGGCCCTGGCTGTCCTCGGGCTTGGGCGGGGCGTTGCTTTCCGCCGCCAGCACGTCGCCATTGGGCAGCACCAGCAGCCAGCGCGGATGATCCAGCCCGGCGGCGAATTCCTGAACCCGGAGGCCGGCGGCGGGAACCGGCATCGCCCCCTCCGCCCAGCCCCGCGCCGGGGCGATGTTCACGGTGGGAAGCCAGCTTTCGCGCGGCGCCGGCAGTTGCGGGCTGGGGCCGCTGCCATCGGCCACCGACAGGGTGGCCTGGTCGCCGCAGGCGGCGAGCAGCAGGGCGGCGCAGATGGCGGCGGTGGCGCGCATGATGGAGGTTCCTTGCCAGGCGCGCCGGGCGGCGCGCGCTGCAAGGGTAACGCTGGAGCCGCGGCGGGTTTGCTTTCGCCGGCGGCTGCGGCTCAGCCCGGGCCGGCGCCGGTTTCCACCAGGGTGGCGGCGGCGAGGTCGGCCAGCGCCGTGCCCACGGATTTGAACAGCGTGAGGCCCGCCGCATCCGTGCGGCCCGGATGTTCGCCGCGGCACAGCGCCGCCAGGGTCACCACCCCTTCAGGACGCAGCGCGCCCTCGCGCAACGGTTCGGTCAGGTCGCCGGATTCCTCCAGCGCCACCTCGCTGTCCACGAACACGGCGGCGCGGCGCACGGCTTCGGTATCGGCCTCGCGCATGGTGGGGCGGAAGCTGCCCACCAGGTCCAGGTGCTGGCCCGGCCGCAGCCATTCGCCGCGCACCAGCGGCTCGGTCGCCAGGGTGGCGCAGCTGATGATGTCGGCCGCCGCCACGGCGTCCCGCAGCTCGGCGGCCGTCTCCGCCTCGAAGCCTTCACCGCGCAGCTGCGCCACCAACCGCTCCGCGCGGGCCGGGCTTGGATTCCAGACGCGGACGCGGCGGATCGGGCGCACCGTGCGCATCGCGGCGGCGGTCATGCCGGCGATGTGGCCGGCCCCCACCAGCAGCAGCGAGCCGGCATCGGGCCGCGCCAGGAAGGAAGCCGCCAGCGCCGAGGTCGCCACCGTGCGCCGCCCGGTGATCTCGTTGCCGTCCAGCAGCGCGACGGGCCGGCCGGTGCGCCCGTCCGACAGCACATAGGTCGAGTGCAGCGCCGGCAGCCCCTGCGCCGCGTTGCCGGGAAACACGTTCACCAGCTTCACCCCCAGGAAGCCGTCCTGCTGCCAGGCGGGCATCAGCAGCAGGGTGGCGTCCGGCCCGCCGGGCCGGGCGATGCTGTGCTGGTGCCGGCGGGGCGCCTCGGCGCCGGCGGCAAAGGCGGCGCGCAGCGCCGGAACCAGCCGGTCGAAGGGCAGGGCGGCCGCGACGCCGGCGGCATCCCGGACCGGAAGGGCGTGGGCTGGTTGCATGATCGGGCCTTCCCTGTGGCGCCGCCACGGATGGCACACCGGCCGGCGGCTTGTCCACGCACCGGCCGGTTCCGCGCGGGCGCTGTCTTTCAGGCGGTCTCCCGCCGGAACAGCTCGGCACACAGCTGCTGGTGCAGCCGCGCCGCGGCGGGGGAGAGCGGCCGCAGCCGGCTGCGGATCAGGCCGTAGGGCCGCACCACCAGGGGCGGCGCATCCAGCAGCGGCGGTAGGCGGCGGTAGCGTCCGCCCGGTTCCAGCAGCATCGCCACGGAAGCGGTGACGGCGCAGACCGACGGCCCCTGCGCCAGCGCCGCCATGGCCAGCAGAATGGATTCGGTGTCCAGCACGCGCGCCGGCGGCGGCAGGGCGGCGCGCAGGAACAGCGCGTCGATCTCCTGCCGCAGCAGGGTGTGCGGCGGCGGCAACACCCAGGGATAGTCCAGCAGCGCACGCAGCGGGGAGGGCGCGTCTTCCGGCAGCGGGTGATCGGCCGGCACCAGCAGGCACACCGCTTCCTCCCCCACCTCCAGGTACTCCACCAGCTCGGGCGCGGTCTCGGGCGGCATGCGGGCCAGCGCCAGGTCGAGCCGGCCGGCCAGCAGCCGTTCCACCAGCGGCGGGCTGGCATCCACCTCCACGCTGATGCGCAGGTTGGGCTGGGCGTGCTGCACCGCCTCCACGGCGCGGGCGACGATGTCCACCGCCGGCGCCGTCACCGTGCCCAGCGCCACGTGGCCGAAGGCGCCGTCGCGCAGGTTGTTCAGCTCGGCGGCGGTCTGCTCCAACTCCACCAGCACGGAGCGGGCGCGGCGCAGCAGCACTTCCCCCGCCGTGTTGGGCAGCAGGCCGCGCGGGCGGCGCTCGAACACCGCCATGCCGACCATGGCCTCGATCTCGGCCAGCAGCTTGGAAGCGGCGGGCTGGGTGATGCCGAGGGCCTGCGCGGCGCGGTTGAGGTTGCGCGTGTCATCCAGCGCGGCGAGCAATTGCAGGTGCCGCAGCTTCAGGCGGGCGCGGGCGAACCAGTTGGGCGGCAGGCGGGCGGCCATCGGCAGACATATTCCTTCCGATATGCTTCGGGCGGAACTTGGCATTAGACGGCATCGCGCCGCTTTCCTACTGCTGGCGGAAAGCGGGGCCGACTCCGTCCGCCCCTCCACGGGAGAACGTTCACATGACGCTTCACGCAGACCGCGCCCTGCCGCTGTCTCGCCGCGCCCTGCTGGGTGCCGGCGCCGCCGCGCTGGCGCTGCCCGGCATTGCCCGGGCGCAGTCCTGGCCGAGCCGCCCGATCACGCTGGTGGTCGGCTTTCCGCCCGGCGGGCAGACCGATTTCGCCGCCCGCATCGTGCAGCAGGGCATGGCCGCGGCGCTGGGCCAGCCCGTGGTGGTGGAGAACCGCGGCGGCGCCGGCGGCAACATCGGCACCGAATACGTGGTGCGCGCCCGGCCCGACGGCTACACGCTGCTGGCCGCCAACTCCAGCGCCATGGCGATCAACCCGCACACCTTTCCGAACATGGCCGTCGATCCGATGGATCTGGTGTCCTGCGGGCTGGCGCTGAAAAGCTCGCTGATGCTGTGCGTGCATCCGTCCGTGCCGGCGAAGACGCTGCCGGAATTCGTTGAGTGGGTGAAGGCGCAGAAGGGCGGCGTCGATTACGGCACCCCCGCCGCCGGCAGCATGTCGCATTGCGCGATGGAACTGTTCCGTTCCCGCATCGGCAAGCCGGAGATGCAGGACGTGCCGTATCGCGGCAGCGGCCCGGCCATGCAGGATTTCATCGCCGGCCGGTTCAGCGCCATGTTCGACGCCGCCTCGGTGGTGGCCCCCTATGTCAAGGCCGGGCAGGTGCGCGGCATCCTGGTGACGGGGGAGCAGCGCGCGCCGGCCTTTCCGGATGTGCCCACGGCCGCCGAGCAGGGGCTGCAGGATTTCCTGATCACCTCCTGGATCGGCATCTCGGCGCCCAAGAACACGCCGCCCGAAATCGTGTCGCGGATCAACGCCGCGCTGAACCAGGCGCTGAAGGACCCCGCGGTGAGCGGCCGCATCACCGAGCAGGGTGACGAGCCGGGCGGCGGCTCCATCGAGGAGTATGACCGCCGCGTCCGCAACGACCACAAGCTGTGGGGCGAGGTGGTGCGCGCCAACAACATCACCGCCGGCTGAGACCCGCGGGAGGGGCGATCCCCCTCCCGCCCCGCGCGCCCCGGAGCGCGTTGCCGTTGCCCAGGGGATCGTTGCCCAGGGGATCATTGCCCAGGTGATGGCTCTCCTGGGGACTGTTGCCCGGTGCGCGGACGCGGTAGCCATCCCGAAAAGGCCGGGCGCCAGCATCCGGCATCGGGAGAAAGCACCGCCATGACCCTGTTCCCCCCCGTTCTCGGCCGCCGCGCGGCCCTCGTCCTCGGCGCCGCCACCCTGGCCAGCCCGTTGGCCGCTCCCTTGGCCACCCCGGCCGTGGCGCAGCCGGCCTGGAGCCCCTCGCGCCCCATCCGGCTGATCGTGCCCTTCGCCGCCGGCGGCGCCGCCGATTCCGCTGCCCGCAGCATCGCGCCGCGCCTGGGCGAGCGGCTGGACCAGACGGTGGTGGTGGAGAACCGCACCGGCGCCAGCGGCTCGGTTGGCGGCGCGGCGGTGGCGCAGTCGGCACCGGACGGCACCACGCTGCTGTTCGACGCGTCCTCCCACATCGTCAACCCGTCCCTGCTGCGCGGCCTGCCCTTCGACTACGCCACCGCCTTCACGCCGGTGTCGCTGGCGGTGACCTTTCCGCAGGTGCTGGCGGTGAAGAGCGGCTTTCCGGCGCAGAGCCTGCAGGACTTCATCGCCGCGGCGCGCGTCCGGCCGGGGCAGATCAGCGTCGGCACCCAGGGCAACGCCACAGCCGGGCATCTGGGCCTGGTGGAGTTCGGCCGCCGCGCCGGCATCGAGGTGACGCATGTGCCTTATCGCGGCGGCGCCGATGCGGCGCGCGACTTGGCGGCGGGCACGCTGGACGCGGTGTTCATCACCGCGCTGTCGGCCGGGCCGACGGTGGACAGCGGCCGGGCCCGCTTCCTGGCAGTGGCCAGCGAGCAGCGCGTCGGCGTGCGGCCCGATGTGCCGACCTTTGCCGAGGCCGGGCTGCCCGGCCTGGTGATCAGCGAGTGGGCGGCGCTGCTCGGCCCGGCCGGGCTGCCGCCGGCCGCCGTGACCCGGCTGCATGCCGAGCTGGTCGCCGTGCTGGCCGAGCCGGAGGTGCGCGCGCGGCTGGCGCAGCTCGCCGCCGAGCCGGTGGGCAACAGCCCAGACGCCTTCGCGGCCGATCTCAAGGCGGGACGGGACCGCATGGCGCGGCTGGTGCGCGAGGCCAACATCCGGCTGGATTGATGCCGCCGCGACGCCGGCGCTAGCATCGCGGCACAACCGGAGAACCGGCCGAGCAGGGGAGGATCGCCGCATGACCGGCATCGATGCGCACCAGCATTTCTGGCGGTTGTCGCGCGGCGACTACCATTGGCTGACCCCCGACCTCGCCCCGATCCACCGTGATTTCGGTCCCGGGGATCTCCGGCCCCTGCTGGCGCCGCATGGCATCGACGCCACCATCCTGGTGCAGGCGGCGCCGACCGAGGCGGAAACCGAGTTCCTGCTCGAGCTGGCGCGCAACACGCCGCTGGTTGCCGGGGTGGTCGGCTGGACCGATCTGGAAAGCCCCGGTGCGGCGCAACGCGTCGCCGAGCTGGCCGCCGATCCGCTGCTGGTCGGGCTGCGCCCCATGGTGCACGACATTCCCGACGACAACTGGCTGCTGCGCCCGTCCCTGGCCCCCGCCCTGGCGGCCATGGCGCAGCACGGGCTGGTGTTCGACGCGCTGCTGCGCCCGCGCCATTTCTCCCGCCTCCCGGCGGTGCTGGACCGCCACCCCGACCTCCAGGTGGTGCTGGACCATGGCGGCAAGCCCGACATCGCCGGAAGCGCGCCGGGTGAGGCCGCCCCGGACTGGGCCGCGGCGCTGGCCGGCCTCGCCCGGCATTCCAATTTGTGCTGCAAGCTGTCCGGCCTGGCCACCGAGGCGCCGGCCGACTGGACCGCCGACACGCTGCGCCCCTATGCCGCGGAGATCCTGCGCTGCTTCGGCGCGGAGCGGGTGATGTGGGGCAGCGACTGGCCGGTGGTGGAGCTGGCCGGCGGCTACCGGTGCTGGCGCGAGGCCGCCGAGGCGCTGGTGCCCGAGGCGGCGCGGGGGGCCGTGTTCGGCGCCACCGCCGCGCGCATCTACCTGTCGGGACGGGGCCGCAAGCCATGCTGAAGACCATCGATCCGCTGCTGACGCCTGACCTGCTCTGGGCGCTGGCGGCCATGGGCCATGGCGACGACATCGCGCTGGTGGACGCCAACCACCCGGCCGAGCGCGTCGCCCGCACCACCACCTTCGGCCGGCCGATCCGCCTGCCCGGCATCCCGGTGGAACGCGCCGCTGCCGCCATCCTGTCCGTGCTGCCGATCGATGATTTCGAGCCGCAGCCGCTGCGCCGCATGGAGGTGGTGGGCGAGCCCGCCGCCATTCCGCCGCCCCAGCAGGCGGTGCGGGCCTTGCTGGGCGAAGGGCAGGCGCTGCACGGGATCGAGCGCTTCGCCTTCTACGAGGCGGCGGGCCGGGCCTTCGCCGTGGTGCAGGCCGGCGACCCGCGGCCCTATGGCTGCTTCCTGTTCCGCAAGGGCGTGATCGCCGGCTAGCGCCCCGCTGGACGCGCGGGCCGCCGCCGCTCCATGCTGCCGCGAGGGTACAGGTCCGCCGGCATGGCAGGGCCCACAACAACACGATGCGGCCGTGCGGCCCGCGCGGCCGGGGAGGAACACCGCACATGTCCCCTGTTGCCCGCAGAAGCCTGCTGGCCGCGTCCCTCGGCGCATCCCTGACGCCGGCCCGCGCCGCATGGAGCCAGACATCGCCGCGCGCCGGCGGCCCGGTGCGCATCATCGTGCCGTTTCCGCCGGGCGGCAGTGTCGATACCCTGGCGCGGCTGCTGCAGGCCGGGCTGCAGCAGGCTCTCGGCACCAGCATCGTGATCGAGAACCGCAGCGGCGCCGGGGGTGCCATCGGCGCCGCAGCCGCGGCGCGTGCCGCGCCGGACGGGCAGACCATTCTGTTCGTGTTCGACAGCTTCGCGGTGGCGCCGGCGCTGCTGCCCGATGCCGGCTACGACGCCCGGCGGGATTTCGCGCCGATCATGCTGCTCGGCACCGCGCCCATGCTGGTCACCACGCCGAAGAGCCGCCCCTGGACCAGCTTCGCCGGGGTGATCGAGGCGGCCCGTGCCCGGCCCGAGACGATCACCTACGGCACCATCGGCAATGGCAGCCTGGCGCACCTGACCATGACGCAGATCCAGCAGGCCACCGGCATCCGGCTGACGCATGTGCCGTATCGCGGCGGCGGCCCGCTCAGCACCGCCGCGGCGGGCGGCGAGGTCGACCTGCCGATGGCCACCCATGCGGGGCTGGGCGGGCAGGTGGGGCAAAGCGTCCGGCCGATCGCGCAAACCGGGCGGCAGCGATCGGCGCTGTTTCCGGACGTGCCGACGCTGGCGGAAAGCGGCGTGCCGGGCCTCGATGCGCGCGCCTGGTGGGGGGCGCTGGCCCCGGCGGGAACGCCGCCCGCGGCGCTGGAGCGGTTCCACGCCGCCCTGGCCAGTGCCATGGCGGCACCGGAGGTCCGCGCACGGCTGGGCAACAGCCTGGGCATCGATCCGGTGGCCTCCGCGCCGGACGAGTTCGGCCGCTTCCTCGAGACGCAGATCGAGCAATGGGGCGCGGTGGTGCGGCAACACAACATCCGCGCCGACTGAGCCGCCGCGCGACGCGGCCACGCCGGAGGGAGGCGCGGGAAGAAGCGCGGTGCGCCACGGCTCGACCGGCTTGCAAAGCAACTCGCGCCATCCATATACCATCCACACGGATGGCGAGTGGATGGTGCGAGCATGGCCGGCAAGGTACAGGATCTGCGTCCCCGGACCGGTGACAGCGAAAAGATCACCATCAATCTGGGCTATGTGGACCTCGGCCACATCGACCTGCTGGTGCAGGATGGCTTCTATTCCAACCGCACCGACTTCATCCGCACCGCCATCCGCAACCAGGTCGAGCGCCATGCCGAATCCGCCCGTCAGTCGGTGGCGCGGCAGGGCTTCGACCTGGGGCTGCGCCATTACAGCCGCGCCGACCTGGAAGCTGCCCGCGATTCCGGGCGCCGGCTCGAGATCCGGGTGCTCGGCCTGGCCAGCATCGCCGCCGACGTGACGCCGGAACTGGCGCGCGCCGCCATCGCCTCGGTGTCGGTGCTGGGATCGCTGCAGGCCAGCGCCGCCGTGAAGGCCGCCCTGGCCGACCGGATGCGCTGAGCCCACCCCTCCGCTTCCTTCTTTCTTCTGACCGAAAGTTCGCTCCCATGAACGCTGCATCGCCCGCCGAGATGGCCGAGGTGACCCGCCTGACCCGTGCCGGCCGGTTGCCGGAGGCCACCGCGCTGTTGCAGCGCCTGCTGCGCGGCGAGGTCGCGCCACGACCGCGCGAGGCGGCGCCGCGCGGGTCCGGCGCCGCGCCGCGCGCGCCGCGCATCATCGATGTTGATCCGGACACCGGCGCCGCCACGGCGGAACCGGCCGCGGCGGCCGCCGCGGCCGGAAGGGCCCCGGCCGATGCGGGGGTGGCCGGCGCAGGATCGGCCGGCGCCGGTTTCCCTGGCGCGGGATGGGCCGGCGGGAGGCTGGCTAATGGGGGCTTGGCCGGTGGGGGTATGGCCGGTGGGGGTATGGCCGGCGGAGGACTGGCTAATGGGGGCCTGGCTGACGCGGGCCTGGCGCAGATGGCGCGGGGGCTGCGCGAGCGGCTCGGTTCGCTGGCGCCGGCCGGCATGGCGGCCGGCGGACCCGCCGGCGCAGCCGTGCCGCTGCCGGAGGGCGCGCGCTTCCTGTCGTTGAATTTCGGCAGCGAGGCCGGCAGCCGCACCTACAAGCTCTACATTCCCGCCGCGCATCGCGACGCGGCGGCGCCCCTGCTGGTGATGCTGCATGGCTGCACCCAGTCGCCGGACGATTTCGCCGCCGGCACCCGCATGAACGCCCTGGCCGAGGAGCACGGCTTCCTGGTCGCCTATCCGGCCCAGACGGCGTCCGCCAACGCGCAGCGCTGCTGGAACTGGTTCAGCCCCGGCGACCAGCGGCGCGACGGCGGCGAGCCGGCGCTGATCGCCGGCATCACCCGGCAGATCCTGCGCGACCATCCGGTTGATCCGGCGCGGGTCTATGTTGCCGGCCTCTCCGCCGGCGGTGCCGCCGCCGCCATCATGGGCGCCGCCTATCCTGAACTCTATGCCGCGGTGGGGGTGCATTCCGGCCTGCCCTGCGGCGCGGCGCGCGACATGCCCTCGGCCTTCGCCGCCATGCGGCAGGGGGCGGGCCCGGGGGTTGAACCGAGGGCGGGCGCGGCGGCGGCGCGGATGGTGCCGGCCATCGTGTTCCACGCCGACCGCGACACCACGGTGCATCCGCGCAACGGCGACCAAGTGATCGCCCAGGCGGCGGCGCATCCGGCGGCGGACGGGCTGCGCGTCGCGGTGGAGCGCGGGCAGGTGCCGGGCGGCCACGCCTTCAGCCGCACCCGCCACCTCGACGCCGCCGGCCGGGCGGTGCTGGAACAATGGCTGGTGCATGGCGGCGGCCATGCCTGGTCCGGCGGCAGCCCCGCCGGCTCCTACACCGATCCGCGCGGGCCGGATGCGTCGCGCGAGATGCTGCGCTTCTTCCTGTCCCACCCCATGGTGCCGGGCGCCGCCTGACGCCGTGCCTCAGCCGCGCCGCAGGTTCCAGAACAGCGGAAAGGCGCGCAGCACGCCGGACAGGTCGTCGCGATAGGCGGCCGGCACCTTGTACTGGCCGAGGGGGATATAGGGCACGTCCAGCAGCGCCTGCCGCTGCATCGCCTCGGCCAGCTGCCGGGCCTCGGCCTCGGTGGCGGCGGCGAGCCAGCGCGTGCGCAGCGTTTCCAGCGCCGGCGCCTCCGGCCAGCCACGCCCGGCATCGCGACCATGGCCGCGCAGATAGGAATGCACCGCCGGGTTGAGCTGGTCGAGCCCGGCCCAGAAGGTGTGGAACACGTTCCAGCCCCCCTGCGCCGCCGGCCCGGTATTGGCCAGCCTTTGCAGCACCGAGCCCCAATCCATCGCCTGCACGTCCACGGCGAAGCCGGCGCGCTGCAGGGCATCGGCGCCGACCTCGGCCAGCGCCTTCAGCGGGGCGAGGTCGGTCGGGTTGAGCAGCACCACCGGCTCGCCGCTGTAGCCCGCCTCGCGCAGCGCCTGCCGCGCCGCCGCCGGTTCCCGCGGCGCCAGCGTCTCCAGCCCGGCGGTGGTGGCGAGCGGCGTGCCGGGGGCGAAGAAGCCGACGCCCTCCTGCCACAGCGCGGGATCGGTGCCGGCCACGGCCTGCATGAAATCGGACTGGCGGATGGCGCCCAGCACCGCCCGCCGCACCGCCGGGTTGTTGAAGGGCGGCTGCAGCTGGTTGAAGCGCATGCAGCCGATGTAGCCGTAATCTTCCAGCAGCTCGACGCGGACGCCGCGGGCGCGGCGCAGCAGCGGCAGCAGGTCGGCGGCGGGGTTCTCCCACCAATCCATCTCGCCCGCCTGCAGCGCCGCCGCCGCCGTGCCGGCATCGGGCATCACGTGCCATTCCACGCGGTCGAAATGCACCTGCTTCGGGCCGGCGGTGAAGGCAGCCGCGCCGCCCTCGCGCGGGCGGTAGGCGACGTGGCGGGCATAGGCGACGCGGGCGCCGGCCACCCTCTCATCCGCCAGGAAACGGTAGGGGCCGCTGCCCACCATCTCTGGCACCTGCTGGAACGGATCGGTTTCGGCCAGGCGCCGCGGCATGATGGCGCAGATGCTGGAACCCGCCTTGCCCAGCGCCTGCGGCAGCAGCGGGAAGGGGGCCTTGAGGCGGAACAGGATCGTGCGGTCGTCGGGGTCCGAGATCTCCCCCGTCGCGGCCATCAGCGTCTGGCCGAAGGCGTCGCGCGCGCCCCAGCGGCGGATGCTGGCGACGCAGTCGCGGGCCAGCACCGGCGCCCCGTCGTGGAACACCAGCCCTTCGCGCAGCCGCAGCCGCCAGGCGAGGCCGTCCCGTTCCACCGAGACGCCGTCGAGCATCTGCGGCTGCGGCCGGTACTGCGCGTCGAGCCCGAACAGCGTGTCGAACACCAGCAGGGCGTGGTTGCGGGTGACGTAGGCGGTGGACCAGACCGGGTCGAGCACGCCGAGGTCGGATTGCGGGATGAATCGCAGCACGCGCGGCGCCTGCGCGGCGGCGAGGCGCGGCGTGGCCAAGGGGGCTGCCAGCAGGGAGGCGGCCTGCAACAGGGTTCGGCGGCGCGGCATGGCAGAACACTCCCGGAGGGTTGGCCGGGTGATTGAACGGCACCAGCCGCCCCTCGCCAAGTCCCGCGCCGCGCCGCATCATGGCCGCATGACCGCCGCACCGGATGCCCCGCCGCTCAACCTGCTGACCGACATCGCCGGGCTGCGGGTGGGCCACCACACCGACCTGGCCCTCGGCTCCGGTGTCACCGCGGTGGTGTTCGACGCGCCGGCGGTGGCGGCGGTGACCATTCGCGGCGGCGCGCCCGGCGGCCGCGACACCGAGCTGCTGCGCGGCGAGGCCACGGTGCAGGCGGTGGACGCGCTGGTGCTGTCGGGCGGCTCCACCTTCGGGCTGGACGCGGCGGGCGGGGTGCAGGCGGCGCTGCGCGAGCAGGGGCGGGGGCAGCGCTTCGGCGGCATGGCCATCCCGCTGGCGCCGCAGGCCATCCTGTTCGACCTGCGCAACGGCGGCAACAAGGATTGGGGGCGGTTCAGCCCTTATCGCGAGTTCGGCTACCAGGCGGCGGTGGCGGCGCGGAAGGGCGCCTTCGCGCTCGGCAGCGTCGGCGCCGGCACCGGGGCCACCACGGCGACGGTGAAGGGCGGCATCGGCTCGGCCAGCGGCATCACCGCCGGGGGGCACCGCGTCGCCGCGCTGGTCGCGGTGAACGCCGTCGGCTCGCCCCTGGTGGGGGAGGGGCCATGGTTCTGGGCCGCACCCTTCGAGGAAGGGGCGGAGTTCGGCGGCCTCGGCCTGCCGCCGCGCTTCGGGCCGGAGCATACGCGGCTGCGGCTGAAGGGCGGCGCTGGCACCGCCACCACCATCGGCATCGTCGCCACCGATGCGGCGCTGAACCGGGCGCAGGCGCAGCGGCTGGCGATCATGGCCGATGACGGGCTGGCCCGCGCCATCCTGCCCGCCCATGCG
Organism: Teichococcus vastitatis; assembly: GCF_003604215.1. Classification (GTDB taxonomy): domain Bacteria; phylum Pseudomonadota; class Alphaproteobacteria; order Acetobacterales; family Acetobacteraceae; genus Pseudoroseomonas; species Pseudoroseomonas vastitatis. The sequence continues at coordinate 54,501 of NZ_QXGS01000006.1, forward strand.
CCGAGCGATGGCGACACGGTGTTCGCGGCCTCCACCGGGGCGCGGCCGCTTACCGATCCGCTGGCGGAGCTGGCGGCGCTCGGCCACCTCGCCGGGGCGGTGATGGCCCGTGCCATCGCGCGCGGCGTGTTCGCGGCGGCGGCGCTGCCCTATGCCGGGGCGCAGACCGCGTGGCGGGACCGTTTCGCCGCGTAGCAGGGGATGGCCTTCCGCGGCGCCGCGGATCGCGCTGATCCAGTGGGGCAGCGATTATTTCGACCCGAACACCAATGCCGGGGCCTTCCTGATCAACACCGGCAACAGCGACGACGCGCGCAACAAGACCCTGGTGTGGCGGGCGAACTGGCTGATCCCGGAGCTCAGCGCCCGCACCGCCGCGGCGCGCACCGAAACCGATCCGGTCCGGCGCACGGCGCTGTACGAGGGATTGCAGCGCGAAAGCCAGCGCGACAGCCGGTTCGTGATGCTGTTCCAGCTGATCGAGAATTCGGTAACGCGCGCCGCGGTGACCGGCCTCGACACCGGGCCCATGAGCGACCGCTACCGTTGCCGGGGCATCGGCAAGGCCTGAAGGGGAGGGCGGCCTTCAACGAGGCGCCAGCACCTCGCGCAGGCTGCGGCGGCAATGCCCGCGGAACCCCATGGTGGTGTCGGCCGCGGCCAGCGCATCCATCACCGCTTCCGCCGTCGCCTCGGCGGCGGCGCGGAACACCTGGTCCATCCGGCTTTCCGCCAGCACGCGGCGCGGCAGAAAGGCGTCGCCCTCGTGCGGCAGCCGCCCGGCGGTGGAGAAGGCGAGGGCGATGTCGCCGCTGCCATGCCCCCAGAACGAGCCCGTCCAGGCGATGCCGGTGCCGGCGCGGGCCGCGATCCGGCGCAGCTGCCGGTGTTCCAGCGGGATGTCGGTGGCGAGAACCACGATCACCGAGCCCCGCTCCGGCACCGGAACGTCGGGCTCCGCGACCCGGCGGCCATCCGGCAGGCGGAGGTCGCCCGCGGCGCCGAAATTGGCCAGCACCAGGGCGCCGAGGCAGAAGGCCTCCTGCCCGATCCCGAGCCGCCGGGACGCGGTGCCGATGCCGCCCTTCAGGCCGAAGCAGCTCATGCCGGTGCCGGCGCCCACCGCGCCCGATGCCATGCCGCCATCGGCGGCGGCCCGCGCGGCGGCCAGGGCGGCGGCGGCATCCTCCGGCGTCACCGCCATGGCCTGGATGTCGTTCAGGTAGCCGTCATTGCATTCCAGCACCACCGGGTTGACCGTGGACAGGTCGCGGCCGATGCGCGGCTCGCCGGCGATGGCGTCGCGGATCAGCGCCTCGGCGCAGGCGGCAACGCCGAAGGTGTTGGTCAGCAGGATCGGCGTTTCCAGCTGGCCCAGCTCATCCACCTGCATCAGGCCGATGCTCTTGCCGAAGCCGTTCAGCACCTGGCTGGCCGCCGGCACCTTCGCGTGGAACAGGTTCCCGTCCTGCGGCAGGATGGCGGTGACGCCGGTGCGGATGGCGTCGCCGCGGTGCAGCGTGCGGTGCCCGACCCGGACGCCGGGGACGTCGGTGATGGCGTTGCGCGGCCCGGGCGGCAGCGTGCCCCAGCCGAGGCCCAGGCTGCGGGCGCGCGGGCCGGGCTCGGCGGAACGGGCGGTGGCATTGGCGGGCAAGGGCTTCCCCCCGGGTTGCGGCGATGCCGTTGTTCCAGCTGCGGGGCGCGCTGCAAACCCCCCTTCCGCGCGACCCCTTCGTCCTGCCGGCCGCTACCCGATGCCGCGGCGCTGCGCCCGCAGCCGCTGTGCATAGACGTTGACCACCAGCGCCATCAGCAGCACCAGCCCGCGGATCAGGATCTTCAGGAAGCTGTCCATGCGGATGTGGTCCAGCCCGTTGTTCAGCACGCCCAGCACCAGCACGCCGACGATGGTGTTGCCGATGCCGCCCTGGCCGCCGAACAGGCTGGTGCCGCCCACCACCACGGCCGAGATGGCGTCCAGCAGGTAGTTGTCGAACTGGTTCTGCTGCGCGCTGCCGAAATAGGCGACGCCCAGCATGCCGGCGATGCCGGAGCACAGCGCCGAGATCATCATCACCGCCGCCACCACCGCCTTCACCGCGACGCCGGAATGCTCCGCCGCCTCGCGGTTGCCGCCCACCATGTAGACGTAGCGGCCGAAGCGCGTATAGGCGAGCACCAGGTGGCCCACCAGCAGCACCAGCGCCGCCACCAGCACGATCCACGGCACCGGGCCGATTGACCCGCTGCCCAGCGCCACCACCAGGTCCGGCACGTTGTAGGCGATCTGGCCGCGGATCAGCAGCGCGCCGATGCCGTTGCCGATCTGCAGCATGGCCAGCGTCATGATGAAGGAGGGGATGCCGATCCAGGTGACGCCGAAGGCGGTGACGGCGCCGAGCGCCAGGGCACCCGCCAGCGCCAGCCCCATGGCGAGCGGCCCGGGCAGGGGCAGGTTGGCGATGTTGACGCTGCTGTCCTGCAGCGTGAAGAAGGCCAGCAGGATGCCGGCGGCGTTGGCGACGGAGGCGACGGACAGGTCGATCTCGGCGCACAGGATCACATAGGTCAGCCCCACCGCGATGATGGCGGTGATGGACACCTGCTGCAGGATGTTGCTGACATTGCCCAGCGTCGCGAAGGACGGGCTGAGCAGGCTGAACAGCAGCACCAGCGCGATCAGCGTGACAAACGGCGCCAGGTTGCGCAGCTGCGCGCCGAGGCGGAGCCAGAGCGGGTCGCGCAGCGCGGCGGGATCGGTCAGGGGCGCGGACATCCGGTGTTCTTCCTTCACGCTGCTTCCAGCAGGCGGTCCTTGCCCACCGCTTCCCCGGCGAATTCGCGCGCCAGCACGCCGCGCCGCATCACCAGGATGCGGTCGGCCAGCGACAGCACGGTTTCCGGTTCGGAGGAGACGACGAGGATGCCGATGCCTTCGGCGCGCAGCGCGCGCACGATGCGCACCACGTCGTCCTTGGCGCCGACATCCATGCCGCGCGTCGGCTCGCTCAGCAGCAGCACGCGCGGCAGGTGGGTCAGCCAGCGGGCCAGCGCCACCTTCTGCTGGTTGCCGCCCGAGAGCTGGCCCACCGGCAGGTCGACGCGCGCCGGCCGCACGCCGAGGCGGCGCACATGCCCCTCGGCGATCTCGCGCTCCCGGCGCGGGCGCACCAGGAAATGGTTGATGCGCTCCAGGATGGAGATGCTGATGTTGCGGTACACCGGCTCCGGCGCGAACAGCATGGCGCGGCGGCTTTCCGGCACAAAGGCGATGCCGGCGCGCTTGGCCGCCGGCGTGCCGCCCGCGAGCTTCGCCGCCTGCCCGTCCACCCGCACCGTGCCGTGGTCCAGCGGGAGCTTGCCCGACAGGGCGCGGGCCAGTTCCAGCTGGCCCGAGCCCATGAAGCCGTAGATGCCGACCACCTCGCCCGCATGGATGCTGAGCGAGGCCCCCTCGAACAATCCGGCGACGCCGAGATCCTCCGCCTCCAGCACGGCGGGGGTGGAAGGGCGCGGCGGCAGGGTGCGGGCGTCGGTGTAGCTTTCCTCCAGCCGCTCATGGCCGCCGCCGATCATCCGCTCGATCAGCCAGGACTTGCCGACCTCCCGCGCGGGCGAGGCGCCGACGCGGCGGCCGTTGCGGAACACGGTGACGTTGTCCGAGATTCGCAGCACGTCGTCGAGGAAGTGGGAGATGAACACCACGCTGCGGCCGGAGGCGCGCAGCCGTTCCAACAAGGTGAACAGCGTCTCCACCTCGGGCGGCGACAGGGCGGAGGTCGGCTCGTCCAGGATCAGGATGCGGGCGCCGGAGAGCAGCACGCGGGCCAGCTCGATCATCTGCTGCAGCCCAAGCGGCAGGGCGCCGGCCGGCGCGGCGGGATCGACCTCGATGCCGAGCTCGCGCAGCTGCGCCCGCGCCTGGTCGCGCATGCGTCGCCAGGACACAAGGCCCGCGCGGTTCAGCGGCTGCCGCCCCAGCAGGACGTTCTCGGCCACCGACAGCGCCGGCACGATGGACAGCTCCTGGTGCACCATGCCGATGCCGGCATCGCGCGCGTCGCGCGGCGAGCGCAGCCGGACGGGACGCCCGTCCAGCCGCATCTCGCCATCATATTCGCCGTGCACGCCGGCGATGATCTTCATCAGCGTGCTCTTGCCGGCGCCGTTCTCGCCCACCAGGCCGTGGATCTCGCCCCGGCCCAAGGTGAAATCCACGGAATCCAGCGCGGTGACGCCGGCGAAGCGCTTGGACACGCCGCGCAGTTCCAGCAGCGGCGCCTGTTCGGATGGCATGCGGTGCGCGCCCCGGCTCAGATCAGGAAGTGCTTCTGCATCCACGCCATGCCGGCCGCATTGCCTTTGGTGACCACCGGCCCGTCGGTGATCACGTGCTTCGGGATGCCCTCCGGCCCGGTTTTCTCGCCCGCCACCACGGCCGCCACGCCGGCCATGATGGCGCCGCCATGGATGCGGCAGGACGGGTTGCGCACCGTGGCGTGCATGCGCCCGTCCGCCACGGCGGCCAGCGCCGGCGGCATGGCATCGCAGCCGCCGATCTTGATGTCGGTGCGGCCCTTGGCGCGCATCACGTTGTAGGCGGCCAGCGCCATGTCGTCATTGTGGAAGTAGGCGGCGCTGATCTTGGGATATTTGGTCAGGTGGGTGTCCCAGATGCGCGCCACCTTGGTAACGTCCCAGTCGCCCGGCGTGGTGTCCAGCACCTCCACCTTCGGATAGCGCTTCACCACGGAATCGAAGCCGCGCGCGCGGCCCTGCGCCCCGGTGTGGCCGAGCGCGCCCTGGGTCATGATCACCGTGCCCTCACCGCCGATCGCCTGCATCAGCGCCTCGGTGACGGAAGCGCCCATGAACTCGTTGTCGGGCGCCAGGAAGGAGTGGACATTCACCTGATCGAGCGGCGCGATCAGCGTGTCCATGTCGATCACCGGGATGCCGGCATCGATCATGCGGCGCACCGGCGCCGTCAGCGTGCCGATGCCGAACGCCTGGATGGCCACGAAATCCCAGCGCTGCGACGCCATGTTGTCGATGGCGCCGCGCTGGCGGGTGGCGTTCAGCTCGCCGTCGAACCAGGTGACATCGACGTTGAACAGCTTGCCCCAGTATTCCGCGGCGGCCTTGCCCTGGGCGCACCAGGTGGCCTGCAGCCCGGCATTGGAAAAGGCGGCGCGCAGCGGCTTCTCGGAGCGCCCCATCTCGGCGGCGAAGGCGGGATCGAGGCCGATGCCCCCGAGCAGCGGTGCCGTGGCGGCGGCGGTGGCGGCAGCGGTCAGCAGGGCACGACGGCCACCACGCGGTGGGTCTTGCTGGTCCATGACATCCTCTCCCCTGCCCGGGGCGATCATGCGCGCCGCCGCTCGGGCCCGTTCCAGCTTGCACAGCGCCGCGGCGGATTGCAATCACTGGCAAGGTGCGGGGATGCCGCGGCCCCGTTTGGAACGGCGAGCCGCCACGGCGCGCGCCTGGCCATGGTGCGCGCCCGGGCGGGGCCGCGGCGAGCAAGCTCAGGCCGGCTTGCGCGCGTGCAGGATGAAGCGGTGGAACAGGAAGGTGCGCAGCCAGTCGCGCGGCGCGGCCTGCCGGCGCTGCGCGGCGAGGATGCGGCCGTAGGATTGCGCGGTGACCGCGGTGAAGCCGGCGGCCTCGGCCAACGGACGCAGGCGCTCGAAGGTCAGGCCCCCGGCGAAGGGCAGCTGCCGCTGGATGGCGGCGCCGCGCGCCGCGGCCTCCGGCGTGCGCACCGGATCGGCGCCCTGCCGCTGTTCCAGCCAGGTGATCAGTCGCCGCGCCGCGTCGCCGCGCCATCCGCGCGGGGCGCTGAAATCCCCGTCGAACACCAGCAGCTGGCCGCCGGGCTTCAGCACGCGGAACCAATCGGCCAGGGCCGCCGCCGGGTCGGTCAGGGTCCAGACCAGGTGGCGGCAGGTGACGGCGTCGTACTGCGCCGGGGCTTCGCGCGTATGCTCGGCATCGGCCAGAAAGAAGCGGGCGGCGGGGTCGCCCGCGTGCTTGGCCCGGGCGCGGGCCAGCATCGCCTCGGAGAAGTCCAGCGCGGTGACGCGGTGGCCGAGCTCGCGCAGCACCCCCGTCAATTCGCCGGTGCCGCAGGCCAGCTCCAGCACCGAGAGCGGCGCCTCGCCCAGCCGGGCGCGGAACTCGGCGAGCCAGGCGGCGCGCTCCGGCCCTGCCGGGATGCGGTGGCCGAAGGCCTGGTCGAAGGTGGCCGCCCGCTCGCTCCAGTAGTCGCGGATCTCCTCCTTCAGCGCGTAGTTGGCGCCGCTCATCCTTCCAGCTCGTACGACAGGGCGATCAGGTCCTGGGTGTGGGAATGCTTCGCCCGGCCGGCGCGCAGCTCGGCTTCCGACAGGATCTCAACGATGCGGCCGCCCTGCATCACCGCCAGCCTTTCGCAGAGATGCGCGATCACCGCGAGATTGTGCGACACCAGGATGCAGGTGAGCTGCCGCGCCTCGCGTAGGTCGGAGAGCAGGTTCAGCACCTCCGCCTGCACCGAAACGTCGAGCGCGCTGGTGGGCTCGTCCAGCAGCAGCACGGAAGGATCGGCGATCAGCGCGCGGGCGATGGCGACGCGCTGCCGCTGCCCGCCCGAGAGCTGGTGCGGATAGCGGAAGCGGGCGGTGTGGGGCAGGGCCACTTCCTCCAGCGCGCGGGCGATGCGCGCCTCGGCGTCGGCGATGCCGTGCACCTCCAGCGGCTCGGCCAGGATGCGGTCCACCGTCTGGCGCGGGTGCAGCGAGCCGTAGGGGTCCTGGAACACCATCTGCACGCGCCGGAAGAAGGCGCGGTCGCGCCGCGGGCCGAGGTTCTGCCCGGCCACCGCCATGCGGCCGTCCCAGCCCGGGTTGAGCCCGGCGATCGTGCGCAGCACGGTGGATTTGCCGGAACCGCTTTCCCCCACCAGCCCGAAGGTTTCGCCGGCCGCGACGCTGAAGCTGATGTCGCGCACCACATGGCTGGAGCCGAAATGCACGTCGAGGTGCTCGATGGCGATCATCGGGAGCTGGCTCATGCGTGGCGCTCCAGCCAGGCGGCGTCGCGGGTCAGGGTGGGCAGGCGGGCCCGCTTCTTCGACAGCGAGGGCATGCAGTCGAGCAGGCCGCGGGTGTAGGCGTGCTGCGCGCGGTGCAGGTCGCGCGCCGGCAGCTCCTCCATCACCTGGCCCGCATACATCACCACCACCCGGTCGCAGAACCGGGCCACCAGCGGCAGGTCGTGGCTGATCAGCATCAGCCCCATGCCGCGGGCGGACACCAGATCCTCGATCAGCTTCAGGATCTCGGCCTGGACCGAGGCATCGAGGGCGCTGGTCGGCTCGTCGGCAATCAGCAGGTCGGGGTTGGGCGCCAGCATCATGGCAATCATCACCCGCTGGCCCATGCCGCCCGACACCTCGTGCGGGTAGGAACCCAGCACCCGCTTCGGATCGCGGATCCTGACCTGCTCCAGCAGGGTCAGCGCCGCGTCGCGCGCCTCCCGCTTGCCGCCCCCGCCGCTGCCGGAACGGTTGTGCGCCAGCCAGGCTTCGGAGATCTGCCGGCCCACCGTCATCACCGGGTTCAGCGAGTATTTCGGGTCCTGCATGATCAGCCCGATGCGGCCGCCGCGCAGCGTGCGCATCTGCCGCTCGGAGGCGCCCAGCACGTCGATCCCGTCGAAGCGCAGCGCCTCGGCCCGGACACGGGCGGCCTGCGGCAGCAGGCGCATCAGCGCCCGCCCCGTGACCGACTTGCCCGAGCCGCTCTCGCCGACGATGCCGAGCTTCTCCCGCCCCATGGAAAAGGAGATGCCGCGCACCGCCTGGGTGAAGCCGGACGGGTTGGGGAAGTCCACCCGGAGGTCGCGGATCTCGACCAGATTGCCGTTGTTCATGCCGCTCATCGCTGCTTCGGGTCCAGCACGTCGCGCAGCCCGTCGCCCAGCAGGTTGAAGGCGAGGGAGGCGGTGAAGATGGCGATGCCCGGGATCACCGGCACCCACCACTGCTCCAGGATGAAGCGCCGCGCCGTCGCGATCATGGTGCCCCATTCCGGGATCGGCGGCTGCGCGCCGAGGCCGAGGAAGCCGAGGCCGGCCGCGGTCAGGATGATCGAGGACATGTCCAGCGTGACGCGCACGGTGAGGGAGGGCATGCACATCGGCGTCACGTGCTTCCAGATGACGCGCCAGTGGGAGGCGCCGGTCATCCGCACGGCGGCGATGTAGTCGGTGTTGCGGATGGTCAGCGTCTCGGCCCGCGCCAGCCGCGCATAGGGCGGCCAGGCGGTGAGCGCGATGGCGACCACGGCGCTTTCCACGCCGGGCTTCATGGCGGCCACGAAGGCCAGCGCCAGGATCAGCCGGGGAAAGGCCAGGAACACGTCGGTGACGCGCATCAGCACCTTGTCGAGCAGGCCGCCGGCATAGCCCGCGACGCAGCCGACCACGAGGCCGAGCGGCGCCACCAGGATCACCACCGCCACCACCATGCCGAGGGTGACGCGGCCGCCATACAGCAGGCGGGACCAGGAATCGCGCCCCAGCTCGTCGGTGCCGAACCAGTGGGCGGCGGAGGGCGGCTGCAGGCGGTTGGCCAGCTGCTGGGCGCCGGGATCATGCGTCGCCAGCAGCGGCGCGAAGATCGCCAGCAGCAGCATGGCGACCACGATCAACAGCCCGGCGACCGCCAGCCAGTTGCGGCGGAAGGCCAGCCAGAGCTGGTAGCGCCGGCCCCAGCGCGCCTGGGCGCGGGAGGCGGGCGTGTCGGAAAGCAGCCATTCGCGGCGCGTTGTTGCGGACATCTTACCTCACCCCCTCACTTCACGCGGGGATCGAGCAGCCGGTACAGCAGGTCCGACAGCAGGTTCAGAACAACGTAGATCAGCCCGACCACCAGCGTCGCACCCAGCACCGCGTTCATGTCGGCGTTCAGCAGCGACACGGTGAGGTACTGGCCGAGGCCGGGCCAGGAGAAGATCGTCTCGGTCAGCACGGCGCCTTCCAGCAGGCCTGCATAGGTCATGGCCAACACGGTCACCAGCGGCACCGCGGTGTTGCGGAAGGCGTGGCCCCAGACAATGGTGCCGCGCGACAGGCCCTTGGCCCGCGCGGTGGTGACGTATTCGCTTTTCAGCTCGTTCAGCATGAAGGCGCGCGTCATGCGGGCGATATAGGCTAGGGAAAACATCGCCAGGACGCCGGCCGGCTGCGCCAGGTGCAGCAGCGCATCCTGGAAGGCGCCCCAGTCGCCGGCCAGCAGCGCGTCCAGCGTCAGGATGCCGGTGCGGGTGTCCACCATGCCCTCGTAGAAGATGCTCTGCCGCCCGGGGCCCGGCAGCACGCCCCAATGCGCGTAGAACAGCAGCAGCGAGATCAGGCCGAGCACGAACACCGGCAGGGAATGCCCGGCGAGGCAGAACAGCCGCACCGCCTGGTCCACCCAGGACCCCTGCCGCGTCGCCGCCAGCACGCCGAGCGGGATGCCGAGCAGCATGGCGATGATCAGGGCGAGGGTCGCCAGCTCGAAGGTCGCCGGAAAGAAGCGGATGATGTCGTCGGTGACCGGGTTCGAGGTCATCACCGAGCGCCCGAGGTCGCCCGTGACGATCTGCCCGAGGTAGCGCCAGAACTGCACGTAGAGCGGCTGGTCGAGGCCGAGCTGCAGCCGCGCCGCTTCCACCACATCCTGCGGGGCGCGGTCGCCGACAATGGCCAGCACGGGATCGATCGGCACCACCCGGCCGATGAAGAAGGTGACGAGAACGAGGCCGAACAGGGTGATCGGGATGCTGGCCAGCGTGCCCGAGACCGCCTGGAAGCGGAGGCGCAGGGCGGAGGGGCGGTTGCGCCCCCCTGCAGGCTGACCTGAAGGGCCCCCCGGCGGCGGCGCCGCCGCCGGGGATGTTGCGGTGTCGCTCATGCCTTGGTGATGTTGGTGTAGGAATGCCGGTCGTTCATCGGGCCCATGTCGAAGCCCTTCACCGCGGCGCGGGACACCGCGACCTCGATCTCCTGCAGCATGATCACGAAGGGCGACACCTGCTGGTGCTCCTTCTGGATGTCCACATACATCGCCGAGCGCTTCTCCGAATCCGTTTCCTTCAGCGCCGCCAGCGTCTTCTGCGACAGCTCGGGGATCTCCCAGCTGGCGCGCCAGGCGATGGTGCGGTTCTTGGCGTTCTCGCTGTTGTCGAGATTGATCGAGAAGGCCTCGGCGTTGCTGTGCGGGTCGAAGTAATCGGAGCCCCAGCGCACCATGGCGATGTCGTGCTGGCGGGCGCGGGTCTTGGTGATCACCGCGCGCTGCTCGCCGGGCAGCATCTGCAGGCGGATGCCGATCTCGGCCAAGTTGGCCTGGATCGCCTGGGCGATGTCGGAGGTCGGCGCGCCCGAGAAGTAGTCGAGCGCCACCTCGAAGCCGTCGGCGTGGCCGGCCTTGGCCAGCAGGGCCTTCGCCTCGGCGGTGTTCTTGGAGAAGGGGTGCTCGGTCAGCGCGCCGGGCAGGCCGGCCGGCAGGAAGGCCTGGTGCACCGCGTAGGTGGTGGGCACGATGTTCTTCTGGATGGCGTCGTAGTCGAGCGCCAGCTTGATCGCCTGCCGCACCTCGGGCTTCGACAGGATCGGGTGCTTCTGGTTCAGGCTCAGATACATCAGGCTCGCCTTGCGGGCGTACTGCACCGAGAATTTCGGGTCCTTCTCCACCTGCTTCACCTGGTCGGCCACCAGGTTGCGGGCGATGTCCACGTCGCCGCGCTGCAGGCCGAGCAGCTGCGCCGAGGGGTCGGCGATGTGGCGCATGATGATGCGCTTGACCTTGGGCTGGTGGTCGGCATTCGGGTTGGCGTCGAGCATCACGCTCTCGCTGGCCTTCCATTGCCGCACCGCATAGGGGCCAGAGCCGGCGGAATTCTGCTTCAGCCACGCATTGCCCAGGTCATCGCCCTGGACGTGCGACATCACGGTCGCCTTCTCCACCACTGAGCCGACGGCGGCCGAGAGGCAGTACAGCAGGAAGGACGCCGCGGTCGGCTCGGCCGTCCGCAGCACCACGGTGCGCGGGTCGGTGGCGCGGATGCGCTCGGCCACGTTGTCGCGGGTGAAGCCGAACTGGTTGATGATGAAGGCGGGCGACTTGTTGAGGATCACCGCGCGGCTCAGGGAGAAGGCCACGTCCTCCGCCGTCACCGGCTTGCCGGAGGCGAATTTCGGGCCCTGCCGCAGGGTAAAGGTGAAGGTCTTGTTGTCGGACGAGACCTCCCACTTCTCCGCCAGCTCGCCCTGCAGGCTCGCCGGGTCGGAGTTCGGGGTGGTGACCAGCTTCTGGTACACGTTGCCGGCGATCTCCGACGCGGTGTATTCGAAGGCCTCGTGCGGATCGAGGCTGATGATGTCGTCGATCTGCTTGGCGAAGACCAGCACGTTGGCGGGCGTCTGTGCGGCGGCCGGGCGCACCCCCAGGCGGGCCAGCATCGGCACGGATGCCACGGCCGCGGAAGCGAGCAGGACGGAACGTCGGGTAAGCATGGGTGTTGGACCTCCTGAACCCCGCTTCTGTAGCGCGGGGCAGGGGGGCTCCGCCACGCCCCCGGCCGGGTCCGGCTCGCGGCGGGCTTCGCGCAAAGCCGTGAACGGCGCGCGCGCGGCTGTGTTCGGCAGAGCTCTGGCGCGGCTTTCGCCGCCATGCGATGGGGCCGGGCATGGAACACTGGCAGTCCTTCCGGCCCGAGCCTCAGCGCGACGCCTTCATCGACAGCTACCCGGCGCCGATGCCGAACGGGCTCAGCCTGTGCATGCCGCTGCGCGACTATGGCGCCACCGCCGTGGCCGGGCTGATCGTCAACCAGGCCAGTTTCGGCGTGCATCACGCCATCACCGCCTGGATGGCGGCGGCGGCGCGCCCGCTGGGCGCCGAGATCGTGGTCGGCATGCCGACCCTCGGGCACGGGCTGGCCGGGCCGGTGGCGGAGGCGCTGGGCCATCCCAACTGGGTGGCGCCCGGCTATTCGCGCAAGAAATGGTACGACCCGGCCTTGTCGGTGCCCACCGCCTCCTCCACCGCGCCGGATGCGCGGCGGGTCTGGCTCGACCCGCACCTGCTGCCGCGGCTGTCGGGGCGGCGGGTGCTGCTGCTGGATGACGTGATCAGCACCGGCTCCTCCGCCCTGGCGGGGCTGGCCCTGCTGGCCTCGGCGGGGGTGCAGCCGGTCGGGCTGTGCGTCGCCATGGCGCAGGGCAACCGCTGGTGCGAGGCCTGGCCGCGCTCCATTCCCATCGCCGCCGCCTTCGCCACGCCGCTGTTCCGCCGCGACGAGGAGGGCGGCCGGCGCTGGGTGCCCGATGCCTCCACGCTGCCCTCGGGCCTGCTGCTGCCCGGCTGAGGGCGCGCGGCCCGCCGCCTTCAGGACATCCCGGCCCGTTCCGGGCCTTTCCCGCCGCGGCGATCCGCATTAATCCGGCGCGATGTCCGCACCCGCCCCGCCCTCCCCACTGTCCCGTGCCTGGCTGTGCGCCGGCGCGCTGTCCGGGCTGCTGGCGGTGGCGCTGTCGGCCTGGGCCGCGCACGGGCTGGCGCCGCGCCTGGACGAGGCCGGGAACCGCATGGTGCAGAGCGCGCTGACCCTGCAGGGCTGGCATGCCCTGGCGCTGCTGGCGACCGGCCTGCTGGCCGAGCGCCGCGCCGGGCGGCTCGCGCATTATGCCGGCGGCTGCTTTCTGCTGGGCAGCCTGGGCTTCTGCGGCGCGGTCTGGTGGCTGGTGCTGACGGGCACTTCAATCGGCGTCGCGCCGCTGGGCGGCACGCTGTTGATGCTGGGCTGGCTGCTGCTGGCCATTGCCGGGCTGCGCCGCCCGGCATGACGATCCGCTCGGCCTTCCGCGCCCATGAGGGGTTCGAGCGCGAGCTGGAGGAGGAGCTGCGCCGCGCCGGCGTGGCGGTCGCGTCCTGGCACGGCCCGCTGGCGCTGAGCGAGGCGCCGCCGGTGCCCGCCGCCTGGGCGCTCGATGTCTGGACCGATGTTCGCGAAGCCGAGGTGCCCTCGATCAAAGGCGCCGCGAACGCTTTGCGCGCCATTCAGCGCAACTGGGCGCTGGAGCCGGTGCTGCACCACCGGCGCGCCGCGCTGATCGAGGCGGCGCTGCCCCCGGTCAAGGCGCGCCCGCTGCGCTTTCCCGAGCCGGCGCCCAGCGGCCATCTCGGCGCCTGGTCGCTGCTGGCGCCGGACCGGATGCTGTTTTCCCCCACCAAGACCAGCCCCTTCGTGCAGGGCCAGGTGCGCTTCGCCGAGGACCGCGAGGGCCCGCCCTCCCGCGCCTATCTCAAGCTGTGGGAAGCGCTGACCCGGATCAATCGCTGGCCCGGGCCGGGCGAGGTGTCGCTCGACCTCGGCGCCGCGCCGGGCGGCTGGAGCTGGGCGCTGGCGCAGCTGGGCGGGGCGGTGGTGGCGGTGGACAAGGCGGCGATGGACCCCGCCCTTGCGGCGCTGCCCAACCTGTCCATCCGCACCGAGAGCGCCTTCGGGCTGGAGCCGGAGCGCGAGGCGCCGGTGGACTGGCTGTTCAGCGACATCATCTGCTACCCGGCGCGGCTGCTCGGGCTGGTGCGGCGCTGGATGGCGGCGGGGCGGGCGCGGAACTTCGTCTGCACCATCAAGTTCCAGGGCGAGACGGACCACGACACCGCCGCGGAATTCGCCGCCATTCCCGGCGCGCAGCTGTTCCATGGCGCGCACAACAAGCACGAGCTGATGTTCTGCCTGCTGGACCGGCCGGCGGCATGAGGCGGAAGCCGCTGTTCAAGATCTGGCTGGCCTTGGCGGCCCTCGTGATCGGCCTGATCGGCACCGGGGAGGTGACGCAGGGCGACCTGACGCGGCTGTTCCGGGCCGTGACCCGCGCCCTGCAATCCGAAGCCCCGCGCCAGGCGGCCCGGGAGGCGCGGCCGGGCGAGACCCTGTCCGGCCGCCCGCGCATCATCGATGGCGACACCATCGACCTGGACGGCGTGCGGGTGCGGATGCAGGGCATCGACGCGCTGGAGCACGACCAGAGCTGCCGGCGCGGCGCCGGCCGCTTCGAATGCGGCGCCGCGGCGAGGGAGGCGCTGGCGGAGCTGGTCGGCAACCGGGTGGTGACCTGCGAGCCGGACGGCTCCCTCACCCATGGGCGCACGGTGGCCATCTGCTTCGTGCCGGGCTCCGGCGGCAGCCGGGTCGACCTCAACGAGGCAATGGTGCGCTCGGGCTATGCCTTCGATTGCCCCCGCTTCTCGGACCGCCGCTACGCCGCGGCCGAGGCGGCGGCGCGGCGCGACAAGGCCGGCGCCTGGGCCGGACGGTTCGACTTCCCCTGGTCGCACCGCGACCGCGCCGGGGCCTGCGGCCGCTGATGCGCGGGCGCTGGCCCGGCTGGCTGCGGCGCGCCCTGCTGCTGTTCCTGGCCGGGCCGCCGCTGCTGATCCTGATCTTCCGCTTCGTGCCCGTGCCGGTGACGCCGCTGATGCTGATCCGCGCGGCGCAGGGCTACGGCCTGTCCAAGGACTGGGTGGCGTATTCGGAGATGACGCCGGCGCTGGCCCATTCGGTGATCGCGGCCGAGGACAACACCTTCTGCACCCAGATGTTCGGCTTCGACCTGCCGGCGCTGCAGGGGCAGATCGCGGCGGCGCTGGAGGGCGAGCGGCCGCGCGGCGCCTCCACCCTCACCATGCAGGTGGCGAAGAACCTGTTCCTCTGGCCGGGGCGCGATCCGCTGCGCAAGGTGCTGGAAGCCTGGCTGACGCCGCAGGTGGCGCTGCTCTGGCCAAAGCGGCGGGTGCTGGAGGTGTATCTCAACATCGTCGAGTTCGGCCCTGGCACCTATGGCGCCGAGGCGGCCGCGCGCGACTTCTTCAACCGCCCGGCGGCGCGGCTTTCCGCGGCGCAATCGGCGCAGCTGGCGGCGGTGCTGCCTAGCCCGCTGAACTGGTCCGCCGCCGAGCCGGGCCCCTATGTGCGGGACCGCGCCGGCACCATCCGCCGCCGTACCGGGCAGCTCGGGCCACTGCTGGACTGCGCCGGCTAACGAGGGAAGCGCCTGGCCGCGATCCTTGCTAGGGTCGAGGCCCCGGCATGGCGCAGCGGAGGCGAATCGGATGGGCGCAACGGTTTGGCACTGCCACATCGCGGTGTCCCTCGACGGCAAGATCGCCCGCCCGGACGGTTCCGTCGACGATTGGCTGGCAGCGGACTACCCGGCCGAGGATTTCGGCTTCGGCGCCTTCTTTGCCGGCGTGGACGCGATCCTGATGGGCCGGGGGACCTATGACGCGCTCCGGTGCTTCGGCGACTGGCCTTATCCCGGCAAGCCCACGATCGTGCTGACGGCGCGGCCGCTGGACGCGCTGCCGCCGCCGGGGGTGGAGGCGCGCTCCGGCGATGTCGCCGCGGTCGCCGCCGAGCTGGAGGCGCGGGGATATCGCCGGGTCTGGATCGAGGGCGGCGGCCAGGTCATCCGGTCCATGATCGCGATCAACAAGCTCGACCTGCTGGAGATGGCCGTGATCCCCGTCATCCTGGGCGACGGCATTCCGCTTTTCCCGGCGGGAACCGGCGAGCTGCGGCTGCGGCTGGCGCGGTGCGAGGCCAAGGCGAAGGGCGCCTTGCACCTGGTCTATGAGCGCATCGGCTGAGGGGGCCCGGCTCCCGGAGGCCGGGCCTTCCTGTCAGGCCCCGGCGCGCTCGACCCGCGCCAGCAGGCAGCCGGGGCGGGCGGTGTGGATGTTGACGAAGCGGGTGCGCGGATCGTCCAGGGCACGCCGCAGCGGCGCCTCCACCTCCCGCCCGGCGCAGACCTGGCCCAGATCGTAGAGGCACTGGTCCTCGGCGTCGTAGGCGCGCACCGAGACCAGCGGGTTGGCCTGGATGATCGGCGCCACCCGGCCGGCCTCGGCGAAGCGGGAACAGGGATCGGCGTGCAGGAAGATGGGGCTCGGCGTCCAGTAGATGCCGAGCGGCGCCGGCAGGTCGTAGGAGCCGAGCAGCACAACCTCCCCCGGCTGGGCCAGCTGCAGGCAGTGGCGGCACGGGAACGCCCCGGCGCCGTCGGCGATTCGGCGGCGCAGCGTGTTGCCGCGGTCGTCGAGGCCGGTGCGGCGGAAGCGCTCGGCGGTGGCGGTGGTGATCGGGATGCAGTGGAACGCGGTCATGCGGGGTGTCTCCTGGGCCGCCAGCCTGCCCCGGCCCATGGGCCGCCGCACTCCGCCGCCTGCGCGGCAATCGCCTCAGCTCACCGCCACATACCGCCCGGGCCGGTGGTTCAGCGCGATGATCAGGTTCAGCACCAGCGCCCCCAGCAGCGACAGCAGCACGGCCAGCGGCGGCTGGCTCAGCAACGCCGCCAGCAGGATGGTCGCGTCGATCGCCATCTGCACGTAGCCGGCGCGCATCCCGTGCCGTTCCTGCAGAAACAGCGCCAGGATGGAGATGCCGCCGAGGCTGGTGCGGTGGCGGAACAGGATCAGCATGCCGCACCCCATCAGCCCGCCGCCGGCGACGGCGGCGTAGAGCGGATCGAGGTGCGAGAAGCCGATCCACCCGGCCGTCAGCCGCGACAGAACCGAGATCAGCAGCACCGCGACCGCGCTGCGCAGCGTCATCGCCCAGCCGAGACGCAGCCGGGCCAGCACGAAGAAGGGCAGGTTCAGCAGCACGAAGATCCCGGCGAAAGGCCAGCCGCTGAGGTAATCCAGCAGCAGCGACAATCCCATCAGGCTGCCGGTCAGCAGGCCGGCGGCGGCGTAAAGGTTGACGCCCAGCGCCATCACCATGGCGCCGAGCAGCACCGCCAGCAGGTCCTCGTACCAGCGGTGCCGCGGCACCGCCCCGGCCGCCTCAGCCATGGCGCAGCGCCCGGCGGGTGGCCAGCAGGCCGGCGAGCAGCAGCAGGCCCAGCACAACGGCGTAGAAGTCGCCGCCCGGCTTGCCCGCGGGGTGCAGCATCTCACCCAGGGTGGTGGTGAGCAGCGCCAGCATCAGCGCCGAGAAGCCGCCCCAGGCGGCGGCCAGCAAGGCGGGGCGGGGGCGCAGCGCGGCGAAGCCGAGAACCAGGGCCACCGCCACCTCGTCCAGCGCCTGGACCGCGCCGCCGGTCATGGCGCGGCGGGCGATCTCGCCGCCCGCCAGCAGCACCGCCATGCCGGCGGTGAACAGCCGGAAGCCGCGCACTCAGACGCGCATCGGCATCAGCACGTACAGCGCCTCGGGCTTGGCCGCGTCCACCACCACGGTGGGGGCGGAGCCGTCGGCGAAGCGGAACTCGACCTTGTCGGCGATCTGGTCGGTGATGTCGGCGAGGTAGCGGGCCTGGAAGCCGATCTCGATCGGACCGGCGCCATAGGTCACGGCGCCGCCATCCAGCTCCTCCTCCGCCTGGCCCTGGTCGGGCGAGGAGGCGGTCAGCGTCAGGCTGTCCGGCTTGATCGACAGCTTCACCGGGCGCGAGCGCTCCGACGAGATGGCGGCGACGCGCGCCACCGCCTCGGCGAAGGCGCGCTTGTCCACCGTCATGATCTTGTCGTTGCCGCGCGGAATGACGCGCTCGTATTCGGGGAAGGTGCCGTCGATCAGCTTGCTGGTCAGGTGCACCGAGCCGAAGGCGAAGCGGATCTTGGTGTCGGACAGACGGATCTGCACCGGCTCGCTGGTCTCGTCGGCCAGCTTGCGGATCTCGTTCACCGTTTTGCGCGGGATGATCACGCCGGGCATCCCCTCGGCGCCTTCCGGCAGCGGCTCCTCGATGCGCGCCAGGCGGTGGCCGTCGGTGGCGACGGCGCGCAGCACCTTCTGGCCCTCGGCCTCCGTCGCGTGGACGTAGATGCCGTTCAGGTAATAGCGGGTTTCTTCCGTGGAGATGGCGAATTTGGTGCGGTCCACCAGCTCGCGCAGCAGCGTCGGCGTGATGTCGAAGCCGTGCGGCAGCTTGCCCTCGGTCATGGAGGGGAAATCCTCTACCGGCAGCACCATCAGGGAAGTGGCGAAGCGGCCGGCCCGCAGCGCCAGCGGGGCGTCGCCGCCGGGGTGGTCCAGCTCGACCTTGGCGCCGTCGGGCAGCTTGCGGACGATCTCGTACAGCGTCGCCGCCGGGGCGGTGGTGCGGCCGGCGCGGGACACCGTCACCTCGGGCACCGCCTCGACGATGGCGATCTCCATGTCGGTGGCGGTCATGGTCAGGCTGTTCTCCTGCGCCGCCAGCATGACATTGGCCAGGATGGGGATGGTGTTGCGCCGCTCGACGACGCTCTGCACATGCGCCAGCGCCTTGAGCAGCACCGCCCGGTCCACCGTGAACTTCATGGCTCGAACACCCCCGCGCGGAAGAGGGCGCCGCCCGTGCTGGCATGGCGCCCCGAATCGGAAAACAAGTCGCCCTCTCTACCAGCGCCAGGGGGGGCAGGAAAGGGCAGCGGCGGGAAACGCCGGGACCGGCGGAAAGCCCAGCATCCGCAAGGCGTTCGCGGAACTCTGCGGCGCCTGCCGGGTTGTCCCCGTGCCATGCCCGAGCAACCCCGGCTGCCCCTCGACCTTCCCAGCACCGGCGGCCGACGCCCCCGGCCGGGCGCCGCCGCGGCGCCGAAGCGGCGCAAGGCCGCCGCTGCGCAATCCCCGCACGCGGCGTCGCCGGCCGAGCCCGAACTGTCCGAGCAGCCGCCGGCCGCGCCGCAGGACGGTCAGGTGGTGGCCGAGCCCAGCCCGGCCGAGGCCGCGCGCGGGCGCCTGGAGGAGGAAACCCCGGCCGAGGCGCGCGGCGATGCTGGCCGCGCCCGCCGGCCCGCCGACCATGCCGCGCTGCCCGAGGTGATCCCCGCCGCCTGGGCCGAGGGCCGCGCGCCGGTGCTGGGCGAGGGGCCGCTCGACGCCGCGCTGATGCTGGTGGGCGAGCAGCCCGGCGACGAGGAGGACCGTGGCGGCCGCCCCTTTATCGGCCCCGCCGGCCGCCTGCTGGACCGCGCGCTGGTGGAAGCCGGCATCGACCGCGCCGCCTGCTACGTCACCAACGCGGTGAAGCACTTCAAATACGTGCAGCGCGGCCCGCGCCGGCTGCACCAGACGCCGGATGCCGGCGACATCGCGCATTACCGTCCCTTTCTGATGCGCGAGATCGTGCATGTCGCCCCCGGCCTGCTGGTGGCCATGGGAGCCACGGCGGCGCAGGCGCTGCTCGGGCGCAAGGTCGGCATCATGAAGCTGCGGGGGCAGGTGCTGTCCGGGCCGGGCGGCATGCCGATCCTGCTGACGGTGCATCCGAGCTTCCTGCTGCGCCTGCCGGACCCGGAGGCGAAGCGCGCCGAATACGCGCATTTCGTGCAGGATTTGGGCGCGGCGCTGCGCTGGGTGCCGGAACCCAGGCCCGGCTGATCGTCCGCGGCCCACCGGATGCTGGGCCCGTGGCCAGGGCGTCCGCTGCCATCCGCCATTCGCGCCGGAATGGTTGACGGGGACGCCGCGGGATGCCGATGCTGGCGCCGGACGGGTTGGGAAGTGGATGGTGGGATTTCTGCGCAGCGCCGGCCTTCTGGTGCCACAGGTCAGGCGTTTATACGAATCGCGCAATCAACTGCTCCGGGAGCGCGACATGCTGGCACAGCAGCGCCAGAGAATGATCCAGCCTTCCGCCGCGCCGCCGCCCTTCAGCCCGTTCTTCTTCTACAACGCGACGTTCGAGCCTCAGGAGGTGATGCGGCGCCACGCCGCCACCGGCCTGGTGCCGAACCCGCAGCGGCTGACCAACTTCCTCGGCGTGCTGATCGACCCCCGGTTCTTTCCGTCCCTGCTGGACAATCGCGCGGGCGAGGTGGAAGGCGTGCCGATCCCGGCCAACTGGCACGCCGACATCGCCGAATGGGGCGCGGCCCTGCGGGCGGTCGATCTCGCCGGCGACAGCTTCACGGTGATCGAGCTGGGCTGCGGCTGGGGGTGCTGGCTCAACAACACCGGGGTCGCGGCGCGCCGGCTCGGCAAGCGGCCGCAGCTGATCGGCGTGGAGGGCGACAAGGGTCACCTGGCCTTTGCCCGGCAAAGCACGGCGGAGAACGGCTTCGGTTCCGACCAGGTCACGCTGCACCACGGCATCGCGGCCGCCCGCGGCGGGGTGGCGCTGTTTCCGCGCCAGCACCAGGCCGGCGAGCAATGGGGGCTGGAAGCCGTGTTCGGCGCCAGTGCCGAGCAGCGGCAACAGGCCGCCGCCGCCGGCTCGCATGAGGAGTTGCCAATGGTGGCCCTGCGCGACCTGGCGGCGCCGCATGCGCGCATCGATCTGCTGCACATCGACATCCAGGGCGGCGAGGCGACGCTGATCGAGGAAGCCCTGCCGCAGCTACAGGAAAAGGTCGCCTACATCGTCGTCGGCACCCATTCCCGGCCGATCGAGGGGCGGATCATGGACACGCTGCACAAGGCCGGCTGGCTGCTGGAGATCGAGCGGCCGGCGATCCTCGACATGCACCACAACGGTCAGCGGGTGGTGGTGGATGGGGTGCAGGGCTGGCGCAACCCCGCCCTGCACCAGCCCGATCCGCGGCGCTGATCCGCCGATCCGGCCGGCGCCGCCTCAGCGCGGCGCGTGCCGGTCCAGCACCGCGTCGGGCAGTTCCATGACCCGCCCGGCCCAGGTCCAGAGCAGCCAGCATTCCACCCGCCGGTCGGGAAACACCTGCCGCAACAGGCCGCGATAGGCCGCCATCTGCCGCAGATAGAGCGGATCAACGGCGGAAACCTCCTCCGGCGGCGGGCGGTTGGTCTTGTAGTCCAGCACCACCACGCGATCTGGCTGGATCAGCATGCGATCCACCTGGCCGGCCAGGGGATGCCCGGCCAGGCGCCCGGCGACCGGCGCCTCGGCCAGGGAATCCGGGCCAAAGGCGTCGCGCAGGCGCGGGTGGCGCATCAGCGTCAGCACCTCCCGCGCCGTGGCGTCCTGTTCCTCCGGCGACAGGCCGTGGCCGGGGCGACGCAGGAAGCGCATCGCCACCGCATCGCGCTCGGCATCCGGCGTGTCGGGCAGGTGCTGCAGCAGGGCGTGGATCAGCCGGCCGCGGCGGAACCGGTCGCCGGTCGGGTCGGTGCGGCCATGCGGCGCGGCGGTGGGCGTCTGCTCCTCGCCGGGCAGGGCGGAGGGGGAGAGGGTCAGCGCCTCGCTTTCCGGCGGCGCCGGGCGGCCGACCCATTCCGGCAGCGCGGCCTGGGCATCCCCCGCCACATGCGGCGCGTCGGAGCGCGGTGCCGCGGTCTGCGGGCTGTCCAGCCAGCGCAGGGGACCGCTGAAGCTGGCCTGCGGCGGGGCGTTGAAGGCGGCCGGCTCGAACGGCGCTTCGCGGGCGCCATGGAGGCGGGTGAAGCCCTGTGCCACCAGGTCGTACCAGGAGCCCGGCTTCGGATCGCCCCAGGCGCAGACCAGCAGCCGGTCCTCGGCGCGGGTCAGCGCCACGTAGAGCAGGCGGTTCTCCTCCGCGTCGCGCGCCGCGCCGTCGCTCTCCATCAGCGTGCTCCACGCCGGGGCGAAGAAATCGCGGCGCGAGCGCGGCGCCCAGAGCGGCATGGCGGGCGACGCCGTCTCGTCCCAGCGCAGCGGCTTCTCGCCGCGGCCGCTGCCGACATCGGGCAGGATCACGACGGGCGCCTGCAATCCCTTGGCGCCGTGCGCGGTCATCAGCCGGACCGCGTCGACGCCGGATTCCGCCTCGCGCTTCACTTCGGCGCCGCCGCGCCGCAGCCAGTGGACGAAGCCCTGCAGGGAGGGCGGGTAGCGCGCCTCGAACATCAGGGCGGCGTTCAGCACCTCGTCCAGCGGGTCGGCGGCATCGGGGCCGAGCCGTTCCAGCATGCGCCCGCGCCCGCCATGCTCGCCCAGCACCTCGGCCAGGATGGTGTGCGGCGTGGCGAGGTCGGCGCGGTCGGACAGGTCGGCCAGCCATTCGGCGGCGCGGCCGGCCGGGGTGTCGCTGCCGCGCTGGGCCATCAGCCGCCACCACAGCGGCTTGGCGCCGCGCGTGGTGGACAGCGTGAACAGTTCCGCCTCGTCGACGTTGCAGAGCGGGCTCTTGAGCACGGCGGCGAGCTGCAGGTCGTCCTCCGGCAGCAGCAGCACGTCGCACAGCGCCAGCAGGTCCTGCACCGCGATCTGCTCGATCAGCCGCAGCCGGTCGAGCCCGCCCACCGGCACGCCGCGCGCCTTCAGGGCGCGCACCAGCAGCGCCGAGAACGCCGTGCGCCGGCGCAGCAGCACCAGGATGTCGCCTGGGCGGATCGGCCGGTCGCCGCGCGCCGGCAGGCGTTCCTCGCGGATCATGCGGGCGATGCGGGCGGCCAGCGATTCCGCCAGCAGCGCCATGGCGTTGGCCTCGGCCACCGGCTCGTCCGGCACCTGCCAGGGTTCCAGCTCCGCCTTGTCGGGCGGCGCCAACGGCGGCCAGATCTCCACCAGCCCGGCCTCGCCCTCGCGGTCGGCGCGGTGCGCCAGGATGCCGTTCCCGCCGATCACGCCGCGCCGCGCCGCGCCGTCGGAGAACACCGCATCCACCAGTGCCAGCACCGGCGCGGTGGAGCGGAAGGAGACGTTCAGCGGCACCGAGGTGAACTGCGCCTCCGCCTCGGCCACGGCCTGGGCGAAGTGTTGTTCCCAGCGCGCGAAGCCGGCGGCGTCGGCGCCCTGGAAGCTGTAGATCGACTGCTTCTCGTCACCCACGGCGAAGATGGTGCGCTGCGTGCCGTCCTCGCGCGTGCCCTGGCCGGCGAAGAATTCCTCGGCCAAGCGCGCGGCGATGTCCCATTGCGCGGAATTGCTGTCCTGCGCCTCGTCGAGCAGCAGGTGGTCGAGCCCGCCATCCAGCTTGTACAGCACCCAGGCGCTGCCCGGATCCTGCAGCAGCCGGCGCGCAGCCTGGATCAGGTCGTCGAAATCCACCGCGCCGATGCGGCTCTTGCGCGCCGCATAGCCGTCCAGCACCGGCTGGGCGAGGGCCAGCAGCGCCAGCGTCGCGCGGTGCAGCCGCCAGGCCTTGCGGGTTTCCTCCACCTCGCGGACGCGCTCGGCTTCCTCGGCCAGCAGGGACTGGCATTCGGAATGGTTCTTGCCGAGGCCGCCCTTGGTGGCGAGCGATTTCCGGCAGCTGCCCTCGGTGGTCAGGAAGATCGCTGACCATTCTTCCCAGCGCGCCACGCGGGATTCCACCGCCAGCGCGACCCAGGCGCGGATCTGCGCGCCGCGCCGCTGGTCATTCTCGTTGCTGCTGCCGGCCAGCATGCCGGCGGCGCGCACCATGGCGGTGTCGATGCGCGCGCAGGCGGAATGCAGCGCTTCCTCCTCCTGCCCGTCGCGCGGCAGGCCGAGGCGGCGGCGCAGCGCGGCGTCGCAGCCGGCGAGGCCACCTGAGGCGCGGATCGCCTCGGCCAGCTTCTCGCGCTCGGCCACCAGGGTACGCAGCGTGTCGGCGAAATCCTCCGCCGAGCCGAGGCCGGCCATGGCCTCGATGGCGTCGAGCGGCAGCCGGCCGGAGGACAGCGCCGCCTCGCGCGCCTCGGCCAGCATGGCGTTGGCGTCGCTTTCCTCCACCAGGCGGAATTGCGGCGGCAGCCCGGCTTCCAGCGGAAAGCCGCGCAGCAGCGACTGGCAGAAGGCGTGGATGGTGTTGATGCGCATGCCGCCCGGCAGGTCCAGCACGGCGGCGAACAGGCCGCGCGCGCGGCTGCGCAGTTCCGCATCCGGCGGGCTGCCGGTCAGCGACAGCAGGCTGCGGTCGAGATCCATCTCCTCGGCCACCGCCCATTCGCCGAGGCGGCGGGCCAGGCGTGTCGCCATCTCGGCGGCGGCCGCCTTGGTGAAGGTCAGGCAGAGCAGGCGATTGGGCCGCGCGCCGGGGCGCAGCAGCAGGCGCAGCACCCGGTCGGTCAGCACCTTGGTCTTGCCCGAGCCGGCGGACGCGCCCACCCAGGCGGAGAAGACCGGGTCGGAGGCGCGGCGCTGCGCATCCTGCGCGGCGGCCCGGGGCGAGAGGGCGGGGGACAGGGCGGTGCTCATTCCTCGCCCGCCGTGCCCCATTCGGCGACGCGCGCCAGGTGGTCATGGTCGGAGCGCTGCGGGGTGCGGCGCGGATGCGGCCGGGCCACGAAGCGCCGGCGTTCCAGCAGGAAGCCGCGCACCAGCGCCTCGGTGTTGTCCAGCGCATCGGCGGCCAGCGCGCCGGGATCGCCCTTCACCGGCTTCACCTCGCCCGGCGTGGCGCCGCCGGTGAGCCGCCAATAGGTCAGGGCGGAGACGGGGCGCGCGGGCACGGCGCGGCCGGGGCGGAGAAATCCGCCGGCGGCGGCGATGGCGGCTTCCAGCGGCATCTGCGGCGCGCGGCCTTCCTCCACATCCTTGTGTCCCGGCGGCGTGCCGGTCTTATAGTCGATGATGGCCAGCGTGCCGTCGGCCAGCTCGTCGATGCGGTCGGCGCGCACCTTGAGGTCCACCGCGCCGCCGGCGATGGGCAGGCGGCCGGGCATCTCGGCATGGCGGCGGCGGATGCGCTCGCCGGATTGCGCGGCCTCCTCCTCCGCCACCACGAAGCCGCCGATGCGGCGCAGGCGGGGGCGCCAGAAGGCCAGCAGCCCGGGGCGGGCGGCGGCCTCGGCCAAGGCTTCCTCGGCCGCCTCGTCGAACCATTGGCGGGCCAGGGCGGTGCCGGGCCAGCCGCCGGGCGTTTCGTCCAGCCGCCGGGTCCAGCGCGCCATGGCGTCATGCACCAGCTGGCCGTAATCGGCGGCGCCGACCTCGGCATCCAGCGGGTCGAACGGGCTCAGCTTCAGCACGCGGCGGGCATAGAAGCCGTAGGGGTCGGCCATCAGCTCGGCCACCTCGGTGACGCTGATCTCGCGCGGGCGGGCCTCGGGCGGCGGGGCGGGGGCCGGGCGCGGGCAGGGGCGCACCGCGTCCGGCATGTCGAGCCGCGCGGCCCACAGCACGGCCGGGCTGCGCGGCAGCGACAGGCCGCTGCCGGGCGCGTTGCGGCGCGGGTCCCATTGCCCGGCCAGAAAGGTTTCGAGCCGCGTCAGCCAGCGCGAGGGAACGGTGGGCGCGCCGGCCCGCTTGCGCGCGCGGGACAGCACCACGCGCGGCGCCGAGGACGCGGCCAGCATGAAATCGGCGGCCACGCGTCCGATGCGCGCCTCGGGCTCCGGCAGGCCGAAATCCTGGCGCATCGGCCGGCTCATCCAGGGGCCGGGATCGGTGGCCTGCGGCCAGACGCCTTCCTCCAGGCTGCCCAGCACGGCGAGGTCGAAATCCTGCAGCCGCGCTTCCAGCAGGCCGAGGATGGCGATGCGCGGGTGCCGCCCGCCTTCCTTGCCGCGGCTCATGCGCACGCTGGGCGCGGCCGGGCCGGCCAGCAGCGCGTCGAACAGGGCGGGCCAGCCGGCGCCGCCCATGGGCGGCAATTCGCGCAGCGCCGGCGGCAGGTTGGCGAGATGCACGGCCAGCGGCTCGCCTTCCTCCCCGGCATACAGGCGCATGCCGCCGGGACGGCTGTCGGTGGACGCCAGGCGCTCGGCGGCGGCCAGGTGGCAGGCCAGCAGGTCGGCGGGCGGCCGGGCCGGGCTGTCCGGCAGCTCGGCGAACCCATCCAGTGCGGTGTCCAGCGCGTCGAGCAGCCGGGTGACGCGGGCCAGCAGGCCGGCATCCTGCTCGCGGCGAAAGGCCTCGGCCGCGCGGGCGCGCAGGCCGGGCAGGCCGGGGGCGGGGCGCGGCCCGCGCAGGGCGCGGCGTTCCAGCAGGCGCACCGCCTCCATCCATTCCGGCCGCGCCATGCCGCCGGCGCAGAGCGGGTGCTTCAGCAGGGCCAGCAGCGGCACCGGCGCGAAGCCCTGCGACACCGCCTCCGCGATCAGGCGCAGAAAGGCGCCGGTGGGGGTTTCGCCCAGGGGCTGGCCGGCGGAATCGTCGGCCAGCACGCCGTGGCGGGTCAGCTCCGCGGCGACGCGGCGGCCCAGCTCGCGGTCCGGGGTGATCAGCGCGGCGCGGGCGCCCGGGGTTTCCAGCGCCTCGCGCAGCAACAGGGCGATGGCCACCGCCTCGCCCTGCACGTCCGGCGCCTCGATCAGCGACAGGCCCTGCAGCGCGGGCTGCCAGAATTCGGGGCGGCGCTTCAGCCAGGCCTCGATGCCATGCGCCGGGCGCAGCGAGCAGCACAGCAGCTCGGCCCGGCGGTGCAGAGCGAGGTCGTCTTCCCCAAGGCCGGGCCACAGGATCAGGTCGTCCGGCGTCGCGTCCATGGCGGAGAGCAGCCGCACCTGCCCGGCCAGCGGGTGGGTCGGGCTTTCCTTGATGGCTTCCCAGAGCTGCGAGGAGGTGACCTCCCCCGCGCCATGCATCACCACCGCGCCGTTCGGCATGGTGGCGACCACGCGCAACAGCTCGGCGGCGGCGGGAATGGTGCCGCCGGCGCCGATGCCGGCGGCGATCACCGGGTGCGCCGGCGGGTTCTCGCGCCACAGCGCAGCCTGGGCGCGCAGTGCGGCGACGCGGCGCGGGCCGATATCCATCAGCCCCTGTTCCCCGAGCCAGGCTTCCCACGCATCCAGCACGCCGCGCAGAAAGGCCAGCGTCACCTGCCAGTGGGTGGCGAATTCCTCCGGCACCAGGTCCGACAGCTTGCCGTCATCGCAGCCTTCCAGCGCGGTCTCATCCATCAGCTCGGCCAGGGCGGCGGCGAGGCCCCAGGCCTGTTCCGGCGTGTTGGGGCCGCCGAAGCGGGCCGGCAGGCGCAGCACCATGGCGGTCAGCGCCGCCTGCCGTCGCGCCGCATCCACCGCCGGCGGCAGGTCGAGCAGGGTGGGGAGGGAGAGCTCGTCCGCTTCCTCGGTGCTCAGGCCGGACAGGGCCCGCATGCGCGGCAGCAGCAGGGTCTGGCCGTTGGCCTGTTCCAGGAAGGCCTCGCGCAGCGCCAGGGCGGCGCGGCGCGTCGGCAGCAGAATGGTGGTGCGGGACAGAGCCAGCGGGTCGTCGGTGTCGACCATGCCGAGCACGCCGCGCGCCAGGCAGGGCAGGAAGGGCTGGTGCGCCGGAATCTCGTAGAGCCGCATGGCCGCGCAGGATAGCGGGGCGGCCCAGCCCATGCCAGCGTTTCCGCTTCGTTCCGGAATCGGGCTTGTTGTCTTTAAGAATGAATTGCATTACGGACGGCGAACCGCCCGCTGACTGCCCAGGATCCCCGAACCATGCGTCATGCCCCCCGTGCCTCGCGGCGCGCCACCTTGCTGCTGTGCGCCACCGCCCTGTGCGCGCCCGCCCTGGCCTGGGCGCCCTCCGCGGCGCGGGCCCAGGGCGTGGCCAGCATGCCGGAAGGCACGCTGGTGCTGCCGGAGATCGACGTCGAGGCGCAGGGCGAGCGGGCGCTGGACCCGATCCGCGGCTACGTCGCCAGCCAGGAGATCACCGGCACCAAGACCGACACGCCGCTGATCGAGAACCCGCAATCCATCTCGGTGATCCCGCGCGACCAGATCGATGCGCGCCAGGCGCAGACGCTGGGCGAGGCGCTGCGCTACACCGCTGGCGTGCGCGGCGAGAACTACGGCACCGACAGCCGCACCGACTGGTTCCAGCTGCGCGGCTTCAACGCGCAGGACAACGGCATTTTCCTGAACGGCCTGCGCTACAACACCGGCTATGCCGGCTCGATGTTCGAGACCTACGGGCTGGAGCGCTACGAGGTGCTGCGCGGCCCGACCTCCGTGCTGTACGGCCAGATCGCGCCGGGCGGGCTGGTCAACATGGTGCAGCGTCGGCCGACGGATTTCGAGCAGGGCGAGGTTCGCCTCACCGCCGGCAGCAACAACCGCCTCCAGGGCCAGGGCTTCGCCAGCGGCAAGCTGACCGAGGACGGCTCGCTGCTCTACGGCTTCACCGGCCTGCTGCGCGACTCCGACACCGCGGTCGACAATGTCGAGGATGACCGGATCTTCGTGGCGCCCACGGTGACGTGGCGCCCGACCGACAACACCTCGCTCACCGTGCTCGGCTATTACCAGCGCGACCGCACCTCGGGAAACCAGTTCCTGCCTTATGAGGGCACGGTGACGCGCACGCCGTTCGGCCGCATCTCCCGCGACCGCTTCACCGGGGAGGAGGATTTCGACCGCTTCGATCGCACCCAGTGGGGCATCGGCTATGAGCTGTCGTACCGCTTCAACAATGTCTGGTCGGTGCAGCAGAACCTGCGCTACGCCGAAACCGAGATCCGCTGGGACCAGGTGTATGGCGGCGGGCTGCGGGCGGACCAGCGCACGCTGGAGCGCTTCGCCTACCGCGCGAACATCAATGTCGGCACCTTCCAGGTGGACAACCAGGTGAAGGCCGAGTTCACCACCGCCGGCATCCGCCACACCCTGCTGGGCGGCTTCGACTACAGCCAGGTGAACTACCGCAATGCGCAATCCTTCGCCTTCGCGCCGGGCCTCGACCTGTTCGCGCCGGTGTATGGCAGCCCGCTTCCGGCGCTGACCGTGCCCTACGACAATGTGCGCCAGGTCAACACGCAGTACGGCGTGTACCTGCAGGACCAGATCCGCTTCGACCGCCTCGTGGTCACCGCCGGCATCCGGCAGGACTGGGCCTATTCCGACATCGATGATCGCGACGCGGGCGGCGTGCGCAGCCAGCAGAACGACCAGGCCTTCACCTGGCGCGCCGGCATCCTGTACCTGACCGATGTGGGCCTCGCGCCCTATGCCAGCTATGCCCGGTCCTTCCAGCCGCAGATCGGCACGGATGGCAGCGGCGTCGCCCGGGGCTGGGAGCCGCTGGAGGGCGAGCAATACGAGGTGGGCCTGAAGTTCCAGCCGAATGGCGTGCGCTCCTTCGTGCAGCTGGCGGCCTTCCACCTGACGCAGCAGAACACCCTGACGCCGGACCCGGTCAACCCCTTCGACCAGGTGGCGGTGGGCGAGATCCGCGTGCGCGGCGTGGAGCTGGAAGGCGTGGCGGAACTCGGCAACGGCGTCAGCCTGGTGGGCAGCGTGACGCTGCTCGATCCGGAGATCACCCGCAGCAACACCGCCGCCGAGGTGGGCGAGCGGCCGGCCGGCGTGTCCAAGACCAATGCCGGGCTGTATGGCGAATACAGCTTCGCCGGCTTTTCCGGCCCGCTGTCCGGCCTGACGCTGGGCCTCGGCACGCGCTACCTCGGCAACACCACCTCCGTCGCGGGCGGCAATGTGGTGCCTTCCACCACGCTGTTCGACGCGGCGCTGCGCTATGATTTCGGCGCCATCAGCGAGCGGGCGAAGGGGCTGAGCTTCAACCTCACCGCCGCCAACCTGGCCGACACCCGCTACGTGTCGCGCTGCTCGGGCGATACCGGCTGCTTCTACGGCAACCGGCTGAACGTGCTGGGCAGCCTCGCCTATCGCTGGTGAGAAGCGGGGCGGCATTCGCCGTCCCTAAACCCGGCATTAACGACTCTCCCCTAGGGTGGCGCTTCTGCATGCCAGAGGCGCCCCCCCGATGAGCGACACCACCCTTTCCTCCCTCCCGCATTCCCTGTCTGAGCGGGAGCCCCGGCCATCCTTCGCCAAGGGCTTGTTGTTCGGCATCGGCTTCAGCCTGCCGATCTGGGGCGCGATCGGCCTGGTGGTGCGCCGCGCCTTCTTCTGAGGGCGCGGGAACGAGGCAGAGGGTCAACAACGCCGCGGCCTGCCACGCCTCGTTCCGACCGGGGCCGCACCGCATGAGCACCGGGCATTCCCTGCCGATTCTGGTTCCCTGCCCGCCGCCGAGCGCTCACCCGGCCCGCGCTGAGCCGGCCGGGCGCCTCACCACATGCTGTGCCGGGCGCGCTCCGGCCAGGCGCGGTCATACTCGTCCCCGCCGACGCGGCCGGCGCTGAGCTCGGCCAGGATCTGCCCCGGCGTCGGCAGCGAGGCCGGATCGGCGTGCCGCGCCGCATCCCACAGCCCGGCGCGCAGGATGGCGCGGGCGCATTGGAAATAGATGTCCCGCACCGTCACCAGCAGCACGGTGCGCGGCGGCTTGCCATCCACCGCCAGGCTGTCCAGCAGGGCGGGATCGTCCTCGACCACCGCTTCCCCATTGACGCGCAGCGCATTGCCGCTGCCCGGGATCAGGAACATCAGCGCCACGCGCGGGTCGCGCACCACGTTGCGCAGGCTGTCGATGCGGTTGTTGCCGCGCCGGTCGGGCAGCAGCAGGGTGCGGTCGTCCCGCACCACCGCCACCTGGCCGCGGTCGCCGCGCGGCGAGCAATCCAGCCCCTCGGGGCCCACCGTCGCCAGCGCCATGAAGGGCGCCGCCTCGATCATGCGGCGATAGGCGGGGATGACGCGGTCGGTCACCTTGGCGGTGGACGCCTCGCCGATCTCGTCGAGGCGTCCATAGATCGCCTCCAGCGCCGCGATGCTGCGGATGACGGCCATGACCTGTTCCCTCCTGCCGGGGTGAGAGCAAGAGGTATAGACAAGTTCAGCGCACCCCGGAACCGGCGCGGACGTGACCGTTGCGTGTCAGCGTTCCCGCCGCAGCAGCTCCGCCAGCGAATGCATGATGGCGGCGGTGGCGCCCCAGATGTAGTGCCGCGCATGCGGCCACACGGCGAAGGAGCGGCGCTCCCCCTTCCAGATGGCGGTGCGGGTTTCCGGCAGCGCGGGGTCGAGCAGCGAGGCCAGCTCGTATTCGAAGGCCAGCTCCACCTCATCCGGCGAGGGCGTCAGGTTCAACGGCGGCTCCAGCAGCGCCAGGACCGGCGTGATGTGGTAGCCGGTTCCGGTGACCAGCCCCGGCAGGCGCCCGGTGACGCGCGGCAGGCGCGGATCCAGCCCGACCTCCTCCGCCGCCTCGCGCAGCGCCGCCTGCTCGGGGGTTTCGCCGGGCTCGATGCGGCCGCCGGGAAACGACACCTGCCCGGCATGGCTGGACAGCGCCGCGGCGCGCAGCGTCAGCAGCAGGGTGGGCTCGGGATGCAGCACCACCGGCACCAGCACGGCGCTGGCCTTGCCCTCCGCCGGGCCCGCCTGCGGGAAGCAGCGGGACGGATCGGAGAGCCGCCGCGCCACTTCCGCCGCGTCCAGGGTGACGGCGGCGGAAACGGAAGCGCCGCTCACTCCGCCGCGGCGCTCACCGCGCTGTCGCTGGGCACCTCGTCGATCGGAAAGAACACCCCCTCGCTCCAGACGCCGAGGGTTTCGCGGCCGGCCAGGGATTCCGGCTCCGCCAGGGCCACCAGCTCGTAGAACACGGCGCGGTTGATGCGGGCCTCGAGTCCTGGCCGCACCATCACGTAGGGGCGCGGCTGCCGGGTGCGCGGGTCGATGGTGACGCGGATCGGGTGGTCGGCGTCGGCGGTCACCATTTCATCGAGATTGGTGCGGAAGGTGAGGCATTGCCGGCCCTCGCAGCGGCGCCAGAACACCTCCACGGCGACGAAGGGCGCGTCCTCCACCTCAATGCGGCCGCGCTCCACCGGGGTTTCCAGCCAATAGGAGCCGTCCGGCTCGCGCCGCAGCACGGAGGAGAACAGGCACACCAGCTCCTTCCGCCCGATCGGGCTGCCCTTGTAGTGCCAGGAGCCGTCGCGGGCGATACGCATCTGGAAATCGCCGCAATCGCGCTTCGGGCGGCCGTTCGGCGCCGCGGGTCGTGGCGGCTTCTTCTGGCTGGGGCAGCAGGACTGGCCAGGCTGCTGGCCGTGATCCTGGCTGGTGCCGGATTGTTTCAGTGCTTCGTCCACACGCCCGACGGGCATAGGCTTCCCCTTGCAGGCTAACGCGAGGCCGCAGCGGGCTGGCCATTGCGGACCGGCCCACCAAATGTATCGGCGTGTATATAAGGAGGCCATGGGGCATGGTTGAAGTGGCGGACCACAACGATCCCAATATCCTTCCCAATGTGCTGCTGGGCGAGGTCGAGGCGCTGGGCACCCGCCTGGCGCGGGTGCGGGAGGCGGTGGGCCGCGTCATCTTCGGCCAGCCCGAGGTGGTGGAGCAGGTTCTCATCACCATCCTGTCCGGCGGACACGTGCTGCTGGTGGGCGTGCCGGGCCTGGGCAAGACCAAGCTGGTGGAAACGCTGGGCACGGTGCTGGGGCTGGACGAGAGCCGCGTCCAGTTCACCCCCGACCTGATGCCGGCCGACATCCTGGGCTCCGAGGTGCTGGAGGAAGGCGAGGGCGGCCGCCGCGCCTTCCGCTTCATCAAGGGCCCGGTGTTCTGCCAGCTGCTGATGGCGGACGAGATCAACCGCGCCTCGCCCCGCACCCAGTCGGCGCTGCTGCAGGCCATGCAGGAGCGCAAGGTGGCGATCGCCGGTCAGGCGCATCCGCTGCCCGCGCCCTTCCATGTGCTGGCGACGCAGAACCCAATCGAGCAGGAGGGCACCTATCCGCTGCCCGAGGCGCAGCTCGACCGCTTTCTGCTGGAGGTGGAGGTCACTTACCCCGACGAGGCGGCGGAGCGCGCCATGCTGCTGGCCACCACCGGCGCGGCCGAGGCGCGGGCGCTGAATGCCATGAGCGCGGCCGAGCTGGTGGCGGCGCAGGGGCTGATCCGCCGCATCCCGGTATCCGCCCAGGTGCTGGACGCCATCCTGAAGCTGGTGCGCGGCGCCCGCCCCGAAACCGCCGAGCTGCCGATGATCCGCCAGCACCTGGCCTGGGGCCCCGGGCCGCGCGCCGCCCAGGCGCTGATGCTGGCCGCCCGCGCCCGTGCCGTGCTGGATGGCCGGCTGGCCCCCTCGATCGAGGATGTGATCGCCCTGGCCGAGCCGGTGCTGCGCCACCGCATGGCGCTGAACTTCTCCGCCCGCGCCGACGGGGTGAAGCTGCAGGAGGTGATCGGCGCCCTGAAGAACAGCCTTGGCTGAGCCCCGCGGCGCCTCCTCCCCGGCCTCCTCTGCTGGCACCTCCGCGCTGCGCGCCGAGGCGCTGGCCGGCCGCCTGCCGCCGCTGGTGGTGGCCGCCGAGCGGGTCGCGGCCACCGTGATGCAGGGCGTGCATGGCCGCCGGCGGGCCGGGCAGGGCGACGCCTTCTGGCAGTTCCGCCCCTATGCCCCCGGCGATTCGGTGAACCGCATCGATTGGCGGCAGAGCGCCAAGTCGGACCGGCTGTTTCTGCGCGAAACCGAGTGGGAGGCGGCGCAGAGCGTCGCGCTGTGGCGCGATGCCGGGCCCACCATGGCGTGGCGCGGCGGCGCCGACCGCCCGCAGAAGGGCGAGCGGGCGGAGATGCTGCTGCTGGCGCTCGCCTCCCTGCTGCTGCGCGGCGGCGAGCGGGTGCGGCTGCTGGGCGAGCGGCGCGCCTATGCCGGGCGCGGCGCCATGGCCTCCCTGGCCGAGGCGCTGGGCCGCCACCGGCCCGGCCCGGCCGATGACGGCCTGCCGCGCCATGCCCGCGCCGTGCTGTTCGGCGATTTCCTGCAGCCGCTGGAGGAGACCCGCGCGGCGGTGGCGGCGCTGGCGGCGCGCGGCGTGCGCGGCCATCTGCTGCAGGTGCTCGACCCGGCCGAGGAAACCCTGCCCTATGCCGGCCGCATCCGCTTCGAGGGATTGCTGGCCGAGCAGCCGCTGTTGCTGCCGCGCGTCGAGGGGGTGCGCGAGCTTTACGCCGAACGGCTGGCGGCGCACCGTGCCGGGCTGCAGGCCATCGCCGCTGCCGCCGGCTGGCGCTTCGCCACCCACCGCACCGACGCGCCGCCCGAGGCGGCGCTGCTCGGGTTGTGGACCGCCCTGGCACCCCAGGGGCACTGAGCCCATGTCGGCATGGTGAATGCGTGAGGAACCCGATGGCATGATGGTCCCGACATGATGAACCTGGGTCCGGTCGGCTTCGTGGTTCCCTGGCTGCTGCTGGCGCTGCCGGCGCTGCCGCTGATCTGGTGGCTGCTGCGGGTGACGCCGCCTGCCCCCCGGCGCCAGTTCTTTCCGGCGCTGCGCCTGCTGCGCGACCTGCCGGCCCCCGAGGAAACCCCCGCCCGCACGCCCTGGTGGCTGCTGCTGCTGCGCCTCGCCGCCGCGGCGCTGATCGTGCTTGGGCTGGCCCGGCCGGTCTGGGCGCCGGGCGCCGGGGCCGCCGGGGAAGGGCCGCTGCTGGTGGTGGTGGATGATGGCTGGCCGGCCGGCGCCGATTGGCCGGCCCGCATCGCCGCCGCCCAGGCCGCCCTCGACCAGGCGGCGCGCGAAGGCCGCCGCGCCGCCCTGCTGACCACCGCCCCGCCCGAGAATGCCGAGCCGCTGCGCGCCACCGCCCTGATGCCGGCCGAGGAATTGCGCCCGCGCCTGGCCGCGCTGCGCCCCAAGCCCTGGGTGCCCGACCGCGCCGCCGCCCTGGCCGCCCTGGCCGCCTGGCGGCAGGATCATGCCGGCGGCTTCTCGGCGCTGTACCTGGCCGATGGCGTGGAGCACCAGGCCGAGGGCGACGGCTTCACGCCGCTGGCCCGGGCGCTGGCTGATGCCGGGCCGCTCACGATGGCGCGGGCCGAAGGGCGCCCGTCCCGCCTGCTGCTGCCGCCGCGCGCCGAGCCGGACCGGCTGCACCTCGCCTTGCGCCAGACCCCTTCCGCCGCGGCGGGGGAGGTGGCGGTGCTGGCCCGCACCGGCGATGGCCGGGCGCTTGCCCGCGCCATGGTGCCGGTGGCGGCCGGGGCGGTGGAAGGCGAGGCCTCGCTCGACCTGCCGCTGGAAATTCGCAATCAGATCATCCGGCTGGAGATCGAGGGCGAGGACACCGCCGGCGCCGCGGTGCTGCTGGACGAGCGCTTCCGCCGCCGCCCCGTGGGCCTGATCGGCCCCTCCGAGCAGGGGGCGGTGACGCCGCTGATCGGTCCGCTCTTCTACCTGGACCGGGCGCTGTCACCCTTTGCCGAGCTGCGCCAGGGCAGCATCGAGCAGCTCCTGTCCCGCCAGCTGGCGGTGCTGGTGCTGGCCGACCGGCCGGTGGCGGAAGGCGCCGAGCGCACCGCCCTGGCGCGCTGGGTGGAAGGCGGCGGCACGCTGATCCGCTTCGCCGGCCCACGCCTGGCGGAGAACCCCGACCCGCTGCTGCCCGTGCGCCTGCGCGCCGGGGAGCGGCAGCTGGGCGGCGCGCTGTCCTGGGAACAGCCGCAGACCCTGGCGCCCTTTGCCGAAACTTCGCCCTTTGCCGGGCTCCTGCCGCCGGAGGAGGTCACCGTCGCCTCCCAGGTGCTGGCGGAGCCGGGGCCGCTGCTGTCTGATCGCACCTGGGCGCGGCTGGCCGACGGCACGCCGCTGGTCACCGCGGAATCGCGCGGCGCCGGGCGCATCGTGCTGTTTCACGTCACGGCGAATGCGGAATGGTCGAACCTTCCGCTGTCCGGCCTGTTCATCGACATGTTGCGTCGCGTGGTGGCGCTGTCCTCCGGCGTGGCCGGGGCGGAAGGGGAGGCGCCGCTGGCACCGATCGAGACCATGGACGGCTTCGGGCGGCTCGGCCCGGCCCCCGGCGGCACCGCCGCCATTGCCGCCAACCAGCTGGCAGGGACCCGGCCCGGACCGCGCCACCCGCCCGGCTGGTACGGTGTGCCGGGCGAGGGCGGCGAGCGGCGGGCGCTGAACCTGTCCGCCGGATTGCCTTCAGTGCGCGCCGCCGCCGCGCCACCGGCCGGCGCGGCGCTGCTGGCGATCGGCGGCGTGCCGCAGGAGCGCGACCTCGGCCCCTGGCTGCTCGGTGCGGCGCTGCTGCTGCTGGCGGTGGACCTGGTGCTGTCGCTGGTGCAGCGCGGGCTGCTCGGGCGCGGCGCGCGGCTCGCCGTGCTGCTGCCGCTGCTGTGGCTGGCGGTCCCGGTCCAGGGGCAGGGGCAGGGGCAGGCCTGGGCGCAGCCCGCCGATCCCGCCGCCATGCCGCTGGCCACCCGCATCGGCTACGTCGCCAGTGGTGACCCATCGGTGGATGATGCGGTGCGCATGGGGCTCACCGGCCTGTCGGACTACGTCAACCGCCGCACCGCCGCCGCCCTGGCCGAGC
This sequence comes from Teichococcus vastitatis, assembly GCF_003604215.1. Lineage (GTDB taxonomy): Bacteria > Pseudomonadota > Alphaproteobacteria > Acetobacterales > Acetobacteraceae > Pseudoroseomonas > Pseudoroseomonas vastitatis. The sequence goes on from NZ_QXGS01000006.1 coordinate 90,518, forward strand.
CGGTGGCGGTGCGGCCCGGCGAGGACGACCTGTCCTTCCTGCCGCTGCTTTACTGGGCGGTGACCGCGCAGGGCGCCGAGCCGGGGCAGGCCGCGCTGCAGGCGCTGAACACCTATATGCGCCAGGGCGGCATCATCCTGTTCGACACGCGGGACGAAGGCTCGGGCGAGGGCTATTCGCCCGGCGCGCGCGACGCGCTGCAGCGCCTGACGCGCGGCCTCGACATCCCGCCGCTCACCCCCGTCTCGCCCGAGCATGTGCTGACCCGCTCCTTCTACCTGCTGCCGCCCGAGCTGCCCGGCCGCTTCGCCGGCGGGCAGGTCTGGGTGTCGCGCAACGAGGACCGGGCGAATGACAGCGTCACCCCCGTGATCATCGGCGGGCATGACTGGGCGGGGGCCTGGGCGGTGGATGCGCGCGGCTCCAACCCCTTTGCCGCCGTGCCGGGCGGGGCGCGGCAACGGACGCTGGCCTACCGCTTCGGCGTCAACCTCGTGATGTACGCGCTGACCGGCAACTACAAGGGCGATCAGGTGCATGTGCCGGCCATCCTGGAAAGGCTGGGGAATTGACCATCCCCGCCGTGCCCGGCCGGCGGTAAAGGAGCTCAGCCATGCGCCAGGCGATCGCCGGCCTCGATTTCGCCCCCATCCTGCCGCTCTGGCTGCTGGCCGCGCTAGCGCTTGTGGCACTGCTGGCGCTGGGCGTCGCCCTGTGGCGCCGGGCGCGGGGCGTCTGGTGGCGTGCCCTGTCCTTCGCCGTGCTGCTGCTGGCCCTGGGCAATCCGCGGCTGGTGGAGGAAACCCGGGAAACCCGCCCCGACATCGCCCTGCTGGTGCAGGACCGCAGCGATTCGGCGCGCATCGGCGGGCGGGCGGCGCAGATGGACGCGGCGCGGCAATCGATCGTGGAAGCGGCGTCGCGCATCCCCGACCTGGAATTGCGGGTGGTGGACCTGCCGGAAGGCGGCCAGCAGGGCACCCGGCTGTTTTCCGCCATCGATCGCGCCCTGGCCGACATTCCGCGTGCGCGCCTCGCCGGCGTGATCGCCCTGACCGACGGGCAGGCGCATGACGTGCCGGCGCAGCCCTCCTTCGAGGCGCCGCTGCACCTGGTGCTGCCGGGCCGGCCGGGCGAGACCGACCGCCGCATCCGCGTGATCGAGGCGCCGGGCTATGGCATCGTCGGCCGCAGCGTGGAGCTGCGGGTCGCGGTGGAGGATCTGGGTGCCCGCGAGCCCGGCGGCGCGGTGCGGCTGACGCTGCGCCGCGACGGCGTGCCGCCGCGGGTGGAAAGCGTGCCGGTCGGCCGCGAGCACCGCATCACCCTGCCGGTGGAGCGTGGCGGCCCCTCGGTGGTGGAACTGACCGCCGAGGAGCGCGGCGGGGAGGTTTCCACCCTGAACAACCGCGCCGTGGTCACCGTGAACGGCGTGCGCGACCGGCTGCGGGTGCTGCTGGTCTCGGGCGAGCCGCATTCGGGCGAGCGCACTTGGCGCCGGCTGCTGAAGGCCGACCCGAATGTGGACCTGGTTCACTTCACCATCCTGCGCCCGCCGGAGAAGGATGACCTGACGCCGCTGAACGAGCTGGCGCTGATCGCCTTCCCGGTGCGCGAGCTGTTCCAGGTGAAGCTGCGCGAATTCGACCTGATCGTGTTCGACCGCTTCTCCAACCGCGGCATCCTGCCGCCCCTCTACCTGCGCAACATCGCGGACTACGTGCGCTCGGGCGGGGCTCTGCTGATGTCGGCGGGGCCGGAGTTCATCGGCGCCAGCAGCCTAGCCGCCACGCCGCTGGGCCAGATCCTGCCGGCGCGGCCGCTCTCCGGCCAGGCGGCGGTGGCGGAGGGTGCGTTCCGCCCGCACGTCACCGAGGCCGGCGCGCGCCATCCCGTGACGGAGGGGCTCGCCGGCGCCAACCAGGGTGCCGCCCAGGCCTCCTGGGGTCATTGGTACCGCCACCTGCGCGCCGAGCCGCAGAGTGGCACCACGGTGATGAACAGCCCCGACGGCACGCCGCTGCTGCAGCTGGACCGGGTCGGGGAAGGCCGCGTCGCCCTGTTGCTGTCGGACCAGATCTGGCTGTGGTCGCGCGGCCATGACGGCGGCGGGCCGCAGGCCGAGCTGCTGCGCCGCGCCGCCCATTGGCTGATGAAGGAGCCAGAGCTGGAGGAGGAGGACCTGACCGCCCGCATCGAGGACGGCACGCTGCTGGTCACCCGCCGGTCCGTGGAGGCGGCGCCGCCGCCTGAGATCACCATCACCGCGCCGGACGGCACCACCCGCCGCGCCCGCGCCGAGGCCGGGCTGGGCGGCCGCGCCACCCTGTCCGTGCCGGCCGACCAGCCGGGGGTGTGGCAGGCCAGCGATGGCCGCCGCAGCGCCTTCGCTGCTGCCGCCGCCGCCAACCCGCCGGAAATGGCCGACCTGCGCGCCGATGCGGAGCGCGCCGGCCCGATCACCCGCGCCACCGGCGGCAGCGCGCACTGGCTCGGCCCCTTCGGCGACGGCGTCGGGCGGCCGGCGGTGCCGGAGCTGCGGCGCGTCGCGCTGGGCCGCGACGCCGCGGGCGCGAACTGGATCGGGCTGCGCCGCAACGAGGACCATCTGGTGACCGGCATTGCCGCCCTGCCGCTGCTGCCGCCCTGGCTGGCGCTGCCGCTGGTGCTGGGGCTGGCGCTGGTGGCCTGGCGGCGCGAAGGGCGCTGATATGCCTGCCCCTTGGACGCCATCGTCCGGCGCCTATGTGAGGATCCTCGGAGGAATATCGCAATGCGCCGCCTGATTCTCGCCCTGCCTGTGGTGCTGCTCGCCGCCTGCGCCGTCGGCCCGACCCTGGACCAGCAGCTTTCCACCTTTGTCGGCCAGAGCGAGGGCGACGTGGTGGCCCGCATGGGGGTGCCGGTGCGCACCTACGAGATCGAGGGCCGGCGCTTCCTGCAGTTCGAGCAGTACAGCACGGTGATGGTGCCCGGCGACCCGCTCTACTACGGCGGCTGGTACCGGCGGCATTGGGCGACGCCCTCCACCTATGCCCAGGTCCGCTGCGACATCACCTTCACGCTGCGCGCCGGGCGGGTGGAAAGCTACGCCGCGCGCGGCGATGGCTGCCGCTGACGCCGCCATCGCCCGGTTCCCTTTCGGCCGGGTTGTGCTCTAAGAAGGTCGCCATGCGCCGTTCCTGCACTGCACCGCTTCTTCTCGCCGCCGGCCTCCTGGGCTTGGCCATGCCGTCGCTGGCGCAGTCGCCGCTGGAAGGGAACCGCGGGATGCGCGGCCCGATCATGCCGGACACGCCCGCCACGGCCGCGCCGCGGCGCGACGCCCCGGCGCTGCCGGGCCTGGCCGGCCGCTCCACCCCGGCGCCGATCCCGGCCGAGCCGGGCCAGAACCTGGCCCCCAACGAGGCGCTGTTCGACGCCATTGACCGTGGCGACCTGGCGGCGGCGCGGGATGCCATGGCGCGCGGCGCCGACCTGAATGCCCGCAACGCGCTGGGACTGACGCCGCTGGATTCCTCGGTGGACCAGAACCGCAGCGAGATCACCTTCTTCCTGTTGTCCAACCGCCCGATGGTGGTGGGCGCGCCGCCGCCGGCGCCGCCCGGCAGCGCCGCGGCCGCCCGCAACGCACCCCTGGCGGCCCCGTCGCCGCAATTGATGCGCAGCCGCGCCGCCGCCGCGCCGCCGCGCCCGGCGGCCCCGCCGCCCGCCGCCGGCCGCTCCGCCGATGGCGGCGCGCCGCGGCCGGACAAGGGCTTCCTCGGATTCGATGCGGGGCGCGCCGGCGGCGGCTGAGCCGGTCCGCCGCCGCAACCATTCCGGCGCTGCCCGACTTTCCTCCTGATGGCCGCACGCGTCCCGGCGCGGGCAGGTGGCCGAAGCGGGAAGGGAGCACCCATGGCCTCGCCCAGGCTGCGTCGCGTCATTTTCTGGACCGGCCTTCCGGTGCTGGCCGTCGTGGTGCTGGTCGCCGTCTGGTCCTGGAGCTGGTTCATTCCCTTGATCGAGCGGCAGGCCTCCGCCGCGCTGGGCCGCCCGGTGAGCATCGGCGACCTCGACGTGGATCTGGGCCGGGTATCGGAAGTGGTGGTGGGCGACCTGCGCATCGATAACCCGGAGGGCTATCCGACGGATCCGCCCTTCGCGACGGTTCCGCGCCTCGCCCTGCGCATCGATGTCTGGGAATACATCCGCAGCCGCCGCATCGTGATCCCGGACATCACGGTGGACCGGCCGGCGGTGAGCCTGCTGGCGCGTGCCGAGGGTGACAACAACTACACCTTCGGCAACGGCCAGACCGACATCGACAACCAGACGCCGGAGGAAAGCGCCCCTCCGGTGATCCCGGAGATCGGCGCATTACGGGTGCGGGAGGGGCGGGTGCATGCCAAGCTCGACCCGCTGCGTTCCGACATGGAGCTGAAGATCGAGACGCGCGAGCCGGAAGGCCAGCCGTCCAGCCTGCACGTGACCGCTGATGGCCGCTATGCCGGCCAGCCGATCACCGGTGAGCTGGTGGGCGGCGCGGTGCTGTCGCTGCGGGACGAGAACAGCCCCTGGCCGATCCGCCTGAACCTGGCCAACGGCCCGACCAAGGTGGCGCTGGAGGGCACCGTGCGCGATCCGCTGCGCTTCGGCGGCGCCAATATCCGCCTCGATTTCTCCGGCCCCGACGCGGCGCTGCTGACGCCGCTGACCGGCGTGCCGATCCCGGCGACCCCGGCCTATCGCCTGGCTGGCAAGCTGGATTACGGCGAGGGCGCATTCCGCTTCTCCGACATTGACGGCAAGCTCGGCAACACCGACATCGCCGGCAGCATCGCCGTGGCGCCCAAGAGCCCGCGGCCCGAGGTGACCGCCGCGCTGCGCTCGCGCCGCGTCGACCTGACCGACCTCGCCGGCTTCATCGGCGGCACGCCGGAGGGCAAGGCGAAGCCGGCGCAGAACCGTGGCCGGGTGCTGCCCGATACCAAGATCAGCGTGCCGCGGCTGCGCTTCGCCGACGTGCATCTCACCTATGATGCCGGCCAGATCCGCGGTCAGGTCATGCCGCTGGACGACATGCATGTGAAGCTGGACATCGTCGATGGCGCGGTCGCCCTGAAGCCGATGCGCTTCGGCGTCGGCAAGGGGCGCATCGACGGCAATTTCGATCTGGCGCCGGATGGCGAGACGCTGTCGCTCAATGGCCGGGTGGAATTTCAGCGCGTCGACCTGTCCCGCCTGATGGGCGTCACGCCGATGGGCGAGGGGCAGGGCGCCATCGGCGGCCGCGCCAACATCCAGACGCGCGGCCGCAGCGTGGCGGAGATGCTGGCCAACGGCAATGGTGCGCTGACGCTCGGCATGGCGGGGGGCGACCTGTCGGCGCTGCTGGTGGACCTGTCCGGGCTGCAGATCGGCAACGCCGTTCTGTCCGCCCTGGGCCTGCCCAGCCGTACCCGCGTGCAGTGTTTCGTGGCCGATATGGGCCTGCGCCGCGGCGTGGTGCAAACCAAGACGCTGCTGATCGACACCGACGACTCGCTGATCTCCGGCAGCGGCGAGGTGGATCTGAAGGCGGAGAAGCTGGATTACGCCCTGCGCACCGAGGCCAAGAACTTCACCGTGGGCTCGCTGCCCACCGACATCCTGCTGCGCGGCACCTTCAGCAATCCCGCGGTGCGGCCCGAAATGGTGGAACTGGGCGCCCGCGCCGGTGCCGCGGTGGGGCTCGGCATCATCGCCCTGCCGCTGGCCATCCTGCCCACCATCCAGTTCGGCATCGGCGAGGACCACCGGTGCGAGGGGCTGGTGAAGCGGGCGCGCTGAGGGACGAAGCTCAGCCGCCGCGCAGATGTTCCTGCAGCCGCGGCATCAGCTCCACTAGGTTGCAGGGTTTGTGCCGGGCGTCGAGCTGGAAGCGCAGGATGTCATCCCAGCCATCCTTCACCGCGCCGGAGGAGCCCGGCAGCGCGAACAGGTAGGTGCCGCCGGCCACGCCGCCGATGGCGCGCGACTGGATGGTCGAGGTGCCGATCTTGGCATAGCTCAGCATGCGGAACAGCTCGCCGAAGCCCTCGATGCGCTTTTCCAGCACGCGGTCGAAGGCTTCCGGCGTCACGTCGCGGCCGGTGATGCCGGTGCCGCCGGTGGTGATGGCCACGTCCACCGCCGGGTCGGCGATCCAGCCGCGCAGCACCGCCTCGATGGCATCGGCGTCGTCGCGCACCAGCTGCCGGGCGTGCAGCCGGTGGCCGGCGGCGGCGATCCGCCCGGCCAGGATCTGTCCCGATGTGTCGCTGGCGAGGTCGCGCGTGTCGGACACGGTGAGCACCGCGATCGAGACCGGAAGAAAGGGCAGGGATTCGTCGATCGGCATGGCGTGTCCTTTCCGCTGCGGCGAAGCGCCCTCAGCCCTCCCCGGCCAGCCGGGTGCAGTCGCGCCCGGCCCGCTTGGCGGCATAGAGCGCCGCGTCCGCCGCTTCAATCAGCGCTTCCGCCTCCGCCGGGCCGTCCGGGCCGGCATTGCTGGCGACGCCCGCGCTGAACGACACGGTGAAGCGCGAGCGGTCCGTCTCGAAGGGCAGGGCGGTGAAGCGGCGGCGCACCTGATCGATGGCGGCGCGCGCCGCCTCCGCCTCGGTGCCCATCAGCAGCACGCCGAATTCTTCGCCGCCATAGCGGCCGATCACGTCGGTGCGGCGCAGCCGCTTCTGCAGGCTGCGCGCCAGGGAGCGGATCACCCGGTCGCCCACCAGATGCCCGTGCTGGTCGTTGACTTGCTTGAAGTGGTCGAGGTCCAGCAGCGCCAGACTGACCACGCCGCCTTCCCGCCGGCAGCGATGCAGCTCCAGGCTCAGCCTTTCCTTGAAGCGGCCATGGTTCAGCAGGCCGGTCAGGCTGTCGCTTTCCATCACGGCGCGCAGTGACCGCGCCCGCTCGGCGCGCAGCCGCACCAGGGTGGCGAGCCGGCCGAGATCCACCGGCTTGGCGATGAAATCATCGCCCCCCAGGCGCCGCGCCTGGATCTGCCGCGCCGCGTCCTGCTCGGCCGACAGGAACAGCAGCGGCAGCGACATGTGCCGCCGCGTCTGGCGGATCACCCGGGCCAGCTCGATGCCGTCGATGCCCGGCATCTGCAAATCCATCAGCACCAGATCGGGACTGGCACCGGCAATGGCGTCCAGCACGCGCGAGGGGTCGCTGATGGCGCTGGCGTCCATGCCGGCCTGGCGCAGCGCCATGGCATAGGTCTCGGCCAGCACCGAATCATCATCCACCACCAGGATGCACAAAGTGGCATCGCGGCGATGGCTGGCGAACTGGTCCAGCCAGTCGGCCAGCTCGTTGGTTTCCAGCGGCTTCGGCACGATGGCGCTGACCCCGGCGCGGGCAGCCGCCAGCCGGGCCTCGAAGCTGCTGTCATCGGCCAGCAGGATCACCGGGCAGCGCGCCGACAACACCCGGCAGGTGTCCAGCGCCTGCGGCAGGGCCGCGTCGACCACGGCGGCGGCCATGCGCTGCGCCGGCGGCGGCGCCGCCGCCCCCCGCAGCACGGCGTAGCCCAGGTTGCTGACCAGCGCAGCCAGGCCCGATTGCGCGGCATCGGCGGTGCAGACCAGCACGGGGTCGGCGGCCTCGCCCGGGGTGGCGGAGGGCGGCTCCGGCGGCTCGTCCAGTACGCTGGCGCCGCATTCCAGCGCCGCCACCAGGCTGGCGATCAGCTTGTGCGCCTGGTTGACCCGCTCGGCATCCGGCGCGCTGCTGTCGGCCAGGCCGGCCAGCACCAGTTCCAGCGGTGCCGCCGCCGCCGATAGCGCGGGAAAGCCGAAGGTGCCGCCGGCGCCCGCCAGCCGGTGCGCCACCGAGGCCAGCTCGCCGATGCCGGTGCGGGTGACGGCGTCCCAGGGGCGCAGCGTCAGGGTCTTCCAGGCCGTAGTCAGGTCGGCCACGCGCTCGCCCAGGCGGCGCACGCCGTCGGCCCGCATGCGCCGCAGCGCATCGCGCGTCTCGGCTTCCATGGCGGCGGATTCAATCATGGCGGCGCTCCCAGATCGCGCGCACGCCGCTCGACAGGGTCATCGGATCGAACGGCTTCGAGATCACGTCCAGGCTGCCCAGCGCCTTGTAGCGCTGCACCTCCTGCGGCTGAACCTTGGCGGTCATGAAGATCGCGGGCACGGCCTCCAGCCCGGGCAGGGCCCGCAGCCGAGCCAGGGTGGTCGGGCCGTCCATGCCGGGCATCATCACGTCCAGCAGAAACAATTGCGGCGCGAAGCCGAGTGCCTTGTCCAGCGCTTCCCGCCCGGAGGCGCAGGGTTCCACCGTGAAGCCGCCCACCGCCTTCAGCGCGAAGCCGGCCAGGGTGCGGATGTCGTCGTCATCCTCGACATAGAGAATGCGCTCCAGCACGGCGCTCACGCTACACCGTCCGTGGTGGCCGGCTGCGCCTCGATCAGGTGGCGGATGGTGTCGTGCAGGGTGTTGTTCTCCGTCCGGCTCTTGACCAGCGCGGCGGCCACGCTGCTGGCGGTCTGCGCATCGGTGTCGCTGGCCGAGAAGATCAGCACCGGCGGCGGCGGCTGCAGCGCGCGAATGTCGGGCAGCAGGTCGAGGCCGTTGCCGTCGGGCAGGCCCAGATCGATCACCACCAGGGCGAAGCGGGTATCGCCGGCCAGCGCGGCGCGCGCCTCGGCCAGGCTGCGCGCCGGGGCCATGCGGGCCTCGTCGCCCATCACGGCAGCCAGCACGCGGCGGATATCGTCGTCATCCTCGACATGCAGGATCTCGGCCGGCCCCTCGCTGGTGCGCAGCGCCTGCAACAGGGCGGCGCGCAGCCGGCCCTGGTCAATCGGCTTGTCCAGCCAGTCCACCACGCCGACGGCATCGCCATTGAGGGTGCGCCGCCCGTCATCGGCGGTGGCGGAGATCACCACCACCGGCAGGACGCTGCCATCCGGCCGCTGCCGCAGCCGGCGGAACAGGGAAATGCCGTCCTCGTCCGGCAGCATCAGGTCCAGGGTCAGGGCGTCGAAGGCTTCCTCGTCCAGCGCAGCGAAGGCCTCGGTGGCGTTGCGGGCGATGCGGCCGCTCCAGCCATGCTGGTCCAGCAGCATGTGCAGCAGCTGCGCCACGTCGGCATCGTCCTCGATGATCAGGGCGCGGCGGCGGCGGCCCGGCTCGGCGGGGGGCAGGGCGGCACGCTCCACCAGCCGGGGCAGCGAGAAGAAGAAGCAGGTGCCGCCGCCCGGCGCGTCCTCGAAGCCGATCTGGCCGCCATGGTGCTCGACGATGGCGCGGCTGATCGACAGGCCGAGGCCGGTGCCGCCCTTCTGGCGCACATCGGAGGAATCCGCCTGGGCGAAGCGCTGGAAGATGCGGCGGCGGAACTCGGGCGGGATGCCGGCGCCGTGGTCGCGGATGCGGAAGGTGGCGTTGCCGGCATCCACCACGAGGACGACCTCCACCGTACCGCCGGCCGGCGAGAACTTCGCGGCATTGGACAGCAAATTGGCCAGCACCTGCTGGATGCGCTGCACATCCGCGTACACGGCGGCGTCCTCGGCCGGCGGGGTGAAGGCGAAGCGCACGCCGAACTGCTCGCCATAGGCCCGGTTGGTGGCCACCGCCTGCTCCAGCAGATCCCGCGCCAGGACGCGCTCGCGGCGGAATTCCAGGCGGCCGGCCTCCATCTTCTCGATGTCGAGGATATCGTTGACCAGCAGCACCAGCCGCTCGGAATTCTTGTGCGCGATGTCGAGCAACTCGCGCGCCTGGGCCGGCACGGCGCCGGCGACGCCGCCGGTGACCAGGCCAAGCGAGGCGCGGATCGAGGTCAGCGGCGTGCGCAGCTCATGGCTGACGGTGGAGATGAACTCGTTCTTCATCTCGTCCAGCCGCCGCCGCTCGGTGACGTCGCGCAGCACGCAGACGCTGCCGACCTCGCCCTCCTGCTCGTAGCGGCCGACCGACAGCTCAACGGGAAAGCTGGAGCCGTCGGCGCGGCGCGCCTGCACCTCGCCCTGGCGCCGGCCGAAGGTGGGGATCAGCGCCTGCACCGGCTGGCCCAGCAGCGCCGCCAGGTTCTGGCCGAACTGCTCGGCGGCGGCGTCATTGGCCAGCTGGATGCGGTCGGCACCGTCCAGCAGCAGGATCGGGTCGCGCGCGTGGTCGAGAATGGATTGCAGCCGGCCGCGGCTCGCTGACAGGCTGGCATTGGCCGCCACGGTGGCGCGCTGGGACGCTTCCAGAACGGCGTAGCGGTTGTTGATGCCCTGGCGGTAATGGTGCAGCAGCCACAGCGCGCCGATTCCCAGCAGCAGGCTGACGCCGAACAACCCCGCCATGATCATGCGGGCCTGTTCCGCACGCCTCGAGTGAGCCCGGGTGAACTGCGCCAGGTGGTCGCGTTCCCATGCGGTGATGCGGTCGGCCAGTTGCAGCAGCGCCTGCCGTTCGGCCCCGATCTCGCGGATCAGCATCAGCACGTCCACGCCTCGATCGGCGCCGCTGAAGCGCAAGGTCTGCTCCAGCCGCGCCATCATCACGCCGGTGCGCTCGCGCAGCGCCTGGGCGGTGGCGGCCTGCTCCGGCACATTCTTCACTTCCTCCTGCAGGCGGGCCAGCCCGGTGTCCAGCCGCTCCTGCGTGCGGCGGAACACCAGGCGGAACGGCCCGGGATCTCCGAACAGCACCTGGTTGCGCGCCGCCACGGCCTCGAACAGCATGCCCCGGAGGTCAAGCAGCATCTCCACCACGTGTTGACTTCGGGTGACGGCCAGCCGCTGCACCCTGGCGTCATCCATCACCCTCAACGCGAGATGGCCGCCACCCAGGAACAACCCCGCCAGCAAGGTCGCCGCGCCCAAGGTGATATAACCGGAGCGGCCGAGCGGGGTTGCCATGATGCGTCTGGACCTTCGCAAGGTGGAACGGACTACAGGGCGCGACTCGCCCTGCCGGCCGGAAACGGGCCGGAACGCAATTCACACTTCCGAGACCATGAATGCAACCACGATCATTGTGTGTCGTGGTTTCGCGCCTGACGAGAGGAGGCCGGGCGCCTTCCCGTGTTTAGCGGGCGGCGGTGCGCGCGGCGCCGCGCTGCGGAACAGGCCGCTGCGCCACCGCCCCGGCCGGCGGCCGGAAGCGCGGGAACTCGCCCTGCGCCATGTCGTCCAGGCTGGGGGAAGGGAGGCCGAGCCGGCTGGCATAGATCCAGGAATAGCTCAGCACGCGCTGCACGAAGTTCCGGGTTTCCGCCACCGGGATCGATTCGATGAACAGGAATGGATCATCCTGGTGCCGCACATTGGGCGCCCAGCGGCCCACATTGCCCGGACCATTGTTGTAGGCGGCGAGCAGACGGATCAGATTGCCATCCACCACTTCCCGCGCCGTCAGGTGGTGCAGATAGCGCTGCGCCAGTTCCAGCGAGAGGGCCGGGTCGTGCAGCCGGCGCATGCCGCTGCCATTCAGGCTGCTGTCGCCGGTGATGAAGGCGGCGGTGGCCGGCATGATCTGCATCAGCCCGCGCGCACCGGCGGGGGAGACGGCCCTGGAATCGAAGCGGGATTCCTGCAGCGCCAGCCCATACAGCAGCGCCGGGTCGACGCGGAAGCCGCCGGCCGGCTCCAGCGGCGGCAGCGGGAAACGGTCATAGTCGCGCGGGCGGCCATCGGTGGTCTGCACCAGCCCGGCGACCTGCGCCGCCAGATCGGTCAGCCCGGCCTGGCTGGCCACCGCCAGCACGGCGCGCAGCAGCGAAGGATTGCCCTTGGCTACCGGCCAGAGCCGGCGCAGCTCGCGCTCGGCCCGGTCGCGCTGGCCGATCTGCAGCAGGGCGAGCGCGCGCCAGCCGGCGGCGGTTTCGGCCAGGGCGGCCCCTTCGGCGGCGCCGGCGGTGTCCCGCTCCCAGGCGAAGCCGGGGCTGAGGCCCAGCACGCGGCGGGCGATCAGCCCGTAGAAGCTGCGCGGCTCCTGCGCCGCCTGCAGCATCCACGGCACATAAAGCTGCGGTCGACGGGTGCGGATGGCGGCGCGGGCGGTCCAGAACGCGGCGGCAGCGCGCAGCGCGGGCGTGGTGCTGGTGGCGCGGGCAGCGGCCTCGAACTGGCCCAGCGCCAGCTCGATGCGACCGCTGCCCCAGGCGGCGAGGCCGGCGATATAGGCGGGCTGGGCCAGTTGCGGGTTGCGGCGCGCTAGGTCGGCGGCGAGGCGGTAGGCCTCCTCGTCACGGCCGGCCTGGAACGCGGCCAGCGCCGCGTCGATGCCGCTGCCGGCATCGCGGCTGGCATTGGCCGGGGCGGTGGCGCGGTCCTCCGGCGCCAGCTCCAGCTCGGCGGGCAGCGATTCGTCCACGGGGGCGGGCGGCCGCGGCGCGTTCTGCGGCAGGCGGCGCCGCAGCAGGGCGTGCACCGCACCGGCGTCGGGCAGATCCGAATGGCGGGGCAGCCAGTCCTGCAGGCTATCCAGATCCGGTTGCGGCGCGCCCGGGCGCTGCCAGCGATCGGCCAGCACGTGCCCGATCAGCCGCCGGTCCTCCAGCCGCCGCGTTTCCGCCTCGGCCCCGGCGAAGTCGCCCTGCTGCTGCAGGGCGAAGATCTGCCGCAGCCGGGCCGCATCGGACGGCGCGAGGGGTTGCGGCAGGCCGGGAACGCCGTCGCCCAGCCCCGGACGCGGCACGCTCAGGGCCTGTTCCACCAAGGCCTGTTTCGCAGGGGCCTGTTCGGCCGGACGCTGTTTCACGACGCCCGGGGACGCGGATCGGGCCGCGGGGCGGCTGGCTCGGTCCGGGATGACGGTCTCTCCGGCCCGTTGCGCCAGGGCCGGGACCTGAGCCCCGACACACAGCGACGCCGCCCATCCCAGGCCGAGAATCAGGGCGGGTGTGCGAAGGGCCATGGTGCAGATCGCTCTCATGGTCACCCAGGCGTTAACGGCGCCATTCGGAGAGAGCAAGTTCAAAGCGTGAGACGATTCACGGAAGAAAAGACAGCATATCGTTAATTCAACATGTTGCGATACGAGGTTGTATCACGAGGTTGTCATGACCTTCAGGTTGATAGAGCTTCGCCATCCAGGCTGCGGCGCAGCAGCAGCAGGTCGGTCCAGGAATCGCGCTTGGCGGCCGGGTTGCGCAGCAGATAGGCCGGATGCCAGCTGGGCAGCGCCGGCGTCATCTCCAGCCCCTGATCCGGATCGGCGGCGACCTCGTGCCAGCGGCCGCGCAGCCGGGTGATGCCCTCCCGCCGCCGCAGCAACGCCTTGGCCGAGACGCCGCCCAGCATCAGCACGAAGCGCGGCCGCACCAGGGCGATGTGGCGCAGCACCAGCGGCAGGAACAGGTTGACCTCGGCATCGGTGGGGTTGCGGTTGCCGGGTGGCCGCCAGGGCAGGATGTTGGTGATGTAGACGGCGCGTGCCGGGTCGTCCTGCGTGCGGTCCAGCCCGATGCTGGCCAGCATGCGATCCAGCAACTGCCCGGACACGCCGACAAAGGGACGACCGAGCCGGTCCTCGTCCGCGCCGGGGGCCTCGCCCACCAGCATCACCGGTGCCCGCGGGTTGCCATCGGCGAAGACCAGGTTGGTGGCGGTGTCGCGCAGCGGCGTGTCCACGCCGCGCACCGCCTCGCGCAGCGCATCCAGACTGTCGGCGGCCGCGGCCAGGGCGGCGGCGTCGCGCAGCGCCGGGATCAGGGTGGCCGCCGGGGGCGGGGCACGACGGGCCGGGGCTCGGGCCGGGGCCGGGGACGGTGCCAGAGTGGGGATGGGGTCGGCGGGCGGGGCGGCGGCTCCGGACGCCGGCGCCGCGGGCTGCGGCCGGGCGGCCAGGCGATCGGCCGGCATCTCCAGCAGCGCCTCGTCGGCGCCCCATTCCAGCTGCAGCCGCAGCGCCGCCAGAAGGGCGGCGGAGGCGGGATCGGAGTGCGGGGATGGGGGCTGCGCGGGGCTCATCTCGGCCCCAGATATCGACGGGGCGGAGGGTTCCGCGCAAGCGCCGATCACGCTAAGGCCGGCCAGGGAGTGTTGGCTGCGATGCGCCACGAACAAGGGAGAGGGACAGGGCGTGAGTGAACGCGAGAGCATGGAATTCGATGTGCTGGTGGTCGGTGCCGGCCCCGCCGGCCTGGCGGCGGCGATCCGGCTGAAGCAGCTCTCGCCCGACACTTCGGTGTGCGTGGTGGAGAAGGGCTCCGAGGTCGGCGCACATATTTTGTCGGGCGCCGTGATCGAGCCGCGCGCGCTGGATGAGCTGATTCCCGACTGGCGCGACGATCCGCCCGGGCTGACCACGCCGGCCGCCGATGACAGCTTCATGTTCCTGACCGAGACCAGGGCCTTCAAGCTGCCGACGCCGCGGCAGATGAACAACCACGGCAATTACGTGGTGTCTCTCGGCAATGTGTGCCGCTGGCTCGGCGCCCGGGCCGAGGCGCTGGGGGTCGAGATCTATCCCGGCTTCGCCGCGTCCGAGACGATCATCGAGGACGGCGTGGTGAAGGGCATCGTCGCCGGGGTGATGGGCATCACCCGGGAAGGCGAGCAGGGGCCGAACTACCAGGCCGGCATGGAGCTGCGCGCCCGCTACACGCTGTTCGGCGAGGGCTGCCGCGGCTCCCTGACCAAGAAGCTGGAAGCGCTGTACGGCCTGCGGGAGGGGGTGCAGCCGCAGACCTATGCGCTCGGCATCAAGGAGCTGTGGGAGATTCCCAAGGAGCGGCACACGCCGGGCAAGGTGTGGCATTCGGTGGGCTGGCCGCTGAGCTCCGACACCTATGGCGGCGCCTGGGTCTACATGCTGGGCGAGAACCTGCTCTCGATCGGCTTTGTGGTGGGTCTCGACTACCCGAACACCTGGTTGTCGCCATTTGACGAGATGCAGCGCTTCAAGACCCATCCGGAAGTGCGCAAGATGCTGGAGGGCGGCAAGCGCATCGCCTATGGCGCGCGGGCGCTGAACGAGGGCGGGCTGCAATCCATCCCCCGTCTGGCCTTCCCGGGCGGCGTGCTGATCGGCGACGGGGCGGGGTTCCTGAACGTGCCCAAGATCAAGGGCACCCACACCGCCATGAAGTCCGGCATGCTGGCCGCCGAGGCTGCCGCCGCCGCCCTGGCGCAGGCCGCGCCGCCGCCCGTGCTCTCGGCCTACCCCGAGGCGCTGCGCGCCAGCTGGGTGTGGGAGGAGCTGACCGCGGTGCGCAACATCCGGCCCGGCTTTGCCAAATGGGGCTTCTATGGCGGCATGGTGAATGCGGCGCTCGACACCTACCTGTTCCGCGGCAAGGCGCCCTGGACCATGGCGCACCACGCCGACCACAGCGCCACCCGGTCGGCTAACAACAGCCGCCGCATCCCGTATCCGAAGCCGGATGGCAAGTTGACCTTCGACCGGCTGTCCTCGGTGTTTCTGTCCAACACCAATCACGAGGAAGACCAGCCGCCGCACCTGGTGCTGAAGAACCCCGCCGCCTGGAAGACGGTGAACTGGGATGTCTATCGGGCGCCGGAAAGCCGCTACTGCCCGGCCGGGGTGTACGAGGCCGTGGGCGTGGAGGAAGGTCAGCCGCGCCTGGTGATCAACGCGCAGAACTGCGTTCATTGCAAAACCTGCGACATCAAGGACCCGTCGCAGAACATCGACTGGCAGACGCCGGAGGGCGCCGGCGGACCGAACTACATCGGCGGCATGTAGCGCAAGCGAGGTGGCGGGCCGCAAAAGCGGCGGCCCGAGCAGCGGTGCCGGCACAAAAATGGCGTGCCGGCATCAAATCCGCCTCAGCGCCATTGCTTCCGGCGCCAGAAAAGCGGAAAAAATGTGGCACGCTGACATGTGGGCCACCTCGTATGCCTGTGTATCTGCGTTTTCATGACTAACTAAGAGTTCTGGCGCCACTCTGGCGGCAGCCGCATCTCGTGCCTCACGCCATGGCCGGGTCTGCCGCCATCCGGCGGGCCGATCTTCACCTCGATGAAGTCTGAGCTTTGTTTCGCATGAACATCTCTGTTTCGCCCGCCGATCTGTTGAACCAGGAACAAGCCCATTCCGATCCCGGCATAGTGTGGCTGCATCCCGCCTTCTGTCGTCTTGGCCTGCCCTTGTTGCCGGCCCAGGGCGCCTGGCAGCGGGAGGCCGAGGGAACCGGCGTGGCCCTGGATGCCGCCGATGGGCAGTCGCTGCCGTCGGGCTGGTGTCTCCGCCTGCTGTTGATGCATTTCTGTGACAGCGCCGTGCGCTCGCAGGATGCCGCGGTGGATCTGGGCGCCGATATCACGGCCCTGGCGACGCAGCTCGGCGTGCCGGCTACCACGCCGGTGCTCGACGAGGTGCGCACACAGCTCGAAGCCCTGTTGCAGGCGCGGCTGACGGTGGCGGAGGACGCACAGGCGCCGCTCGGTGTGCTGGATGCGCGCGGCCGTGGCAAGGCGGCGGCGTGGCGGCCGCGCATTCGTCTGAATTCCCGCTTTCTCGCCAGCCTGCTGCGCCAGGCGGTGCCGCTGGATCGCCGCGTCGTCACCGCGCTTGCGGCTGAACCGCTGGCGCTCGACGCGCATGGCTGGATCCGCAGCCTGCGCCAGGGTCAGGCGGCCGGCACCACCATCACCACCGGCTGGAACAGCCTGCTGCGCCGCTTCGGCGCGCCGAACCAGGACCTGCCAGCCTTCCGCGCCGCCTTCGAGGACGCGTTGCGGATGGTGTTCGCGCTGGATTTCTCGATCTCCCTTGCCGCAGATGACGAAGGCGTGACGGTGGGCGAGGCCGCCGGATCCGAGGCGCCGCCGCCGGCACCAGACGTCGCCCCGCCCCAGCCGGCCCTGCCCGAGGCGGCGCCTCCGGTGGAGGAGGCGCCGCGCGCAAGGACCCCCCGCGCGGCAGCGCGAGCGGTGGCTCCCCCAGAGGCACCCCCGGCAGAGGCACCCCCGGCAGCGGCACCTGCGGCAGCGGCACCTGCGGCGGCTCCTCCGGTGGAGGCGGCGCCGGCTTCTGCGGCGGCCTCCGAAACGGCGGCCGGTGCGCCGGCGGCATCGGCCGGTCCGCGCCGGCTGGGCAGCAGCGTCAGCCTGCGCCAGTCGCTCACCGGCCTGCCGGTGGTGGTGTGGCTGCGACGCGGCACGGGAGAGGAGCCGCTGGTGATCGGCGTGACGCCCGGCCCGCGCATGGAAACGGACCGGCTGACCGTGCTGATGCTGGAGCCGATGATGATGCAGGTGAGCGGCGGCCTGAACCAGCGCGAGTTCGATCAGGTCTCGGCCTGGGTCGCCACCAACCGCGATCTGATCGATCAGTTCTGGGACGGCGAGTTCGACACCTTCGAGGAGGTGACGGGCCGGGTTCGCAAAACTCCGGCCGCCAATTGGCGCATGGCCTGAGGCGGCCTGTTCCAGCCGGACATTGGCGCTGCGCGTCCCTGGCGCGGTTTGCGCCACCGGCTTCACCCACAGGGTGCATAGCCGCTTCACCGCGCCGGCGTCGCGCAGGAACGCGGTCAGCACCGCGTCGGGCTGGTTGCAGATGGCGGCCAGCGTGCCGTTCGGCGCCGGGACGCCGCGCCAGCAATAGAATCTGGAATTCGGCAACCGCACCCGATCAGCGTCGGGATCTCCGGCGCCAGGTCGGAGCGCCGCCGCATCCTGCACCGTTCCGCAACGGGATGTGCCCCGATGCTGATGTCCCGGATGATGATGATCAAGGAACGGGATGCTGCGCGAGGTTTCCCCGATCCCGCCGGAATGCAGCAGCACACTGGATGAATGGGAAGCGCGGAGGCTCCGAGCCCGTTCGCCCCTAGAATCCGCCTTCGTTCCGGCCGGCGGGAAGAACCGCGTGGCAACAGGCTTTTCTGCTTCCGCCGGAGCGCCTCAGCGCGAGTCCAGCGCCGCCGCCTGCTCCTCGCTGAGCGGCAGCAGCGGCGGGCGCAGCCGCATCCAGCCCAGCTTGCCGGTGCGTGCCGCCGTCATCGCCTTCAGCGACGCGATCTGCGGAAAGCGGGACGCTGTTTCCCGCGCGGCGACGATGCGCGCCTGCGCCGCATCCACCTCGGCCGACATCGCATCGTCCAGCGCATGGCGGAACACGATGGCGAGGTCGCGCGCCACGAGGTTGGCGGTGGCGGTGATGCAGCCGGCGCCGCCCCTGCGCCGCAGCGGCAGCAGCACCGGATCGGCACCGGCCAGCACGGAGAAGCCCGGGAACCGCGCCACCATGGCTTCCATGTTGGCGAGGTCGCCGGAGGAATCCTTGATGCCGACCACCGTCTCGGGAAAGGCCACGATCAGCCGTTCGATCACCGCGTGGGAGATCGGCACCGCCGACATCTGCGGGATGTGGTACAGCACGACGCGCAGCCGGGCGTCGCCGATGCGCTGCAGGATCTCGGAATAGGCGGCGAACACCCCGTCATCGGAAACGCCCTTGTAATAGAAGGGCGGCAGCATGACGACGGTGGACACGCCGCAGGACAGGGCGTGCCTCGTCAGCGCCACCGTTTCGCTGAAGGCGGCGACACCGGTGCCGGGCAGCAGCGTGTCCGGCGGGATGCCGGCGGCCACGGTGTCCTCCAGCAGCCGCTTGCGCTCGTCGACCGAGAAGGAATTGGCCTCCCCCGTGGTGCCGAGCATGGCGATGCCGTCGCAACCTTCCGCCAGCAGCCATCTCGCATGCTCGGCGAATTCGACATGGTCGGGCAGCAGCTCGGAGGTGAGCGGCGTCAGCGCGGCGCTGAATACGCCGGTTGGGCCCTTGAACGGCGTAGCAGATTGTTCGGCGGCGAGGCTCATGCGGCGTGCTCCTGGACCGAGGCGCCGGAAACCCGGCTCTCGGGAACGGTGACGTGTTTGATGACCCGGCGGTGGACAGTGTCGGCGATGCGCAGCCGGCGGTCCGGCCCCTGCGCCGCGGAGGAGCAGGTGAACTCCCGGTTCAGCTCCCCTTCGCGCGAAACGCTGGTCAGGCAGGAGCCGTTGCCGGCCCCGAAGTCGCGACGATGCGGCCCGGCAGCGCGGATTCCCGGAGATCGCCGGCGTCGCGAGGGGAGGGCGGATGGCCTGAAGGGTGGAGCCGGGCGGCGGCATCGGTGGCTGGCCTCCGCCCGCGGCTTCCCGCCGTTCCGAATGCTTCCCGGAACGATGCGGAATCGGCGCGCGGAAGCGTTTCCCGCAGAGGCGAAATGGGCTTAGGCTCCACCCCATGGTCACCTTCGCCCAACCGCGTCGTCTCGCCCTCCTGGCCGCGGCCCTGCTGGCCGGCTGCGCGGCCGGCGGAGCACCCGGCACCAGCGGACCGGCGCCGCGCGCCACCGCCTCCGGCGCCTATCTGGCCGGCCGCTTCGCCGCCGCCGAGACCGACACCGCCGCCGCCGCCGACCAGATGCTGGAAGCGCTGCGGCTCTCCCCCGACGAGCCCGAGATCCTGACGCGCGCCTTTCTGGCGAGCGTGATGGATGGCCGCGCGGAGGCGGTGCGGCTGGCGCGCCGCCTGCCGCAAAGCGAGCTGGCCAACATGCTGCTGGCCGGCTCCGAGGCGATGTCCGGGCGCTGGGACCGCGCCGAGGCGCGGCTGCGCACCCTGCCGCGGGCCGGCGCCGCGCAGGTGCTGCAGCCGCTGCTGCTGGCCTGGGCCCAGGCCGGTGCCGGACGCACCGAGGCGGCGCTCGCCACGCTGAAGCCGCAGATCGAGGGCAGCCGGCTGCGCGGCCTCGCCGCCCTGCACGCCGCCATGATCGCCGATCTGGGCGGCCGCCCGCAGGAAGCGGAACGGCTGGCGCGGCTCGCCCTGGCGGAAAGCCCCGAGGGCAACCTGCGCATGCTGCAGGTGATCGCCGGCATCCTGAGCCGGGCCGGCAAGACGGAGGACGCCAACAAGCTGATCGATGCCATCGCGCTGGGTGGCGACGACATGGCGCTGCTGAACACGCCCGGCACGCGGCAGCGCATGCTGCGCGACCGCGCGGTGGCCTCCGCGGTGGAAGGCATGGCGGAGGCGGAGCTGGCCATGGCCGGGGCGCTGCGCGGCCAGGGTGCGCCGGAGCTGACCTTGCTGCTGGCCCGGCTGTCGCTGCGGCTGCGGCCGAACTTCACCCCGGCCCTGTTGATCGCGGCGGATTCGCTGGCCGACGAGAAACACCCGGACAGCGCGCTGGCGCTGCTGCGGGGGGTGCCGGCCGACGACCCGCTGGGCCCCATTGTGGTGCTGCGCCGGGCCGCGCTGCTGGACCGCCTGGACCGGCCCGACGAGGCGATCGCCACGCTGCGGACGCTGGCGCGGGAGCGCCCCGAGGCCATCCAGCCCGCCGCCCGGCTGGGCGACCTGCTGCGGGCGCGGGAACGGTTTCCCGAAGCGGCACAAGCCTATTCGGACGCGCTGGGCCGCGTCGGCGAGCCGGCGCCGCAATATTGGCCA
This sequence comes from Teichococcus vastitatis, assembly GCF_003604215.1. Classification (GTDB taxonomy): domain Bacteria; phylum Pseudomonadota; class Alphaproteobacteria; order Acetobacterales; family Acetobacteraceae; genus Pseudoroseomonas; species Pseudoroseomonas vastitatis. The sequence continues at coordinate 110,903 of NZ_QXGS01000006.1, forward strand.
TTGTTCTACGCCCGCGGCATCGCGCTGGAGCGCAGCGGCCAGTGGCAGGCCGCCGAGGCCGATTTCAACCGCGCCCTGCAGCTCTCGCCCGAGCAGCCCTATGTGCTGAACTATCTGGGCTATAGCTGGGTGGAGCGCGGCGCCAACCTCGTCGAGGCGCGCCGCATGCTGGAGCGCGCCGCCGAGCTGCGGCCGCAGGACGGCAACATCGCCGACAGCCTGGGCTGGGCGCTGTTCAAGCTGAACGACCTGCCGGACGCGATCCGCTGGCTGGAAAAGGCGGTGGAACTGGAATCGCGCAACAGCGTCATCAACGACCATCTGGGCGATGCCTATTGGGCGATGGGCCGCCGGCGCGAGGCGGAGTTCCAGTGGCGCCGGGCCTTGGCGCTGGATCCCGAGCCGGACGAGGCGCCGCGGATCTCCGCTAAGCTGCGCGAGCGGCAGGTCGGCAGCCCGGCCGCCCCCGCCGCGCCATGAGCCCGGCCTCGGAACGGGCGCCCGCCAAGGTCAACCTCTACCTGCACGTCACCGGCCGCCGCCCGGATGGCTATCACGAGCTGGACAGCCTGGTGGTGTTCGCCGGCGCGGGCGACGTGCTGCATCACACGGCAGCGCCTGACCTCAGCCTGGCGCTGTGCGGCGGGGAAGCGGAGGCCCTGGCGGCGGAGCCCGACAATCTGGTGCTGCGCGCCGCCCGCCTGCTGGCCGGAGCCGCCGGGGTGCCGGCGCGTGGCGCGCTGCGGCTGGAGAAGCACCTGCCGGTGGCGTCGGGCATCGGCGGCGGTTCGGCCGACGCGGCCGCGGCGCTGCGATTGCTGAACCGCTGCTGGGGCCTCCGCTGGCCGGAGGAGCGGCTGCTGCCGCTGGCGGCACAACTGGGCGCGGACGTGCCGGTCTGCCTGTCCGGCCGCGCGGCCCGCATGAGCGGCATCGGCGAGGTGCTGGCGCCGGCGCCGGTTCTGCCGTCGGCCGGGTTGGTGCTGGCCAATCCGCGCCGGCCGCTCTCCACCCCGGCGGTGTTTCGCGCGCGCGGCATGGTGGGCTTCTCCGCCCCGGCCGCCTTGCCCGCTGGGTGGGGGGACGCCGCCACCATGGCGCGCGACCTCGGCACCTGCGGCAATGACCTAGAGCCGCCGGCCCTGAGGCTGTGCCCGGAAGTGGGTATGGTGCTGACCGCTTTGCGGGCGGCGCCGAACTGCCTGCTGGCCCGCATGAGCGGCTCGGGGGCCACCTGCTTCGGCCTGTTTCCCGATGCGGCGACCGCCGCCACCGTGGCCGCGGGGCTGCCGGCGGCCTGGTGGCGGTGGGGAGGGGGCTTTACGGCGGGGGTATCCTCGCTTTATTCAGCGGCGGAGCCTGCTGGGGCGTAGCCAAGCGGTAAGGCAGCGGTTTTTGGTACCGCCATTCCCAGGTTCGAATCCTGGCGCCCCAACCAGCCTGATTCTTCCTTAAAATTCAGTACGCTAGGCTAGAAGCGAGCCATCTCTGTGTAGCACTCCTGTGTAGCAGGCGGGGTGCGGCTTGGAGCATGTGCAGCGGCGTGGTGGACGCTACTTTTGGCGATCGCGGGTCCCATCCGACCTGGTGCCGATTTTGAGGCGCCGAGAAATCGTCCGCGCGCTGGACACGGCAGACCCACGCGTGGCACGCGAGCAGGCGGCCCGAATACATGTTCGGGTGGTAGATGCCTGGGCGGAGATGCGGCGGATGAGCGGGACTGCCGAAGAGATGCAGCGGCTGCTGGAGGAGGTGCTCAGCGCCCTTGGCGGCGCGATTGATGCTGAGGCTCAGGGCACCCGGGGCGGACGGCGCAGCATGCTGCAAATGGTGGCCACCGCTGAGCGCATGGAGGTGCATGCCGGTGCGCTGGCGAGCCTGCCTAGCCTTCTTGGCAAGATCGAGGAAGCGGAAGTAGCTGCCGGAGCCACAGCGCGCGCTACTGCCGTCGCTGGGGCCATGGATCCTGCCGCCCTCGGATCACTCCGGGAGCTTCTCAAGAGCCTAGGCGTCCGCTCCACCGCAGTGCCCACTCCAACCGTTACAGCCTTCTTGCAGGACACCTATACCGCCGAACGACGCCTGCGGGAGGACGCGCAGCGGCACGTCGTTGGGTACGTCACGCTTTTCGCCAGGGCCGCAGGGGACAAGCCGCTGGCAGACTACAAGCGGCAGGACGTCATCAAGTGGGTGCGTGTCCTGGAAGGGTTACGGACGAGCTACGGGAAGCGGAAGGGGGACGACGCCAAGCCGACTCGCCAGCTTCTTAGGGAGTCGGAAGGGGAGAAGACTCTCAACCGGACTACAATTGAGAAGCACATCACGCACCTGAAGGCCTTTTTTGTGTCGGCCAACCGCCACTATAAATGGGCCTCGGCCGAGGACATCGAAGATCTCTTTCGAGACATCCCGCTCAGCCGCCATGTTCCCGATGCTCGCCCTAGAAAGTCCTGGACTGTGGCGCAGCTTGGCGAGCTTCTGGCGTCCCCCATCTGGTCAGGCACCCGCAGCCGCCGCGATGATGTGACGCGGCGACACGAGAAGGGGCCGCAGATTCACCGGGATGCTTATTGGTGGCTGCCGATCGCCGCGCTCTGGACCGGCGCCCGGCTCGAAGAACTGGCTCAACTTCAGCATGAGGATCTTGGCTGGGACCGCGAAGGTATCCCGTTCTTGCGGATCCATGACGAGGGTGGCCGGAAGGTTAAGACCACGCACAGCATTCGGAACGTGCCGGTTCACCTCTTCCTTCGCAGCCTCAGTTTTCTGGACCTTTTCCGTCCCGGAGGGCGCGGCCGCATCTGGCCGGAATTGAAGAAGCACGGCCGACCGCCCTCCTGGGGCGCCCTCTACAGCACCCATTTCACCGATTACCGGCGCGCTTGCGGGCTCTACGAGCCGCTGCGGGACTTTCATTCCCTGAGGCGTACCTTCGTGACGACGCTGCGGACCCGCGCGGGGGTGGATGCCCTGACCGTCGCCGCCATCGTCGGCCATGATGACTCTGAACCGGAACTGCGCCGGGTGCAGCAGACGAATGACTACACCGATTACAGCATCAGCGCCTTGGCGGAGGCGATCGGACGACTGGATTACGCGGCCTATGGCTTGGACCTCGGAATCCTGACAGCAACTGCGGCGGTATGCGGACCGCGCGACAGCACAAGGACCGATGAAGTGCGAGAGAATTCTTGATCCGGGCCATGGGCTGACCTCAGAATGAAAGACGGCGCGGATCTCGGCCCTGCCAGGCTCCCCGCGCCGCCTTTCAACATTGGTAATCCAAATGATGCGGCGCTGCTGCGCAGATATCAAGGATTGCCCGCGCGTCCGTAATCGGTGAGCGCGGGGCTGCGGAAAACCCCGGTTTTCCCAGCAGCCCAAGACACTCCGAGAAAAGTTGACACTGTTGACAAGAGCGATGCAACGGCGCGCATCTTTGCATTGCCTGCGCCGCGAGCCGCTCAGCGGCGCCTAAGGCACCTTGCCGACACGCGCACCGATACGGACGACATCAAGGCTCTTTTCGCCGCGCAGGACTTGCGAGCGGATGCCGAAGTCCACGCAACCCGCGTCGCCGCGATCGAGGCGGCGGTAGAGCGGCACCGCGCCACGGCGGAGGCGCTGGACGAGAAGACTAGGTCGCTGCGGGCGGCGCAGGCGGAAGCGCAGTCCGTCACCGATGCACTCGTCCATCTTCCCGGCACGTATGCCTACGCCATCCTCCAGGCCACGGCGGCGCGTGAGCGATGGGGCTGCGTGCCGGACCTCGCCGACCTGGTGGCGACGGTGAGACGGCCAATTGACCATCGGAGGGACACCGATAAGGGCCTGCGGAGCCGCTACGCCCGAGCGCTGGCGGCTGGCGAGACGCTGCGCACGTTAGGGGTGCTTCCCGCTGCCGATGGCGAGGACCGCATTATCGAGGGCGCGGGTGAAATCGGCATGCGCCTTGCCCTGGGGGATGAGGGGCAGATCCGCGCAGTGGCGGAGGAGCGGGCGCGAGCATGGCTGGAGGCGTATGTAGTTTCGCCGCGCTGGCGTGAGGCAGAGCGCAACCAGCCTTGGCTCCAGGCGGAGCGCGAATGCCCGCGGTGGCAGCGTCGGCATATCCGAACGGAGGTGCGCCGGGCACAGGCATGGCTCGACTGCGCTCTGCGGCTCGTGGGACCGGCCTCCCCTGCCGTGAGCCGGTTTACCCTCGGGGCATGGCGACAGGTGCAGGCCAGGAGCCTGGCCTGGGCGAGCGCCACCGTGGTCCGCTTCGAGAGCGGCGACGAGGTGCCGCTGGCGGAGGTGCAGGCCTGCTCGCGCAAGTCTCGCCGCGCCCAGATGTACGCCGTAGTGAAAGGGATGGAGCACCATGGCGACGAGCACGACATGCAGGCATTCTTCATTACGCTAACCTTGCCAGGCGATTATCACCCATTCACGGCCGGGGCGCGCGCAATGGACGGCAGCTATCCACACGCCCGCGCCAACGATGACTGGAACCCCGCCCTTGGGCCGCGGGCACAGTGGACGCAGCTACAGAAGCGGTGGGAGTGGATACGGGCGCGGCTGGCGAAGTACGAACCTCTCCGCGAGTACTTCGGCATCGCTGTTCCGGAGCCGCACAAGGATGGCACTCCGCACCTCCACGCCATGGTCTGGCTCCCAAAATACATCGAGCACAAAGAGCGGCGGCTCGGCACGGCCATGGTTCTGCGCGGCATCCTGCGCGACCTTGCCCCCGACCGACAGGCTAGGCTGGAGATCGTGCGGAAGCGCCCCGACCGGCGCCGCACCGACGGCACTATGAAGCGGTACGCCTCTCCGGCCAGCTACGTGATGAAATACGTACTCAAGAGCCTCGACGACGAGGAAACGATGAGCGCGGGCAGGGAGGGTGCGGAGCGGCACCGGGCCTGGGCATCGTCCCGCGGCATCCGTCGCATGCGCTTAGTCGGCGTCCACGGCAGCTTACGAATATGGCAGCGCCTCTGGACCTCACCGGACGATGAACTCCTGCCCCGCCGTGCGGCGATGGCACGGGCGGCGATGCGGCGCTGCGAAGCCTATGGCGCAGCAGCGAAAACCACTGAGGCGGACTCGCCGGAGCGGGAAGTGGCGCGGCGCGACCAAGCGGCGGCTGCGGCGCAGGCACTTCGGCTTATCGGCGGGCTGCCAAGAGGGGACGGTCGCCTGCGCCTTGGCTATGAAGAGACAACGACGGAGTACGGACGGCCAACAAAGCGGCCGACCACCATTCGAGAGGAGGTGCGGGAGACGGTACAGGAGGAGTACGTCACGAAACGCGGACAGAAGCGCACCCGCACTGTGACGGCCTGGAATGATACAGGCGAGAGCATGCCGCTAAAGCGGCAGGAGGCGGAACTCGTGCCTGCTGTGAAGGGTGCTGAAGTACCGCTGCCGTCCCAGAACGGAAATCAGGTTACAGTTGTGGCAATTGCTCCAAGGGACGCGCCTGCGGCGCCGCCCCCGGGCGCTGATCCAGGCGACTTAGCCGCGGCGAAGGCGCTGGAAGCCCTGATCGCACGCCGCCGGGACACAAGAATATGGACAGCGCATTGGCAGGAACGGGGGCTTAGCTTAGCCGAAGCCGCCGGGCGCGCAGTGGAAAGCGTGCGGAGTTGGCAACTATGGTGTGAGAGAGCGGCTAAACAGGCGCTGGACCTACGGCAATCACACAGTTTGAGTGGAGGACGGGGACAACGTGACCTCTCCGTATGAGAGTGCCAAGGGGTAAGAGAGAAGCGGTTGAGATGAAGGCTGACCGAGGCCATGCCCCCTCCCGATGCTAGCCCCTCCCCCAGTGGGGAGGGGCGTCGCGGGCCGGGCCACGCCGCTAGCACGGCGTAGCCCGGGCGAGTTGAATCCGAGTTACGGCTCAGAGCAGCCGCTCAGGGCAGGTGGCGCCTTTGATAACTTCCCCCTGAACATCTGCTCTAGCCTGTTCAGGGGACATAGGAACCGGTCTCCTACTCCGCCTCTCAATGGCATGATCTGGCCATAGGCGGTCAGTCCACTCACGAGGCAGGACGCCGGAGAAGCAGACATCCGGCGGCAGCTCCCGCTCCGCTGCCCTCGACCCGCTGTAAATTCTCGCTAACCTCCGGATAGCGCTTCTGCCTTTCCCTAACGGAATTGAGGAATGGGAGAGCCGGTGCGCTGATCGCAAACGGTGAAAAGCGGTCGAGAGCAGATACCTAGCCTAGGTGAAGGCGGCTGAGTGGCAAGCGAGCAATAGACTTGCCCGTCGCCTCAAGCGGCCTTAAAGATGCTTATAGGTATCACACCTAAGAGATCCTATGGCCACGACCCTCATCCAGCAGACTGCGCTCAAGCAATATTTTACCGATGCGCTTGAAGTAAACTCTGCAATGACTCAACTCCTTGGGAACGTCGAAGGGCTGACGTTGCTCGAACCTAGTGTCGGCAACGGCGCCCTCCTTAATGGGCTTCAAGGATCGCCCAGGCATATTGACGCTATCGATGTGGACCCGGCTGTCTTGGCTCTCACCAGACAGCGGTATGCCGACATGGCGCTGAACACTCATCACGCGGACTTCATAGACCTGTTCGCCGACGGCTTTATGCTCGCAGACTTGAACCATCTGCGACGAGACTATGATGCTGTGATTTCCAATCCGCCGTTCGGCTTGTTTTTTAGCACTGGGTACCGAAAGCGATTAAAGTCCCTGTTCCCAAATCTATACGTTCGTGAATCTTACGGACTTTTTTTTGCGTTCTCTCTCATGCTACTAAGAAACAACGGACGGTATGTATTTCTACTGCCTGACACCTTTCTAACCAGTAGAAATCATTCATCCCTACGACGTTATATCTTCAGTACTGGCGCGCCCTCGCACATCATCCGTTTTCCCTCCAGACGCTTCGAAACGGTCAACTTCGGGTATGGAAACCTCTGCATCATCGCGGGGAACAAGCGGCCTACATCACCCCAGACATCCTTGATTTGGATCGAGGCCTTTGACGACCGTCTTCCTTTGATGGCGCAGCCAGACGGCGCCATGTTCTCGCTTTCTGGCACCGATCTACAGAACTTCATTGATGCGGGTTGGCGCGCAAGCATGTGCGAGGTCCGCTCAGATACGGATGGCTGGACAAGACTCGGCGAAGTGGCAGATTGTAAGACTGGCATTTACACCGGAGACAATGGCCGATTTATTGGGTTCGACGCGGCGCGCATAAATAAACGCTTAAATGGCCATTCTATTAGTTGGGAACAGGTCTGTGTTGATGAGTTGAGTGCTTCCGAAAGACAGCATGGGTTAGCTGGTGCAAGGACCTATGTGCCTCTAATTAGAGGAGGGCACCGCCTTTTCGCGGAGAAAACCGCTTGGGCAATACGGTGGGATAAAGAAGCGCTCGAATTCTATAAAAATGACAAGAAGGCTCGCCTACAGAACTCAAGCTACTACTTCAAACCTGGAATAGCGGTTCCCATGGTTACATCCCGCCGTATATCAGCTTCGCTGATGGATAACGCGGTGTTTGACCAAGGAGTTGTAGGTGTATTCCCCTTCGATTCAGAAGCGCGCTATGCATTTTTACTTTACCTCAATTCCTCAATTGCAACCGAGCTTCGGAACGAGATGGTGAACGGCAGTGCAAACAATTCCGCCAATTACCTAAAGAGGCTTCCGATTCCAGTATTCACCAAAGCAGACTTTGCTGAGGCGACGCGTATTGTCGCAGTCGCTCGCGAGAAAGGCGCATTAGAAACGGAGACATGCGACCTGTTTGTGGGCCGTCACCTTACCAAGCAAGATAGGCCGTCAGGTCGGTTGGCTGCGACTTGAGATAATTGTAGAATTCAGGGCTTAAATCAGCGCGCCAATCAATCACCCCCTCTCTTATTGACTGAACGTCTGCGCCGGTTATTTCTTCAATTTTTTTGTAAGTGTTAGCTCCGGTATGGACTTCCCAGAGTTTAGAGCGGAGCAAAACCTTCAGATAGTTGTTGTTCTCATCTTGCCGCACCAGCAGCATTAGCTTTGTTCTATGGTCCCAGATTCGGTACGCCCGCCCTACGGTAAGAAGCCGGAGCATGTTCCCCTTCTCGTTGGAACCAAAGCCGCTCTTGAAGTCGATAACGTGGGGAATATCGGCCTTGCGGAAAACCTCATCCTCCTTCATGTTTATGTCTCCGACGATCTCGAACAACGTCGATACGTCAGACATCACCTCCTTGGCCTTATCGTGCACGCCCAGGTTGGATGTAATCCGCTCAAGAAGCGCGCTTCGCACATCCGAAAAATTGGGGGCGTCCATCCGCGCGACAGTGGCATCAACCGGGTAAGTCCATGCAGTACGGCAAAATGCTTCCCACAACTCGCCAATCCGACGGGAGAACGCCATATACTCGTATGGCCATACGCGGTGACGATACTCTAGTCCAACAACGGTACAGCAATACTGGATGACTAAAGCCGCGGTTCCGCGCTCTTCCTTTGGGAGCGCTTTTATGGCCTCCACAAGCCTATTGCGCTGCTCAGTAACGAGTGTGTTGGCCTGCTGCGCTTTCTGCTGATGCGTCAGCCCCGACTTCGCAATTTTCTCAATTGCAGGCGTAAGACTTGCATGAAGTTCGGGCAGTAGTCTTGTCTTATCAACCATACTTCTAATCAGTCTGCCTCTGAAGCGTTGGCGAACAGCTCGGGTATGGTGACGCGCAACGCGCCAGCGAGCTTCAAGATGTTCTTCAAGCTCGGATTTCGCTCGCCGCGCTCAATCCCACCGATGTACGTGCGGTCGAGGCCGCACGCATCTGCAAGGTCTTCTTGGGACATGCAAGCTTTCAGCCGAAGATAACGCACGCGCCGACCAAATCGGATCCTTTCGTCATCGAAAGCCGAGTCCGTTGTTTCCATCTCTCTAAAAAGGCAAGGGTTGTGACCCTAAATACACGGACTATAAGTATCAATCTTGACTAACCGCTCGTCCTGAAAGTGGGCCGCCGCTGGTGTGAGATCAGCGGGACATGGCCTGTGGTCAGGACCAGCTACGTGATGCACTCGGTGTCAGCTTCCGGGGCTGTCTGATGCAGAACATCAAGGTCCGATTAGGGCTGAGGCCGTAATCTCCACGCATGCGTCCGCTTCCATCCTGGAGCCGGACTATGGTTGCCCTGCGTCGAGGGGCCGAGAAGAGGCGAATGCGGCCCGTGGCAGGGCAGTCGGAGGAGTGATCACTCCGCAAGCACATGCGCAGGGAGACAGTTCCGAACCGTAATCTGCTTCACCGAACTGGAATTACCGCGCCGTGCCAGACAGCAGGCCGGTCAGGGATGCCGCATCGGCGCAGGAGGGCGCTCTGGCTCACCATCCCCTTCTGAAGCTACCGTCGGTGAAGGCTGTGGCCAGACGGATCGAGAAGGCCCGGGCGCCGGACGACAGAGATCCAGCTCCGGGTACGCCCGGCGTGCCGCAGCCCCCTCGGTCCGCAGCCTACGCAGGAGGTGGGGCCGTGTGGCTGGAGCGCGGCGCGCGGCGGAGAGCCGGTCGCGCCATTCGGCCAATGCCTCTGGGGTCGCCGCATTCAGCGCCGCCAAGGCGTCGGCGGGCAGCGCATACGCCGGGTCCAAACCGCTGCAAGGCGCGCGACCATGCGGCGCCGCCTTCTCGTTTGCATACTGCCGCAGCCCCTCGATGTTAGCTCGGATGTCCCGGTCCAGGCCGCGCTCCGTCAGCATGCGGTTGTAAAGCGCTCGCGCCTGAGCATCGAGCAGCTCGACCGCTAGGGAGTGCCCCGCCCAGAGCAGCGCGATGACCGCCTGCGCCTCCGACGACGCCAGTAGGTCAAGCAGGATGCCGGAGGCGGCGAGCGCAGCGCGGTCTTGCGGTGGCAGGGGCCGCAAGCCGAGGCGCCGCCGCGTGACCCGTGCCCGCTCACGCTCAATGGCGCGGCGCCAGGCGCGAAGGTCAATCCGCGCACGCGGCCAGCCGGTAATCCGCATGATCAGGCGCAATAGATCCAGGTCGGAGATCCAAGGGGGTGGGAGTGAGGGCATGGCTCAGGTCTCCTGCACAGCGGGGGCGGCGAATGGAGTGTTCTCCAGCGCACGAGCGTTCGATGGATGGGGGGGTGGGCAGCGAGGAATTGGCCGACGAAGGCGACGAGCCGCCGGTCCGCCTCGGTGTCGCGCCCGGCAATTGCGAGCAGCACACCACCAAGCGTGCACTTCCGCTGTGTGAGCAAGCGCCGTGACGCGGTTCCTGCGGCGCGCTTGAGCCGTGCGACCCGCGCCCGCGCCCGGCGCTCTGCATCGCGCGCAACCAGTAGGCGGCGCTCTATCTCCGCATCCGTCAACAATTTGGCCGTCATCTCAGAAGTCTCCGTCCCCTTAGACGAAGGTGAGATCAAGTCGACGTCAGATTCAATGATCTTGAAGATCTAAATTTCAGAAGACAATACTTGATAGAGAGCAGCCAAAGGGCGGCGGAGCCGCAGTCTCGCCTATACATTCCTGCGGAACGTCGGCTCGCCTGCGGCGGAGACACGCGATGTGCCAGCTATTCCACGTCCAGTTTGGCGTCGTGCAGCGCAGCGCGGGCCAGGACGCCCGAAAGATGTCGGCGTACCAGCGGTGCGCTCGCGTGGAGAGGCGGGACGGCAAGCCCTACGATTTTCGTCGGAAGAGGGCCGAGCATATCGGGCATGCGATGCTGCTGCCCGAAGGCGCACCGGCCTGGGCGGCTGACCCGGCCGCCCTTTGGCAAGCGGCAGAGGATGCAGAGCGCCGCGGTGATGCGCAGGTGGCCCGCCTGGTGGAGTTCGCCATTCCGCGTGCCATCCCGATCAACCGGCGCATGGACCTGGTGCGTGCGGTGGTGGCGCCTTGGGTCACGGAGGGAATGGCAGCGCAGGTAGATCTGCACTGCCCCATGGCATCCGATGGCGCCGAGCAGCCCCATGCCCACGTGCTGTTGACCCTGCGCCGCCTCGATGGCGCCGGATTCGCCGCCACGAAGGAGCGAGCCTGGAACCAGGCGTTCCGCGCCGAGGAGGGTCGGGCGATGCGCGGCCGGGTCGCTGCGGCGACAAATGCTTGGCTGGAGGCTAACGGCGTCGTCCTCCGGGTGGACCACCGCACCCACGAAGCGCGGGGCATCCCCGGCCCGGCGGCCGAGGCGAACGTGGCGCGGGCGGCCTGGACCGCGCACCGGACGGCGCCGGAGAGTGCAGCAGCCGGGCCGGTGCGGGAGGTCCTGGCCTGGCGACCGGAGCGGACGGCGGCGCGGCGGGAGATTGCTTGGCAGGAGGCGCGGGCGGCCTACGCCGCGGCCGCCGCCGAGCACTACGCCGCGCTCCGCGTACGGCGCCAGACGGCCCGGGCGGCGCAGCAGCGGCGGCACGCCGCCGAGCGGGACTCGCTCCGGTCCGGGCAGCGGCACGCGCGATCACTGACCTACGCCGTGACGCGCGGCAGCCGGACGATTCGCACCATCGTCCTCGGTGTGCAGGTACACCGGCATGCCGGGCAGCGGCAGGCGCTCACCGTGGCGCAGCAGGCGGAGCGCATGTTTAGTGCGGCGGCCGAACCCATGTTCCCGACCTTCGGCGGCTGGATTGAGGAGCGCGCGGCCGCTGGCGACGCGACCGCGCGGGCGGCGCTGGCGGTACGGGAGGCCCGCCGGGCTTGCTTCGCCCGCAAAGATCCGGCGGCGGCGGCGCGGCGCCGGATTGAGGAGGTCATCAGGGCCGCCGACCGGGTTCTTCGCGGACGTCCGACCGGGTCCGTGGACGCTGATGCGCTGGCGACGGAGGCGCGGGGGCGGCTCACCCGGCGCCGGGACGAAGCGGTGGAGCGGTTGCGGGCGGCACGGCAGGCGGTTTGGGACCACAGATGCGGGTCAGGCTGGTGGACACGCCTAGCGGATGCCCGATGGCGGGCGGAGCACCGGCGCTTGGCGGCTGCCGCGCTGGCCGCCCGGCAGGACGCGGACCGCATCGGCCGCGGGTACGAGAACGATGTGCGGACGGCCCGGGCGGCGGCGGAGTGGGCGGCCAAGGCGAACCGGCATGCCCTGGTGGCCTGGGTGGACCGGGCCGAGACCCAGGCTGCCCGGCGGATGAGGGCGGCGGCCGAGGTGGTGATGGCGGCCATCGCGGAAGGCGACGAGGCGACGATCGCGGCCGCCGCGCGCACGGACCTGCCGACAGCCGCAGCCCGGGCGGAGGCGTGGCGGGCCGAACGGCAGCAAGTCGCGGCGGAGGCAGTGGTCACCGGTGCATTGCCGCGCGATCCCCGCGCGGCGGCCCTGCGGGCGCTGTTGGCGTCCGAACGGCAGGTGGAGGCCGATCCGGCGCGGCTGACGGCGGCACGACGGGCCACGGCCGCTGCGTTGGCGGGTGACGAGGCGACGATCAAGGCCGTCCGCACCGGGCGGATGTTCGACGTGGAAACGGCCGCAGCCGAATGGCATCGACGTCAGGACAGGATGGCCGAGAGGAAACACGCGATGGAGGATGAGAGACGCAGGGGGGAGCAGGAGCCTGTACCCGGGCCAAAATGGCGACCGAGAGCCTGACCAGGACGCTGCCATACGGAGTAGGAGCCTAACGCAACATCTATCTCGACAATGGCACCATCGTTGTATTGGCTGCTAAGAGACTAAATCTGAAGCTTGAGGCAGGGATGCGGCTTAGAGCACTGAAAACCGCCGTTGTGCATGAAATATTCGTGCATACGGCTGATGAGAACTACATTGCGGCCCGTTGGTGCTGCGCTAACGCTCTTTACACGGACTTTCTCTGGCTGGCCCTGCACGCGACGGAAAAATATTTGAAGGCCGTCCTGCTGATGAATGGTAAGTCGGCCAGGAGGTTCGGGCACGATATTGAAGGTCTCTATGCCCAGGTGAAGGAACTCGCTGGGAGCCTTCTACCTGGGTGCCTGCCGAAGCCAGAAAAGCTTGCGATTCCCACTTGGTTCGACCGCACGACGGAGGAGTTCATTGCGCACCTCGTGCGGTATGGCAACGCCGATAACCGTTACCTGATCTACGGTTACAACACGTTCTCGCAGGACCTGCACATGCTGGACGAGCTTGTTTGGGCCGTTCGCCGCTTGGTCCTCCCCCTCAATGAGCGGATCGCCTCCGATTGGCCCGACGGCGAGCGGCTGCCGAAATACAAGGAGGTTCTGGTCGCACAACCGGACTTCCGCTTCGCCCTTTATGGCTTGCCCCTGGACAATCTCATCCTCGCCAAGGAGGACACCCTGCTCCGCCTTGCCGCGCTGAATTTGAACTTTTCTTTCGCTCCCTCCGACTTTCGGCACGCATCGATGCGGGGCGGGTCGGCCTCGTTCAACTCGGTCATCTTCCGGCACATCTTCGAGCCCCTGGGTGAAGGGGAAGCCGATGCGGTGGGGGAGGCCGCTGAGTTGGCAGACTGGCTCATTCGGAACGTCCAACTTCCCACCGGAAGAAATGGCTCTCCCGACGTCGTGGGTGAGATCGAGAAGGCGGTCGCAAGCGCAAAGCAGAGGCACGGACTATCTTGAGCGCCCCCCCCGACCGCTTACCCGGCCCTATCCGGCAGGACGGTTGATGTACCACGCTTCCGAGAACGCCCTCTGTAGACCGAGTCTCAATGCGTCATCGCCGCCCCAAATGCTCAGGGCCGACGGGAAAGGCGCGGGTGCCGTAGAGTTACCAAATTTCAGGCGCCCCCGCAGCATCAGGACATCGGCATGCCCTGCCACATCGGTCCACCACCGCGTATCGGTTCGTGCAGGGAACAACCCGAACACGGCTCCTACGTTGCCAGTAGATACCTCAATCCGGGCCTTCGCGGTCCAAGAGCCGGTACTGCGGCCGTAAGGTGGATTTAGCCAAACGGTCCGTCCGCGCCACGGGAGCGACAGTCCGTCGTCCTCCGCCGTGTAGTGCAGCATCGCACGCACTGGCGCCCGCCGTTTATCCGCCGTCGGGGAACAGGGATCCAAGCAGAAGCGGCCTTCAGGCAGCAGAGGGTAAATCCGCGCCAGGAGGTCCGGCGGAGTGGTCCATGCCTCGTACGCCGACGAAGCCGCTGCATTCGTCCAGAACCCAGGTGATGCGCCTCGCGGCACTAGCCGTAGGCCAGCGCCCAAGGCAATGCCAACTCGCTCCACCGCGGCCAAGTGGCCCAAGCTACCGCCTTCCATGGTAGCAAGGGTGGTCGGACTAACATCTGCCTGTCGCGCCAAGTCCCGGCGGCTGGTACCCTGGCGTGCCCTAAGGGCAGCAAGCCGTTCAGAGAGAGTCGCTCCTGGAGGCAGCGAGCGACCGCTGATCTCGTGCTCCAGCTCCGTTGCCAGGGCCAAGTATGCGGACGCAGCGCCACGCCCAGCCTCGGCCGAGATGACCGTTGTTCGAGCGCACTTGGCACGCTCGGCTACTTCGACCTGTGAAAGGTTGGCGCCCCGGCGCAGTGTCGCCAGCGCCAGGCCGAGCGCGGATACATGTAGGCGGTTTTGGTGCATGACACGTCGTCAGAAAGAAGAACTGTCGGAGATTTTGGCGCAAGAAAGTTGGCCGGAGGTTGACCTCCGGCCTCCGTCACCACGGAATTTCTTCGTCGTTTGATGACAGCGGGTCATCGCGCCGGACGAGGCAGGCGAGCACGGCATCGCGGTGGGGACCGCCGACGATCGACATCCGCCACCATGTTCGACCGCCCGCCAAGTCATCCGCGACCGCGTCGAAATCGAGGGCGTGGAGGAGGGCATGCAAGACGACCCGCTCCCCAGGAGCCAGAATGCGGCCGAGACGGGCAGCCTCTTCGACCAGAGCGCCGTCACGGTTCCGCCGGAGCGCAGCCAATGTGAGGTCGTTCCAAGACCGGCAGGTTTCGATCTGGATGCCCAGGCGGCGGCAAATGTCGCCGCCTGGGCCCTGCCCGAAGGCGGAGAAGGGGAGCACAAACATGCTCAGACCTCCCCCTCTTGCAAGATCGTACCGCCCGCCTCCGCAGCAAGACGCTCCAGATCGGAGACAAGCGAGTTGTAGGTTGCTCGGTAGCTGCTGCGATCGCCCTGATAGCGCGAGTCGGCCCGCGCACGTCGGAAGGTGCGCAAGACACCCTTGCCGTCGCGGCGAGTGTACGGCGTCCCATCCGTCATCACGAGGGAGAGCCAAACAGGGCGCGCCCAGTGGCAACCATTGGTGGCGGTCGACACGAGGAGCAGCCGCCGTCCAGTGGCCAGAGCGGCAGCCTTGAGGATGAACGGCATGACTTAGCCCTCCTCGCTGGGAAGGGGGCTAGTCGCGGCCGTGTTGTCGGTAAGCGACGCCAGCCAGGCCTCGAGATCGGCGCGAAGGTAGATGACCTTGCGGCCGATGCGACGGAAGCGGGGCCCTTCAGGCAGGCCGGACCGACGCATATCACCTCGCTGGCGGAGCTTGGCGAAATGGCTCGCGGACGAACCGCAGAGCGCCGCTGCGTCGCGGGTGTTGAAGGCTTTTGGTGACAGGGTAGGCACGGTGGGATCTCCGGCTTTAAGCCGAGGAGCGTCCAAGCCCGGTTCGATTTCTTCCGTGATCACAAGGACCACGGCCTCTCCGCTGACCTCTCAGCCTGCGGCTCCCTCTGCCCCTCGCGGACAGAGCCTCGCGTCAAGCTCTCGGTTGCAAGACGCTCCCCAGATTGATGCAGGGAGAGTAGAACCGGGCTTAAATCAACTATAGGGGGAATCTCTGGGCACGATCAAGCTTTTCTGTGCGCCAGTTTGAACGATCAGGCATCAGCCTCCGCGGCAGGTATCGCCACAGCAGCAGGGCCGCTGGCCCGGACGTGGTTCAGGGCCAGCAGGCGGGTTAGCGCATCCGGCTCGGTGATATCGGCGGGCCAGCCATAGGCTTCGGCCACGGCGGCATCGAGGGCGTGGTGCAGGTTGTCCAGCCAAGCGCCTTCGGGCATGCGGCGCGTGTTGTAGAGCGCGGTCAGGGTGCGCCTCCTGAGCAGGGCGGCAGCAGGAGCGTCCTGCGGGATAAGCCGGTCCGGAAGGCCAGGCACGACCTCCGGCACGCGGTCCTGAGGAGGCCCCACCGGCTGTCTCCTCAGTTGCCTATCGTCTTATGAGGGGCGCCCACTCTGGAGGCCCGCAGACTCCGGTGATCGCTCTTGCATAGGCCGGGTTGCTAACTCGCGCCCTGCGCAGCGCCTGCGGGAGAGGTTCCTGGGCTTGCGCGCATGCTGATGCTATGTGTAGCAGGTGTGTGCTACACAATGGGTTCGAGGCTGCTTCCGGACACTGATTTTTCTAGCAGAAGCAGGCGGTTATGGCGAATTGAGGCATAACGCTCCTGGCGCCCCAACCAACCTGTTTTTTCGTCAAATCAGTCACCTAAACGAGAAGCGAGCCGCTTCTGTATAGCGCTCCTGTGCAGCAGGCGGGGTGCGGCTTGGAGGTCGCGGTGCGGGCTCTCTCTCCCGGCACCAACGATCCTTTCACCGCCATTGTGGTCATTGACCGGCTGCGTGGCTGCTTAACGCGGCTCACTGACCGGCGGCTCCCCGCAGGGGTGCTGCGTGATGATGGAGGGCAGGTCCGTGTCGTACGGGAGGTGACGACCTATACGGGCCTCGCCGATGCAGCCTTCCACCAGATCCGCCAGGCCGGAGCAAGTCACCCGGCAGTGGTCATCCACCTTACTGAGGCGCTCGCCCGGCTCGCTGAGCATGCCCGTGTTGCAGAGCACCATGAGGCGCTCGCCCGCCACGCCCGCATGGTGGCGGAGGCTGGCCTGCGCGCAGCGGCGGAACCCGGCGACCAGCGCGACATCCAGCGCAGCCTGGCTCGCGTTGAACAAACACTGAGCCGCGGAAAGGCACCGGAACCATCCGTCATTCTGCACGCCGGCCCATGATCCTATGGCGTCGAGCGACCTGCAGAAGGCGAGATGCCTCATCGTCTCGCTGCATGACTGACTGACTGCCGCCTGCCTGGCCGCGATCCGTCTCTTCGTCAGTTGCTTGAAGATCCTCAGGGATGTCCCGCGCAGCCGCTGGCTCTCCGCGGGGGCGCCGCCGCCGTGGCCTACATCTTCCGGCACCCATTCCTGTCGTTTCCCGGTTGAACAGGGTAACCGGTGGTAGAGGCGGGTTCGCGGCCGAATAGGCCCTAATTCTCTTGTTTCCTCAAATTCGTATTTCCGAGAAATCGTCTTTCCGGACCTTGGGGCCTACCTTCCAGCCAATACTTGCCATTGGCGAGGATGTTTCCGGAAGCGCCGGCCTGCGCAAGCCTGGCCGTGACGGTTCCGCTGCGGTCTTGATCCTCTTGTTGACGAGCGGCACCCCTGACAAGCTGCGGGCATGGGATATGTCCTCTACACCGACCGCCGTTCCGGCGGCGCCATCGTCGAGATCGCCCTCGCCGAGATCGGCGTCGAGGCGGAACTGCGCGACGTGTCCCTGGAAGCCGGCGCGCAGCTGGGCGAGGAGTTCCGGCACATCAACCCCATGGGGCGGGTGCCGGCGCTGATCCTGCCGGACGGCACCGTGGTGACGGAATCCCTGGCCATTCTCCTGACGCTGGAGGGGCGGCACCCGGAGGCCGGCCTGCTGCCCGCGCCCGACGATCCCGCCCGGGCCGTGGCGCTGCGCTGGATGACACTGGCGGCCGGCGAGATCTATCCCTGCGTGACCCGCAGCGATTATCCCGAGCGCTTCAGCGCCGACCCGGCCCACGCCGAGGCGATCCGTGTTCGCGCCGTGGAGATGGCGCGGGAGATCTGGACCATCATCGCGCGAGACGCGGCGCCGGCGCCCCTGATCCTCGGCCAGCGCTTCACCGTGGCCGATGCCTATCTCGCGGTGCTGTCCCGTTGGATGGGCGGCGAAGCCTGGATGCCGCGGCACTGCCCGGCGATCGAGCGGCTTGCCCAGGCCGTCGCCGCACGCTCGCGGGTGGCGCCGGTCTGGGCACGGCATTTCGGCACTGCGGCCGGCTGACGCGGGCGCGCCGGTTCCTTCCCGATCTTTTGCGGCCACCGCATCGTCCTCCCGGAAACGGACGGGCACCGTACGCCTCGTGGCGGTCGGCGGGTGGAACATCCGGAGCCGCGTGGCAGACCTCCGTTGCGGGTCGGAACGTCGCGGGTGCGAAGCGGCCAGAGGTTTTTTGTACGATCTCGTACAACGGGCTGAATGTACGTTTTCGTACCTAAGCCGCGCCTGATGCACGGCCATTCGATCCGGTCGCCAACTGGTTTTCTCGTCCCTGGGCGCGGCATCCGGCCGTGATCCGGCCAGCACGAGCTTGGTCGGCGGATCCGCGCGGGAGGTAGCCGGAAACTCCGCTTCGCGGCCGCGAGTTGCTGCCGGTGGACTGCCGCGCCAACGCATCACATCGCGGCATTCCGCAGGCTCGGGAAGCACGGTCCCGGCATCCACGGCAATGCCGCGAGAAGCGCGGTCAGGAGAGGCACAATGGAGGCATCCCAACGAAAGCTGGCTGGCCTGGCCGCCAGTGTCGGGCTGGCCGCGGCGGGCATCCGGCCCCGGAAAGCGCCCGCGGGGGGCGGGCCGCCCCAGGCACCCGGCGGCAGCGGCGGCGGGGCCGATCCACACGGCAACCGCGCCACAGCGCCGCAGCAATTGCCGGCGCGGGGCTGGTGGGATGTGCTCAAGCGCACGGCCCTCGGCGTGTCCGAGGACCGCGTGCTGACGGAGGCGGCCGGCGTCACCTTCTACGCCTTGCTGGCGCTGTTTCCGGCGTTGACCGCGCTGGTGTCGCTCTATGGGCTGGTGGCCGATCCCAACACCATCTCGAACGAATTGCAGCAAGCCTCCGGCATCCTGCCCGGCGGCGGCATGCAGATCATCGAGGAGCGAACGCGCAGCCTGGCGGCGCAGCAGAGCGGGGCGCTGGGCTTCGGCGCCATCGCGGGCATCCTCGCCGCGCTGTGGAGCGCCAATGCCGGCACCAAGGCTTTGTTTGACGCGCTGAACATCGTCTACGACGAGAAGGAGAAGCGCAGCTTCGTCTGGCGCACCGTGGTCACCATGAGCTTCACCTTGGCGGGCATCGTGTTTCTGATGCTGGCGCTGAGCTCGGTGGTTGTGCTGCCGGTGGTGCTGAACGTGATCGGCGGCGGCGGTGCGCTGGAATGGGCGTTGCGCCTCGGGCGCTGGCCGCTGCTGTTCTTGATCGTCACGGTGGCCCTGGCCTGCATCTATCGCTATGGCCCGAGCCGGGAGCGCGCGCAATGGCGCTGGGTCAGCTGGGGCGGGGCCTTCGCGGCCTTCAGCTGGCTCGTCTTCTCGATCGCCTTCTCCTGGTACGCGTCGAACTTCGGCAGCTACGACAAGACCTATGGTCCGCTCGGCGCGGTGATCGGCTTCATGACCTGGTTGTGGCTCTCGGCCACGGTGGTGCTGGTGGGCGCCGAGCTGGACGCGGAGCTGGAGCGGCAAACCGTGGCCGATACCACCACCGGGCCGGAGCGGCCGATGGGACAGCGTGGCGCCGCCATGGCGGACACCGTCGCCAAGCCGGGCGCATGACCCGCGCATGAACAGAATCACGGAGATGTCTCATGGCCACGCAACTGTTCGCAGGCCTGGGACATTCCCGACACAGCCCGACGGATCCGGCTGCCTGACCGGCAACGGACGCAATCCGTCGCTTCGTGGCCACCAGGCCGTCGCCCGTGACAATGAGGAATTGGACATGGAACCGTCTAACCCAGAAGCGAACCGAGCGCCGGGCCAGTCCCCCATCATGCCCGGAACGCAGCGTGACCAGAACACCAATGCGGGCCTGACCGCAGATGCCAAGCAGGCGGCGCAATCGGTGCAGGCCGAAGGCAGCCGCGCGGCCCAGGATGTGACCAGCGAGGTCAAGGCCGTCGGCCAGGATCTCGCCGACACGGCCCGCGAAAGGGCGTCGGCCCTGGCGGAACAGGGCAAGGAAGCCGGCGCGCAGCAGGGCGAAGGTCTGGCGCAGGCAGCGCGGCGGATCGCCGATGATCTGGAAGACCAGTCGCCCGAAATCGCCCGGCACGTGCGCAGCGCGGCCGACAGCATCGAGAGCATGGCGCAGTCGCTGCGGCAGCGGAATGTGGGCGAGCTGATGCAGGAGGTGAGCGGCTTCGCGCAACGCCAGCCGGCCGCCTTCTTCGGCGCCGCCATGCTGGCCGGCTTCGCGGCGGTGCGCTTCGCCCGCAGCTCCAGCGAGCAGCAGAGCTATTCCACGTCCGGTTCGACGATGCCGCGGCGGGGGCCCGGGCCCTACACCACGCGCCCGTCGGCGGAGCGCGCGCCCGGCTGGACCGGCGAGCGCGAGGGCGAGTTCAAGCCGGCGACGCTGCCGGCGGCCACGCTGGGCGGCGCCGCGGCGCACCGGCCGGGCACCGCCTTGCCCGGCAGTATGCCCGGTCCTGACGCGGGGAGGGTGTGATGGCGCTCGATCCACAGAAATCGGTTCCTGACCTGCTGTCCGACCTGGTGCGGCAATCCTCCTCGCTGGTGCAGCAGGAGATGCAGCTGGCCCGTACGGAGGTCAGTGAAAAGGTCTCCAAGCTCGGGGCCGGCGCCGCGTCGATCGGCGTTGCCGCCGCGCTGCTGATGGCCGGCGTGGTGATCCTGTTGCAGGCGGCGGTGGCCCTGCTGGTCAGCTTCGGCGTGTCCACGCCGCTGGCCGGGCTGATCGTCGGCGGCGTCGTCGCGCTGATCGCCTACATCCTGCTGCGCAGCGGCATGAATGCGATGAAGGCCGACAGCCTGATGCCGAAGCGCACCACGGAACAGCTTTCCCGCGATGCAACGATGGCCAAGGAGGCCGTGCGATGAGCGATCACCAGCATGACAACCGCTCTGCGGCCGAGATCGAGGCCGATGTGGAGCGGACCCGCGCCAGCGTGTCCGACACCCTGGAACAGCTGCGCGGCAGCCTCTCGCCCGGCCAGATCATGGACCAGGTCGTGGATTACGCGCGCTCCTCGGGCGGTGCCGAGTTCACCCGCAACCTGGGCGCCTCGGTCCGCGACAATCCGCTGCCGCTTTTGCTGGTGGGCGCCGGCATCGGCTGGATGATGCTGTCGAACCAGAATCGCGGCCAAACGACGGTGCATCGCGAGGTGTATCCGGGCCGGACGCCGCTGCTGCCCTATGACAATGCCGCGCAACGCCCTTACGGCGTGGCGGGCCAGCACGGCTCGTCCAGCAGCGGGCCCTCCACCACCGAGCGCGTGTCCAACGCGGCGAGCGGCGCGGCCGGAACGGTGGGCGATGCCGCCAGCAACGCCGCCGGCGCGGTGAGCGGTGCGGTGAGCAGCGCCGGATCGGCGATCCGTTCGGCAGCCGATAGCGTGCGCGATGCGGTGAGCGGCGCGGCGTCCTCCGCCTCCCACCAGGCGTCGCAGTTCGGCCGTCATGCATCCTCCGCCGGCGATGCGATGCGGGCGCGCAGCCATGACATGCGTGACATGGCCTCGCAGGGCATGGACCGAGCCTATGGCCAGGCGAATTACCTGAGCGGGCAGATGCGCGACAGCTGGGACCGCGCCGGTCCGGCGCAGCCGTTGATCATCGGCGGCATGGGTCTGCTGCTCGGCGCCGCGCTGGGAGCCATGCTGCCGCGCACCCGCACCGAGGACCGCCTGATGGGCGAGGCCAGCGACGCGGTGCGCCATCAGGTCACCGAAACGGCTCAGCATCACTACGAGGAAGCGAAGTCTGTGGTGACGGAGCGGGCCGGCGAGGCCGCCGACGCGCTGAAGCAGGATGGCCGTGCCACAGGACTCGTGGACGCCGCCAAGGATGCGGTGCAGGGCGTGGCCAGCGTGGCGGTGAAGACGACGCAGGATCTGGGCCAGGTCGCCAAGTCCAGCGTCGAGGACAAATCGGCCGAGAAGTCGACCGACACCGCAGCCGAGAAGCCGGCGGGCAGCGCGACGGACAAGCCGGCGGACAAGCCGGAGCCGCAGCCGGTCCGCGTGGCCGGGCTGGGTTCGACGACGACCCCCGGCGGCATCCGGCACTAAGCGGCCGGATCGATACACAGCAACAAGGAAAAGCCCATGGCACAGCTTGATGAAATGATGGTTGACCAGCTCAAGGACGCCTTCAGCGCCGAGAAGCAGGCGATCCAGGCGATGCGCAAGATGATGCGCAAGGCCTCCGACCCGAAGCTGAAGCAGGGGATCGAGGCGCATATCGAGCAGAGCGAAACCCAGCGTGACCGCGTGGAGCAGGCGCTGGAGAAGCTCGGCGCCCGCCCCGGCCGCAAGGTGTGCGAGGCGATGCGCGGCCTGGTCGAGGAAGCGCAGCATGAGATGGAAGAATACGAGAAGGGTCCGGTGCTGGATCTGGTGATGGTGGCCAGCCAGCAGCGCATGGAGCACTACGAGATCGCCGCCTACGGCACCATGGTCGAGCTGTCCAAGGCGCTGGGCCAGACCGAGGTGGCCGATCTGCTGGCGGCGACGCTGGCCGAGGAGAAGAAGCAGGACGAGCTGCTCACGGAAGTGACGCGCTCGGGCATCCTGCCGGCTGCCCTGTCCGACGCCAAGGCCGCCTGAGCGGCGCGACGGATCGCGGCAACAATCAAGGAAAAGCCATATGGTCACCACGGTCGGAACCGAGAGCACCTTCACCAAGCTGGTGCAGAACCTGCTGACGCTGGAGCACGATGCCATCGCGGCCTATGAGTCCACGATCGAACGCCTCGAGAATGCGGAGGCGAAGCAGCAGATCGCCCTCTTTAAGGGCGATCACGACCGGCACGTGCAGGAGCTGGAGCGGATCGCCACCAACCTCGGCGAGCCTGTCACGGAAGGCGGCGACATGAAGCAGCTGCTGACCACCGGCAAGGTAGCCATGGCCAGCATCTTCGGCGACGCTGCCACCATCAAGGCGATGCGCACCAACGAGGAGGACACCGTCGCCGCTTACGAGCGCGCGGTGAAGCATCCCGAGGTCACGGCGGAAGCCCGCCCGATCTTCGAGCGTGCGCTGCAGGATGAGTTGCGGCATCGCCAATGGATGGAAGAAGCCTCCAGCCGCCTCTGAGATCCTTGTCTCCCGTTCGAAAGTCCCGCGGCCGTTCCGGATCACCGGAGCGGCCGCTCGCACGTCCGGCAGCCGGCGGCGGCCCGGCCGCCCTGGAAGCGGAACCGGCTGGCCTGCTGGCGGCGCGGCTGGTGGAACAAGCGGCGCGGCGCGGCGCCGCCGGGGTGATCCACCTGGCGCGTTCGGAGGCGCGGGCCGAGCGGCTATACGAGGCGGCGCGTGCCCTGGCGCCGGAGCTGCAGGTGCTGCGGCTGCCGGCCTGGGATTGCCTGCCTTATGACCGTGCCTCGCCCTCCGCCGCGGCGATGGGCGCGCGGATGGCAGCACTGGCCGCGGTGGCGCAGCCTGCGGAGCGCCCCCGCCTGCTGGTCGCCAGCCTGGCCGCCGCCCTGCAGCGCCTGCCGCCGCCCGCGGCGGTGCGGCGCATCGAGCTGCGCCGCGGCGCGCCGCTCGACCTGGACGGTCTGGAGCACGAGCTGCTGCGGCTCGGCTTCCGGCTAGACGCACGGGTCGATGAACCCGGCGAGGCGGCGCTGCGCGGCGCCGTGCTGGACCTGTTCCCGGCCGAGCCCTCGGCCATGCCCTGCCGCATCGAGCATGGCGAAGGCCGCATCATCGCCATCCGCCGCTACGATCCGCTGACCCAGCGCAGCGTGGAGGAGGCGGAGGCGGTGTGGCTCGGCCCGGCATCCGAGATCGTCGATGCCGATGGCACGGCCCTGCCGCTGCCGGTGGGCGCGGAGCACGCGCTGCCCGGCTTCTACGCCTCCCTCACCACGGTTTTCGCGCTGATGCCGGAGGCCTTGCTGGTGCTGGATCCGGAGGTGGAGGAGCAGCGCCGCCGCCGCGAGCGCGAGGTCGCCGAGGCGTTCCGCACCGCCCTGGTGCTGGGCGGCGAGGGCGGGCTCGAATTGGTGCCGGCGGAGCCCGCCGCCCTGTTTCTGGACGCCGCGGCCTGGGACCAGGCCTGCGCCGGGCGGGAGGTGCTGGCGCTGGAGGAGCCCGCCACGGACGCCGCCAGCCTGCCGCAACTCGCCACGGCGGAGCAGCCGGAGGAAGCCTTCCTGGATCTGCTGGCCGAGGCACGGGATGCGGGGGTGCGGGTGGCGCTGAGCGGCCCGCCGCGCGCCGCCCGGGCCCTGCTTCGGTTGGCCGCGGACCGGCTGGGCGAGCCGGCGCGGCTGCCCGGATGGATGGCGCTGCGCGACACGCCGCCCGGCTGCTTCGCCGTGCTGGAGGGACCCCTGAGCACCGGCTTCCGCACGTCGGACGCATGGG
Source organism: Teichococcus vastitatis (assembly GCF_003604215.1). Classification (GTDB taxonomy): domain Bacteria; phylum Pseudomonadota; class Alphaproteobacteria; order Acetobacterales; family Acetobacteraceae; genus Pseudoroseomonas; species Pseudoroseomonas vastitatis. The sequence continues at coordinate 135,212 of NZ_QXGS01000006.1, forward strand.
TGGTGGCGCCGGCCGATGTGCGCCCCGACCTGGCGCGGCAGGAGGGGCCGGTATCCGCCGCCCTGGCGCTCGGCGCCGGCGCGTTGCAGCCGGGCGACGCGGTGGTGCATCTGGACCACGGCCTCGGTGCGCTGCGGGGCGTGGAAACGCTGGAGCTGGACGGCGTCACCCAGGACTGCCTGCGGCTGGATTATGCCAACGGCGCCACCGAGCTGGTGCCGGCCGGCGACATGGACCGGCTGTGGCGCTACGGTGCCGAGGCCGACGGCGTGTCGCTGGACCGCCTGGGCAGCGATGCCTGGATCGCCCGGCGGGCCGAAGTGGAAGCGCAGATCGCCGACACGGCGCGGGCGCTGATGAAGCAGGCCCGGCAGCGGGACCGGCAGAGGGCGCCGGTGCTGCAGCCAGCCCGTGCGGCGATGGAGCGCTTCGCCCGCGGCTTTCCCCACGCCCTGACCGCCGACCAGCAGACCGCCATCACGGAAACGCTGCGCGACCTGGCATCCGGCCGGCCGATGGACCGGCTGGTCTGCGGCGATGTGGGGTTCGGCAAGACCGAGGTGGCGATGCGCGCGGCCGCCGCCGCCGTGCTATGCGGCTACCAGGTGGCGGTGCTGGCGCCCACCACGGTGCTGGTGCGGCAGCATCTGGAATCCTTCCGGCGCCGCTTCGAGGCGATGAACATCCGGGTGGAGGCCCTGAGCCGCCTCAGCCCGGCGGCCGAGGCGCGCGCCACGCGCGAAGCCCTGGCCAGCGGCGAGATCGGCATCGCCATCGGCACCCAGGCCCTGGCCGGGCGGGAGGTGCGGTTCGGCAGGCTCGGCCTGGTGATCGTCGATGAGGAACAGCGCTTCGGCACGCGGCAGAAGGCGATGCTGCGGCGCCTGCACGAGCGCGGCGGCAGGAAGGGCGAGGCGGCGCACGGGCTGACGCTCACCGCCACGCCGATCCCGCGCACGCTGCAGGGCGCAATGATCGGGCTGCAATCCTTGTCGGTGATCGCCACGCCGCCGGCGCGGCGCCAGCCGATCCGCACGCTGCAGATGCCGGCCGACGACGCGGTGATCCGGGACGCCTTGCAGCGCGAGCAGCGGCGGGGCGGGCAGAGCTTCATCGTCTGCCCGCGCATCGCCGACATCGCGCCACTACGCCACCGCATCCGCCGCCTGCTGCCGCGCCTCACGCTGCTGGAAGCGCATGGCGACATGCCGGCGGAGGAGATCGACGCCGCCATGGTGCGTTTCGCCGATGGCGGGGCGGATGCGTTGTTGTCCACCAACATTGTGGAAACCGGGCTGGACGTGCCGCGCGCCAACACCATGCTGGTTTGGCATCCGGACCGTTTCGGCCTGTCGCAGCTGCACCAGCTGCGCGGCCGCGTGGGCCGTGGCCGGTCGCGCGGCACCATCCTGCTGCTGCAGGACCCGGAGGTGCCGCCCAGCGCGTCCGCGCAGCGCCGCCTGAAGGCGCTGGAAGCCTTCGATCGCGTCGGCGCCGGCTTCGCCATCAGCGCGCGCGACATGGATCTGCGCGGCGCCGGCGACCTGCTGGGCGAGCAACAGGCCGGCCACCTGAAGCTGATCGGCATCGGCCTGTACCAGCACCTGCTGAACCGCGCGCTGCGCCAGGCCCAGGGGGAGGCGACGGAGGAGGTGCCGTCACCCGAGTTGGCCCTCGGCATCAGCACCGGCATCCCGGCTGATTACATCGACGAGGACGCGCTGCGTGTCGAGGCGCATGCCCGCCTGGCCGAGATCCTGCGCCAGGACGACGCGGCGGCGCTGGAGGATCTCGGCGCCGAGATCGAGGATCGCTTCGGCCCGCCGCCCGAGCCGGTGCGGAACTGGCTTGTGGTTGCCCGGCTGCGGCTGCGCTGCCGGCGGCTCGGCGTGCGTCGGCTGGAAGCTGGGCCGCAGGGCGTGGCCGCGCAGCTGGATGGCGAGCGGCTGATCCTGCGCGAGCCGAGTCGCACGGCGGCCGAGCGGCTGCGGCTGCTGCGACGGCTGCTCGACAATGTTCGCCGGCACCGCCGCAAGGCGCGGCGCGAAGCGGAAACCGCGGCGACCGATCCGCCCGCCGCGCGTTGAAGCCCCATCAGGCCCGGTGATGCCGGGCCCAGCCAAAGGAGGAACCACCCCATGGTGGACACCACGCTGCTGCGCGACGGAATGCCGGTGATGACCAGCGACGGCGCGCTGCTCGGCCGGATCGGCGGCTTCCAGACCGGCCATGTCGAGCTGGTGGCGCAGGATGGACGGCTCGGCGTTCTGCCGTTGTCGGAATTTTCCACGGTGGAGCAGGACAAGGCCACCTGCCAGCTCACCCGGGACGAGGCTTTGCTGATGATGCAAAGCCAGGAAGCCGGCCGCCACACCGAGGCCTGAACACGAGGAGCCGATCCCATGACCATGCGCAATCTCACCGGCCGCGCCGCCCTGGCCCTGCTGCTGTGCGCCCCCTTCGCGGCCCCGGCCGTTTCCCAGGGCACGCTGGGCCAGGAAGTCGCCCCCAACCAGACCGAAGGCTACACCGGCAAGACGCGGCCCGAGCAATGGCGCAACGAGGCGCCGGCGCAGGCGCTGGAAACGCTGCAGGAATACGCCAACGCGCTGGGCGAGGCCCGCAGCCGCCTGGAAGCCGCGATCGGCCGCAGCGGCGGCGAAACCCCGGCCAACCAGCAGAGCGCCGTGACCCCGGCCTGGATGGATTTGAAGGCCGCGGCGCAGAACGCGCTGCAGACCGTGCGGCGCGCGCCCAGCGCGTTCCGCGGGGAGACGGCCTATACCGAGGTGGAAACCCAGGTGCGGCAGGAGCTGAACCAGATCGACCAGGCGACCGAGCCCAAGGACATCACGACGCCGGCCCGCAACATGCTGTCCCAGGTGCAACGGCTGCAGCAGGAGGTCGGCCGCCGCACCTCGGGCTGAGGAACGCCCGGGAATGAATGCGGGGAGCCGTCCCGGCTCCCCGCGGGATCATGCCGCCGCCGGGTAGTCGATGTAGCCCTGCGCGTCGCCGCCGTAGAAGGTGGCCTTGTCGGCCTCGGCGAGCCGCGTGCCGGAGCGCAGCCGCTCCACCAAGTCCGGGTTGCTGATGAACGGGCGTCCGAAGGCGATCAGGTCGGCGCGGTCCTCGCGACGGGCCTGCACGGCGAGGTCGAGGTTGTAGCCATTATTGGCCATGTAGAGGCCGTTGAAGGCACGGCGCAGCGCCAGGAAGTCGAAATCCGGCGCCACGTCGCGCGGACCGCCCGTGGCACCCTCGACCACGTGCAGGAAGCCGAGGTTGAAGCGGTTCAGGGCTTCCACCGCCGGGCCGAACACCGCCATGGGATTGCTGTCGGCGATGTCGTTGGCCGGGCTCACCGGAGAGATGCGCAGGCCGACGCGGCCGCCGCCCAGCACATCGGTGACCGCTTCCACCACCTCCAGCAGGAAGCGGATGCGGTTCTCCACGCTGCCGCCGTATCGGTCGGTGCGGAGGTTGGTCTTGTCCTTGAGGAACTGATCGATCAGGTAGCCATTGGCGCCGTGGATCTCCACCGCGTCGAAGCCGGCGCGGCGCGCCACCCCGGCGGCGTGGCGATATTGCGCGACGATGCCGGCGATCTCGCCGGTGTCCAGCGCGCGCGGGGTTTCCAGCGGCTTGAAGCCGCTCTCGGTGAAGGCCTGGCCTTCGGCACGGATGGCCGAGGGAGCCACCGGCAGCGCGCCGTTCTCCTGCAGGTCGGGGTGCGAGATGCGGCCGACATGCCAGAGCTGCGCGGCGATCTTGCCGCCCCTGGCATGCACCGCGTCGGTCACCAGCTTCCAGCCGGCTTCCTGTTCGGGCGAATAAATCCCGGGGGTGAAGGCGTAGCCCTTGCCCTGCTGGGAGATCTGCGTGCCCTCGCTGATGATCAGCCCGGCCGAGGCGCGCTGCGCGTAGTATTCGGCATTCATCGGACCGGGCACGTCGCCGCGCCCGGCACGGGAGCGGGTGAGCGGCGCCATGGCGATGCGGTTGGCCAGGGTCAGCTCGCCCAGGCGAATGGGCTGGAACAGGTCGGCGGTGTCGGCGGGTCGGCTCATCAGGACAAGGCTCCGAAACGGATGTTGCAGTGCAAGATGGGTGGCCGGGAAGGCCCCGTGAGGGGGTGGCCCGCATGGCGCCCATGCGTCCGGCGCCGGTGAAGCTCGGCAACGCCGTGTAACCGTTCACATCCAATCGCCGGCTGCGGCGTTGGAGCTGGAAAGTTGCTGGTTTGTCATCTCTCCGGAGCCCGCATGACCCAACCCCTCCTGTTGTCTCTGGGCAGCATCAATGCCGATTTCCAACTTCGGACCGAGGCCGCGCCGGGGCCAGGACGCACACAGATGGGACGTGATTTCGTGCGGCTGAGCGGCGGCAAGGCGGCCAACGTCGCCCTGCTGGCGCGCCGCCTCGGCCATCCCGCCGCGCTGCTCGGCCGCGTTGGGGAGGATGACCTGGCGGAACAGGCGCTGGCGCCGCTGCGCCGCGCCGGGGTGGACCTGGCCGGCGTCTCGGCTGCCCCCCGCCAATCCACGGCGGTGTCGATGATCTGCGTGCTGCCGGATGGCGGCAAAACCATCGTCCTGGCCGGCAACGCCAATGACAGCTGGGATGCCGCGGCCTGCGCCGCCGCGGCCGATGCGGTGAATGCGGCCCCGGACGGTTCGGTGCTGGTGCTGGACTGGGAGGTAGCGCCCGATGCGGTGGACGCGGCGCTGGCCGCGGCCCGGCGGCGCGGCCTGCGCGCGGTGCTGGACCCATCCCCGGCCGAACGATTGCGCCCGGAATGGCTGGACGGGCTGCACGCCATCGCCCCCAACGCGTCCGAAGCCGGCGAGCTGACCGGAATTGAGGTGCGCGAACCGGAGGACGCGGCGGAGGCGGCGCGGCGCCTGGCCCGGAATGGCATCGAGCTGGTGTGCGTGAAGCTCAGCGATGGCGGCTGCGTGCTGCTGGAAGGTGGCCGCCTGACCCAGGTGCCCGCCGTACCGGTGGAGGTGAGCGACAGCACCGGGGCTGGCGACGCCTTCACCGGCGCCCTGGCCGTGGCCCTGCTGGAGAAGCAGGAGCCGGTGGCGGCCGCGGCCTTCGCCGCCGCCGCCTCGCACCTCGCCGTGACGGCCTATGGTTCGCAGGAGGCCTATCCCGACCGGGCACGCATCGCGGAGATGCTGCCGCGCCTGCAAGCCGGCATCCGCCGGATGGCGACCCCCTGATGCCGTTCGAGCCGCCGGACGGAACCGCCTATACGCGCTACGAGCCGGACGACGAGGGCCGGCGCGAGGTGCTGCTCGCGCTCGGCAATGGCCGGCTGAGCCTGCGCGGCACGGCGTGCTGGGCCGAGGCCGATGAAACCCATTATCCGGGCACCTACCTCGCCGGCCTCTACAACCGCCTGCCGGACCTGATCGAGGGCGAGCCGGTGAACAACGAATCCCTGGTCAACCTGCCCAATGGCCTGCTGCTCAACTTTCGCGTCGAGGGCGAGCGGCGGTGGTTCGCGCCGGAGGCCGTGCAGATCCTGCGCTACCGCCACGCGCTGGATGGCGGAACCGGCATCACCCGGCGCGAGGTGCTGTTCGAGGATGGCGAAGGCCGCCGCACCGCGCTGACCGAAGATCGGCTGGTCAGCATGGCGCAGCCGCATCTGGCGGCACTGCGGCTGGAGATCGCGCCGCAGAACTGGTCCGGCCGGCTGGAGGTCCGCGCGGCGATCGAGGGCGACGTGATCAATGGCAGCGTGAACTGCCTGCGCCCCTTCGCCAGCCGCCACCTGGAGGCGGTGTCGCCGGAAGCGCGGAACGGCCTGCTGCTGGTGTCCGCCCGCACGCGGACATCGCGCATCGTCGTGGCGGTGGCGGCCCGCACCCGGATCCATGGCGCGGCGGAACAGGCCTGGCCCGTCACGGCCACCGCCTGCCGCATCGCCGAAACGCTGCACGTCCCTGCCGGGCCGGGGGCGCCCGCCGTGGTGGAGAAGACGCTGTGCGTGCATTCCGGCGGCGATGCCGCCGCGCGGGCGCTGGCGGAGCTGCGGGATGCGCCGGGCTTCGCGGCGCTGCGCGACGCGCATGGGGCGGCCTGGGCGCCGCTGCGGCAGCGGATCGGCGTGGAGGCCGAGCCCGCCGACCTCGGCTGCGCGCTGCGGCTCGGCACCGTCCGCATTCTGCAGACGGTGTCGCCGCACAGCCGCCACCGCGATGTCGGCTTTCCGTCCCGCGGCTGGCAGGAAGCCTATCGCGGCCAGATCTTCTGGGACGAGACGCTGGTGCTGCCGTTTCTGGCCACCCGCCTGCCGGAACTGGCGCGGCAACTGCTGGATTACCGCCGGGCCCGGCTCCCGGATGCAAAGCGCAACGCCGAGGAGGCCGGGCTGCGCGGCGCGCTGTATCCCTGGCGCAGCGCCAGCGACGGTGGCGAGCACACGCCGCGCTTCCAGTGGAACCCGCTGTCGCGCCGCTTCATGCCGGACCACACCCGGCTGCAGCGCCACATCGGCGCCGCAGTCGCACTCAACGTCTGGCATTACGCCATGACCACGGGGGACGACGACTTCCTGTTCGGCGACGGCGCGGAGATGATCCTGGAGATCGCGCGCTGCTTCAACAGCCTGGCGCGGCGGGACGAGGCCACAGGCCGCTACAGCATCGCGGGCGTGGTGGGGCCGGACGAGTTCCATGTGCAGTATCCGGGCGCGCCGGAGCCGGGGCTGCGCGACAATGCCTACACCAACGTCATGGCGGCCTGGACGCTGGGCTGCGCGCTGCGGCTGCTCGACCGCTTGCCACCGCAACGCGCGGCCGCGCTGCGCGCCGCCCTGGCGCTGGACGAGGCGGAACTGCGCCGCTGGGACGCGGTGAGCCGCCGGCTGCGCCTGGTGTTCGACGCCGGGGGCGTGCTGCTGCCCTTCGACGGCTTCGACCGGCTGGAGCCCTTCGATGCCGAGGCCTTCGAGGCGGAGCATCCGGGCGAGCGGCCGGATCTCGGGCTGGAAAAATCCGGCGACAGCATCAACCGCTACCAGCGGACCAAGCAGGCGGACACGCTGATGCTGCGCTACCTGCTGTCGCACGGGGCGCTGGAGCAGGTGCTGGAGCGGCTGGGCTACCCGATGGACGCCGCGCAATGGCGGCGCACCGCGCAGCACGACCTGGCCCGCATGTCGCATGATTCCAGCCTGTCCGAGCTGGTCTGCGCGGCGGCGCTGGCGCCGCTCGATCCCGCCGCGTCCTGGAGCGCGTTCAGCCGCACGCTGCGCGCCGAGCACAACCCGTCCGGCCCCACCGCCTCCTCCGACGGGGCGCATCTCGGCTCGCTGGGCGGGGCGCTGGACGTGCTGCAGCGGCATTATCTCGGCTTCGGCCTCGACTGGGACCGCATCCTGCTGAACCCGGCCCCGCCGGCGGAGCTCGGCCCGGTGCGGCTGGCGCTGCGCTGCCGCTTCGGCCGCTTCACCCTGGATTGGGGCGGCGAGGGCGTGCTGCGGCTGCGATCCGACGGGGGCAATGCCGGGCCGGTCCCGGTGGTGCATGCTAGCGGCACCACCCTGCTGCCGCCCGGCGGCGAGGTGGCGGTGGCGGTGGCGGGGCTGGAAGCGGCCGCGGAATAATCGCGGCGCCCACGCCCGCCCGGACATCCCGCCGGAACGTTCCGCCGGCCTTCTTCCATCGGCAACGCCCCGGCAGGGCGCGGTGTTCCCGCAGCAGCCTGGAGAAGCAGAATGGCGCAGGACGACACCTTTGACCTCATTGTTCTCGGCTCCGGCACGGCCGGCGTCGGCGTGGCGCGGCGCTGCCGCGCCGCCGGCTGGCGGGTGGCGCTGGTTGAATGCCGCGAGTTCGGCGGCACCTGCGCGCTGCGCGGCTGCGAGCCCAAGAAAACCTTCTGGATGCTGACGGAAGCGATGGAGCGCGCCCGCCGCCTGGCACCGCATGGCGTCGCAGGCGGCGATGCGGTGTCGATCGACTGGGCCGCGGCGCAGCGCTTCAAGCGCAGCTTCACCGATCCTGTGCCGGCGCGGCGCGAGACCTGGCTGCGCGACGCCGGCATCGTGGCGCTGCACGGCCGTGCCCGCTTCATCGCCCCCGACGCGCTGGACCTGGACGGCACGCGGCTCGCGACGCGGCACGTGGTGATCGCCACCGGCGGGCTGCCGGCGCACCTGCCGATCGAGGGCGCCGAGCTGATGGACACCAGCGACGACTTCCTGGCGCTCGATGCGCTGCCTCCGCGGCTGCTGCTGCTGGGCGGCGGCTACATCTCCTTCGAGATCGCGCACATGGCGGCGCGCGGCGGCAGCGAGGTGCGCATCCTGCAGGCCGACCGCACGCCGCTGGCGCAGTTCGAGCAGGATCTGGTGGAGCGGCTGGTGCGGCGCAGCCGCGAGATGGGCATCGCGGTGGAGCTGGAGGCGGAGGTTTCGGCGCTGCGCCGTGCCGGTGCCGGGCTGGAAGCGACCTGCAAGGATGGCCGGACCTTCCAGGCGGAGATGGTGGTGCACGGCCTTGGCCGCCGCCCGGCGCTGGAAGGGCTGGGGCTGGAAGCGGCCGGAGTGCCGGTGGAGAAGGGCCGGCTGGTGCTGGATGACCGGCTGCGCAGCACTGGCAATCCGCGCGTCTTCGCCGCCGGCGACGCCGCCGCCCAGGGACCGGCGCTGACCCCGGTGGCCAGCCACGATGCGCGGGTGGTGGCGGACAACCTGCTCGGCGGCTCGCGCCGCGTGGATTACTCCGTGGTGCCGAGCGTGGTGTTCACCATCCCGCAGCTGGCCAGCGTCGGCGCCACCGAACAGGCGGCGCGCGCCGCCGGTGCCGATTACGAGGTGCGGCAGGGCGACATGTCGGATTTCCTGTCGGTGCGCCGCACCGGCGAAACCGCGGCCGCCTACAAGATCCTGCTGGAGAAGGGCAGCGGGCGCATCCTGGGCGCCCACCTGCTGGGCCCGGATGCGGCCGAGGTGGTCACCCTGTTCGGCTTCGCCATGAAGGCGGGCATGGATGCGGATGGCTTGTCCGAATTGATGACCGCCTATCCCTCCGGCGCGTCCAACATCTCATCGATGCTGGGTTGAACATGCACGATGCCATCATTGTTGGCGGCGGTCCCGCCGGCCTGAGCGCCGCGCTGCTGCTGGGCCGCGCCCGGCGCCGCGTGTTGCTGGTGGATGCCGGGGAAGGGCGCAATGCCCGTTCCCACGCCATTCACGGCTTCCTGACGCGGGACGGCACGCCGCCCGCCGAGTTCCGCCGCATGGCGCAGGAGGAACTGCGCCGCTACCCCTCGATCGAGCTGCGGCAGGGCGAGGTGGAGGCGGCGCGCCGGAACAGGGACGGCTTCGCGGTGACGCTGGCGGGGCAGACCACCGAAAGCCGCAGCCTGCTGCTGGCCACCGGGCTGGCCGACGAACTGCCGGACTGGCCGGGCCTGGACGAGGCCTATGGCACCGATATCTGGCATTGCCCGTATTGCGACGGGTTCGAGCGCCAGGATGAGCCGCTGGCGGTGCATGGCGCCGGCCACGACGCGGTGCGGCTGGCCATCGAGGTGCGCAACTGGACCGGCGATCTGGTGGCCTGCACCGACGGGCCGGTCAGCCAGGCCGACCGGGACCGCCTCGCCGCCCTGAACATCGGGCTGCGCGAAGGCCGCGTCACCGCGCTGCGGGTGGAGGACGGACGGCTGCGCGCCCTCCGCTTCGCCGATGGCAGGGAGCTGGAACGCGCCGGCCTGTTCCTGGCCATCGCGCAGCGGCCGCGCTCGGCGCTGGCGGAAAGCCTGGGCTGCAAGCTGACGGCGGCGGGGCAGGTGCGGGCCAACCGGCATGGGGGCACGGACATCCCCGGCCTGTTCATCGCCGGCGATGCCTCGCCCGGGCTGCAAATGGCGGTGGTGGCGGCGGCGCAGGGCAGCATTGCCGCCTTCCATCTCAACGCCGGATTGCTGAAACAGGAATCGCATCCGCAATAGCGGGGACTGGGCGGTAAGCCGGCAACTTTCCCCTCGCCTTGTTCGTCTGTTTCCTGTGTCGTGCGGCACGGTTGCCGGGCTGGCCCGCCAGTGGCGGCGCGGGTAAGTCCCTAGCCGCCCGACGGAGCTGGCGAGCGGCACGGGGGAGGAGAGACAGTCAAATGAGCACGCGACAGCCGATTCGGGCGCCGGTGGCGCGCCCCCTGGCCCGCCACGCCATGGCCTATGTGCTGGCCGGCGGCCGCGGCACCCGCCTCATGGAGCTGACCGAGCGGCGGGTGAAGCCGGCGGTGTTCTTCGGCGCCAAGTCGCGCATCATCGACTTCGCCCTGTCCAACGCCCTGAATTCCGGCATCCGCCGCATCAGCGTCGCCACCCAGTACAAGGCGCACAGCCTGATCCGCCATCTGCAGCGCGGCTGGAACTTCATGCGCGCCGAGCGCAACGAGAGCTTCGACATCCTGCCTGCCAGCCAACGGGTGCAGGGCAGCGGCTGGTACTCCGGCACCGCCGACGCGGTGTACCAGAACCTCGACATCATCGAGGCGCACCGGCCACGCTACATGGTGATCCTGGCCGGGGACCATGTGTACAAGATGGACTACGAGGTGATGCTGCAGCAGCACGAGGCCTCGGGTGCCGATGTGACGGTGGCCTGCGTCGAGGTGCCGCGCCTGGAAGCCTCCGCCTTCGGCGTCATGGCGGTGGACGATTCCGGCCGCATCCACTCCTTCCTGGAGAAGCCGGCCGACCCGCCGGCCATGCCCGGCAAGCCGGACAAGGCGCTGGCCAGCATGGGCATCTATGTGTTCAGCACCGAGTTCCTGGCCGAGGCACTGCGCCAGGACGCCGCCGACCCGGCCTCCGAGCATGATTTCGGCAAGAACATCGTGCCGCGCATCGTGGAGCATGGCCGCGCCGTGGCGCACCACTTCACCGATTCCTGCGTCACCTCCGGCGCCGAGGCCGAGCATTACTGGCGCGACGTCGGCACGGTGGATGCCTACTGGCAGGCGAACATCGACCTGACCGACGTGGTGCCGGCGCTCGACCTGTATGACCGCGACTGGCCGATCTGGACCTACAGCGAGGTGACGCCGCCGGCCAAGTTCGTCTTCAACGACGAGGGACGGCGCGGCACGGCGCTCGATTCCCTGGTGTCGGGCGGCTGCATCGTGTCGGGCTCGCGGGTGAACCGCTCGGTGCTGTGCACCAATGTGCGGGTGAACTCCTTCTGCAACGTGGACAGCGCCGTGCTGCTGCCGGAGGTGGTGGTGCGCCGGCACAGCCGGCTGCGCAACGTGGTGGTGGATAGCGGCGTGGAGTTGCCGGAGGGGCTGGTGGTCGGCGAGGATGCGGCCGAGGATGCGCGCCGCTTCCGCCGCACCGAACGCGGTGTCACCCTGATCACCCAGCCCATGGTGGATGCCCTGAAGCAGGCCCCGCCCGGCGCCTGAGACCTTTCGCCGCATGACCCTTTCCGTTCTGTCCGTCGCCTCGGAACTCTATCCGCTGATCAAGACCGGAGGGCTGGCCGATGTGGCGGGAGCATTGCCCGGTGCGCTGGTGCCCGAGGGCATCACGACGCAAAGCCTGCTGCCGGGCTATCCCGCCGTGCTGCGGCAGCTGGCCTCGGCCGAGGCGGTGCTGGACCTCGGCACGATGTTCGGCGGACCAGCGCGGTTGCTGGCGGCCGAGGCGGCCGGCCTGTCATTGTTCGTGCTGGACGCGCCGCACCTCTTCGGCCGGGAGGGCGGGCCCTATGCCGGCCCGGGCGGGGATTGGGCGGACAACCCGCAGCGCTTCGCGGCGCTGGCGCAGGCCGCCGCCCGGCTGGGGCGCGGCGCGTTGCCGGGCTACCGCCCCGAGGTGGTGCACGCGCATGATTGGCAGGCCGGGCTGGTGCCGGCCTACCTGCATTACGGCGAGGGGCCGCGCCCCGGCACGCTGATGACGGTGCACAACCTGGCCTTCCAGGGCCAGTGCCCGGCCGCATTGCTGGCCGAGCTGGGCCTGCCGCCGGAAGCCTATTCGATCGATGGGGTCGAGTATTACGGCGCCATCGGCTTCCTGAAGGCAGGGCTGCGGCTGGCCGACCGGGTCACCACCGTGTCCCCCACCTACGCCGCCGAGATCCGCACCGAGGCGGGCGGCATGGGGCTGGCTGGCTTGCTGCGGGATCGCGGCCCGGACTTGTTCGGCATCCTGAACGGCATCGACACGGCGGTGTGGGACCCGGCGCGCGACAGCGCGCTGGCCAAGCCCTTCTCCACCCGCCGGCTGGCCGCGCGGGAAGCCAACCGCACCGCGCTGCGCCGCGAATTCGGCCTGGATGACGACCCGACAGCGCCGGTGCTGGGCGTGGTCAGCCGACTGTCCTGGCAGAAGGGCATGGATGCGGTGCTGGAAGCGCTGCCGGCGCTGCTGGGGCTCGGCCTGCGGCTGGTGGCGCTGGGCACCGGGGAAGCCGCCATCGAGGCCGGCTTCGCCCGCGCCGCGGCGGCGAATCCGGGGCGGATCGGCCTGCACCTCGGTTATGACGAGGCCATGGCGCACCGCATCCAGGGCGGCTGCGACGCGCTGCTGGTTCCCTCGCGCTTCGAGCCCTGCGGCCTGACCCAGCTCTGCGCCCTGCGCTACGGCGCCCTGCCGGTGGTGGCGCGGGTCGGTGGGCTGGCCGACACGGTGATTGACGCCAATGCCATGGCGCAGGCCGCGGGCGTGGCCACAGGCCTCCAGTTCGCCAACGCAACGCGCGATTCTCTGGAGGCGACACTCAACCGCCTTGCGCTGCTATGGGGCGATCGGGCAGGCTGGCAGCGCATCCAGCGCAACGCCATGGCCTGCGATGTCAGCTGGTCGCGGCCGGCGGCGCAATACGCCGCGCTTTACCGGGCCATCGCGCGCCGCTGACGCACGGGGCCTGGACGTCGACGGAAACAAGGAACTGCGCATGATCAAGACCAGCCCGATGGACGTGCCCGCCGGGGACGTCGAACTGCACGAGCTGATCGTCAACAAGCTGATCTATTCCGTCGCGGCCCGGGAAGAACGGGCGGGACCACGCGACTGGTTCCTGGCCACCACCCTGGCGGTGCGCGACCGCATCATCGACCGCTGGCGGCTGTGCAACGCCGCCATCGCGGATGAAGGGCGCAAGCAGGTCTGCTACCTGTCGATGGAGTTCCTGATCGGGCGGCTGCTGGGCGACGCGCTCGGCAATCTTGGCATGACCGATCAGGTGCGCCGGGTGCTGGCCGGGCTGGAGGTCAACCTCGACGAGGTGCTGGGGCAGGAGCCGGACGCGGCGCTGGGCAATGGCGGCCTCGGGCGGCTGGCCGCCTGCTTCATGGACAGCATGTCGAGCCTCGGCATCCCCGCCATCGGCTACGGCATCCGCTACGAGCATGGTCTGTTCCGCCAGCTGGTCCGGGAAGGGCAGCAGCAGGAGGTGCCGGAGGACTGGCTGTCGCTCGGCAATCCGTGGGAATTCGAGCGCTCCAGCGTCACCTACGATGTCGGCTTCGGCGGCCATGTGGCGCAGGCCGCGGACGGACAGCTGGAATGGGTGCCCGGCGAGACGGTGCGTGCCATCGCCTATGACACGCCGGTGGTGGGCTGGCGCGGCCGCTGGGTCAACACGCTGCGCCTGTGGTCGGCGCGCGCCACCGACCCGCTGCACCTTGATGCCTTCAACAGCGGCGACCATGTCGGTGCCCAGCTGGCGCGGGTGCGGGCTGAGGCGATCTCGCGCGTGCTGTATCCCGGCGATGACAGCCCGGCCGGGCAGGAGTTGCGGTTGCGGCAGGAATATTTCTTCGCCTCCGCCTCCCTGCAGGACATGATCCGGCGGCATGTGCGGTTGCATGGCGACATCCTGACCCTGGCTGACAAGATCTCCGTGCAGCTCAACGACACCCATCCGGCGGTGGGTGTGGCGGAGCTGATGCGGCTGCTGGTCGACGTGCATGAGCTGGAATGGGAAAAGGCGTGGGAGATCAGCCGCGCCACCTTCTCCTACACCAACCACACGCTGATGCCGGAAGCGCTGGAAAGCTGGCCGGTGCCGCTGATGGAGCGGCTGCTGCCGCGCAACATGCAAATCATCTACATGATCAATGGCCGCCACCTGGAGGCGGCGCGCGCCGATGGCGCGGGGGATGCGCTGCTATCCGCCGTGTCGCTGATCGACGAGCACCATGGCCGCCGGGTCCGCATGGGCCACCTGGCTTTTATCGGCTCGCACAAGGTGAACGGCGTTTCCGCGCTGCATACGGGGCTGATGAAGACCACCGTGTTTGCCGAGCTGAACCGCGTCTGCCCCGGCCGCATCACCAACAAGACCAACGGCATCACCTTCCGCCGCTGGCTGCTGCGCGCCAATCCCGGGCTGACGCAGCTGATCGTCGACACCATCGGCCCGCGCGTGCTGGATGATCCGGAGCGGCTGGCGGACCTTGTGCCCTATGCGCGCGACGCGGCGTTCCAGCAGGAATTCGCCGCCCAGCGCCAAGTGGCCAAGCAGGCGCTGGTCCGCGTGGTGCAGGAGCGCATCGGAGTGCAACTCGATCCGCACGCGCTGTTCGACGTGCAGATCAAGCGCATCCATGAATACAAGCGGCAATTGCTGAACATCCTGCACACCGTGTGGCTGTACAACGCCATGCGGGCGCAGCCGACCTCCCCCTGGGTGCCGCGCGCCAAGATCTTCGCCGGCAAGGCGGCGCCGAGCTACCGCCAGGCGAAGCTGATCATCCGCCTGGCCAATGACGTGGCGCGGGTGGTGAACAGCGATCCCACCGTGCGCGGGCTGCTGAAGGTGGCCTTTCTGCCGAACTACAACGTGACGCTGGCGGAAAGCATCATCCCGGCCGCGGACCTGTCGGAGCAGATCTCCACCGCGGGCCTGGAGGCCTCGGGCACCGGCAACATGAAGTTCGCGCTGAACGGCGCCCTGACCATCGGCACGCTGGATGGCGCCAATGTGGAGATCAGCGAGCGGGTCGGGCTCGACAACATCTTCATCTTCGGGCTGGAAGCCGGTCCGGCCTCGGTGCTGCGGCGCGATGGCTACGATGCGCGGGCGGCCATGGCGGCATCTGACGACCTGAGCGGGGTGCTGGAGGCGATCAGCTCCGGCGTGTTCTCGCCGGGCGAGCCGGACCGCTACAAGGGGCTGGTGGAAGGATTGCTGGCGCATGACCATTTCCTGGTCACCGCCGATTTCGACAGCTATGTGCGCGCCCAGCGCCACGTTGCGACCCGGTGGTCCAGCCCGTCCGACTGGTGGCGCAGCGCGGTGCTGAACACCGCCAATGTCGCCTGGTTCTCCTCCGACCGCACCATCCAGGAATATGCCGGGGAGATCTGGCAGGTGCGGGCGGCGCCGCTGGACTGACGCCGCCGCGCACCCGGCGGGCGGCGGGACCCGGTGGCGGGACCCGGTGGCCGGCTCAGTGGCGGGCTCAGTGGCGCGCCACCAGCACCACGCCGGCGATCATCAGCGCGCCGCCGAGCAGGCGAAGCCCGGTGGCGGCGCGCACCTCGAAGCCGAACAGGCCGAAATGGTCGAGCAGGATGGAGGTCACCACCGCCGCGGTCAGCGTCACGGCGGTGAAGGCGCCGGCCCCCATGCCCTTGGCGATGGTCAGGGTGGCGATCACGTAGCCGGACGCCAGCAGCCCGCCGATCCATCCCCACCAGGGCACGGAACCGGCATTGCGCAGCGCCGCACCGGCCGGCTGCCACAGGAATGGCGCCGCCAGCAGCAGGCCGAGGATGCCGCCCAGATACACCACCAGGCCCGGCAGCACCGGGCCGGCGCCCAGCTTCTCGTTCAGCGTGGCGTTGCTGCCGGATTGCACCATGTTGAGGATGCCGGCCAGGATCGCGAACAGATAGGCCATGGCGTCAGCCGCTGCCCAGGAGGCGGACAGGAAGCAGCGCCGGCCCGGCGCGGTTGTCAGGCGCCGGCATCGGCGTCCTCTTCCAGCAGGGCGTCCTCCTCCGCTTCCAGCACCGGCGCCTCGGCCGGGTTCAGGCCGAAGCGCCGCGCCACGTCGGGGGCGTAGCGCAGCAGGTCGGGCCGCAGCCGGATCAGCGCCAGATCCTTCACCTTGGCTTCCAGCATCACGTCGAATTCCAGCCCCTCGGCGATGCGCATGAAGGTGATGAACTCGAACGGGTTGCAGAAATCCGCGTGGCCGGTGTTGATCGGCGCGACCAGCACCGTCTTCAGCTTGCGCGTGCCCTTCTCCTTGCGCTTCAGCTCGCGCATCTCGGTGCGCGGCGAGGAGAAATGCACCTTGGGCCGCTGCCCGTCCGGCCAGGAGCGCAGCACCCGCTCCAGCGCGTCGCGCATGGCCAGCCCGTCCGGGTTCAGGCACCAGAAATGCTGGTGGTCAAAAATCAGCCGCACGCCCGTGCGCTCGTGGATCCACAGGATGTCAGACACCGAGAAGCGCAGGTCGTCATGTTCCAGCACCAGCCGGCGCTTCACATGCTCCGGCAGCTTGTTGTTCCAGGTGTCGACCCAGCGGGCATTGGCGGCCGGACGGTCGCCATAGGTGCCGCCCACATGGATCACCATCACCGCCTCGGGGCCCAGCTCCATGCGGTCCAGCATCTCCGCCTGGGAGGACAGGTCCCAGATGCTCTTCTCCACCAATACAGGGTCCGGGCTGTTCAGCACCACGTATTGCGAGGGATGGAAGGAGAGCCGCATGCCGAGGCGCCGGGCCTTGGAGCCGAAGGCACGCAGCTCCGCATCGCTGTCGCGCACCATGGAATGGAATTGCGGCATGTCCGGATGGGTGGCGTAGGGCGCCAGGTCGGACGACATGCGGTACATGCGGATGTTGTGCTTGTCGAGGTAATCGAGCGCCCGGTCCATGTATTCCAGCGACACCTTGAGGTGCGGGTCCTGCTGCCAGCGCCGTGTGTCGTTGCTCTTGATGGTGGGGTCACCCATCAGCTTCACCGGGAAGCCGAGGCGCAGCGGCGCGGCGCTCATGTCGGCACCTGCGCGTCCTCGCCGAAGCCGAGCTCCTCCAGGAAGCGGTTCCACGCTTCCGGCGGCAGCGCGCCGCCCGAGGCCTGGGCATGACCATTGCCATATTGCACCGGATCGGCGCCGTCCGGGCGGTGGTCGCGGAAAAAGGCGATCAGGTCGGTGCCGGTGCCCGAGCGCGCGGCGAAATGCACCCAGCCGGGCCGGTAGCCGGTGTTGGCGGCGATGATGATCTTGTTCTTCAACCGGCTTCTCCATTGCTGCGCCACCAGGGGATGGATCTGGCAGGGCGAGTGCAGCGGGATCAGCGCCACATCGCCCTGGATGCGCGGGGCGACGCGGCGGCCCTCCGCCAGCGCCTGCTGCACCTCCTCCCGCGCCGCCCGCAGCGCGGCGGTCTCGGGGTATGGGCCGGACAGCACCTGCTTGGGTCCGTCAGCCTTCATCAGCAGCGCCAGCGCGGGGGCGGCATCGCCGGAGGCGGCGCGGCGCGGCGCATTCACCAGGGCGGCGGCGTCGCGCAGCGCGGTGATGCCCCAGCCTTCCCGCGCCGCCTGCAGCTCGGCGAAGCCGGATTTCTCCGCCATGTCGCCGATCAGCCCGATGGCGGCCAGCCAGAGCAGGTCGTCCACCTCCGCCACGGCCCCCGCGCACCACCAGGCCAGCAGCGAGCTGGTGGGAATGGGATCGAGCCCGTGGCCGGTGATCAGCAGCGCCTGCTCCGGGATGCCGGTGGGCACGTGGTGGTCCAGCAGCACCGTGGGCACGCCGGCCAAGGGCGGCTCGGCACGGGTGCCGAGATCGGTGACGATCAGCCCACCGACCGGGCGCGCCGCCAGTTCCGCCGCCATCTCCGGAGACCAGGCGTTCTCGCCGCGGCCCAGGATGCGGCATTCCACCCGCCAGCCGGCACGGGGCAGGGCGCGGGCCAGGATGGCGGTGGCGGACAGCCCGTCCGCATCGTGGTGCCCCAGCACCAGCAAGGGCCGGTCCCGGTTGAAGCCCGCCAGCGCTTCCGCGAAGGCGGCGCGGGATGTCGCGACCCAGGCTGCATCGGCCCGGGGCGCAGGGCTCGCGCTCATGCGCCGAGCGCGCAGAGGCGTTCCACCGCCTCGGGCCGCCCGAGGATCACCGGGTGCCGCCACTGCCCCGGATCGCCCCCGGCATCGAAGCGGGTGAAGTCCTGCCAGCCGGCCTCGCCCAGCACCTTGATGGCGCCGCCGGTGGCGCGCACCAGCGGAAAGCCGCCGGCCACGTCCCACGCATTCGGCCGCTCGAACCGTGCCACCTCCATCAGCCCGGCGGCAACGAAGGCGCATTCAATGGCGGCCGAGCCTGTGCGCCGCGCTTCCCAGCCTTCCGGGGAGCGCGGCGAGGCATCCACGAAGCCGCCGATCCGCCGCCGCACATCGGGGTTGAACACCGGCCGCACCGGCTCCCCGTCGAAGAACAATCCGCCGCCCTCCACGGCATGGTAGACACCCGCCCGCAGCGCGTGGGAGGAGGCGCACCACACCGCGCCGGCGACCGGCGCGCCGTCGCGCAACACGCCCACCGAGCCGGCGAACAGCGGAAAGCCGTTGATGTAGTTGGCGGTGCCGTCCACCGGGTCCACGGCCCACAGGAAGCGGCTGCCGCGCGCCGGGCGGGTGGCCATTTCCTCGCCCAGCACGTCGTGATCCGGAAAGGCGATGGCCAAGCGCTCGCGGATCATCGCCTCCACCGCCTGGTCCACCTCGGACACCGGGTCGCGCAGGCTGTTGCCGCCCCCGGCGGAGGGCTTGTAGCTGACGGCCGGGTTGCGCCGCAGCCCTGCGGCCATCTCGCGCCCGGCCAGCTCGGCCAGTTCGCGCGCGGTGGCGGCGATGGCGGGGAGATCAACATTCATGCGTTCCACCTCCTGGAATGCGGGGGGGACAGCACCCGGACGCGGGCACCGCTGAGGGCGATGCGCACCGGGGGGCAGATCATCACCATCAGCCCACGTTGGGGCAGCCTTGTTGGTCCCACACCAGGTGGAACACTGGGGATGGGATGGTTGAGTGCTATCCATCCAGAGGACGTGACCAGCATGGAGGCGTGCTGGACCCGTTCCATGACCTCTGGCGAACAGCTTGATGTGGAAAGTCGCATTCGCCTCAAGGATGGAAGCTACCGATGGTTTCGCTCGCGTGCGGCTCCGCGCCGTGATGAGGCAGGGCGAGTTCTCCGCTGGTACGGTACGGATGAAGACATCCACGAGCGCAAGCTGGCCGAGCAGCAGGTCTCTTACATGGCGTTGATCCGCTCACAGATCTGGCCAATCGCCACCTGTTCGGCCGACAGTTGGAGCAAGCGCTAACGACCCGCCGTCCCGGTGAGCACCTGGCACTCCACTGCATTGATCTTGACCACTTCAAGGGCGTCAATGACACCCTCGGACATGTTGCGGGTGATGCGCTGTTGCGTCAGGCGGCCGACCGGCTCCGCCGCTGTGTTCCCGAAGGCAGCCTGCTATCCCGTCTCGGCGGCGACGAATTCGCTATTCTACAAACCGGCTTGAAGGAGCCGGACGACGCGGCCACTCTCGCCCGGCGCGTCGTGGAGATCCTGGGGCAGGATTATCAGATCGAGCAGAAGCAGGCAGTCGTAGGTGCGAGCATCGGCATCGCTCTGGTTTCTGACGAGAAGGCCGCTCCGGAAGATACCGTCAGAAAAGCAGATATGGCCCTCTATCAAGCCAAGGCAGACGGGCGTGCTACCTTTCGCTTCTTCGAGCCCGCACTGGATGAGCAAGTTCGACGCAGACAGGAATTGAGGGCGGGTCTGCGTACGGCCCTCGACCGCGGTGAGTTGGATTTGCACTTTCAGCCGTTGGTCGGGATTCAGACAGGAGAGGTAAGGTGCTTTGAAGCGCTGTTACGCTGGCAGCCTCCGAACTGGGGAGCGATCTCGCCGGCCGAGTTCATCCCAGCAGCTGAGGAAACCGGGTTGATCATGCGGATCGGTGAGTGGGCCGCGAAGCAGCCCACTGGCCTCCATTCATCCGTGTGGCTGTTAACCTTTCCCCGGTCCAGTTCCGGAGTCCAGACTTGTTGCAGATGGTGGCTGGTGCCCTCGCTGCTGCCAGCTTGGCTCCTGGGCGGCTTGAACTGGAGATCACAGAATCAGTCCTGCTACAGGATGATCAGGCGAGCTTGGCAATCCTGCAGGAGCTGCGCAGACTGGGCGTGCGCATCGCTCTGGATGACTTTGGCACGGGCTTCTCATCACTCGGCTACTTGCTCCGCTTCCCATTTGATAAGATCAAGATTGATCGCTCGTTCGTCTCCGGATTACCCAATCGCAGAGAGTCGGAAGCCATCATTCGAGCTGTTGTCAGCATGAGCCAGAGCCTTGGCATCTCGGTCACCGCTGAGGGCGTGGAGACAGCTGAACAACTTGATGCTCTTCGCCGCCTTGGATGCGATGATGCCCAGGGATATTTGTACAGCCAGCCCTTGCCTGCAGCAGAACTGACCACCCTGATCGAGGGGCCGCAGTATCGATCAGGACACTCGGAGGTCTGACATATCCTGGCTCTCTGGTTTGCGGCGGGTCATCACTGCGGCATTTCACATCATCTATCACGGATTATCGGGTCAAATCGCAGGCGGCGCTCTTGCCGGCGCGGGGGATGGCACAAGTTGGCCGCCCAGTTGTTGAGATGCCAGCTGGATCCTCGTTCATGCGTTCCACCTCCTGGAATGCGGGGGGGACAGCACCCGGACGCGGGCACCGCTGAGGGCGATGCGCACCGGGCCGGCGGGTTCCGGCGCCAGGGGCTCGTCATCCAGCCGCACCGCGCCACCGGGCCATTCGAAGGCCACGTCGCGCGCCGGGCGGCAATCGCAGGGCGGCGGGCCGGCATCCGGCTGCTCCAGCCAGTCCAGCATGGCGTCGCGGCAGGCCGGGGCCAGCGTCACCACCGCCAGGCGGTTGTCGCCCGGCGCGATGCAGGGCGCCAGCCGCAGCTGCGGGCCGAAGCCGGGCATGGTGCAGGCTTCCAGCAGCAGCGTTTCCACCGGGATCGCCTCGCCGCCGTCGATGCGGAGCCGGAGGCGCAGCACGGGGGCGCTGCGCAGGCTGTCCCGGAACGCCGCCCGGCCATTCTCCACGCCCTTCAGGCCGATGCGGTCGGCGCGCCGTACGCCATGGGCGAAGGCGCCGAAGCCCGCCGCCTCCACGATGGGCCGCGCGCCCCAGGGACCGGTGGCCTCGGCCAAGTCGAGGCTGCGATGCGAGCCTTCGCCCCAGCCTTCCGCCAGGGCCTCGGCATCGGCCCAGCCGCCCACGGCGCAGGCCAGGTTGTTGGCCGTGCCGAAGGGCAGCACCGCCAGGGGCGGTGCATCGGGCGGCATGTTCAGCGCCACCTCGGCCACGGTGCCGTCGCCGCCGGCCACCACCACGAGGTCGGCCGGCTGGCGCAGCGCCGCTATCCATTCCTCCGCCGTGCCGGTCTGCGGCAGAACGGTGAAGCCGGCGGCGCGCAGCGGCGCGGCGACGCGATCGGGGCTGTGCTCGGCGTCGCCGGATTTGGGATTCAGGATCAGGATGGCGCGCATGGTGGTGGGACAACACCGCAACCCGCCCGGCGTTCCAGTCGCGGCGGCAGACAGGCTGATGGGGTTCGTCAGAAGAAGACAGCGGCCGGATCAATGTTCTCTGCTGTGACCGCTGCCGCCACTCAGCGCCAAGCCACCGCTGCGGCCATTGAGCACCACGAAAAGTAAGGCGGGCATCACTGGCCCGCCCCACTTCAGCTTTCAGTCAGCGGATCATGCGCTGCTTACCGCTTCGGGTTGGCCCCACTGGTCTTGGTGTCGGGAGCATGGTCCACCGAGCGGCCGGTAACCGTGCCAGACGAGTTGTTGCTGGCCGCTGTCCCGCTCGTCCGGCCATCGTCGACCTCGACCTCCGTGCGGCGCACGGTGTCCTGCACAGTTTCGACGCGCTCCTCCGTTTCCTTGTGAATCACCACTTCCTCGCGCACCCGCGCCTCCTTCGAGACAACCGCCTCTTCTGCGTGCTCGGTCGCCTCGATCACGCGCTCGTGGAACGCATCGTCAGCATCGGTCAAGGGCCTATTGACGGCATGGCGGCTCACATCAACATGCTCTTCCCGCAAACTGACCTGCTCGCTGACTGGCGTCTCGACCACATAGCTGCGAACCCGCACGCGGCCGTGCTCGACCTCACGCTTTCCGACCCGGACGGTTTCCTCGACGATCGGGATGTGTTCCTCGGAAGTCGCAGGTCCCAGGTGTTCCACCCCGGCAGTTCTCGAGGCGGCCGACCCGGCACTGGTCGGCATAACCGCCGCAGGCGATGTCTGGTTGGAGCTTGACGTGGATGATCCTGTCCACCCCTCCTGGCGCCAGGCGGCTTCGCGCTCGTTCAGGTCTATGGCCCCGCTGGCTTCGAGCGCCGTTGCCGCTGTCTCGAACTGATTGTCAGGGATCTCGGCATAGACGGTTGCGCCGCCACGCCGAAAACCCTCTCGCAGGGTGGCCAGATCCTCCTGCGGGATGGACAAGACGCTGAGGTCGCTCGTGGAACTCTTCGAGTCAAAGACCTGAGCACGCACGCCACTGACCTGCTTGGCAAGATCAAAGGCGGCCTGTTCAGCTGCCTGAGGCGTGTCGAAATAGGCCGTCACAGTGCGCGTCATCATTCATGCCTTCTGACTAGGAGAGGGTGCTCTTGAGCAGCTGGAGCGAAGCACCCGGTAACTTCGACAGGCGCCCGTCAAGGGCGGCCCGTTGATTTGTGCTTGCATTCAACGACTTCGTTGGCGGGTAGTTTCGGTTCTCGTGCTTTCGCGTACCTATCGGCAAGCTGTCGCGGTGACTGATCCACCATAACAGGAGCCTGCATCTCGCCATCGAAGCAGTCAGCTCTGCGGATCCCCGCTGGCCTCACCGATGAGCATGTGACGGCATAACAGCCAAGGCCGGCGCGGTCGGGGAGTGATCGCGCCATCCCCGGTCATTCCGCCCGATCCGGCGCCACCCGGTGCCCCCACGGCAACGCCTGCTCAAGCCAGGGCGTTGTTCGGATCAGGGACAAGCGGGAGCAGGCGGGCATGGCTGACGGGCGCATCGAACCATATGAGGGCCCGGCCGGAGGCTGGGGCTCGATCCGCTCGGTGGAAGGCATCCTGCACCAGGAAGGCCGGCTGGTCGGGGGCAACGCGCTGCTGCTGAAGCAGAACAAGGAGGACGGCTTCTCCTGCGTCAGCTGCGCCTGGGCCAAGCCGGCGGAGCCGCGCCTGTTCGAGTATTGCGAGAACGGCGCCAAGGCGACGGCGTGGGAGACCACCTCGCGGCGCATCCGGAGCCGCTTCTTCGCCGAACACAGCCTGACCACGCTGCGCGGCTGGACCGACCACGCGCTGGAGGCGGAAGGCCGGCTGATGCGGCCGATGCGCTACGACCCGGGCAGCGACACCTACAAGGTCGTGGAATGGGAGGACGCCTTTCGCGAGATCGGCGCCGAGCTGCGCCGGCTGGAGCCGGATTCCGTGGTATTCTACGTTTCCGGCCGCGCTTCGCTGGAAGCTTCCTACATGTGGGGGCTGATGGCGCGGATGTACGGCACCAACAATCTGCCGGATTCCTCCAACATGTGCCACGAGACCACCTCGGTGGCGCTGCCCGAGAGCATCGGCGTGCCGGTCGGCACGGTGACGCTGGAGGATTTCAACAAAGCCGATTGCCTGATGTTCTTTGGCCAGAACCCGGGCTCCAACAGCCCGCGCATGCTGCATCCGCTGCAGGAGGCGGCGAAGCGCGGCGCTGCCATCATCACCTTCAACCCGTTGCGCGAGCGCGGCCTGGAGCGGTTCACCAACCCGCAATCGCCGACCGAGATGCTGGCGGGTCGGGAAACCCGCATCTCCTCCCAGTACCACCAGCTGCGGGCCGGCGGCGACCTCGCGGCGCTGACCGGCATGTGCAAGGCGCTGCTGGAGATGGATGCGGAGAAGCCGGTGCTGGACCGCGCCTTCATCGCCGAGCATTGCCACGGCTTCGACGCCTTCGCCGAGTTCCTGCGCGACACGGCGTGGGCGGAGATCGAGCGGGAAAGCAGCCTGACGCGGGACGCGATCACCACCGCCGCGCGCGGCTATGCCGCCAGCCAACGCTGCATCGCCGTCTACGGCATGGGGCTGACGCAGCACCGGCGCGGCGTCGAGACGGTGCAGATGCTGGTCAACCTGCTGCTGCTGCGCGGCAATATCGGGCGCGAGGGCGCCGGCATCTGCCCGGTGCGCGGCCATTCCAACGTCCAGGGCCAGCGCACCATCGGCATCAGCGAGAAGCCCGAGCTGGTGCCGCTCGACAAGCTGGCCGAGCAGTACCGGTTCGAGCCGCCGCGCCACAAAGGTGTGAGCACGGTGGAGGCCTGCGAGGGCATCCTGAAGGGCAGCGTGCGCGGCTTCCTGTCGCTCGGCGGCAACTTCCTGCGCGCCGTGCCGGAAACCGCGGCCATGGAGGAAGCCTGGCCGCGGATGCGGCTATCGGTGCAGATCGCCACCAAGCTGAACCGCAGCCACCTGGTGCCGGGCGAGGTCACCTTTCTGCTGCCCTGCCTGGGCCGCATCGAGTTCGACGAGCAGCAGACCGGCCGGCAGGTGGTATCGATCGAGGATTCCAACGGGCAGATCCACGCCTCGCGCGGCATGACGCCGCCGGCCGGGCGGCAACTGCGCTCCGAGCCCTGGATCATCGCCGGCATCGCCAAGGCGGCGCTGCCACCGGGCCACGAGGCGCCATGGGACCAGTGGGCGGCGGATTACAGCCGCATCCGGGAAGCGGCGCAGCAGACCTTTCCGGAGGTGTTCCGCGACTACAATGCCCGGCTCGGCCGCAAGGGCGGCTTTCCGCGTCCGCGCGCGGCGCGGCAGCGCGTCTGGAACACTCCCACGAAGCGGGCCAACTTCATGGTGCCGCGCTCGCTCGACCAGGCGCAGGATGGCGACGCGCTGCGCCTGATCACGCTGCGGTCCAACGACCAGTTCAACACCACGATCTACGGCTATGAGGACCGGTTCCGCGGCGTCAGCGGCACGCGCGAGGTGGTGTTCGCCGGTGCGGAGGAGATGCGCCGCCTGGGATTGCGGCCGGACCAGTATGTGACGCTGGAAACCGTGGCGGATGACGGGCGGCAGCGCCGCGTCGGCGGCCTGCGCGTGGTGCCCTATAACCTGCCGCCGGGCTGCATCGCGGCGTATTACCCGGAATGCAACCCGCTGATCCCGCTGTGGCACCATGCCGAGCGCAGCCAAGTGCCGGCGGCGAAATCGGTTCCGGTGCGCATCCTGAGCTAGCCGCCGGGGCGCAGCCGCGCCCAGGACAACGCGGCGGGGCAGGCCCCGCCGCGGCGCCGTGCCGGCACCACCGGAGGCAGGGCGTCAGGGGCGGCTGGCCGCTTCCTGACGCGTGCCCTGCGCCGCGAACCAGGCGGAGACAGCCTTCACCTGATCCGCCGTCAGCCGATCAGCCACGGTACGCATCAATTCCTGGCGTGGTCCGCCGCCGCGCACGCCGCTCTGCCAAGCTTCCAACTGCCGCTGCAGGTAGCCGGCATGCTGGCCGTCCAGCCGCGGAAAGGCCAGGTTGCGGCGCAGCGCCTCGTCACCGTGACAGGACAGGCAGGCGGGCACCTGCTGCGCCACGACGCCTTCGCGGGCGATGCGTTCGCCCTGCTCGATCAGCGCCGCGTCGGCTGGCGCGGCTGCGGCGGCGGCGCGGGGCTGGGCGGCGTAATGCCTGGCAATCGCCTGCAACGCCTCGTCCCCCGCGCGGGCAGCCGGGGGCTGCATCATGCCGCTGTGCCGCCGGCCCTCGGCAAAGGCGCGCAGCGTTTCCACCAGATAGGTTTCGGACTGGCCGGCGATGATCGGAAAGGCGTCGCCGTCGCGGCCCAGCCCGTCGCGGTTGTGGCAGCGCGCGCAATCCGCCAGCACCGGTGCGGCCGGATCGGACAGGCGCGCCAGCGCGGCGCTGCCGCCGGCCGGGAATTCCGCGGCTTCCTGTCCATAGGCCAGGCGGCGATATTCCTCCGGCGACAGGGACGGCAGGGCTTCCAGCAGCGCCACCATGCTCCAGACCTCATCCTGCCGCCCGGGCTCGGGCCAGGCCGGCATGCCGGAATAGCGGACCCCGTGCTGCACGATCCGGAAGAATTCCTTGCTGTCCCATTCGTCGATGCGACGGGAGAAATCCGGCGGCGCCGGCAGGCTCTGCGACACCACCGGGTTCTGCGGCTCGCCCGGGGCGGCGTGGCAGGGCGCGCAGCCGGTGGCGTAATGCCCGGCGCCGCGGGCGAGCAGGGCACGGTCCCGCAGGTCCGGCGGCTCCTCGACCAACAGCGAGTAGGTGCGCACCGAATTCTGCATCACCCAGTGCAGGAACCAGTTGGTGACGCCCCAGTGACCCCCCGTGGCGCCGACGTAGAACAGCCCGGACCAGCCGAACAGCAACCCGCCCAGCACCAGGGCCGCCAGCGCGATCCCGATGCGGCGCCAGGTCAGGCGAAGGGTCATGCGGCATCTCCCTGCCGGTTCAACATGCGGGCGGCCAGCGCCACGCCGCCCGCGAGATAGGTGGCGCCGCCGACGAGCAGCATGACGACACCGCCCAGCGCCTGGTCGTCCTGCGGCGACAGCCAGGTGCTGTGCCCGTGGTCGAACAGCGGGCGAGGCGCCAGGGTCATCAGCACGCCCAGCAGGGTCATGTGCATAGAGGTCAGCAACAATCCGATGATGCCGGCACCCTGGCGTCCAGGCTGCAGACAAGCGAGCCAGAGCAGCATCCCGGTGAACAGGAAGATGGCCTGCTCCAGCACCGCGAAGGCCACCTCGTGCCGCGCCAGATTGTGAGGCACGGGTAGGTGCCAACCCCAGACGGCGACAAATTCCACCATGGAGGCGCCAATCGGGCCGATCCAGGTGACCCGGCGCATCGGGTCCCATCTAGTGTTGGCGATGGCCAGTGCCAGCAGCGGCGCGGCAACCGCCACCACGGCCATGTGAATGGCCATGCCAGAGGTAAAACCGTGGCCCAGCAGCAGGATTGCTGGACCGCCCCAGGCCAGCGCCAGCACCAGCAGCCCGGCGCCCAGCAGGGTCCCGCGCATCAGCGGCAGTCCAGGATCAGAAAGGCGGGCAGCGCGATGAAGATGACGCTCACGAAGGACAGCGCCGACAGCAGCAGCGTGGCATAGCCCAGAAAGCGTTGCCGGTCCTCCGGCGTGGCGGCGTCGTGCGGCGGGTCTTCCAGGCCGAAGCCCGAATGGCGCCAGGCCTGCCAAGCGGAGATGGCGATCAGCGCCAGTGCAACGGCGGTGCCGCCGATCACCCAGGGCTGGAAACTTTCCAGTGAGGCGAAGCTGGCGCCCGGATTGGGCTTGGTCAGGGTGACGCCGCCGAGGCGCGCGCAGGTCACCGCCGCCACCAGGTAGCAGAACAGGAAATGCAGCGCCCAGATGGTGGGCGGCATCAGCAGGCTCCAGAGATCGGCGCGCTCGCGCAGGCGGAGGACCATGGCGTTCTCCCCTCAGGCCAGCAGCGGGACCAGAGTGACGACAGCGATGGTCGTCAGACCGGTGATACCGGCGAAGTGCCAGAACAGCACCACATTGCGGATGTCGATATCCCACCGCGTGGTCAGCTTGCCGGCAAGGGAGCGCGCCAGGCAGTAGGCCTGCATCAGCACGCCCAGCACC
Organism: Teichococcus vastitatis; assembly: GCF_003604215.1. Classification (GTDB taxonomy): domain Bacteria; phylum Pseudomonadota; class Alphaproteobacteria; order Acetobacterales; family Acetobacteraceae; genus Pseudoroseomonas; species Pseudoroseomonas vastitatis. The sequence goes on from NZ_QXGS01000006.1 coordinate 162,948, forward strand.
AGGTGCAGCGCGGTCCACAGCAGCAGCACCCAGACGATGCCGTCATAGGCATGGTCGGTGGGTTGCAGCCCGGCCTGCCACGGCGCCCACAGCATGGCGGCGGCGCTGGCCAGTGCCAGCACCGCCGAGGACACCAGCGACAGCCGCAGCCCGGTGGCGCTTCCGGCGCTGTTGCGCGCGCGCGCCAACAGCATCGCGCCCCAGGCGCCGGCCAGCAGCAGCAGGGCGAGGGCCGGCCACACGAGCCCTGGCCCTCGTGGCAATCCATCGAGACCAAGCGGCGGGAATTGCTGGTGAATGGTCCAGTAGTAGAAGTAGCCGAACACCAGGCTGGCGAACGCCGTCATGTCGCCGAACATGGTGATGAACATGGCCCACCAGCCGACCGATTGTGTGCCGGACACGTAGAGCGGCAGGCGCATGCCCCGGCCGATATCCTTGCTGTCGGTTTCCGGGATCATCGCCGTGCCGTGCCACAGCCACACCATGATGCCGAACACCCCGGCCAGCCCGACCACCAGGGAGGACCAGTAGAAGTGGAAGGCGGTGCCGATGAAACTGGTGCCGATCAGGATGGCGCAGATCATCGGCATGAAGCTGTTGCCCGGCACGCGCAGGCATTGCAGCGGCTTGCCGTCCAATACGGAGGTGACCAGCGTCTCGCGCTTTCCTTCCTCGGCATCGGCCAGGTACCAGCGGCCTTCCGCCACCTCCCGCGCCAGCTCGGGCTGGTCCCACAGGGGGTAGCGCGATGAGACCTCGGGCACCGAGCGGATGCCGTAATCCGGCGCCGGCAGCGGCGAGATCCATTCCATGGTGCCGCCTTCCCAGGGATTGGCCCCGGTGTTCTTGCGGCGGCGGATGCCGAAGACGCAGTCCCAGGTGAACAGCACTACGCCGGCCGCGAAGATGTAGGCGCCCACGGTGGAGACGAGGTTCAGCCAGTCCAGCCCGATGTCGCCGGGATAGGTGAAGACACGGCGCGGCATGCCGCGCAGCCCGGTGAAGTGCATTGGCAGAAAGGCGATGTTGAAGCCGGCGAACATCAGCCAGAACACCCAGCGGCCGAGGCGGTCCGACAGCTTCTTCCCGGTCGCCAGCGGCATGTAATAATAGGCGCCGGCGAATAGCGGCATCAGCATGCCGCCGATCAGCACGTAATGCAGGTGCGCCACCACGAAGTAGCTGTCATGCGCCTGCCAGTCGAAGGGCGCGATCGCCACCATCACGCCGGTCAGCCCGCCGATCACGAAGATCGCCAACGAGCCGGAGGCGAACAGCATCGGCAACGACATCCGCACGCGCCCTGCCAGCATGGTGGCCAGGAACACGAAGATCTGCACGCCCGTCGGAATTGCCACCGCCTCCGACGCGGCCGAGAAGAAGCCGAGCGAGATTGCCGGCAGGCCGGTGGTGAACATGTGGTGCACCCACAGCCCGAAGCTCAGGAAGCCAGTGCCCACCGCGGCCAGCACGATCCAGGAATAGCCGACAATGGGCCGCCCCGCGAAGGTCGGTATGATCATCGCCATCAGCGCGATCGAGGGCAGGAAGACGACGTAGACCTCGGGATGGCCGAAGATCCAGAACAGGTGCTGCCACAGCAGCGGGTCGCCGCCGCGCGCCGGGTCGAAGAACGGCCAGTCGGCCAGCCGCTCCAGTTCGAACAGGATGTCCCCGGCGATCAGCGGCGGAAAGGCGAACAGGATCATCCCGCCGACGATCAGCACGTACCAGCAGTAGAGCGGCATCATGTTGATGCGCATGCCCGGCGGGCGGCACTTCAGCACGCCGACGATCAGCTCCACGGCGGCCGCGATGGAGGCAACCTCGATAAAGGACAGGCCGAGCAGCCAGATGTCGGCGCCGATGCCGGTCAGCTTCGGATCGGTGGTCAGCGGCGGGTACATGAACCAGCCGGCATCCGGCGCCGCGTTGAAGAAGATGGAGCCGCAAACGAACACGCCGCCGATCAGGAAGCACCAGTAGCCGAAGGCCGAGAGGCGCGGAAAAGGAAGGTCCCGCGCGCCCAACATGGTGGGCAGCATCAGGATCGACACAGCCTCGAAGATCGGCACGGCGAACAGGAACATCATCGCCGTGCCGTGCAGCGTGAAGGCCTGGTTGTAGAGCCCGGGCGACAGCAGGTCGTTCTCCGGTACCGCGAGCTGGGCGCGCATCAGCAGCGCCAGCACGCCGGCGAACAGAAAGAAGGCGAAGGAGGTGACGGTGTACCAGACGCCCACCTCGGTGTTGTTCACCGCCGACCAGTAGCGCCAGCCCGGCTTGCTCGCCCAGACCTTGTTGAGGCGCTCTTCCTGCGCTTCGCGGCGCGTCTTGTGATCGGTCTCGCTCATGGCGTTGCATCCGCGCGGCGCGTGCCGGCTGTTCCGCTTCGGGGTGTGAGCAGCCAGTGGGCGATGCTGGCAGCCTGTTCCGGCGACAGCATGGCGAAGGAGGGCATGCGGGCGCCGGGCTTGATGTCCCGCGTGTTGCGGATGAAGCTGACGAGGTTGTCGGTGTTGTTGGGCAGGATGCCGGCGGCGATGGAGGGCCGCTCCGACAACAGCGTCAGGTCGGGGCCGACGCGGCCGGCGGCCTCGGTTCCGGCGACGGTGTGGCAGGCGCCGCAGCCATTGGCCAGAAACAGCGCCGCGCCGTCTTCGGTGCGCGGCGGCGCGGGCGGAGTGCGGCGCGATTGCAGCCAGGCCTCGAAGGCATCCGGCTCCATCACCTCGATATCCAGGGCCATCAGCGCGTGCGAGGCGCCGCAGAACTCGGCGCAGGCGCCGCGGAAGCGGCCGGTGCGCTCGGGCTCCAGCACGAGGCGGTTGGTCATGCCGGGGATCAGGTCCATCTTGCCGGCCAGCGGCGGCACCCAGAAGGAATGGATCACATCCTGCGCCGTGAGGACGAACTCGGTGCGGCGGCCGCGCGGCAGGCGCACCTCGTTGGCGCTGCTGACCCGGGTGCCGTCGGGCAGTTCATAGGTGACGCGCCACCAGAATTGCTGCCCTTCCACGGCGATGCGCAACTCTTCGCCCGGCGCGCGCAGCATCGGCATCAGGCGCAGGCCGAATACCAGCAAGATCGCCAACAAGAGGGTGGGCAGGATGGCGCCGCAGATCAGGATCACGCGCGCGGCGGCCCGGCTGCTCCAGGGCTCACCACGGCGGTGGCTGGCATAGAAGGAGAATGCCATCACCAGCGCCCAGATCACCACCGAGGCAATGAGCATCCACCAGAACAGGTCGCCCACGACCCGTGCCTCATGCCCCGCGGGATCCAAGGCGGATTGCCGACCCGAACAACCGGCCAGGATCAACGCAAGACCTGCCGCCCCCAACCCGCGCAGCGGGCGGGGGGCGCTGAAACCTAACACAATCGTCATCCTGCTCCCCGTCTGCCGGGGAACGTCGAGCTGTAGGGCGGGTTTCGGTCGACGGGGCGTTTTTCGACCCGCCCCATCCTCATCTAGTCCTTGGACTTCACCGGGATATTCACCGGCCCGGCGGGGCCTCCGGACTCCGGCGTAAAGTTGTTGTTGTCACCCGGCTTCAGGTGATACTCGCCGGGATCAATGCCCGGATCATTGGGATCGATCTGGCCTTTCAGCGGATCATGCTGTCCCACGCTCTTGGGCCGCGCGGTCGGCGGTCCACTGCCGACATCCTTGAGTTCCTCGTGGCGGTCCGTCATGGCGCTTCTCCTGGTCGGGGCGGTTACAGCATCGGCCGGCCGCCGGTCACCGGGATCAACGCACCAGTGATGTAGCTGGCTTCATCGGAAGCGAGCATCACATAGGCCGCCGCCAGTTCCGCCGGCTGACCGGCACGGCCCATCGGCGTGTTCTGGCCAAAGGTTTTCACCGCCTCTTCCGGCATGGTGGAGGGGATCAGCGGCGTCCAGATCGGCCCCGGCGCAACGCAGTTCACGCGGATGCCCTTCTCCGCCACCATCTGCGCCAGCCCGGCCGTGAAATTGGCGATGGCGCCCTTGGTGGTGGCATAGGCCAGCAGGCTGGGGCTCGGGTTCTTGGCGTTGATCGAGGTGGTGTTGACGATCGACGCGCCCGCCTTCATCACCTTCAGCGCCGACTTGGACAGGTAGAACTGCGAATAGATGTTGGTGCGGAAGGTGAGATCCCATTCTTCCGAGCTGATCTCCTGGATGTCCTCGTGGCTGCGCTGCATGGCCGCATTGTTCACCAGGATGTCGAGCTTGCCGAACTGGTCCACCGCCGCCTGAACCAGCGACTGGCAATGCGCTTCGGAGGTGATGTCGCCCGGCAGCACCACGGCCTTGCGCCCGGCTTCCTCCACCCAGCGGGCGGTTTCCTTGGCGTCGTCATGCTCTTCCGCATAGGAGATCAGCACGTCAGCGCCTTCGCGGGCAAAGGCAATGGCCACGGCGCGGCCGATGCCGGAATCGCCGCCGGTGATCAGCGCCACCTTGTCCTTCAGGCGGCCGCTGCCCTTGTAGCTGGTTTCGCCATGATCCGGGGCAGGGGACATGGCCTTGGTTTCGCCCGGCGGGCTCTGCTGCTGCGAGGGGTTCGGCGGGGTGGGATATTTGCTGGCGTCATGGTCCACGTCGGAAATCCTCCATTCTGGCGGAAGCTGAGGCTTAAGCCCCGGAAAAACCATGGCTTCCTCTGGTGAGGGAAAGCGCCGGGCGGTTCAGGGATGCCTTGGCCGCCGATCACAAGCACCGTGAGCGGCCGCTTCGCCGCCGGGCGGCAACGGGAGTCAACAGGCGCCGCGCAACCGGCTATGCCCTGCACCCGACCCGCATCGAACCTGGCCGGAGACCGCCGCATGACTGCCACTGACCTGCCCGGCGCCCTGTCACGGCTGCGCGCGGCGGCCCCCCTGGTGCACAACATTACCAATCAGGTGGTGGCCAACTTCACCGCGAACGCGCTGCTGGCGATCGGCGCCTCGCCCGCCATGGTGCAGGCCGAGGAGGAGGTGGAAGCCTTCGTGGTGCAGGCGGCCGCGCTGGTGGTGAACATCGGCACGCTGCTGGCGCCGCAGCGCCGCGCCATGCACCTGGCCGCGCGGCGGGCGGGCGAGGCCGGCATCCCCTGGGTGCTGGATCCGGTGGCCGCCGGCGCCACCGCCTTCCGGCGCGACACGGCGCACAGCCTGCTGGCCCTGCGCCCGCGCGTGCTGCGCGGCAACGCTTCCGAGATCCTGTCGCTGCTGGGGGAGGAGGGGGGCGGCCGCGGCGTGGATAGTGGCGCGGCGCCGGAGCGGGCCCGGGACGCCGCGCGGATCTTGGCCCGGCAGCATGGTCTGGTGGTGGCGGTAACCGGCGCCACCGACCACGTCACGGATGGGGAACGGATGGTGGCGCTGGAGAACGGCCACCCGATGCTGACCCGCGTCACCGGCACAGGCTGCACCGCGACGGCGCTGGTCGGCGCCTTCCTGGGCGCGGGGCTGCCGCCGCTCGATGCCGCGGTGGCAGGGCTGGCGGCGCTGGGCGTGGCGGCCGAGCAGGCGGCCGAAGGCACCGTCGGGCCCGGCAGCTTCCAGGTCGCGCTGCTGGACCGGCTGCACGGGCTGGATGGCGCCACCCTCGCGGCGCGGGCACGGTTGCGCTGAGGCCGGGTGCCCTTGGGCGCCGCCGCTTTCAGGGCGCCGTGAGGCCCCGTCGCGCCCGGCCGCTGGTGAGCGGGGCCGGCACGCCATTGCCGCGAACCGGCGGGGCGGACCGGGTGCGGCGATGGCGGGCGCGCGGCGCCCCGCCATCCGGCTTGGCCGCGATCAGCCTGGCGGCGCGTCCTGGTCGACCTCCAGCCCCAGCAGCAGGAAGGACAGCGTCTTGCCATGCCCGTCCAGGTTCAGCGCCCCATTGACGCCGCCTTGCAGCACATCCTCCACCACGAAGTTGAAGGCCTGCAGCCCTGGCAGGTCATGGCGCCGCACGGCGGTGGCGCCGCGATGCGCGAACAGCGCCAGCACCCGCGCCTCGGTCACCTGCGCCGCCAGCAGCGGCCAGTCCTCGGCGCGATGCGCGACCAGCGCCAGGTTCAGCCGGTTGCCCTTGTCGCCGGCGCGGGCATGCGCCAGCCGGTGCAGCGCAATGGTGCTCATGCCGCATCCTCCAGCGAGAGCATTGAAACCCGGGGCGCGAGGCGGTCGCGCGGCACCAGGAAGGACAGGGTGCGGATGCGGTCAGTGACGCGGGTACGCACCCCACCGCCGCCGGCGGGGCCGCAGCAATACAGCGACAGCACCTCGCGCGCCGCCCGCTCGGCGGCGGCGCGGCCCTCGCTGGCGAAGGCGAGGCGCAGCCGCACATCGGCGGGTGCCGCGGCCTCCGCCTCACGCAGCGCGCCGCCATCACCGTCGAACACGCTGACCACGCCGATCAGGTCGAGCCGCGACTGCCCCTCCAGGCCGAGGTGCCGCAGCCGCTCCCTCAGGGTGCGCCCGGCCAGCTCGGCCCGGGCGCGGGCGTTGGGACCGGCATAGGAGATCTCGCCTTCCCCCAGCCAGCCGCCGGGCAGGCTGACCGTGGCCTTCAGCGTGTCCGGCCGGGGCCGGCCGCGCGCGCCGGACAGGCGGACCCGGTCGGGCGCTTCCTCGGTGATGTGGACGCCGGTCACGTCCAGCACCACGTCCGGCGTCAGGTAGGCGGCGGGGTCGTGCAGCTCGTAGAGCAGTTGCTCGGTAACGGTGCGGCGGTCCACCCGGCCGCCGGTGCCGTCCGGCTTGGTGACCAGCACCGCGCCATCGGCGCCGATCTCTGCGATCGGGAAGCCCAGGGTCGCCATGCCCGGGATGTCCTTCACGCCCGGATCGGCGAAATAGCCGCCCGTGAGCTGGGAGCCGCATTCCAGCAGGTGCCCGGCCATGGTGCCGGCCGCCAGCCGGTCCCAATCCGTGGCGGACCAGCCGAAATGCGCCAGCATCGGGCCCAGCGCCAGCGCCGGGTCGGAACAGCGGCCGGTGATCACCAGGTCAGCGCCCTGCCGCAGCGCCTCGGCGATCGGCGCGGCGCCCAGATACACGTTGGCGGCGATCACCTGCTCCGGCACCAGCACCGCGCCGGCATCGCCCTCCCACGGATCGAGGTCGCTGAGCGCGTCGGTGCCGCGGATGTCGTCGCCCTCCACCACGGCGACGCGGAGGGCGGGCAGGCCCAGCTCCCGCGCCAGCCCGAGCACGGCCCGCGCCGCGCCGCGCGGGTTGGCGGCGCCGCCATTGGTGATGATCGGGACGCCGGCCGCCGCGCAGCGGCCGAGGATCGGGCGCAGCAGGTCGAGCAGCGCCGGCTCGTATCCCGCGTCGGGCCTTTGCAGTCGCTCGCGCTGGGCGAGGGCCAGGGTACGCTCGCCCAGCACCTCCAGCATCAGCGCCGCGGGGCCGCCGGCGGCGATCAGTGCATCGGCCACGGGGCCCGGCGCGTCCAGCCGGTCGCCGGAGAAGCCCGAGCCGCAGCCGATGCGCAGCAGGGCGGTGGGGTCGGAACCGAGGGACATGCTTACTCCGGATTGTGAACCCGGCCGGACGCGGCCGTGATGCGGGAGGCGGCGATGGCGCCGGCCCGGGGAAGGCGCCGCATTCCGTTCAGTCCGCGGTGGCGCCGGAGATGCGCACCACTTCGCGCCACTTGGCGATGTCCTGCTCCAGCCAGGGGCGGAATTCCGCCGGGTTGGAGCCCACCGGGATCAGGCCCTGGTTGCGCAGCTGCTCCTGCAGCTCGGGGGCGAACAGCGCCTCGCGCAGAGCCGCGTAGATGCGGTCCCGCACGGGGGTGGGCAGCTTGGCCGGCGCGAACAGCCCGTGCCAGGCGGCGACGTCGAAATCCGCGACGCCCTGCTCGATCGCGGTGGGCACGTCGGGCGCGATCTCCAGCCGCTTGGCCGAGGTGGTGGAGAGCGCCTTCAACTTGCCGTCGCGCACGAAGGGCAGCACGGCGGTCACCTGGTAGATGGTCATCGGCACGGTGCCGCCGATCACGTCGGTCACCGCCTGCGCGCCACTCTTATAGGGAACATGTACCAGGGGGGCGCCGGTCTTCAGCTTCAGCAGCTCTCCCGCCAAGTGCGAGGAGGTGCCGTTGCCGGCCGAGGCGTAGCTGACGCCGCCGCGCTGCTTCTTCGACCATTCGATGAACTCCGGCAGCGTTGCGGCCGGCACGGAGGAGGACACCACCAGGAGGTTCGGCGCCTCGGTCACCAGCGACAGCGGCGTGAAATCACGCAGCACGTCATAGGGCATCTGCGGCATCAGCGACATGTTCACCGAATGCGAGGCGATGCTGCCGAGGCACAGCGTGTAGCCATCCGGCGGCGACTTGGCCACGGCATCGCTGCCGACGACCCCGCCGGCGCCGGCGCGGTTCTCCACCACGATGGGCTGGCCGAGGATCTGCGACATGCGCGGCACCAGCAGCCGGGCGACGATGTCGGTCGAGGTGCCGGCGCCGAAGGGCACCACCAGGCGGATCGGCCGGCTCGGCCAGCCATCCTGCGCGCGGGCGGCGAGGGGCAGGAGCCCGGTGGCCAGCAGGCCGCCCAGCAGGGTGCGGCGCGACGGGGAGGGGATGAACATGGATGGCTCCGTTTCCTGTTGGGCCTTGGCGGTCCCTTGGCCTCCATGGAGACGTGTCGCACCCCATCATGCAATTGATATGTTTGAGGGTCAGTCATAGGTTTTGATTATGAGCGTTTCCCTGCGCCAGCTTCGGGCCCTCGTGGCGGCGGCGGAGACCGGCTCCTTCGGGCGGGCGGCCGTCCGGCTGCACCTGTCGCAGCCGGCGCTGACGGTGCAGATCCGCACGCTGGAGGAGGCGCTGGGGCTGACCCTGTTCGACCGCTCCGCGCGCGGTGCCCAGCCGACGGAAGCGGGGCGCAGCCTGGCGCAGTCCTTCGGCCGGCTGCTGGAGGAGCTGGACCAACTGGTGGCGGGGGCGCAGGAACAGGCGGCGAGGCGCTCCGGCACGGTTCATCTGGCGGTGCTGCCGTCGGTGGCGGCGACGCTGCTGCCGGTGGCCCTGGCCCGGCTGCGGCGGGCGCATCCGGGCATCCGCGTGCTGTTGCGCGATGCCGTGGCGCGCCGGGTGGCGGAGCAGGTGAAGGCTGGCGACGCCGAGCTGGGCATCGGCATCCTCGACGGCGCCGATGCCGGGCTGGAGACGGAGCCCTTGTTCGAGGATGCGCTGGTGGCGGTGCTGCCGCCGGGCCATGCGCTGGCGGCCCGGGCCAGCGTGTCGCCGGCCGCCCTGGCGCGGGAGCCGCTGGTGCTGACCGATCCGGGCAGCAGCGTGCGCGCCCTGGCGGAGCGCGCCTTCGCCGAGGCCGGGCTGACCCTTCGCCCGGCTTATGAAGCAACCTACATGAGCACGGCAGTGGCGCTGGTTCGTGCCGGCCTCGGCATCGGCGTGCTGCCGGCCACCGCGGTGGATCTGCGGATGGCACCGCTGCTGGAGATCCGCCCGATCGAGGCGCCGGCGATGCAGCGGCGGATCCTAATGCTGCGCCGGCGCGGCGCCAGCTTGTCCCCGGCCGCGGATGCGCTGGCTGAGGCGATCCGGCAGGCGGCCGGCATCCCGGATGCCGGCGCCCTGCTTACGGCCGGAGGCGGTTCGTGATGTTCTGAAACACAAAACGCCCCAGCGCGGAGCCGAGTATACAGAACAGTCATTTCCAGGCCATCTCGGCACACAGAACACGCCGGTTCCGCTTGTCCTGGCCACCGCCGGGGTGTAATTCACCGGTCAACCGGGGCCCGACCCGACACCAGCCTGAGAAGGTGTTCGCCGGCGCAGGCCGCCCAATGGGCGCCGTGCCGCGCAAGCGTCTCCACATGCCGATGGCGCGGTCCATCCGAACCCCATCCGACGTCCACGATCGAAAAGCTGGCGACTTCCGGGGCCATGGCCAGGCTTGGCCGGAGCTGCCGCGCCGTTGCGCGCGGCACCGCGGCCCCATTCCGCGATGGGATCGTAGATGCGAGACAGGTTCAAACACTTCCTGCGGGCGATGCTGCCGGTCACGGGCACGTTGCTGCTGGCTGGCTGCTCGGACGGCGTGCTCGATCCGAAAGGGCCGATCGGCCTGGCCGAACGGTCGCTGATCTGGACTGCCACCTGGCTGATGCTGCTGGTGGTGGTGCCCGTCATTGGAATGACGATCTGGTTCGCCTGGACCTACCGCGCCTCCAACAAGGCCGCCCGCTACGAACCGAACTGGGATCATTCCCGGCGGGTCGAGGCGGTGGTCTGGGCGGTGCCCTGCGTGATCATCGCGTTCCTGGCCGTGATCACCTGGACGTCGACGCACGAGCTGGACCCCTACAGGCCGATCGAGTCGGACGTGCCGCCGGTGCAGGTGCAGGTGGTGTCGCTCGACTGGAAGTGGCTGTTCATCTACCCGGAACTCGGCATCGCCACGGTGAACGAGATGGCGATGCCAACGAACGTGCCGGTGCAGTTCCAGATCACCTCGGGCAGCGTGATGAACGCGTTCTTCATCCCGCGCCTCGGCAGCATGATCTATTCGATGGCCGGCATGACCACCAAGCTCGCCCTGCTGTCGAGCGAGGATGGCGTGTATGACGGGATGTCCTCGCATTACAGCGGCGCCGGCTTCTCCGGCATGAAGTTCAAGGTCCACTCCACCGACCAGGCCGGCTTCGAGGCCTGGGTGGCCAGGGTGCGGGCCAGCCGCGACAGCCTCGACATGGCCTCCTACGAGAGCCTGGCCAGGCCGAGCGAGAACAACCCGGTCGCCTATTACGGCCAGGTCACGCCGTCGATTTTCGGCGCCATCCTGCATCACAGCGCCCCCGGCATGTTGATGCACCCCCCCATGGCGGCGAACCCCGCCGCGCCCGCCCTTCCGCATGCCGCAGGCCATGACGGCCACGCCATGCAGGCCGCCGATGCCGGCACGCAGGACGGGCACGCCCATCACGGGCATGCCCATCGCGGGCACAAGGAGTAAACCATGCTCGGTAAGCTCACGCTCGAGGCCGTTCCCTACCACGAGCCCATCATCATGATCGCGCTGGCGGGCGTCGGGCTGATTGGCCTGGCGATCGCCGCGTGGATCACCAGGGCGGGCCGTTGGGGTTGGCTGTGGAAGGACTGGTTGACCTCGGTCGACCACAAGAACATCGGCATCATGTACATCATCCTGGCGCTGGTGATGCTGCTGCGCGGCTTCGCCGACGCGCTGATGATGCGCGCCCAGCTGGCGCTGGCCACCGGCGGCGCGCCCGGCTACCTGCCGCCGCACCATTACGACCAGATCTTCACCGCCCATGGCGTGATCATGATCTTCTTCGTGGCCATGCCGTTCATCGTCGGCCTGATGAACCTGGTGGTGCCGCTGCAGATCGGCGCCCGGGACGTGGCCTTTCCGATGCTGAACAACCTCAGCTTCTGGCTGACCGTGTCCGGCGCGCTGCTGCTCAACATCTCGCTCGGCATCGGCGAGTTCGCCAAAACCGGCTGGCTGGCCTTTCCGCCCTTGTCGGGGCTGCAATACAGTCCGGATGTCGGGGTGGACTACTATATCTGGGCGTTGCAGATCTCGGGCGTCGGCACCACGCTGGCCGGCGTGAACATGATCGCCACGATCCTGCAGATGCGGGCGCCGGGCATGACCATGTTCCGCATGCCGATCTTCGCCTGGACCTCGCTCTGCTCCAACATGCTGATCGTGGCGGCCTTTCCGGTGCTGGCGGCGACGCTGGCGATGCTGGCCGCGGACCGCTACCTCGACTTTCATTTCTTCACCAATGACGGCGGCGGCAACGCCATGATGTACGTCAACCTGATCTGGATCTGGGGCCATCCGGAGGTGTACATCCTGATCCTGCCGATCTTCGGCGTGTTCTCCGAGATCGTCTCCACCTTCTCCACCAAGCGGCTGTTCGGCTACGTCGCGCTGGTCTGGGCCACGGTCTGCATCACCGTGCTGTCCTTCGTGGTGTGGCTGCACCATTTCTTCACCATGGGCTCGGGCGCCAACGTGAATGCCTTCTTCGGCATCACCACCATGCTGATCTCGATCCCGACGGGCGTGAAGGTGTTCAACTGGCTGTTCACCATGTATCGCGGCCGCGTGCGCATGGAGACGCCGGTGATGTGGACCATCGGCTTCATCATCACCTTCGTGATCGGCGGCATGACCGGCGTGCTGCTGGCGGTACCGGGCGCCAATTTCGTGCTGCACAACTCGCTGTTCCTGGTGGCGCATTTCCACAATGTCATCATCGGCGGCGTGCTGTTCGGCTGCTTCGCAGCCCTGACCTACTGGTTTCCCAAGGCGACCGGCATCAAGCTCGACGAGATGTGGGGAAAGCGCGCCTTCTGGTGCTGGCTGGTCGGCTTCTACCTGGCCTTCATGCCGCTCTACGTGCTGGGCTTCCTAGGCATGACGCGGCGCATGAACCACTCGGACAATCCGCTCTGGACGCCCTACCTGTACGTGGCGCTGCTGGGCGCGCTGGTGATCGCGGCGGGCATCGCCTGCCAGCTGATCCAGTTCTATGTCAGCATCCGCGACCGCGAGGCGAACCGCGACCTGACCGGCGATCCCTGGGGCGGCCGCACCCTGGAATGGGCGATCGCGTCACCGGCGCCGTTCTACAACTTCGCCGAGACGCCCAATGTGCGCGACATCGACGCCTATTGGGACATGAAGGAGCAGGGATTGTCGCCGAAGACGCATGACTTCGAGCCGATCCACATGCCGAACAACTCGGCCACCGGCCTGGTGACCGGCGCCATCGCCACGGTGTTCGGCTTCGCCCTGGTGTGGCACATCTGGTGGCTCGCGGCGGTGACGTTGCTCGGCATCATCGCCACGCCGATCATCCATTCCTTCACCGCCGGCAACGGCTACGAAGTGTCGCCCGACACCATCGAGCGCATGGAGCGCGAACACATGGCCCGCGTGAAGCACGCGCATCGCGCCGAGTCCGAGCTGGTGGGGGCCTGACCCGATGTCCGCCCACGCCATGACCCCGCACGGCCACGCCAGCCATTCGGCGCATGCCGCGCATCATGATGCAGGCCCCACCACCGCGCTGGGGTTCTGGATCTACCTGATGAGCGACTGCATCCTGTTCGCGGCGCTGTTCGCGACCTATGCGGTGCTCAGCCCGGCCACCGCCGGCGGCCCGACGGAGGCGGAGCTGTTCGAACTCCCCTTTGTGCTGGTTGAGACGTTTCTGCTGCTGCTCTCCTCCGTCACCTTCGGCTTCGGCATGCTGGCGGCGGTGGGCCGGGACCGGCCGCGTGCCATGCGCTGGTTCATGGTCACGTTTCTGCTCGGCGCCGGCTTCCTGGCGATGGAATTGTACGAGTTCAACCACCTGATCCACATCGGCGCCGGCCCGAGCACCAGCGCCTTCCTGTCGGCCTTCTTCACCCTGGTGGGCACGCACGGCCTGCACGTCACCTTCGGCATGATCTGGCTGGCGACCATGATGGTGCACGTGATGCGGGACGGCTTCACCGACACCAACCTGACGCGCCTGAACTGCCTCAGCATGTTCTGGCACTTCCTGGACGTCATCTGGATCGGCGTGTTCACGCTCGTCTATCTGATGGGAGCCCTGTAGACCATGGCCACCGCTTCCCGACACCCCGCGCGCCCTGGCGAGGATCCTTCGGCGGCGCAGGCCGCGCAGGCCCATGGCAGCATCGAATCCTACCGCAAGGGCTTCATCCTGGCCCTGGTCCTGACGGTGATCCCCTTCGCGCTGGTGATGGGCAACGTGCTGCCCAAGGCGGCGACGATCGCGGTTGTGCTGGGCACGGCCGTGGTGCAGATGGTGGTCCATCTGATCTACTTCCTGCACCTGAAGACCGGGGAAGGCGAGCGCTGGAACCTGGTGGCGCTGGTGTTCACCGTGATCGTGGTGGGCATCGTCATGGCCGGCTCGCTCTGGGTCATGTACAACATGAACCAATCCATGATGGTGCCGATGCCGATGCCGGCGGGCTGAACGCCGCTCACGCCGCCCGCCCAGGGCCGGGCGCGCCGCGAGGCGCGGCCCGGCCTTTTTCATGGTCCCGTCCGGCTCGGGCGTCCCCGGCAGGGCGCCGGCGGGATGGCGATCGATCGCCCCGCGTGTCGCGGCCCTGCCATGGTTGGCCTGACGCCGCCGCGCCGCGGGGTGGCGAGCCGGGATGCGGAGGTGGCGGCGCGCAGGCGGGCTCGCCGCGCTTCAGCCGGCCTTGGCGCCGGAGCTGCGCACCAGCTCGCGCCACATCGGCCGCTCCCGCTCGGCGCGGGCGGCGGCGTCCTCCGGGGAGCTGGACAGGGCCAGGGCGCCGCCTTCCAGCAGCCGCTGCCGGAAGGCGGGGTCGGCGGCCACCTCGCGCATGGCGGCGTTCAGCCGCTCCACCACGGGGCGCGGGGTGCCGGCCGGGGCGATAAAGGTGCCCCACACCGTGACCACGAAATCGGCCAGCCCGGCCTCGGCCATGGTGGGCACCTCGGGCAGGGTCGGCCAGCGTTCCGCGCTGGTCACCGCCAGGGCCCGTATCCGCCCTTCCTTGATCAGCGGCACATAGGAGGCGAGATTGTCCAGGGTGAAGTCGACATCGCCGGCCAGCAGCGCCGGAATGGTCTGCGCCGCGCCGCGATAGGGCACATGCGTCGCCTCCACCTGGGTGCGGCCGAACAGCAGGGCGCTCGACAGGTGGGTGGTCTGGCCGATGCCGGTGGAGCCGTAGGTGACGCCGCCCGGCCGCGCCCGCGCCCAGTCGATGAACTCGGCCAGCGTCTTCGCCGGCGAGCGCCCCGCCGCCACCACCGCGACGTTGGGCATCTCGTACACCATGCCGAGAGTTTTCAGGTCCCGCATCGGGTCGAACGGCATGCTGTCGAACAAAAAAGGATTGATCACTAGGCCGCTGACATTGGCGACGCCGATGGTGCTGCCATCGGCGGACGCCTTGGCCACGGCGTCGGTGCCGATGTTGCCGCTGGCCCCCGGCTTGTTCTCCACCACCACGGGCTGGCCGAGCAGGGCGCCCAGCCGCTCGGCATAGAGGCGGGCGATGACATCGGTGGAGCCGCCCGGCGGATAAGGCACGACCAGCCGCACCGGCCGGTCGGGCCAGGCTGCGGCGCGCGCGGGCCGGGCGAGGGGACAGGCGGCGGCCAGGGCGGCGGCGCCGAGCATGGTGCGGCGGCGGATCATGGGCATTCTCCCGGTGTTGTTCTGCTGGCGTGGGCGCAAGGTCGGGCGCCGGCGCCGATCATGCGACGCCGCCGGGTCCGGGGCCAAGAGGGAGGGGCGGCGGATCAGCCCGCCGGGGGCAGCAGCGCGGCCAACAGCAGGTCGCGATGCGCGGCCCGCATCGCGGCGGCCTCCGGCGCATCCGCGTTGCCCAGGATGATGCGCCACACCGAGAGCATCACCACCGGTGCCAGCACCACCTCGGCGTAACCGGGGGCGGCGACCTCCGGGCGGAACTCGCCGGCGGCGACGCCGGCCTCCAGCAGGCGCTGGGCGATGCCGACGCTGCGCGCCAGCATCTCGTCGCGGTAGAACCCGGCCAGTTCGGGGACGTGCTCCGCCTCGGCGATGATCAGGCGGAACAGCACGCGATCCCGCGCATCCTCGCACACCGCCTGGTAGCCGAGGTCGAGCAGCGCGGCGAGCAGCGCCCGGTACGAGCCGCTGTGCTGGCTGAGCTGGCGTTCCGCGGCTTCGAAATCCGAGCGGGTGCCATCGCGCACCACCGCCTCGAATAACGCCGTCTTGGACGGAAAATAATGGTAGATCAATCCTTTGGCAATGCCGGCGCGGCGGGCGACCTCCGCCATGCGGGCCCCGGCGAAGCCGCGCGCGGCGAATTCCTCCAGCGCCGCTTCAAGGATCTGCGGCATCCGTTCGGCGGGCGGCAGGCGGCGACGGGACGGTTCATGGGGTGTCGCTGTGTCCGGTGGCATGCCTCAGCCGCGTGCTCCTCGCGTGTTCAACGGCCTTGACCCGTCCGCCGTTCCTCTTCAAGAATGGGGTTCTATTGACTATTTGGTCAATAAGAAGAATTCCCTCCAGGAGACCGCAGGCGCACCGCCATGCCGGACCAGATGACCGATCCCGCCCTTCTCACCGCACCGGCCCGGACGCGCCGGCGCCGCTGGCCCTGGCTGGCGGGCGCCCTGGCGATCGGGCTCGGCGTGCTGGGCGGCGCGGCCTGGTGGCACGGCGACGCTGCGCCGCCGCTCGCGCCGGCCGCGGCGGAGGCGCCACCATCCCTGACGGTGACGCTGGCCCCGGTGCAGCGCCGCGTGCTGGCACGCGAGGTGATCGGCGACGGCTCGGTGGTGGCCTGGCAGGAACTGGTGATCGGCGCCGAAACCGGCGGGCTGCGCGTGCTGTCCGTGCCGGTGGAGGAAGGCGAGCCCGTCCGGCAGGGACAATTGCTGGTGGCGCTGGATGACGCATTGCCGGCGGCGCAGATGGCGCAGTCCCGCGCCGCCCTGGCCGAGGCGGAGGCGGCGCTGTCCATTGCGCGGCTCGACCTGCGCCGCGCCAGCGAGTTGTCGCGCACCGGCAATGTGGCGCGCGAGATCCTGGACCAGCGGCAATCCGCCGTGCAACAGGCCGAGGCCCGGCTGCTCGCCGCGCGGGCGCGGCAGGGCGAGGCCGAGGTCAGGATGGCGCAAACCCGCATCCTGGCGCCCTTTGACGGGGTCGTTGCCCGCCGCTCGGTGCTGCCGGGCGCCGTGGTGCAGCCGGGGCAGGAGATGGCGCGGCTGATCCGCGACAACCGGCTGGAGCTGGATGCCCGCGTGCCGGAGCTGGATCTCGCCGCCCTGCGGCCGGGCCAGGCGGTGCGCGTCCTCCATGGCGACCGGGAGATCGCCGCCAGCATCCGCGCCGTGGCGCCGGTGGTGGCGGGCGAGACCCGGCTCGGCATCGTGCACGTGGCGCTGCCGGCCGGGTCCGGGCTGCGCCCCGGCATGTTCGCCCGCGCCGAGATCCGCCCGGAGACGGCGCCGGCCCTCGTCGTGCCGCAGGAGGCGGTGGTGTTTCGCGCCGGCCAGGCCGTCGCCTTCGTGCTGCCCGAAGGCGGCGACCGCGTGATGCGGCGCGAGGTGGCGACCGGGGCCCGGCAGGAGGGTTTGGTGGCGGTGACCTCGGGCCTCGCGGAGGGCGAGCGCGTGGTGGCCTCCGGCGCCGGCTTCCTGTCGGATGGCGACCGCGTGCGCGTCACGGCGCCGCGCTGAAGGATCGGGCGTCATGGAACACCGCAACATTTCCGCCTGGGCGATCCGCAACCCGATCCCGACCTGCGTGCTGTTTCTGCTGCTGACGCTGGCGGGACTGGTCGCCTTTCCCATGCTGCGCGTCAACAACACGCCCGACATCGACCTGCCCGCCGTGGTGGTGACGGTGATGCAGCCCGGCGCCGCGCCCTCCGAGCTGGAAACGCAGGTGACGCGGCGGGTGGAGGACGCGGTGTCCGGCCTGGGCGACGTCAAGCACATGACGTCGATCGTCAATGACGGCGTGTCCACCACGGTGATCGAGTTCAACCTCGGCAAGAACGTGGACCGCGCCACCAATGATGTGCGCGACAAGGTGTCGCAGATCCGCGCCGACCTGCCGGCGGCGATCCGCGATCCGATCGTCAGCCGCGTCGAGGTGACCGGCGGCGCCATCGTCACCTACACCGTGGCCAACCCGGCGATGAGCACGGAGCAGCTTTCCTGGTTCGTCACCGACACGGTGTCGAAGTCGTTGCTGGCGATCCCGGGCGTGGCCGAGGTGAACCGCGTCGGCGGCGTGGAGCGCGAGATCCGGGTGGCGCTGAAGCCCGAGCGGCTGCTGGCGCTCGGCATCACCGCCGCGCAGGTGAACGCGCAGCTGCGCGACGCCAACATCAACCTGCCCGCCGGCCGCGGCACGCTGGGACAGAGCGAGCAGAGCATCCGCACCCTCGGCTCGGCCGACAGCGTCGAGGCCCTGCGCAGCCGGCCGGTCATCCTGCCGGGCGGCCGCACCGCGCGGCTGGAGGAGATCGCCGAGGTCAGCGACAGCACGGCCGAGATCCGCAGCGCGGCGAGGCTCGATGGCCTGCCGGTGGTGGCGTTCGAGGTGATGCGCACCCGCGGCTCCTCCGAGATGGCGGTGGCCGAGGCGGTGGCGAAGCGGATCGAAACCCTGCAGGCGGCGCATCCGGGCACCGAGATCCGCCTCGTCACCTCCACCGTCGCCTTTGTGGAAGCGGGCTACCACGGCGCGCTGGAGGCGCTGCTGGTCGGCACCCTGCTGGCCGTGCTGGTGGTGTGGCTGTTCCTGCGCGACTGGCGCGCGACGATGATCGCTTCCGTGGCCATGCCGCTGTCGCTGGTGCCGACCTTTCTGGTGCTGCACTGGCTCGGCTACGCGCTGAGCAACGTGTCGCTGCTCGGGCTCACCCTGGTGGTGGGCGTGCTGGTGGACGACGCCATCGTCGAGATCGAGAACATCGTCCGCCACCTGCGCAGCAACCCGGAACGCGGCGCCCTGCGCGCGGCACTGGACGCCTCGGCCGAGATCGGGCTGGCGGTGATGGCCACCACCGGCGCCATCCTGGCGGTGTTCGTGCCGGTGGCCTTCATGCCGGGCATTCCCGGCCAGTTCTTCCGCCAGTTCGGCCTCACCGTGGCCGCGGCGGTGTTCTTCTCCCTGGTGGTGGCGCGGTTGCTGACGCCGCTCATGGGTGCCTACCTGTTGAAGCCGCAGCTTCGCGCCCATGCGGACGAGGTCGGCGAGGGCGTGGTCGGCCGCCGCTACCTGTCGCTGCTCGGCTGGTGCCTGCGGCACCGCTGGATCACGCTCGGCGCCGCCACAGCCTTCTTCGCCCTGTCGCTGGCGCTGGTGCCGCTGATCCCCTCCGACTTCATTCCCGCCGCCGATCGCGGCCGTTCCGCCGCGGCGCTGGAGCTGGAGCCGGGTGCCACGCTGGCCGACACCGATGCCGCCGTGCAGCGCGCCACCGCCATCCTGAAGGCACGGCCGGAGGTGGTGTCCGTGTTCGCCTCGCTGGGTACCTCCAGCGTGGCGGGCGGCCCCGGCATGGGCAGCTCCACGGCGCAGGGCGATCCGCGCAACGCCAACCTGATCATCACGCTGAAGCCGCGCGGCGAGCGCGCCCTGACGCAACAGCAATTCGAGGCGGCGCTGCGCCCGCAGCTGGAAGCCATCCCCGGCGTGCGCCTGCGCTTCGGCGCCGATGGCCTGAGCGGCTCCAAGGCCGAGATCACGCTGGTGGGCGACGACGCCGCCGTGCTGGCCGGCGCGGCGCGGGAGCTGGAGCGGCAGATGCGCGGCCTGTCCACGCTGTCCGGCGCCCGTTCCACCGCCAGCCTGGAGCGTCCGGAACTGCAGATCGTGCCGCGGGAAGCCCGCGCGGCGGAACTCGGCGTCTCGGTGGCCGCCATCGGCCAGACCGCGCGCATCGCCACCATCGGCGACGTGGATCAGAACCTGGCGCGCTTCAACCTGCCGGACCGGCAGATCCCGATCCGCGTCATGCTGGACGAGGCGGCGCGCGGTGACCTCGCCACGCTGCGGACCCTGCGCGTCGCCGGCCGCGCCGACCTGGCGGTGCCGCTGGAAGCCGTGGCCACCATCCGCCACGGCGCCGGCCCGGCGCAGATCGACCGCCTGGACCGCACCCGCAAGGCCACGGTGCAGGCCGAGCTGAACGGCCTGCCGCTCGGCGAGGCGACCGCGCTGGTGGCTGCGCTGCCGATCATGCGGAACCTGCCGCCCGGCGTGCGCGAGCAGCCGGTGGGCGACGTGGAGGTGATGGCCGAGCTGTTCTCCGGCTTCGTGCTGGCGCTCGGCTCCGGCGTGCTGCTGATCTACATCGTGCTGGTGCTGCTGTTCGGCGGCTTCCTACAGCCGCTCACCATCATGTCGGCGCTGCCGCTGTCGCTCGGCGGCGCGCTGATGGCGCTGCTGCTGGCCGGCGGCGCGCTCAGCGTGTCGGCGGTGATCGGCGTGCTGATGCTGATGGGCATCGTCGCCAAGAACTCCATCCTGCTCGTGGAATACGCCATTGAGGCGCGCCGCGCCGGCCATTCCCGCACCGAGGCGCTGTTCGAGGCGGCGCGCAAGCGGGCGCGCCCCATCATCATGACCACCATCGCCATGACCGCCGGCATGGCGCACATCGCTGCCGGCATCGGCGCGGATGCCGAGTTCCGCGCGCCGATGGCGCTGGTGGTGATCGGCGGGCTGATCACCTCGACGCTGCTCAGCCTGGTGGTGGTGCCGGTGGTCTACACCGTGCTGGACGATGTCGGCCGCCGGGCGGCGGGCATGCTGCGGGGGCGCAAGGCGAAAGTGGCGTGACTCCGCCTTGCGTGGCCTGCCGCGAATTCCAATCTGCCCCGCATGGACGCCATCACCGCCACGGAACCGCGCTTCCACTTCGACAACAGCTACGCCCGGCTACCGGGCCGCTTCTATGCGCGGCTGGACCCGACGCCGGTGGCCGCGCCGAAGCTGGTGCGGGTCAACGCGGCCCTGGCGCAGCAGCTCGGCCTCGATCCGGAGGCGCTGCGCTCGCCGGACGGGGTGGCGGTGCTGGCCGGCAACCATGTGCCGGCAGGGGCCGAGCCGCTGGCGCAGGCTTATGCCGGCCACCAGTTCGGCGGCTTCTCGCCGCAGCTGGGCGATGGCCGCGCCATTCTGCTGGGCGAGCAGGTGGCGCCGGACGGCACGCGGCGCGACATCCAGCTCAAGGGCTCCGGCCCGACGCCGTTCTCGCGCCGTGGCGATGGCCGCGCCGCGCTCGGCCCGGTGCTGCGCGAATTCCTGGTGAGCGAGGCCATGGCAGCGCTGGGCATCCCGGCGACACGGGCGCTGGCGGCGGTGACCACGGGCGAGACGGTGCTGCGCGAGCGGGAACTCCCGGGTGGCGTGTTCACCCGCGTCGCCGCCAGCCATCTGCGCGTCGGCACCTTCCAGTATTTCGCGGCCCGGCGGGATGACGAGGCGCTACGCATCCTGCTGGACTACGCCATCGCCCGGCATGACCCGGCGGCGGCGGAGGCCGACAACCCGGCGCTGGCCTTCTTCGCCGGCGTGGTGCGGCGGCAGGCGGCGCTGGTGGCGCAATGGCTGCTGGTCGGCTTCGTGCATGGCGTGATGAACACCGACAACACCAGCATCTCCGGCGAGACCATCGATTTCGGCCCCTGCGCCTTCATGGAAGCCTATGACCCGGCCACGGTGTTCAGCTCCATCGACAGCTTCGGTCGCTACGCCTACGGCAACCAGCCGCGCATCGTGCAGTGGAACCTGGCACGACTTGCGGAATGCCTGCTGCCACTGCTGGCGCTGGACGAGGAGGCGGCGGTGGAGCGGGCGCAGCAGGCCCTGGCCGAGTTCGCTCCGACCTTCGAGGCCGCTTACCACGGTGGGTTGCGCCGTAAGCTCGGCCTGCACACCGAGGAGGAGGGCGACATCGCCCTGGCGCAGGACCTGCTGACCCGCATGACCGAGCAGCGCGTCGATTTCACCCTGGCCTTCCGCCACCTGGCCGATGCGGAACAGGCCCGCACGCTGTTCCAGGATCCGGCGGCCCTGGATGGCTGGATGGAAGGCTGGCGGCAGCGCCTGGCGCGCGAGGGCGCCTCGCCCGAGGCGCGCCGCGCGGCGATGGCAGCGGTGAACCCCGCCTTCATTCCACGCAACCACCGGGTCGAGGCCGCCATTGCCGCGGCGGTGGAGCGCGAGGATTTCTCTCTGTTCCACGAAATGGCCGAGCTGCTGACGCGACCCTACGAGGACCAGCCCGGCCTCGAGCACTACACCCTGCCGGCGGCGCCGGAGGAGGAAGTGCGGCAAACCTTCTGCGGCACCTGAGCGCGGCGGACCGATTCACCCGGCGCGGGATCTGCTCTAGCAGCCTGTCGGGTTTGGGTCGGCTGCTAGTGGGATAGTTGGGGTTACGGATCATGTAGCCAGCCGCAGG
>NZ_QXGS01000060.1 GCF_003604215.1 Teichococcus vastitatis
CCCCCGTGTCGGGGAAGCCCCCGTCGTGAGTCACGACCATCGGGAGTTGGTATAAGTCCCGCCGGATACGAGTGACGCAGCGGCCCTCTCGCTGCTTTTGCCCGGCCCATCCCCGCTTAACCAGCGACCACGATGCCACTTGGCCACACGCCTCGTACGAAGCGTGCTTAGAGGACGCCATTCCAGCGGAACATTCTTAAGGGCCGGATTGTGGCTAGCATCGGCAGGCATAATGTTCGAAGTGTCGGTGGATTACTTCAGCCCGCGAAGTAGCCGGGTAGGGAACGTGTGTTGTCCTCGATGTGCCTCACGCCTGGAATGTTCTGCGCCAGAACACGCAAGGCTTGGCTCTCCATCGTGGAGCGCCTAAAGCCATGAAACTCGACGGTGCCGTTGCGCACGTTCACAGCCGTGTATGTTGTATCGGCCCATGCCTCGCGCTGCATGGCTTCCATGACGGCCTGGCGAATAGCTTCATCCGACTGGTCATCTGCTGCTGACGGTTGTGCCATGACTAGGGCGCGGATCAAATCAGACCGGCTAACGATCCCAACAATATCTTCGTTCTCTACCACCAACACCCGGCGGATCCTGTGTTCCTCCATGAGGCGGGCGACATGAAATGCGGTTTCCCCCGGTGACACGGTGATCACCTGCGTACTCATCATCGCACCGGCCGTTGCACCATGACTCCGGATATAAAGCTGTGCCTCCTGCCGATTATCCATGAACATGCGTGCCAGCCATCCATGGCGCGGCTGCTTATCCTCATTGGCCAGGCGACGGATCAAGTCCGACTCTGTGATGATGCCCAGTAACCCGCCGGAAGGCGTGGTAACTGCCGCAGTTGATATGCCCTTGGCCGCGAACATCCTTGCCACAGCGGCAACAGGAGTCTCTGGCGGAATTTTCGTCACCTTTGTCGCCATCAGATCGCGCGCGTACAGCGTTTGCATTGTATTTCCCTCCCCGCTTTAGCGGCATGCGCTTCCCACACAGGGGACCAAATACAGTAGCTGCGCAGGCGAACTCCAGCTTGGCCGGAGCAAAGCCGCAGAGTTCAGCTTTATTGGCTCAGACTGAGAGCTCGCTCACGATGGTACAGGCTGGAAACGAAACCTTCAATGAAGAAGCATGCAGGCGTGCTTTGCTGCGACAGAACGGCGGACCTGAAAAATCAGTTCCCGGATCTGACGACAGGTGCGCACTGGGCGTCCACCGTCTTCATTCGGCTTTCTGCGTCGCAGGTGTGCTGCTCCTGAAGATAGTCATGCTTGTATCTTAGGAGCGGGGTGAAACGCAGGACTCCCTGGCGAGAAAAGTTGTACGAGCTTCGGCATTCTGGGGCAGCAACTCCGGTGCGGAGACACGTCTGAGCAGAAACCGAGCAGCGGAAGCGCCGAGTTCCCCGTGATCCCAGCGCACCACCGAAATAGAAGGGGCGTGAAACTCCGCCAGTTCGCTATCAGCCCCTGCCACAATAGATAGATCACGCGGAATGCGAAGGCCAAGGTGCCGCGCTGCTCGAAGAACACCCGGTAAGAGCGCCGTCCCTGCGGCAAAGAGCGCCGTTGGGCGATCACGTTGAGCCAGGATGTCAATTGCCGCGCTGAAGCCATAGTCAGTCGCGAAATTACCAAAGCGGCTAAATTGGGGATTTGGTTCAATGCCGTGAAGATGATGAGCTGTTTCGAAGCCTCGCAAACGCTCACGGGTTGGCCGTAGCGACGCCTCCCCGGAAATGAATGCAATCTGCCGATGGCCAATCTCTAGGAGATGCTCGACTGCAGCTTGCGCGCCGGAAGCATGGTCCACCAGCACAGCATCGAAGCCAGCGGGCGCGGAGCGGTCCAGTAATGCGATCGGCACGCGGCTTCGACGGAGCAGACTGAGCAGGTGGGGGCTGCGCTCAGACGAGGTGGCAATAACTAATCCATCAACCCGCCGCTGCTCGAAGGTGCGTAGTAGGTCGCGCTCGCGTGCGAAGGCGTGATAGGACGAAGCCACAAAAAGCCCGCAGCCCTTTGCATCCAATTCGCGCTGCATGGCATCGGCAAATTGCGCCAGGACTGGCACTGTCAGATCGCGAACGACGCAGGCAAAGCTTCTTGTGGAACGACCACGCAGACTGCTCGCTGCGGTATCCGGGATAAAGCCGAGCTGCCCGATTGCGGCTTCAACCCGGTCTCGCAACGTAGGGCTGACATTCACCGTAGCATTGATGACCCGCGAAACGGTGCCGATCGATACGCCAGCGGCACGGGCTACATCGCGTATCGTCGGCACCGAGTTTGGCGATCCGGTATCCCGGCGGGTTGTCATACCTTTTGATCTCGTCGCGTCATTGCCATCGGCATGACTGTAGCAGATCGGACAGTCCGACGCTTCTCTCGCTGGCGGCGTCGGCCTGAGTATCACCTCTTGCTAAGAAGAGCGCATGGGCGATCAGAAGAGGACGGACTATCCCTCTGTGGTGATATGCGCCGCACGGACCACTTCGCCCCAGCGGGCATTCTCACTGCGCAAGAACTCGCTGAAGCGTTCCGGGCCATAGCCGAGGGTGGTGAAGCCGTTGGTGGTTAGCGTACTCGCGAATTCAGGTGAGGCTAGAATTTCCGCTACCGCGCCGTAGAGGGCCTCGGCGATGGCAGGCGGGGTACCGGGTGCGGCCAGCAGTCCGATCCAGGCATCGGCTACCATGGGTACCCCTTGTTCTTCAAGGGTCGGCACATCCGGCACAAGCGGGAAGCGCACACTGCTCGCCACGCCCAACATACGGATGCGCGCGCGCTGCGGGTTAGCCACGGCGACCGGCACCATCATCGTGTCTACCTGCTCCGCGGTGACCGCCAGCAAGCCCGGTCCAGCCCCTTGGTATGGCACGTGAACCATATCAACTCCGGTCGCGAGCTTGAACATCTCCCCCGCTGCGTGAGAGGCGCTCGCCACGCCGTAAGAGGCGTAGGTCAGCGGTGGCCGGGAACGCTTTGCGAGCTCGATCAACTGGGCGAGGTTCGTGATCGGCAGCTTTGGTCGCGCGACGAGTGAGAAAACGACGCTCGCAACACCTGCGATCGGCACGAACTGGCTCGTTGCGTAAGGCAGGTTTGGATTTGCGGCCGGCAACACCGTGTGGGTGTCGGCGGTCGCGAGCATGATGGTGTGCCCATCCTGCGGCGAGGTCAGCATCGCCTGGGTCGCGACGACCCCATTGCCGCCAGGGCGATTCTCAATGACCAGCGGCTGACCAAGCTTGTCGCCAAGCTTCTGCGCGATCAGTCGCGCCAACATATCGGTAGCGCCACCCGGAGGGAAGGGCACCAGCACACGCACCGGCCGCGACGGGCGCCAGGTACCCTGCGCCAAGGACGGGCGAGCGAGCGGTGCCAGGGCCGCCAATGCCGCCGCCCGGAGGAGGGTCCGCCGTGGCGGACTCAATCCCTCATGTAAAGCATTCATGGTCGTTCTCCCTGTTGATTTCGTTCGAGGACGCTTCGGGTTTCCGCTCAGCGGCCTTTGAACCGGGGCGGGCGTCGCTCGTTGTAGGCGGCGATGCCTTCGCGTCGATCTTCCGTCGGAATAAGCTGATAGTAGGCTTCAATCTCGAAGAGCATGCCGGTCCTGAGATCGGCTTGAAGCCCGTTGTCGATGGACTTTTTCGCCTGCCGGACGGAGATTGGCGCGTTCGAGCAGATGCGGCTGGCGGTTGCAAGCATCTCCTCCACTACGTGTCCCGGGGGACAAAGCCGGTTAACGACGCCCCAGGCCAGCGCCTGTTCAGCGGTGAAGGGCTCGCCAGTGAAGATGGCTTCCTTGGCACGGCGCGCGCCGATCGCCCGCGGCAGGTGCTGCGTCCCGCCTCCACCTGGCATAATTCCCCGCGTCACTTCTGTCAGGGCGAAGCGGGCCGCCTGCGAGGCGAAGCAGAAGTCGCAGGATAGCGCGATTTCCAGCCCACCCGCGTAGGCTGCGCCATTCACCGCCCCCAGTAGCGGCGGTGGGCAGGAGAGCAGCGCACGCATCATCCGCTCGAACATGTAGTGCTGGCTGGCGAACGCTGCATCGCTCATGCCATCCCGTTCCTTGAGGTCCGCGCCAGCGCAGAAGGCGCGGTCGCCGGCACCGGTCAGCACGACGCAGCGGTAGGCGTCAGGCGCGGCCTCGAGCGCCGAGAAGGTTGCGATCAGTTCCTCACCCATCGCCGTGTTCATGGCATTGGCGCGCTCGGGTCGGTTGAGCGTGATCAGCAGCAGCCCTTCGTCGGGCTCCGTCAGGAGCAGGGTATCCAAGGACTTATCGAGGGCAGCGAGCCTCATGTTGCGTCTTCCTTGTTCGGGACGGGAGCAGCGCGGGACAGCATCCCCTGGTGCTCTCCCAGTTTCGGCGCGGGGCCGGCGAGCGGCGGGCGGCGGCCATCGAGGGAGAGCGGCAGCGCAACAGTGCGGACACCGTTTCCCGGCAGGGTGCCCACCATGCCCAGTGCAGCGGTTTGAGGATGCTCCAGGGCAGTGGCTAGTGTGTTGACGGGGCCGCACGGCACTCCGGCCTTCTCGAGGGCCCCTGCTAGTTCCGTGACCCTTCGGCCACGCATGGCTTCCGAGAGCAGCACGATCAGCGTCACGCGGTTGGCGACCCGGGCGCCATTGGTGGCGAAGCGAGCATCGGCCGCCAAGGCGTCGAGTTCCAGAACATGACAGAGCTGCCGGAAGAGGTGATCGTTACCGGCGGCGATCATCAGCGGTCCATCGGAGCACTCAAAGGCCTGGTGCGGCACGATATTACCGACGCCCGAGCCGAGCCGCTCAGGCAGTACGCCACTCGCCAAGTAGTCCGAGGCCGGAATTGTGAGCCACGTCAGCGCGGTCTCATAGAGGGAAACATCCACTATGCCACCGCGCCCCGTCTCCTTACGACGCAGCAGCGCGGCGAGGATGCCGAGCGCCGCCCAGATCCCGGTGCCGATGTCGTTGATCGCGATAGGGACTCGACTCACCGGCTCACCGGGATGCCCCAGCATGCTCATCAGCCCGCTTGCGGCTTGCACCAGTGGATCGTAGCCTGGCGCGTCGCGCTGTGGCCCCGTGCGGCCAAAAGCGCCGACATTGCAGTAGACGAGGGAAGACTTGGCCTCCGTCAACCCAGCGCCACCCAGCCCAATTCTGTCCAGTGTGCCGAAGCGCAGGTTCTGCAAGACGACGTCGGCACGATCCAGGATGAGCCGCCGCAACGCCACAGCGGTCTCCTGGTCACGCAAGTCGGCGCAGAGGCTGCGCTTGCCGCGGTTGACGGCGTTGAACAGCACGGCTGCGCCGTCGGCAAAGGGAGGGCCCCAGTCGCGGGCGTGGTCGCCTTTTCCTGCGTTCTCCACCTTGAGTACGGTTGCGCCGAGATCAGCGAGCACCATACCCGCGAAGGGTCCGGCAAGGCTGTGGCCGATCTCAACCACGAACAGGCCGTCGAGCGGAAGGGGCGACTGCTCAGGCAAGATCCGCCTCCCGCAGCAGGGACTGGGCCTCAGTTGAGGCGAGGCCGTAGTCCCTCTCGAGCGCCAGAGGCGTCACGTAGCCGTCGCGCAGGTCGTCCAAAATGGCCTGACGCTCGCGGCGCCGCGGATCACCATAGCCACCGCTGCCAGCCGGCTGCATCAGCACACGGTCGCCACGATGGACGATCTCGTGCCCCGCCTTGGCGGGAATCCTGACAGGATCACCACTGCCGCGCCGAATCTCGCAGGCAAAGGTACTGCCTGGCGCGCCGCCAAACTGTCCAAGTGGTGGATGGATCCCGCGTTCACCGCAGGCCGTGAAGGTCGCCTCTTCATACTCGACGCGATAGAGGCGTCGGGACGTCAGCCCTCCCCGAAACTCGCCGGCTCCTCCGGTATCCGGGACCAAAGCCCACTCCTCGACGGTCAGAGGCGAGGTTTGCTCAATCAGTTCGACGGCGGTGCTGCCGGCGTTGCCGACATAGACGCGAATACCGTTCACGCCGTCCTTGTCGGCTCGCGCACCCATACCGCCGGCATGTGGATCAATCATACCAACGAAGGAGCGTCCGGTTCGCCGCACACGCACAGCATCGGGATCTGCGCCTCCAAAGATTCCCGAGAACGCTCCGCAGTTGCTCTGTCCGACCACCCGCTCTGGCACGGCGGGCGCGAGGGCACGCAACAACAAGTCGATCAGCCGCGGCGAGGTCTCGGTATTGCCCGCCACGACCGAGGCGGGGAAGGCGCAGTTCACCAAGCTACCCTGGGGAGCGTCTATGGAGACTGGGCGATAGCAGCCCTGGTTGATCGGAATGGAGACGTCGGTGATTGCCTTGACCGTAAACCACGTACTGTTGCATGTAACAGAGAAGGGGCAGTTGATGCCGCCACGGGTCTGTGGCCCTGTTCCGGCATAGTCGAAGTGAATGGAATCACCTGATTTGGTGACCTTTACCTTGATGGGGATCTCGGCAGTCGGCCAGCCTGCGGGACCAGCGACGGGCTCTACCCTATCCTCAGCCTCGTAGACACCGTCCGGGATGGCACGGATAGCCGCCCGCATCAGTTGCTCGGAATGATCTAGAGCGCGCGTCATAGCGTCCCGCAGAGCCTGCACGCCGTGCTTACGGGCCATGGCCGCGATGCGGCGGTCGCCCACGAAGCAGCCGGCGTACTGCGCCTGGATGTCGAGCAGCCGGACCGACGGATCACGCGTGTTCTGCACGACCAGCGTCATCACGTCCTCGACCGGCCGATCTTCCCGATAGAGCAGCACGGGCGGGATGCGCACGCCTTCGGCGAAGATATCCCAGGTCATGGCGGTGTATGACCCTGGTGCTTGACCACCGATATCGGTCCAGTGGCCGCGGGTCATAACGAAAGCGATGATGTCGCCGTCCACGAAGACCGGCCGGGTGAACTGCACGTCGGGCTGGTGGTTTCCGCCGCCGAGATAGACATCGTTGCTGATGATGACGTCACCAGGGCGAAGTCGGTCGCGCCCGATGGCCTCGACCGAAGCCTTGGTGGAGATCACGGCCGAGCCGAGCATGGTCGGGATATCGTTGCCTTGCGCTACGAGTTGCATCTCGGAGTCGAAGACTGCGGCGGAGGCGTCACCGCCGGAATGCACGATCGGGCTGCCGGCGGTGCGCATCATGGCAATCTTCATCTCCCGCGCTGCGGCGTAGAGGCCGTTGCGGAGGATCTCGTAGGTCACGATGTCCATGGGATGATCCTCAAAGGTCGATCAAGAGGTTGAGCGCGTCGTCCACGCGCGCGGTATCGTTCTCGCCGAGCAGAATGCTGCTGCTCTGTTCCTCGATCACGATCGGGCCTGGCAACACGGTGCCGACGGGCAAGTCGCTTCTGCGGTAGACTGGTAGTCTGCGGTACCCGTCCTGGGCGAATACGGCGCGCTCCCGCCACGGCTCAGGCGCGGAGCCGGAGGGGGCTAGCCGGAGATCACCTCGCCAGCCGGTTGGCGCACGGCCCTCAACGCGCAGGTTGTTCACGATCACCGGCTGGTCAGGCTTGTCGAAGTTCCATAGCCGCCGGTGTGCGCCCTCAAAGGCGGCGCGGATGGCGGCATATCCCTGGTCTGGAAACTCAAACGAGATTGAATCCGGTTGGCCAGCATAACGGCAGTCGAGGCGCCGCTGCAGCACCGCATCAACTCCCTCGGCGCCACCCGCTAGCAGAACCTTGCGCGTGTCAGCTTCAAGCTCCTTGAAGCCCTGCTCGATCTCGCTCTCGGCGAGGCCGGACAACTCACGCTCAAGCGCAGCTTGGCGGTCAACTTGGCGATCTGCCACTACCATGCCAACAGCGCTGAACAGACCCGGCGCCGGCGGCACCACTACCCGGCGCATCTCGAGTTCGCGGGCGAGATCGATAGCATGGACGGGGCCGGCTCCGCCGCAGCAGAGATAGGTAAACTCACGCGGATCGTGGCCACGCTCCACAGTCATCAGCCGCATAGCCTGTGCCATCAGCGCGTTAGCCACCGCTCGCACAGTGCCTGCAGCCTCTGGGATACCGATGCCGAGAGGCTCGGCCAAGTGGACGCGGATGGCCTCCCGTGCTGCTTCGAGGTCGAGACGGAACGATCCTTCGAGGAAGGTTTCCGGATCTAGGTAGCCGAGAACAAGGTTGCAGTCGGTAACTGTGGGGCGGGCGCCCCCACGGCCGTAGCATGCGGGCCCCGGATCTGCCCCGGCGCTCTGTGGCCCGATGCGCACTCCGCCGCCGGCGTCGATCCATGCAATAGAGCCGCCGCCCGCTCCGATGGAATCGATGTCAATGGAGGGTGCACGAACGGTGTAGCTGTGCAGAAGGCTCGATGTTCGCAGTTCGGGTCTCGCGCCACGCACGAGTGAGACGTCGAAGGTGGTGCCCCCCATGTCGCCGAGGATGAGATCCGGCGAACCAATGCGCTCACACACTCGCAACGCCGCACTGACCCCGCCCGCAGGACCTGATTCCAGCAACAGGACCGGGCGTGCGGCAACGAGATCCGCATGGGCGAGACCGCCGTTTGAAGTCATGAAGAGCAGCTCGCCGTTGAAACCTGCGTCGGCGAAGCCGCCCCCGAGATTCCGGATATATCGTGCGCAGACGGGACCAAGCATGGCATTCATCACCGTGCTGCTCGTACGCTCGTACTCCCCCATCTCGGGGTTGATCTCGTGCGAGGCCGTGACGAAGCAATTGGGTAGACGCGCTGACAACAGCGCGGCTGCGGCACGCTCATGCTCGGGATTAAGGAACGAGTGGAGGAAACAGATCGCGACGGCTTGAACACCACTGGTGGCGATCTCCTCCGCGACCTTCTCTAGATCTGCCATGTCGAGAGGAAGCATAACTTCACCTCGGTGATTTAGGCGCTCCGTAACCTCGAAGCGGTGGCGACGCGGGACTAGGGGCTTTGGATTGCTAAAGGAAAGATCGTACAGATCGGCGCGGTCGTGCCGCGCAATCCGGCGCAGCTCCAGGATATCACGAAATCCGCGCGTCGTGACGAGTGCGGAGGGCGCGCCAGTGCCCTCGACGACCATGTTCGTCGCCATCGTGGAACCATGTCCGATGAACCCGACGCTTGAGGCTGGCAGTCCCGAAATCTCGAG
Organism: Teichococcus vastitatis; assembly: GCF_003604215.1. Taxonomy (GTDB): domain Bacteria; phylum Pseudomonadota; class Alphaproteobacteria; order Acetobacterales; family Acetobacteraceae; genus Pseudoroseomonas; species Pseudoroseomonas vastitatis. The sequence goes on from NZ_QXGS01000060.1 coordinate 9,115, forward strand.
GATACGTCGGAAACCCGCTACTGCGCCTATGACTCGGTCGGCCGGTGTGGTCGGAACCTTCGCGGTATGAACCTCGCCCTCCGCGGTAACCAGGACGACGTCAGTGAATGTGCCGCCGACGTCGATGCCGACGCGCGCCGTTGCCTTACGGTACATTTGTTTCCCCTGGATTTTCGTTGCGCGGATGGTGAACCGTTTTCAGAAATTGTCAACGTGTTCCACGGGACAGGCCGGGATGAACCTGATAGGACCTGGATATGAGAGGGAGGAGACAACAATAGGGGCGAGAGCGTAACCATCCGCGAAGTCGGCCCACGCGATGGCCTGCAGATGGCGGGTTCCATCATGAGAACCGAGGCAAAGATCCGTTGGATCATCGACTTAGTATCAGCAGGCATCGGGGAGATCGAGGTTGGCAGTTTCGTATCGCCGAAGCTCGTGCCGCAAATGGCTGACACTGGCGAGATCGTAGCGGCCGCTCGTGGCCTGTCCGGACCGCGCGTCTCCGTGCTTGTCCCGAACCTACGAAGTGCCCAGGCCGCCTACGAGGCTGGCGCGCAGGAGATCGACATTCCAGTTTCAGTGAGCGAGGGACATAGCCGGGCTAACGTGAATAAAACACCTTGGGAGCAGGTGGGGGAGGTGCGTAAGATCGTGGAATGGAGCCGGGCACAGACGCGGCCTTTGCATATCCGCGCTGGTTGCGCCACGGCATTCGGATGCTCAATCGACGGCGTCATTCCGGCCGCACAGGTGCTCCATGTGACAACGGCCTTGCTTGAGGCTGGCGTGGACGATTTGGTGTTGGCAGATACCGTAGGCTATGGGCATCCGGCCTTGGTCACCTCTCTTGTACGTGCGGTTCAAAACGAGGCTGGACCGCGCCTCATTGGACTGCATCTACACGACACGATGGGCCTCGGCTTGGCGAACGCACTCGCCGGGCTTGAGCAGGGCATTCGCTGTTTCGACTCCGCTCTTGCTGGAGTGGGCGGCTGCCCCTTCGCACCAGGCGCGAGCGGCAACATTGTCACGGAGGATCTAGCAGCCTGTCGGGTTTGGGTCGGCTGCTAGTGGGATAGTTGGGGTTACGGATCATGTAGCCAGCCGCAGGCGG
>NZ_QXGS01000061.1 GCF_003604215.1 Teichococcus vastitatis
CCGCCATCCAGCGCTTCTGCCTTCGCTCCCAGACGATCGGAGGAATTTCGCGATCAGGACACTAGGTCCAGGCTCGCAGAACCTCCTCCGAGCGGACCGCCTCGATCTGCTGACCGAAACGCTCGCGGTACAGCGTCAGCAGAGCGTCATGTGTGCGGTCGGAGGAGGAGCAGATGGCGTCCACCGGAACCACCACCCGATAGCCGAGGTCGACGGCACCGAGCACGGCGGCCAGCACGCAGACATCGGTCTCCGCTCCGGTGATCACCAGCGTGTCCACGCCGCGCTCCTGCAGGCGGCGATGCAGCTCCGGCGCGACCCAGGGGGAGTAGACGTCCTTGTCCAATACCTCAGCCGGGGGCACGAGGCGTGCCAGACTCGGCATCAACTCGGTCCGTTCCGGCGGCAGCGCCTCTCTCACCATCTGCGGCCAATGCTCGTAATAACGGCGCCACATGCCGCGGGCTTCGGCGACGTTGGCAGGAGGCATGAAGCGGGTGAACAGGGTGCAATCCGGCCTGGCATTTGCCAGTTCCTCTACCACCGGAAGAACACGCTTCAGCCAGGGCGTCTCCCACGGTCCTTCCGCAAACAATTGCTGCATATCGATGCACAGGTGCAGCGTATTCGGTCCGAGATGACCGTGCCGCAAACCTTCATGTGCCGCCATCGCCAAGATCCTCCGGGCATTTTGCTTCTGCAAGCAACGATGACCGGGGGATCCGGGATGCAGGATCCGGTGCTATTCTGCCGGAACGTTGCGACGCAACTCCTCCAGCCAGGCCGTCGCATTGCCATCGGAGGGGGCCCGCCAGTCGCCGCGCGGAGACAGCGATCCACCTGCCGACACTTTGGGCCCGTTCGGCATGGCGGACCGCTTGAACTGCGCGAAGCCGAAGAAGCGCGCCAGGAACACTTCCAGCCATTTGCGGATCACCGGCAGCGGGTACTGGCCGCGTTTTCCGTCCGGGAAGCCGGGGGGCCAAGAGCCCTGCGCCGCATCGTCCCAGGCCTGCAGGGCCAGAAAGGCAATCTTGGACGGACGGAACCCGTAGCGCAGCGTGTAGAACAGATTGAAGTCCTGCAAGGCATAGGGCCCGATCTTCGCCTCCGTGCTTTGCAGCTGCTGCGTGTCGGCGTCGGCCGGGATGAGCTCCGGCGAGATCTCGGTGTCCAAGATGGATTGAAGCGTCGCGCCCACGTCGGCCGAAAAGTCGCCGGATGCGATGGCGAAGCGGATCAGATGCTGGATCAGCGTCTTCGGTACCCCGGCATTGACGTTGTAGTGCGACATCTGGTCGCCCACGCCATAGGTGCACCAGCCAAGCGCGAGTTCCGACAGGTCGCCGGTCCCCAGCACCATGCCACCCTGATGGTTGGCGGCCCGGAACAGGTAATCCGTACGCAGCCCTGCCTGGACGTTCTCGAAAGTCACGTCATAGACGGGTTCGCCGCGACCGAAGGGATGGCCCAGATCGCTCAGCATCTGCTTCGCCGCTGGCCGGATGTCGAGTTCCTTGGCGGTGATGCCGAGCGACGCCATCAGGGCATGCGCATTGGTTTTGGTGCCAGCAGAGGTGCCGAAGCCGGGAAGCGTGTAGCCGATGATGTCGGTGCGCGACCGTCCCATCCGATCCATGGCCTTGGCCGCGACGATCAGGGCCTGGGTGGAGTCGAGTCCGCCGGACACGCCGATCACCAGCTTGCCGCTGGTGGAGCCCAGGCGCTGTACCAGACCCGAGACCTGGATGTTGTACGCCTCGTAACAGTCCTGGTGCAGCCGGGCGGGATCGGCGGGCACAAAGGGGAAGCGCTCGATGGCGCGCTGAAATCCGATATCGCCGGCCGGCGGATCGACCCGGAAGGCGATCCGTCGGAACGGGGAGGGGTGGAGGCGGCGGTTGTCGTCATAGGTGCCCTGCCGGGCCCGCTCCTGCCGCAGCAGGTCCAGATCGGTGTCGGCAATCACGACCTGGTCCTCGTCCGGGAAGCGGTCGCTTTCGCGCAGGATCGCCCCGTTCTCGAAGATCGACACCTGCCCGTCCCAGGCCAGGTCCGTGGTGGATTCCCCCACGCCGGCCGCGGCGTAGAGATAGGTCGCGAGACAGCGCGCCGACTGACCCTGCGCCAGCAGCCGGCGGGTATCCGCCTTGCCCACGGTGATGTTGCTGGCCGACAGGTTGGCGAGTACCAGGGCCCCGTTCGCGGCCGCGATGGAGGAGGGCGGGATCGGCACCCATACGTCCTCGCAGATCTCCGCATGGATGATGAGGTCGGGCACATCCTCGGCGGCGAACATCAGGTCGGGGCCGAAGGGTGCTTCCATCCCGGCGATCCGGGTGCTGCCGCCCTCGGTTCCGGCGCCGGAGGCGAACCAGCGCCGTTCGTAGAACTCGCGATAGTTCGGCAGGTGCACCTTGGGCACGACGCCGAGCAGCCGGCCACCCTGGATAGCCAGCGCCGTGTTGTAGACGCGCCCGGCATGCCGCACCGGTGCCCCCACCAGCATCAGCACGCGCATTGTGCGCGAGGCTTCCACCAGGGCCGCGACGGCATCTTCCACCGCGTCCAACAGCGTGTCCTGCAGATGCAGGTCATCGATGGCGTAGCCGGAAAGGCCCAGCTCAGGAAACACCGCCAGCGCCGCGCCTTCAGCGTCGCAATGACGGGCGGCCTTCAGAATGGCGTCCGCGTTGCGGGCCGGGTCGGCCAGGGTGCAACGCGTGGTGCAGGCGGCAACACGGGCGAAGCCGTGGCGGTATACCGATCGGAAATCCATGTATGGGAAATTGCGCTCTTGTTGCCGGGGCGTCCAGACGAAGCACAGGGTGTTGACGGCACGGCCGGGCCTTGTCACGCCGTCAGACCCAATCAACAACCGGAGGCATTGCCATGTTGGGCTTGGTGTCGGCCGTGCGCGGCGGCCGGCTGTTTGTGGCCGAGGCGGAGCCGATGGTGCTGGTCGGCAATCGCTGCGGCGTGCCGGCACGCGACATTGCCAATTCAGAGCCGGAACGCTTCGGATCCTGGCGGCAAAATTCCTGGCATCGCATCACTGAACCCTGCAGCGCGCTGGAGATCCGCTGGGCCAACATCACCGGTGGCCGCGTCCTGCAACCCGGCGCCTCCGCCATCACGCTGTTCGCCGCGGCGCCGAAGCCGCGCTTCGACCAGCCCGGGCGGGCCCTGGCATTCGTCGGCGGCGGTAACTGGATGCCGCCGGATGGCGAACTCCGCGCCCATGTTCCCATGGCTTACCCGGCGGGGGATGTGCAGCTGGCGATCTCCGCAGACTGGGAGAAGCCGCCCTCGCGCTTTCCCGGCACCGATTTGCCGGCCTTCGGCCCCGATGAGGTCAGTGCCTGTGGCGTGGCCGCGGCAGGGCAGGGCACGGCCTCCGTGACGGCGGCGGGCTTCGCACCCTATGGCCGTGCCGCCAACTACGTGGTGCTGCCGCCCGCCGTGATTCTGGGGCGACCGCTGCCTGGGGCGGCGCCGCGTGCGCGAGTGGCAGTGCTGGGGGACAGCATATCGTCCACCGGCGCGGTAGGCGCCTCCGCACGGATCGGCGCCTGCTATCATCCGGGCTTCCTGCTTTCCGCGCTCGCGGATGCGGATTTGCCCTACATCAACCTTGGCGTAGCAGGCTTGTCACTGGCGGAAGTGGTGGCCGCGCCACCCGAGCAGCGGGCCCGCCGCCTCGGCATACTGCGCGGCATCGGGATCACGCACATGGTCTGCCTGCTCGGGCAGAATGACCAAGCGGCCCGCCGCTCCGCCGAACAGTTCCTGGCCGATCTGCAGCGATTGAAGCGAATTCTCGATCCGCTCGGCATCCGTTTGATCCCGGGTACGTCCTGGCCGCGCACAGATCCGGCGAATGCAGCGCCGTCGCAGCACGCGGCGGCGGATTCGTGGCTTCAGCTCGATGAGATCACGCGCGGTGTCAGAAGCCGGAATGGAGTGGGTTACGGCTTCTTCGACGTCGAGGACGTGTTCGGCGATCCGGCGCGACCGCGCCTGTGGCGAAGCGACAAGGGCGGGGTGCCGAAGGATGGCATTCATCCCGGCGACGGGCTGCATCAATGGGCCCGCCGCCGCTTCCTGGATGATATTCCGCGCCTGCTGGAACCCCCCACCTTGCGCTGAGGACCGGGGAGAGGCTCGTCGCGGGACCGGCCCTCAGCGGGCCGGCCGGGCCTCGGCCGCTGACATGCCGTGCTGAACTTCCGGTTGCTGAACCGGGCGTCGCGCGCGGCGCAGCATGTTGCGACCCGGAATTTCAACTAAATGGTAGAGAAGCGAAGCCGCGATCAGCGACAGGACCGTTCCCACCAGAACCGGCAGATAGCTCGTCGGGTCGATCCCGGGGGCGGCGATCCGCAGCAAATTCTTGAAGGCCGACCACACCACAGCGTGCACCATGTAGAGCGCGAAGCTGATCTCCCCAAGGTAGACTAGGGGCCTCCGGGCAGCCAATCGTGCCAGCCAGTCCGCGGGGTTGCTCAGCGCCAGGATCAGTACGGCGAAACCGAACGTGTAAGGCAGCAGCGCGGTGTCCGGCAGCACCCAGCAACCCGCCAGCAGCAGCCCCAGGACCATCAGACCCGTGGCCCGACCGAGCCGATGGGCCAGCGCGAAGCGCCCTTCGCATTCGCGAAGCACCATGCCCATCAGGAAGCCCGTGGCGATGCGGCCCAGCGGGTGGGTGATGAATTCAGTGCCGGTGAGTAGCCATGCGGCGAGTCCGAGCCCGATCCACGCAACCAGTGGCAGGCGCATCAGCAGCCAGCAGGCGAAGGGAAACACCAGATAGGCGGCCCATTCTGCCGAAATCGACCAAGCCGGCACGTTGGGAGAACCGATGCCGAACCAGGACTGCACCATCAGAATATTCGCCAACACGCTGGACGGCGAGTAGGAAGCCGCATCCGCCGGCATGCGGTGGAACAGCAGAACGGCGGCCGCGTACAAGGTGAGCGCGCCGAGCATCGTCACGATGTGCAGCGGCCAGATGCGGGCGAAGCGATACAGCACGAAGCGCCGGACATCCGCCATCCTGAGCGAACCAGCAAAAACATTGCGGTACACGTGATGGATGATGAAGCCGCTTAAAATAAAGAAGAAGTCCACGCCCAGGTCGCCTTGTGTGAAAAGCGCCTCTAATCCGAACCAATTCGTTGTGCTCGGCGTTGTCGAGTCCATTGGAAGATGATATGCCACGACGGCCAGCGCGGCGGGCCCGCGCGCACCGGTCAAGGCAGGAATATCCTGGCGTGGTCGTAGACCCGCCTGATGTGAAGCAGTCAAGGGGTGTCTCCTTCTGAGACGCATCTGCGATCTGCGTTGCCGAGACGCAAAAGCAGTCCTCAGCGATTGTAATTGGACGTTACATACGCTGTTGAGGCTAAGCCGCAAAAGCCGGATTCATCCTGATGTCGTCACGAATTTGGCACTGGACGTTGCACAACTCTCCTGTAGCACCATGAGCCGGTAACACAAAACGGCGTTATCTTCGAAGATGGCGTTCCTCAGCGCCTATTTTGTTAAGCCCCAGGCAGGAACTGATCGCAGGCCACATGGCATTCGCCTGAATCAGCGCCACGGATTGAGTGCCGTTACCGATGCGAACGGCTCAAATCACACAGGTCCGCGACAGGCCCTTGCGGTATTGGCGACGCCAGCGGGAAGTGTTTCCGCGACCTGCTTGTCGTCAATGTTGCAATCCCCATGACTTCGGTGGGGGCGATCGCCTTCGTGCGAGATCATCGACACCGACTGAAACAATGACGTGCGGGATTGTTCCGGAAGGTGCCGACACCTGATTTCGCGCTGCTCGGAACGTTTGCCTGATTATTGTAGTCGAACCCCACAACATGAATCTCGTGCCTTAGCCAGACATCGGTACTGCCAATGTGCTGCCCGCTGCATCAATGGACACGCGTGGAGCCGACTTCGGTCTTCTACCCCACAGGGCACGCATGATTTTGTGGTTTGACGAAGACGCTTATCGGGAAGGCGCTAAGGTTAAATAATGGTAAGCAACCCGTTTTGGCGCCGCTCGCGCTGAGCAAGCACGGACAATGAGATAAATTCGCATAAGATATATTATGTATAGCGGATGTGACCGCCACGTCTCCCTGCGGAAGACGTGGCGACGTGATGGACTTACTTCAGATGCTGGGCCAGATGCTTGTTCATCTCGAACATGGTCACCTTGTCCTTGCCAAACACCTTGCGCAGCTTGTCATCGGCGATGATCTCGCGCTTGTTCTCGGCGTTCTGGAGATTGTGCTCCTTGATGTAAGCCCAGACCTTGCTGACGACTTCGCCGCGCGGCAGCGGCGCTTCGCCCACCACGCTGGCCAACTCGGCGGAAGGCTTCAACGGCTGCTGCAGCGCGTTGGGCTTCTTGCCCTCGGGCGCCTTGGTGGCGCTACTCTTTGCCTTGGTGGCCATTTCTTCACTCCTTTGCTTTCGGTCCAGCTTCGCTGAAACGTCCCGGCTCCGCTGCGGATGCAGCACAACGCCGCTTGCCCACCGAAGACTGCACCGTGAGAATGGCACACATCCTCTTCCGGTTCCGCAGCCGACATGCCAATCCGCCCTGAATTGCGTTGGTTCTATCCGATTGACTGGACCGAGCTGAGCCGCCTGATCCGCTTCGGGCGCGCGCGTGGCCGCTGCGAGACCTGCGGCCGTCCGCACGGCACGGAACTGCTCTGCCTGCGCGATGGCCAATGGTTCGACCCTGAGCTTGACCATTGGCGTGACGGCCGCGGCCGGCGCATGCCGGCGCCTGCGCCGGAACAGGCGGCGCAGGCCCGCCGCACCCGCGTGGTGCTGGCAGCCGCACATCTGGACCATAACCCGGCCAACAACCACCACCGTAACCTTCGCAGCCTGTGCCAGCGCTGTCACATGCTGCATGACCGGCCTCACCATCTGGCCCAGCGCCGGATCACTTACCGTCGGCGCTGGGCTCTGGGCGACCTGTTCACCGGCCCCTACTGGCCCTGACGCCGCTCGCCTCTGGACGCAATTGAGAATGAGTGTCAATTGTACCGCGTCATGGCCGTCCAGGAGCCGCCTGCATGATTCCGGAGCTCGCCCCCGCCTTCGCCGGGCCACTGCACTTTGCCACGGACAGTGTGGTTCTGGGTCCGGACGGGCGGCGCGCGCTGCCCGTGGCCGAGCTGCTGCGGCCGGGCGTGCTCGCAGGACTGGCCGCGACCTTTGAACAGCGCTACCCGAAGGGCGACGCCGGCGCCGTGCTGTCGATGTGGAGCCAGTTCTACATGTCGGTGCTGGTTTATCCCGCCTTCAGCGTGGCACTCCGGCTGCGGCGTGCCCTGCCTCTGGCGCCGGCCGAGGTTTCCCTGGTGCTCGCCGAGGATGGCGCGCCGGCCGCGCTGCAGGTGGCTCATGCCGGAGAGCCGCTGGCGCACGGCATCTCGGCCGCTGCCCATCTTGGCGACCTGGTGCGCAGGCATGTGGAACCCGTGATCCAGGCGCTGGCGGCAGCCGGGCGGGTTTCCGCCCGCGTCTTCTGGTGCAATACCGGGGTGCGCATGAGCCATGTTCTGCGACTGCTGTCGGCCGAGCCGGGCAGCGACGCGGCGACGCACCGGCTGCTGCACCAGTCCGAATGGGAGGACGGGTGGGACAACCCGCTGGTCCGCAGCTTCCATCCCACGGCCTGCTCCTCGCAGCCGGCGCCGCAGCGCCGCGTATGCTGCCTGCGTTATCGTCTGCCCGGGCTGGAGCAGGGCTGCGGCACATGCCCCCTGCCCCAGATCCGGGGGCGCCACCTCGCCTGAGCGGCCGCGGACCGCAAGCTGCGGGGTTCCGCAGCAGGCCGGAGCCGTGCACAGCGTCCGGCGAGGGTGTCGCCGGCCAATGCGTTGACAGGGGGCGCAGGCACGGCGAAAGCCGCAGCCGATGCGCCGGAATCACTCCTGGCCGGGCTGGGTCCGGCTGCTGTCGCCCCTGTTTCTCCTGCTTCTGTGGCAGGCGGCGAGCCATGTGGGCTGGTTGCCCGGCACCGTTCTGGCCGCTCCGTCGCAGATCCTGGCGGCGGGATCGGCGTTAACACTGTCCGGAGAATTGCCGCAGGCGCTGTTGGTGTCGGCAGCGCGCGTGGCGGCGGGCTTCGCCCTGGCCGTTCTGTTCGGGGTCGCATTGGCGCTCGTGTCGGGATTGTCGCGGCTGGGCGAGGCGGTGTTCGATCCTCCCATGCAGATGCTGAAGGCGATGCCGTTTCTCGGCCTGCTGCCGCTGTTCATCCTGTGGTTCGGCATCGGCGAGGCGCCGAAGATCGGACTGGTCACGCTGGGTGCGGTGTTTCCCATCTACCTGACGCTGTTTGCGGGGATCCGGGGCGTCGACCCGAAGCTGGTGGAGGCCGGCCGCAGCCTCGAGCTGTCGCAATTGCAGGTCGTGCGCCACATCATCCTGCCCGGCGCCCTGCCGTCCCTGATGGTCGGGATGCGCTACGGCCTCAGCCTGGGCTGGTTGAGCCTGGTGGTGGGGGAGCAGATCAACGCCCAGTCCGGCCTCGGCGCGCTGATCACCCGCGCGCGCGACTTCCTGCAGACCGACATCATCGTGGTATGCCTGCTGGTCTATGCATTGATGGGGCTCGGCACCGACGCGCTGGTGCGCCTGGCCGAAGCCTGGGCCTTGCGCTGGCGTGGCCCGGCCTGATGCATTCCCGCGCCTCTTGCCCTGACGAGGCAAGCTGCCAGAACCGCCAATCTCCGGAGAAAAGGTTTCCGCCGATGCACCGCCGCGCCCTGCTCGCCTTGGCCATCGCATCGGGGAGTGCCGCCGCGCTCCCCGGCCACGCCGCCGGTCCCGCGGTGCGCATCGGCTGGCTGCGGGCGCCGAACGACCTGACCACCGGCCGCGCCCGCGGTACCCTTCGGCAAGCACTGGAGGCGCAGGGCGCGACGGCGGAATGGCCGGGGCCGTTTCCCGCCGCCGCGCCCGCGCTGGAGGCGATGAACGCCGGCAGCATCGACATCACTGCCGGCTCCTCGACCGCCTGCATCACGGCACTGGCAGCGCGGATCCCGATGCTGATTTTCGCCTGCCAGCCCATCTCGGCCGCCGGCGAGGGCATTCTGGTCAAGCGCGGCGCCCCGATCACGCGGATTTCGGAGCTGCAGGGCCGCAGCGTGGCGGTGAACCGCGGCGGCACGGGCGAGTACCTGCTGATGCGTGCGCTCGACCGCAACAACATCCCCGTCGACAGCGTGCGGCGTGTTTACCTCAGCCCCGGTGACAGTGGCGCCGCCTTCGCCCAGGGGCATGTCGATGCATGGGCGGCCTGGGATCCCTTCATCAGCATCGCGCTGGCCAGCTACGATGCCCGGCTGCTGGCGGATGGCGATGCCATCGGGTCCGACAATGCCGTGACGCTGATGTGCAGCCGCCATTTCGCCGAAACCCGGCCGGCGCTGCTGCAAGCGGTGTTCGACACCTGCCTCGCGGACAACGCATGGGCGCGGGCGAACCCGGCGGAAGCCGGCCGGATCTGGACCGACGCCATGGCCCTGCCCGCTTCTCTGGCGCCGGCGATCGGCGCCAACAATGCCGTGCCGACGCGCGGCGTCACCGATCAGGACGTGGCGCAGATCGCGCAGATCGCCGATTGGTACGTCGCCAGCGGCATCGTGCCGCGCCGGCCGGATATCGGCGCGGGGGTGCTGCGGCTGAGGCCGTCGCGTTGAGCCTTGACTTCCGGCCCGGCCGCTGGCGTGCCTTCGGCACCGCACCGCGAAGGCCATGCCGATGACCGCGTTCAGCCAGGGCGCCGCCGACGTCAACGACTGCTTCATGCCGGCCGGGCAGGTCAGCATTCCCGTGATGGATTGAGGCTATCGGCGCTCGAACGTGGCTTATACCGTCGAGCGGATGAACTGACTCTGGTGTGATTTCCTGCGCGGCGGAGATGGTGATTCGCTTCTGGCCTGAC
>NZ_QXGS01000062.1 GCF_003604215.1 Teichococcus vastitatis
CGGGCTCTGGGCCACCATCGGCAAACTCCTCGATGCCTTCACCTCAGCAGAATGCGCCAACTACTTCACCGCCGCCGGATATGAGCCGGAGTAGGTGGAAAATGCTCTAGTGAAGCCGACCTGACCATCCGGCTTCTAAGCTGCTACTAGCTTTCAGAGGCCACGCTATTTCCGGCAGGAAACAGCGTGGCCTTTCTGCATTTACGAATGAGCTCTAAACTTCTGGTACGCTACGGTTACCTGAAGCAAAGCGTTGCAACAAACTCCTCTCAATCGATTGGGGACCTGGAGTTCTGACTGGGACGGAACACTTTCGTCTTAAAATGAGTGACATGCCAGTCGTCGTCATCTGATAGGTGACGGCCTGCCTGCCGTCCTTGCACGCTTCCAATAGCACTACTGCTGGATCAAGCCTGCGGTCGATCTACTCTGAGTCAACGCAATGCGAGCGGCCGGAGCGCGGTGCCTGCCACGGTACCGCGAATCGCGTTTGTGGTAGCAACGTAGGCAAACTCATACACCCGGTCCGCGCTGAGGCCTTCGAGATTATGGAACTCTCCGATGTGCACGCCCTGCTGCACGAGCAGATAAACGTGTACTGGGTTGAAGCTACCACCCACCGCCTGAGAATCCGCAGGCCGCGGTGGCAGGCATTCGAGGCCAGATGTGTCGGAAGCGACCATGATTGCGCCTTTCTGCTCCACCAGCCAGCGGGCCGCAGCCAAGCCGATCCCGGCGGTGTCGTACTCGCCGATCTTGGCGTGATCGCCGCCGCTCTCGCCCCAGAAACGCGCCGTTCCGGTACGGATTAGTGCCACTGTACCCGGCGTGATGTCCATGTTCTGCGCCTGGAGGGCTGCTTCGAGATCGGCGACCGTGATCTCGTAGTTGGAAGGTAGTGCATCCAATCCCTTCTGGCGCGCCACATCGATCATCACTCCTCGGGCGACAATGGGTGGAATGGTGGTGACATCGGCCTTGCGAACACCGAAGTCACCGGTCCATTGGTCAGACTTGAAGCCATTATACCAATGGTTGTCCTCGCCATGAGTGATATGTGCCAGCCCATCGATCTGCGTAGCCACGTTGTCACTGATAAACATGGCGCTGCTGTGCCAACGAGTGTGGCCCGTGTTGCCCTGCTCTGGTGTGGTGAAGGGAAGGTCACGCTGCCGTGCGACGCCCTCTGGCGTGCGGAAGGAGATGATTTCGCCCGGGTTGTGGCCCGCCCAGCGATAGGAGTCCCGGGCATAAGGCAGTCCGAGGTCATAGGTCTTTCCCTGGGTCGCCAGCCGCAGCGCCGCGAGCCTTGAGGCGTCAGTCATCTCGTTCAGGGCGCCAACCTCGTCCTCCTGCCCCCAGACCCAGCCCCAGCCTTTTCCCTGCGTCCATCTCTTCATGCCCGCATCCTGCGCGAGGGCAGAATTCGTCACCACACCGACAGCCATGCTGAGCCCAACTGCGACAAGTAGACGCCCGATCTGCTTCATGGTCATTTCTCCCGAGTGCTTTCGAGGCAGTTGTTTCAGCCCCAGATCATTCAACGGAATATAAGCTATCTGGGCAAGCTAGACTTCTGCGTGGCCGCACCGAGTGATGTGTTCAACGACGATGACAGGCAAGGTTGTCCGTCGTCGAATGCTTTGGGAGAGTGGGGGGCTAGCTGACTGGACTGTTCAAAACCTCTCCTGAAGTGCGTTGAGGCGGATGGCGAAGCAAGCGAGTGCAGTAAGGGCCTAGTGATGTCGAGCCTGCGTCCGTACAGATGGCGAGGTGGCGGAAGCGATTTATCCAGACGAAGGTCCGCTTTAATGGTCCAAGCGCAAACGGCAAGTTCGGCCTGAGGCGCGCGGCCCGTCTGCGGTTGGGCTGACCTCGGGCGTGGGGCTATCTTCGGGCGGCGCTCCCGCCCCAGCCTCTCCATGGATACGTATGTGCCTCTTCGAGTACCCACTCGAGATCCTCTACCGCTCCGTCAGCGGCGGCCGGGCCCCTGGCTCTCCCAGACGCTTCCCCGGCTGTTAAGACACCCAATCAGACAGATGCTGTTCCGAGCCTATCTGCTGGAGAGCGGAGCAAGTTTATGGGCCTTACCGTGTAGGAATTTACTTTATCAAGCCTGAAGTGAAGCAGGGTTGACGGAACATGAGCCTAGTGTTGCTGCACAGCGGCAGTGGCGCCGAAACCCTTCCGTTCAGTGCTGCTCGCAAGTGGCACGGAGCCCCTGCGGCTTTTGCTGTGTCGAGCGTCGTTAGCAGATGCAACAGTGCAAAATGCTGAGCCGTGGTGCAATCTGGGTATTCAATGCACCGGGACCGCAGACATGGCCAAGCCTCAGCAGTCCAGCAACGGAGCTAGTCATGTCCACCTCACCTTTTCGGACCTGCAGGCGCTTCGTCATCTTGGTAATCCAGTGGCCAAGGATCTCTCCGCCATTGCACGAGCGGGGAATTGTCTGTTCCTGGCCTGCGACGAGGCGGCAGGGCTCGAGCGGCTGACCCGGCAGGATGTTGACCGCTACGGTGATCACCAGCACATCAGTCTGAGTGATTTCTTCGAGCTTCCCGGAGGACCTGAGGAGGAGATGGACATCGAGGGACTCGCGGCGGTCGATGGATACCTCTGGATCGTCGGATCACACGCGTTGAAGAGAAAGAAACCGAAAGGCGAGGATGGTGAAGGCGTCGAGGCCCTCGCGCGGATGGCTGAGGTGGAGCGCGAGGCCAACCGCTTCTTCTTAGGGCGGGTGCCAATGCAGGAACAGGCGGGGGGCGTCTTCACTCTCCGGTCCGAAATCGATGATCGACATGCTGCCTGTCTGAGCATGGACCGTGAGGGCGGCCTAGTGCGGTGGCTACGAAAGGACCCACATCTTGCCCCGTTCCTGAAGGTGCCGGCTAAGGAGAACGGCCTCGACATCGAAGGTATCGCCATCCAGGGTGAGCGCGTCTGGCTTGGCCTTCGCGGTCCTGTGGTGGCTGGCCACGCGGTGGTTCTCGAGCTGTCGCTCAAGGAAACAAAGCCTGGGCAACTCAAGCCGCGCCAGATCGGACCGGGGGGTCAGCGCTACCGCAAGCATTTGCTGGATACCGGAGGGCTGGGCATCCGCGACCTACGTCGCGATGGTGTGGATCTGTTGTTGCTGGTCGGACCAACCATGGCACTGCAGGGAACGGCGCATGTGCTGCGCTGGCGCGACGCGCTCGGCGATGAGAAAGAAGGAATGGTGCCAACGAGCCGCCTGACGCTCCTGAAGGATCTTCCCTATCGCCGCGAGGCCAACCATCCGGAAGGGCTTGAGCACTGGCCTGACGGCGGCGCTGGAGCACTTCTGGTGGTGTACGACGCACCAGGACCTGAGCGCCTCGATACCGGCAGCCGGACAGTGCAGGCCGACGTTCTCCACCTAAGTGCAAGCTAACTGCCGGCTTAGTAATGCACGAGAGGAGCCTTATCTGAGGCAAGATAGGAAGCCGCCACGGGCTACATTCCGTGGCGCCCTAGATGCCTGTTAACTGCACCCCGGTAAGTGTTGAGGCGGCCTCACCCATAAGGCATTGTCGCCCAACAATGCCTGTTGCGGACGATGCTCACGACTGAGCCCGACGCATGCCGACTGGCTGTCGTGGTGGCAAGGGCCCACGGCGAATGCCGCGGACTACCTGCTGGGTACCCGGCTTGGCCGCAACAGCACGCCTCCTGGCGACAGGTGCAGAGGATTTCTGGCTCATCTTCACTGCTTGGCGGTTACGATGAACCGGAAATCTCCCGCTTCTCAACCTGCCTCAGTTGTTTCATTGGCCCTGACGCTGGACAGTCGCGGATATAGAAGCCGCGGATCTCGCATCACACCCTCAGCTTGGTTGCCTTCGAGAAGCGCGGTTTATCGTGTTTGAGGACATAGAGGGCAGGGAGGTTCGGGCGTATAGCGCACTTCACTTTGCTTTAGCTCGGACGCCACCCGCAGAGGTCGGCGCGTTCACCAATCCAGTGGCACGGATGACGAAATCCGTCGCGCAACCCGTTTGCCGCGCAGCTCAGCCTCGATCACCTCAAGTCTGATCCAAGGCGCCTCCCAAGACTGGTGGGCGGTTCCACTCCAAGATCTCCAAGTGCCAAAGGCATGCCCCATCTTCGTGTGAGTGGTTTGACTGATGCCAGCGACCGGGTCTACCGACCGCCTGGAGAGAGCAGGCGCGCTCATGGCGAGCCTGTGGGCGCTGTCTGGCGCAGCGGCAAGACCGCTGCGCGGCCCGAGTAAGGAGGAACGACTGTGGGCTTGCACATTGACTACTTCGTCTCGCTGAACTCGCCCTGGACCCACCTGGGCGCCGCACGGCTGGAAGCGATGGTGGCACGCCACGACGCCACGCTGAGCATCTACCCCGTGGAGTTCAGCACCATCTTCTCCGCCTCGGGCGGGCTGCCGCTATCCAAGAGATCGCCCCAGCGTCAAGCCTACCGCATGCAGGAGCTGAGTCGATGGCGGGACCACCTGGGCATCTCCATCCACCTTCAGCCTCGTTTCTTTCCGGCCGATGAGGGACTGGCCGCCCGGTGCGTCATTGCCGCGCGCGAGACCATTGGAGATGGTCCGGCCGTCGCCCTGGCGCATGGCGTGCTGAAAGCCCTCTGGGAGGAGGAGCGCGACACTGGCGACCAGGAAGTCCTGGCAACGCTCATTAGTAAAGTGGGCCTTGACGCCACGTCCTTGCTGGCGCTGGCTGCACAAGAGCGATGGGCGGAGCAGCGAGCCCTTGACACGCATGCCGCGCTCGCACGGGGTGTTTTCGGCGCACCGAGTTACGTCATCGGCGAGGACATCTTCTGGGGACAGGACCGGCTGGAGTTCCTGGAGCGCCGTCTGGCGAAGGGGGTGAGGTCCGCCGCAGGGGCTGATGCGGAACCCAGGTGACGTTCTCTGCCGCTCGTGACTGCGTGACCGTGCCCCGAGCGCTGCGGGGGCGGGCAGGGATGTGTTCTCCATCCGCATTATCCTGTCCGTATCGAGGAATGGGAACAAAGCCAGCGGCCAACCGCTGACGAGACGGAGCCGGGAAGGATCGCCCGCCCGAAACAGGTGATCCACTCCCTCGCGTGGCTTCGCGCTCCCGGCTGTATTCTGATCGGGCAGCAGGCGCCGATCAGGCGCGGACGTCCGCTTCCATTGCCTGTGCTGCACGGATCGGGTTGAAGTATTCGCGCAGCCCGATGATCTGCCCCCCTCGGGACCGTAGCAGCACCACATAGTCCTGCTGGTACAGGCGGCCAGTGGATTTGATGATCGCCTCGGCTCGCACTTCAGCCAGTGCAGCTTCGGGATCGGCGAGCGCCTGGAGGCGGAGATCGAGGAACCGGAAGTTCGCTACCGCATTGCGAAACCACGCGGCATGGCGCAGCACCGCCTCGCGTCCTTCCAACTGCCCTGGATGGCCGATGGAAGGGGCGTAGGGGAGTTCCCACAGGACCTCATCAGCGATCAACGCCTCCCACGACGCGGGGTAGGCTACCAGGGTCTCGAGATGCCGATGCAGCAGGTCTGTAGCGGCGGTCATGACACTGCGTTCCATTTCGCCTTCATCCTTGCCGGATCAGGTTGTGCACCATCAAGGCGCTGCCGAATTGCTGCAGCAGACCGCCAGCGGACAGTGTTCCCAGGGTGATCGGGGCAAAGCCCAGCCGCTCGATCAGCTTGCTGACAAGGGTGTTGGCCGCCGCGTCGTCGCCTGACAGGAACAGCACGCGTCGTCCGCCGGCCTGTGCAGGCTCCTCGGCCAACAGAGCGGCTGGCAGCGTGTTGAAGGCTTTGACCAGCTGTGCGCCGGGTACCATCTCGGCGATGATGCTGCTGGAGGAGCGGCCGCCGAGGTCCCGCGGCGTGAAGGCGGGGAAATCGATGGCGTTGGTGGCATCCACCACGACCCGGCCCTCCCAGGCTGCCGCATCGTGCACTACGCTCGACACCGCGTCGAAGGGCACTGCGAGGATCACCACCTCGGCCTTCAGGGCCTCGGCAAGGGCAGCAGGGTGAATCGAGGCGCCCAGCTCGGCGGCTAGAGGAGCCAATGACTCCGGACCGCGTGAATTCGCGAGCTGTACCTCGATGCCGCGGACGGCGAAGCGGGTGGCGAGGGCGCGGCCGATGGCGCCGGAGCCGATGATGGCGATGGTCATGATCTAGGATCCTGATGATGGGGGTTAGGGGATGCTGGGAGTGGGCAGGCTCACGCGGTGCGGCGGCCCGCAGGGAGCGGAATGAACTCGAGATCACCGGGCACGATGGGGAAGCGGCCATCCTGCCAGTCACGCGCGGCCTGCTCGACGCGCTCGCGGCGGCTGGAAACGAAATTCCAGAAGATGTGCCGCTTCTCGGGCAAGGGCTCGCCGCCCAGCAGCATCAGCCGGGTGGCTCCCACCGCGCGCAGCACGATTTCGGCGTCCGGCTTGAAGACCACCAGGCGGTCCTTGCCGAACGTGCCCTCCTGACCTTCGATGCTGATCGCACCTTCCACAACATAGACGGCGCGCTCCACGTGCTCGGCGGTGACCTGAAAGCGTGCACCACCGCGCAGGACCAATTCGGCATTGAACAGGTCAGAGAAACTGCGCGTCGGAGCGCGCTGCCCGTGCAGGCTGCCGGCGATCAGCCGCAGGGTGGCGTCGTCGCCGTCCAGCTGCGGCAGGTCGGTCGCGGCGACGTGTTGGAAGCCGGGGTCGGTTTCCTCCTGCACCACAGGCAAGGCGAGCCAGCTCTGGAAGCCAAACACCGTGCCACCCGCGGCGCGGGCCGCCGGCGCGGTGCGTTCGGAATGGACGATGCCGCGGCCGGCGGTCATCAGGTTGACCTCGCCCGGCCGGATCGCCTGCACATAGCCTTCGCTGTCCCGGTGCAGGATCTCCCCCTGGATCAGATAGGTCAGGGTAGCGAGGCCAATATGCGGATGCGGGCGCGTGTCCAAGCCATCACCGGCGCGGAAGGCTACCGGGCCGAAGCTGTCAAAAAAGATAAAGGGTCCGACGCTGCGGCGCTGCGCCGAGGGCAGAGCGCGGCGTACCTGGAACCCGTCGCCGAGATCGCGCACCGAGGGCAGGACCACCTGCATGAGGTCGTCAGCGGGGGAAGCGAGGATGGTCATCGGATACTGTCTCCTGCCGAGAACACGGGCCTGTGCCCTGCTGCTGGGAGGTTTCTGAGCTTTCTGGAGTTTTCTGAAAATCCAGATTAGATAGGCTAAACTGTTCGAGAAAGTCGGCATGATGGAGCCTGGCACACCCACATTGGACCAGTTGCGGGTATTCCTGACGGTGGTGGAGGTGGGAAGCTTCGCCGGTGCGGCGCGGCGGCTGGGCCGTGCCACGTCCGTGATCAGCTACTCCGTGGCCAATCTGGAAGCGCAACTCGGCTTGCCTCTGTTCGATCGGGAGGCCACCCGAAGGCCGACGCTCACCGAGGCAGGGCGGACGGTTCTGGCCGAGGCCCGCACCGTGGCGCATGGCATCGATGGGCTGCGCGCCAAGGTCAGGGGATTGCTCACGGGGTTGGAAGCGGAAGTTCACTTGGCGGTGGACGTATTGCTGCCGACGCCACGGGTCGTGGATGCGCTGCAAGCCTTCCAGGCAGAGTTCCCCACCGTCACCCTGCGGCTGCACATGGAGGCACTCGGCGCCGTGACCCAGTTGGTGCTGAACCGGGCTGCCACGATCGGCGTCAGCGGTCCATTGGACATGGTGACACAAGGGATCGAGCGGATTGCCGTGGGGGATGTCGAGATGATCCCCGTGGCTGCACCAAGCCATCCTCTGGTGGCTTCTACTTCCGGCCAGCCCGGCGCCGCCCGCGACCATGTGCAGCTGGTTCTGACCGACCGCTCGACGCTGACCGAAGGGCAGGACTTCTCGGTGGTGGGGGTCCGTACCTGGCGTTTGGCTGATATCGGCGCCAAGCACGCGCTGCTACTGGCGGGCATCGGCTGGGGCAACATGCCGGAGCCCATGGTGCAGGAGGATCTGGAGCGTGGACGGCTGGTCCACTTGAGCCTGCCAGAATTTCCAGGTGGCTCCTACCGCTTCTCGGCCATCTATCGCACCGATAGCCCGCCGGGTCCTGCCGCGTCCTGGCTGATCCAGCGCTTGAGGAAACGGATGGAAGCCTGAGAGCTTGCCAGATTTCTCGAACTTCTTGTTCGACCTTATTCGGCTGTTTCGAGAAGAAAGCCGAGGTCATCCTGCTGACAGAGACGAGGCGCCGCGCTGGTGCCGTTCAAGCAGGAGGTTGTTATGGCCAAGGTTCTGGTTCTTTATCACTCGGCATATGGTCACATCGAGCAGATGGCCGAGGCTGTCGCGGCTGGCGCACGGGAAGCCGGCGCGGAGGTCGCCATCCGCCGCGTGCCGGAAACGGTTCCGGAGGAGATCGCCCGCAAAGCACACTTCAAGCTGGAGCAGCAAGCGCCGATCGCCACTGTTGCCGAGCTTGAGCAGTACGACGCCATCATCATCGGGGCCGGCACGCGCTACGGTCGCATGCCCTCTCAGATGGCAGCGTTTCTTGACCAGACCGGTGGCCTCTGGGCCCGCGGTGCGCTGAACGGCAAGGTGGGCGCCGCCTTCACCTCGACCGCCACGCAGCATGGCGGGCAGGAAACTACGCTGTTCTCGATCATCACCAACCTGCTCCATTTTGGCATGATGGTGGTGGGCCTGCCCTACAGCTTTGCCGGACAAATGGCGCTGGATGAAGTGACCGGTGGCAGCCCTTACGGCGCCAGCACCATTGCTGGCGGTGATGGATCCCGGCAGCCCTCGGCGAATGAGTTGGAGGGTGCCCACTTCCAGGGCCGCCACGTTGCCGCGATCGCCATCAAGCAGTTCGGTTGAGCGCGCTTCGCGCCTCCAGCTTCTCTCACCGCCCTGAAGGATTTTGTTCCATGATGCACCTGGACCGCGCGGCCCCTATCCTGGGCCGCCTGATGCTCGCCGCTCTCTTTCTGATGGCGGGCTCTAGCAAGATCGGCGCGCCTGCCGCCACCAAAGCCTACATCGCCTCCGCTGGCCTGCCGTTCCCGGATCTGGCGTACCTGCTGGCCATGATAGCCGAGTTGGGCGGTGGTCTGCTGTTGCTGCTGGGATTGCAGACCAGATTGGTGGCACTGGCGCTCACCGGCTTTACGCTGGCAACGGCGCTGTTCTTCCACGCGGACTTCGACCAGAATCAGATGATCCACTTTCTAAAGAACTTTGCCATCAGCGGCGGCCTCTTGCATGTCGCCGTTCTTGGAGGCGGCGCAGTCAGCCTGGATGCGTGGCTCCGCCGGACTGCGGAGACTGCGAAGCCCTCCTTCGTCGGCTGACTGAAGCACATACCAATAGCTTCCGCAGCATGGCAGGCGCCACCAGTCATTCGGGAGTTATCAGATGCGAGCGTCGGTTAGGCTGTAGCGCTTATACCATGTCCCTGTAAACGGAACCTATCGCTGCAGCGTGGAGAGACCAACGCCCCTGACCGGCTCGAAGCTGCGGTGCTATGTATGGGTTCCGGTCAACGGGACTTAGGCTCAGGGCCTATTAACAAGCTCCTTGCGCTTTGATCCTGCTGTGCTTCCATGGCGGCCGGAGGTGCTGCCATG
>NZ_QXGS01000063.1 GCF_003604215.1 Teichococcus vastitatis
AGCCAATTAACCCAGCCAAATCACCCAAAGGCAATTAAACCAAGTATTCTTCCAGAAAACCCGATGCAATTTTCAATCAGCGTGGGAAGATACTTAGTGCCGTTCGGTCATTCCGTCAAGCACTTTTCTCACCGCCTCATCGCCGCCCTCAATTTTACTTCGCGGCTACTATAGAACCATTTGGTTCGAGCCGCTCCGACTTTCAAGAGGACTTAACGATCCACCTCATCCTCAGCCCCATTCGGCGCCGGCTCAGTGGCAGGGCGCGCCTTCTAGGCCCCCCAGGAACCGGAGTCAAACAGAAAGATATAGGAGGGCGAAACTTTTCCGCGCCCGCCGACGCACCGGGCTTGGCCACCCCCTCCGTGACAGGGCACACTGCCTTCCGCCGGCGCCAGACCGGCAGAAACAATGACGCGACCCGCTCGCGCACCCTGTTCAGGAGGAAACCGATGTCACCAAACCCGAAGATCCTGTCATCCAGCTGAGGCGGGCGCAGTGCCGCTTGCCGCATGGGACGGCAAGCGACACCGGCACCGCGGCCAATGCCCGAGCCTGCACGGCAGCACGCCCGTCCGGTCATCGCGGGGAAGCTATGGCCCATGACTTGCTAGGGTCGTCCTGCCCGCCGCGGGCGCTCCGCAGCGTCACGACCCTCCTGGCTGGAGTTTCGCCATGAACCGCCTTGCCCGCCGTTCCCTTCTCGTCGCCGGTGCCGCCCTTCCCTGGTGGCGCCCCGCCGCATCGGCGCAGCCGGCATCCGGGACCCTCCGCTTCGGCCTGTCGGCCTGGCCGCCCAACCTGCAGCCCTGGCCCAGCACTGGTGCCTCGGCCGGCACGGTGAAGCTGCTGATCCACCGCAGCCTCGTCTCCTATGACAGCCGGGGCGAGCTTCGCGGCGAGTTGGCGGAAGCTTGGACTCTCGATGCGGACGGCGCCTGGGTGTTCAGGCTGCGGCGTGATGCGGTGTTCCACAACGGCCAGCCGGTGACCGCCCGGGACGTGAAGTGGACGCTGGAGCAGATCGCCGGGGAGCGCTCCACCGCCTACATGCGCGCCCAGTTCCAGCGCCTGGAGCGGATCGAGACGCCGGACCCGCATACCGTGCGCCTGATCACCAAGGAGCCCACGGCGACCTTGCCGCACTGGTTCGGTGGCTACAACATGGCCATTGTCTGGCACGGCTCCGAAGCCGGTGAGCCGGTCGGCGCCGGGCCCTACCGGCTGGCGGCGCAGGAACGCGGCTCCTCCATCACCCTCTCCGCCTTCGACCGCTTCTACAAGCCCGGGCGGCCCAGGCTGAAGACCATCCGCTTCATCGTCTATGCCGACGAGAACCTGCGCATGGCCGCGCTGCAGTCAGGCGACGTGGACATGATCGAGTACGTCCCCTGGCAGTCCATGGCCGCGGTGGAGGCCGATCCGGCGCTGAAGCTGGATTCCACCGAAGGCCCTTTCATGGACATCCTGTTCAACGGCACGCGCGGTCCCTTCGCCGATCCCCGGGTGCGCCGCGCCGTGGCCCATGCGGTGAAGCGGGAGGACATCGTCCGGGCCGCCTTCTTCGGCCGCGGCAAGGTGCTGGAAGGCGTGCCCATCGTCGAGGGCACCCCCTATTGGGATGCCGAGCTGGCGCGCGGCTGGAGCTACGATCCCGTCCGGGCCAAGGCCCTGCTGAGCGAGGCCGGGCATCCCAACGGCTTCCAGACGACGCTGCTCTCCACGGCCCAGTTCGGCATGCACAAGGACACCGCCGAGGTGGTGCAGCAGCACCTGGCCGCGATCGGCATCCAGTGCGAGCTGCGGTTGCCGGACTGGTCCACCCGCGTCAGCCTTGGCACGCGCGGCCAATACGAGATCGCCATCCACGGCGTCTCGGCCGAGAACAACGACCCGGACGGGCTGACCTCGGTGCTGGACACCAGCCTCTCCCCCGCGCATGGCCGCTCCTTCGGGCTCAAGGCGCCGCGCACCACGGAATGGCTGGCGAAGGGCCGCGCCGAGTTCGACGAGGCGAAGCGCATCGCCATCTACAAGGACATGCAGCGTGCCGCGCTGGAGGAGGTGCCGCTGGTCGGCCTCGCCTGGCGCAGCCAGGGCTACGGCATGAGGCGCAACATCACCGGCTTCACCAACCTGCCGGGCGCGCTGTCCACGCTGTCCGGCACCCACCTCGAAGACGTGGGGTTCGGCTGATGCTGTGGGTGCTGCGCCGCATCGGCATCTCCATTGCCCTGGCTTGGCTGGTGGCGACCATCGTCTTCATGACCCTGCACATGGTCCCCGGCGATCCGGCGGAACTGCTGCTCTCCACCGGCGGCACCATGCCCGATCCGGCGGCGGTGGCCGAGCTGCGCGAGCGCCTCGGCCTGGAACGGCCGCTGCTCGAGCAATACGGCGCCTTTCTCTCGGGCCTGACTCGCGGCGACCTCGGCGTGTCGCTGATCGACGAATACCCGGTGCTGGAGGAGATCGC
Source organism: Teichococcus vastitatis (assembly GCF_003604215.1). Lineage (GTDB taxonomy): Bacteria > Pseudomonadota > Alphaproteobacteria > Acetobacterales > Acetobacteraceae > Pseudoroseomonas > Pseudoroseomonas vastitatis. Next base: position 2,477 of record NZ_QXGS01000063.1, read on the forward strand.
CCTGCGCCTGCCGCGCACGCTGGAGCTGATCCTGGCCGGCACCCTTCTCTCCGTGGTCGTGGCGCTGCCCGCCGGCACCTATGCCGCGCTGCACCGCGGCGGCGCCTTCGACCGCATCGCCTCCGGGCTCGCGGCGCTGCTGCTGGCGGTGCCGGTGTTCGTAGTCGGCACGCTGCTGATCCTGGTGTTGGCGCAGATGCTCCGCATCATGCCGGCCGGCGGCTACGTGGCGCTGGCCGACGATCCACTGCGCCACCTGACGCTGCTGGCCATGCCGGCCCTGGCCATCGCCAAGGGGCTGTCGGCGGTGCTGTTCCGCATGACCCGCGCCTCGGTGCTGGATTCGCTGTCCCGCGACTACGTGCGCACCGCCCGTGCCAAGGGCCTGACGGCCCGGCGGGTGCTGGTGCACCATGTGGTGCGCAACGCCCTGACCCCGGTGCTGACCGTGCTCGGCCTGCACATGGGCACGCTGCTCGGCGGCACCGTGCTGGTGGAATACGTGTTCAACTGGCCCGGCCTCTCCACTCCCCTGCTGCGCGCCGTGGAGGCCCGCGACTACCCCATGGTGGTCGGCATCGTGCTGACGATCTCCGGCCTGTTCCTGTTGATCAACCTGATCATGGACCTGCTCTACGCCGCCCTGGACCCGCGGATCCGCGCGGCATGACGCACCTGATCCTTCCCCTCCCTCCGGGAAAGCCGGCATGAAGCGCCTCCTCATCCCCGGCACGCTGGTCGCCCTGATCCTGCTGGCCGCCCTCGCCGCCCCTCTGCTCGGCCTGCCGGACCCGGTGCGCCAGGACATCGCCCATCGCCTCGCCGGTCCGATGGAGGGCTCGCCCCTCGGCCGGGACGAGTTCGGCCGCGACGTGTTCTCGCGGCTGATCTGGGGCGCGCGCACCAGCCTGGGCGTCGCCTTCGCCTCGGCCCTCATCGCCGGGGTCATCGGCACCGCCTTCGGCCTGATCGGCGGCTGGTTCCGGGGCCTGGGCGAGTTGCTCACCGTGCGCAGCATGGACGTGATCCTGTGCTTCCCGCCCGTGCTGCTGGCGCTGCTGGTGGTGACGCTGATGGGTCCGGGCGCCGGCACGCTGATCCTGGTGCTTTCGGTGCTGTACCTGCCAGGCTTCGCCCGCGTCACCTATGCCGAGGTGCTGTCCGCCCGCAGCCACGATTACGTGGAGGCGGTGCGCGCCCTCGGCGCGCCGGCGCCGCGCATCCTGCTGCGCACCGTGCTGCCCAACGTGGCCGGGCCGGTGCTGGTGCAGCTCTCGCTGGCCGTGGCCTCGGCGGTGGTGCTGGAATCGGGCCTCTCCTTCCTGGGCCTCGGCGTTGTGCCGCCGGCGCCCTCCTGGGGGCTGATGATCCGCGGCGCGCGCGCCACCATGGAGCAGGCGCCGATGCTGCTGTTCTGGCCCTGCGCCGTGCTGACGCTGACCATTCTGGCGATGAACCTGCTGTGCGACGCCCTGCGCGACGCGGTGGACCCGCGCACCGGCGGCACCCGCTCGCGCCTGCGCGCGAGGGACCGGCTGCTGCCTGGCCTGCTGCCGGCGGCGAAGCCGGCGCCGGACACGGTGCTGGCGGTGCGTGGCCTGACGGTGGAGATCGACACGCCGCGCGGGCCGATCCGCCCGGTGCAGGACGTTTCCTTTGATGTCCGGGCGGGCGAGACGCTGGCCATCGTCGGTGAATCGGGTTCCGGCAAGTCGGTCACCACCACGGCGCTGATGGGACTGCTGCCGTCCGTGGCCCGCATCGCCGCCGGTGAGGCCTGGCTCGGCGGCACCGAGCTGCTCCGGCTGCCCGAGGAGGGCATGCGCCGCCTGCGCGGCGGCGCCATGTCCATGGTGTTCCAGGACCCGATGAGCAGCCTGAACCCGGTGCACCGCACCGGCGACCAGGTGGCGGAGGCGATCCTGGCGCACCGGCCGATCTCCCGCGCCGAGGCGTGGCGGCAGGCGGAGGCGCTGTTCCGCCGCGTCGGCATCGCCGATCCGGAGCGCCGCATGCGCGCCTTCCCGCACGAGATGTCGGGCGGCATGAAGCAGCGCGTGATGATCGCCATGGCGCTGGCCAACCGGCCGAAGCTGCTGATCTGCGACGAGCCGACCACGGCGCTCGACGTCACCGTGCAGGCGCAGATCCTCGACCTGCTGGCGGAGCTGCGGCGGGACACCGGCACCGCCATCATCTTCATCACCCACAGCCTGGGCGTGGTGGCCGAGATCGCCGACCGCGTGGCGGTGATGTATGCCGGCCAGATCGTGGAGCAGGGCAGCGTGGCCGAGGTGTTCCAGGCACCGCTGCACCCCTATACCCGCGCGCTGCTGGCGGCCGTGCCGGAAGGCGACACGCCGCCCGCCGGCATCCCCGGCATCGTGCCGCCGCCGCACGCCTTTCCCGAAGGCTGCCGCTTCGCCCCTCGCTGCGCCCATGCCAGGCCGAAATGCTCTGCCGGCGCCCTGCCGCTGGAGGAAGCCGGGCCCGGCCGTGACGTCCGCTGCGCCCGCTGGCAGGAACTGGCCTGCCGTTCCGAGGAGGTGCCGGCATGAGCGCCGCGCTGATCGAGGCGAAAAACCTGTCCAAGACCTTTCCGGGCAAGGGCATGTTCCGCAAGTCCCGGCCGGTCCAGGCGGTGCGCGGCATCGACGTGTCCGTGGCGCGGGCCGAGGCGGTGGGCGTGGTGGGCGAGAGCGGCTCCGGCAAGAGCACGCTGGGGCGGCTGATGCTGGGGCTGATGCCCGCCACCGCCGGCAGCGTCACGGTGGACGGCCGTCCGCTCTCCGACTTCACCGGGTCGGAATGGCGCAGGCTGCGGCAGCGGCTGCAGATCGTGTTCCAGGATCCCTATGGCAGCCTGGACCCACGCCGCCGCATCGGCTCGCAGATCGCCGACGGCATCCGGCTGCATGGCCGCGGCGAGGCCGGGGAGCAGGTGACGGCGCTGCTGAACCGCGTCGGCCTCGAGGCCGCCCACGCCCAGCGCTTTCCGCATGAATTCTCTGGCGGACAGCGGCAACGTATCGGCATCGCCCGCGCCCTGTCCACGGCGCCGGACTTCCTGGTGGCGGATGAGCCGGTCTCGGCCCTCGACGTGTCGATCCAGGCGCAGGTGATCCAGCTGCTGGCCGACCTGCGGCGCGATCTCGGCCTCGCCATGCTGTTCATCAGCCACGACCTGCCGGTGGTGGCACAGCTCTGCGACCGGGTGATCGTGATGTATCTGGGCCGCGTCATGGAGGAAGGGCCGGCCCGCCCGGTCTTCCACCGGCCCGTGCATCCCTATACCCGGGCCCTGCTGTCGGCCACGCCGCGGCTCGACGCCGCCCGGCGCAAGGAGCGCATCCTGCTGAAAGGCGACCCGCCGAGCCCGGCCGACCCGCCCTCCGGCTGCGTGTTCCGCACCCGCTGCCAGCACGCCGTCGAAGCCTGTGCCCAGGCCGTGCCCGAGTTGGCGCCGTTCGGCGGTGATGGCCGGCGCGTCGCCTGCATCCGCGCGGCCGAGATCGGCTGACGGCGGAAACCCTGCCACCCAAGGAGAGCGCCACAGATGGCAAACCTGACCAATCCCAAGGTGCATATGGGCACCATCACCGGCGGCGAAGGGCGCGAGCTGTACGCGCAGAAGCCGGTGGTGCTGCTGCCCATGGGCAGCCACGAGGACCAGGGGCCGCACGCGCCCATGGGGGATTATCTGCTGGCCGAGAAGGTGGCGGAGCTGGCCGCCCTGCGCGCCACCGAACTCGGCACCCGCACCGTGGTGGCTCCGGTGCTGCCCTTCGGCGGCGCCGATCATTTCGGGCCGATGATCGGCGGCATCGCCATCAGCCAGGGCACGCTGGAGCTGGTGATCAGCGACATGATCGATTCGCTGTTCCGCAACGGCCTGACGCGGATCATCGTGATCAACGGCCATGGCGGCAATGTCGGCCCGATCGCCGAGGTGACGCGGGAGATCTACCGGCGCGACGAGGTGCTGATCCCGAGCTTGTACCTGTGGCGCATCGGCTACGGCATGCTGCCCGGCATCGTCGGCGCGGAGAAGGCGAGGGCGGTGTCCGGCCATGGCGCCGATCCGCTGACCAGCCTGGGCATGCACCTCTTTCCCGAGCTGATCCGCCGCGACATGATCCCGCCCGCCAGGACGCTGAAGCCCAACACGCAGCTCGGCATCCCGCACACCGCCCTGGGCCTCGGCGCCTTTGACGGCGCCGAAGTGGGCCTGCCGGTGGAATATGACGAGATCTATAACGAGGGCGTCGCCGCTGGCGATCCGAACCTGTGCTCGGCCGAGACCGGCGCGGCGCTGGTGGAGAAGCTGACCGATCTCTGCGCCCGCTTCATCCGTCATTACGACGAGAAGATGCCGGCCTGAGCCGGCGGAACAACGCGAAGCCCCGGCGGGACCGGTTCCCGCCGGCCCCTCGACGGCGGCGGCGAGGCGGCTCAGGATCGCGCCTGCACCAGCCAGGAGCTTGCGCATGCGCCTCTCGCCCGCCGCCGATCCCGCCCGCCTGGGTCTCTGCCCGACGCGCCTGACCCGCATCGCCACCTGGGCCGACCGCCTCGTGTCCGACAACAAGCTGGCCGGGCTGGTGACCATGGTGGCGCGGCGGGGCGAGGTGGCGCATCTGCACGCCACCGGCTTCGCCGACCTGGAGCGCGGCACCCCGATGGCGGCGGACACGATCTTCCGCATCTATTCCATGACCAAGCCGCTGACGAGCCTGGCCATCCTGATGCTGTACGAGGAAGGCCGCTTCCAGCTCGACGATTCGATCACGCGGTTCCTGCCCTGCTTCCGCGATATGCGGGTGGCGGTGGGCGGGGCGCGCGGCAAGATCGACACCGTTCCGGCCGAGCGCGACATCACCTTTCGCGACCTGCTGACCCACACCTCCGGCCTGACCTACGGCTTCATGCACGCGACGCTGGTGGATGCGCTGTACCGCGAGCACGGCGTCGATTTCCAGAACGCCGAGAGCAGCCTAGCCGAGGTGGTGGAGCAGGCGGCGGCGCTGCCGCTGATCGCCCAGCCGGGACGGGAATGGAACTACAGCATCGCCACCGATGTGCTCGGCCATCTGGTCGCGGTGATCTCGGGCCAGGCCTTCGACAGCTTCCTGCGCGACCGGATCCTGGGGCCGCTCGGCATGCGCGAGACCGGGTTCAGCCTGCCGGACGCGCAACACCCGCGCTTCGCCGCCAACTACATCCGTGCGCCGGAAGGCGGGCTGGAGCTGATCGACGACCCGACCATGAGCCCCTATCTCCGGCCGCGCCCGGTCTGCTCCGGCGGCGGCGGGCTGGTGTCGACCGTCGCGGATTACTGGCGCTTCTGCCAGCTGATGCTGAACCGGGGCGAGCTGGACGGGGTGCGGCTGCTCGGCCGCAAGACCGTGGCGCTGATGACCGCCAACCACCTGCGCGGCGACATGGCGGCGATGGGCCAGCCGCGCTGGTCGGAAACCACGGCCGAGGGCATCGGCTTCGGCCTCGGCTTCTCGGTGATGCTGGATCCGGCACGGGCGCAGATCGTCGGCAGCGCCGGCGAATATGCCTGGGGCGGCGCCGCCTCCACCGCCTTCTGGATCGACCCCGCCGAAGACATGGCGGTGATCCTGATGTGTCAGCTGATGCCTTCCTCCACCTGGCCGCTCCGGCGGGAGCTTCGGGTGCTCAGCTACGCCGCCCTGATCGACTGAGGCTGCGGCGGTCCTGCATCTGGACCCGGCGGATGATCGGCCTATGATACCGCCACCGCGACAGGATGTCCGCCATCCCGCGGATCAGGAGGCCGCGCCGATGTCCGACACGCCCCGCACCCTGTTGCTGACGGGTGCCAGCCGCGGCATCGGCCATGCGACGGTGAAGCTGTTCCAGGAGAATGGCTGGCGGGTGCTCACCGTGTCACGCCACGCCTTCTCGGAGGAATGCCGCTGGCCCGGGGCGCGCTGGGGCCACATCCAGGCGGACCTCGCCGACCTCGATGCCCTGCCGCGCTTGGTGGATGAGGTGCGGGAGCGCATCGCCGGCGGCCCGCTGCATGCCCTGGTCAACAATGCCGGCATCTCGCCAAAGGGGCCGGGCGGCACGCGGCTGGGCGTGGCGCAGACCGATGCGCGCGCCTGGACCCATGTGCTGAACGTCAACCTCATCTCCACCGCGCTGCTGGCCCGTGCCCTGCTGCCGGAGCTGGAGGCGGCGCGCGGCGCCATCGTCAACGTCACCTCGATCGCCGGCTCGCGCGTGCATCCCTTTGCCGGGGTGGCCTACGCCGCCTCGAAGGCCGGATTGGCATCGCTGACGCGGGAGTTCGCGCATGAATTCGGCCCGCGTGGCGTGCGCGCCAATGCCATCGCCCCCGGCGAGATCCGCACCGCGATCCTGTCGCCCGGCACGGATGATCTGGTGCGCGACAATGTGCCGCTCGGCCGGCTGGGCGAGGCACGGGAAGTGGCGGAAACCATCCACTTCCTGTGCAGCGAGGCCTCGGCCTACATCAACGGGGCCGAGATCCACATCAATGGCGGGCAGCACGTCTGAGACGCGCCGCCCGCCTTCGCCTCAGGCGAAGGTGATGCCGTAGGTGTCCGGCGTTTCGCCACCCAGCGCCGCCGCAGTCTGCAGCTGGTGCTCGGCGCTTTCCGAGAAGCCCAGCAG
>NZ_QXGS01000064.1:5000-8868 GCF_003604215.1 Teichococcus vastitatis
ACGACTTTTAGTTCCTCTAAATGACCAAGTTTGTCCAAATTCTCCGCTCTGAGATGGAGTTGCCCCCTTCTCTAAGCAGATCCTGAGGCCTCACTAAGCCATTCAATCGGTACTAGCGACGGGCGGTGTGTACAAAGGGCAGGGACGTAATCAACGCAAGCTGATGACTTGCGCTTACTAGGAATTCCTCGTTGAAGAGCAATAATTACAATGCTCTATCCCCAGCACGACGGAGTTTCACAAGATTACCAAGACCTCTCGGCCAAGGTTAGACTCGCTGGCTCCGTCAGTGTAGCGCGCGTGCGGCCCAGAACGTCTAAGGGCATCACAGACCTGTTATTGCCTCAAACTTCCATCGGCTTGAAACCGATAGTCCCTCTAAGAAGTGGATAACCAGCAAATGCTAGCACCACTATTTAGTAGGTTAAGGTCTCGTTCGTTATCGCAATTAAGCAGACAAATCACTCCACCAACTAAGAACGGCCATGCACCACCACCCACAAAATCAAGAAAGAGCTCTCAATCTGTCAATCCTTATTGTGTCTGGACCTGGTGAGTTTCCCCGTGTTGAGTCAAATTAAGCCGCAGGCTCCACTCCTGGTGGTGCCCTTCCGTCAATTCCTTTAAGTTTCAGCCTTGCGACCATACTCCCCCCAGAACCCAAAGACTTTGATTTCTCGTAAGGTGCCGAGTGGGTCATTAAAAAAACACCACCCGATCCCTAGTCGGCATAGTTTATGGTTAAGACTACGACGGTATCTGATCATCTTCGATCCCCTAACTTTCGTTCTTGATTAATGAAAACGTCCTTGGCAAATGCTTTCGCAGTAGTTAGTCTTCAATAAATCCAAGAATTTCACCTCTGACAATTGAATACTGATGCCCCCGACCGTCCCTATTAATCATTACGATGGTCCTAGAAACCAACAAAATAGAACCAAACGTCCTATTCTATTATTCCATGCTAATATATTCGAGCAATACGCCTGCTTTGAACACTCTAATTTTTTCAAAGTAAAAGTCCTGGTTCGCCAAGAGCCACAAGGACTCAAGGTTAGCCAGAAGGAAAGGCCCCGTTGGAAATCCAGTACACGAAAAAATCGGACCGGCCAACCGGGCCCAAAGTTCAACTACGAGCTTTTTAACTGCAACAACTTTAATATACGCTATTGGAGCTGGAATTACCGCGGCTGCTGGCACCAGACTTGCCCTCCAATTGTTCCTCGTTAAGGTATTTACATTGTACTCATTCCAATTACAAGACCCGAATGGGCCCTGTATCGTTATTTATTGTCACTACCTCCCTGAATTAGGATTGGGTAATTTGCGCGCCTGCTGCCTTCCTTGGATGTGGTAGCCGTTTCTCAGGCTCCCTCTCCGGAATCGAACCCTTATTCCCCGTTACCCGTTGAAACCATGGTAGGCCACTATCCTACCATCGAAAGTTGATAGGGCAGAAATTTGAATGAACCATCGCCAGCACAAGGCCATGCGATTCGAAAAGTTATTATGAATCATCAAAGAGTCCGAAGACATTGATTTTTTATCTAATAAATACATCTCTTCCAAAGGGTCGAGATTTTAAGCATGTATTAGCTCTAGAATTACCACAGTTATACCATGTAGTAAAGGAACTATCAAATAAACGATAACTGATTTAATGAGCCATTCGCAGTTTCACTGTATAAATTGCTTATACTTAGACATGCATGGCTTAATCTTTGAGACAAGCATATGACTACTGGCAGGATCAACCAGATAACTATCTTAAAAGAAGAAGCAACAAGCAGTAAAAAAGAAAGAAACCGAAATCTCTTTTTTTTTTTCCCACCTATTCCCTCTTGCTAGAAGATACTTATTGAGTTTGGAAACAGCTGAAATTCCAGAAAAATTGCTTTTTCAGGTCTCTCTGCTGCCGGAAATGCTCTCTGTTCAAAAAGCTTTTACACTCTTGACCAGCGCACTCCGTCACCATACCATAGCACTCTTTGAGTTTCCTCTAATCAGGTTCCACCAAACAGATACCCCGGTGTTTCACGGAATGGTACGTTTGATATCGCTGATTTGAGAGGAGGTTACACTTGAAGAATCACAGTCTTGCGACCGGCTATTCAACAAGGCATTCCCCCAAGTTTGAATTCTTTGAAATAGATTGCTATTAGCTAGTAATCCACCAAATCCTTCGCTGCTCACCAATGGAATCGCAAGATGCCCACGATGAGACTGTTCAGGTTAAACGCAAAAGAAACACACTCTGGGAATTTCTTCCCAAATTGTATCTCTCAATACGCATCAACCCATGTCAATTAAACACGCTGTATAGAGACTAGGCAGATCTGACGATCACCTAGCGACTCTCTCCACCGTTTGACGAGGCCATTTACAAAAACATAACGAACGACAAGCCTACTCGAATTCGTTTCCAAACTCTTTTCGAACTTGTCTTCAACTGCTTTCGCATGAAGTACCTCCCAACTACTTTTCCTCACACTTGTACTCCATGACTAAACCCCCCCTCCCATTACAAACTAAAATCTTACTTTTATTTTCTTTTGCCCTCTCTGTCGCTCTGCCTTAACTACGTATTTCTCGCCGAGAAAAACTTCAATTTAAGCTATTCTCCAAAAATCTTAGCGTATATTTTTTTTCCAAAGTGACAGGTGCCCCGGGTAACCCAGTTCCTCACTATTTTTTACTGCGGAAGCGGAAGCGGAAAATACGGAAACGCGCGGGAACATACAAAACATACAAAATATACCTTTCTCACACAAGAAATATATGCTACTTGCAAAATATCATACCAAAAAACTTTTCACAACCGAAACCAAAACCAACGGATATCATACATTACACTACCACCATTCAAACTTTACTACTATCCTCCCTTCAGTTTCCCTTTTTCTGCCTTTTTCGGTGACGGAAATACGCTTCAGAGACCCTAAAGGGAAATCCATGCCATAACAGGAAAGTAACATCCCAATGCGGACTATACCACCCCACCACACTCCTACCAATAACGGTAACTATTCTATGTTTTCTTACTCCTATGTCTATTCATCTTTCATCTGACTACCTAATACTATGCAAAAATGTAAAATCATCACACAAAACATAAACAATCAAAATCAGCCATTTCCGCACCTTTTCCTCTGTCCACTTTCAACCGTCCCTCCAAATGTAAAATGGCCTATCGGAATACATTTTCTACATCCTAACTACTATAAAACAACCTTTAGACTTACGTTTGCTACTCTCATGGTCTCAATACTGCCGCCGACATTCTGTCCCACATACTAAATCTCTTCCCGTCATTATCGCCCGCATCCGGTGCCGTAAATGCAAAACAAATACCATCTATGTCTTCCACACCATCATTTTACTATGCCTGCCACCATCCATTTGTCTTTTGCACCATATCTTCATAACCTGTCACCTTGAAACTACCTCTGCATGCCACCTACCGACCAACTTTCATGTTCTGTTTCGACCTACCTCTTGTAAATGACAAATCACCTTTTTCATCGTATGCACCTTATTCTCCACATCACAATGCACTATTGCTTTTGCTTTTTCACCTGTCATATCCTATTGCTATTAGATGAAATATAATAAAAATTGTCCTCCACCCATAACACCTCTCACTCCCACCTACTGAACATGTCTGGACCCTGCCCTCATATCACCTGCGTTTCCGTTAAACTATCGGTTGCGGCCATATCTACCAGAAAGCACCGTTTCCCGTCCGATCAACTGTAGTTAAGCTGGTAAGAGCCTGACCGAGTAGTGTAGTGGGTGACCATACGCGAAACTCAGGTGCTGCAATCTTTATTTCTTTTTTTTTTTTTTTTTTTTTTTTTTTTTTTTTTGT
>NZ_QXGS01000065.1 GCF_003604215.1 Teichococcus vastitatis
CTAGAGCATAATCTGATCAGTCTGGTTCATATCCTGCGACGGTGAAGTAGCTGGCACATTCCTGTGGCGAGAACTGCGGGAGCGCATCTCGGATTGCGTCCCAGAGCGCGTCGATGGTGCGGGTCGCAGCCTTCCGCAGGAGCGCCTTGAGCTTGGAGAAGGCATTCTCGATTGGGTTGAAGTCCGGCGAGTAGGGCGGCAGGAACCGTAGTGTCGCGCCTGCAGCTTGGATGGCTTCCCGAACGGCAGCGCCCTTGTGGGAGCAGGTTGTCGAGGATGACGATGTCACCGGGGCGCAGGGTGGGTGCCAGGATCTGCCGGACATAGGCGGTAAACCATTCGCTTGTCATCGCGCTGTCCAGCACCATCGGTGCGGCACAGGCCAGACAAGCGCAACGCGCCGGTGAAGGTCGTTGTTTTCCAGTGGCCGTGCGGCACGGGTGCCCGGCAGCGGGTACCGCGCTTGGAGCGCCCATAGAACCGCGCCATCTTGGTCGAGGCGCTGGTCTCATCAATGAAGACCAGCCGCTCGGGATCCAAGTCAGGCTGTGCTTCGAACCAGGTTTCACGCCTGGCTGCCACGTCAGGCCTCGATTGTTCCGCAGCGCAAGCTGTCTTTTTTGAGTGTCATGTCGTGGCGGTCCAGCAAGCGCCAGACAGTGCTCGGAGCCACTGCGATACCATGCTCCCGTCGAAGCAGCTCGGCCAACTTGCCAGAGTGATGTCGACCTTGGCGTCCACCGCCGCAAGAATGACGTCCTTCTAGGCTTCAGCCCGCTGTGACCGGCGGTCACCACCCTGGCGTTGCGCCTTGTCCCGGCCGCTCTCGTACCACTCCTGCAGCCAGCGGATTGCGCTGGACACAGAGATGCCGAACCGGGCTGCCGCGGCGCGGCGGAATGATCCTGCCCCCACCGCCGCAATGACGCGCGACCTGAGGTCGGAAGATAATGCTCTGCTCATCCCCACCGGCCTCCCCCCGGCCAAGAGGGTGAAGCAGATTTTCAGCCGCTCGCGAATCCCCGTCCGACTCAGTCAGGTCAGATTATGCTCTAGCCGGCCTGTGTCCTGGGGAACACGGTTTTCGGGCCCAGGATCGCTTTGTGGTGGAAAAACCCTATCGGATTGCCCGCAGCATCCGGCTTTGGCTTGACCGGCTTGGTATCGTCGTGTTCCTGCTGCGCCGTTTGCACATCATTGCCGGAGCATGCCTTTGTCCGACGAATCCCGCCCAATGAGCCGCCAGGATCTGGTAGACGCCGCGGCTTCAGCGACCAGCCTGCCGAAGACCCAGGCCGATGCCGTGCTGAAGGCCATCCTGTCGTCACTGGGTGACGCACTGGGTGCCGGCCGCGAGGTGCGGCTGGCCGGCTTCGGCAGCTTTGCCATCAGCGAGCGCGCTGCCCGTCAGGGCCGCAACCCCGCGACCGGGGAAGTGGTCCAGATTGCTGCCAGCAAATCTGTGAAGTTCAAGCCGGCCAAGGATCTGAAGGAGCGCCTCGGCTGAGGTGCTCGGCAGGGCTTCACCGCCCTGCCCTTTTTCTGATTTCGAGCGTTGCAGAGATCACCAGGCGGTCCCTCTCGACACCGAGCGGGCCAGCCGGAAGAGTGGCCTCGACATCGCCCCCCGTGGACTCTGCCGACCGTCTTGTTGGCGTCTAACGGAGTGCCTTGCGAACGGGTGGCGGCGACGGGTGCAGCAGCAGCCCTTCCGGCGTGAGCTCGGCCTGCGCATCCCGGTACACGGCCTGGGCCAGCTGCAGGTTCTCCGTGAAGGCAGCCTTGAAGTGTTTCCGCAGCTTGATGCCGGCGCCGAACTGCGTAGCCAATGCCGGCCAGCTGATCAGCTTGCTGTCGGGCAGGGCGTGTAAGCGGTAGGCCAGCCAGCAATATACATCCAACGCCATGGAGGAATTGCGGATGTGGCGGATCGCAGCCTCATCCAGTGGCACAGCATGCTGCCGCAATTGTTGAAAGAAGCTTTCCGAAAGCCGGGCTGTCTCGACGAACAGGTCGCCCTGACGCCGTTCCGATCCCGCGGAAGGGTCATCGACGAACATCGCGATGTCGACGATGTTCTGATTTACCAGCACCGAGCTGCCGTTCCGGGTGAAGTGAAAGGATAAGCGGCAGCGGCTGATGCGATCCGCCTGCTCCCGGACCAGCCTGGTCGTTTTCCCCCCCACGGAGACCCCGAGTCGTCCGAGAAAGTCGCGCAGGGATCGTCCCAGTGCCACGTCCCGCGAACCCGTCCGCAGGGCCTCCGATTGCAGATAGATCAGGATCAGCCTGGCGATGGAGCCGAACGGCACCCCGACATGCGCCGTGCTGCCATCCGGCTTGAGGCGGAGGCCCGGTTCGACCAGCAAGGTCAGGCTGTCGGTCTCGAGCTTCCAGACGGCTGCGTCATCATCCGGCCGTCGGTGCGGCAGCGCCGTTTGACACCATCCGGAATGGATGTAGCCGGTCCCGATGTCCTCATCGGCCGCCCAGGACGCCGCGGCCTCGACGATGCGCGGACCCCGGCGACCCTCCACCATGTCCCGGCTGGCCTGGCGTCCATAAGCTTCGATGAGGCTGTGGACCGTGGCCATGGCCTTTCCGTTTCTCGTGCTGCTGCGGCAACCTGAACCACCGCATCTCGGCTGTCGCCGTGGACTTTGCCGACCGAAGCCAATTGAAGCTAATTGGATTTACTAATTGCTCTAAGCCGGCAAAGTCCGCGGGATAATGCTGCTAACCGATTGAAATCGTGTCATGGGTGGCGGCAGAGTCCACGGCTGCGTCGGCAAAGTCCACGGCTTCGCCTGTGAACCACGGTCCATCCGTTCCGCGACTCCGATGAGACCGGAGGCGCCTGCCGGGTTTCGGAGCCTGGGCCTTCCAGGCCATGGGGCGGAGCGACGCACCGGTCGCCAAAGTCCACACCCCTTCCTCGAAGGATGACGCGTCTGCATCGCAGCCAATGGTCGCCAAAGTCCACGCTACGTGTCCCGCCTTCCTTGGAACTCCTCGTGTAAGGCGTCGAGATGGTCCACCAGGAACCTGGCGAAGTTCGGTTCCAGCTTCTCGTTGATCGTCAGGCGGGTACTATGGCCGACGGCCTCGATACGAACTACCGGATCTCCCTGAGGATTGCGCCAATACTGCTCCACCTCGTCCTCTGCCCTGCCCTGGCGAAGGGCATCGTGGATGCGCTGAAACCGCGCATCGCTGTTCAGGGCACGGAAGCCCGGCGCATCCATGGCGTGCCGGGCGAGCTGCTCAGCCTGGGGGTGAGCGAAGAGGCGTTGCAGATCCAGCCAGCGCGGCCGCCCGGTCCGGGGCGCCGCGCCGATCGCCAGGATCACCGCCCGCGGAATGGCCCGCACCACTTGCAGATAGCGGGTCATCTCGGCCGATTGCACGGCCAGCGCAGCGTGAAGCGTGGGCCGGTCGAAACCGTGCTGCTCCAGATGCGCGGCGAACAAGGCGCGTTCGATGAAGGTGAGATTGCGCCGCTCGATGTTTTCCTTGCCTTGCGCCACCACCAGCTCGGCATCGCTCAGCGGACGAATCACGGCCTTCAGCGGGATACCCAGCCGGCGGACGGCGATCAGGCGCCGGTGGCCATAGGCCATCTGATAGCGACCGGCACTCTCGGGGTGCGGCCGGACCAGCACCGGAACCTGCTGTCCCGATTCCTCGATGCTTTGCACAAGCGCCTGCAATTCGGCATCGTTGTCGGCAGCGATGCGATCTTGGATAAAGGACGTATCGACGCTGGCCGGATCCAGTTCAAGGACAACGGCGCCGGCCTCAAGCTGCGCGCGCAATGCCGCGGTTTCGTCCTTGAGATGGCCAAGATGAAGGCCCATCGCCCGGACCGCACCGGATGGGACGCGGCTGGTGGAGTCGGCGGGCTCGCGCTCCGGAGCAGGGCTTCCCCCGAGCAGCGACCGAAGGGTGTCTTTGCGCTTCATCGGCTGGTGCGTCCCCAGGCAGTGGCCATCAATTGTGCGACCTCGCCATTGACGGCATCGAGCGCCTCGCTGGCGCGGTTATAGGTTTCGCGGCTGAAATTCTGCGGGCCGACCTCGTAGAGCGTCTGTTTGGTCAGACCGGCATCGGAGATCGCCGTCGACTTCACCATGGGGTTGGTCAGCACACGCTCGCCGAACAGGCTGCGCAGAAAGCCTACCACCTGGGTTTGTGGCCCATCCTGTGGTTCGTAGCGGGTGACGAGGTATCGCAGGAAGTCGTATTCCAGGGAGCCGCCGGCCTCCCGAACCACCGACAGAAGATCGGAGGTCATCAAGAGGAACTGACACATGCTCGCAATATCCAGCATTTGTGGATGCACGGTGATCAGCACCCCGGTTGCTGCGCAAAGGGCTGCCAGGGTCAGGAAGCCGAGTTGCGGTGGACAGTCAATGACGACCACATCGTATTCAGCCTCCACCGTGGCCAGTGCCTCGCTCAGCCGGGTGAAGAAAAGGGCTTCCTTGCGTCCCTCAGCCTTCGCCAGCAGACGCGGCGTGTCATGTTCGAATTCGTGCAGTTCCAGATTGGCCGGCACTACGTCGAGGCCGGGAATGTAGCTGGGGCGGATCACCTCACGCAGGGGGCGCCGCTGGCTGTCGTACCGCAAGGCCGCGTAGAGGGTCTCGTTCTCGCCGATGTCCAGTTCGGGTTGGTAGCCGAACATGGCGGACAGGCTGGCCTGTGGGTCCAGATCAAGAGCCAGGACGCGGAAGCCCCGGAAGGCCAGGTACTGCGTCAGATGAACCGTGGTTGTGGTTTTGCCCGAACCGCCTTTGAAATTTGCGACGGCGATGATCTGCAGATGCTCTCCACCTTTGCGCCCAGGCGGACCGGGCTTCTTCTTGGTGCCGAGGAAAGATCGAAGCTCGTGGATCTGCTCCAGCGTGTAAGACCGGCGGCCGCCGCCGGTCTTCTCGGGAACCGGACCCTCCCCCGCCAGTGCCAGTTGGCGCAAATAGGAGTCGCTGATTTGAACAAGGGAAGCGGTTTCCCCGCTGGAAAAGCGACGCAATGTTTTCTGGGCGGCGGGAGGAAAGATGCGGTTGCGGAGCAGGGCCAACTGTGCGCTCAAGGCCTGCGCATCGGACCCGATCAACGCATCAATGGTTTGTTGTGCCGATGATCCGGCTGATGTGACATCAGGCATGAAAACGCTTTTCCCCGGCAATATGCATTCCAAGCGTTAGTATAAGCATTTCCGGGCGGGATGAGCCACGAGGATCAGATGGTCGCATTGACAGCTGTCAACGATACGGCGTCTACATCTGGCTAACGAGATCAACGAGAGCCTGAAAGCAGGCAAGCTTCCAACGGATATCGATGTGGATAGATGTCCCTCCAGAAGGCAGCCAGGCGACGGCATTAGGCTGTTCTTTGCTCGGCTCGATGCCGCCTCACTCAAGAGGGAATTGGTCGAAAGGCTGATGAGTGCATGCCGTACCAGACACCGCATTGATCAAGCTTACTGACAGCAAATCGTCTCAAGCCACGTCAATCTTGTTCCTGAACCGGAACTTTGATCCTGCAGCATCTGGTAGATCTGGATCGCGATACGATCTCTGTTGGCAATGACCCCCATCAAGGTTTTTCTCAACCGGATCGGAACAGCAACTCCTCGGCATGAGGTGCATGGGACGTTCCGGGCCTTCGCCGAACAACTGATCCCGGATCTGCGAGCCCGACGTATTTTCAGCCGGATGGCTGACCGGGCAGGCATTGAGCAACGCTGGTCGGTGCTACGACCAGATGGACGTCCTGACATGGTGGACTCGGAAGGCTTCTATATGCCGGGTCGATTTCCCAGCACGGGAAGGCGGATGCAGCGTTGGGAGGATGAGGCGGCGCCGCTGGCGTTCCACGCCTTGAAGGAGCTGGGGCCGGTCGCCGGAATCACTCATGTGTTCACCGCATCCTGCACCGGCTTCGCTGCGCCCGGCCTGGACCATGCCCTGTGCGCCCATTTGAACCTTGAAGAATCGGTCGCACGCCTGAACATCGGCTTCATGGGATGTCAGGCCGCGATCGTGGCATTGCGATTGGCACGCGATACGGTGCGCGCAGATCCCAAGGCCCGCGTTCTGGTCGTGAACCTCGAACTCTGCACCCTGCATCTGCAGGAGCAGCCTGACGTGGAGCAACTCCTCTGCTTTCTGTTGTTCGGGGATGGCTGTTCCGCGGCTCTGGTGTCCGCCGAACCTGTCGGGCTGAGGCTGGATGCGTTCCGCACCGCGCTGTTGCCGGAAGCTCGGGAACAAATTGCCTGGCGTGTCGGCGATAATGGCTTCGACATCGTCTTGTCGGGCGAAGTGCCGAAAAGCCTGGGCAGGGCCCTGCCGACACGGCTGCCCAGCATCTTGGGCGGAGATGATGCGTCAGCTTTCCCGCTCTGGGCCATACATCCTGGTGGGCGCTCCGTGCTGGATGCCGTGGAAGCAGCGTGCCAGCCGCCGGACGGTGCCTTGAACGCGTCCCGCGCCGTGCTGGCGGCGCACGGCAACATGTCGTCCCCGACTGTAATGTTCGTGCTGCGGACGATGCTGCAGGCAGCGTCATCGGGGCAACGTGGCGTGGCCATGGCCTTCGGTCCCGGCCTTTCCGCGGAAACGCTGCGTTTCACCATGGCCTGATGCTGAGCAGCGAAAGCACCTGAACCGATGCTGCACACCCGCATCTTTGCGCCGGAGATCATGGATGACACGAACCAGGATTTCATAGCCTTCTCCGCAGCACTTGCCGATCTGGAACGGATCAACCGTCTTACGCTGGCCTACCGCCCGACCCTGCGCTGGCTGGACCGGCTGGCTCAGGGACTGAGCGCCGACAGCCTCACCGTGCTCGATGTCGGGGCCGGGGGCGGCGACATGCTGGCCCAGGTCGCTGCCTGGGGCGCCCGCAGAGGAGTACGGCTGGAGCTTACGGCTCTCGACCGGTCGCCGCATGCGGCCGCACACGCGCGGGCAAGGCATCCTGACCTGACCGTGCGATGGATCACTGCCGATCTCTTCGCGCTTGATGCAGCCGAGAATTTCGACGTGGTATTCTGCTCACTGTTCGCCCATCACCTGAAGGACGAGGCAGTGGTACGTTTTCTCCGCTGGCTGAACGCACGCGCGCGACGGGGTTGGCTGATCAACGACCTGCATCGCCACCCGGTGCCCTGGGCGGCGGTCTGGGCGGGAGTGCGGCTGCTGCGCATGCACCCGATGGTGGTACACGACAGCACAGTGTCCATCGCCCGGGGCTTCTCGCGCGCGGATTGGCAGGATCTGCTGAGCCGCGCCGGCGTCGCCGCGGAAATCGCCTGGGCCTTTCCCTTCCGCTGGACCGTCGCGGGCGGCGCCTGCGTCGCACTACCGGACGGGCTCACCGCGTGAACGCGACGCTGGTGCTGGGTGGTGGCCCGGCCGGCGCAGCAGCGGCCCTTTGCCTGGCCCGAGCTGGAATCTCTGTGACCTTGATCGAACGGGAAGCGGCCCCGCAAGAGAAAGTCTGCGGCGAATTCCTCGGGTCCAATGCCGCCCGACGGCTGCGGCATCTGGGTCTCGATCTTGCCGCCCTCGGTGCCGTATCCATCAAAGGTGCACGTCTCGCATCCGGAGCGCGCAGAGCGGCTCTGGACCTGCCATTCGAGGCTTGGGGCCTACCTCGGGCCCGGTTGGACGAGGCCCTACTCGCCGCGGCCGCGACGGCTGGCGCAAACGTCATGCGAGGCTGTGCCGCCCGCCGGGCTGAGCGCGTGGCGGAGGGCTGGCGCCTGCACCTGTCGGACGGCATGGTCCTGGCCGGCCCTGCTCTGGTGCTGGCCAATGGCAAGCACGAGTTGAGAGGACAGGCGAGGGCGCAGCGTGGGCAGCATGTTGGCTTGAAGCTTCCGCTACGGCTTTCCGGCCCCCTGGCCGAGGTGTTGCTCTTGCCGCTGCGGGGTGGCTATGCCGGGCTTCAGCCGAGCGTCGGTGGGCAAGCCAATCTCTGCGTTGCCCTACGCAAGGCCGACAAGGCTCTATCCACACCGGAGGGGCTGCTCCGAACGGTGGCGGCCGGTTCCGACCTTGCGGCCATGCTGCTGGCAGGAGCCATTCCGGTGCGGAAGAAACCACTCGCGATCGCGGGCCTGCCCTATGGCTTCTTGCACCGTGACGCCGCTCACGTTGATGGAACGCTGTTCCGCGTCGGCGACCAGTTCGCTGTGATTCCGTCGCTGGCGGGCGAAGGCATGGACATGGCACTGGCGAGCGGCATCGCCGCTGCCGGGGCGATCGTGGCCGGTGAACACGCCGGGCGGTTCCATGCGAGAATGCGGCGTGCATGGCAGAGACCCATGCGTTGGGCCGGCCTCGTCGCGAGGCTGCTGGACCAGACGCCTGGCGGAGCCGTGCGTGCGGCCGAAATGCTGCCGCTTGCCGCCCGCTTCGTTGCGGGGCGAATGCGTTTGGGTCACGGCGCCTGAGGTCGCGAGCCGATCGCCGCTTCAGGATCCATGCCAAAACGAGTGCAGGCATCGGAGACAATGGGATTGTCCCGAGCACCTTATAGCGACAACAGCAGAAGAAGGCTTCTCCTACTTCAAACTTCCTCGGCGGAGTGGACCGGGTAACCAGTCGCCGAAGTTGCGCTGGCAGGTTTCCCTTCAGCACGTCGGTCGCGTTCCTGGACGTGGTGTAGGACCTGACCGCCTTTGAAGTGGCGGTCACCACGGTGGTTCTCGGTAGGGTT
>NZ_QXGS01000066.1 GCF_003604215.1 Teichococcus vastitatis
CGACATTCTCGCCGCCATCCAGCGCTTCTGCCTTCGCTCCCAGACGATCGGAGGAACTACGGAATCAGGACACTAGCCGAAGCGCGCCCACTCCCCGAACGGGAGCGCAATGCCGACGTGCACGAACAAGGGCAGGGTGAACAGCTTGGCGGCCGCCTCCCGGACATGCCTCTCCTCGTGCTCCTCACCCGCTAGGGGGCGGAGAGGTTGAACACCAGCCCAGCCTGGAACACGGACATGAACGCGTCCGCGCCGATGAGCTTCGCGCCGCCGAGTGTGAAATCGAGAAGGCGACCGTGTATTCCTGGAAGGCAGTGTTCTCGACGTCCCTGCGCTGCTCGACGCAGGCCAGCAGCTTGGCTGCGGCCCAGCCGACGAGGAGCCATGAGAGCGGCGCCGAGCGCGCCGATCAGGACGAAGTCCACCAGCCAGCGCTGCCACGCCTCGTCAGGCGGGTGCGAGAGCATCAGCACCGGAAGCATGACGGAAAGCTATGCGAGGCCATCATGCGCGCCGGCCTCCAAGGAATCGCGTCGCGCACCCGCAGGGTCAGGCGTTCCTTGGCGAAGGACCAGTGACGATGGAACTGGATACCACCGGGTCGGTCAGCGTGACGGCGGCACCCAGCGGGAGTGCAGTCCAGACGAACAGCCTGAGCGGCCAGCCTGCAAGCGCGGAGGCGGCGAGCCACATGCCGAGCTTATCGAATACCAGCAGAAGCGCCATCGGCCGCCATAGAGCCCGCGCGCTGTTCCTCCTGAGCCGCGGCGTCACGCCCATGAGGCCGGCGGCGAGGGTCAGCCGCGCGGTCTGCTCCAGGATGGCATTCGAGCCAGCCGAGCGCGTGCGGGCCGACGGCGGCGCCAGCTAGAACTGCCATCATGGATTCCTGGAGGAAGTTCCTCTTGATCGCGTTCAAGAACGAACAAGGAGAACAACAGCTCCGGCGACGGCAAGCGCGATGTTCAGCCGGCTCATCGTGGGTCCTGGAGACTGGATCCGCGCGCTCCCGTCTTGAGCGTCCACGCTGGCGGACGGTTTCGGAAGGCGGCGCCCGTTAGACCCTGCGCGTCCTCTTGGTCGCCCGGCACCATCCGTTTCCCAGTCAGCGTGGGCATGGCCGGAGCCATCAACACGATCCAGGATGATGCGCCGCTCCTGTCCGTGGATGATCAGCATGATCGGGCGCCAGAAGCCCGGATGATGAGTCCCCAAGCTGCCGCCTGCGGGGCTGACCGAGTGACCAGGCCAATTCAGCCGGGTTCACGCCCGGCTCCATGAGGCGAACCCGACCACTGTCGTGACGACCACCATCAGACCGGCGACCACATCCAGCGCCAGTGACAAGGAAAACATCGTCAGTGCCGCGCTCGCGACGATGACCCCGACCGCGTTCGCGGTGCGCAACAGGGCAAAAACCTCCGCCCGTCTCCGCGGTGCCGCCAGCTTGTCCAGGACAAGCGAGTAGTAAGTACCGAGCGGCGCAAGCACGGAGCCGATCAGCACCGCCCCCAGCACCGTCATGGCGACCGACACCTCGAATGCTGCGAGAAGGGAGCCGAGGCTCATGATGGACAGATAGGCAAGCACGGCCTTCCGCGTCGCCATGCGGTTCCGCACGCTCACCCATACTCCCCCCGCGACGGAGGCGAGGCACAAGGGAACCGTGAACATGATCGCGAGCGCGGGCTCGTAGCCGAATCTCAAGGCCAGGGCGACGGCTCCGATCTCGACCGATGCAACAATGGCTCCACCCGCGGCAGCGCAGACGAGCCACAACAGGATGGAGGGATTGAGAACCCGGCCCTTGGCGTTAGGCAGCGCCTCGGCATGTGCCGGGTGCGTCTGCGGAACCAGCAGCGCGGGGACTGCGCCCAGGATCGCAAGCGCCAGCACGGCGACGATTGGCGAGATGGTGCCCAGGCCCGAAGCCACCACCGGTGCGATCACAAAGGTCACCTCGTTCAAGGTGGCCGAGATGCCGAGAGCGCGGGGCAGCCGCGATGCGGGTGTCAACCGGTTGAGCACGGAGCGCAGGTACCCGAAGGCGGCGCCGTTGACCGATCCCGCCACCATCGCAAGGGGAACGAGCCAGACGAAAGGCACATCAAAGGCCGCGAACAGCGCAATCGATGCCAAAGCCAGGGTGCGGACAACGATCAACAGCCTCAGAAATCTCGTCGAGGGCATGTTGCTGCCGAGCCGGGTGATCGGGATGGCGCCAGCTACCTGAGCGAGCGTCATCGCGAGGATGATGGCGGCGCCGTGGACGGCATTGCCGGTAAGATTGAGGGCCAGCAGCGAAAACGCCACGGGTCCCGCTGCCTGCGGAACACTCAAAGTGGCAGATGAGATGAACCAGCAAAGCAGCGGCCACCGTCCGGGGGAACCGGCATCGGGTGGGATCTGGT
Source organism: Teichococcus vastitatis (assembly GCF_003604215.1). Classification (GTDB taxonomy): domain Bacteria; phylum Pseudomonadota; class Alphaproteobacteria; order Acetobacterales; family Acetobacteraceae; genus Pseudoroseomonas; species Pseudoroseomonas vastitatis. The sequence continues at coordinate 2,412 of NZ_QXGS01000066.1, forward strand.
GTGTATCGATGGGAGAGTCGTGACGGTTGTTCATCAAGGGGCGGGACGTGCTGACGATGACGAGGCTGCACCTAATCTTTCGGTGCGGTGCGGTTTCATCGGTTCCATGGTCTTCTGGGAGCGGGCTGCCCGCTATTTTGAGCGCGACCACGCCGCCGATGATCATGGCGACGATATCCGGGAAGCGGCCGGCCCATGTGACGCCACGGGAGAACGGGATACCGGTGAGCGTGGCGCCAGTGCCGGTCCAGATCGCAGGGCGGTCCCAGGCGGGATCCGACGCTGGAACATCCAGAACAAGAAGCCGCCCGCGCCATGAACGCATCGGCGATCGCGATCCCGCTCCAACGGAGCGCCGGATCCTGCACGATCGTCAATCTGGCCGGCCAGCCTGTTTGAGGGAAACCTGCGAGAGCGCGGTACAGCCATGCCATCGGGCGGCCCTTTCCGGAGGGCCGGGCCGTTCCCGGACATTTCTTCCCGCAGCGGGGCAAGGGCGTTACCTCGCCATGTGAGGCTAAACTCCCGGGTGCGTGTGTCAATCCTGTCCGTCAACTTGCCGGTGACAAGGCGCAGATCGGACAGAAACTCCCCAAGCATGCCCTTGCCAGAGGTGCCCGAATGCAGAGCCGGTGAGCGCGTGCGGAGTGGATCAAATCAGCATGCGGCAGGACGTCCAGTCCGTCAGCCATGGAATCGAGGATCTGCGGGGAAGTGCGGGGAACGCCGCCAGCGGAAGGCGCTAGAGCCGCCCAGCCATGCCTCCCTGAGCTCCGACCGGGCAGCTCACGCTCCGCGGCAAGCCCCCTGCCACGGACCAGCAGACGCAACTTCAAGTTGCCGTTCGGGTCAAATGAAAATCACCCCCAGCGTTGGTGGCCGCCACATCGACGCTGCGGCAACTTCTGCCCTTCCACCCGAGCCTCGATCAGTTCCAGGATACAATCGGCAGGATTTTCCATCATACGGAAAAGAATGGCCGAGGGTGAAAACCGAAGCAGGAAGTACCGGAGCGGGCGGAGTCCGGACTTCCATCGGTTGATAACATCGGAATCGCAAGAGATGCATCGGGATTACCATTGAGCGATGCTGATTGTGCCCGCCATCCTTGCCGGTGCTGGTGCGCCTGCCTGCTGGACTTCCTTCAAGGCCGGGCGGAAGACATCGATGTCAGTCCGCCTTCACCCCAGCCTCCCTGAGCAACCTTTGCCATTTGCCGGTTTCAGTGCGAAGGAAGGCATCAACCGACGTTGGCGTGCTCTCGGACATCACTGCGATGCCAAGGTCCTCCAGCCGCTTGCGCAGGTTGGGCTTCTGGAGTGCAAAATTCACCGCCGCATTCATGCGGTCCAATGCTTCCGGCGCGGTTCCTGCCCGGGCGAGGATGGCGTTCCAGGTGTAAGCATTGTAGCCCGGCAGCGTCTCGGCAACAGTCGGGATGCTGGGCAGTTGCGCGAGGCGCGCGGCGCTCGTCACTCCCAGGACGCAAGCTTGGCCGGAGCGAGCGATTGGGATCGCGGTCGCGGCGCTGTCGATCACCATGGCCACTTGCCAGCCAGCATGTCCGCGACCGCGGGGGCCGCACCGCGGTAGGGCAGGTGCATCACGTCCAGCCCCGCCTGCTTTTTCAGCAACTCGGCTGCCAGATGCTGTGCGCTGCCGTTCCCGGCCGAATCGTAGGCGAAGTCTCCGGACCTGCTGCGGAACAATGCCAGCAGGTCGGGCAGCCTCCGAACCGGCGCGTCACGGGTCACCAGCACGACCTGGGGCACCATTCCCATGAGCACCACACCACGGAATTCGGCGATCGGATCGAAGGGCAGGTCTGCCACGAGCACGGGATTGACCACATGCGCGACGGTCGCGACGAGGAAGGTGTGGCCGTCCCGCGGACCGCTCGCCACGGAGCCCGTGCCGACCACCGTGCCCGAGCCGGTGCGGTTCTCCACGATGACGCGCTGCGGGAGCGAGGCGGAGAGCGTCTCGGCCAATAACCGGGCGGCGACGTCGGTGGGGCCACCGGCGGCATAGGGCACGACCAAGCGGATCGGCCGGGTGGGCCAGGGTTGGGCGGCGTCGGAACGGGCCATTGCCGGAGGAGCGGCCAGGGCGGCGGTGAGGGTGAGGACGATGCGGCGCCTCACGACATCACCTCCACATGTCCACCCAGACGGCGTCCGGGGCCGTCCGGGTCGCACCGCACGCGGATCTCGCTGGGGCGGCCCATGGCCTCGCCCTGGCGGACGAGCACGCCCGCCTCCGGCGGGCCGAGACCATAGAAGAGGGCAGCGGCGGCGATGCCGGTTACCGCGTCCTTCGGATAGCCGGAGCTGCGTGGGAACTGTTGGGCGTGGACGGCACCGTGCTCCCCCTCGGCATAGGGATAGAGGCCGGTGGAGCCGATCGCCTCGCAGGCTGCACGCGCCCGCGCCGGGTCTGGCCGCAGGGCATGGAGACGTGCGAGATCGGCCAGCGGCACGAGCGTCTTCACCCGGTTCGTGGAGGCATTCAATACGGCAACGTCCGGACGCAGCTCCGCTTCCGCCAGGCCGAGGGCGGCCAGCACGGCGCCGACATCCGTGACCTCGTCCATCCGGCCGGGCGGCTGGGTGATCTCGACGGCGCCGTCCGCCATGAAAATGGCGCGCAGTGGCCCGGACAGCGTCTCGATGCGAAGTGTGGCACCCGAGGCCTGACCGCGGGCGCGAAGCAGCCAGGCCGTCCCGAGGGTTGCTTGGCCGCACATCTCCATCTCCTGCTCGGGGACGAAGAAGCGGAAGCGGAAATCGGCCGAGGTGGGGTCCTCCGGCGGCAGGACGAAGCCGCTCTCGTGGCCATGCACGGCGGCCAGGGCCCGCATGTCCCCGGCGTCCATGCCGCTGGCGTCGAGCACGACGGGACAGGGATTGCCGCCGCTCGGTCCTGCCGGGAAGACACAGAGAATGATGGGGGATCGCTGAGGTCGCTGCATGGGCCCAGCCTGCCGCGCCGGAGCGAGACGGGCGCGCCCGGTTGGGCCCTATCGCGTGCCGGATCGGGCCTCGGAGGGAGCTTGGCCGGTGTGCCGGCGGAAGAGGCGAGCGAGGTGCGAAGGGGAAGCCAGCTCGACCGCATGGGCCGCCGTCAGGATACCCTGGCCCGCAACGATCCGCCGCGTCGCCTCCCGGACCCGCAGCGCGGCGAGGTAATCCGCGATGCTGGTGCCGAGGTGGCGACGAAACAGCCGTGTCATCTGGCGGCAGGACAGGCCGAAGCGTGCTGCGAGTTGATCAAGCGCGTGCGGCTCATGCAGCCGGGTGCGCAGGTGCTCCGCGATGGCCTGGACCACGGCCGCGCCATGCTGTGCCGGAGCAGGCTCCGGACCTGTCTCGACCGCTTCCTCCAGCAAGAGACGCTCGGCGAGGCAGGCACGGTCGCACCCGTCCGGCAGCGCGTCCCGGTAGGCCAGCAGCGGCCGCATCGCAGGCGGCAACAGGCCGAGTCTCCAGCCCTGCCGGGCAGGGAGCCAGCGCCCGAGCCGCGGACCTGGCGCGTAGAGGACGATGTGCCGGTGCGCGGCGTCCGCGGCCCGGGTGCGGTGACCGACCTCGGGTGCGACGAGGAGCGCTTCGCCGGGGCGGATTGGTGAGAGGGCGCGCTGCCCTTCCATCTGGAACAGCATCCGCCCTTGCCGAGGGACCAGGAGCATGCCGCAGTTACCCCCCCGGAGTACGCCTCCCCCACCCGCTGGCGGGTCTCTGGCTTGAGGTGCAACATGGCGGCAGGGTAGAACCTGGGCCTGATCGCTGCAGCGACAGGCGCCTCCATGGTGCATGGAGCAACATGTCCGGTCGGCTTTCCGAACTCCATTGGGACACGCTACGAATTCGTAGGCTGCTTCGGGCCCAGAGCGGTCCTGACTGACGGAATTTCGCACGAGGATGCAGAATTCTCTGCCGCCCTTCATCCTTCGCCGGTCGGCCCGATTCCCCCTTTCGTTGATTTGCTTTAAACGCGGAAAAGTCGCGAATCATCAGGCCCGAACAATGTCGGGAAACAGGAGATAAAATGTCCGTCGTGACGACCGGTATTGTTGGATACACGCCCGACGCAAGCTTGCTGATCGTTCCAGAAGGATACAGCCAGACGATCTGGTTCGAGCGCGACAACCCGGCCGAGGACGTTACCCTGGTCTTCCGGCCGGAACCGGGCGAAAGCGAGCAGATTGCCCGCGAGCATCTGGGCTTCGCTCAGCCGCAAGTACTTCGCTTCCCGGCTGGCTCCACAGGACGGCAGACCGTCACCATCGACGCCGTCGAGGATGGCGTGGCAACGGACGTGCTGACCGGAAGCTGGCAGGCAGTTCCGATCACGGGCGTCACTGCGATCAATGGGCCGGACCTTCAATACGTCGGCAATGGGCTGTTTCCCATCGCGTTCGCCAACAATGATGGCAATGACGAAATCCAGAACCTCGTCGGTGGAGCCGGCAACGATGTGTTCACGGCTCTCGGCAGTGACGACACGATCGAAGCTGGCGCGGGGCTCGACACGGCGGTGTTCCGTGGCCCGCGGTCCGAGTACACTGTGGAACCCGGTGCTGTCCGGGACTCCGTGGCCGGTCGCGATGACACCGACCTGATCTATCAGGTCGAGCGCCTGCAATTTGCTGACGGCATCTTGGCGCTCGACGCCGATGGGCACGCCGGTCAGGCATACCGGCTCTACCAAGCCGCCTTCGCCCGCGACCCGGACACCGCCGGCCTGAAGCATCAGGTGGAGGCCATGGATGGCGGGCTGAGCCTGATGACGGTCAGCTCGAACTTCCTGGCTTCGCCTGAGTTCGCCAGCCGCTATGGCGCTGATCCGTCAGACGCCTCGCTGGTCACGCTGCTCTATCGTAACGTCCTGGCCCGTGAGCCCGAGGCTGCCGGCTTCTCGGCTCACATCGGTGGACTGGCCGCCGGCATGCCCCGCGAGCAGTTGCTGGTGAACTTCTCGGAGAGTGCCGAGAACCAGCTGCAGACTACGGTCGAGATCAACGACGGCATCTGGTTGGGGTGAACGTTGAGAGGCCGCCCTTCCTCAAAGGTGTGCCCATGACCTGCTCAGGCGGTCCGTGGAGAGAAACCAGCGTCAGCGATGGCGCTGGCAGGAGCGTGCTGTCGGCCATCACATGGCCAGCGGATGAGCCAGGAAATCGCTGGTGCAGCTCTCCGCGGTACTGCCGCTGGTCGCCCGTTCCGGTGCCATGATCAACGCCATGGCGGCACTGAATCTTCTGCTTCGGCCATCGCGTGCGGACGGACGTGGCCGCGCGTCGTCCTGCCGGAACTCGGGGCTGCGGCAGACGCCCTGTGGGCGTCGAACAGGACAGGCGTTCGGTCCAACGTCACGGCAACAGAACCCTCGACACTCGGCCATCAAGATCAATGCAAAACATCAGGCTGCACAAGCGTATGGCTGCGGCAGCGACCAATATGGAGAATGATCAGGGAAGTTCGACTGGAGCAGCAATGGGAAGCAGGGGCAACAGTCTCGGGGCCACTGCTTCTCAACTCTGGCAACTCGGACGAGCGTGAGCCTTCGAAAAGGCGCCGATATCGTCGTAAGATCGCTATCCTTGAAGAGCCAATACAGCCTCACTGAGGCCGCCCGACGCCGCCGCGCCAAGCCGATGCTCATAGAAGCTCCGCAATCCGACGATAGACGTCGGCGCGACGCACCGGCCATCGGCAGTCGTTTCAGGGCTCCGGTTGACATGCCACCGTGGCATCAAACACTCTGCTTGTTTGAGAGAACTTGTGGACCGCGACAGCCCTGCTGAACCGGAGACGGGTCAAAGCTCCATTCGGCAGCCACGCAACAAAAGGGCAAGGCGGCTGCGGCACCAGCCCACGGATTGCTGATCCTGTCGAGGTAACGGCACGGGGGCGTAGCACGTCCGGTTTGCCGAGGCCTGCGGTCACGGAGTGAAGATGCATGCGAAAACGGCAAGCTGCGAAACCGTAGTGAACCAGCTTGTTGACGCCTGGCCAAGGTTCCGTCGGGTTGCGGCGGGTCGTGTCCCATCGCGTGGTGTAGGAGCGATGGTTTCCGGCGGGCTGAACTACCGGATCAGGCTGGCACGGCGGA
>NZ_QXGS01000067.1 GCF_003604215.1 Teichococcus vastitatis
CACTCTGGACCATCGATGCAAAGCCCTGCTCCGCAGCCTGGAAGCGCTCCCAGCCAGCCCGGATGCCGTTGGCAAGCTGCTGCTCCTCACCTGGATCAATGCTCGCTTCGTAATCCGCGAAGTGCCTGTTGAACATTCGACGTGCTTCAGCGCTCTTGCTGGCCAAGTCAGCCTGACCCTCCGCTGTCGGCGTGATCAGCAGCAACCCGTCCGTGACACGGATCCGCTCGATCTGCGTGCCCATCGCGGAGAGCTGCCGCAGGCCCGTAACATTGTCATTGATCGAGTCAGTGGACGCATTGAGGTGCTTCACCTCGGCCATGGCATACAGGCCGAGGGCCATCCCGCAGCAAAGAACAATGGCGAAAGCCGAGATGACCTTGGTGCGGATGCTGATGTTCTGGAGCAGGTTGGCCACTGAAGATCCCCAATGCTTAGATGTCACGTTGCCCAAGCAGGCATAGGATCTGTTAGGCAGCATAAGCTTAATGAGAAGTAAGCGTCTGAGAGCGAGCGGAGCCTCAGGCGAACTCATCCATTGGTGGCCGCAGTGCCACTATCCTGGATGAACCAGGAGCATGTTTGGCCGCCGGCTCAGTACTGATGGCACAGCTCCACAAATTCGAAACAGTTTTGGGGCTCTTCTGGCAGCGCAACTGGAAGTCAGCGCATCATGGAACGGCTACCTCTTCCCACCCGCCGAGTTCTGCTTCTGGCGCTCCTTGTGGGCGGAAGCGTTGTCGGGATGATGCGTCCGGCCGCCGGGCAGGATGTGCCGGAACCAGAGGAAGCCTGTGAGGAGGGCACAGCGTTAGTGTCTGGGCTATGTGCCAGCACAGGCTTCGTGGTGGACGCGCTTGGCAATCTGCGCGGCGGATCTCGACGCGGCGTCTCTGCAGTTGCCCAGATCCGCATGGGTGTGGAAGCCGAGCTGGGGCGGTTGGCAGGACTTGAGGGCTGGAGTCTCGGCAGCAATGCGATTGGCCTGTATGGCAAGCAATCGGCGGACACGCTGACCGGCAGCCTCACAGCGCCGAGCAATGTGGAGGGCGTCTCCACGCTGCGGCTGAACGAGTTGTGGCTGCAATGGCGGAGAGAAGGTTGGAGCTCTCTGCGCTTCGGGCAACTGGCGGCAGACAGTGAGTTCGCGGTGGCCGATTCAGCCTTGAACCTTGTCAACGGCACTTTCGGCTGGCCTCTGGCACTAGCCGAGGCACTACCCGCCGGCGGGCCGGCCTATCCACTGGCTGTTCCTGGCATGCGCGTTGAACTCGGTGAGCCGGAAACCGACCTCGGTGCTCGCTTCGGCTTGTTCGCCGGCAATCCCGGTGGCCATTACGCGGCGGAGACGGACCCGCAGCGGCACAATCGCTACGGGACTACCTTCAGCACCACAGGCGGCGCTTTTATGATCGGCGAGGTGGTCGCAGGGCCCGCCAAACTGAATGCCGGATCGCGTCCCTGGGTGGCCAAGCTCGGCGCTTGGTACCACACAGGCGGGTTCGACGCCCAGCGGCAGGACACCAATGGCCTTTCTCTCGCCGACCCTGCCAGCAGCGGCGAACCCCAGCTCTATCGCCATAATCTGGGCGCCTACCTGGTTGGCGAAGCCACCCTGTGGCGGAGCAAGGAGCAAAGCCTGGCTGTTTTTATGCGCGGTTTTACGCAGCCGGCGGATCGCAACCTCGTTTCTTTTCAGGTCGATGCTGGCATGACCTGGACAGGCGCCTTCGGGCGTAACAACGACACCCTGTCATTCGGTGTGTCGCAGGCTCGCATCGGGCATGATGCGCGGAGGCGAGATCGGGATCTACAGGCTTACGGCGAGGCGTGGCAGCCGGTGCGTGATTACGAGACGGTGGTCGAAGTGAATTATGACCGGCCGATCGGGCCGTTGCACCTTCGTCCGCTGGCGCAATGGTACATCCACCCCGCCGCAGGTGCACCGAATGGCGCCACAGGCCGCAGTCTGCACGATGCTGTGCTGGTGGGCATGCGGGTTCAGGCCTCCTTCTGAGTACTCTTAAGCGCCCAGAAAGCCGGATTAGGGCTGATCTGCCAGTTTATAGATCTCGCAGATCAGCGCCGCTGCAGTGGATCGCAAGTGAGGGGTGAGTAAGCATCAGTTCGCCGCGGTATGCGCGGTATTCCGGATCAGTTATGCCTGGTGGAGCGTAAGGAAGTCCCGGCCCCCTACATCTGGCCGGCGCCGCGCAGATTAAGGCGATGGTTGTTGACGTCTTATGCAGCTTATGGCTGCATGAATAGATCTGCGGCAGGCTGAATTTCCGCAGCACGTAAGCCGTCCGGCAAGACCAAAAGGGTCATGGCTGGGCGGCTCTAAACCCCGGCACTACGCCGTTTGCGTCAGGCAGACCGCAGTGACTGGAGCCGTAGCAGCCGCCGGCAGGATAACCGCCATCAGCGCATGGCAGAGCCGCTGCTCCTCCGGTGACCATTCACCCCGGCGCAGGCGAACAACCTCGCCATGCATCACTCCCTCTGCCGGCCGGAAATGCTGCTCCACCTCCCGCAGCCAAGCATCGTCGTCACCGGACAGCGCCGCCCGGCACAGCAGGCTCCGGTACTGCCGCGCCACGCTCGCCGGCATGAGGGCCAGCGTCGCCAGAACGGTGGCCACGTATTCCAGATCGATCTCTGCCAGTTGCACGGCATGCTTCCCCACCAACGACTTCTGCCGAACTCACGATCCGCGAGTTGTGCGGGATCACGGTGAGCCATTCGTGAAGATGCGGTGCCGCGAGTAGAAACCCTGCTTCACAGCAACTCTATTCTTCAACATGGATAGAAAGTGCCGCTTAAGACATTCGACAACTCCGCGTCGCGTGATCTGAGCAGCCGAGAAGGGAGCACGAGGTCAGCTTCGCCCAGACATCGACTTCGGCGGGCGCGGTGGGCACGCCAAGGACGCCCACGCGGCGCTTGCAGACACCGTCGAGCGCGTGGTCAAGCAGCTGCGCCGCAGCAAGCGGGCCAAGCGCGAGGACAAGCCCAGCAATCCAGAGAAGGACACACCTTTCGGCTACATAGGTAGTGCGTCGCGGAGCCGGACGGGGTGCTCGGGCTCTTCGACGGCGCCGACGAAGACCTCGAGCGTGGCGAGGCGGAGATGATTGCAGATCCTCCGCCCAAGGCCCTGCGTCACCGCGGCAGAACGCGCGGACTGCCGCTCGCAGCCGAGTAGTGCTGCCCGGCCAGCGGCGCTCCCGATGAGGGAGAGCGCCGCGGCCAATCCTGCGTCTTAAGCGGCGCGAACTTCGCTCAGGAAGCCCCCGACCTCGGCCGAGAGTTTCTCCGAGCTTTTGGAGAGTTCGGCGGCGGCGGACAGCACCTGTGAGGAGGCGGCGCCTGTTTCGCCGGCGTTGCGGCTGACATCAGCGATGTTGCGGCTCACCTCCTCCGTCGCCCGCGCCGTGCCCTGCACCGTCCGGGCGATCTCACCGGTTGCGGCGCTTTGCTCCTCCACCGCGGCCGCGATATTGACCGTGATGGCGCTGACCTCGTCGATGGTGGCGGCGATCTCCTGAATGGCCTGCACCGCCGCCGAGGTCGCGCCCTGGATCTCGGCGATCTGAGCGCTGATCTCCTCGGTGGCCTTGCTGGTCGCCTGCGCCAGGCTCTTCACCTCGCTCGCCACGACGGCGAAACCCTTGCCAGCCTCGCCAGCCCGCGCCGCCTCAATGGTCGCGTTCAGCGCCAGGAGATTGGTCTGCCCGGCGATATTGGTGATCAGGCCCACCACTTCGCCAATCTTGTTGGCAGACTGCGCCAGGGCGCGCACGGTGCTGTCGGTGGCGCGCGCATTCTGCACCGCCCGCCCCGCGACCGAGGTAGCCTGCGCCACCTGGCGGCTGATTTCGCCAATGGAGGCCGTCAGCTCCTCGGTCGCCGCAGCCACGGTTTGCACTCCATTGCCGGTGGACTGCGCGGCCGTGGAGACCGTGCCTGCCTGCGCGTTGGTCTGCTTGGCGATCTGCGACATCGACTGCGCCGTGGCTTCCAGCTCCGTCGAGGCGGAGGTCAGATGGCCGGTAAGCGCATTGACCGTTCCCTCGAAGCCGCGAATCAATGCGCCGAGCCTCACCGCGCGGCGTTCCTTCGCAACCTGCTCCCGCGCCTGCTCCGCCGCCAGCTCGTCTGCCTGCCGCAGGCCAGTGCGGCATTCCTCGATCGCACGCGCCATCTCGCCGATTTCATCCTGCATGCGGTGGCCAGAAAGGGTGAAGCCGTAATCACGGCTGGCCAGGCGGCGCATGCTGACGGAAAGGTCTACCACCCGCCCCGCAACGTTGCGGTTCAGCCAGAAAGCGGCAAGCAGTGACAACACCGCGGCCAGAGCCGTTGTCCCGAGGGTGACAATAAGCGTGTGAGAATAGGCAGTATCTGCGGAGCTGACTTCCCGCTGCGCCGCCTGGTCGCTGAAGTCAACCGCGGCGCCAAGGGCAGTACGGAGACGCGCGGAATAGGAGGCCAAATCAACGTTGTAGAACTGCCCAGCGGCGCGGATATCCCCGGCCTCAACCAGCCCTTGCAGCTTTGGCTCCTGGCTCAGATAATCATTCCAGGCGGACCGCAGTGCCTGTGCGAGCTGCTGCTGCTCGCCAGCCCGTACCAGCCGGTCGTATTGTCGCCAGCTTTCCTCCAGCTCAGTGGCTGTGGTGCGGACGCGCTGATTCACTTGAGCCCGGCTTTGAGCGTCAAGCGACAGAATGACCGAACCTTACAGCTGCCGGTAGCGGGTCATGCCCTGGCCGATCTCGCCCAAGATGCGCACCGTCGGAAGTTCGCTCTTGCCGATCCGGTCTGCTGCGGCGTTCAGTTCACCGGCTTGATACAGACCGGTGCCACCCACCGCCAGCATGATCATGAACAGCGTGCCAAAGGAGGCTGCCAGCTTACCTTTGACAGTTAGTTTTGAAAGGAATGACATCTGTGATACCTGAGGATGAGATGGCCATTGCGTAAGCCTCGGCGCTTTCCACTTAAGATAAACAACAGTGATGAATAAATCGCTTTTGGCTGGAGCGACGAGACCCAATCAATCTTCAAAATCTACCGCGTGGATGATGGCGACTGATGTCGCGGAGGATAAGGCAACCGGCCTTCAGTGCAGCGAACTTTCCGGCAGGCAAATGACTGTACAATACGCTCGGTGACGAACTGAACGTTGCCGACAATGGTTGTGGCAATGGCCTATCAGCGGCCCGGCAGGAGCGGTGATCCAGGCGTTATCTTGAAGGTGGGCACCCACGCCATACGATCAGGCAATCCGCCCTCACGTGAGGCGGCAGCCGCAGGGCCCTTCGTGATCTCTGTCTTAGGCTCATCGCCCCGGATCCATCAGCCTATTCAGGGCCAAAACGGAGTCTCACATGGGTGCCGCCCTCCGTGGACGCCTCGGCGCGGAGCTCGCCGCCGTGCAGCGCCACGATCCGGTAGGCCACCGCCATGCCGAGACCCGCGCCCTCGAGACCGCGGTTCAGCACTCCCGAGCCATCAAGCGGGGCCTGCAGACCGGCAAGGGCCTCGGGCGCGAGGAGCAGGGTAGAGCAGGACACCTCGAGCCACGCCGGCTCGTCTGAACAGTGGAGGTGCAGCTTCGCGCCTGCTCCGGCTCGACGAGCCAGCTCCCGCACGGTGCAGGCGATGGCTTCCGCGGCGAGCTCCTCGTCGAACACGGACATGCCCTCCTCTCCGTCATCCAGCACGGCCGTCACGCCCTCCCGCTCCAGCACGGCCGCAGTGCGCGGCAGCGCACTGCGGCAGGCCCGGCGCAGGCTCGCCCGGCGCGGATCGAAGCGCTGCTCCGCCTCGCTGAGCCGCGCGTAGTACGTCGCGTCCTGCAGCAGCTCGAGGAGGTGAGCCGAGGCGGCCACGACATCGCGGGTCCACTCGACCGCAGGTACGGCGCGCCCTTCCACCGCCGCCTCCGCGAGCAGCTCGGCGAAGCCGGCGATGATCCCGATCGGTGTGCGGAACTCGTGGTTCATCGCGGCGAGAAAGCGGGCTTTGGCACGATCGGCAGCCTCCGCGGCGGCGAGGGCCTGCCGGGCTTCCGCCGCAGACCGCTCCGCCTGGTCACGCGCCTCGATCAATCGGGTCTCGTAGCGCCGGTACGCGGTCGCGTCGAAGAGCGTCGTGCGGGTCAGGAGTGGCGCGCCGTCGCTCGCGTGCCGCACGACGGAGTTCACCAGGACCGGCAGACGGGTCCCGTCGACGCGCACCAACTCGAGGGCAAGACCGTCCGCGGCGCCGGCCGTTCGGAGCAGGGGAATGTGACGAGTGGCGTGGGCGATCCGTCCGGCGGGCGAGAGGAGGTCATCGAGCCGGCGAACACCGGCGAGATCCGCCGCCCGGTGGCCCGTCCAGCGGCAGAGCGTGCGGTTGAGCCGCAGGATCGGCCCATCGATCCCCTGACTGGAAAGGTAGCCAAAGGGCGCCTCCTCGTAGAGGTCCTCCGCGCTCTCGGCGGTTGACGGCAGGTCACCGCCCGCCCGCCCGGCCTCAGGCGAGTTCGTCATCGGCATCCATCAGGAAGGTCCCGATCGCGGCTGCCGTCTCCTCCGGAGCGCTGAGATGTGGGCAATGGCCAGAAGTGTCGAGAACGACGAGTTCGCTGCCGGCTAAGTGCCGGTGGACGTAGTCACCGACAGCGGGTGGAGCGATGGTATCATCGGCCGATTGGATCACCAGGGTTGGGGTCCGCACCCGCCCGAGGTCCGCGCGATTGTCGGAGGTGAAGGTGACCCGCGCGAAGTGCCGCGCCACCCGCGGGTCGACGCGACAGAAGCTTTCGGCGAGCTCACCCGCGAGTTCCGGACGCTCGGGGTTGCCCATGATGGTCGGCGCCATTGCCCGCGCCCACCCGTCCTGGTCGGCGTCCAGCAGGGCGAGCAGCGAGTCGATATCTTCTCGTGTGAAGCCGCCTACGTAGCCATCGTCGTCGATGTAGCGCGGCGAGGGGCCGATCAGCACGAGATGGGAGAAGCGCTCGGGCTCGCGCACCGCGGCGAGGACCCCGATCATCGCACTGACGGAATGGCCCACGAACACCACCGGCTCTGACCCTAGAGCACGGCAGATCGTGAGAACGTCATCGGCGTAGCCGTCGAGCGTTGCGTAGCGGTGAGCGTCGTAGGGAGCCCGGCTGCGGCCGGACCCGACGTGGTCGAAGAGCGCGGTGCGGTAGCGGTTCTCGAATTGAGGTGCGACCAGTCGCCACATCGAGGCGTCGCAGCCGTAGCCGTGGGCGAAGAGCATTGTCGGACCGGAGGTCCCTGCAAGGCGAAGATTGTAGCACTCGAAGACCGGATCGGCGCCGGCTCGGATCGAAGAAGACAACGCGGCCGTTCCTGTATGCCCTTGGTAGCTTGAGCGAACTTGCTCCTTCTATCCAGCAACAAACAATCCGGGGCAGAAAGATACAGCCAGAAGTTGAAAAACTTCGCAATGCTGCTCCGCAGATTTCAGTGCCTTGATGCCTCGGGTCGGCGTCGCATCGGCTATGGGCGCCGCTCAGACGCGGACGACGGCTCGGGCACATCGGTGCTGCCAGAGTGGCGCTCCCATAGGCATGATGAGCTTGCCCGGTATCCCATACGCTGTGTCGTCGAGCCCCCTTCCGTCTCTCATGAATCTAGCATACATGCGCTTCGCATCCGATAAATTTGCTTTTAAGGGGGCAGGTCAGTCCTGCCATGATCGCCGCCTCCGCTACCGCGGGTAAATGAATCAGGTCGACGCCTCAGCCGCGAAGTTTTTCGAAGTGTCCAGTAGACAGATCACCGGCTGGTGTTCCGAGTTCCTGGCCGAGATTCATCCATTTGCAATGGTTCGTAGCACATAACCACGTCCAATCTCATCAGATGGACATTGTCTTCCGCCATGCCGATTGAACTACGCAGGATCATTTTGGCCCCCGCTGAAACTCAGCAAGCCATCGATTCGTTCCGCAGAACAAATCCTGATGTGATGCCTGCCGGTCTGGTGAAAGGCTTCTTCCTCAAGGGCAGCGCTGAAGAGGTCGAACTTGTTATCTCACTCGGTGGCTTCGCCCGATCGACTCAGCCAGTTTCTGATTTTGTCCTGAAGGGTCATCAGCTTACTGGTATGTTAATTAAATTCTGCTTAGAGAACAACATCCCGGTGCCTCGC
>NZ_QXGS01000068.1 GCF_003604215.1 Teichococcus vastitatis
ACATAGACACCGTTGATGGCCATCGGGGGGGATCACCTTCATGCGTGAGCCCGGATGCTCACGATTGCGTGATCAACCCTTATGCCAAGAAGTGAAAAAAAATCGTAAAGACGGATTTTTCTAAGGCTCTGCTAAAGCTTGAGTGTTGATCACATGTTTTGGGTGTGGCGGAGAGCAACGGCCATCAGGTTTTCACAAACGCGACCTGGGCAGTGTGGGAGCCACTGATCGAGGGGGTTCAGGAATCACGGCAAGACGCCGCCGAAGGACCTCCGGCGGACCATCTCCACCATCCTCTGGCGGCACCAGAACGGTGCCAAATGGCGCAGCATTCCCTCGGTCCTTGGTAATTGGCGACGCAGCTCTTCATCTGCTGGGTCAAGGCCGGTATCTGGACACCTTTTGTCATTAGGCGATGGTTGGTCAACGCAGGTGTCGTCCGGTCGCGGATCTTGCTTCTGTTCGTGGTGTGCGCGACGGCAGCCACAGGAGGCGGTCCGATGCGAGGGAAGGGCCGATCTCTAGAGCGGCGTCACCCGTAGGGTGCGACCAGGTGTCCAGCGGCCTGCTTCCACCGTCGTCCGCGGACGGACGAACTCTGCGTTCTGGTGAGCTGAGGTCTTGGCTCGGTCAGCCCTCCATGGCTGCAGCCGGGGCGCCGGAGCGGAAATCGCTCTTGCTGACCCACATCCGGTGCAGGATGCCCGCCAGCTTGCGGGCCAGCGCCACCTTGGCCCGCTTGGCGCCGCGACGTTGGGCCAGCCGCATGCCCCAGGCCTTCAGCGCCGACCCGCGGGCCACCCGCGTCAGCAGCACATGCGCCGCCTCGAACAGGGCCACCCTGGCCGCAGGGTCGCCCGCCTTGCTGATGGCACCGACCCGGTCTGTTTCACCAGATTGGTAGCGCCTCGGTGGTGGCATTGCGCCGCCGCTGCGGAAGCGGTCCCCCCGTGCTCTGACGCTGCAAGAACGCGAGGAGATATCACGAGGGCTGATTGCCGGCTTATCGTTCCGTCAGATCGCGGCGCAACTCGGCCGCTCGTCGTCAACCATCAGCCGTGAGATCGGCCGCAATGGTAGCAGCATGAAATACCGTGCCATGGCGGCCGATAGCCGGAGTTGACAGCAGGCGTGCCGTCCCAAGCCATGCCTGCTGGCTGCCCATCGGTCTCTGCAAGTCCGTGGTGGCGGAGAAGCTGGCGCAGCAATAGTCGCCCCAGCAGGTGTCCGGCTGGCTTGAGGTGGAGTACCCTGACGACGAGGCCATGCGGGTGTCGCACGAGACCATCAACAGGAGCCTGTTCATTCAGGCCCGCGGCGTCCTGAAGCGGGAACTGCTGGCGACGCTCCGAAGCCGCCGTCTGATGCGCCGCGCCAAGACGTCGGCCACGGAAGGGCAACCCAGAGGGCAGATCATCGATGCGGTGTCGATCCGCGAACGCCCCGCCGAGATTGAGGACCGTGCTGTTCCTGGCCACTGGGAAGGCGATCTGCTTTCCGGCGGCAAGAACACGCATATTGCGACGCTGGTGGAGCGGCATTCCAGCTTTCTGATGCTGGTGCAGGTGGATGGGAAAGACACTGAAAGCGTGGTTGGCGCGCTGGTGAGGCAAGTGCAGCAGCTGCCACGAGGACTGATGTCGTCCCTGACCTGGGACCGAGGCATGGAGCTGGCCCAACACAAGCGTTTCGCCGTTGCGGCCGATGCCGCAGTGTACTTCTGTGACCCCGCAGTCCTTGGCAGCGGGGCAGCAACGAGAACACCAACGGTCTTTTGCGGCAGTACCTGCCCAGGGGATCGGATCTTTCCGTGCACAGCCAGGATGATCTCGACGCGATCGCCCTGCGGCTCAACACCCGGCCGAGGAAAACCCTTGGCTACAAAACACCAACCGTTACGCTTGCCCAAGCCGTTGCGCTGACCAGTTGAACCCACCATGGCTTTTTTTTAATGTCACGCTCAAGACGCATGCTCCAGCTGCGCGCCGCAGACAGATCAGGGGTCAGGACCAGTGGCATCGAGAGCAGCCAAAGACTCGGAAAGCACAGGTGGGTCATCGGGCGCAGCTTCGTATGGATGAACCGCTTCCGCCGCTTCGCCATCCGCTACGATCGCAATTGCTCGATGCCTTCACCCCAGTAGAAAGCGCTAACTACTTCACCGCCGCGAGATATAAGCGGAGTGGGCGGAAAACGCTCCAGTTCCAAGGGTAAGGATGACAACCTGCTGCCGTGCTGGCAAAACCTCCTCAGTTATGGAACACGTCAGCCATGAAACAAGATAGTTGATCTGAACAGCTGGCCGCCGAATGGATGCTTCGCCTGCTGGTCTACGCTGCAACGATCTAGGAACGAGCCACATAATGGACCTGATCTCCTACGCCCAGAATCAGGAAGACGTCATGCTCTGGCGCTGCTTGAAGCATGTCGAGCACGGCTTCTACGTTGATGTCGGAGCTGCAGACCCGGTCGATTTATCGGTCACTTATCTGTTCTACAATCGTGGGTGGAGCGGCATCAACCTCGAGCCAAACGCCACATATTTCGCGAAGCTCCAAAAGCAACGTATCCGCGATGTCAACCTGCCTATCGGCGCAGCGGCAGTATCAGATGAACGGGTCTTTTATGAGATTGCTGGGACGGGACTATCTACCTTGGACGGAGCAGTCGCCAGCCAACACGCTAGTGACGGGCGCGATGTCAAGGAGCTACGCGTGCCATGTCGGACCTTAGCAGAGATCTGTGCCGGATATCGGCCTGAAGGTCCGATTCACTTCTTGAAGATCGATGTCGAGGGTGGCGAAGCAGAGGTACTGAAAGGTGCGGATTTCACGCGTTTCCGGCCGTGGGTCATCCTGGTGGAAGCTACTAAGCCGCTTTCCCAAGTGCCCGATCACTTGGAATGGGAGGCGGATCTCCTGCACCAAGGATATCATTTCGTCTGGTTTGATGGCCTGAACCGCTTCTACCTGGCTGACGAACAGGCACCAGCCTTGGGGAAGCACTTTGCAGTGCAACCCAACATCTTCGATGGCTTCATGCGTGCAGCGGATCTTCTGGACCGCGTTGAGGCTGCCGACACCTATGCGACTAACGAAAGAGCAGCACGAGAACGCGAATTTGAGGCGCATCAGCATGCTGATAAGGCACGCCTAAGGGCGGAAGCCGCAGCTCAGGCCGCGCTAGCAGCCTTGGAAGAGGCGGGACGGCGTCGTGGTGAGGCTGAACAGCGCGCGGCCGCAGCTGAAAGCCAGTTCCGGCAACTCGAAGCCAGCATTATGCAGCTCACTGAGAGGGTTCAGGAGGCTGGCTCTCGTGCGGAACAGGCTGAGCTGCAGGGAGCCACACTCCAGGCCGAGCACGCCGCCTCCCTTAAAGCGCTGCTCGCGCAAGCTGCAGCCTCTGCTGAGGAAAGCGGTATCCGACTGGGCAATGCACTTTGCCAAGCGGATGCTGCATTTCAACGTGCCGGTACCGCCGAAGCAGAGCTGGCGAAGGGCAAAGCGCAGCTCCACGATGCCGAGCACCGGCGCATCGTGGCGGAGGAGTGGAACCGTCTCTATCGGGAAAGCACCTCATGGCGTCTCACCCGGCCCCTGCGTGTCCTGATCTATCTGCTCCGCCGGCAGACTACGCTACGGGAACTCAGTTTATATGCTATGGGCGGCACCACACCAAGGCTTCGCTTTGGCAATTCTTTGGGTTCCAGCGCCACGGTTCTTGCGCCGGAGCAAAATGACGTACCAGTCCTCGAGCACGAGACGGACAGTGACGTTCCAACAACCGTTAATCCATTCGCGCAACAGCCTACCATTGATGAAGATCTGACTCTTGCGCCGGAGCAAAATGACGTACCGGCTCTCGAGCACGAGATGGGCAACGACGTTCCAACAACCGTTAATCCGTTCGCGCATCAGCCTGCCATCGATGAAGATCTAACACGGTCGGGACAGCATGTTCGTCAGATCCTCCTGTATCAAATCTACCTGCCGCTCGGCAGCAGCGATCATATGAATTCAGGCACCTAACGTAGGAGAGTAGAGAATTGCGACTGGTCATCGACCTGCAAGGGGCACAGGGCGGAAATAGCAAGCGTGGCATTGGCCGCTACTCGCGTGAACTGGCCTTGGCCATGGCAAGGTGCCCGCGCGAGCACGAAGTCATCGTCACACTCAATGGCTCCATGACGGAAGCCGCAGAAGAGCTCGTTACCCATTTTTCCTCCGTCTTGCCGCGTCGTCAAATTCGCTCGTGGTTCTCACCCACTTCAGGGGAACAGGACGGCTTCGCTGGACGAGCGGCGCAGATCATCAGGGCGCAGTTTTTGTCCTCGTTGCGACCAGATCTCGTGCATGTGTCGAGTGTATTTGAGGGACTAAGCGACCTTTGCATTACGCATTCTCCATCGAGCTTAGAGAGGTTGCCCCTGGTGGGTACCTGCTACGACTTGATCCCACTGATCAAGCGTGAAGAGTACCTCGAAGGAAATGGAGCGCTGGCGCCGCATGCGCGGTGGTATTATGCCGGGCTCCAAGAAATGTTCCTCATGGATGGTCTTCTCGCCATCTCGGAATCAAGCAGGCAGGAAGCGATTGGCTATCTCGGCTTCAACGCAGCAAAGGTTTTCAACATCCAGGCTGGCATTCAACCTCACTTCCGACCAACTGTCCTGGATGAGAGTGAGCACCGAGCTCTCCTGCGTCGCTATGGGTTGCAGGGACCTTTCATCCTCTTCGTGGGTGCCGGCGACATCCGCAAGAACGAGACGGCGTTGGTTGAGGCTTATACCCAGCTGGCGGCAGGATTACGTGATCAGTATCAGCTTGTCGTCGTCGGGCGAGTGCCAGAAGCACCGTTGCGGCAAATCATGGAGCGGGTCGGCTGTCCAGTGGATCGTCTGGTTATCGTGCCCTTCGTGGACGAAAGCGACCTGATACGGCTCTACGGAACTTGTGCAGTCTTCGTTTTTCCCTCACTGCACGAAGGCTTCGGCCTGCCGGCTGCTGAAGCCATGGCATGCGGCGCGCCGGTGATCGCCAGCAACACCAGCAGCCTACCTGAAGTCCTTGGTCTAGCAGATGCTTTGTTCGATCCAAGGCAAACGAGCGAAATCACCGGACGTATAGAGCAGGTCCTTAGCAATCCTGATCTACGGCAGCGCTTGATGGCACATGGGTTGGCGCAGGCTTCCCGCTTCACCTGGGAAGCATGCGCGGAACGTGCCTGGGACGGGCTGGAGCAGATCCAGGAGCGCCGCACAGTGCCGGAGCGTGGGAATGCTTCCGTTCTACGGCAGCTTCCTTCTCTAGGTTTTGTTTCTCCTCTGCCGCCGCAAGCCAGTGGCATCGCCGACTATAGCCGGAGCCTCCTACCAGCCCTGGCACGATTTTACGATATCACGTTGGTGACCGAGAAGGGCGAGACAAGCGATCCGTGGCTCAATGCCATTTTCCCGCAACTTGATGCGGAAGCTTTTCTAAAAGTAGGTGCCAGTTTCGACAGAATCCTGTACCAGCTCGGCTGTTCCGACTTTCATACCTTCCAATACCGGCAGCTTCTGCCGGTACATCCCGGCGTCTCAGTGCTCCACGACACCTTCTTGTCCAATCTATGGAATTGGCTCGCACACCACGAGGGACAACCAGACGAATTCCTGGTCCACCTTTATCAGTCGCACGGTTATTCTGCCCTGGATTATGAGGCGCGCCATGGCCGTGACGAGGCGGTGCGGCAGTATCCCTGCTGCCAGGCTGTCTTGGAGCAGTCATTAGCTACTATCCAGCATTCCCAATACGCGGTCGCGCTCCTAACAATGCATTTTGGAGAGCAGGTGCGTAAGCAGGTTACCCTTATCCCACTCCTTGCACATCTGCGTCCGCGTCTCGATCGTGCCGCGGCGCGTCGGGAACTCGGCGTCGACCAGGAGCAAATTCTAATTTGCACCTTCGGTATTGTATCTCCGGCCAAGCTGCCAGCGCGGCTCTTGGAAGCTTGGGAAGCGGTCCGAGGGCAAAAGGGGCATTTGGTTTATGTTGGTGCAACAGCCGGCGAATTAGGAGACTTCCCACTCCGTGACGGTGACACCTCGAATGCAGTCCGAGTTACTGGACGTGTTGACCAGAAGACTTACGATTATTGGCTCGCTGCCGCAGACATCGCTGTGCAGTTACGTACCGATTCCAGAGGTGAAACCTCAGCTGCTATTACTGACTGCCTATGCTTTGGCGTACCTCTAATCGTTAATCTGCATGGTTCTGCCCGTGACCTGCCGGACGATTGCGCTCTCAAGCTGCCTGACCATTTCGAAACCATAGCTCTGCGTGACGCGATCGAGCGGCTGCGGGACGATACCGCCTTGCGGGGCGCGCTAGCGCAAGCAGGTGTAGTTCTTACGCGAGAGCGCCTGAACCCGAACAGAATTGCCGGAGAGTACCAAGAAGCTATCGAGGCAGCCTATGTGCAGAGGGATCCTCCTTCGCCGCTGAACCTGTCCCGAAGCCTTTCTCGGTTGAAAATGTTACCCCTTAGGGACAGTGAGCTGAACGCAGTTTCGCAGTCTTTAGCGAGTACCTTTCGTGCATCTCCGTCCCGAGCTCGGCTCTTGATCGATATGTCAGAACTCGCGCGTCACGATGCGCGTTCCGGGATTCAGCGCGTGGTGCGGGAGGTGGGACGACGCCTCTTGGTCTCGGATGAAGGCCACCGCCGTGCAGAGGCGGTTTGCTTCCACCAAGGGCATCTTCGCCACGCCTATGAGGTAGGGACGAGAGTGCTAGGAAGCCGTTCTCTCCCCCTTACCGCCGCTCCAGTCGATATGGGCGAGCACGATACCCTCCTATGTATCGATGTGAACCCCCGGATGACTGAGGCAGAGTTCCATGATCTACGCCGACGAAAGCTGTCGGGACTACGCCTCATCGTGATTGTTTATGACTTGCTACCGATGCTTCGTCCCGAATGTTTTCCGGAAGGAATTACACAGGTCAGTTCTTGGTACTCACGAATGCTTTCAATGGCTGACCAAGCGATTTGCATCTCGCGAGCTGTGGCAGATGAGCTTTCCGGATGGCTGACTGAAGTAAGAGATCTTCGCAGCACACCGCTTCCAATCGATTACTTCCATCTTGCTGGGGATTTCCGAATAGACGACGGGGGCAGTGAAGAGACCGGTTCTGTTCTTGCTGCCATGGCCTGTACAGCGCGTCGGCCAACTTTCCTTATGACAGGGACACTGGAGCCGCGGAAAGCCTACTCGCAAGCCCTCGCAGCCTTCGAGCAACTCTGGACCGAAGGAGTGGATGTCGGCCTGCTGATCGTTGGAAAACAGGGTTGGCAGACACAGGATTTGGTACAGCGTCTGCGCAGCCACCCACAACTAGGTAGTAAATTGCACTGGCTTGAAGGCATCAGCGACGTTGACCTGCGCCGCCTTTACGGCATGAGTAGTTGCCTACTGATGGCGTCGGAAGGCGAAGGTTTTGGCCTTCCACTCGTTGAGGCCGCGCGAGCCGGACTGCCGATCCTGACACGCGACCTGCCCGTGTTCCGCGAGGTTGTAGGTGAGCATGCAATTTATTTCAAAGGGACAGAGACGAAGGATTTGGCGCAGGCTCTGCTATTCTGGCTGGAAGCGCAGGCTCGTGGGGCTATTCCTTCATCGACTAACATTCGGACGCTGAATTGGGACAGCAGCGCCCGGCAATTGATGACCAAGATTGACGCAACGCTGCCATACCACGTTTGGGCGCCGCCGAGCCAATAGGAAGCTCTAGCTGTCTGGTCGCGGAACATTGTTGGGATCCGGTTGGGCTGGCGATCGTAGAGTACCAGCGTCGGTTCGAGCGC
>NZ_QXGS01000069.1 GCF_003604215.1 Teichococcus vastitatis
GGCAGCCGCTTCAGGGCCAGCGGCAACCAGGCCACCAGGGCGATCAGCACGCCGAAGCCGGTGAGAATCAGGATGTAAGAATCAGGTAGCCATTCGCTGTGCAGCATTCCGCTCCAACGTGCCAGCGGCGGCAGCGTTCGGCAGCAATTCCGCCATGAATCAGGGCTGCGGCCACAAAATCGGCATCGCCAAGTTGTTGTGGTGATGATCGCGCTGGAGTAAGTGCCCACTCATCGGCTGCCCCTGGGTTGGCGGCTCTCAGGGGGGTCGATCTCCGCCAGGCGGATCCCCACCTGCCGCCTGTTTGCAGTCAGCGGGGGTCAGGGTGCCGCCGTCAGCAATGCCCACCGCCTCGCAGCGCTACTCCGCGCTGGCCCCGGAAGCACGGACCACCGGCGCCCACCGCTGGGCTTCTGCCGCGACGTAGGCGGTGTACTCCGCCGGGCTCATCAGGCCAGGCATGCTGCCCAGCTCTCCCAGTCGCGCCTGGAGAGCCGCCGAACCGAGCACCTTCCGGGTAGCGTCCGACAAACGCTGCACCACCGCCTCGTTCATGCCGGCGGGACCAGAGAGACCATACCAGGGCAGGTTGATCAGATCGATGCCCTGCTCGCGGAAGGTCGGCACCTCCGGCACCAGGGCAGAGCGTTCCGGTCCACTGACGGCGATCGGTCGCACCGAGCCGGAGCGGAGATGCGGCAGGGCGGACGGCAGCGTGTCTGACATCATCGGCACGTTGCCGGCGATCACGTCGGTCATGGCGGGGCCGCCGCCGCGGTAAGGAACGTGGTTGAGCTTGGCGCCGGTCAACTCAGCGAAGCGGACCAGCAGCAGGTGGTTGGAGGAGCCGGAGCCAGAGGATGCCATGTCGAGCCCGCCCGGCGCATCCTGGGACATCCGCACGATATCGCCCAGGTTCTTCGCCGGAAAGGCCGGGTTCACCACCAGGATGGTGGGCGTCGTGACCAGCATGGCGATGTGGGTGAAGTCCTTCACCGGGTCATAGGGCAGGCTGCGGAACAACGTCGCCGCGATCGCGTGGCTCGCGATGTTGGACAAGAGCAGCATATAGCCGTCCGGTGGCGACTGAGCGACGAGCTGGCTGCCGATAGTCGCCGTGGCGCCGCCGCGGTTCTCGATCACGAAAGGCTGTCCCAACTCCTCCGACAGCGCCTGACCCACCAGCCGGCCTACCACGTCGGTGGAGCCGCCCGGTGGATAAGGGATCACGAGACGGACCGGCCGGCTCGGCCAGACCGCCTGGGCCGAAGCCGTTCCGGCGCGCAGCAGCGACGCCGTCGCGAGGGCACCGCCCGCCAGTTCGCGGCGCGAGATCATCAGGGGCATGGACGTTTTCCTCGTTGCTTGCGATCGGCGCGGCCGCTGGGTGCGGTCGGCGGGTTCAGGACAATCGGACCCAAGGGCGGCACCAGGCATCCGCGGCAGCGAAGGCGGCGATACGGTCTCGATGGCTGAGCGTCAGGTCGATGTCGCTCCACCCATTCAGCAGCTTGGTGCGCCAAACCGGGTCGATGGCGAAGGACCACTGCCGGCCGCCGGCCTCGACCGATTGCGCCTCGAGGTCGACGGTCAGCGTGGTGTTTCCCGCGTCCAACCAAGCCAGCAGCACCTCGATCTCTTCCTCGCCAAGGCGTGCCGGCACCAGGCCGTTGTTCACCGCGTTGCCGGCGAAGATGTCGCCGAAGCTCGGTGCCAGGACGCAGCGGAAGCCGTGATCCACCAGCGCGTAGACGGCGGCCTCGCGCGAGGAGCCGCTACCGAAGTTGCGCCGCGCCACCAGGATGCGGCTGCCTTGGCGCTCTGGCCGCATCAGCGGAAAGTCCGGTGCGCGCAGGTCATGCAGCAGGTAGTCGCCATAGCCGGCAGAGCGGGGCCGCTTCATGAAGCGTGCTGGGATCAGCTGATCGGTGTCCACATTCGCCAGCGGCAGCGGGCAGGCTGTGGCGGTCAGCCAGAGAAACCGCTCCATCACAGCCGTCCTTCCAGCAGCGGCCGCACATCTGCCAGGTGGCCTTGCACGGCGGCGGCCGCGGCCATCGCCGGCGACATCAGGTGCGTGCGGGCGCCCGGTCCCTGCCGGCCCTTGAAGTTGCGGTTGGTGGTGGAGGCGCAGCGCTCACCCGCCGGCACCAAGTCCCCATTCATGCCGACGCACATGGAACAGCCGGAATCCGCCCATTCCAGTCCCGCCTCGCGGAAGACGCGGTCCAGCCCCTCCTGCTCCGCCTGCTGCTTGACCAGCCGTGATCCCGGGGAGACCAACCCGGGAACCCGGGCCTGCCGCCCCGCAAGCACGGCGGCCGCCATGCGCAGATCCTCGATCCGGGCATTGGTGCAGGAGCCGATGAACACCCGGTCCACGGCGATCTCCGTCAGTTTCTGCCCGGCATGGAGGCCCATGTAATCCAGGCCGTCGCGGATCTGCGCCGCGCGCGCCTCGTTGGGCACCCGTGACGGGTCGGGCAAGGTGGCGGTGATCGGCAGGGCGTCCTCCGGGCTGACGCCCCAGGTGACGATCGGCGCGATGCTATCTGCCTCCAGCAGAACCTCTCTGTCGAACACCGCGTCGGCATCGCTGCCGAGGCCTAACCAATGCTGCGCGGCGCGTTCGAAGGCTTCACCGCTCGGCGCGAAGGGACGGCCTTGAAGATAGCCAAGTGTTGTCACGTCGGGCGCCACCATGCCGCAGCGCGCGCCGCTCTCGATGGCCAGGTTGCAGAGGGTGAGCCGGCCTTCCATGGACAGGTCCCTCACGGCCTCGCCGGCGTACTCCACCGCGTGGCCCATCGCGCCGTCGGCACCGATATGAGCGATGATCGATAGCGCCATGTCCTTGGCACCGGTGCCGGGTCCAGGCCGTCCATTCACGGTGACGCGTAGCCGCTTCGGGCGTCGCTGCCACAAGGTCTGCGTCATCAGCACGTGCGCCACCTCCGACGCGCCGATGCCGAAAGCCAGGGCGCCGAAGGCGCCGTGGGTGGAGGTGTGGCTGTCGCCGCACACCACGGTCAGCCCTGGTAGTGTCAGACCCTGCTCCGGCCCGACCACATGGACGATGCCTTGCGCAGCATGACTCAGCCCGAACAGGCGCAGCTCATGCGCCGCCGCGTTGCGGGACAGTTGCTCCACCATCCCCATGGCGGCGGCATCGGAAACGCTGCGGGTCGGAACATAATGGTCGGCGACGCCGATGTTGAGTGTCGGGTAGACCACCGCGGCGCCGCGCTCGCGCAGTTGGTTGAAGGCGTGGTGCGAACCTTCGTGGAAGAAGTGCCGGTCGATCCAGATCAGGCTCTGGCCGTCCTCGCGCGAGGATGGCATGCGCGTCCCAGATCTTGTCGAACAGCGCGCGCGGTCCCGGCATCTGTTCCATTCCCCCGTCTCGTTGCGTCGAGCTTAGTCGGAAGGCGCCGCGACGTGCAACCATCCGGTCCGCTAAACTAGACAGCACGATCCCTGCAGAATAGACAGCACCATAAGCACCTTCAGGAACGTGCCGCGGAATGAACGTCCTCGTCGAGCCATCCAGGGCCCGCAGCATCTACCTCCTGCTGCGCGACCGCATCGGCAGCGGGGCGTTGCAGGACGGTGACCGTCTGCCAGGCGAGCCCGACCTGGCGGCCGAGTACGGCGTTTCCCGCATGACGGTCCGCCGCGCCCTGGATCAGCTGGCAGCCAGCGGCATGGTGGAGCGCCGTCCGGGCGTCGGAACCTTCGTGACCTTATCGGTTCCGGCACCAGGGCCGATCGACGTCTCCGACGTCTTCTCGGACCTCAAGCAGATGGGGCGCCGCACCGAGGTGCGGCTGCTGGATTTCGGCTACGGGATTCCCGCTCCGGCCATCGCCGCCGCCCTGGCGCTGCCGCCAGGGAGTCGGGCGCAGCGCGCCGTCCGCGTACGCTCCGTCGCCGGCGAGCCGTTCTCCTTCCTGACCACGCACGTGCCCGAGCAGATCGGGTCAACTTATTCCGAGGCTGACCTCGCCAGCCGGCCCCTGCTGGAGTTGCTGGAGCGGTGCGGTCGCCGACTGGGCGACGCCAAGCAGAGCATCGCCGCGAGCCTGGCGGGACCAATGGTCGCCGCGGCGCTGCAGGTGGATATGGGCGCACCGCTGATCGCGCTGACGCGGCTGGTCGAGGACGCGGACGGCCAACCGATCGAGCATCTGCATGCTCTCTACCGGCCGGACCGCTTCACCTTCGAGATGCGACTGCAGCGCACCGGCACCGAGGGAGCCCGCCGCTGGAGCCCGCTGCCCCTGGCCACCCAACAGGAACCGGCCTGACGCAACGCAGGATCACCGAGGAGGAGACACGATGCCTCTCAAGCAGCGGCTGACCCAGGCAGGCCCGGTGGTGGCGCCCGGCATCTACGACGCCTTGACCGCCAAGCTGGCGATGGATGCGGGATTCGAGGCCGCCTACGTCTCTGGCGCCGCCGTGGCCTATACCCGGCTCGGTCGGCCGGATATCGGCCTGGTTTCCATGACGGAGATGAGCGAGACGGTCGCGCTCATTCGCGACCGCATCGGCCTGCCGCTGGTCGTCGACGCCGATAATGGGCACGGCAACGCGCTCAACACCCAGCGCACCGTGCGGTTGTTCGAGCGCGCCGGCGCCTCCGCCCTTCAGCTGGAGGACCAGACCCTGCCGAAGCGGTGCGGCCACCTGCAGGGCAAGGCACTGATCCCGGCGGCCGAGATGGTCGGCAAGGTCAAGGCCGCCGTGGATGCGCGCGCCAGCAGCGAGACGCTGATCATCGCCCGCACCGACGCGATCGCGGTGGAGGGGCTGCAGGCGGCACTCGACCGCGCCTCGCTCTACGCCGAGGCCGGGGCGGACCTGCTGTTCGTCGAGGCACCGCGCGACCAGGAGCAGATGAGCGCGATTGTTCGGCGGCTGGGTAGCCTGCGCCCGCTGCTAGCCAACATGGTGGAGGGCGGCGACACGCCGCTCGCCTCGGCGGCCGATCTCGGGGAGAGAGGGTTCAGTCTGGTGATCTTCCCGGGCGGCATTGTCCGGGCCATCGCCAGGACCGCGCAGGCCTATTATGCCTCGCTGGCCATGCACGGCAGTACCACTCCCTTTGCGGACCAGATGTTCAACTTCGACGGGCTGAACCGGGTGATCGGCACACCGGAGATGCTGGAACTGGGTCGCGGCTACGACGCTGTTCCTTGAACGCTGAGGGCGGAAACGTGATCGGCACATCGTGTCAGATGACCCGGGAAGCTCACGACGCTTGGAGAAGGTGAGGCGGGCGGTCTGCGTTTCCCTGGGCTTCTCCAGTCGCGGCGGGCCTGTGGCCGGCATGACCAGCCCGACGACGATTCCACCTCGGCGCAGCCGAAAGCCCTAGCCGCAGCCTTTGGAGGCCAACGGCCCCTCACAACCGTCCAGTCCGGCTCTGGATCGCAAGACGCTCATGAAGGCGAAGGCCGCATTTGATCCTGTCGCTCCCTTCATCACGGCCATGAGACGGTGCGACGAACCAAGCTTGGTCCGGTGCAGGCGGTGAAGATCACCCTCACGCCGAAGGTGCCACACGTCACCGATAAGCCTCCACGCACGAGGAAGAAGGCCGCATGACCACGGACCTAGCTCGCTTCTTGGCCACCCTCGACACGATCACGGCGATGATGTTCGTATCTCTGGCGCTACAAATCGGGATGCTGGTCATCCTCAGCCGGATGCGGCGCAGCTTGTCCCGAATGCGATCACAAAACCGATAGAGCGATAAACTATCTTTTTGCACTACTTATTTGATGTCATCCTGGCAGCTTGGAACCCGGAGCACACCGTGCGGATCGCGATAGCTGCTGTGTTCATGCTGTGGGCAGCGGCGTTTATGCTGATCTACTCAAGCCGGCAAAGCCCACTTGAAAAGTCGAGTGCTGCAAAGCCAGTTGACCTTGATCGCTGCATCACGCGTGGCGTGGATCATTTCAGGACCGTTGGCTCCTACCCGACCATCAGCGATGGCCGATATGCTTCCAACGTGGCCCGTCAGCGCTGCCAGCGGACCACAACCGCCTTCCCATGACAGCAACACCGTTCCTCAGCCTGCTTCACCCAGCACCCGATAGACGGATGCCCGCCCGATCCCGAGCTGCCGCGCGATCTCCGTAGGCTTCACACCCTCGGCCTTCAGCCGCCGTACATCATCGGCCTTCGCCCGCGCGGTCGGCTTGCGGCCTTTATACTTCTTCTCAGCCTTCGCCTTCGCGATCCCCTCGCGTTGCCGTTCCAGCATCATCGCGCGTTCAAAGGCGGCCACCGCCCCGAGCATCGTCAGGGTCAATTCTCCCGTTGGCGTGCGCGTGTCCACGGCCTGACTGCCCATGCTCCGGATGATGAGGCCGACGCCTTTGCCCTCCAGGCGCGTCACGATCCCCATGAGATCCGCGACGGATCGCGCCAGCCGGTCCAGCCTGGTGACAACCAAGGTGTCACCCTCCCGCACATAATCCAGCGCCCGTTCCAGCTCAGGCCGCTTGGCCACGGATGACACCCGCTCACGGAACACCTTGTCGCATCCCGCTGTCTGAAGGTCGCGCTCCTGCGCCGCCAGTCCGGCCTCTTGCTCCAGGGTGCTGGTGCGGGCGTAGCCGATCATCTGCCTGGCCTCCGGCGTCTTCTGAGCCGCGCTGTCCGCGGGCTTGGCCACGGATATCACCCCTTTCTGTCTCACAGGCGCTTCCGGCTTTGCGGGATCTCTCGAGGGCGCAGGCGCCTTTCCTGGCTCTTTTCTCCCAGGAGTCATCGATGCTTGCGGTCGCTGATGGACTGCCTCAGCCGGGATGCGCTTCGTCTGGATCGCCATGGCAGATATTCTCACTAGGTTTCGTAGTATACTGGGACGATATGCCTCAAAAATCGAATGGCAACTCTCGTGAGACACTTTCCGGATGTCTCACAGGGGCAAGATCTATTGGTAGAGAGGGTCCGCCTTGGGGCAGGCGGCAGTTCGTTGGTAGGGCCGTCGTCACAGCCGAAGCCAAGCTTTCCGGTGTGACCCTTTGCCCGCAGGTCATCCGGCCTCTGGCCTATGTTGGCCCACAGGTTCAGGCCTTCTCGCGCACAAGTTGCTTGCCGGCGGCTGCATCAGGCCGGCATGCTGCCCGGGATGTTCTGCGTCTCCGAGAGTGATGCCGCCCCGATCCGCACCGCCTTCACGGAAGGCGGCGAACTGGCGGCCGCGCTCGAGCTGCGTCGGCGCTTCGTGGGCCTCACCAGCAACGCCGACGCGCGGCGCTTCGTGCGCACGATCACCGCCTGGCAGGCGCCGCCGGAGCGTTCCCCGGATGCGGATCCCGAGGCGATGCCAGGGCCGCGCTGAACCTGCGCCCCCGATCGCCATGAGAGAGGCGCCGCAGGTGCCGTCCGGCTTGGCGCATCCGGTGCCGTCCCGCGGGCGTTGCCTTCTCCATGACGCACCCCGAAGCCCTGCCACTGGCCGATGACGGCGCCGGGTTCCCGAACTCGCCGCTCCCGCTGCTGGTGTACCGCGGCGCCCTGCCGGCCGATGCCGCTGCCCAGGAGGCGGTCTTCGCCCGGCACGGCTGGAGCAATGCCTGGCGCGACGGGATCTTCGGCTACCACCACTTCCACAGCATCGCCCACGAGGTGCTCGGCCTCGCCGCCGGCGAGGTGTCCGTAGAGTTCGGCGGACCGGC
>NZ_QXGS01000007.1 GCF_003604215.1 Teichococcus vastitatis
GGCCTTCCACCGGTGGCTGGTTCAGCCCAGCGCCGTCATGCGGATGCTCTTCAACGGCATCCCCATCAGGCGGAAAACAACTGCCATCGGGCAGCCAGCTTCGGCCATGCTCTCATCCCGCAGGTGATGCGGCACGCTGCGACAGGACAGGGCGAGACGTGGGCTTCATCGGCTCGCCGCCTTCCTGATGCGGGTGGTGCATCCCTTCGCCCTGTTGTTCGATGCCGCGCCGACCGGCGGCCCGATCCTGCGGCCGCAGGTGCTGGACCCTTTCGCGTCCCGCCCGGCGCTGCGCCGGATCACGCGGCCGCCGGTGCGCCTTTCCCCGGCGCCCCGGCGGCCCCACATGCGGCGGCGTGGCATTGGGGCGGAGGCACATGGCGGCGAATGGCTTGGGGTTGGGCAATCTCGGACTCGACTGGATCGGCAATGGCCTGACCCGCCTCACGGATGAGGCGGAGCGGCTGCTCAATGAAACCACCCTGCGCGTTGCCATCACCGGGCTGAGCCGGTCGGGCAAGACGGTGTTCATCACCTCGCTGATCGCCAACATGCTGGCCATGGGGCGCGGGCGGGACACGCTGCCAGCCCTGTCGCGCATGATGCGCGAGGGCGGCGAGGAACGGCGCATCCGCTCCGTCCGGCTGGAACCGGCCGGTACCCAGGCGCTGGACTGGTTCGATGCCGCCGACAAGCTGCGCGACCTCGCCGGAGCCAGCCCGCACTGGCCGCCGCGCACCAGTGACCTCGCTTCGGCGAGCCTGACCTTGACGGTGGAGCGCGGCGGCACCTTCGGCACCTGGCTGCCGCCGCGGCGGGTGCGCCTTGAATTGCTGGATTATCCCGGCGAATGGCTGCTCGACCTGCCCCTGCTGGACCAGGGCCACGCGGAATGGTCGGCCGCGACGCTGGACCTGCTGCGCCGCCCGCCGCGCGCCGCCATTGCCGGGGATTTCCTCCATTTCCTGAACAGCCTCGACGCCAATGCGCCGGCCGAGGAGGCGGTGGCCCGGCGCGGCTTCATGCTGTACCGCGAAATGCTGACGGCGGCGCGAGACCGGCTTGGCCTGCGCTGGCTGCAGCCCGGCCGCTTCCTGGTGCCCGGTCCTAAAGGCGACAGCCCGATGATGTGGTTCTTTCCGCTGCCGGGGCAGGGATCGCCATCGCCGGGCTCGCTCCGCGAATTGCTGGCGCGCCGCTTCGATGCCTATCGCGACGATATGCGTGAAAGCTACTTCGACCCGTGGTTCGCCCGCTTCGACCGACAGGTGGTGCTGGTGGACGCGCTGGGCGCGCTCTGCGCCGGGGAAGGTGCCTTCGAGGATGCGCGGCACGCGGTGGAACAGATCGCCCGCGCCTATGATGCACGCTCCCGCTCGCGCTGGCTGCCCGGCTTCTCGACGCTGAAGCGGGTCGCCTTCGTGGCCAGCAAAGCGGATTACGCGCCGGATGTGCAGCGCCCGGCCTTCGAGGACCTGTTCCGCGCCATGGTGGGCGGCGGCGATGGCGGCCGCATGGTCAACCACCTGGCCGTGTCAGCCCTGCGCTGCACCGAGGAAGGCGAAACCCGGCCGGGCGAGCCGCCGGTGGTCTATGGCGTACCGATGGGCGAGCAGCGGCGCCGCCCGTTCCGTCCCGGCCACATTCCTTCCGTGCCGCCGCCTCCGGGCGACGCTTTCTGGCGCCGCCCCTATTTCGAATTGCCGGTGTTCCGCCCACCTGTGATCGATCCGGATGGACGGGAAGGTATGCCGCAGATCGGCATGGACCGCCTGCTGGCCTGGCTGCTGGAGGACGCGCTGTGATCAACCGACCCGGCAACACCGGTCCTGCCCCCGGGGGGTCCGCCGCTCCCGCCCCGCTGGCTCCGGCTCCGCTGGCTCCCGGCTGGGCGGACGAGCCCGAAACCGCCACGCGCGACCGGGCCGACACGCTGCGCGCCTCCTTCGATGCCACGCTCGATGCTGCCACGGGGCCGGCGCTGATGGAGCCGGAGGCCGCGGGCGGGCTGATCCGCCACGGCGAGCCGGCCGCGCTCGGCGTGCCGGACGCCGCCGGACAGGCGGCGGGATGGTTGTCCTCCTTCGGCAGCTTCGGCGCCGCGGCGGCGCTGCTGGTGCTCGGCTCCTTCGGCCTCGGGCTGGGGCTGATGATCGACGATTTGTTCAATGCCTCGCCGGTGCTGGGCTGGCTCGGCAGTGGTCTCGGCATCGGCGTCGGCGCCACCATGCTGTGGGGGCTGGGGCGCGAATGGCGGGCGCTGCGCCGGCTGGATGCGCTGGAGGACCTCGCCCGCACGGTGCGCGACGCGCCTGACAAGACCCCGCCGCCGCGCGTCCTGATCCGCTGGGCCGAAGGCGTGGCGGAGCGCCTGCCGGAAGCATCCGCCGCCGTGGCGGAACTCGGCCGCGCCGCCACCATGGAGGAAGCGCGCGGTCTGCTGCACACCGGGCTGATGCCGATCCTGGATGCGCGGGTGAAGGCGCTAGGCTGGCAATCGGCACGGCAGGTGTTTCTCACCGCCGCCGTGCTGCCGTCGCCAGCGCTGGATGCGGCGGCCATGGCGCTGATCGGGCTCCGGTTGATGCGGCAGGTGGCGGTGCTGCACGGCGTCAGGCCGGGCGCGGCGGTGCTGTGGCGCCTGCTGCGGCGGCTGGCCTTCTCCGCCGGACTTACCGCCGGTGTCGATCTGGCCGTGGAGGCCGGCGTGGAGCAGCTGGTGGAGGGCCATGCCGCCAGGCTCGCGGGCGGTGCGGCGGGTGCCGCGGTGGCGGCGCGTCGCATGACACGGCTGGCGGCGCTGTGCGCCGAGGCCTGCCGCCCGGTGCCGCGGCGCTGATGCGCCCTCGTTAATGGCATAACGGTGATGCTGCGCCGCACCCTTGCGGGCGGCGCATCCGGGGGCACATGCTCCAGGCCATGCCCGACAGCCAGCAGGAACTGACCCTTCGCCTGCATCCCGCCATCGCCGAAATCCCCGCGGCGGAATGGGATGCGTGCGCCGGTCCGGACAATCCGTTCACCAGCCACGCCTTCCTGTCCGCCCTGGAAGACAGCGGCTCGGCCAGCCCGCGCACCGGCTGGCTGCCGCAGCACGCGGCGCTGCGCGACGCGGCCGGGCGGCTGATGGCCGTGGCACCGACCTATGCCAAGAGCCATTCCTATGGCGAGTACGTGTTCGACCATGCCTGGGCCAACGCGCTGGAACGGGCCGGCGGCCGATATTACCCGAAGCTGCAGGTGGCGGTTCCGTTCAGCCCGGTGCCGGGCGGGCGGCTGCTGGTGCGGCCGGGTTCGGGCATCGCGCTGGCCGGGCTGGGGGAAGCGCTGGCCCAGGCGGCGGAGCAGCTGGAACTGTCCTCGGCGCACGTCACCTTCTGCACGGAGGCGGAATGGCGGGCGCTGGGCGAGGTCGGCTGGCTGCAGCGCATCGGCACCCAGTTCCATTGGCAGAACGAGGGCTATGGAAGCTTCGAGGATTTCCTGGGCGCGTTGTCCAGCCGCAAGCGCAAGCAACTGCGGCGGGAACGGCGGGACGCCCAAGCCGCCGGCCTCACCTTCCGCACCCTGCAGGGCGCCGCCATCACGCCGCTTCACTGGGACGCCTTTCACCGCTTCTACATGGACACGGTGGACCGCAAATGGGGCAGCGCCTACCTGACCGAACGCTTCTGGCCGCTGCTGTCGGAGCGGCTGGGCGACCGCGTGGTGCTGATGGCCGCCGAGCGGGACGGCGAGCCGGTGGCGGGCGCGCTGAACCTGATGGGCCGGGACGCGTTATATGGCCGCAACTGGGGCGCCGTGGTTGAGGCGCCGTTCCTGCACTTCGAGCTCTGCTATTACCAAGCCATCGACTTTGCCATCGCCCAGGGCCTGAAGCGGGTGGAGGCGGGAGCGCAGGGTCAGCACAAGATCCAGCGCGGCTATCTGCCGGTGCCGACTTATTCCGCCCACTGGATCCGCCACCGCGGCCTGCGCCGGGCGGTAGCCGAGTTCCTGGACGCCGAGCGGCCCGCCATGATCGAGGAAATGGGCCAGTTGGCCGATGCTTCGCCGTTTCGTGAGGTGGGCTGATACCGCATCTCACCGATTTGGGTGAGTCTGCTTTCGTTCCGTTGGGCTAACACTCTGAGGAACAGGCGAAACGCCAGCCTCGGAGGTGGAATGACATGGCTGATCCACGGGATCTGGCGCTCGGTCTCTACGACGCCGTGTTGCAGGGGCAACCACTGGAAAAGTCGTTGGGCGCCATCGCCGCTGCACTTGATGCCCAGACCGGCTTCATCGCGCGGCTCGGGCTGCAGCATGGCCGGCCGGTTGATGCGACCGACTTCACGTCGCACCATTTGTCGATCGAGACGCTGCACGAATATGCCCGCGACTGGCTGCCGCATGACCCCCGGGCCGCGGCCATGCACTGGGAAACCGAAGGCGTGGTCAATCTCGGGCGCCTCTGCCCGGTGTCGGAATTTCTCCGCTCGACCTACTGGAACGAATTCGGCGCCCACAAGGAGCCTTGCGTGCACACGTTGGCCGCCAGCTTCATCGAGGCGGAAGACCTGCATGGTTCCCTGATCGTGCATCGCCCACCGGAGCGGCCCCCTTTCGGGACCGCGGAAGAGCAGCTGATGGCCACGCTCTACCCGCATCTGCGCCAAGCCCTGCTGGCGCGGGCGCGGCTGGGATCGGAGCAGCGGCGGGAGGCGTGGCTGGAGGCCGGGCTGGACGCGATGCGCCAGGGTGTGGCGGTGCTGGACGCCGCCGGCCGGCTGTGCCACGCGAATGCCGCGCTGGAAGCCATGGCCGCGCAGCGGGACGGGCTGGCCATCGGCCCGGACGGCCTGCTGCTGACCGATCAGGCCACCATGGCCCAGGCGCGGCATGCGCTGGGAATCGCGGTGGCGGTGTCGGGGGGGCGGATCCGCCTGTTGCCGGACGGGATGAGCTTTGCGGTGCCTCGCCCCTCCGGCAAGGCGCCCTGGCTGGTGCAGATGTTGCCGCTGCGGCGCGCCGAGCAGGGCAGCCTCGCCGGGTTGCAGGGCGCCGTGGCGGTGGTGACCGATGGCGCCACGCGCCGTCCACCCTCGGCGCTGCTGCTGCAGAAGCTCCTCGGCCTGACGCCGGCGGAGGCCGATCTGGCGGCCGCCCTGGCGCAGGGCCGCGACATCGCGGAGCAGGCGCGCCGCAGGCGGGTTTCGCGCGAAACCCTGCGCAGCCACCTGGCGGCGATCCGGCGCAAGACGGGATGCCGGCGCCAGGCCGAGCTGGTGGCGCTGGTGCTGCGGCTCGGCGGCTAAAACAACATCGTCAACGGCACCGCTTCAGCCGGCTGCGCTGAAGCATTGCAAGAACACGGCGCCACCGCCTAACCTCGCGCTGCAACGAGTGGCCATAAGGCCCGTGGCGGCAGAGGCCGCCCGTGCAAGGAGGTTTTCGGACATGGAAGGCAACGGGATTTCCCGTCGTGGCGTGCTGCGCGCTGGTGCGCTAGGCGTCGCGGCCAGCACCCTGCCCCTGGTGAACGTGCATGGCCAGAGCTCCGGCGGAAGGCTGGCGCTGGGCCTGTGGGACCACTGGGTTCCCGCCGGCAATGACGCGATGCGTAAGATCGTCATGGACTGGGGGCAGAAGAACCGGGTCGAGATCCAGCTCGACTTCATCACCTCGGTCGGCAGCAAGAACCTGCTGACCATCGCCGCCGAGAGCCAGGCGCGGCAGGGCCACGACATGCTCTCCTTCCCGACCTGGGAGGTGCATTCCAAGTCCAACCTGCTGGAGCCGCTCGACGACGTGATGGGCCGCCTGCAGGAGAAGTATGGCGGGCTGAACCCGATCACCGAGTATCTCGCCAAGGTCGAGGGAACGTGGCGGGCGGTGCCGGCCATCTCCGGCAGCCAGAACAAGCCGGCGATCGGCCGTTTCGACCTGCTGAAGCAGCATGCCGGGCTGGACGTGCAGGCAATGTACCCGGCCGCCGACAAGGCCGGCCCGGGCGCCGATGAATGGAACTGGGACCGCTTCCTGAAGGCGGCCGAGTCGATGCAGAAGGCGGGCACGCCATTCGGCCTGCCAGTCGGCCAGTTCCCCGACGCCACCGACTGGATCGGCAGCCTGTTCCAGTCCTTTGGCGCGACGCTGGTCAATAAGGATGGCGACATCACCGCCAAGTCGGACAGCGTGCGCCAGGTGCTGGACTACGCAAAGCGGCTCTGCGCGTTCCTGCCGAACGACGTGTTCTCCTGGGACGACGCCTCCAACAACCGGGCGCTGATCTCCGGCAAGTCGGCGCTGATTTTCAACCCGCCCAGCGCTTGGGCAGTGGCGCAGCGCGATGCGCCGGATGTCGCGAAGCAGTGCTGGACCTTCCCGGCGCCGGCCGGCAGCAACGGGCGCTTCACGCCCTACTTGCCCTATTTCTGGGGGGTATGGAGCTTCAGCCGCAACAAGGGCGCGGCCAAGGCGCTGATCGAGCATCTCAGCCAGCGCGAGCAGGCGCAGGCGATGGTCGCCGCCAGCAACGGCTACGACATTCCGCCCTTCGACAGCATGACCGACTTCGACACCTGGCGCACGGAGGGGCCGCCGCAAGGCGTCGTCTACAACTACCCTGTCCGGCCGCACCACAACGCGAAGCAGTTCGTGGCCTGCAATCCGGCGCCGCCGGCGATGGCGGTGCAGATGTACAATCAGTCGATTCAGGCAAAGATGATCGCACGCGTGTCGCAGAACAACGAATCGATCGACAGCGCCATTCGCTGGGCGGAACAGGAGCTGGAAGGATTCCAGCGCGGCTGAGCCGTACCGGAGAAACCGTGAGGACGCGCGCGGGGGAGATTGATTCCCGCGCGCGAAGTCTCATCTCCCGCCACCGCGAGGGAACCTGACATGTCCCAAGGCACGCTATCCAGCCCCGTCGCGCCGGCCGTCGTCTCGCCGCAGAGCACGCTGCGGCGGCTGGCACGGCGCAATTCCACCGTGGCCTTCCTGCTTACCCTGCCGCTGATCCTGCTCGTGCTTGGACTGGTGGTGTATCCATTCTTCTACGCGCTCTACCTCGCCACGCTGAACAAGCGCATGACGCGCTTCATCGGCTGGGACAACTTCACCTTCCTGTTCGGACGGCAGACCTTCTGGGACGTGGTGTTCCAGTCGGTGCTGTTTGCCGTCTCGGCGGTGGTGCTGAAGGCGCTGATCGGCTTCATCCTGGCGCATGTGCTGCACGCGCTTCCGGCCAAGGGGCAGCGCAAGTGGCGCGGCATGCTGCTGGTGCCCTGGGTGATCCCGCCCGCCATCTCGACGCTGGCTTGGTGGTGGCTGTTCGATCCTTCCTACTCCGCCTTCAACTGGGCGCTGATGGGCATCGGCGTCGATCCGGTCCCTTGGCTCGGCACCAGCGGCTGGGCGCGCTTCTCGGTGATTCTGGTCAACGTCTGGTACGGCTCGCCCTTCTTCATGATTATGTACTTGGCGGCGCTGAAGTCGGTGCCTGACCAGCTCTACGAGGCGGCGGCGATCGACGGCGCCACGGGATGGCAGAAGCTGCGCTTTGTCACCTTCCCGATGATGCGCAACATCATCTCGATCACCGTGCTGTTCAGCCTGATCGTCACCTTCGCCAACTTCGACATCGTCCGCATCCTGACCAATGGCGGCCCGCTGGACTCGACGCATGTCTTCGCGACCTACGCTTTCCAGGTCGGTATCCAATCGGGCGACATCCCGCTTGGCGCCACCATCAGTCTGTTCATGTTCCCGCTGCTCGCGGTCTTCGCCATCTTCATCCTGCGTGGGGTGAACCGGCGCAACAAGGAGATGGCTTGAGATGAGCGCCACAGCCGCGACCTCCACCTATACACCCGTCGAGCGCAAGCAGGGCAGCCTCAAGCGGGAGCGCCGCTGGGCGATGATCGGCGCATACATCGCGCTGGCGGTGTTCGTCGTGTTCTTCATGATGCCACCCTTCCACATGCTGATGACCAGCCTGAAGAGCAGCGGCGAGATCGCCGACCTCTCCGGCAACCCCTGGCTCGTCAGTGCGCCGACGCTGCAGAATTATTGGGAGCTGATGACGGAGGGGAACTACCTCATCCATTTCCGCAATTCGATCATCGTCACCGCCTGCACGGTTGCCATCACCATGGTGATCTCGACCCTGGCGGCCTTCGCCCTGGCGCGGATGAAATTCTGGGGCAGCACGACGCTCGCCACCGGTGTCTTCCTCACCTACCTGGTGCCGGAGACGCTGCTGTTCATCCCGATGTTTCAGATCATCGGCGGCCTCGGCCTCTACAACAATCTCTGGGCCATGGTGCTGATCTTCCCGACCATGACGGTGCCCTTCTGCACCTGGATCATGATCGGCTACTTCGCTTCCATCCCGAAGGAACTGGACGAGGCGGCGCTGATCGACGGCGCCGGCCACCTGCAGATGCTGTGGAAGATCTTCATTCCCGTGGCGCTGCCGGGGATCCTCGCCGCGATGATCTTTGCCTTCACCGTATCCTGGGCGGCATTCATCTACCCGATCGCCTTCCTGGTCTCCTCTGACCAGATGGTACTGACGGTGGGCATCGTGTCCGACCTGATCCGCGCCGACACCTTCCAGTGGGGCAAGATCATGGCCGGCGCGCTGATGGCGGCCTTGCCGCCCCTGCTCGTCTACGCTTTCCTGATGGACTACTACATCGCCGGGCTCACCGCCGGCGCCACCAAGGGCTGAGGCCGCGAAGACGGTCAGAGATCAAGCGCAGGGAGATCCAAGAGAATGGCTCAGGTCACACTGAGAAAAGTGGTCAAGGCCTATGATGGCGGTGTGCAGGCGGTGAAGGGCATCGACCTCGACATCGCCGACCACGAATTCGTGGTGCTGGTGGGACCGTCGGGCTGCGGCAAGTCGACGACGCTGCGGATGATCGCCGGGCTGGAGGAGATCTCGGACGGCGAGATCGCCATCGGTGGACGCGTCGTCAACGACGTGCCGCCGCGCGACCGCGACATCGCCATGGTGTTCCAGAACTACGCGCTCTACCCGCACATGACGGTGTTCGACAACATGGCCTTCGGGCTGATGCTGCGGAAGTTCGACAAGGCCGAGATCAAGCGCCGCGTCGACAACGCCGCGCGCATCCTGGAGATCGGGCCGTTGCTGGAGCGCAAGCCAAAGGCCTTGTCCGGCGGCCAGCGCCAGCGCGTCGCCATGGGCCGCGCCATCGTGCGCGACCCCAAGGTGTTCCTGTTCGACGAGCCGCTGTCCAACCTCGACGCCAAGCTGCGCGTGCAGATGCGCACCGAGATCAAGAAGGTGCACCAGACGGTGCGCACCACGACGATCTACGTGACGCACGACCAAGTGGAGGCGATGACGCTCGCCGACCGCGTGGTGGTGATGAATGGCGGCATCATCGAGCAGGTCGGCCCGCCGCAGGAACTGTACCACAACCCGAAGACCCGCTTCGTCGCCGGCTTCATCGGCTCCCCTGCGATGAACTTCATTCCCGGCCGGCTGGAGAACGGCGCCGGCGCGTTGCGCATCCACCTGCCGGGCGACATCGTCCTGCCGGTGCCGGCCGAGCGCACCGACCGCTACAAGGCGCTGGCCGGCCGCGAGATCCTGTTCGGCATCCGCCCCGAGCACCTGACGGAAGCCAAGAACCTCGACCGCCCGCATGTGGCGCCGATGACCGCGACGCCGGAGGTGACCGAGCCTATGGGCATGGAAACGCTGGTGCACTTCAAGATCCAGGGCGCCGAGATCTGCGGCCGCGTCGATCCCGGCGCGTCGGCGCATCCCGGGCGCCCCCTTCCCATGGCAGTGGACATGAGCAACATGCACATCCTCGATCCGCAATCGGGCCGCGTTCTGTGAGCGGCGGCACCACGAGCGGCAAGACCGCCTGGATCACCGGCGCCGGCTCCGGCATCGGTCAGGCGACGGCGGTGGCGCTGGCCAAGGCCGGCTATCGGCTGGCGCTGTCCGGCCGGCGCGAGGAGAAGCTGCGCGAGACTGCCGGCATGATCGGCGGGAACGCGCTGGTGCTGCCGCTCGACGTCACCGATTCCGCCGCCGTGCAGGCCGCGGCAAAGCGCGTGGCGGAGGAGTTGGGCGGGCCGGACCTGCTGGTCAACAACGCCGGCTCCAACGTGCCGCGGCGCCACTGGCATCAGCTGGTGCCGGAGGACGTGGAACGCGTGCTGGACGCCAACCTCACCGCGCCCTTCATGACCAGCCTGGCCGTGCTGCCGGCGATGAAGGCGCGCGGCGGTGGGCTGATCGTGCAGATCGCCTCGATCGCCGGCAAGGGCACCTCGGCGGTGTCCGGGCCCGGCTACATCGCGGCGAAATCGGGCTTCGTGGCCCTGTCCGCCACGCTGAACGCCGAGAACGGCATCCACAACATCCGCTCCACCTGCATCTGCCCGGGCGAGGTGGCGACGCCGATCCTCGACAAGCGCCCGGTGCCGGTGTCGGCCGAGGACCGCGCCCGGTTGCTGCAGGCCGAGGACATCGCCGCCGCCGTGCTGTTCGTGGCCGGGCTGCCCGACCGCGTCTGCCTGACGGAGATGCTGGTGATGCCGACCTATGAGCGCCTCGGCGCCGAATGGGCGAGGCAGGTCGCCGCCATGCCGTGACGTGGCCGCGCCGGGAGGGGTGGCCCTCCCGGCGCGACGGCGCCATGCTGTTCCTCTCCCCGGCCACACACGAAGCCGGGCCACGCGCGGAGAGGAACGGAATGGACGCTCACCCCCCTGTCATGATCGAGGTGCCGGTGCTGGAGGCGCTGGTACGCGACATGTTCACCGCCGCTGGCTGCAGCCCGGGGGAGGCGGGAATCATCGCCTCCCATCTCGTTGGCGCCAATCTGGCCGGGCATGACAGCCACGGGGTGGTG
The DNA here is from genome assembly GCF_003604215.1 of Teichococcus vastitatis. Taxonomy (GTDB): domain Bacteria; phylum Pseudomonadota; class Alphaproteobacteria; order Acetobacterales; family Acetobacteraceae; genus Pseudoroseomonas; species Pseudoroseomonas vastitatis. Next base: position 10,890 of record NZ_QXGS01000007.1, read on the forward strand.
CGGGTGCCGCGTTACCTCGACTGGATGCGGTCGGGCTTCGTGCATGCCGGGCGCGAGCTGCAGACGGTGATGGATGGCGGCGCCTTCGTGCTGTTCGACGCGCAGTTCGGCTTCGGCCAGCCCATGGCCAAGCAGGCGGCGGAGGCCGGCATTGCCCGCGCGCGGGCGAACGGCGCGGCGGTGATCGCGCTGCGCAATGCCGGCCATGTCGGCCGCATCGGCCACTATGCCGAGATGGCGATGGAGGCCGGGCTGATCTCTGTCCATTTCGTCAACGTCGCCGGGTCCAACCTCGTCGCGCCCTATGGCGGGGTGGAACGGCGGCTGTCCACCGCGCCCTTCGCCGTCGGCGTGCCGCTGCCGGAACGACCGGTGGTGCTCGACTTCGCCACCTCCCGGGTGGCGGAAGGCAAGGTGCTGGTCGCGTCCAACGGCGGCAAGCCCCTGCCGCCGGACGCGCTGATCGAGCCGGACGGCACCCTGTCCGGCGATCCGCACACGCTGTATGGCGACTACCCGCCGGTCGGGCTGCGGGAGGCGGGTAAGGGATCGGGTGCCATCCGCGCCTTCGGCGACCACAAGGGATCGGGCCTAGCGTTGATGTGCGAGCTGCTGGCCGGTGCCTTCACCGGCGGCGGCTGCGCCGGCCCCACCGCAGGCCGCGGCCGCATCAGCAACGGCATGCTGTCCATCTACCTGTCTCCGGCGCATTTCGGCACGGAAGCGGATTTCCACCGCATCGGCCGCGAGTATGTCGACTGGTTCACCAGCAGCCGTCCGGCCAAGGCGGACGAGCCGGTGCTGCTGCCGGGCCAGCCCGAGGCCCGCACGCGTGCCGATCGCCTGGCGCAGGGCGTGCCGCTGCAGCCTGATACCTGGACCAGCCTGGTGCAGGCAGCCGCCGCGCTGGGGGTGGCGGCGCCGGCCTGAGGCAGGTGGCGGGCCGGCAGGCCCGCCTTGGCTTTCGCACCGTGCGGCCGAATGCGCTAGGTCTGGCCGAGGCCGGTGGTTCGCGCCGTGCCGCAGTGTTGAAGGCCGCCCCGCCCTTGCTGTCCTGCTTGTTCGCACCGACTATGTCCGGTGCCCCCGGTGCCGGCGTCGCACCCCGCCGCTTCGCCTTTCTCGGCCTGTGCCTGCTGATCGGCACGGGGCTGCTCGCGTTGATGTTGCGGGTGCTGGCGCCCGGCGGCTGGACCGGCTGGGAGGTGCTGCTGCTGCTGGCCTGGCTCGGCACCTTGCCCTGGACAACGTTGTGCGCCGCCAATGCGCTGCTGGGCTTCGCGCTGCGGCTGCGGCGGCCGGTTTCCGACGCCGCGCCGCCTGGCCCGCCGCGCGGCACCACCGCCATCACGCTGTGCCTGCGGCACGAGGACACCGCCGCCGCCCTGGCCCGGCTGGTGCCGCTGCTGGACGGGCTGGAAGCGGCCGGGGCAGGGCACCGCTTCGTCTTGTGGCTGCTCTCCGACTCGCAGGACCCGGTGGCGGTGGGGCGCGAGGAGGCGGCGGTGGCCGCCTTCGCAGCCTTGCGCACGCAGCGCCTGATCCCGGTGCGCTACCGGCGCCGCGCCGGGAATCCGGGCTTCAAGGCCGGCAACGTCATGGACTTCCTGGACCACCATGCCGGCGGCCTGGAGTTCTTTCTCTGCCTCGACGCCGATTCGGAGATGTCCGCGGCGGCGGTGCTGCGGCTGGTGGCGATCATGGAAGCCGATCCACTGCTGGCTATCCTGCAGCCGCTGATCGCCGGTCGCCCGGCCGCCACCGCCTTCACCCGGATGTTCCAGTTCGGCATGCGCGCCGGGATGCGGGTCTGGGCCGCCGGTCAGGATTGGTGGCAGGCCGACGAAGGGCCCTATTGGGGTCACAATGCGCTGCTGCGGATCGCGCCCTTCCGGGCGCATGCGCGCCTGGAGCCCCTGCCGGATGGCAGCCATATCCTGTCGCATGACCAGATCGAGGCGGTGCGACTGCACGCCGCCGGCTGGAAGGTGCGCTGCCTGCCGGATGACGAGGGCAGCCTGGAAGGCAATCCGCCGACCCTGCCGGACTTCCTGATCCGCGACCAGCGCTGGGGGGCGGGCAACATGCAGTACTGGGCGCTGCTGCGCCTGCCGGGGCTCAGGCCGATGGGCCGCTGGCAATTGTTGCAGGCGATCCTGTTGTTCGCCTCGGCGCCGCTGTGGCTGGTGCTATTGCTGGCGGCGGTGCTGAACGCCGCCGCGCCCGGTGGCGCGGCGATCCTGGGGGCGGCCCCAGGGGCGACCCCGGGGGCGGCCCTTGGCGGGGGGGCGTTGTTCGTCCTGCTGGCCGCCAATTGGCTGGCGCTCTATGCACCGAAGCTGCTGGGCTATGCCGAGTTGCTGCTGCGGCCGGATCAGGCCGCGCGCTTCGGCGGCCGGAGGACGGTGGCCCGCGGCATCCTGGCGGAGCTGGTGTTCACCACCTTCTGCGACCCGCTGACGATGGCGGACAAGGCGCTGTTCCTGGTCCGCCTGCCATTCGGCGCGCGGACCGGCTGGCTGCCGCAGAACCGCGACGCACGCGGCGTGCGCTGGCGCGATGCGGCACGGCTGCTCTGGCCGCAGGCGGTGCTAGGGGCGGTGACGCTGGGCGGGCTGGCCTCCGCGGGCGGCAGCGCCTGGCTATGGGGGCTGCCGGTGGCGGGGCCGCTGCTGCTCGGCATTCCCTTTGCCGTGCTCACGGCGCATCCCGGCTTCTCGGACCGCATCCGGCGCGCGCAGCTGTGCCATACGCCCGAGGAGATCGTTTGAGCCGGTCAGCCCTGCGGCCGGATGGTCCAGCCGGGAGGAGCGGGATAGTCGGCGGCATGGGGGTGGCCGCCCGTGACGGCCCCGGCCGGCACGCCGCCCTGCCACGCCTTCGGCAGTTCGGCGACCGCCATCGCCAGGGTCGGCACCGCCAGCAGCGCCAGCACGGCGGTGACGGCCAGATCGGCCAGGGTGATGGTTCTCATGCTGGCGGCGATCCGTCGGTGGTTCCTGCACAACATCAACGGCGGCAACCGGAGCCGGGTTGCCGGCCAAGCCACAGGATGGCTCAGAACCGCAGCACCATCAGGTGTTCGTCATGGTAGGTAGCGCCGATCTTCAGCGCCCGCGTCTCCAGCGCCCAGTCGGCGAAGCCGGCGCGCCGGTACAGCGCTCTGGCCGCGGCATTGCCGCGGGTCACGGACAGCCGGACTTCCTCGACATGCTGCCGCGCATGAACCAGCACGGCCCGCAGCAGGGCCGGCGCCAGCCCGCTGCCGCGCGCCGCCGGGCGCAGATAAACACCCCAGAGCAGGCCCTTGTGCCGCTGCTTCTCGGCCTGTGGCACGGCCAGAGCCATGATCCCGGCCATTTCCTCCGCGCCGTCCAGCCAGCCGCCGAAGACGGCGCCGTCGGCGATCCGGGCGGTGAAGACGCCGGCGGGCTGCGCCGCTTCCTCCGCCACGCTGCTGCCGAACGCTTCCGGATGCGCCGCCAGCGCTTCCAGCCGCATGGCGCGAAACGCCTCCGCATCCGCCACGCCGAGGCGGCGGATGCGGAAGCGGTCAGTCATCGCTGCGCCGCGCCAGCACCTCGCGCTTGCCGACATGGTTGGCCGGGCCCACCACGCCTTCCTTTTCCATCTGCTCGATCAGCTTGGCAGCGCGGTTGTAGCCGATGGAAAGGTGCCGCTGGATGAACGAGGTGGAAGCCTTGCCTTCCCGCGTCACCAGCGCCACCGCCTGATCGAACAGGCCTTTCTCGCCATCCGAGGCGCCGGCGATGCCGGACAGGCCGCTGTCGCCGCCTTCCTCCTCGTCCGATTCGGTGACTTCCTCGATATAGGCGGGCTCGCCCTGCTCGCGCAGCCAGTCCACCACCTTCTCCACCTCGCTGTCGGACACGAAGGGGCCGTGTACGCGGGCGACGCGGCCGCCGCCGGCCATGTGCAGCATGTCGCCCTGGCCCAGCAGCTGCTCGGCGCCCATCTCGCCCAGGATGGTGCGGCTGTCGATCTTGGAGGTCACCTGGAAGGAGATGCGGGTCGGGAAGTTGGCCTTGATGGTGCCGGTGATAACGTCCACCGAGGGGCGCTGCGTCGCCATGATGACGTGGATGCCGGCGGCGCGCGCCATCTGCGCCAGGCGCTGCACGGCGGCCTCGATCTCCTTGCCGGCGACGATCATCAGGTCGGCCATCTCGTCGATGACCACCACGATCATCGGCAGCGGCTCCAGCGCCAGGGGCTGGTCCTCGAACACCGGCTTGCCGGTGTCGGGGTCGAAGCCGGTCTGCACGCGGCGGCTCAGCACCTCGCCGCGCGCGCTCGCGGCCTGCACCTTCTCGTTGTAGCCGCCGATGTTGCGCACGCCGAGCTGCGACATGGCGCGGTAGCGGCGCTCCATCTCGCGCACCGTCCATTTCAGCGCGCCGATCGCCTTGGTGGGCTCCGTCACCACCGGTGCCAGCAGGTGCGGGATGCGGTCATAGACCGACAGCTCCAGCATCTTCGGGTCGATCATGATAAAGCGGCACTCGTCCGGGCTGAAACGGTAGAGCAGCGACAGGATCATGGTGTTGATGCCAACCGACTTGCCCGAGCCGGTGGTGCCGGCGATCAGCAGATGCGGCATGCGGGCGAGGTCGGCGATCACCGGCGCGCCGCCGATGTCCTTGCCCAGCGCCAGCGGCAGCTTGCCGGAATGGCGGCGCCAATCCTCGGCCGTCATCATCTCGGAGAAGAACACCATCTCCCGCTTGGCGTTCGGCAGCTCGATGCCGATGACGTTGCGGCCGGGCACGGTGGCGATGCGCACGGCGACCACGCTCATGGAGCGCGCGATGTCATCGGCCAGGCCGATGACGCGGGCCGATTTGGTGCCGGGCGCCGGTTCCAACTCGTACAGCGTCACCACCGGACCGGGGCGGATCTCCGCGATGCGGCCGCGCACGCCGTAATCCTCCAGCACGGATTCCAGCAGGCGGGCGTTGTTCTGCAGGGCTTCCTCGGAAGGGCCGGCGGCGCGGCGCACGGGCGGCGGTGCCAGCAGGTCGAGCGGCGGCAACTGGAAGGGCGCGGCCTCACGCGCCGGCTCCGGCCTGGCGCGGCGCGGCAGCACGCGGTCCAGCATGCGCGGGCCGGGCCCGGGGGCCGGGGAAGCCTCGGGCTTCGGGCGCGGCGGCGGCTCGGGTGCCAGCAGCGCGAGGTCGTCCGCCTCATCCTCCTCCGGCTCATCGAAAGGCGGTGGCGGCTCCTTGCGGGCATCGCGCACCAGCGGCGGCGCCGCCGCCTCGCGCGCCAGCCGGGAGATCGACGGCTCGGCGGCCCGGCGCTCCCCAGGGGCGTGCAGCACCGGGGCGCGGCGCTCGCGGCGGCTGCCGGCGTCCGGCGCCGCTTCGGCCACGGCCTCGTCGGCGGCACGCAGCATGGCGGCCAGCTGCGGCGACGGAGCCTCGCTGCGGCGGTTCAGCAGGCCGCCGACGGCGCCGCCCACCGCCAGAAAGGGGCGGGCCAGCCGGGTGGCGACGCTGGGACCGGCATCCTCGGCCTCGTCCGCTTCCGGTTCCGGCTGCCAGCCCGGGGCAGGCTGCGGCGCCGGCGTGGCGGCGCGGGCGAACAGGCGCGAGGTCAGATCGACGCCGCCCCGCGCCGCGCCGCCGGCGGCGCGGCCGGCCTGCTTGCCGGCCTGACGCCACACCATCAGCGGCACGGCCAGGGCCGAGAAGCTGAGCCAGCCGGCCAGGGCGATGATCACCACCTGCGCCACCACGGTGCCGAAGGGGCCGAACACGGCGCTGCCGGTGCCCTGCACGGCGTTGGCGAGCAAGAGGCCCATGGCGCCGCCGGGTCCTGTGGCGGCGGGCGCTCCGGATGGCAGCGGCGCCAGCGCCAGCGCGGCGGCCAGCATCGGCACTGCCGCCAGCACGGCCGCGATGCGTCCGGGAAAGGGTGCCAGGCCGCGATGCGTCGCCAGGCGCCAGGCCCAGCCCAGTGACACGCCCACCGGCAACAGCGCCGCCCAGCCGAAGGATTGCAGCAGCAGGTCGGCGGTGATCGCGCCGGCCGGGCCGGCCAGGTTGGTGGGCGCCCGCGCGGTGGCGGTGGAGAGCGACGGATCAGCGGGGTTGTAGCTGACCAGTGCCACCAGCAGGGCCAGCCCGACGAGCCCCAGAACCAGCCCCAGCATCTCCGCGCCGCGGCGCCGCAGGGTGGCGATCACGGCGGGCGAGGCGAAGCGGCGCGGCGCGCTGCCGCGCTCGGGTTGCGAGGGGGTGCGGGACGGGGAACGGCGATCGGCTAGGGCGCGCGGCATTGGCCTCAACATGGCTGTTGCTCAGTGAGGCCCGGAAGCTAACACGGCAAAGGTTTGGAACAGAAGGAAAGTGATGCGGGAAAAACCCCGCGGCCCGCTGCTTCCGCCGCTCGCCGCCGGCTCAGCTTCCGCCGGGCAGGATGCGACTCGCGACCTGCCGCGCCGTGTTGCCCAGCACCGAGCCTAGCTCCGGCTCCCCGAACATGCTGCGCATGAAGGCCTGAGCCTGCTTCAGCGTGATGTGCGGCGGCAGGGGCGGCACGTTGGGGTCGGTGCGCACGTCGAGCACCACGGGGACGTCGGAGCGCAGCGCCTCGTCCCAGGCGGCGCCGAGCTGTTCCGGATCATCCACCGCGATGCCGCGCAGCCCTGCCAGCTCGGCCATGCGGGCATAGGAGAATTCCGGCAGGCTCTGCGAGCCGAGGAATTTCGGATCGCCGCCCATCACCCGCTGTTCCCAAGTCACCTGGTTGAGGTCGCGGTTATTCAGCACCAGCACGGCGAATCGCGGGCTGGCCCAGTCCCGCCAATAGCGGCTGACGGTCAGCAACTCGTTCATGCCGTTCATCTGCATGGCGCCGTCGCCGCAGATGGCGATCACCGGCCGCTCCGGATAGGCGAATTTGGCGGCGATGGCGTACGGCATGCCCGAGCCCATGCTGGCCAGCCCGCCCGACAGGCTGGCCAGCATGCCCCGCCTCAGCTTGACGTCCCGCGCATACCAGTTGGTGGAGGAGCCGGAATCGGCACCGATGATCACGTCCTCCGGCAGGCGCTTCGACAGCTCGGTGAAGACGCGCTGCGGATTGATCGGATCGGCCTTGGCCATGGCCCGCTTCTCGGACAGGCGCCACCAATCCTCAGTCCAGCCGCCGATCCGCTCGCGCCAGCGGCCCTTCTCCTTGGGCTGCAGCAGGGGCAGCAGGGCGCGCAGCGTGGCGGCGGCGTCGCCGACGAGGTTCACCTCCATCGGATAGCGCAGGCTGAGCATGGCGGGATCGCGGTCGATCTGAACGCCGCGGGCGGCGCCCTCCTTCGGCAGGAACTCGGAATACGGGAAGGAGGAGCCGACCATCAGCAGGGTGTCGCATTCCTGCATCAGCTTCCAGGAGGCCTCGGTGCCGAGCAGGCCGATCGAGCCGGTAACCCAGGGCAGGTCGTCCGGCACCGCGGCCTTGCCGAGCAGCGCCTTGGCGATCCCCGCCTCCAGCACGCCGGCCACCGACAACACCTCGTCCGTGGCGCCGAGCGCGCCGGCCCCCACCAGCATGGCCACCTTCCTGCCGGCGTTGAGCACCTCGGCCGCCTGCCGCAGGGTCGCGTCCGTGGGCACCACATGCGGCTCGGAATGGCCCACGCCGGTGTGGATGGTGCCATGGGCATGCGGCGGGGTTTCCACCGCCGGCAACTCCTGGATGTCGTTCGGCATAATGATGCAGGTGATCTGCCGTTTGCTGACGGCGATGCGCATGGCGCGGTCGATCAGGTGGCGGATCTGTTCCGGCACGCTGGCCTGCTGCACATAGCCGCAGACGTCGCGGAACAGCGCCGACAGGTCCACTTCCTGCTGGTAATGGCCGCCGAGCGCGGCGCGCGCCTGCTGGCCGACGATGGCCAGCACCGGCATGTGGTCGGCCTTGGCGTCGTACAGCCCGTTCAGCAGGTGGATGGCGCCGGGGCCGGAGGTGGCGAGGCAGACGCCGACTTCCCCCGTGTACTTGGCATGCGCCCCGGCCATGAAGGCGGCCATCTCCTCGTGCCGGGCCTGCACGAAGTGGATCCGCTCCTTGGCGCGGTCGAGCGCGCCGATCAGCCCGTTGATGCCGTCTCCGGGATAGCCGTAGACCCGCTTCACGCCCCATTGTCCCAGGCGTTCCCAGACGAAATCGGCAACGGTCTTGGCCATGGGGAGGCTTCCTTCAGGGTGGTGGGGCAGTGCCTGGACCAACGCGGAGTGGGAAGGGGATGTTGCCGCCCGGCCTGCTGCTGCCAGGAAGCCTCGGCGGCAGATCAGGTGCTATTCGGCCGGGGCGTGCCCTTGTGCCCGGCTGAGCTGGATGCGCTGCTTGCGTTGCCCCAGCTGCTGGTCGGCGATCACGCCGAGCAGGATCACGCCCCCCATCACCGCGAAGTTGAGCGAGGACGGGATGCCCAGGATGTTCACCAGGTTCTGCAGGATCTGCAGCAGCACCGTGCCCAGCACGATGCCGAGGATGCTGCCCTCTCCCCCCCGCAGCGAGCAGCCGCCCAGCACCGCCGCGGCGATGGCATACAACTCGTAGAAGCTGCCGAAGGAGGATGGCGAGACGGAGGAGGTGTAGAACACCAGCAGCACCCCGGCGAGCCCGGCCAGCGCGCCGCCGAGCAGGTAGGCGCCGGTGATCACCGCGTCCGTGTTGATGCCGGAATGCCGCGCCGCCTCCTCGTTGCGGCCGACGGCGTACAGATAGCGGCCGAACACCGTGCGGTGCAGCACCACGGCCATGATGATGGCCACCACCACCATGATGATGAACGGGTTCGGGATGCCGAAGGAGCGGCCGGACGCCAGCCAGGACACGGTGTCGATGTCGCCGGCATAACCGAAGCCGCTGGTGGAATCCTGCGTGTAGTAGCGGGCGATGCCCCGGTAGATCAGCAGGCCGCACAGCGTCACCACGAAGGGCTGCAGCTTCAGCCGCGTCACCAGCAGCCCGTGCAGCAATCCCAGCGCCAGGCCGATGCCGATCGTCGCCAGCACGGCCAGCGGCCAGAACAGCTCGAAATTCACCAGCAGGTCCACCAGGACCACGCCCAGCAGCGCGAACATCGAACCCACCGACAGGTCGATGCCGCCGGTGATGATGATCAGCCCCTGGCCGATGGCGAAGATGCCGAACAGGCCGATCAGGTTGGCCATGTTCAGAAGGTTCACCCCGGACAGGAACAGCGGGTTCAGCGCCGCCGTGATGCCGCCGATGACCACCAGCAGCAGGGCGAGGCCCAGTTCCTTTTTGCTCATGCGTGCGCTTCCTCCGCCTCGTGCCGGGACCCGATCGCCAGGCGCAGCACCGCCTGCTCGCTGAAGCCGGCGCGGTCCAGCCCGCCGCTGATACGGCCCTCATGCATCACCACGATGCGGTCGCTGACGCCCAGCACCTCCTCCATGTCGGAGGAGATCATCAGGATGGCGACGCCGCGGTCGGACAAGGCGCGCATCAGCGCGTAGATCTCTCCCTTCGCGCCGACATCGATGCCGCGGGTCGGCTCGTCGAACAGGATCACCCTGGGCGCCATGGACAGCCACTTGCCCAGCACCACCTTCTGCTGGTTGCCGCCCGACAGGGTGCCGGCGCGCACCGAGCAGTTCGGCGCCTTGATGCGCAGCCCCTGGCGCTGCTTCTCCGCCGCCGAGCGTTCCAGCCGGTGCACCATCAGCCCGCCGCGGGTGTAGTCCGGGGCGCTGGCCAGGGTGACGTTCTCGGTGATCGGCATGTCGAGCACGAGGCCGGCCTTCTTGCGGTCCTCCGGTGCCAGGTAGATGCCGGCAGCCACCGCGTCGCGCGGCCCGCGCAGGGTGAGGGGCTTGCCATCCAGGCGGACCTCGCCGGCCAGCGGCAGGTCGATGCCGAACAGCGTGCGCGCCAGCGAGGTCCGGCCGGCGCCGACCAGCCCGGCGAGGCCCAGGATCTCGCCCGGACGGATATGCAGATCCACCGCGCTGCCGGGGAACGCCGTGGTCACCAGCCCGCGCACCGCCAATCCGCCTTCGCCGGGCGGATTCGCCGGCGGTGCGTAGAGCGAACGCAGCTCGCGCCCGATCATCAGCCGGATCATGGTGCCGTGGGCGATGTCCTCGCGCCGCAGCGCGCCCACCATCTTGCCGTCGCGCAGGCAGACCACGCGGTCGGCGCAGTCGACGATCTCGCCCAGCCGATGGGTGATGTAGATCAACCCGACGCCGTCGGCGCGCAGTTCCTTGACCACCGTCAGCAGCCGCGCGGTTTCCGACAGGGTGAGGGAGGAGGTCGGCTCGTCCAGGATGATGATGCGCGCCTCGGCCGCCAGCGCGCGGGCGATCTCCACCAATTGCCGCTGCGCGATGGAGAGTTCCGCCACCGGCGTGTCCGGGGTGAAGTCGGCGCCCAGCCGCTGCAGGATCGGCGCCACCTTCTCCCGCGTCGCGCGGCGGTCCACCAGCCGCAGCAGGCCGCCGCGCAGCGGCTCCCGCCCGAACAGCACGTTGCCGGCGACATCGAGGTTGTCGAACAGGCTCAGCTCCTGGTGCACGAAGGCGATGCCGGCGCGCGTCGCCGCCGGCACATCCCAGGATTCCTGCACCTGCCCGTCGATGCGCAGCGTTCCCTCGCTGGGCGGCACCACGCCGCCCAGCACCTTCATCAGCGTCGACTTGCCGGCGCCGTTCTCGCCGATCAGCCCGAGGATCTCGCCGCGGTCGAGGTGCAGGCTGACACCGTCAAGCGCGCGGACGCCGGGATAGGTCTTGCCGATCCCCTCCAGTTCCAGCAGCGGTGCCATGCGGCGTCAGGCCCCCCGCAGGAGGTCCCGCATCTGCTTCTGGAAGTCGGCGACGTTGGATTTGTCGATGATGCGGGTCGGGATGATGATCTGCTTGTTGGCGGGGATGAAGGATTTGTCGCCGTTCAGCACCTTCACCATGCCGACCATGCTCTGGTAGCCGAACTCGAAGGGCTGCTGCACCACGGTGGATTCGATGGTGCCGTCGGCGATGCCGCGCAGCGTCAGCGCATCCTCGTCGAAGCCGACGATCTTGACCTTGCCCTCGCGCCCCGCGCCCTTCACCGCCTGATAGATCTGCGGCGTGTTGTAGGCCCACAGGCCGGTCAGCAGGTTGATGTCGGAATAGCGCGCCAGCGTGTCCTCGACGTTGCGCTTGGCGCGGGCGATGTCGCTCTCATCGGTGCGGATATCGATGATGTTGATCTCGCTGCCCTGCAGCTCCTCGCGGATGCCCTGCACGCGCTCGCGCGCATTGTCGGCGTCCATAGTGCCGACGAACAGCATCGCCTTGCCGCCCTGCGGCAGCGCCTTCTTCATCTGCTTGCCCGCCTCGCGCCCGGCGGCGACGTTGTCGGTGCCGATATAGACCAGCCGGTTGCTGTTCGGCGCGTCGCTGTCCGAGGTGAACAGGATCGCCTGCGAGGCCACGCGGTTCAGCGTTTCGGTGGAATTGGCCGGGTTGATCGGCGAGATAGCGATGCCGGCCACCTTGCGCGCCAGCAGCTCGTCGATGATGCGGCGCTGCTCGGCGGCGCTGGCCTGGCCGGGCACGATCATCTCCATGGCGAAGTCGGGATGCTCGCGATTGGCCTTCTCGATGCCGCGGCGGCAGATGGTCCAGAAATCGGCCGAAACATTGACCACGAAGGCGAGGCTGCGCTTCTCCTGCGCGGCACCCATCCGGGGCCATGAAGCCAGCGCGATCGCGGCCGGAGCGGCCAGCAGTGAACGCCTTTGCATCGCTTTTTTCCTCCCTGCGGGCCCGTTGGCGGGCCTCAGCCCTGAACAGGGCTGTTGCGCGAAGGCTAGCAGATGCTTTTCGCGCCGAACCGGGCCACGAAGCGGCCGCACGAAGCTGTGAAGTGGATAACGTCAGGTCCATCCGCCATCCACCACGAATTCCTGCGCGGAACACATGGCGGAAGCATTTGAGGCCAGAAACAAGGCCATGTCGGCGATGTGCTCCGGCCGCACCCGTCCGGCCAGCGCCTGCCCGGCATCGATCTCGCGCTCGGCCTCAGGGGTGACCCAAAGCTTCAGCTGACGCTCAGTCATCACCCAGCCGGGCACCAGCGTGTTGACGCGGATGTTCTGCTTGCCGAAATCCCGCGCCAGGCCGCGCGTCAGGCCCTGCATCGAGGCCTTGGCCATGGTGTAGGCCGGCATGCCGCCCTGCCGCAGCTTCCACGACACCGAGCCGAAATTGATGATGGAGCCGCCGCCGGCGCGCTGCATCATGGGGATCACGGCCTGCGCCGCGAAGAACACCGGGCGCATGTTCACGGCGATGCGGTCATCCCAGTATTCCGGGGTCACGCGCTCCACCGCGTGGCGCTCGTCATGCGCCGCGTTGTTGAGCAGCACGGTGACGTCGCCATGCGCCTCGCCCACGCGGCGCACCGAGTCGCGCAGCGCCTCGATGTCGCGCAGGTCGCAGTACAGGAACAACGGCTTGTGCTGAGCGCCCTCCGCCGCGATCGACTCGACCACCGCCTCGCTTTCATCCCGGGCGATGTCCACGAAGGCCACCTTGCTGCCCTGGCGTGCGAAGGCGCGGGTCAGCGCGGCGCCGATGCCGCTGCCGCCGCCGGTGATGAACACGCTGCGCCCGGCCAGGTCCGGGTAGGTGGCGTTCTGCTGCATCTGCTTCCGTCTCCGCTTCCCTTGCCGCTCCCTCTGGCGGGGCGCCGCAAAGCCAGAGTGGGCCGCTTTGCCGCCGCCTGCAACGGGGCGCGACCTACAGCAGCAGGGGCTCGCCCATGGGCTGGCACGGGGCCATGCTGGTCTCCGGCGCCAGGGTCGGCACACCGCAGCGGCACAGATAGGCTGCCACGGCGTCGGCTTCGGCAACGGGGCGAGTCGGATCGTCGGAACTGCCGGGCGGCACAAAGATCACGGTCTGGAACCGGGCGCGGGTCAGCAGCACGCGGTAGGTGTTGCGGATGTAACGCCGCGCTTCCGGCGCCTGAACCCGTTGCCAGCCCGTGCCGGCGAACCGCCGTGCCTGCCAGCCATCCGGACCGCGGACGAAATCGCCGCCCCAGGCGAGCCCGACCCAGTCCAGTTCCAGCCCCTGGCAGGCATATTCCGTGGCGCAGACTTCCAGCGCATCGGAACCGCGCACATCCGGCCAGCGGCGCAGGAACCAGTTCACCACCTCGGCGTCGGCGCCCTGAAGCTGTGCGCCCAGCCCTTCCGCCCTCAGCCGCTTGGCCTTGGCAGAACACACCAGGCCGGCGCGGCGCAGGCCGCGCGCCTGGTGGCGCAACGCGTGACGCAGGGCGGCGAGGTTGCGCGTCAGGACGAAGGGCGGCGGCGATTCCGCGGCGATGGCGGCCGCCACTTCCGGTTGGTCCGTCAGCACGGCATCCACCCAGGCGGCCGCGGCATCGTGATGCACCGTGCGGATCGGCACCCGAAGATCCAGGGCAGGGTCCAGTGCCAGCCAGGACGGCGCATCCTCGGCTAGGCGCTGCATCGGCTCGGGGGCTGCCAGAACATGCGGCGCCGCGCTGGCCTGCCAGCTTCCCCGGCTGGCGGCGATCACCCGGCCCCATTCCCGCAGCCCGGCCTCTCCGGTGTTGATCTCCTGCCCGTTGCCGATCAGCGCCACGATCACCGACCAGCCAGCCCTCCGCGCCATGATCTCCAGCATGTGGCCGGGTTCGGACAAGGTCAGGATGGAACTCCGGCGCTGCGTGTCGCGGCCAGCCTGCGCCGCGTCCCAGGCGCGCTGCGCTTCGTCGAAGATCACCACATGCTCGGCCGGCGCCTCGGCGGGGTGACGCACATGGTGCTCCAGGAAGCGGTGGACGTTCTGCAGCACGGCGCGGGCTTCCCGACGCGGCTGGCGCTGGCCGCGACCCTGGCGCTGCTGTGCATCCTGCACCAGCGCGCCGCGCAGCACCGCGATCAGCGGCGCATTGCCGGTCAGGAAGGTGGTGCCTTCGGCCCCGCCGCCAAAGGCGAGATGCAGGCCGCAGAGGGTTTTGCCGGCCCCCGGCACGCCGGTGACAAACACTACGCGCCGTTCGCCGGCCGCCGCAGCGCCGCGGATCGCGCGGCGGATGGCCTCCGTGGTGCGCGTCAGATTAGCGGCATCGGCGCGGGCGGAGGCGATGGCCGTGACGTCGTGCCGGTCGAACAGGCGGCGCGCCGCATCGATGATGCCGGGCACCGGCTTGTAGGGGGCAGCGCGCCAGGCCGCGGGATCCAGGGGCTGCTCCGGCGTGGGGATGGAAGCCTGAATGTTGCGCAGCAGCCCTGGCAGTCCGCCGCGGCCGGCGCGCAGCACCGGCGTCACCGCGTGAAAGATCGGCCATTGGTTGACGGGCGGGGCGGCCTCGCTGCACAGGAGCAGCGGCACCACCGGCCAGGCCCGGCTGGCGGCGTGGAAGTCATGCAGGTCTAGCGCGTAATCCTCGGCCTGCGCCAGATCCGCCGCCGTGAAGCCGGCGGCGCCATGCTTGTATTCGAGCACCAGGATGGCGCGGTCGGTCAGCAGCACCGCATCGATGCGCTTTTCCAGCCGCAGCAGGTCGCATTCCAGCAGCATAGTCCAGCCGGACCCACCGGCCTGTTGCACCGCCTGCTGTAATGTCTCGATCAGGGCGCGCCAGCTTTCCCGCTGGGCCCGCTGCACCTCCGGCATCTGGCCGGCCTGGGCGAAGGCCAGTTGCCCCGCTCAATGATCCGCGGCATGGCGCAGCAATTCGGCGCCGGAGGCGCAGATCCAGGCTTCCATGCGGCGATCCTACCGGCGGATCAACCCTCGGGTAAATGGCCTTCCCGGCATTGGGTGGATATGGGTTCAGCGTTTCCGGCGCGGCCAGGTGGCCAGCCCGATGCTGCCTAGCATCAGCGCGAGGCCCGCGCCGTGCAGCGGCCGGAAGGTTTCACCCAGCACCAGCACGGCGACCAGCGCGGCGCTGGCCGGCAACAGGGCGCAGAACACGCCCGCCACCCCCGCCGGGGCGCGCAACAATCCCTGATACCACAGCAGCAGGCACAGCACCGAGGCGGTCAGGCTGTGGAACACCAGCAGGCCGGAGATCATGGGCTGTCCCAGCGCCGCCGCCGAAGCCAGCACCGGCAGGCAGAAGGGCAGCAGCATCAGCGTGCTGAACGCCTGCATCCAGAAGCTGGCGGTGATCACGGGAACCCGGCCGGAGATGCGCTTGGCAAGCAGCACATAGGCGGCCTCGCCGCAAACGGCGAGAAACACCAGCGCGTTGCCGAACAGGCTGCCCCCGCCATTGGCCGCGCCCTGCGCCCCGGACGCCAAGGTCAGCGCACCCATGCCAGAGGCGGCCAGCGCCGCCGCAGCCCATTGCCGCGGCGCCAGACGCTCCCGCAGCCACAGGGCCGAACCCAGGGCGATCACCGCCGGCAGCGTCGCCAGCACCAGCCCGGCTTCCAGCGCCGTGGTGTGGCGCAGCCCGGCCAGCAGGGCGGTGTTGTAGAGCAGCGTGCCGAGCAGCGCCTGCGCCGCCAGGTTCGCCAGCGTGGCCGGGGGCAGGCGCAGCTGGCCATCGCGGGCGCGTGCCAGCGGCCACAGCACCACGCAGGCCAGAAGGCAGCGCAGCCCGACGATCATGGCCACCGGAAGGGCACCGGCCAGCAGCTTGGCCACCGCCACGTTGACGCCGACCAGCGCCATGGACGTGGCCAGCTGAAGATAGGCAACCAGCATGCGCGACCTGTTTCCGGGGCAGGGGCGCGCACCATGTCAGACCCGCCGCCGGCGCGCCATCGGCCGCGATGCGCGCGGCTGCACGGTGCGAAGGCACGAAAAAACCGGGGGATCGCTCCCCCGGTTGAGGTTCAGTGAGGGAGGGCTGAGGCTCAGTGACCCATCTGGTCGTCGCGGAAAGCGGTGCTGGGGGTCGGCACCGCGGCGGCATTGGCGGCCGGCTTCATGCCGTGCTGGGACGGCGCCATCGGCGGCTCGGTGGCCCAGGAATGACCGTGCACCAGGCCGTCATCATAGTCCTGCTCATTGATCATGGTTGTTCTCCTGTTTCGGTGGGGTGTTGCTACTGCGCCGCCACGGGCGCCGGCGCGGGGTCGTCGTGGAACTGCGCCGTCTCGGTGCTGTGCGCCAGCGCCGTGGTGGAGGAGGTGCCGCCCGAGGCCGCCGTGGCCACCGCGTCGAAATAGCCGACGCCCACCTCGCGCTGGTGGCGTGTCGCGGTGTAGCCATCCGCTTCCGCAGCGAATTCGGCTTGCTGCAGCTCGGAATAGGCGGCCATGCCGCGTTCCTTGTAGCCGCGCGCCAGCTGGAACATCGCGTGGTTCAGCGAATGGAAGCCGGCCAGGGTGATGAACTGGAACTTGTAGCCCATGGCGCCGATCTCGCGCTGGAACCGCGCCGCCGCCGCCTCGCCCATTTTGCGTTTCCAGTTGAAGGAGGGCGAGCAATTATAGGCCAGCAGCTTGCCCGGGAATTCCCGATGGATGGCTTCCGCGAAGGCGCGCGCGTCGTCGAGGTCGGGATCGGAGGTTTCCCACCACAGCAGATCGGCGTAGGGCGCATAGGCGAGGGAACGCGCGATGGCGTAGTCCTTGCCGACGCCGGGCTTGATGCGGAAGAAGCCTTCCTGCGTGCGCTCGCCGCTGATGAAGGGCCGGTCGCGCTCGTCCACATCGGCGGTGAGCAACTGCGCACTCTCGGCGTCGGTGCGGCACAGCAGCACGGTGGGCACGCCCTCCACGTCGGCGGCGAGGCGCGCCGCGTTCAACGTGCGGATGTGCTGCGAGATCGGCACCAGCACCTTGCCGCCGAGATGGCCGCATTTCTTCTCCGACGCCAGCTGGTCCTCGAAATGCACGCCGGCGGCGCCCGCCTCGATCATGGCGCGCATCAGTTCATAGGCGTTCAGCGCGCCGCCGAAGCCGGCCTCGGCATCGGCGATCACCGGCGCCATCCAGTGCGTCGTGTCGCCGCCATTCTTCCCGTTGGCGCCTTCCAGATGCGCGATCTGGTCGGCGCGGCGCAGCGCGTTGTTGATGCGCGTCACCACCATGGGCACCGAGTTCACCGGATACAGCGACTGGTCGGGATACATGGTCGCCGCCGTGTTGGCGTCCGCCGCCACCTGCCAGCCGGACAGGTAGATCGCCTTCAGCCCCGCCTTCACCTGCTGCAGTGCCTGATTGCCGGTGAGCGCGCCCAGGGTGTTCACATAGGGCTCGCTGTGCAGCAACTGCCACAGCCGCCGGGCGCCCCTCTCGGCCAGGGTGTGCCTGACGCGGAAGGAGCCGGCCAGTTTCTCCACATCGGCCGGCGTGTAGTCGCGGCGAATGCCGGCGAAGCGCTCACCGCCGGGGGGTGAGGACAGGCCTTCCGGGGCGGTGTTGATCTCGGGACGCATGCTGTTCTCCGGTACGGGGTTGCGGCGTTCTGGCTCGCCGTTCCATGCGTCAATAATTCACATTGCGGGCACTCAATTCACCCCGCATTCTCTCGATGAGGCTGCAACAAGGTGCGGATCTTCACCGACGCTCCGGTAAATCTGTAAAGAATGTAAATGTCCCGCCCGCTGATCGGCCGCAGCATTCGCCGGCTGCGCCAGGAACAGAAGCTGACGCAGCAGGCCCTAGCCGCGCGGCTGGGTATTTCCGCCAGCTATCTGAACCTGATCGAGCATGATCAGCGCGGCGTCACGGCGGCGCTGCTGATCAAGCTCGGGCATCATCTTCAGGTCGATCTGGCGGCACTGTCCGGCAGCGAGGAGCGGCAGACCGAGAGCCACCTGCGGGAAGTGTTCCGCGATCCCGCGTTGGGGCTGGAGGCGGTGCCGGAGGAGGAATTGCAGGCGCTGGCCGGCAGCGCTCCCAACGCGGCGCGCGCCGTGCTGGCGCTGTACCGCGCCTGGCGCGTGGCGCGGGAGGATTCCAGCGGCATCGCCCTGCCCAGCGGCCGGCTGATGATGCTGCCATCGGAGGAAGCACGCGACTTCTTCGGCAACCACGCCAATCATTTCGCCCGGCTGGAGGAGGTGGCGGAAGCCATCGGCCGTGAGCTCGGCGCCGCGCCCGCCGAGCTGAACCACGCGATTGCCGAGCGTTTGCGCCACCGCCACGCGGTGCATGTGCGCGTCGGCCCGCTGGATGGCGCGCTGCGCCGCTACGATCCGGCGAGCCGCATCCTGGATTTGTCGGAATTCCTGCCCCGCGAGAGCCGCGGCTTCCAGATGGCCTTTCAGCTGATGCTGCTGGAAGCGCGCGACGCGGTGGAAGCGCTGCTCGATCCCGCCCCCAGCACGCAGGAAGCCGCAGCGCTGATCCGCATCGGCCTGCTGAACTACGCCGCCGGGGCGCTGCTGATGCCGTATGCGGCGTTCCTCGCCGCCGCCACCGCGCTGCGCTACGACCTCGACCTGCTGGCCGCGCGCTTCGGCGTGTCGTTCGAGCAGGTGGCGCACCGCGTGTCCACCCTGCAGCGCGACGGCGCGCGCGGCGTGCCGTTCTTCTTTCTGCGCGTCGATCCGGCCGGCAATGTGGACAAGCGCTTCTCGGCGGCCGGCTTTCCGTTTGCCCGCTTCGGCGGTTCCTGCCCGCGCTGGGTGCCGCACACTGCCTTCGCCACGCCCGGCAGCATGCGCGTGCAGCTGGCCGAGCTGCCGGACGGTGCCGCCTTTCTCTGCTTCGCCCGCACCACGGCCGGCCCGGCGCTGCGCTGGGGCGAGCCATTGCCGGTGCACGTCGTCGCCATGGGCTGCGACCTCGGCCGCGCCGCCGAGGTGGTGTATGCCGACGGGCTGGACATGGCACGGGCGCGCACCGGCATCGGCCTGTCCTGTCGGCTTTGCGACCGGGAGGATTGCCGCTCCCGCGCCTTTCCGCCGCTGGAGCACCGGCTGGCGCTGGACCCGCTGGAGGAAAGCGCCGTGCCGTGGCGGTTCAGCAAGCCGGGGCACTGAACCCTGCGGCCGGCGCTTCTTTTTGACGGGCAGCGGCAGCCTTCCCGCTCGCGCCCGCGTTTCTCTATGGCCACAGGCGTGAACGCCTGCGAAGCACAAGAACGAGGAGAACGCCCATGAGAACCACGACCGCGGGTTTGGCGCTGCTCGCCGCGTTGCTCACCGCCCCGGCCATCGGAATGGCGCAGTCGTCGCAAGGATCCTCCGGCCAGACGCCGCAGGGCAATCTGCAATCTGGCGCTGCCATGAACGATGCGCAGCGGCGTTCCTCCGGAACGCCGGACTCGGGCACCGCGACCCAGCCACCGTCGCAGACCCACAGCCCGCGCCCCTCGGGCGCGGCCAACACCCCGGCGCGTCAGCGCCCGGAAGGCAATCTGGGGTCGGGCGCGGCGATGACCGGCTCGCAAAGGCAGTCCACCGGCGCGCCGGCCACCGGCGGAGCCCCGCCGGCGCGCTGAGAGTCTCAGGGCGCCGCGGCCCCTGAAACGAGGAAGCCCGCCTGCCGGGCGGGCTTCCTCCGCGATGCCTTGCGCAACTTCCCCCGGACCGGCCCCGGTGTCAGGCTGCCTGGCGGAGGCCCCTGCACCGATGCGCATCCTGCTGCTGAACGGCAACACCGACATGGCCATGACGGAGCGCATGCTGGCGCTCGGGCGGCAGTCCCTTCCGCGACTCGGCCTGCCGCATCTGGAACTGGTGCCCGCCACCGCCCGCTTCGGCGCCCGCTACATTGCCAGCCGCAGCGCCGCCGCCATCGCCGGGCACGCGGTGCTCGAGCAGGTGGCCGAGCATGCAGGCAGCGTGGACGCCGTGGCCATCGCCTGCTTCGGCGACCCGGCCTTGGATGCAGCGCGGGAGCTGACCGGCATCCCGGTGGCGGGCATGGCCGATTCCAGCCTGGACGAGGCCCTGGCCCTGGCCCCCCGCATTGCGCTGCTGACCGGCGGCACGGCCTGGGTGCCCATGCTGCGGGAATTTGCCGCCTCCCGGGGGCATCCGCCGGACCGGGTGATGGTGCGCGCCGTTGGTCCCACCGGCGACATGATCGCGCGGGAGCCGGAACGCGCGATGGACCTGTTGGAGGAGGCCGCCGCGCAGGCGGTGGCCGACGGCGCCGGCGTAGTGGTGCTGGGCGGCGCGGGGCTTGCCGGATTGGCGCCATGTCTGGCACCGCGCCTGTCCGTGCCGGTGCTGGATAGCCTGGATTGCCTGCTGCGGGGCGCTGCGCGGGCACGGCCGATGCCGGCGGGGCCAGCGCGCGCGCCCGTGATCGGCCTGGCGCCGGCGCTGGCCGCGCGGCTGGCCCCTTGACCCTGGCGCCGGAAGCCGCCCCCATGGCGGCATGAGCAAGATCATCCCGGGCGAGCATTCCGCCCCCTATCACGACCTGATCGGCATGCACCTGGAGGAATGGCGCGACGGCTTCGCCCGCCTCTATTGCGAGCTTGGCGAGCAGCACATGAACCGCAGCAACATCGTCCACGGCGGCGTGCTGTTGTCGATGATTGATCAGGCGGCCGGCTATGCCGGACTGTGGTGCAGCGTGCCGGGCAACACCCGCAAGGCGGTCACCATCGACCTGGATTGCCGCTTCACCGGCCAGGTGAAAGGCGGCCGCATCGTGGCCGAGGCGAAGATGGTGTCGCGCGGCCGGAATATCTTCTTCGTGCGCACCGAGGTGTTCGATGAAGGCGGCACCCTGGTCGCCTTCGGCGCTTCCACGCATCGCTGGCGTGCCGGCAGCGAGACGGTGGAGGGCAGCCCTTCAGCCGAGGCGTAGTTCCGGCTCAGGGCTTCGGGCGAGGCACCGGCGGTGGCGGGCTCCCCAGCCCGCTCCCGGTCCGGCGTCCGGTATCAGCGGTAGCGCCAGTCCTCGGCGTCGGTCGCCGGGATCTCGGCCACGGCGTCGCTCAGCACCACGGACAACAGCTGGGCCGGGGTGGTGCCCATGGCCGTGGCGGTTTCTTCGATGGCTTCGGCAAGTTCGTCCGGCAACTCGATGGTCATCTCGGTCATGGGGGAGGGCCCGCTTCCTGTTTTAGCAGCAAGCACAGAACGCGCCGGGCAGGGCTTGGATGCGGCAACAATGCTCCTGCCCGGGATTTTGCCGCGGAGTACTCAGCCGGGCAGCGCGGCCTGCTCCATCCGCTGCCAGCCGCACAACAGGGCGCGGTCGCTGCGCCGGAAGGCGAACAGGTTGCCGCCGCCGCGCCCGGGCTGGTCGGCGTCGCGGCCGATCGGGCGCCCCGCCAGGTGGCACAGCAGCAGCGCCCCCACCGCACCATGCGCCACGATCAGCACGTCGCCGGGCGGCGCCTCCAGCGCCTGCTCCACCGCCGCCACCATGCGCGACTGGGCGTCCGCGGCGCGTTCCCAGCCGCGGATGCTGGCTTCGGGCTGGGCGAAGAAGGCGTCGGCGACGCGCTCGAACTCCTCGGGCGGCAGGTATCCGGTGGCGGAGCGGTCATTCTCTCCCAGGCCGGGGATCACCCGCGGCTCCAGGCCGAGCTGCGCCGCCACCACGCCGGCGGTATCGCGCGCCTTTCGCTCGGCACTGCTGACGATGTGGCGGATCCCGCCGATCCAGGGGCGTTCCAGCAGCGCCCGCATGCGTGCCAGGCCGACATCGGACAGCCTCCAATCCGGCACCGGGATGGCGGGGTCGATCGCCACCTCAGGGTGGGTCAGCAGGATGGCGCGGCTCATGCAGGGGACCTAGTGTGGACGGTGAGCAGGATGGCCCCGCCAAGCGTCAGGAAGCCCAGCACGGTGGCCATGCCGGCCTGCTGGCTGCCGCTGGCGGCGGTGACGCCGGCCAGCACCGCCGGGCCCAGGAAGCCGGTGATCCGGCCGGACAGGGCAAACAGGCCGAAATGCGCCGTGACGTCCCGGGGCGGAGCCAGCGCCGCCATGAAGGAGCGGCTGGCCGATTGCGCCGGCCCCATGAACAGCCCCAGCACCAGGGCCAGGGCCCAGAAGGCGGTTTTGCTGTCCACCAGCACCAGGGCAGTGCCCACGGCGATGATCGCCGCCAGCGACACCAGCACGGTGTTGCGGGCGCCGAGCAGCCGGTCCTCCAGCAGCCCGATCGCGGCGGCGCCCAGCCCGGCAGTGATGTTCAAGGCGATACCGAACATCAGGATCTCCTCGAACGCCATGCCGTGGCGGCCGGCGGCGTAGATGGCGCCGAAGGCGAACAAGGTGTTCAGCCCGTCAGTGTAGAACAGCCTCGCCAGAAGAAAGCGGCCCATGGCGGGATTGCGCGGCAGGCCGCGCAACAACCGGCCGATCTCGCTCAGCCCGCGACGGATCGCGTCGCCCCAGGAGGGGCGCGGCGGCGGCGGGTCGGGCAGGGCCAGCAGCACCGGCCAGCCGAAGCCGATCATCCACACCGCCACCAGCACGGCGGTGGCGCGCACATGCTCGGCCGCGGCGCGGTCCAGGCCGAAGGGCGAGGGGTCAGGCTGCACCAGGGCGAACAGCGCCACCAGCAGGCAGCCCAGCCCGCCGGCATAGCCGAGGCCCCAGGCCAGACCGGACACGCGGCCCAGCTTTTCCGGCGGCGCCACGCTGGGCAGCATGGCGTTGTAGAACACCGTGCCCAGCTCGAACCCCACCGTGGCGACGCCGACGCAGCACAGTGCCCACAGGGTGGAGCCCGGCCCCGGCGTGGCGAACCAGATCATCCCGGTGGCGATCGCGGTCACCACGGTGCAGCACAGCAGCATGAAGCGCCGCCGCCCGCCGGCATCGGCCACCGCCCCCAGCGCAGGCGACAGCAGCGCGATGGCGATGCCGGCCGCGGCCTGCATCCAGCCCCATTGCGCCTGCCCGGTGGCCGGATCGGCGGCGATGCCCTGGGTGAAATAGGCGGCGATCACGAAGGTGGAAACCACGGTGGGAAAGGCGCTGTTGGCCCAGTCATACAGGGCCCAGGCGAAAACCTTTCCCCGCCCCGCCATCATCCGGCGCGGGCCAGCAGCTGCCGGGCCAGCGACTCGAACTCGGCAACGGACAGCGTCTCCGCCCGCCGCGTGCCATCCAGCCCGGCGCCGCCGAGCAGGGCCTCCGCCTCGCCCAACGATTTGAGGCTGGAGCGCAGCATCTTGCGGCGCTGCCCGAACGCCGCCGCCGTCACCTTCTCCAGCGCCGCCATCAATGCCGGATCGGGCGCCTCGGCGTGCGGCACGAGGTGGACGATGGCCGACCACACCTTGGGCGGCGGCGAAAAGGCGCCCGGCGGCAGGCGCATCGCCATGCGGCAGTGGCAGCGGAACTGCGACAACACCGCGAGCCGCCCGTAATGCTCCGTGTCGGGGGCGGCGACGATGCGCTCGGCCACCTCCTGCTGGAACATCAGGGTCAGGCTCTCGAACAGCCGGGCCTGGTGCAGCCAACCGATGAGCAGGGGCGTGCCGACATTGTAGGGCAGGTTGGCCACCACCTTGCGCGGCGCCGGCAGCAGCATCTCCGGATCGATGCGCAGCGCGTCGCCCTCGACGATCCGCAGGCGGCCGGGATGCGCGGCCGAGAGTTCCTCCAGCGCGGCGATGGCGCGCCGGTCCAGCTCCACCGCCACCACGGCGGCGGCCGGGCTGTCCAGCAGCGCGCGGGTCAGGCCGCCGGGGCCAGGACCGACTTCCAGCACCTGCCGCCCGTCCAGCGGCGCGGCTAGGGCGGCGATGCGGCCGCACAGCGTGGCATCCAGCAGGAAATGCTGGCCGAGCGACTTGCGCGGCGCCAGCCCGTGCCGGGCGACAACATCGGAGAGCGGCGGAAGCAGCCGCTCAGCTCCGCATCTCGATCGAGGCGCGGCGGCGCAGGTCACGCTGCAGCTGGCGGGAGGTCAGCTCGATCCGGTCGCGCAGAATGGCGAGTCGCGCCTGATCCGGCGTCAATTCGGCCATGTTGCGGGTTTCCTTGGAGCAGACCGCGATCACCAGGACCCCCTCGGGCGTGATCAGCGGCTGGCTGGCGCGGTTCACCGGCAGGCCGGCGACGATGTTGCGCAGCGGCGGCGGCTGCATCGCATCGAGGCGCAATGCGCCGCCCGGGTCAGCGGGGCGGTTGCCGCCCTGGGCGGCGGCTTCCACCGCCGGGCAGGCGCGGCCTTCCAGCGCCCGCGCGCGCTCCACTGCCTGGACCTGCTGCTGGGTCGGCGCCTGCGGGTCGAGCGGCGTGGCGAAGCCGAAAAAGGCTTGGCGCAGCGTGACCAGCGTGGCCAGGTCCCGTCCCGTTTCGCGCTTCTGCCGCAGCGTCACGATCTGGAAGCCGCCGGGCACGCGCACCGGGTTGGCGATGGCGCCCTGCGGCATGCGGTTGACCACGTCGGCCACGGCGGGGTCAAACTCGTCGGCGCGCACCCAGCCCATATCGCCGCCCTGCAGGGCCGTCTGGCTCTGGCTGAACTGGGTGGCGGCGGCCGGAAACGGAACGCCGGCGCGCAGCTGGCCCACCACGTCATCCACGAAGCGGCGCACCTCGGGCTCGGCGGCCGGATCGTCCACCGGGATGAAGATCTCGGACACAAGGAATTCCGGCTCGCCGATGCGGGCATTGTGGCCGGCGATGTATTCGTCGACCCGCGCCTGGCTGATCTGCCCCTGGGCGCCGAGCTGCTGGCGCACCAGCCGCGACCAGCCGATCTGGTTGCGGATCTGGTCGTACAGGGCGCGCGGCTGCACCCCGCTGGCGCGCAGCTGCTGCGCCAGGCCGCCGGAAGGAAGGCCGTTGCGGCTTTCGATCTCCGCCACCGCGGCGGCAACATCGGCATCGGCCACGGGAATGCGGCGGCGCTGCACTTCCTGCAGGCGCAGCCGCTCATCGACCAGCAGGCGCGTGACCTGCGGCCGCAGCCGGGTCAGCACCTCGGGGGCCGGACCCATGCCGGCGTTCAGCGCGAACAGCCGCGCCCGGTTCGTCACCTCGCTGGCGGTGACGATGTCGCCGTTCACCACCGCGACGATGCGGTTGGTTTCGGCGCCGGCCATGCCGCTGGCTCCGGCCGCGGTGCCGCGCTGCGCCCAGGCGGGCGCGGGCGACACCAGCGGCAGCAGGGCCGCCAGGGCCAGGGCGGGGAAAAGGGCGCGGAGGGGGGCGGAGGCGCGTCGCATGGCCCGTTTCCTAATGCAGATCCGGCCAAACGGAAACCGGCCAGCGCGGCAGCCGCGCCGGCCGGTGCTCAGATAGCACGGAAGCCGAAATCACCGATGGTCTTGAAGGACAGGCGGAACAGCAGCACGGTTTCGGAAGGATAATAATTGGCCCGGCTGCTCGGCTCCGCATAGCTCTTGGCGAAATGGGCGCCGAAAATCAGGCACTCATCCTCGTAGGTCAGGTTGGCGCCAACGCCCACGGCGCGGTTCAGCTCCAGGTCGTAGCGGCCATAGGTGCCGGCGCTCCAGTAGCGGCTGATCTGGGCCTGCACATTGCCTGCGATCTCGCGCCGCTCGCGGGTCGTGACCAGCGCGTCGGAGGGAATGGTGTAGAGGTAGCTGGCGCCGACGCTGGCGCGGCCGAAGCTGACGCGGGCCTGGGTTTCCACCAGCCGCGCATCCAGCCCTTCCTTGTCGAGGCGGGTGCGGCCGATCAGGTCCAGCCAGGGGGTGGGCGAGAGCCGCACCCGGCCAACCCAGTCGGATTCCTGGTCGCGCAGGCCGGATTCCTCCCGGAACACTTCCTCCTCGCTGGCGCGGAAGGAGCGGCCGACCAGGCCCTCCACCTGCCCGCCATTGGGGAAGAACCAGGCCCCGCGCAGCGCCGCGTCGACCCGCGTGCCGCCTTCCTGCCGATCCCGGCCGTTGAACCGGTTGAGCTGGAACAGGTTGGCGTCGGTGAACTCGAAGCCGTAAGTGTCCTCGTTGGCGATCAGCGTCTGCCGCCCGGTAGCCGGGCCGGTGACCACCTGCACGCGCGGCTCGACCAGCTGGCTGCCGTAATCACCTGCGCTGCGGGTCAGCGGCAGGCGCCAGTCGAGGCCGAGGCGTACATTGCCCTGGGTGTTGGTCACCGAGCTGCGGCTGCCATTGTTCGGCGCCTGGTCGAAATCATCCACCCAGCGGCCAATTCCGTCCGCCTGGCCGCGCAGCGTCCAGACGGCGCCCATGCTGTCGATCGACGGCCGCTCATAGGTGAGGCGCGACGCCACCCGGCGCGTGTCGGTGCCCTGGGTGCGGGTGATGGCGAAGGCATTGACGTCCCAGGTCGCATAGCCGCCGAAGCGGTCGCGCCCGAACCAGCGATCGGCGTACAGGTTGGGGAACACGAACGGGATCTGCCCCGTGTCGTCCACCTCCGACAGGCCCTGGTAGAAGCGGGTGTCGGCGCGGACATAGCTTTCCGTGCCCCAGAAGCCTTCCACAAACAGGTCGGAGGCCAGCTGCCGCTGCGAGGGATACCGCCAGGCGCGCAGATAGGCTTCGGAACTGGCACGGTTCAGGTTGAAGCCGGCGCGCCAGTTCTCGTCGATGGCAAACAGGCCCTTGGAGAAGATGT
Source organism: Teichococcus vastitatis (assembly GCF_003604215.1). GTDB lineage: Bacteria > Pseudomonadota > Alphaproteobacteria > Acetobacterales > Acetobacteraceae > Pseudoroseomonas > Pseudoroseomonas vastitatis. The sequence continues at coordinate 37,353 of NZ_QXGS01000007.1, forward strand.
GAGCGCCAAGGCCTTCCTCGTCCCGCGCGCCGTCCCGCTGGCCGGCCGAGGCATTCAGCTGCAGCTGGCCGGAATTGAAGCGGCGGCGGTAGTCGATGCCGAGCGCCGGGTCCTGCTTGGTGGACAGCGTGGGCGACAGCGTCAGGTCGGAGCTCTGGTCGATCGCCCAGTAATAGGGCGTCTCGAGGAAGCCGCCGAGAAACGAGGTGGTGCCGAAGCTCGGCGTCAGAAACCCGGACTGGCGCGGCACCGACGGGTCGGGATGCGACAGGTAGGGCGTCCAGAACACCGGCCAGCCATCCAGCAGCAGGGAGGCATCGCGGTAGCGCAGCCGCTTCTCCGCCTGGTCATGCGTGGCGTAGCGGGCGCGCAACTGCCACAGCGGCGGCGCCGTCGGGTCGTCGGCGCACAGGTCGCAGGAGGAATACAGCACGCGCGACAGGTCGAGGATGGTGCCATCGGTGCGGCGGGCGCCGTTGGCCACCATGCGGCCATTCTGCGCCAGCCGGGCGGAAAGGCCCTGCAGCACGCCGTCGCGCATGTTCCCGGTCAGCTCGGCGCGGTCGGCGAACAGCACCTGGCCATCCGGCTGCAGGAGCTGGACGTTGCCCTCGGCCACCGCGATGCCGGTCTCGCGGTTGTAGGTGAAGCGGTCGGCGCGCAGGATGCGCTCGTTCTGCCAGGCTTCCACCGCGCCCGACGCGGTGACCAGGTTGTTGTTCCGGTCGTATTCCACCTGCTCGGCGGTGAAGGTGACGGGGGCGTTGTTGCCGGTCTGCTCCGGATTCGCGGCGCCCGGCGGCAGCGGCGCCGGCGCGCTGGTCGGGCCGGAACTCAGGCCGGCGCCGCCGGCGGTGGCCGGCTGGCCCAGCGCGTCGGGGCCGGACACGCCCGGCGCGCCGGGGATCTGGCCGGGACCCCCGGACGGCAGCACGGCGGCGCCGCCGCCCCGCGCATCTTCCTGCGCCTGGCCACGTCCGGCCGGAGCGGCCACGGCGAGCAAGGCGACGCCGCCCAGCAGCAGGGCACGCCAGCCCGGAGCCGCGCGGCTCCGTCCGGCAATCCGGTTCGCCGCGGGAAACGCCGAGGCCTTGCGCATGGCTTGCTCCATGCCGCCTGCATAGCCGCTTCGGCCGGCGCCGGCGAGAGGCCCCAGCTCGGCCTTTTGCGATGCGTCCCCGGCTCAGCCATCCTCGACGTAGAGCAGCAGCGTCAGGGCGAACATCAGCCCGGCGACGGAGGGCGCCCAGGCGGCCAGCACCACCGGCAGGGTGCCGGCCTGGCCCAGCTCCTCCACCACCTTGTCGAGCAGAAACAAGGAAAAGCCGCCGGCAACGCCGGCCCCCAGCATCTGCGCCACGCCGCCGCGCCGCGAATGCCGCATGGAGAAGCCGGCGGCCAGCAGCGCCATGGCCACCGCCAGCAGCGGCGTGGACAACAGCGACTCGAAGTGCAGCCGGTGCCGCACCGCCGAGAAGCCGGCGCTTTCCAGCACCTTGATGAAGCCCGGCAAGGCCCAGAAGGACAGCGTGTCGGGCGAGGCGAAGCTTTCCTCGATCCGGTCGGCCGTCAGGGTGGTGGGCAGCCGCAGCGCATCCGGCGCGGTGGGCGGGCGGTTGGTGACGTAGGTGATGGCCCCGCTCAGCTCCCAGGCGCCCGAGGCCAGCCGCGCCACCGGCGCCTCCACCCGCGCCAGCGGGCGATCCTGCGCCGAGAGCCGCCACAGCGAGGCGTTGCGCAGCACGAAGCCCTGCCCCGGCGCCAGCTCCGGCACGCCGGCCAGGATAGCGACGCCGCCCGGCTCCAGCGTGTCGTCGGCCTGCCGCAGCCAGAGGCGGCCGCCGGCCAGGGAGCTAAGGCCGGTGGCATTGCGCAGATAGGTGGCGTCCATCCGCTCGGCGCGGGCGAACATCGCCGCCGACAGCGGCGACACCACGGTGATGGCGAGGGTGCCCAGCAGCAGCGCCACGAGGATCGGGCCGAACAGGAAGCTCCAGGCGGACACGCCCGCCGCCCGCGCCACCACCAGCTCCGAGGCGCGCGACAGCCGCCAGAAAGCCACAATGCCGCCCAGCAGGATGCCAAAGGGCAGGATCTGCATCACCACATAGGGCAGGCGCAGCGCCGCGATGCTGGCCACCAGGGTGAAGCCGGCATCCTCGCGCGTAGCGGCGCGGCGCAGCAGCTCGATGAAGTCGAACAGGGCGACCAGGGCGGCCAGCGCCAGGATCATGGCCACCGCCATGCCGGCAAAGCGGCGGGCGATGTAGAGCGACAGGGTGGTGGAGAAGACCGGCACGGCGTCAGCGTCCTTCCGCCGGCAGCGGCCGCCGGCGCGGCAGGCCGGGCTGGCCCGACAACACCCAGGCGGAGGCCAGGATCGGCAGCAGCGCGTGCAGCCAGATCAGGGGAATGAAGCGGTTGTCGCGCGCCGCCAGATTGCCCACCGACAGGCCGATCGCGAGCAGGCTGACCACGATGGCCACGCCGATCACCGCCGGCCGCCAGTCGCCATAGCGGCGAAAGCCGCTGGCCAGCGCCACCGCCAGCCCGACCATGGCGAAGGACAGGGCGGTGAAGGGCGAGGCGAGGCGGCCATGCCCTTCGGCGCGGAACTTCGTGATGTCGCGTTCCGGCAGGTTCTCGGCCGGGTCGGGGTGCAGCAGCTCGGGCACGAAGCGCTCCCGCGAATCGCGGTTGCGCACCGCTTCCGGCCCGCTGCGGTTGGAATCCGCGAGGTCCAGGCTATTCTCGGCGAAGGACAGGGTGGAGAAGCGGGCCGGGCGGCCATCTGCCGCCGGCTCCAGCTGCTGGCGCACGCCGTTCAGCAGGATCACCCGCGGGCCGGCCGGGGTGGTCAGCAGCCGGCCCTGCTCGGCCATGATGGTGACCGGAACGGCGGGCTCGCGGGTGTCATGCACCAGGATGCCGCGCAGCGTGCCGTCGCCGTCGCGCCGCCGGGCATAAACGGTGAGGTCGTCGCCCAGGGCGGAGAACACGCCTTCCTGCAGCAGCACGGCCGCCATCTGGTTGCGGATCTCGAACTGCCAGGCGCGGAAGGCGGCGTGGCTGACCGGCACCAGCCAGAGCTGCAGGAACAGGCACAGGGCGGTGGCCAGCGCGGCAACGGCGAGCGCCGGCCGGGCCAGTCGCCAGTCGGACAGGCCAGCGGCGCGCATCACCACCAGCTCCCGGTCCGCGGTCAGCCGGACATAGGTGAACAACAGCACCACGAAGGTGGTGATCGGCAGGATCACCGCGAAGAAGGAGGGCAGCAGCAGCCCGGTCAGCTCGATGAACACGGCCAGGGACAGGCCACGATCCAGCACCAGCTCGATGAAGCGCAGGCTCTGCGTCAGCCAGACCAGGGCGGCGAGGCCGATGGTCACGGCCAGCAGGGCGACGCCGAGCTGGCGGAACAGGTATCGGTCGAGACGGGTCATGCGGGCCGGAAACGATCCTCTGGCAGGGCGGGCAGGGGCGCGGCCGGGCCGGCGCTGCGCTGCATGTAGGCCCCCGCGCCCCGGCCGCCAAGCCGAGCCCCGTCCGGCTACTCGCCGAGAAAGGCGCGCAGCACCGGCGCCGGCACGAAGCGGGTGCGCCAGATCCCGTCCCGCTCCTGCCGGTGGCTGACCAGCCCGGCCAGGCAGGCACCGGCCACGTCGACCACGGCGCCGCCGGATTCGCCCGGCTCCAGCCGCAGCGGCAGCTCGGCATAGCCGCCATGCAGGGGGCTGGCCTCGCGCACCAGCGCCGCGATCTCGGTCACGGTGCGGCGGCGCGGGGTTTCCACCATCACCCGCTGGCCCGGCCGCGGCGCCGTGGCGCAGAGCGGCAGGGCGGGCGCGCCCGGCGGCAGCGGGCCGGTGCGCAGCAGCGCCACGTCGCGCCCGCCGACATAAAAGGTGCCGATACCGGCGGCGAGGTCGGCCTGCCCGGTGCGCAGCACCTCGGCCGGCCATTCCCGCCCGGCGAAGCTCAGTGAGGCGGGGCCGGGGCTGCGGTCCAGGTCAACACCGGCATGTCTGCCGGAGGGGGGGGCGCAGCCATGCAGCAGCGCCTGGGTGCCGTCCACGAGGTGCGCAGCGGTGAGAAAGCGCTGCCGGCCGATATGCACGGCGACGCCGCTGGAGCGGCAGTTCGGCGCGGTGCCGGCGCTGACGGCGGCCAGGCTGTCGCGTTCCTGCGGCCATTCGGGCACGGCGCAGGCGGCCAGCAGCAGCGCGCCCGCCAGGGCAGCCGCCGGGCGGCGCGGTGGGCAGGCGGAATGGCGGGCGAGGCGGCGCATGGCGCTATCCTGACGCGGCACGCGGCCCGGCGCAGCCGGAATCCGATCACTTCATGAAGAAGCTCTTGCAGCGCGCTTCCCGCCCGCGCAGCAGGCTGGTGCGGATGTGGCGCACCGTGCTCTTGCCGACATTGCGCTCGTAATAGCCCTCGTCATCCGGCAGGCGGTCCATCAGCAGGCGCCACAGATCCATGACGTCCTGCCGCGTGGCCGGCCGGTCGGGGTTGAACAGGCGCTGGCGCATCGCCTCCAGCTCGGACCCGAAGCGTTCCGCGCGGAAGCGCGCGTGATGCGCCCGCTTCGCGGCGATGAGGCCGTCCAGCAGGGCCGCCGTCAGCCGTGGCGGCTCGGCCGGCCATTGCGTCGCGTAATCCATGGCATCGAAGCCGTGGCGCTGGAAATTGGCCTCGCGGAAGGACTGGCCCTGCTTGCCGATGTAGCGGGCATAGCAGACATCGGTGTTGACGCGGCCGAAGCCCAGATCGGCCGCCGCCATGGTCTTGGCCACGTCCTGCGAGGATTGGGCGCTGGCCACTGCCTTGTCCAGGTAGCATTCCACCAGGCGAAGATGCGGCCGCGCCTGGTAGTCGGTTTCGTTCCAGATCGCGTGGAACGGGGCCAGCCAGGGCTGCATGGCCCGCCAGCAGTTCCGCGTCAGGCCGAAGCCCCAATGGTGTTCCAGCGGAATGAAGCCGGGCTTCGCCGGGTCGGCGGCCTGCCGGTGGTTGCCATAGGCGGCGAAGTAGCCGAGGCGCGGATGTTCGGGCAGCTGCGCCCGGATCGCTTCCAGCATGGCCAGGTAGTGCGGGCCGAGCTCCAGATCCTCCTCGAAGAAATAGCCGACCTCGGCCCCAAGCCGCTCGAACGCCAGCGATTCGCCGCGGTGCAGGTTCAGCGCGATGCCGAGGTTGCGCGGCGCGGCATGGACCTTGCCCTGCGGAAACTCGGCCTGGAAGGCGGCGATGTTGGCGGCGATCGCCTCGTCCTCGGCGAAGCGCATGCCGGAGCAGGGCGACACGGCGCCGTCCTGCATCAGGTGGATGTTGCGCGGGTCCAGTGCCACGCCCTGCTGCGCCTTCAGCGACCGGCACAACCGTTCCAGGTATTCCGGCCGGTTGAAGGCGAAGATGACGATCGGCGGCAGGGCGGTGTCAGCCATGCGGGTGGCGCTCCGGGCGCGGTGCGGCGGCGCGGCCGAGCCGGTCACGGATGGCGGCGCCGAGGCCATCCTCCGGCACCGGCATGGCGGCGATGGCGGCGAGGCCCCGGCGCTGCCCCTCCGCATCCAGCCAGCGCAGCCCGGCGAACAGGCGGGACGCCGCCTCCACCGTGTCGCCGCTTTCACTGAGCTGGAACACCAGGCCGGCGCCGGGCAGGGCCGGGCCGAAGGCCAGCAGGGCCTCGCTGCCCTTCGCCGTGACGGCATCCAGCCGCACCGGCAGGCCGGGGGCGTAGTGCGAGCTCATCATCCCCGGCGCCTTCAGCCCGCCCGGCGCCTCGGCCACTGCCGCGGGCCGGCCGATCGGGCCGAGCAGCGCCGCCAGCGCCGCCTCGGGCACGCCGCCGGGGCGCAGCAGCACGGGCGTCGCGCCGGTCAGGTCCAGCACCGTGCTTTCCACGCCCACGGCGCAGGGGCCGCCATCCAGCACCGCGGCGATCCGTCCTTCCAGCCCGTCCAGCACATGCCCCGCGGTGGTGGGCGACACGGCGCCGGAGCGGTTGGCCGAGGGCGCCGCCACCGGCACCCCGGCTTCCGCCAGCAGCGCCCGCGCCAGCGGGTGCGCCGGCACCCGCACCGCGAGCGATGGCAGCCCGGCGCCGGTCAGCAGGTCGATGGTGGCGTCCGGCGCGCGGGGCAGCACCAGGGTCAGCGGCCCGGGCCAGAAGCGGTCCGCCACCGCGCGGGCACGCGCATCGGCGGCCACCTCGCGAAACGCGGCCCCGGCCGAGGCGAAGTGGCTGATCAGCGGGTTGAAGGAAGGCCGGCCCTTGGCGGCGTAGATGGCGGCCACCGCGCGCGGGTTCCGCGCATCGCCGCCCAGGCCGTACACCGTCTCGGTGGGAAAGGCGACCAGCTCCCCGGCCCGCAGCAGGGCGGCGGCGCGCGGCAGCTCGGCGGGCGGCAGGCGGGTGGTCATGGCGCGGTCAGGCGGCGCCGCGGCACAGAAAGGGCGGGTTCTCCCACAGCGGCTTGCCGTAGCCGAGCGGCGCGCCGTCGAAGGTGGTGCAGCGGCCGCCGGCCGCCAGCAGCACCGCCTCGGGCGCCGCGGTGTCCCATTCCATGGTGCGGCCGAAGCGCGGATACACGTCGCCCACGCCTTCGGCCAGGCGGCAGAACTTCACCGCCGAGCCGATCTTGACGATCTCGGCCACCTTCTGCTCGCCCAGGAACTCGGTCAGGCGCGGGTCGTCGCCGTAATGCCGGCTGGCCATCACCGTGAGCCCCTCGGCCGGCACGCGGCGGGCCGCGATCGGGCGCTCCGTGCCGTCGGCGTTCCGCTTCCAGGCGCCGACGCCGATAATGCCGGTGAACAACTCGCCATAGGCCGGGATGGCGACGGCGCCGAGCACCGGGCGGCCGCGATCCACCAGGCCGATGTTCACGGTGAACTCGGCGCGGCCGGCGGCGAATTCGCGCGTGCCGTCCAGCGGGTCCACCAGCCAGTAGCGCTCGGCATCGGTGGTCACCTCGCTGACCGAGCATTCTTCCTCCGCCACCACCGGAATGCCCGGCGCCGCGGCGCGCAGCCCTTCGGCGATGATCGCCTCGGCCAGCCGGTCGGCGGCGGTGACGGGGCTCATGTCGTCCTTGCGCTCCACCGCGAAGCCGGCATCGCGCACGGACAGGATGGCGGCGGCGGCGCTCTGGGCGAGGCGGGCGGCGAGGGCGAGGAGTTCGGCATCGGTCATCGTGCGCAGGGGTGTAGCACCCCGGGCCGCGCATCGCCGCATCCGCGGCAAAAAAACCCCGATCCGGCGCCTCCCCTGGCGATCCCGGCTGCGGGTGGTATCGTTTCGCCATTCGGCCCTTCGCCACGTATCCGCCGGGGGGTTTCGCTGGCGCCGCAGCTCTGGAGTTCCGCATGCCCGACATTCATTTCGTGAAACCCGCCCTGCCCCGGGCCGGCGCGCTGGTGCTGCCGCTCGCGGAGGGCTTCACCCTGTCCGGCCTGGCGCAGCAGATCAACGAGGCCACCGGCGGCGCGGTGCAGCGCGGGCTGGAGGCGGCAGGCTTCAAGGGCAAGAAGGGACAGAGCTGCACCCTGTGGGCTCCCGGCGGCGGCAAGGACCACCTGTCGCGCATCGTCGCGGTGGGGCTGGGTGCCACCCCGGACGCCGCCTCCGCCGAGGCAGCCGGCGGCGCCACCTACCCGCTGCTCGCGGCCGAGCCGGAGGTGCTGGTGGCGGCCGACGGGCTGAATGCCGCGCTGACCGCCAGCTACGCCTTCGGCGCCACGCTGCGCGGCTACCGCTTCGACAAGTACCGCACCAAGGAAGGCGCCGACGACAAGCCGAAGCTGACCCGCCTGTCCCTGGCGACGCCGGAGCCGGAGGCGGCGCGGGCCGCGCACGCGCCGCTGGCGGCCATCGCCAAGGGTGTGTTCCTGGCGCGCGACCTGGTCAGCGAGCCGCCCAACGTGCTGCACCCGACCGAGATGGCCAACCGCTGCAAGGCGCTGGAAAAGCTCGGCGTCTCGGTGGAGATCCTGGAGCCCGTGGCGCTGGCGAAGCTCGGCTTCGGCGCGCTGCTCGGCGTGGCCATGGGCAGCGCGCAGGAGCCGCGGGTGGTGGTGATGCAATGGAAGGGCGGCGCCGAGGGCGCGGCGCCGGTGTCCTTCATCGGCAAGGGCGTCACCTTCGACACCGGCGGCATCTCGATCAAGCCGGCGGCCGGCATGGAGGACATGAAGTTCGACATGGCCGGCGCCGGCGCGGTGATCGGACTGATGGCGGCGCTGGCCGGGCGCAAGGCCCGCGTCAACGCGGTGGGCGTGGTCGGCTTGACCGAGAACATGCCCTCCGGCACCGCGCAGCGCCCGGGCGACGTGGTGAAGTCGCTGTCCGGCCAGACCATCGAGGTGATCAACACCGACGCCGAGGGCCGGCTCGTGCTGGCCGATGTGCTCTGGTACACGCGGGAACGCTTCAAGCCGCGCTTCATGGTGGACCTTGCCACCCTGACCGGCGCCATCATCGTGGCGCTGGGGCATGAGCATGCCGGGCTCTTCGCCAATGACGACACGCTGGCGCAGCAGCTGGCCGCCGCCGGCGGCGCGACGGGCGAGGCGCTGTGGCGCATGCCGCTGGGCGATGCCTATGACAAGAAGATCAAGTCCGACATCGCCGACATGAAGAATGTCGGCGGCCGGCCGGGCGGCTCGATCACCGCGGCGCAGTTCATCCAGCGCTTCATCGACACGCGGGACGGGCACGTCGCCTGGGCGCACCTCGACATCGCCGGCACCGCCTGGGCCACCAAGGATTTCGCCACGGTGCCGAAGGGCGCCACGGGCTTCGGCGTGCGGCTGCTCGACCGGCTGGTGGCCGAGCATTACGAGGACTGACCGGCCCTGATGCGGCTGCGGCTGCGGCACAGCCTGGACCCCAGGGCCGCCGCGCGGTTGCGCATCTTGCCCGATCCCGCCTTGCCGGATGGCGCGTTGCGCTGGTGGGACGGGATGTTGCGCATCGGCGGCGCAGCCACCGAGCGCGCCGGCGCCGCCGCCCTGGCGGCGCTGCCGGATGGCACGCGGCGCGCCGTGCTGGATGCCCGCGAACTCTCGGCGGAAGCCGCGGTGGCCATGGCCACCGGCTTGGCGCTGCGCGCGCCGCGTGGCTTCCGGCTGGACCTCTGGCACGGGAACCCGCAGGCGTTGGCGACGCCCTGGCAACGGGCCTGCGCGGTGCTGAAGGGCGTGGCCCTGGCGCAGCGGCTGGTGGCCATGCCCGCCAATGCGCTGACGCCGCGAACCTTCGCCCGCCGCCTGAAGCGGCTGGAACGGCACGGCATCGCGGTGCAGGTGCTGAGGCCGAAGCAGTTGCGCCAGGCCGGCTTCGGGGCCCTGCTGGCGGTGGGGCAGGGCGCGGCCAACAAGCCCCGCCTGGTTGTGCTGCGCTGGGCGGGTCGCATCCCGGTGGCGCCGCTGGTGCTGGTGGGCGAGGGCATCACCTTCGACACGGGCGGGCTGTCGCTGAAGCGCGGGCCCGGCATGGAGGCGATGGGCGGGGACATGGCCGGCGCCGCCGCCTGTGCCGGTGCGATGCTGGCGGCGGCGCTGCGCAACAGCCCGGCGCCGCTGGCTGCCGTGCTGCCGCTGGCCGAGAACAGCCCCGGCGCCGCCGCCTACCGCCCCGGCGATGTGATCACCACCCTGTCCGGCCGGACGGTGGAGGTGGTGGACACCGATGCCGAGGGGCGGCTGGTGCTGGCCGATGCGCTGAACTACGCCGTGCGCGCCTTCCGCCCCGAGGCGGTGGTGGACCTGGCGACGCTGACCGGCGCCGCCATCACCGCGCTGGGCCATGAGCGGGCGGCGATCTTCACCAATGATCCGCCCCTGGCGGCGATGCTCTGCGCCGCCGGGGAGGCGGTGGGCGAGCGGCTGTGGCCGTTGCCGGTAACGGAAGCCGCCAACGAGGCGCTGCGCAGCGACATCGCCGACCTGCGGCAATGCTCGCCGGAGCGGCACCAGCCCGATGCCAGCCACGCCGCCGCCTTTCTGCAGCAATTCCTGGGGCCGCGTCCGCCGGCCTGGGCGCATCTGGACATCGCCGGCACGATCGGCGAGGAGGCCCGCTCGGAGGATGCGCCGCTGACCGTGCCCGGTGGATTCGGCGTCCGCCTGCTGGACATGCTGATCGTCCGCCGCTTCGAGGACCCGCACCGGATATGAGCGAGATCGGCTTCTATCACCTGACCCGCACGCCGCTGGAAGCGGCGCTGCCGAAGCTGCTCGGCCGCGTGCTGGCGCAGGGCGGGCGGGCGGTGGTGCAACTGGGCGACCCGGCGCGGCTCGACGCCCTGGATGCCGCGCTCTGGCTGTGCCAGGACCCGGACTGGCTGCCGCACGGCTCGGCCCGCGGCATCGGCCATCCCACCCTGCAGCCGATCTGGCTGACGGCTGAGGACGAGGCGCCCAACGGTGCCCGGTTCCTGTTTCTGGTGGAGGGTGCCGCCAGCACCCGCCTGCAAGCCTTTGACCGGGTCTTCGACCTGTTCGATGGCGGCGACGAGGCAGCGGTGCAGGCGGCGCGGCAACGCTGGTCCGCGGCCCGCGCCGCCGGCCATGGCCTGGCCTACTGGCAGCAGGAAGAGCGAGGCTGGACGCGAAAGGCCTGAGGCAGATGCCGGCCCATCATCCTCAAGGTTAAGTTCATGTTCGCAGGGGAAAAACGCCGGGATTTGCGCGGATTTCCGTTGCAGGAAAAAGCGCCTTCCTGCTACAAATGGCCTCGTTCACGGGATCGTGAGCATCTCTCCAGTGGCATTCCTCCTTGAACTCGACCGCCTCCCTTGACGGGAGGCGGGCCTTTTTCATCGCGGTGCCCACACCGCCGCGGGCACCTGCCACAGACCGGTATTGCCCATCGCCTCCGCCAGGGCGTCCGACACCACCTCCAGCAGCCTGGCACCCTTCTCGGCCGTGGCGGCGCGCGGATCCCCCATCACCCCCGTGCCCGGTGCCCGCTCGGCAAAGGACCAGAACCGGCTGAAGGGGCCGGGCACGCTGGTCGGCGGCCCGGACAGCGCGTTCGCCACCGCCTCCTGCCGCACCTGGCCGGGATCGAGATGCAGCCAGAAGCTGGTTTCCGCCTCGCAGGCATGCATGACGCCTGGCTGAGTGTCGAGCAGCGCGCCCAGCTTCTCGCCGGCGACGTGGAACACCGTGGCGGCGACCACCGGCATGGCGAATTCGACGCCTAGCTCCCGCGCGGCAACGGCCAGCGGGTCAATGTTGCCACCGTGGCTGTTCACCAGGAACAACCGCTTGAAGCCCTGCGCCTTGAGCGAGCGGCAGATGCAGGTCAGCACGGCGCGGAAGGCGGCGTAGTCCAGCGTGATGGTGCCGCCGAAGGGCAGGTGGTGCTCCGACATTCCGGTCCACATCGGCGGCAACACCACCACGGGCCGCGCCGCGCTGGCCTTGCGCGCCGCCATCAGGCAGCAGGCATGGCCGATCAGGCTGTCGGTCCAGACCGGCAGGTGCGGGCCATGCTGCTCCAGCGACGCCACCGGCAGCACCACCAGCGCGTCCCGCTCGGCCAGGTTATGCAGTTCGGGCGCCGTCAGGCGTTCCCACCGTACGGCGTCCTCGGGCAGCAGAGTCATCGGTATCTCCCACGGGGCTTCGGCATCGATGGCCGAGCCAACCATGCCGCGCCGGCCGCGCCAAGGCGGAGCACAATCTCCCTTTCACACTTGTCGTATTGCCTGATGAATTATCCGGGTCTAGGTTTCGACCAAGCAACGGCGGGAACAAGCAACCCGCAGGAGGAACGGACCGATGCAACGACGCAGTCTGCTGTGCGCCACCCTGGCGGCGCCCCTGCTTTCCCCGCTGGCTGCTCCCGCGGTGCGGGCCCAGGGCAAGGCTCCCGGCTTCACCCATGTGGTGCGCCTGATCGTGCCGAACGCGCCCGGCGGCACCAGCGACATCCTCGCCCGGCTGATGGCGCCCGAACTGTCGAAGGCTTTCGGCCAGAACGTGGTGGTGGAGAACCGCGCCGGTGCCGGCGGCAACATCGGCGCCGACGCGGTGGCCAAGGCCGATCCGGACGGCCACACCCTGGCGCTGCTGGATCTGTCCGTGCTGGCGATCAATCCGTCGCTGTTTCCGAAGATCCCGTTCGACGCCAAGAAGGATCTGGCGCCGGTCTCCATGGTGATCTACGCGCCCTACATCCTGGCGGTGAAGAACGCCCTGGCGGTGAACAGCGCGGCCGAGCTGCAGGCCTATGCCAAGGCGCATCCGGGCGAGTTGAACGCCGCCAATTCCGGCACCGGCACCGCCAGCCACCTGGTGCAGGTGGCGCTGGCCGAGCAGTGGAAGGCGCCCTTCACCCATGTGCCGTATCGCGGCGGCGCGCCGGGCCTGACTGCCCTGGTGACCGGCGAGGCCGACATGACCGTGGTGGGCGCCACCCAGGCGCTGCCCTACGTCATGAACAAGCAGATGAAGGCCATCGCCGTCACCGGGGCGGAACGCTTCAAGACGCTGCCCGATGTCCCGACCTTCCGGGAAATGGGCTGGAGCAACCCGGATGCCGGTACCTGGCAGGGCATCATCACCACTGGCGGCACGCCGCCTGCCATGATCGGGCGTATCTCGGCCACGGTGAAGGAGGTGCTGGCCCAGCCCGCCATTGCCTCCCGCATCGCCGAGCTGGGCGGGCAGCCGCGCCCCGAAGGACCGGACAGCATGCGCGCCTGGCTGGACCGCGAAACCGAGAATTACGGCCGTCTGATCCGCGACAACAACATCAAGCCGGACTGAGGAGCGCGACGGCATGAGCCAGGGCCAGCCCCGCCTGCATGTGCAGCTGGCGGTCAGCGCCGGCTCCGCCCTGCGCAACGCCTTCACCCGGGAGGCGGTGCTGGAGGCGGCGGACGGCCATCCCGGCGTGCTGGACGGCGTGTCGCTCGGCTTCAGCGACACCGGTCCGGCGCTGGAGGCGGCGCTGCCCGGGGCCGACATCCTGGTGCTCACCGGCCAGGCCGGCCTGGCCGGCCTGGCCCTGCGGGCGCCCCGGCTGCGCTGGCTGCACCACACCTCCGCGGGGGTGGAGTGGCTGTTGCGGGAAAGCCTGCCGCCGGAGCTGCTGCTGACCAATGCCAGCGGCACCCATTCGCCCAAGACGGCCGAGTTCGCGCTGCTCTGTGCGCTGATGCTCAGCAACAACATGCCGGCGCTGTTCACGGCGCAGCGGGCGCATCGCTGGGACCCACGCCCGAGCCCCACCGTGGCGGGACGCACGGCGCTGGTGCTGGGCCTGGGCGGTCTGGGCGGCGCCGCGGCGGCGGCGCTCGAGGCCGCGGGACTGACGGTGATCGGCGTCAGCCGCTCCGGCCGGCCGCATCCCGCGGTGGCGGAGAGCCATCCGATCGCCGAGTTGCCGGCGCTGTTGCCGCGCGCCGACATCCTGCTGATCACCCTGCCGCTGACCGCCGAAACCCGGAACCTGATCGGCGCGCGCGAGCTGGACCTGATGCCGCGCGGCAGCGGCGTGGTGAATATCGGCCGCGGCCCCCTGCTGGACCATGACGCGCTGGCGGCCCGGCTGCGGGATGGCCGCCTGGGCGGGGCGGTGCTGGATGCCCTGCCGGACGAGCCCTTGCCAGGGGATTCGCCGCTCTGGGACGTACCCAACCTGATCATCACGCCGCATTGCGGCCTGTACGACCCGACGGCCTATGCCCGCCGCTGCCTCGACGGCTTCTTTGCCAATCTGCGGCGCTTCAAGGCCGGAGCGCCGCTGCAACAGCTGGTGGACCCGGCGCGCGGCTACTGACCCGCGCCGGCCGATGCGAAGCCCCTGTCAGGGCTATGCCTGTCAGAGCTGCGCCTCGATCGGCAGCCATCGCACCAGCCGTGCCATGGCGCGGCGCGGCCAGGCGGCCTCCGGCTCATGCGGCGTGGTGCCGGTGGCGTCGGTCCAGCGCAGCCGGCCGGCTGGTGTGCGGCTGACGCGATAGGAGCGGCGCGGATCCACCAGGCGCCGGTATTCGCGGGCCAGCTGCTCGGCCAGGCCCGGATGCCGGGCAAAGGCCCCCATCTCGGTGTTCAGGTTGGCTGAGCGCGGGTCCAGGTTGAAGGAGCCGACAAACACCAGCTCGCCATCCAGCATCATCGCCTTGGTGTGCAGGCTGGCGCCGCGCGAGCCGAACACGCCCCTGCCGTTCGAGCCCATGCGCTTCAGCTCGAACAGCGCGACGCCCAGCTCCAGCAGGCGGGGGCGGTAGCGGGAATAGCCGCTATGCACCGCCACCACGTCGGTGGCGGCCAGGGAGTTGGTGACCACGGTGACCTCCACCCCGCGCCGCACCAGCGTCTCGATCAGCGCCATGCCCTCCCGCCCGGGCACGAAATAGGGCGAGATCAGCACCGCCTCGCGCTGCGTTTCGCGCAGCCGGCTGAGGATGGCGGGGGCCATGCCGGCGCGGTGCGCGCGGCCCTTCGCCTTGGCCGGCGGATCGGACATCACCCGCACCGTGTCGGCGGCCGGCAGCAGGCGGTGGTTCTGGCCCAGCAGCACCGCCCGCTTGGCGGCCAGTGCCTTCAAATAAGGACGCGCCTTGTCGGAATCGGGAATCGCGTCCAGCCCGGCGCGGAAGGCGGCCAGGGCCTCGGTGCTGAGGCCCGCCGCGACGCGGAACCGCTCCACCGGACGCGCCAGGGAGGAGGCCCAGTAGCTGTCGAACACCGCCTGGGCCTGGCCGGTGGCCGCGCCGGCGATCAGCAGGTCGAGGTCGCGGAAGTTGAAATCGCCGGCGCCGTCGAAATAGGCGTCGGCGATGTTGCGGCCCCCCACCAGCGCCAGCCGGCCATCCACCACCCAGTTCTTGTTGTGCATGCGGTGGTTCAGGTGCCAGCCGCCGAGGGCGAATTCCACCGCCAGCCCGAACTGCCCCAGCCAGCGCAGCCGCGCGGTGTTGAACAGCCGCACCTCGATGCGCGGATGTGCCGACAACAGGGCGATGCGGCGCTCCACCCCCAGCACGTAGCTGTCGTCCAGCAGCATGCGCACCCGCACCCCGCGGTCGGCGGCGGCCAGCACCTCGCGCGCCAGCAGGCCTCCGGTGATGTCGTCCGACCAGCGGTAATACTGCACGTCCAGCGTGCGCCCGGCGATGCGGGCGCTGTGGGCGCGCAACATGAAGGCTTCGAGCCCGGCGGGCAGCAGCGTCACCCCGGTGGTGGAGCCTGCCTCGTCCAGCAGCCGGTTCAGCGCCTCGTCCATGGCACTGGCCGGAGCGGTTCCACCGACCGTCACGGGCGATGGTGGGGCGCAGGGCACCAGGGCCTGGCTCATGCCGCCTCCGCGACGTTCTCGCCCGCCGCCGCCTGCGCAAGGCTGAGCTGCGCCTTCAGGGGCAGGTGGTCGGAAGCGATGCGGGCGAGCGGCGTGTCATGCGCCCGCACCTCCCGCACCAGCCCGTGCGGCCAGCCCAGGATGCGATCCAGCGCGAACACCGGCATGCGCGACGGGAAGCTGGGCGGGCCGAAGGACACGCCGCCGAACAGTGATTCGAGCGGCCGCAGCGAGGAGCGGCGGCCGGGGCGCCATTCGTTGAGGTCGCCCAGCATCAGGGTCGGCATGGTGGGGCCGCGGCCGATCGCCTCCAGGATGGCGGCGGATTGCCGCATCCGGCAGCGCTTCAGCAGGCCGAAATGCGCCGCCACCACGCGCAGGCGGCCGCCGGGCAACTCCATCTCCACCAGCACGGCGCCGCGCGGCTCGGCCCCCGGCAGGCTCAGGCGGTGGATCTGCAGCGCCGTGCCCTGGCGGACCAACAGCGCGTTGCCGTGCCAGCCATGGCCGTCCGGCAGGCGGGACACCTGCACCATCTGCAGGCCGCAATCGCGCAGCGCCGCCGTGTCGAGCAGGCCGGTGCGCCGGCCGAAGCGGCGATCCGCCTCCTGCACGGCGAGGATGTCGGGCGAGATCTCCCCGATCACCTGGGCGATGCGCGAGGGATCGAAGCGGCGGTCGGTGCCCACGCATTTGTGCACGTTGTAGGACGCCACGGTGATCTCGGGCCCCGTGGTCGGCGGCAGCGGAACCGAGGGCAGGACCGGCACGCCGTGCCGGTCGCGCAGCGCGGCCAGGCTGCCGGCGAGGTTGCGGGCCAGCCCGGTGCCGAACAGCTTCTGCGTCCTGGCGCGCGGGGAGCGACCGGCCCTGCCCCGGGCGCCCTGCTCGGCGTCGGGGGGGGTCATGCTAGGCTCCGGAACAACACGCCAGATCTCGCTCCTTTGGAAGGATCGCGGCTGGAGCGCCGCTATCCATAAAAAGAAACCTAGGAAAGCGGGAGCGGGTTTCCAAGCGCCGGGACAGGCATGCGCCGCCCCGCGATGCGCTGGCCGCGCAGCCCGCCGCTACAGCCCGAGCAGCGAGCGGGCGAAATCCCGCGCCGAGAAGGGGCGGAGGTCGGCAGCCTTCTCGCCGACACCGACGGCGTGCACCGGCAGGCCGAATTCCTGCGCCAGCGCCACCACGATGCCGCCCTTGGCCGAGCCGTCCAGCTTGGTGACCACCAATCCGGTCACATGGACCATCTCGGCGAACACCTTGCATTGCTGGGTGGCGTTCTGGCCGGTGGTGGCGTCCAGCACCAGCAGCACGGAATGCGGCGCCGTCGCATCGAGGCGCTGCATCACCCGCACCACCTTGCGCAGCTCCTCCATCAGGGCGGCCTTGTTGTGCAGCCGCCCGGCGGTGTCGACCAGCAGCACCTCGGTGCCGCGGGCCTCGGCCTGCTTCAGCGCGTCGAAGGCCAGGCCGGCGGCATCGGCACCCTGCTTGGCCGGCGCCACCACGTCGCAGCCGGTGCGGCTGCCCCAGATCTGCAGCTGCTCCACCGCCGCCGCGCGAAAGGTGTCGCCGGCGACAAAGGTGACGGAGCGGCCCTGTTCGCGGAATTGCTGGCCGAGCTTGGCGATGGTGGTGGTCTTACCGGTGCCGTTGACGCCCACCACTAGCACCACATGCGGGCGCCTGGCGTCATCCAGCACCAGGGGCTGCGCCACCGGCTCCAGGATGGCGGCGATCTCGGCCGCCAGGGCTTCCTTCACCTCGGTGTCGGTGACCTCGCGGCCGAAGCGGCTGCGGCGGAAATTCTCGACAATGCGCCCCGCGGCCGCGACGCCGAGATCGGCGGTGATCAGCGCCTCCTCCAGCTCCTCCAGCGCCGCATCGTCGAGGCGCCGCTTGGTGAACAGGCCGGTGATGTTGCCGGTCAGCCGCGCGGTGGAGCGGGACAGCCCGGCGCGCAGCCGGCCGAACCAGCCGCCGCGCTCCTCGGCCGGGGCATCAGAGGTCTCGGTGACCGGCTCGCCCGGCAGCAAGGCGGTCAGGGCGGGCGGCAGGTCCGCCGCCTCGGGCGGCGGCACCTCGGGTTCGGCCGGGAGTGGCGGGGTTTCCGGCCGGGGCGGCTGCGGGGGAAGTTCCGGTGGCGTGGAAGCGGGAGGCAGTTCCCGCGGCGTTGTCTGCCAGCCCGGCGGCGAGGGCTGCGGCACAGGCGGGGGCGCCGGCAGCTCGGCCGGCGCGGCGGTTGGAAGCTCGAGCGGTGGCGCGGAGGGCGGAAGATCCGCCGGCACCGGTTGCCCGGTCAGCGGCCCCTCGCCAGGTCGCGGCGGGGGCGGGATCTCGGTCGGCACCTGCGGCAGGTCGCCGGGTGGGGGCGCGGGTGGCAAGCCGTCCCGCGTCAGTTCGAAGAGCGGCGGTGAACGGGTTTCGGGCGGCGCCACCGTATCATGCACATCGGACCGCACGGCCGCTGGAGGCGCCGGGGCCGGGTCGGGGCTGCGCGTCTCGGCCGGGGCGGGCGCCATGGCGGCCGGCTGGCTTTGCAGCGGCGGCGCCTCATCGGCCGGGGGCTCGGCAGAAACGGACTCGCCCGGGGGGGACTCGGCGTCCGGGATGGCGAAGGGCGCTTCCTCGGCCGGGGAGGGCGTCGGCTCGGCCGGCTTCTCGCGGCCGGTCAGCTTGGCCCAGAGGTCACGCAGCGCCATGCGTCAGGCCACCTCGGCCAGCAGGCCGCGCGCATCGGCGCCAAGCACCCTGGCCTGCAGAACGGCACCATGCCGGGCTTCGCCGCGAACCAGCCGCAACGGTGCGAAATGCTCGGTGTGGCCGCGATCGGGGGCTTCCATCAGCACGGTTTCCTTTTGCCCCTGACGGGCCTGTTCGAGGCGGGTTTGGTAGAAGTGTTCCGCCGCCGCCGTGCCGGCCGCCCGCAGCCGGGCCGCCCGTTCGCGCCGCAGCGGCACCGGCAGTTGCGGCATCCGCGCCGCCGGGGTGCCGGGCCGCTCGGAATACGGGAAGACGTGCAGGAAGTGCAGCCCTGCCTCGGTCACGAAATCCAGCATGGCGGCGAAATGCGCCTCGGTTTCGGTGGGAAAGCCGGCGATCAGGTCGGCGCCGAGGGCGATGCCGGGGCGCAGGGTGCGGGCCCGCGCGGCCGCCGCCAGCGCCCCGGCGCGCGAATGGCGGCGCTTCATGCGCTTCAGCATCAGGTCGTCGCCATGCTGCAGCGACAGGTGCAGGTGCGGCATCAGCCGCGGCTCCTCGGCGAGGAGGCGCCACAGCTCCTCATCGATGGCGGCCGGGTCGAGCGAGGACAGCCGCAGCCGCGGCAGTTCCGGCACCAGCGCCAGCAGCCGCCGCACCGCCTGGCCGAGGCTCGGCCGGCCGGGCAGGTCGGGTCCGAAGGAGGCGATGTCCACCCCCGTCAGCACCACCTCCCGGTAGCCGGCGGCGACGGCGGCGCGCGCCTGCTCGACGACGGCGCCGAGCGGCACGGACCGGGACGGGCCGCGCCCGAAGGGGATGACGCAGAAGGTGCAGCGGTGGTCGCAGCCCTGCTGCACCTGCAGGAAGGCCCGCGCACGGCCGGCGAATTCAGTGACCAGGTGCGCCGCCGCCTGCCGCGCCGCCATCACGTCGCTGACCGGGGCGGGCGGCGCCGCGGCATTCCACGCCTCGGGCGTCAGCTTGTCGGCATTGCCGATGACCCGGGACACGCCGGGCAGGGCGGCCCATTCGGCGGGGCGCAGCTGCGCCGCGCAGCCGGTGACCAGGATGGGGGTGCCGGGATTGTCGCGCGCGGCGCGGCGGATCGCCTTGCGCGCCTGGCGCTCGGCCTCGGCGGTGACGGCGCAGGTATTGACCAGTAGCGCCTCGGCATGGCCGCCGCGCCGGGCCAGGTCGCGCATGGCGACGCTTTCGGAGGTGTTGAGGCGGCAGCCGAAGCTCAGCACCCGGAGCGGGCCCTGGTCCAGCGCCTCGGATCCGCTCATGCCGGGAAGCTGTCGGGGTCGATCTGGCCCAGAAAGGCCGTGGCCACCGGACCGGTCATCAGCACCGCGCCATCCAGCCGCCATTCCAGCTCCAGCACGCCGCCGGGCAGCTCGACGCGGGCGCGGCGGATGGCCAGCCCCCGCCGGTGCGCGTTCACCAGCGTGGCGCAGGCGCCGGAGCCGCAGGCCAGCGTCGGGCCGGCGCCGCGCTCCCAGATGGCGACGCGAAGATGATCCGGCGCCACCACCTGGGCGAAGCCAATATTGGCGCGGTCGGGAAACAACGGATGCTGCTCCAGCTGCGGCCCCAGCGCCCGCCAGTCCAGCGCATCCAGGTCGTCCACGAAGAAGGTCGCGTGCGGGTTGCCCATGGAGCAGGCGGCCGGATCGGCCACCGGGCCGAGCGCCAGCGGCAGGTGAGCGGTATCCATCGCCTCGGCCAGCGGCACATCCTCCCAGCCGAAGCGGGGATGGCCCATGTCGACGCGGATGCGGCCGCCGGGCAGCCGCTCGCCCGGCAGCTCGCCGCTCACCGTGCGGACCGTCACGGCGTCGCGCCCGGTTTCGGCCATCAGCAGGGAGGCGACGCAGCGCGTGGCGTTGCCGCAGGCCCCGGCCTCGGAGCCGTCGGGATTGTGGATGCGCATGAACACGTCGGCGCCGGCGGCGGCCGGCTCCAGCGTGATGAACTGGTCGCAGCCGATGCCACGGTGGCGGTCGGCGATGGCGGCGATGCGGGCGGGGCTCAGCGGCAGGGCGCCGTGGCGGCCATCCACCACCACGAAGTCGTTGCCGAGGCCGTGCATCTTGCGAAAGGGGATCAACACGCGCGGCAATATAGGTAGGGAGGGGCGGGGGCGGAACCCGGCACCGCGCATGCCGGGCATCCGGCCCCGCCACCGGTTCCGCGGCGTCCGGGGATCAGGGCAGGGTGCCGTACACCGCCTCGCGCACCGCATTGGCCGCGGGACCGCCATTCACCGCCGTCTGGGTCATCACCACCGTGACGATGCGGTTCGCCGGATCGACGAAGAAGCCGGTGCCGTAGATGCCGCCCCAGCCATAGGTTCCAGCGCCCTGTCGGGTCTTGGCCGCCACCGGATCGATCAGCACCGCGACGCCGTAGCCGAAATCATAGCCGGCGCCTCGCAGGTCCACGGACATGCCGCCGGTTTGCGGCCGGGTCATCTCCGCCACCGTCTCCGGCTTCAGGATGCGCACCCCTTCCAGCTCGCCGCCATTCAGCAGCATGCGGGCGAAGCGGGCATAATCGGCGATGGTGGAGGAGGCGCCGGCGCCACCAGAGGGATAGGCGGCATCGCTGAAGGCGCGGTTCGGATCGGCGGTCCAGCGGCCGCCGGTGGACGGATAGGGCACCACCTGCGGGCTCGCCATCGGCCGCAGCTCGCCGGACGGGCGCGGATACATCGCCGTCACCATGCGCGGCAGCGCCGCCTCGGGCACGCGGAAGCTGAAGCTGGTCATCCGCAGCGGACCACTGATGTGGTTTGCCACATAGGCGTCCAGCGGCAATCCGCTGACGCGGGTGACCAGCGCGCCGAGCACGTCGGTGGCCAGCGAATAATGCCACGCGCTGCCGGGCTGCAGGGCCAGAGGCGCCCGGGCGAGCCGGCGCATGTTGTCGCCGAGGCGCCGACGCGACTCGGCCAGCCCATCATCCACGCCGAGCCGGCGATAGGCCTCCACCACGCCCGGGCGGTTGAGAAAGGTGTAGGAGAAGCCGGCCGTGTGGCGCAGCAGGTCGCGCACGGTGGGCTGGCGCTGCGCCGGCACGGTGCGGCCGCCGGGGTTCGCATCGGGCGCCAGCACGCGCAGCGTGCCGAATTCCGGCAGCCACCGGCCGATCGGGTCGTCCAGCCCGATCCGATCCTGTTCCACCAATTGCAGCACCGCCACCGAGGTCACCGGCTTGGTCATGCTGGCCAGGCGGAACATGCTGTCCGGCCCCAGCGTCCCGGGGCTGCCGGGCCGCAACGGCCCGGCATTGCCGCTGTAGAGCACTTCGCCGTCCTGGCGGACCACCAGCGCGGCGATGGCGGCGACCTTGCCGCTGTCCACCTGTTGCCGCAGCACCGCGTCCAGCACGGCCTGGCGGGAGGGCGGCGGGAGGGCTTCCGGCGCGGCGCAGGATGCCAGCGCCAGCATGAAGGGCAGCAGCGTGGCCGCGATCCGGCGGTGAATGGCGACAGGTAATGTCATTCTGGCTTCCGCAGGGAATGGATTGGCGGCAGCGAGGCTGGACCTCACCCGGCGATTCCTCAAGCGGCCATGCGTATCGCCCGGCCGTTCTGCTTCACCCGATCAGCGGCGGCCTCCAACTCCGCTGCGAACGTCTTCGCAGCATTCCGCGGAACCCGCGCAGTTTGTTTCGGGGCCCCACGACGTTTGGGCAACGTGATCGGTTGCTCTCTCCGGCGCTGAACAACCGGCTTTTCTGGTTCGTGCCGTATCCGGCTGCACCGCCTTGGCGGCAGGCTGGTTTTTCCCCAACGAGGGCCATGATCCCTTTCGTGCGGATCAGTCGGCGGCCGCGCTGGCAACTGGCCTGGGCCTGCAGGGTGATGAGCTGACCCGGTGGGACGGAAGGGGGCGGTGCGCGGCGCTTGATGCCTCACGGAACCTCGGCTATAGGCCCGCCTTCTTTCCGCGCGTCCGGGCCTGTAGGGCATGCCCGGCCGCGGTTCCGTGCCCGCGCCTCCAAAGGCCGGGCACTTCCGTGTTCAGGAGATCCAAATGCCCAAGATGAAGACGAAGTCGAGCGTGAAGAAGCGCTTCCGGCTGACGGCCTCCGGCCTGGTGAAGGCCGGCGTCGGCAACAAGCGCCACATGCTGACCGCCAAGACCAACAAGATGAAGCGGCAGAACCGCGGGACCTTCGTGCTGGACAAGCAGGATGGCGACACGGTGAAGCAGTGGATGCCCTACGGTTCGGCCCGGTAAGGAAGGATCTGAACCATGGCACGTGTGAAGCGCGGCGTTACCGCCCATGCCCGTCACAAGAAGGTCCTCAAGCTCGCCAAGGGCTATGTGGGCCGTTCCTCCACCGGCTACCGTCCCGCTCTGGAGCGGGTCGAGAAGGCGCTGCAATACGCCTATCGCGACCGCCGCAACAAAAAGCGTGAGTTCCGCAGCCTGTGGATCCAGCGCATCAACGCCGCCGTGCGCGAGCATGGTCTGACCTACTCGAAGTTCATCGCCGGCCTGAAGGCGGCGAACATCGAGCTGGACCGCAAGGTGCTGGCCGCCATCGCCTTCGATGACGCCACCTCCTTTGGCGCCCTGGTCGAGAAGGCCAAGGCGGCGCTGCCGGCCGACGCCGCAGCGTGATCTGGGCGGCCCGCAGGGGTCGCTGAGGAACAGAGCCGCCTCCGTCCGGGTCCCTTGTTCAAGGGCCCGGGCGTCAGGCGGCTTTTTTCGTATCCGGGTTTCGATGGGACCGAGAGCATGACGGATGACCTTGCCGGGCTGCAGGCCGAGACCGAGGCGGCGCTGGCGGCGGCCGGCGACCTGCGCGCGCTGGACGCGGTGCGCGTCGCGACGCTGGGCAAGAGCGGCCGCGTCACCGCGCTGCTGAAAGGGCTGGGCGCCGTACCGGCCGAGCAGCGCAAGGAGCGCGGCGCGGCAGTGAACCATTTGAAGGGCGTGCTGGAAGCGGCGATCGAGAGCCGCCGCGTGGCACTCGACGCCGCCGCGCTGGAAGCGCGCCTCGCCGCCGAGCGGCTGGACGTGTCGCTGCCACCGCGCCCCTTCGCCCCGACCGGCCCCGAGAGCGGTGCGCTGCACCCGATCACCCGCACCGTCGAGGAACTGACCGCCATCTTCGGCGCCATGGGCTTCGGCGTGGCGGAAGGCCCGGATATCGAGGGCGACTGGTTCAATTTCGGCGCCCTGAACATTCCCGACCATCATCCGGCGCGGCAGGACCACGACACCTTCTACGTTCCCGCCGGCGCGGATGGCCGCCGCCCCGTGCTGCGCACCCACACCTCACCCGTGCAGATCCGCACCATGCTGGGGCAGGAGCCGCCGATCCGCGTTATCGTGCCCGGCCGCACCTGGCGGGCCGACCACGACGCCACGCACAGCCCGATGTTCCACCAGGTGGAAGGGCTGGTGATCGACCGCGGCATCACGCTGGCGCATCTGAAGGGCTGCCTGATCGACTTCCTGCGGGCCTTCTTCGACATCCGCGACCTGCCGGTCCGGTTCCGCGCCTCCTACTTTCCGTTCACCGAGCCCTCCATGGAGGTGGATATCGGCTGGAACCGGAAGACCGGCGAGCTGGGGAAAGGCGGCGACTGGCTGGAGATCCTGGGCTCCGGCATGGTCCACCCCCGGGTGCTGGCCAATTGCGGCATCGACCCGCGCGAGTGGCAGGGCTTTGCCTTCGGCATGGGCATCGAGCGCATCACCATGCTGAAGCACGGCATTCCCGACCTGCGCCCGTTCTATGACAGCGACATCCGCTGGCTGCGCCATTACGGCGCCCCCGTGCTGTCCCCCGCCACGCTGGCCGAAGGCGTCTGAGCGATGAAGTTTTCCTTGAGCTGGCTGAAGCGGCACCTCGAGACCGAGGCGCCGCTGGAGGAGATCCTCGGCGCGCTGAACAGCATCGGGCTGGAGGTCGAGGGCGTCGAGGACCGCGGCGCCGCGCTGGCGCCGTTCCGCATCGCCCGGGTGGTCGAGGCGGCGCAGCACCCCAATGCCGACCGGCTGCGCGCCCTGACGGTGGATGACGGCTCCGGCACGCTGCTCTCCGTGGTGTGCGGCGCGCCCAATGCGCGGACCGGCATGAAGGGCGTGCTGGGCCTGCCCGGCGCCTTTGTTCCCGGCACCGGCATCACGCTGAAGGTGGGCGAGATCCGCGGCGTGAAGAGCGAGGGCATGATGTGCTCGACGCGCGAGCTCGGCCTCGGCGACGACCACGAGGGCATCATCGACCTGCCGGACGACGCGCCGGTGGGCGTGCCCTATGTCACCTGGGCCGGGCTCGACGATCCGGTGGTGGAAATCTCCATCACGCCGAACCGCGGCGACGCGCTGGCGATCCGCGGCATCGCGCGCGACCTCGCCGCCGCCGGGCTCGGCACGCTGAAGCCTTTCGCGCCGGACAAGGTGCCGGGGGTGTATCCCTCGCCGCTGCGCTGGGTGGTGGAGGACGCGGAAGCCTGCCCCTGGGTGCTGGGCCGCGCGGTGCGCGGGCTGCGCAACGGTGCCTCGCCGAAATGGCTGCAGGACCGGCTGGTGGCCATCGGCCAGCGGCCGATCAACGCGCTGGTTGATATCACCAATTTCTTCACCTACGACCTTGGCCGCCCGCTGCACGTGTTCGACGCGAAAAAGGTGACCGGCGACACGCTGTTCCTGCGCCACGGCCGCACCGGCGAGAGCTATCTGGCGCTGAACGGCAAGCAGATCGCCGTGACGCCGGAGGATCTCGTGATCGCCGACAGCGCGGCGGTGGAATCGCTCGCCGGCATCATGGGCGGCGAGCAATCCGGCTCGGACGAGAACACCACGGAAGTGTTCATCGAATGCGCGCTGTTCGACCCGGTGCGCATCGCGCTGTCCGGCCGGCGGCACGAGCTGCGCTCCGACGCGCGCCAGCGCTTCGAGCGCGGCATCGATCCCGCCCTGCTGCCGGACGCGCTGGAAGCGGCGACCGCGATGGTGATCGAACTGTGCGGCGGCGAGGCATCGGAGATCACCGGGGCTGGCGCCGAGCCGGCCTGGCAGCGCCAGGCCAGCCTGCGCTTCGAGCGCATCGCCGGCCTGGGCGGCGCCGACGTGGCGCCCGATGCGGCGGTGGGCATCCTGGAGCGGCTCGGCTTCGGCGTGGTGGCGCGCGACGCGGAGAAGGTGACGGTGTCCGTGCCGTCCTGGCGCAACGACGTCGCCGGGTCGGGCGCGCTGGCCCAGGCGCCCGGCCTGCCGGCCGACCGCGCGCGCGCCGCCGCCGAGGGCTGCGCGGCGGTGGAACCGGAATGCGACCTGCTGGAAGAGGTGCTGCGCATCACCGGGCTGAACCGCATTCCCCCCGCCTCGCTGCCGGTGTCCTCGCCCGTGCCGCCGCCGTCGCTGACGCCGAAGCAGGCGCGCGCCGCGCTGGCCCGCCGGACGCTGGCGGCGCGCGGCATGCTGGACTGCGTGTCCTTCGGCTTCCTGGACCACAAGGTGGCGGCCTTGTTCGGCGACACGCCGGACGCCCTGCGGCTGGAGAACCCGATCGCCGCCGACCTGGACCAGATGCGGCCGACCGCGGTGGCCAGCCTGGCGCTGGCGGCGGCCCGCAACATCGCCCGCGGCTATCCGGATCTGGCGCTGAGCGAGTTGGGCGCCGCGTATCGCGGCATCGCGCCGGAAGGCCAGCTGGCGGTCGCCGCCGGGCTGCGCACCGGCGAGACGCCGCGCCACTGGGCGGTGCCGGCCCGCGCCGTGGACGCCATGGACGCCAAGGGCGACGCGCTGGCGGTGCTGCTGGCGCTGGGCGTGCCGATGGCGGCCCTGTCCGTCACGGCGGACGCGCCCGAAGCCGTTCCGATGGGCTTCTACCATCCCGGCCGTTCGGGCGTGGTGCGGCAGGGGCCGCGGACGGTGCTGGCGACCTTTGGCGAGCTTCACCCGAAGCTGCGCGAGGCCCTCAGCCTGACGGGTCCCGCCGTGGCCTTTGAGGTGTTCCTGGATGCCATTCCCGAGCCGAAGCGCCGCAAGAAATCGGCGCCCGATCTGCCGGCCTTCCAGCCGCTGCGGCGCGATTTCGCCTTCCTGGTGGATGCCGCCGTTCCGGCGGAAAACCTCGCCCGCGCCGCGCGCGGCGCCGACCGGGCGCTGATCACCGAGGTGGCGCTGTTCGACCGCTATGCCGGCGACAGGCTGCCGGAAGGCAAGGTGTCGCTGGCGCTGGAGGTGACGCTGCAGCCGCGCGAGCGCAGCCTGACCGATGCGGAGATCGAGGCGGTGGCGGCGAAGATCGTCGCCGCCGTGGGCAAGGCGACCGGCGCGACGCTGCGCGGGTGATGCCGGGGGCGGAGGGGATCAACGCTCCCTTCGCCCCGCCAGGCCCGGCAGCCTTCCGGCGCGCCGCCGGCCATGCTCCGCCCTAGAAGCCTTCGAGCAGCCGGATCTTGAGGTCGCGGAAGGCGCGCCGGGCGCGGGACGTCCTCTGGTCCTCCAGCATCTCCTCCAGCGCCTGTCCCAGCTCGCGCAGCCGCGCGTCGCCGAGCCGCTGGGCTTCCCGGAACATGGAGCGCTCCTCCGACCCCGCATGGTGATCCATGGCGGCGTACAGCGCGCGCAGGTGTTCCTCGAATTCGGGGCTGGCCGTGTTCAGCTTCAACGTCTCGGCCAGCAGGTCGGAGAGCTGCCGGTGCTCGGAATGCGCGATCGGCACGTCCTCGCTCACCGGATGCACGGCCGGGTAGAAGATATGGTCCTCGACGTGCTCGTGGATCTCGAGCTCGGAGGCCAGGGTCCGCAGCAGGTCGCGCCGCTGCGGGTCCTCCCCGGGAGTGGCCAGGATGGTCTCGAACAACCGCCGGATCAGCTGGTGGTGCTCGAACAGGACCTCGTCGGCCTTGCGGGCCTGGGGCGCCTGATCCCGCGGCGCCTGCCGCAGCCGGGCGTCCGGCGCGCTCATGGGGGCATGGGCCGGCCGGGCGGTGGTGACCACCTCGTCGCCCGGCTCCTGCTGCCGCCGGATCTCGACCATGCCGTGTTGCAGCCGAACGGCGTAGCGCGGCTGCGGGCAGGTCGAGGGGCCGCTGACCGGCCATCCCGTTTCCAGGTCGTAGCGCGACCCGTGCCAGGGGCAGACCAGCGTGCCCCCCAGCACCCAGCCCTGGTCCAGCGGGCCGCCCATGTGGGAGCAGCGTGCCCCCATCGCATGAACGCGCGCGCCCTGCCGGACCAGCACGATGCCGATGGTCTTGCGCTCGATCCCGTCCCACACCTCGACCCGCCGGGGCCGGTTCTCCTCCAGCTCGGCCAGCGGCAGCACCGGCTGGAAGTCGCGCGGCTCCGGGCTGCGGTCCGCCTGGTCCACGCCGATGCGGCGGCGATACACCATGTGACCGCCGAGATAGCCACCCACCACCATGCAGGCCCAGCCGGCAGCGCTCGCCATCCG
The DNA here is from genome assembly GCF_003604215.1 of Teichococcus vastitatis. Taxonomy (GTDB): domain Bacteria; phylum Pseudomonadota; class Alphaproteobacteria; order Acetobacterales; family Acetobacteraceae; genus Pseudoroseomonas; species Pseudoroseomonas vastitatis. Next base: position 64,807 of record NZ_QXGS01000007.1, read on the forward strand.
GCCTTCGCGCAGCTGCCCGCGCCCGCGCAGGGCGATGGAGGCGACGTGCAGGGCCAGTGCCGTGCCGTTCACCAGCGCATGCACCGTGCCCACTCGGCGGTCGCGGCCGTTGGTGTGCTGCCAATCGGCCATTCCGGCCGCGGCGGCGGCCACCGCACCGGCGGCGCCGGCCCGCAGGGCAGTGTCGGCGGTGCGTTCCGTGGCTCGGGTCCGGAAGCCGAGCGCCGCCAGCAGGTCCAGCCCGAAGGCCAGCGTCCAGCTGCCGAGCGGAAGCGTCACCAGCATCGGGTGGATGGGATGGCCGAACCAGGTTCCGTGCAGGGCATTGCCCAGCCTCTGCGCGGGTGAACCCGCGATCTGGGCGGGCCGTGCCATCGCGGTTTCCACCGCATAGCCCGGCGTATCGAGGGAGGTGGCGGCCTCAATGCGGCCGAGGCCGGCATTGGCCGCCTTGGCGAAGCGGGGTGGTTTCATGGAATGCCCTTCTGCGGGAAAGCCGTTCGGGGCCTTCCAGCCACCGCTCCTGCTCAACACGCGAAGCGCCCGGAGGTTCGTCGCCGGTCCGAAAAGCTTGCCCGGGGCCATTCGGGGAAGGAGAAATCCCGTCCCCCCCGGGCAGCGCTTCAGAACTGCGGCATCGGCGGCAACGGGTCCATCTTCGCCTTGAACCACGTTTCGTGGATGCGGTTCAGCTCGCCGCTTTCCACCAGCTTGGCGATGAAGCCATTGCTCCAGTCGCGCAGCGCCGCGTCCTGCTTGCGGAAGGCCATGCCGTTGGCCTGGGCGCGCAGGGTGAATTTCGGCTCGATCTGCAGGCTGGCGTAGTTCTGGGTGAGCTGCGCCAGCACGGTGCTGCTGGCGCCGATCGCCTGCACCTGGCCGGAGATGATGGACTGGGTGGTGGTGGCATCGTCGTCGAAGCGCATGATGCGCGTCTCCTTCGGCGCCACCGCGACCAGCGCGGAATCCTGCGTACTGGCGCGCGCCACGCCGACGCGCACGCCCTTCAGATCGTCCGGGCCTTTGATGGCGGTGGATTTCGGCGCCAGGATATAGGTGGTGAAGGCGCTGTAGGGGTTGGAGAACAGCACCTGCTTGGAGCGCTCCTCCGTGATGCCGAAGGTCGCCACCAGCATGTCCACCTTGTTGGTCAGCAGGAAGGGAATGCGGTTCGGCCCCGTCACCGGCACCAGCTGCAGCTCGACGCCCAGCTCCTTGGCCAGCAGCCGGGCGACGTCCACGTCGTAGCCGGCCGGGTTCTGGTTGCTGTCGGTGCCGCCGAAGGGCGGGTAGTCGGTCAGCACGCCCACCATGATGCGGCCGCGGCTCTTGATCTCCTCCGGCGTCGCGGCGGCGGAGCGGGTCAGGCCCGGCAGCGGCACGGCGCCCAGCGTGGCGCCCAGAGTGGTGCCCAGTGCCAGCGCCGCGATTCCCCGGCGGGTAAGGGTGAAGCGATGGGTCATTCCTGTTTCCTCCTGTGGCCGTTCAGCGGCGGGCCAGGGCCAGCCGCTGTTCCATGCGCTTGCTGTAGGCCGAGAGCGGCCAGCAGATGACGAAGTAGGCGAGCCCCACCAGGCCGAAGATGGTGAAGGGCTGGAACACCGCGTTGTTGATCACCTGCGCCGCGCGGGTGATCTCGACGAAGCCGATGATGGAAGCGAGCGAGGTCGCCTTGATCAGCTGCACCAGGAAGCCCACGGTGGGCGGGATCGCGACGCGCAGCGCCTGCGGCAGCACGATCAGCCGCATCTGCCGCCAGTAGCGCAGGCCGAGCGCGGCGGACGCTTCCCACTGCCCCTTCGGTACCGTCTCGATGGCGCCGCGCCAGATCTCGCCGAGAAAGGCGCTGGCATGCAGCGACAGGCCGAGCGCGGCGGCGCCCCAGGGATCGACGTTGAAGCCGAAGATGCCGGGAATGAAGAAGGCCAGAAACAGCTGCATCAGCAGCGGCGTGCCCTGGAACAGCTTGATGTAGCCGAAGGCGATCCAGCGCAGCGCCTTGATCGTGCCGCTGCGCATCAGCGCCACCAGCAGGCCGCCGAGGCTGCCGCCGACAAAGGCGGCGAGCGACAGCAGCAGCGTCCAGCGCAACGCCAGGAGGATGAACAGGATGTCGCCGGAGCCGAGGGTGCGCATGGCCGGCGTTCCTCAGCGCGGTGCCGGCTGGCGCAGGAAGCTGCGCTCGATCCAGGCGAAGATGCCCCAGAACATCACCGACAGGACAAGATACAAAGCCGTGACGACGAAGTAGACCTCGAAGGAGCGGAAGGTCCGTGCCTGGATGTCGTTGGCCGCGCCGGTCAGCTCGCTTGCCGCGATCGCCGAGCAGACGGAGGAATTCAGCATCAGCAGGATGAACTGGCTGGTCAGCGACGGATAGATCGCCTGCAACGCCGGCTTCAGCACGATCAGGCGGAAGATCTGTAGGTTCTTCAGTCCGAGCGCCCGGCCGGCCTCGATCTGGCCATGATGGATGCTCTCGATGCCGGCCCGGATGATCTCGATGCCGTAGGCGCCGACATTCACCACCAGCGCCAGCAGCGAGGCCTGGTCGGCCTCCAGCCGCAGGCCGATCGCCGGCAGGCCGAAGAAGATCACGAAAAGCTGGATCAGGAAGGGCGTGTTGCGGATCAGCTCGATATAGGCGTCGATCAGCCAGCGCAGCGGGCGCGGCCCGCCGGTCTTGCCCAGCGCGCCCAGGATCGCCACCACCAACCCGATCGCCATGGCGGCGCCGGACAGCCAGACGGTGCGGATCAGCCCCGCCAGCAATTCATCCCAGGCCTCGAACACGGCGCTGAACTCAAAGACGTAGTTCATGCCGCCCGGCGCGACCGGCAGAAACGGGCCGGAGCGGGAGCCCGGCGGTGCGGCGCATTCATGCGGTGATCCCCCTGAACCTTTTCTCGCGGACTTCGCAGCCCTTCCTGGTTTCCGCCACGGGGCGGAAGCTTTGCCGCGGAGGCTCGCGCGGATCGAAGGGACTGGCAAGGGCGCGGCGTGCGACTGTTCACGGCCGGCGATGGCCAAGGCACAGATCCCTGCCGCCCCCGCATCGTCCCCCGGCTTGTTTCCACCTAGGCACAACTTCCGGTTTTGCCCATGCTTCCGGCGGATCGGCCGGACGCCGGGATATCGATCCCGGCGCTGTCGCCCGCGATCCGGGAGGAAACAAGCATGTCGAGACTGACCCGCCGCCAGGCGGTCTTCGGTGGCTTCTGCATGGGCTGCGCCGGCGCGCACGGGCTCATGGCCTCGTCCGCCAGCGCCCAGGGGAGTTCTGCCGGCTGGAGCCCGCCCGCCGCCGATCAGCGCTGCCCTTCGCGCTGGGGCGCCGCCGACCGGCGCGGCTCGATGAACATGATGACGCCGGAACGCGCCAAACGCGCGGCGCAGCTGATCCGCACGGGCGAGATCGTCGAGTGCGGGCAGACGCTGAACCAGACCATGCCCTTCTTCGGCACGCGCCGGTTCGACGTCCACCTCAAGCGGACCTTCATGAACCCGGAACCCAACCGGCGCGGCTCCAACGAGGAGCTGGTGGTCGCCGAGATCGGCCAGGTCGGTACCCAGCTCGATGCCTTTCCCCATCAGACGATCGGCGATGAAGGCTACAACTGCGTCAACATCCCGCGCATCGCCGGGCGCGGCGGCTTCGCCGAGATGGGTGTCGACACCGTGGGCACCATCTTCACGCGGGGCGTCCTGATCGATGTGGCCGCCCTGAAGGGGGTAGCCACTCTGCCGGATACCTACGAGATCACGCCCGACGACCTCGAAGCGGCGCTGCGGCGGCAGAACACCCGCATCGAGGAAGGCGACGCGGTGATCATCCACACCGGGTGGGGCCTGCTCTGGGGCCGCGACAATGCGCGCTACGTGCGATCCTGCCCCGGCCTCGGCGTGGCGGCGGCGGAATGGGTCCTGCGGCAGAACCCGATGCTGATGGGATCGGACAACTGGCCGGTGGAGTGCTCGCCCTCCAAGACGATGCCGGATGCCAGCCTGCCGGTGCACCAGCTGGCGCTGGCCGTGCATGGCGTGCACCTGCTGGAGAACATGAAGCTCGACGTGCTGGCGCAGCGCGGACAGCATGAATTCGCCTTCGCCGTGCAGCCGTTGAAGGTGCAGGGCGGCAGCGGATCGACGGTCGCGCCCTCGGCGCTTTTCTGAGCCCGGCCGGCCGCCCTCAACGGCGGCCGAACAGCCGCTCGAACTCGGCCTTGCCGAAGCGCAGCCAGGTGGGACGGCCATGCGAGCAGGTGGAGGCGCGCGGCGTCGCCTCCATCTGCCGCAGCAGGGCGGCCATTTCCTCCGGCTTCAGGCGGCGCCCGGCGCGGATCGAGCCGTGGCAGGCCAGCCGCGCCACCGCGGCGTCGAGCCGGCGCTCCAGCGCAGTGGTTTCCTCCCATTCCGCCAGTTCGGCGGCGAGGTCGCGCAGCAGCGGCGCCGGGTCGGGATTGCCGAGCAGCGCCGGCAGGGCGCGCACCAGCACCGCGCCGGGGCCGAAGCCTTCCAGTTCCAGCCCCAGCCGCGCCAGGGTGGGCGCGGCTTCCCGCAGCCGCTCCGCCTCCTGCGCCGGCAGGTCCACCACGGCGGGCAGCAGCAGGGGCTGGCTGCGCACCTCGCCCTCCAGCAGCTGGGCCCGAAGCGCCTCATGCGTCAGCCGCTCATGCGCGGCGTGCTGGTCCACCAGAACCAGGGCACCGTCCGGCGCCTCGGCCAGGATGTAGGTGTCCATCAACTGCGCCACCGGGCGGCCGAGCGGTCCGTCATCCGACCGGGCCGGCGGCGGCGGCGCGGCCTCCGGGCGTGGCGTGGAAGGCGGCAGGCGCAGCCCGGGCTGCCAGGCCGCGGGGCGCTGCGCCTGGAAACCGGGCGAGGGCAGAGGGCCGTCCAGCGCCGGCTGGGTTTCGGCGAAGCCGGCCAGCTCGCCCGCATCGACCTCGGTGGCGGACCAGTCGGCCGGGGCCGGGGGCGGTGCGCCCGGCTGCTCCCCGGCGCCCACCGCCAGGGCCCGCCGCAACGCCGAGATCAGCGCGCCGCGCACCGCCCCGGCGTCGCGGAAGCGCAGCTCCGTCTTCATCGGATGCACGTTGACGTCCACCAGCTCGGGCGGCAGGTCCAGAAACAGCGCCGCCACCGGATGCCGGCCATAGGCGATCAGGTCCCGGTAGGCGACGCGCAGCGCGGCGCGCAGCAGCGGGTCGCGCACCGGGCGGCGGTTCACCACCAAGTGCTGCTCCGCCGCCGTGGCGCGCGTCAGCGTCGGCAGCGCCGCCATGCCGGCGAGGTCGAGGTCGCTCCACGCCCCGGTCACCGCGACGCAGGCGCCGGCGAAATCCGGCCCCAGCAGGGCGTGCAGCCGGGTGGCGCGATCGGCGGCGGCGAGGTTCAGCACGATCCGCCCTTCCACCTCCATGCGGAAGGCGACCTCGGGCCAGGCCAGTGCCAGGCGGCGCACGGCCTCCACCGCGTGGCCGGCCTCGGTCCCGGGCGATTTCAGGAATTTGCGGCGGGCGGGGGTGGCGAAGAACAGGTCCCGCACCTCGACCCGGGTGCCGGGGGCGCCGGAAGCCGGCCGGACCTCGCCCTTCAGCCCGCCTTCCACCGCCAGGCTGTGCGCCTCCGCGCCGGGCAGGCGGCTGGTGAGCACCAGCCGGGCCACGGCGCCGATCGAGGGCAGCGCCTCGCCCCGAAAGCCCAGCGTGGCGATGCGGAACAGCGCCGCTTCCTCGGGCAGCTTGGAGGTGGCGTGGCGCTCCACGGCCAGCGCCAGATCGGCCGCCGACATGCCGGCGCCGTCATCCTCCACCAGGATGCGGGACACGCCGCCGCCTTCCAGGCTGATCCGGAGATGACGGGCGCCGGCATCCAGCGCGTTCTCCACCAGCTCCTTCACCGCGGCGGCCGGACGCTCCACCACCTCGCCGGCGGCGATGCGGTCGGCCGTGGTGGCGGAAAGCAGGCGGATGCGGTTCATGGGCGGGATCTAGCGCGGCGGCGGCCGCGATGCAGCCACCCCGGCGATCAAACCCGGCGCGGCGGCGCTAGCTCTTCAGCGCCTGCAACTCGCGGATTCGGCCGATCAGCCCGGTGGTGGAGGCATCGTGCTCGCCGATGCTGCCGCCGGGTGCCAGCTCCGGGAGGATCGAGCCGGCCAGCTGCTTGCCCAGCTCCACGCCCCACTGGTCGAAGGCGTCGATGTCCCACAGCGCGCCGAGGCAGAACACCTTGTGCTCGTACAGCGCGATCAGCTGCCCCAGGGTGAAGGCATCCAGCCGGTCCATCAGCAGCGTGGTGCTGGGACGGTCGCCCGGAAAGACGCGGTGCGGCAGCAGGCGCTGGATGTCATCCTCGGGCCTGCCGGCGCGGCGCATCTCGGCCGCGACCTCGTCGGCGGTGCGGCCGCGCAGCAGCGCCTCCGCCTGGGCCAGCCCATTGGACAGCAGCAGGCGGTGATTCTCGGCATAGGGATGGTTCGGGTTGGCCACCAGCACGAAATCGGCCGGCACCGGCGTGGTGCCCTGGTGCAGCAGCTGCATGAAGGAGTGCTGCGCATTGGTGCCCGGCTCGCCGAAGATCACCGGGCCGGTTTCGCGCTGCACCGGCGCGCCGGACAGCGTCACCCGCTTGCCGAGGCTTTCCATCTCCAGCTGCTGCAGATGCGCCGGGAAGCGCGACAGCCGGTGGTCATAAGGCAGCACCGCATGGGCCTTCAGCCCCAGCCCGTTGACGTGCCAGGCGGTGACCAGCGCCAGCAGCAGCGGCAGGTTGCGGTCGGGTGGGGCGGACAGGAAATGCTCGTCCATGGCGCGGGCGCCATCGAGCAGCTGGCGGAACTCGTGCCAGCCGCAGCTCAGCGCGATCGACAGGCCGATCGCCGACCAGAGCGAGAAGCGGCCGCCCACCCAGTCGCGGAAGCCGAAGACCCGATCGGAGGGCACGCCGAAGGCCGCCGTCGCATCCAGGTTGGTGGACAGCGCGGCCATGTGCCGGCGTGCGCCCATCTCGCCCAAGTTCCGCTCCAGCCAGCCGCGCACCACATGGGCGTTGGCCATGGTCTCGGCGGTGGTGAAGGTCTTGGAGGCTACCAGCATCAGCGTGCGGTGCGGGTTCAGCCGCGGCCGGATGGCTTCCCAGTTGTGCGCATCGGCGTTGGCCAGAAACAGCGGCCGCATCGGCGAGCGCACCGTCCACAGCGCGCGGCCGGCCATGAACGGGCCGAGATCGGAGCCGCCGATGCCGATGTTGATGACATCGGTGAAGGTTTCGCCCGTCGCGCCGCGGATGTCGCCGGTGTGGATGGCATGGGTGAAGCGCTCCATCGCCGCCAGCGTTTCCTCGACGCTGGCACCGGCATCCTCCACCGAGCCGTCGCTGTGCCGCGCCTTGAAGCCGGCCGAGCGCGGCGCGCGCAGCGCCATGTGCAGCACGGCGCGGCCTTCGGTGGAGTTGACCAGCTCGCCCGCCGCCATGGCGTCGCGCTTCGCCATCACCTGGCAGGCCTCGGCCAGTTCCAGCAGCGAGGCCAGCACCTCCTCGGTGATGGCAGTCTTGGAGAAGTCCATCAGGATGTCGCAGCCCTGACGGTGGAAGCGGTTGAACCGCTTCGGATCGCTGGCGAACAGCGCGCGGATGGCGCCCGCATCAGGCCTGGCAGCGAGCGAGGCGAGTTTGCCCCAGGCAGCGTTCCGCGCGTCCGGCGTCATGCGATGCGATCCTTCCCGTTCGTCAGGCTCAAGCCCGAGCCCAACGACTCACAACCCTTCCGGTTGCCCCGCCACTGTGACCGAGAGCGCCTCCGGTTGCAGCAAACGCTTTGCCAGCCCGGCGGCGTGGTTGCGTGTGATGGCGGCCAGGCGTTCCGGGCGCCGCGTCAGCCAGTCCAGCGGCCGGTCGTTGCGCCGCATCGCCAGCAGCGTACCGGCGATGCGGCGGCTGTCGGTGAATTGTAGCGGCTGGCTGCCGGTCAGATAGGCGACGGCCTCGTCCATCTCCTCCTGGGTCGGACCTTCGGCGGCCATGCGCGCCCATTCGGCCCGCAGCACGCTGAGCAGCTCCGCCACCCGCGCATTGGCGGTGGCGCAGGAGCCGACCACCACGCCCCGGCCGAACAGCGAATCGAGCCCGATGCCGATGCCATAGGTCAGGCCGCGCTCCTCGCGGATCGAGCGGGTGAGCCGCGCGGTGAAGCCGCCGCCGCCCAGGATGCGCAGCATCACCTGCGCCGCTTCCCAATCGGGGTCGCGGGGCGGAATGCCGGGCTGGCCGAAGATGATGGCCGATTGCGGCGCCGCCACCGGCACCACCTGGGTGCCGAAATCATGCAGCTCCGGCAGCGGCGGCAAGGGCTCGGCCGCGGCCTCGGGCAGGGCGCCGAACAGGTCCGGCAACAGCGCGGCGAGCTGTCCGGCGGTGATGGCGCCGGACGCCGCGATCAGCAGCCCGCTGTTGCGCCTGAGATGCCGGCCCAACGGCGCGCGCAGCTGCTCGGCGGTCAGGGCGGCGAGGCTTTCCTCGGTGCCGCTGGTGGGCCGGCCTGCCGGGTGCTGCGGGTAGGCGGCCGCCCAGAAGGCGCGGGCGCCGCGGCCGCGCGGCCCTTCCAACGACTGCCGGGCGGAGGCAATGGCACGGGCCCGCAGCCGCGCGATGTCGGCCGGATCGAAGCGCGGCGCCGTCATGGCCAGCCGTGCCAGTCGCACCGCCTGCGGCAGGGCCGGGGTCAGGGCGCGGAAGCTGCCCTCGAAGCCATCGCGGTCGGCGCTGAAATCCAGCCCGATCGCCTCGTCGCGCAGCGCGTCGGCGAAGCTGTTGGCATCCAGCTCGCCCGCGCCTTCGGTCATCAGGGAAGCGGCGAGGCGGGCGGCGCCTTCCTGTCCCTGCGGGTCGAGCGCGGCACCGCCGGGCCAGGACCAGGACAGGCTGACCACCGGCACCGAATGGTCCTCGGCCAGCCACGCGGTCAGGCCACCGCCCTGCACCACCTGGATGGGCAGAGAAAAGCCGGCGCTGCCGCTCATGCCGCGCCTTCCGGCAGCAGCCAACCGCTCATGGAAGGGCGAGCCAGCACAGCGCGCGCCGCCTCCTGCACCTGCGCCAGGGTCACGCCCCGGATATGCGCCGGCCAGTATTCGATGGCCTCCAGCGGCATGCCGGTGGCGATGCCGACACCCAGGATGCGCGGCGCGGTGCCCAGGCTGTCCAGCGCCAGCAGCGTGCCGGCGGTGAGCTGCCGGATCGAGCGCGCCACCTCCGCCTCAGTCAGGTCGCCGTCGAGCAGACGCGCGATCTCCGCCTGCACCGCCTGTTCGAGCTTCTCGGTGGGCGTGTCGCGGCGCGGCGTGACAAAGATGTCGAAGGTGCCGGTGCCGAGCGAATCGCCGTCATAGGAACAGCCGGCCGACACGGCGAGGCCGGATGCCACCAGCGCGGTGAACAGGCGCGAGCCCTGGCCGCCGCCCAGCAGGTGCGACAGCACCTCCAGCGGGTGCGCATGGCGCGCCGCATCGGTGCCCTCCAGCAGGGAAGGGGCGACCCAGCCGCGCATAAAGGCGGCTTCCTGCACAGTCGGCTCGCGCCGCACCAGGCGGTCCTCCAGCGGGCTGGCCGGGACGGGCGCGCGGCCGCGACGGGATTTCGGCCACGGCGCCGGGCGGCCCTGGATGGCGCCATAATCCTCCACGGCCAGGCGCTCCAGCTCCTGGCGGGAGATGGCGCCGGTCACCACCAGCGTGGCATTGGCGGGGGTGTAGCCGAGGCGGAAGAAATCCAGCATGTCGTCGCGCGACAGCGAAGCGATGTCGTCCGGCCAGCCGATCAGCGGCCGGCCGCGCCAATGCTGCGGACCCCAGAAGGCGGCATCCCAGGCCTCGCGGAAGCGGCCGCGCGGCGTGCTTTCGGTACGCTGGCGGCGTTCCTCCTGCACGACCTGACGTTCGGCCTCGATCTCGGCCGCGGGAAACAGGGCGGAGGCCATGCGGTCGGCCTCCATGCCGGCCACCAGGGCCAGGCGCGTCGCCTCCACATGCTGGTGATAGGCGGTGACATCGCGCGAGGTGAAGGCGTTGTCCTGGCCGCCCTCGCGCGCCACGCGCCGCGAAAAGGCGCCGGAGGGCACGTTGGCGCTGCCCTTGAACATCATGTGTTCCAGGAAATGCGCCAGGCCCGATTTCCCGGCCGGATCATCCCCGCCGCCGATGCTGTAGAACACGTAATGCGCGACCACCGGAGCGCGGCGGTTCTCGGCATGCACCACGGTCAGGCCGTTAGGCAGGGTCCAGAGGCTGGCACCGAACAGCGGCCGCTCTCCTGTTGGCAGGGGCGCCGGTGTCGGGGCCGGTGTGGGAGCGGGTGCGGCGGCGCGGGCCTGCTGTGGCGGCAGGGCGGCAAGCACAGGGAGGGTGGCGGCGGCCGTGAGGGCCGCCCGGCGGCTGATCGGGCACATGGTGTCATCAGATGGCGGCGCGGCCCCGTTCGCAACAGGGGGCGGCGCCGCATCGGGCGCGGCGCTGCTCAGAACAGCCCCTGGAACAGGCCCTGGCGCCGGCGCTGGATGATCGGGGTTTCGCCTTCCACCGGCTCGCGGCCGAGCGCGGCGTTCTCGCGCAGGCGCTGCGCTTCCCGCGTCGGGTCCACCGCGGTGCCGGGCGGCGGCGCGTCGCGCCAGAACATCAGCCGGTCCACCACGGAGCGGTCGGCGGTTTCCAGCCGCAGGCTTTCCTCATCCACCAGGGCGCGGATGCCGGACGGCGCGCTGCCGCCGGCCTGGGCCAGCAGCGCCTGCTCCGAGGCGGAGGGGGTGGAACTGGCGCCGACGCCATACACCGAGGCGGGGGCCAGCGCCGCCTCGCCGGCGGCGGGGCCGCGCAGCTCCTGGGGCCGCGGCAGGCCAGGGCGCGGCCGCGGCAGCTCCCCCAGGGTCGGCGGCAGCGACAGCGGCGCGCGGGTCACCACGGTGAATTCGTCCGGCGCGTCCCGGGTGAAGCCCAGGCTGCGGGCGGTGTCGGAACCGCAGCCGGCCAGCGCCAGACCGCACAGGAGGGCCGCGAAGCGACAGGATGGCGCGGCGCCGCGCGCCCGGTGGGGAGGCTGCCTCATGGCGTTTCCTTAGCGGTGGCGCGTGGCCGGAACAAGGCGTCCGCCATCAGCGCGACGACGCCCAGCACGATGGCCGCGTCGGCCAGGTTGAACACATACCAGTGGAAGGAGCCGATCCAGACATCAACGAAATCCACCACGGCGCCGAAGCGGATCCGGTCGATGACGTTGCCGACGGCGCCGCCGATGATGCCGCCCAGCGCCACCGCCGTCAGCCGGTTCTCGGCCCGCGCCATCCAGCGCAGCAGGAATCCCACCACCAGCAGGGCCAGCGCGGCGAGCGCCAGCCTGTGCCACAACGCCTCGCCCGCCAGCAGCCCGAAGGTGACGCCGCGATTCCAGACCATGGTGAAGTCGAAGCCGGCGGCGCCCCAGGGGCCGGACAGGTCGACCAGCCTGACCTGGAAGCGCTCGGGCAGGCGCAGCCCTTCCAAGATCCACCATTTGCTGAGCTGGTCGGCGACCAGCAGGCCGGCCGCCATGGGCAGGCCGAGCTTCAGGCTCATGCCGGCTCCACCACCGCCTCGCAGCGCAGGCACAGGCCCGGATGCGCGGCGGAACGGCCGACCTCGGGCAGCACCCGCCAGCAGCGCTCGCACTTGCTGCCGGCCGCCGCGGCGAAGCGCGCGGCGACGCCGGGCTGGCCCTCGGCGGGCTGCGCCCCGGCCGGCGGCGGGGCATCGGACAGGGTCATGCCGGAGGTGATGCACAGCTCCGCCCAACCCTCGGCCGACAGCAACTCCATCTGCTCCGGCGGCAGGTGCAGCACCGGCGCCGCCTGCAGCGAGGAGCCGATCTCGCCGGCGGCGCGTGCCTTTTCCAGCACGCCGGTCACGGCGCGGCGGATGTCGCGCACCGTGCTCCACCGGGCGGCTAGGGCCTCGTCGCGCCATTCGGCGGGAATGGCGGGGAAGCCCTGCAGGTGGACCGAACCGTCCTCGGAGGGGAAGCGGGCCAGCCAGGCTTCCTCGGCGGTGAAGGGCATCACCGGCGCCAGCCAGGCGCACAGGCAGCGGTGCAGCGCGTCCAGCACGGTGCGGGCGGCGCGGCGCCGCAGGCTGTTGCGCGCGTCGCAGTACAGGCTGTCCTTGCGGATGTCGAAATAGAAGGCGGACAGGTCGGTGGCGCAGAAGGCGTGGATCTCGGGGTAGACGCCGTTCCAGTCATAGTCCGCCACCGCCTTGCGCAGCCGGGCATCCAGGTCGGCCAGGCGGTGCAGCACCCAGCGCTCCAGCTCCGGCAGCTCGGAAACGGGAAGCGTCTCGCCTTCCTCGAAGCCGTCGAGGTTGCCGAGCAGCCAGCGCAGCGTGTTGCGGATGCGGCGGTACAGCTCCGCCTGCTGCGCCAGGATGTTCTTGCCGATACGCAGGTCGTCCGCCGTGTCGGAGTTCATCACCCACAGGCGCAGGATGTCGGCGCCGTACTGCTTGGTCACCTCCTGCGGCGCGGTGACGTTGCCGAGCGACTTTGACATCTTGCGCCCGGTCTCGTCGAGCACGAAGCCATGCGTCAGGACCGCCTTGAACGGCGCGTGGCCATTGGCGCCGACGCTTTCCAGCAGCGAGGAATGGAACCAGCCGCGATGCTGGTCCGAGCCCTCCAGGTAAAGGTCAGCCGGCACCGGCAGGCCGCGGTCGCGCAGCACGAAGGCATGAGTCGAGCCGGATTCGAACCAGACATCGACGATGTCCATCACCTGCTCGTAGTCGTCCGGGTTGCGGTCGTTGCCGAGGAAGCGGGCGGCGGCGCCGGGCTTGTACCAGGCATCCGCCCCTTCCGCGCGGAAGGTGGCGTCGATGCGGTCCAGCACCGCCTGGTCGCGCAGCACCTGGCCCGACTTCTTCTCGACGAACACGGCGATCGGCACGCCCCAGGCGCGCTGGCGGGAGATGCACCAATCCGGCCGCGCCGCCACCATGGAGCCGATGCGGTTGCGGCCCATGTCGGGGACGAAATGCGTGTCCGCGATGGCCTGCAGCGCCTTGGCGCGGATCTGGTTGGCATCGTCCATGGCGATGAACCATTGCGGCGTGGCGCGGAAGATGATGGGCTTCTTGGAGCGCCAGCTATGCGGGTAGCTGTGGGTGATGAAGCCGCGGCCGGCCAGATGCCCCGTCTCGGTCAGCGCCGCCCACACCGCGTCATGCGCCTTGAACACGTGCAGCCCGGTGAAGCCCGGCGCCTGCACGGTGTAGGTGCCGTCATCGCCGACGCATTCCGGCACCGCGATGCCGTGCGCGCGGGTCAGGCGGAAATCGTCCTCGCCATGGGCGGGGGCCATGTGGACGAGGCCGGTGCCGGCATCGGTGGTGACGAACTCGCCTTCCAGCAGCGGCACGTCGAACTGGTAGCCGACCACGTCCTCCTGGGCCGCCTGGCTCCAGTCACGCAGCGGGTGGGCGGCGACGGCGCCGGCCAGCTCGGTGCCCTTGAAGACGCGCGTCACGCTGAAGGCGGCGAGGCCCACTTCCTTGGCGAAGGCGCCGATCAGCGCCTCGGCCACGATGAAGCGCTGGCCGGGGCGGACCAGCTCCACGCCCTCCGCCACGGCATCGACCACCACCAGCGCGTAGTCGATCTCCCCGCCATAGGCGAGGGCGCGGTTGGCCGGGATGGTCCAGGGGGTGGTGGTCCAGATCACGGCCTCGGCGCCGACCAGATCCTCGGCCGCCGCCTTCAGGATGGGGAAGCCGGTGTAGAGGATGGCCGATCTGTGGTCGTGGTACTCGACCTCCGCCTCGGCCAGCGCGGTCTTCTCCACCGGGCTCCACATCACCGGCCGCAGGCCGCGATAGAGCGAGCCGTTCAGGAGGAACTTGCCGATCTCGCCGGCGATCGCGGCCTCGGAGGCAAAGTCCATCGTGGCGTAGCGGCCGGCCCAGTCGCCGGCGACGCCGAGGCGCTTGAACTCCTCCCGCTGCACGTCCAGCCAGTGGGCCGCATAGGCGCGGCACTCGGCGCGGAACTCCAGCACGGGGACGGCATCCTTGTCCTGCCCGCCATGCTTGCCCTTCGGGTTGCGGTATTCCTCCTCGACCTTCCACTCGATCGGCAGGCCGTGGCAGTCCCAGCCGGGGATGTACTCGGCGTCCCGGCCGCTCATCTGCGCGGCGCGGTTGATCACGTCCTTCAGGATCTTGTTCAGCGCGTGACCGATGTGCAGGGCGCCGTTGGCATAGGGCGGGCCGTCATGCAGCACGAACTTCTCGCGGCCAGCCGACTGCGCGCGGAGGCGGGCCCAGAGGTCGATCGTCCCCCACCGCTCCAGCCAGCCGGGCTCGCGCTTCGGCAGGTCGCCCTTCATCGGGAAGGAGGTCTGCGGCAGGAAAACGGTGCCGCGGTAATCGCGCGGGGCAGGCGGGGCGTCGGTCATCGATATGTCCATGCCGGCCGGCTCGGCCGGCCTCAGGCCGTAGAGGGAAGGGCGCGAAGCTGAACCCGGCCCCCTGCCGCCCGGAGTGGGTTCAGGGGACCGGGCTGAGAATTCGCGCACCCGGCATCATTGTCTGCGGGCCTGTCGGCACAGGGACCATGGGCGGGTTTTGCGGCGCGGGCGGAGCAAGGTCAAGCAGCTTGGAAGCGGCCGCCCAGCGCCCCGCCGTGCTGATCCGCCGCGACCGGAAGCAGCCCTATGCTCCCACCATCCGCCGCACTTCCGACACCGCCTCGGCAAAGGCGGCCGGCGCTTCCTGCGGGATGTTGTGGCCGACATGCGGCAGGTTGCGATGCCGGAAGGGACCGGTGAAGCGGGCCGCGTCCTCCGCGCTGCCGCCCGGGCGGGCCACCCCGTCGCTGCCGCCATCCAGGCTGATGGAGGGAACGCCGATGGCGGGCTGCGCCGCCAGCCTGTGCTCGATCGGCTGCAGCGCCGGGTCGCCTTCCACCAGGCCGAAGCGGTGGCGGTAGGAATGCAGCACCACGGCCACGAAGTCCGGATTGTCGAAGGCGGCCGCGGACCGGTGGAAGGTGGCCTCGTCGAAGCGCCAGTCCGGCGACCACAGGCGCCAGAGCAGCCGGCAGAGCTCCGCCCGGTGCTGCGCCAGCCCGGCGGCACCGCGCTCGCCATGGAAGTAGAACTGGTACCAGTGGCGGAATTCGCGCTCCGGCAACTGGGGGTGGGCGGCACCGGCGATGTTCTGGATGTTGTAGCCGTCCCCCGTCACCAGCCCGGCCACGCGCTCCGGCCACAGGGCGGCCAGGATGCAGGCAGCGCGGCCGCCCCAGTCATAGCCGGCGAGGGTGGCGCGCGGGATGTCCAGCGCGTCCATCAACGCCAGCAGGTCGGCCGCCAGCGCCGCCTGCTGGCCGGAGCGCGGCGTGTCCAGGGACAGGAAGCGCGTCGGGCCGAAGCCGCGCAGCCAGGGGGTGATGATTCGCGCGCCGTCCCGCGCCAGGCGCTCCGCCACGGCGTCATAGGCGTGCACGTCATAGGGGAAGCCGTGCAACAGGATGGCTGGCCAGCCGCCGGGGTCGCCCTGCTCGCGATACGCGATGCGCAGCACTCCGGCCTCGATCTGCTTCAGCATGTGCGATCCTCCCATGACTCCGCTGCCGCGGGTTGAGGAAAGGATACGCAGCCGCGGCCGGTCAGCCCAGCAAAGCGCGCGCCTGCGCCGCATCGGCGGCGATCTGCGCCGTCAGCTCGGCCAGACCGGCGAAGCGCTGTTCGGGGCGCAGGAAATGCGCCAGGGCGACGCCGATCTCCTGGCCGTACAGATCCTCGCCGAAATCGAACAGATGCGCCTCCACCCGGCTTTCCGTGCCCTGCACCGTGGGCCGCAGGCCGATATTGGCGACACCGGGGATGACGCGCCCGTCCGGCAACCGGACGCGAACGGCGTAGACGCCGCGCGCCGGCTCCAGGTGCCGCCCGAGCGGGATGTTGGCGGTGGGAAAGCCGATGGTGCGGCCGCGCTTGTCGCCATGGCTGACCACGCCCCGGATCTCCCATTCGCGCCCCAGCGCCCGCGCCGCCCGCTCGGGGTAGCCATCCTGCAGCACGCGGCGGATGCCGGTGGAGGAGATCGGGCCGGACTCGTCGCTGACATGCGGCACCACGGTCAGCCCCATGCCGAGGCGCTCGGCATGCTCGGCCAGAAAGGCCACGTCGCCGCCGCGGCGGTGGCCGAAGGCGAAGTCGCCGCCGCAGGCCAGGTGCTTCGCGTCCAGGTCGCGGTGCAGGATCTGCTCCACGAATTGTTCGGCGGTGATCAGCGCGAAGGCGGCGTCGAAGGGCAGCGCCACCACCTGCGCGGCGCCGCAGGCGCGCAGCGCAGCGGCCTTGGCGGGGGCGAGGGTCAGGCGGAAGGGCGGGTCGTCGGGGCGGAAATGCTCGCGCGGGTGGGGCTCAAAGGTCAGCGCCACCAGCTTCAGCTCGGGGCGGGCGGCGTGCGCGGCGCGCAGCACGGCGTGATGGCCGCGATGCACGCCGTCGAAATTGCCCAGCGCCACGGTGGCGCCGCGGGCCTCGGGGGGGATGGGGATCACGGCGTGGGGCTCAGCGCTGCGTCTTCTCGGCCCATTTCTCCACCGTGACGGGGGTGAAGCCGGCCAGCGCGTCCAGCGCGTCCTCCGGCGTGGCGGCCAGGGTGGCCAGCGCGCGGTGCTTCTCGTGCAGGAAGCCCTCGGTCACCATGTGGTCGAACACCGCGCCCAGGCGCTTCCAGTATCCGGCGGTGTCGAGGAAGACGAGGCCCTTGTCGTGGATGCCCAGCTGCGTCCAGGTGAAGGCTTCCACCGCCTCCTCCAGCGTGCCGATGCCGCCGGGCAGCACCACGAAGCCGTCCGACAGGTCGGCCATCATGGCCTTGCGCTCATGCATGGTGGACACGACGCGCAGGTCGGTGATGGCGCCGTGCCCGACCTCCCGCCGCATCAGCGTCTCGGGGATGATGCCGATCACCTCGGCGCCTTCCCGCATGGCGGCGTCGGCGACGATGCCCATCAGCCCGACATGGCCGCCACCGTAAACCAAGCCGAGCCCGCGTCCCGCGATGGCGCGGCCCAGCGCCCGCGCCGCATTGGCATAGGCCGGGTTGAGGCCGGGATTGGAGCCGCAGAACACGCAAACACGCTTCATGAGAACAAACCCTATCGAACCCTGGCCCTGTGGAACCCTGGCGAAGTGCCGCAGCGGAGGGGGGTGGGCATCCGGGCCGAGGCGGCCGGCGGCTGGGGCTCGGTGAAGGCCCGCCCCCGCGGCGCCCGAGCGCCGCATTTCCGGCTTACCGCCCGCCACGCGGATGGACAAGCAGGGGCGGGGGCGCGACAAAGCCGGGCCTGACCCGCAACGGAGACCAGGCCATGCCCGCCACCCAGATCGGCACCAGCGAAACCCTGCTCGCGGAACTGCGCGGCTGGGTGGAGCACGAGACGCCCACCACCGACGCCGCCGCCATCGATGCGCTGATGAACACGGTGGCGGCCGAGCTGGAAGCGGTGGGCGCCGTGCTGGAGCGCATCCCGGGGCGGGACGGCTATGGCGGTCACCTGGTGGCGCGCATTCCCGGCCCCCGGGGCGGGCAGGGCCGCCCGGTGCTGGTGGCCGGCCATCTCGACACGGTGTGGAACCATGGCGTGCTGTCCTACCGGGTCGAGGGCGACAAGGCGTTCGGCCCCGGCATCTACGACATGAAGGCCGGCTCCTTCTTCGCCTTTCATGCGGTGCGGGAGATCCTGCGGCAGAAGGTGGCGACGCGAGCCCCCATCACCCTGCTGCTGACCTCCGACGAGGAGGTGGGCAGCCCGACCAGCCGCGAGCTGATCGAGCGCGAGGCATCGGGCGCCTGCGCCGTGCTGATCCCGGAGCCCGCCGGCGGCGCCGACAAGTGCTGCGTCACCGCGCGCAAGGGAACCGGCCGCATGGTGGTGACGGTGAAGGGCCAGAGCGCGCATTCCGGCGGCAATTGGCAGGATGGCCGCAGCGCCGTGGTGACGCTGGCGCGCCTCATCACCACGATCCACGGCATGGTGGACCTCGACGCCGGCACCACCACCAATTGCGCGCCAGTCTGGGGCGGCACGAGGCCCAACGTGATCCCCAACGAGGCCGGCTGCGAGGTGGACATCCGCGTCGCCACGGTGGCGAAGGGCGAGGAGCTGGTGGCCGCCATCCAGGCGCTGGCCGGGCCGCAGCCGGACGGCACCGAGGTTCGCATCACCGGCGGCATGAACCGCCCGCCCATGGTGGAAACGCCGGCCGTGCTGGCGCTCTACGAGCAGGCGCGGGCCATCGCCGGCCGCATCGGCTACGACCTGCCGAAGCAGCATCGCGGCGGCGGCTCGGATGGCAACTTCACCGCCGCCATGGGCATCCCCACGCTGGATGGCCTCGGCGGCGCCGGGGCGGGCGCCCATGCCGAGTTCGAGCACATCCTGTGGCGCGAGCTGGCGCCGCGCTGCGCCACGCTGTGCGAGCTGCTGGAAACGCTGGGCGACTGACGCCGCCATCGGCCCCGCGCCGGCCTTTGCAGGGGCCGGCGGCGAGGCCAGATGAAAGCCCATGACCGACCGTTTCGACCTCCAGCGATTCGTCCAGGCCCAGGACCCGGTGCTGCCGCAGGTGCGGCGCGAGCTGGCGGCGGGCCGCAAGCAGAGCCACTGGATGTGGTTCGTGTTTCCGCAGATCGCCGGGCTCGGCCACAGCCCGATGGCGCAGCGCTATGCCATCGCCTCGCTGGAGGAGGCACGGGCCTATCTGGCCCACAGGTTGCTGGGACCGCGCCTGCTGGACTGCACGGGGCTGGTGAACGGGGTGGAAGGGCGCTCGGCCCACGCCATCTTCGGCAGCCCGGACAACATGAAGTTCCATTCCTCCATGACGCTGTTCCACCGCGCCGAGCCGCGGGAGCCGGCCTTCGCCGAGGCGCTGCGGCGCTTTTTCGGCGGCGCGGAAGATCCCGGCACGGTGGCGCGCCTGCCCGGGGGCTGAGCGCCCGGTTCGCTAGGCCGGCGGCGATGTTCACCGCCCCCGCCAGCACCGCCGCGTTGAACACGAAGGACGCCAGCCCGTGCGCCAGCACCAGGCGGCGCAACGGTGACAGGACAGGGGGGAGGGAGCATGGCATGGCCGGCCGCCGCGCCGGCAGGGCCCGCCACCACTGTGGGCAACCCTTTGCCCGCGGGGCGCAAAGCCTCTATGCCCGCCCTGCCCAGACGTGGAGAAGCCGCCATGCCCGAGACTTCCGCCGTCCATGCCGCCATCAGCGCCGATGTCGCCATCATCGGCGCCGGCCCGACCGGGCTGTTCGCGGTGTTCGAATGCGGCATGCTGCGCATGAAATGCGTGGTGATCGACACGCTGGAAGCGATCGGCGGGCAATGCGCCGCGCTCTACCCCGAGAAGCCGATCTACGACATCCCGGCCTATCCGGCGATCGCCGGCGCCGACCTGGTGGCCAAGCTGGAGGAGCAGGCGGCGCCCTTCGCACCGATCTACCTGCTGGGCCGCCGGGTCGATGCCCTGATGCAGTTGCAGGATGGCGGCTTCGAGCTGCGCACCAGCAAGGATGAGGTGGTGCGCGCGACGGCGGTGATCGTGGCCGCCGGCGCCGGCGCCTTCGGTCCCAACCGCCCGCCGCTGAACGACCTTCCGGCCTACGAGGCGAGCGGTGCCGTGCGCTACATGGTGGCGCGGCGCGAGGAGCTGCGTGGCAAGCGCGTGGTGATCGCCGGCGGCGGCGATTCCGCGGTGGACTGGGCGCTGAGCCTGAAGGACATCGCCAAGCGCGTCACCGTGGTGCATCGCCGGCCGAAATTCCGCGCCGCCCCCGAAAGCGTGGCGCAGATGGAGGCCGCCGCCGAGCGCGGCGAGATCGACCTCGCCATCCCCTACCAGTTGCACGCGCTGCATGGCCGGGATGGCGAGCTGGCGCAGGTCGAGCTGGCGACCATGAAGGGCGAGAAGCGGATGGTGCCGGCCGACCACCTGCTGGCGTTCTTCGGCCTGTCCATGGAGTTGGGGCCGATCGCCAATTGGGGTCTCGGGCTGGAACGCAGCCATGTGGTGGTGAACCCCGCCACCTGCGCCACCTCCATCCCGGGCATCCACGCCATCGGTGACATTGCCACCTACCAGGGCAAGCTGAAGCTGATCCTGCAGGGCTTTTCCGAGGCGGCGATGGCGGCGCATGCCATCCACCCGCAGGTCTTCCCCGGGGAAGCGCTGCATTTCGAGTACAGCACCACCAAGGGCGTGCCGGCCGAGTAGAGGCGGGAGGCGGCTTCCCCGCCGCCGCGCGGCGCCGTAGCTTGGCGGTCCCGGAGCAGCGACAGGGAGCGACACCATGGCGGAAGGCCGTCTCGTCATCGGCACCAAGATGTATTCCTCCTGGTCGCTACGCGGCTGGCTGGCCGTGCAGCTGGCCCGGCTGGAGGTGGAGGAGGTGGTGATCCCGCTGGCCGGCGGCAGCACCCGGGCCATCCAGGACGCCACCCCTGCCGGGCTGGTCCCCTACCTGGAGCATCGCGGCGCGCGCGTCTGGGAAAGCCTCTCCATCCTGGAATACTGCGCTGAGATCGAGCCGCGCCTATGGCCTTCCGACCCGGTGCAGCGCGCCGCGGCACGCTCGATGGCGGCCGAGATGCACGCCGGCTTCCGCGCGCTCCGCACCGCCATGCCGATGAGCATCCTGAACCGCTTTCCCGGCCGCAACCGCACGCCCGAGGTGCTGGCCGATATCGCCCGGATCGAGGCGATCTGGCGCGAGGCGCTGCTGGGATCGGGCGGCCCGTTCCTGTTCGGCAGCCGCTTCGGCGCGGCCGACGCCATGTTCGCCCCCGTGGTGTTCCGCTTCCTGACCTGGGAGCCGGAGCTGCAGGCGATGAGCCGCGACTACGTGGCCGCGATGCGCGCCCACCCGCTGATGCAGCGCTGGCACGACGAGGCCGCCGCCGAGCCGGCCGAATGGCGCCTGGCGAAATACGAGCAGGTTCCCGGGGCATGAGCGGCGCCTCCGGCCTGGACCATATCGGCCTCTGCACCGCCGATGGCCCGGCGCTGTGGGCGGCCTATGAACGGCTGGGCTTCATCCTGACGCCGGCGAACCGGCAATCCGGCCGCCGCAGCCCGGATGCGCCGGTGGAGCCCTTCGGTACCGGTAACCGCTGCGCCATGCTGCGCCAGGGCTACCTGGAATTGCTGGCGATCCTCGACCCGTCGGGCTTCGACAACGGGCTGGGCCGCTTCCTGGACCGCTACACCGGGATGCACATCCTGGCCTTCGGCATGGAGGATGCGGCGGCGGAGCTGGAACGGCTGCGCCGGGCCGGGCTCGACATTCCCGGAATCATGCCGCTGCAGCGGCCAGTGGAGGACGGCAACCCGGCGCTGGCGCGGTTCTCCCGCCTGCCGCTGCCGGATGCGCCGGAAGGCCGGGTGCAGCTGGTGCAGCACCACACGCCGGAGCTGATGTGGCAGGAGCGCTGGCTGGACCACGCCAACCGCGCCGTGGCGCTGGAGGAGGTGATCCTCGCCACGCCGCAGCCCGCCCGCAGCGCCACCGGTTTCTCCCGCTTGACCGGCCACGCCTTCGAGCCCGACCCGGCCGGCGGCTACGTCCTGCCGCTGCCGCAGAGCCGGGTGCGCATCCTGCCGCCGGAGGCGCTGCCGGCGGTGCTGCCGGGCGTCGCCATTCCCGCGCTGCCCTTCCTGGCCGGCTGCACCCTGCGCACCGATGACGGCAATGTCGCCATTCGCCGGATCGCCGGCGCGGCGCTGCGGGACATCCCCGGTGGCCTCATGGTGCCGCCCGAAGCGGCCGGCGGCACGGCGCTGGTGTTTCTCTCTTGAGCCTGGCGCCGAATGCCGCCGCCATCGGGCGCTCGCTGCGCACCTATTACGCGCCGGGCCGGGCGGCGGCGCTGGATGGATTCCTGCGCCGCTTCCTCGGGCAGGGGGAGCTGGGCTTCGACATCGGGGCCCATGTCGGCGACCGCACCGCGGGCTTCCGCCGGCTCGGTGCGCGGGCGGTGGCGGTGGAGCCGCAGCCGCGATTGCAGCGCCTGCTGCGGCGACTGTTTGGCCGCGACCCCGCGGTGGCGCTGGTGCGCGCCCTGGTGGGCGGCGAGCAGGGGGAGGCGCGACTGCACCTGAACAGCGCCAATCCCACCGTGGCCACGGCGTCCGAGGCCTTCATGGCGGCGGCGCAGCATGCGCCGAGCTGGCGGGAACAGCACTGGGACGGCGCCGTGACCCTGCCGGTGACCACGCTGGACAGCCTGGCCGAAGCGCATGGCGCGCCGGATTTCATCAAGATCGACGTGGAAGGCTTCGAGGCGCAGGCGCTGTCCGGCCTGTCCTGCCCGGTGCGCAGCCTCAGCTTCGAGTTCACCACCCTGCAGCGGGCGGTGGCGCTGGACGCGCTGCGCATGATCGCGGCGCTCGGTCCTTACCGCTTCAATGCCTGCCTGGGCGAGGAGATGCGCTTCGTGTTGGACAGGCCGGTGCATGCCGGCGCCATGGCGCGCTGGCTGGAGGCGCTGCCGACCGCGGCCAATTCCGGCGACATCTATGCCAGCCTGGAGCAGGCGCGGCTGCGCTGAGCGGCGCCACGCCGGCGCGGATGCGCCGCCCGGGCTTACCCCGGCGCCCGGCTTCCGCTAGGGGAACGGCGCCCGCTCCCGTTCCAGGTTAACCTGCCGCATGACCTCCACCGCCTTTCTGCAGCATCTGGGCTTCGCCCTGGCCCTGGCGCTGTTGTCCGCGCTCGTGGTGCGGCTGATGATCGCGTTTCCGATCCTCGACCACCCGAACCACCGCAAGGCGCATGTGCGGCCGACGCCGAAGGGCGGCGGCGTCGGCATCGTCTCCGCCTTCATTATCGGCATGGCCGTGCTGTACGACGTGGCGCAGTTCGCCCGCATGGCCGAGGGCGGCTTCGTCGGCGTGATCCTGGCCGCCATCGCGATCGCCATGGTGGCGCTGCTGGATGACATTCGCGACTTCCGCTTCGTGGTGAAGCTGGCGGCGCAGGCGCTGGCCGCCTTGGTGGCGCTGATGAGCGGGCTGGTGGTGCAGCGCCTGGCGCTGCCCTGGATCGGCGTGGTGGAACTGGGCTGGCTCGGGCCGGTGCTGACGCTGTTCTGGATCGTCGCCTGCACCAACGCGGTGAACTTCATGGACGGCATGGATGGCCTGGTCGGCGGCACGATGCTGGTGGTGTGCGGCGGGCTTGCCTACCTCGCCGTGGTGCAGAATGGCTGGTTCATCTACGCCGCCGCGCTGATCCTGGGTGGCGGGATCGCCGGCTTCCTGCCGTTCAACCTGCATCCGGCGCGGATCTTCATGGGCGATGTGGGCAGCCAGTTTCTGGGCTTCGTGCTGGCGGTGCTGGGCGTTGCGGCGGCCCAGCTGGACGCCACGCAGCTCTCCTTCCTGCTGGTGCCGCTGCTGATCTTCGCTCTGTTGTTCGACACCGGCTTCACCCTGATCCGCCGCGCCTGCAGGGGCGAGCGGATCAGCACGCCGCATCGGACCCACCTGTACCAGATGGCGCAGCGCAGCGGCCTCGGGGTTCGCACCATCACCGCGGTGCATGGCGGCTTCGTGCTGTTCCACCTCGGGCTGGCGCTGCTGTTCCTGCGCCTCGGCCCGGGCCTCAAGCCGCTGGTGGTGGTGCCGCCGCTGCTGGTTCAGCTGCTGTGGCTCGGTTTCATCGCTTGGCGGGTGCGCCGCGCCGGACTCAGCTGGGCGGCGTGATCACGTCCAGCCGCATGGCACCGATCTCCCCCACCCATTGTTCCGAGCGGAAAATGCCGCCGGTGGCAGGATCGGCCCAGTAGCGGTTGGTGAAGCTGTTGCCGCCGCCGCGGCAGGTTTCGCGCACCAGCACCACCGGCCCCTGCTGCGTCGCACCCAGCCGGCAGCTCAGCGCCACGCCGAAGCGCATGCGGTCCGGCGAGCGGTCGTTTCGCATGAAATCCACCTGCCGCCGCAGCGAGGCGGACTGCACCAGCAGCGCCAGCGGCTCGTCCAGCGGGTCGGAGCCGTCCAGCCGGGTGCCGGCGATCCATTCGCGCAGCCCGGCCGTGGCGGTGACGCGGGCGCCGTCGGTGGCCACCACCACTCCGCCGCCGCTGCGCCACAGTCGCCGCTCCCCATTCTGCGACACCAGCAGCGCCGTGGCGCTGCCCTGCGCCCAGGTCAGCCGCAGGGCGGGCGTGCCATCGGCCGGCGCCCGGGCCGCCAGGGAGCCGGGGGGATCCGGCTCGGCCTCCGGCGGGGTCGGCTCCCACAGCGCCGACAGGTCGGGCACCCAGGACTCGGGCAGCAAGGGTCCGCAGCCGGACAGCAGCAGCGAGACGGGGATGAACAGAAATCGGCGCATGCCGCCTTTTAGCGCATCACGGAACCGTGAGCATCCTCTTTGAAATGCTGCGGTGACGTCACGGGCTGCTGGACGGGGCAACCGGTCGCCGCCCTGCTTGGTTCTCTGCGCGACACGGCAGTGGAGACCCAGCCATGCAGACCACCCGCAACGACGACGAGATGCGGATCAAGGTGCGCGACATGATCGCCGAGATCGGCACCGCCATCTTCACCACCATCGATGGCGAGGGCCATCTGCGCGGCCGCCCGATGCGCACCCAGAAGCCCGACCCGGACGGCAAGACGCTGTGGTTCTTCACCCGCGCCGACAGCCCCAAGGTGGCCGAGATCCAGAACGACCCGCGCGTGTTGCTGGGTTATTCCGACACGCGGAACCAGGATTACGTCTCGATCTCCGGCAAGGCACGGCTGGTGACCGACACGGCCCGCAAGCAGGCGCTGTGGACCGAGGGGCTGCGCACTTGGTTGCCGGAAGGCGCCGAAAGCCCGGAGGTTGCACTGATCGCCGTGACCATCGACGGCGCGGAATACTGGGACGGCATCTCGTCCTCCCTGCGCTTCGCCTATGGCTATGCGCAATCGCTGGTCACCGGACGGCCGGACACCAGCGGCGAGAATGCCAAGGTGAATTTCACCTGATAGGCGATCAGGAAATTCTTGAATCGCCACCAAGTTGACGTGATAGTCCGGCTGTCGTTGCAGAAGCGGCGTGCAGGACGGGCGTGAACACCGTGGCCGGATGGCTTTCCAGAACTTTCTCGAAGCGGGATGCGGCGCCCGACGGCGCCCTCCCGCCCCAGCCCGAGGCGGTGTCGCACCGCCCCCGCGGCTTTGCCGAAGCACCCTTGAAGGGCGAGCTTGCCCTGTTGCGCGGAGGGGCGGGCGAGGCGGACGACATGTTCCCGCTGCGACCGGAGCGGCTGCCATTCCAAGCATCCGTCCCGGGCGATGGGCCGCCGGCGGATGCGGCGGCGGCACAGCCCTTCGCCAGCACCGGGCCGCAGGGCCACCGGGCCCGCATGCGCGAGAAGCTGCTGGAGCGCGGCCCCGATTCGCTCGCCGACTACGAATTGCTGGAGATGCTGCTGTTCTTCGCCTTCAAGCAGGGGGACACCAAGCCTCTCGCCAAGGCGCTGATCAACCAGTTCGGCTCCTTCGGCGCGGTGCTGGCCGCGCCGCAGAAGACGCTGATGGAATCCCGCGGCCTCGGCCCGCACAGCGTCGCGGCGCTGAAGCTGGTGCAGGCCGCCGCGCTCCGGTTGGCCAAGGCCGAAGTGATGGAAGCGCCGGTGCTGAACAACTGGGACCGGCTGATCACCTATCTGAACGCCGCCATTTCGCGCGAGAAGATCGAGCAGTTCCGCATCCTGTTCCTGGACAGCAAGAACCGGCTGATCGCCGACGAGGCGCAGGCCAAGGGCACGGTCAACCACACCCCGGTTTATCCCCGCGAAGTGATGAAGCGTGCGCTGGAGCTGCACGCCACCGCGCTGATCCTGGTGCACAACCACCCGAGCGGCGACCCGACGCCGAGCCGGGCCGACATCGAGATGACGGCGGAGATCAAGCAGGCCGGGCAGTTCTTCGCCGTGGTGGTGCACGACCACCTGATCGTCGGCAATGGCCGTTATCTCAGCTTCCGGCGCGAGGGGTTGCTGTGATCAGTTTGGCCGCACCGCGCCGATCACGAAGCGGCTGGCCGGCGCCGCCGGCATCTGCGACAGGCTGATCGACAGATCCTGCGGCGGCACGGTGTAGCGCATGCGGCACAATTGCCGCACCGCCTCCTTCATCAGCGCGATCGTGATCCATTCGCCGGGGCAGCGATGCGTGGCGGCGACGTCCCCGGCGCCCTGCGGCACCAGCGTGTAGGGATTGCCCTGCCAGCCGCGGAAGCGTTCGGGGCGGAAGCGGTCCGGCTCCGGCCACAGGCGGGGATCGTGGTTGGTGCCGTGCAGGTCCAGCAGCACCCAGTCCCCCGGCGCGAAATCGTGCCCGCCCCAGCGCAGCGCCTGCCGGGCCCGACCGCCGATCATCGGAAAGAACGGGTACAGGCGCCGCACTTCCTGCACGAAGGGTTCCAGGTCGGCCTCGTCACCCTGCGCGAAGCGTTCCCGCCATTCCGGGTGCCGATGCAGCGCCAGGGCGGCGAAGGTGATGTAGCGGCCGACCGCGACGATCGGGCGCAGGATGTTCAGCAGTTCCACCGCCGCGATCCCGGCGGGCAGGGTGGCGCCATCGGTGTCGCGATGGGTGGCGATGGTCAGGGCGGCGGAACCGGGCGGCGCCTCCAGCTCGGCGGCCCGCAGGCGTTCTACCAGGTGACGCACCCGCCGCTCGGCCCGGCGGCGCAGCCGCAGCGCCACGAGGTAGGACGGACCCAGGCTGCCGGCATTCTCCACCATGGCGGCCAGTTCGGCAGACAGGGCGGGGATGTCGGCGTCCGGCACCGGCAGGCCGGCCCAGTCGCAGGCAGTGCGCGTCAGGATCTCGGCCAGGGCGTCCAGCAGCACCACCTCGCCGCCGCCCTCCCAGCGCCGCACCGCGTCGCGCCAATGTCCGGCCAAAAGGGTGCCGATGCGCGGAATCGCGTCCGGCGTCATCAGCGAGAGGAACATCGCCTTGCGGTGCCGGTGCGCCGCGCCATCCAGGGTCTGCACGCTGCCCACATCCTGCAGCAGCAGCAGCACGGAGCGCGGCATGGCGCCGCGGCGGGTGAAACGCTCGCCCTCATAAACGAACCGGGCGGCCTCCGCGCCGCGCAGGCAGACCACGGGGGTCAGCATGATGCGGGTCAGGAACAGGTCGCTGTTGAACCGGTCGCACCGGCGGGAGATGTAGGTGTAGCCTTCCTGCAACAGGGCCAGTGAATGGTCGAGCCCGGGCTCCTCCGGAATGGCATGGGCGGTCGGCATGGGCGGCGATCCCCTTTGCCGCTGTGCAACACGGTGCAGCGCACCGGGTTGCGACCGTTGCTACAGCCAGCGCGCCTTCCGGAACCGCCAGTACAGCAGGCCGCACAGCGTGGCGATGACGCCGAGCACTACGAAGTAGCCGTATTGTGAGCGCAGCTCCGGCATGTTCTCGAAATTCATGCCGTAGATGCCGGCGATGGCGGTGGGCACCGCCAGGATGGCGGCCCAGGCGGCCAGCTGCCGGGTGATGGCGCCCTGGCGCTGCTGTTCCAGCAGGCTGCTGATCTCGAACACCGAGGTCAGGATCTCGCGCAGGCCGCCCACCCGGGTCTGCACCCGCCGCACATGGTCCAGCACGTCCGAGAAATAGGGCCGCGCGTCATGGTCGATGCAGGGCATGTCGAGCCGGACCAGCTTGCTGCACAGTTCCGCCATCGGTTCCAGGATGCGGCCGAACCGGATCATCTGCCGGCGCAGGTGGAAGATGCGGGTCACCGCTTCCGTCTGCAGCATGGAGTCGAGGGCGCAGCGCTCCATTTCCAGCACCTCCTCCTCGATGGTTTCCATGATCGGGATGTAGCCATCCACCACGAAGTCCAGCACGCCGTGCAGCACGTAGTCGACGCCCTGGGCCAGCAGCTTCGGCGCTGCTTCCAGCTGCGCGCGCAGGGTGGCGTGGTGGCGGGCGGAGCCGTGGCGGACAGTGATGATGTGGTTGCGGCCGACGAAAATGGCGGTTTCGCCGTACTCGACCTGATCGTTCTCCAGATGCGCGGTGCGCGCGACCACGAAGAGCTGGTCGCCATACACGTCCACCTTGGGCAGCTGATGCGCCTTCAGCGCATCCTCCACGGCCAGCGGGTGCAGGCCGTAGGTGTCCTGCAGGGTGCGGAGCTCGGCTTCCGTGGGCTCCAGCAACCCGATCCAGACGAATTCCGAACGGTCGCCGGAGCAGGGGGATGGCTGGTCGAGCTTCACCGTCCCGGCCCGATGGCCGTCGCGGTAGAGAAAGGCGGCCACGACGGTCATGCGGCAGTCAACGCGTCGGCGCCGGCGGCTCCTGGCTGTAGTCGTAAAAGCCGCGGCCGGTTTTCCGGCCCAGCCATCCCGCTTCCACATACTTCACCAGCAGGGGCGAGGGACGGTACTTGCTGTCGCCCATTCCCTCATGCAGCACGCGCATGATGGCCAGGCAGGTGTCGAGCCCGATGAAGTCGGCCAGCTCCAGCGGCCCCATCGGGTGGTTGGCGCCGAGCTTCATCGCCGCGTCGATGGAGCGGATGTCGCCCACGCCTTCCTGCAGCGTCTGCACCGCCTCGTTGATCATGGGCACCAGGATGCGGTTGACGATGAAGGCCGGGTAATCCTGCGCCACCGCCGTGATCTTGCCCAGCTTCCAGGCCAGCGAGGCGACCGCCTCGAAGGTTTCCTCGGAGGTGGCGATGCCGCGGATCACCTCCACCAGCTTCATCACCGGCACCGGGTTCATGAAGTGCATGCCGATGAACCGGTCCGGTCGGTCGGTGGCGGCGGCGAGGCGGGTGATGGGGATGGAGGAGGTGTTGGAGGCGAGGATCGCCTCCTTCTTCAGCACGGAGCAGACATCGCGGAAAATGGAGAGCTTGACCTCCTCCCGCTCCGTCGCCGCCTCGATGACGATGTCGCAATCGGCGAGCCGCTGCATGCCGGTGCCGGTCTCGATACGCGCCAGCGCAGCGTCCTTCTCGGCCGCCGTGAGGCCGCCCTTGGCCACCTGCCGGTCCATGTTCTTCGCCACGGTGGCGCGCGCCTTGTCCAGCGCGGCGGCGTTCACATCCACCAGCACCACCGGCAGGCCGGCGGCGGCGGCCACATGGGCGATGCCATTGCCCATCTGCCCGGCGCCGATCACGCCGACCCGGCCGATCCCCCTGGAGCCGCTCTCCGCCATGGCTCAGCCCAGTTCCTGTTCCAGCTCGGGCATGATCTTGAACAGGTCGCCCACCAGCCCGTAATCGGCCACCTGGAAGATCGGCGCGTCCTCGTCCTTGTTGATGGCGACGATCACCTTGCTGTCCTTCATGCCGGCGAGGTGCTGGATCGCCCCCGAAATGCCGACCGCAATGTACAGCTCGGGCGCCACGATCTTGCCGGTCTGGCCGACCTGGTGGTCGTTCGGGGCGTAACCCGCATCCACCGCGGCGCGCGAGGCGCCGACGGCGGCGCCCAGCTTGTCCGCCACCTTGTCCAGGATGGCGAAGTTCTCGGCCGAGCCGAGCGCCCGGCCGCCGGAGATGACCACGCGGGCCGCGGTCAGCTCCGGCCGCTCGCTTTGCGCGATCTCGGCGCCGACAAAGGACGATACGCCGGGATCCTCGGCCGCCGCCGCGTCCTCCACGGAGGCGGAGCCGCCCTCGGCCGGAACAGGATCGAAGGAGGCGGCACGCACCGTCAGGACCTTCTTCTCATCGGCCGTTTTCACGGTGGCCAGCGCGTTGCCGGCATAGATGAAGCGGCGGAAGGTGTCGGGGCCCTCGACCCCGGCGACGTCGGTGATCACCTGCACGTCGAGCAGCGCGGCGGCGCGCGGCATGATGTTCTTGCCCATGGCGCTGCCAGGGGCCAGCAGGTGGGTGTAGCCGGGCGCCAGGGACACCAGCAGCGCCGCCGCCGGCTCGGCCAGACCGTGCTCATAGGCCGGGCCGGTAGCCTGGATCACCTTGGAAACGCCGGGCAGCTTCGCCGCCGCCTGGGCCGCCTCGGCACCGCCGAGCACCAGCACATGCACGTCGCCGTCGATCTGCGACGCCGCCGCCACCGTGGAGCGGGTTGGCTGCGACACAATGCCGCCGCTGCGGTCGGCCAGAACAAGAACGGCCATGTTCAGATCACCTTCGCTTCGGTCTTCAGCTTCGCCACCAGCTCGGCAGCCGAGGCCACCTTGACGCCGGCCTGCCGCTTCGGCGGCTCTTCCACCTTCAGAATGGTCAGGCGCGGCGCGACGTCGACGCCCAGATCGGCCGGCTTCAGCGTCTCGATCGGCTTCTTGCGCGCCTTCATGATGTTGGGCAGCGACGCGTAGCGCGGCTCGTTCAGCCGCAGATCGGCGGTGACGATGGCCGGCAGCGTCAGGCTGACCGTTTCCAGGCCGCCATCGACCTCGCGCGTCACCTTGGCGCTGCCATCCGCCAGCTCCACCTTGCTGGCATAGGTGCCCTGCGCCCAGCCAAGCAACGCGGCCAGCATCTGGCCAGTGGCGTTCATGTCGTCGTCGATGGCCTGCTTGCCCATCATCACCAGCTGCGGGCTTTCGCGCTCGACGATGGCCTTCAGCAGCTTGGCCACGCCCAGCGGTTCGGTGTTCTCGGCCTCGATCAGGATGCCGCGATCGGCGCCCATGGCCAGGGCGGTGCGGATCTGCTCCTGGGCCTGGGCCGGGCCGATCGAGACGGCGATGATCTCGGTCGCCGCCCCCTTTTCCTTCAGCCGGACCGCTTCCTCGACGGCGATCTCATCGAAGGGGTTCATCGACATCTTCACGTTCGCCGTCTCGACGCCCGTGCCATCCGCCTTCACGCGGACCTTCACGTTGTAATCCACCACCCGCTTGACGGGGACAAGGAGCTTCATCGCCAGGCCGTGTCCTTGAAGAGTTTCCCGGGGCACGTGCGGGGCCCGCGGCGCGCGGTTCCGCGCTTATGGAGGGGGAGCCTAGGCGGCCCGGCAGGGCGAGGCAAGGTGAGGGGGGACGCTTCCCCGCTCAGCCGCGCATCGCCAGCATCAGCGCCGCGAACAAGGCGATCGCCACGCCCTGCAGCCCGACGCGCCAGCGCATCAGGTTGTTGGACCGGGCGCCGCCGCCGCCCTCCTCACCCCGCGCGAGGCCGAGCATGCCGGCAAACATGACGCCCAGCGTGGCCAGCATGGCGAGGCCGAGCAGAATGGAAAGAAAGGTCACCATGGCAGCTGAGATGGCATCGTTTCGCCGCCGTGCAAGCCGGCATATGGCTGCAGGCTTGACCGCGCCGGCAGCTTCGGCTTGGCACACGGCCATGCGCCTGTTGATGACCCTGTTGCTGTGTCTCGGCCTGGCTTCCGCCGCCGCGGCGCAGGCTCCCGCACCCGCGCCGGCCGCGGCCTCCGGTGAGGCGCGGCGGCTGCTCGAGATCCTGCGCGACGAGGCCCGCCGGGCCGAGCTGATGCGCAACCTGGAGGCGCTGGCGGCGGCGGCGGCGGGACCGCCTGCTGCCGCCGCTCCGCCCGCTGCCCCGCCTGCCACTCCGCAGCCGCCGGTGCCCCAGCCTGCGCCGGCCGCCACGCCGGAGGCCCCGCTGCTGGCGCCCAACACGCTGGGCGGGCAGCTGCTGACCGGTGCCTCGCGCTACCTGTCCTGGCTCAGCGGACAGGTGGTGCTGACGGTGCGCGCCATCACCGACCTGCCGGGCCTGCTGGACTGGCTATCGGCCCAGGCTCGCGACCCCGTGACGCATGTGCGGGTGGCGGATGCATCCTGGAAGCTGGCGCTGAGCATCGGGCTCGGCATGCTGGCCGAATGGATGGCGGTCCGGGCGCTGGGCCGCCCGCGGCAGACGCTGGACCGGCTGGCGCCGGAACGGGTGCAGGGCTGGGCCCGGCTGCGCCGCGTGCCGCTGCTGTTCGGCCGCCTGTTGCTGGATCTGCTGCCGATCGCCGCCTTCGGCCTCGTGGCCTACGGGCTGATCCCGCTGCTGCGGCCACTGCCCACCACCGAGCTGATCCTGCTCACCGGCGCGCAGGCCTATCTCGGCGTGCGGGTGGTGATGGCGCTGGGCCGGATGCTGCTTTCCCCCGCTTCGGCCCGGCTGCGGCTGATGCCCTGCGGCGATGCCATGGCAGCCTATGTGATGCTGTGGCTGCACCGCATCTCCGTGGTGCTGATCAGCGGCAACGCGGTGGCCGAAGCGGGGCTGCTGTTCGGCTTGCCCTGGGGCGTGTACGACGCGATCCGGCGGCTGGTTCTGCTGCTGATCTCCGTCTTCCTCGGCGTCATCGTGCTGCAGAACCGGGTGCGGGTGGCGCGATGGCTGCATGCTCCAGCGCTGCGCCCCGGCGACCAGCCGAACCGGGCCCGCCTCGCCGCGCGCCGCTTCCGCGACAGGCTGGCCGAGATCTGGCACATCCTGGCGATCCTGTACCTGCTGGCGCTGTGGGTGGTGTGGGCCTTGCAGATCCAGGACGGCTTCACCCGCCTGCTGCGCGCCAGCGCGCTCACCCTGGTGGTGCTGGCGGTGGCGCGGCTGCTGGATCTCGGGCTGCGCCGGCTGCTCGGGCGGCTGTTCAGCGCCACCAGCGGGCTGGCCGGGCGCCATCCCGGACTGGAAAGCCGGGCCAATCGCTACGTGCCGCTGTTGAAGGGTTCGGTTTCCGCCCTGCTGACGGTGCTGACCCTGATGACGCTGCTGGAGGTCTGGGGCGTGGCCGCCTTCGCCTGGTTCGCCCCCGGCGCGCTGGGCAGCCGGCTGCTCGGCTCCGGCCTGTCCTTCGGCATGACCGTGGCGCTGGCGCTTCTGGTCTGGGAAGTCGCCAACGCCGCCCTGCAGCGCCACATCGAGCGCCTGTCGCGCGATGCCGAGGCGGCGCGCAGCGCCCGCGTCCGCACCCTGGTGCCGATGCTGCGCACCACCCTGATGGTGGTGATCCTGTTGTTTGTCGGCTTCACCCTGCTCAGCGAGATCGGCGTCAACGTGGCGCCGCTGCTGGCCGGTGCCGGCGTGATCGGCCTGGCACTGGGCTTCGGCTCGCAGAAGCTGGTGCAGGACGTGATCACCGGCGTGTTTCTCCTGTTCGAGGACGCCATGACGGTGGGCGACGTGGTGAACCTCGGTGGCAAGGCGGGGGTGGTGGAGCACCTGTCGATCCGCTCCATCAAGCTGCGCGACCTGGATGGCAGCCTGCACATCATCCCGTTCTCCACGGTCAACAGCGTCACCAACATGACGCGCGACTTCTCCTTCGCCGTGCTGGACGTGCAGGTCGCCTACCGGGAAGACATCGACCGGGTGGTCGAGGCCCTGACCGGCGTGTGTTCCGAGATGCGGTCCGAGGCGAGGTGGGGCCTGGCGATCCGCGACGAGATGGAGGTGCTGGGCGTCGACAAGCTGATGCCCGACGGCCCGGTCATCAAGGTCCGCATCAAGACCGAGCCGATCAAGCGTTGGGAGGTGATGCGCGAGGCCAACCGCCGCATCAAGCGCCGCTTCGACGAGCTGGGCATCGAGATCCCGGCGCACCGCCAGCGCTTGATGTTCGAGGATTCCGCCCACCCCCTGCGCCACGCCACACCGGCGCCGCCCGGCCCGGAGGGCGCGCGGCCGGCGCAGGGCTGAGCGTCAACCCGGTGGCATAAAGAGGCCGCCGGGGCGCTTGTGTCCGCCGTGCGGCGCGCTTATCGTCGAAAGCATGGATCGAATCCGGGCCATCCGCATCGTGATTAGCGGCCCGGCCGCCTGAGCGCCCTGCGGGGGGCAGCGGCCGGGAGGAACCCCGCGCGTCCGCTCACTGCCGCTCCGGAAGCTCATCCACCATGTCCAACTCCCCATCCGCTCTGACCTCCGCCCGCTTCACCGTGCTGGCCGAGGCTTATCCCGGCCTGTTGTCCCGCGTGCTGGAGCCCTTCGCCAAGCGCGACCTGGTGCCCGACCGGGTGCGCAGCCAGCGCGAGGGCGATTACCTGCGCACCGAGATCGCGCTGGATGCCATGCCGCTGGACATGCTGCATCTTGTGGCCGGCAATCTCGGCCAGATCATCGGCGTGCTGAGGGTGGAGGCCATGGAAGGCCGCCATATCCGGCTGGTGGCCTGACGCCGCTTCGCGGCGCACTTTCCTCGGGCGGAAGCTCCGACCCTGGCCCGGCCGCAGGGCCCGATGCCCGGACAGAACCGGCCGCGACGCCGTGATCCTGGCGGAGCAAAGGGCGCCGCGGCAGCCGCACCGCCGCTTGGCGACGGACGCCGGATCCGGTCATCCCCAGCCTCACAGCGGCCGTTGCGCGCCGTCGGCGCATAAGCGGCCGTGGCTTTCAACTCCAACCGAATTCGGCACCCGTCGTTGCTGAACAAGGCCGTCTGTCGCGGAGCTGGCTTTACCGCGAACATCTCAAGGGGGAAGCGCCATGGAACTTGGTCAAATGGGACCCGCGGGCGGCGGGCGCCGGCACTGGCGCGCGGGCTCGGCCCGGGCCACGGCCGCTCTGTTGTTGGGTGGGCTGCTGGCCGCCGGCTGCAGCGCCGATCCACGGGTGACCGGCATCAACAACACGGCGCCGGTCACGAATCGTGCCGCACCACCCGAAGCTCCGCAGGCGATGCCCCTGGATCAGGCGGTTGCCAGCCTGACCCACCGCCTGCTGGCCCGCGTCCCCGCGCCGGCACAGGGCCGCGCCGGCTCCGGCGAGGGCGCCACCGCGATCGCCATCGACCCCTTCATCGACCAGGGCACCGGCACGGAAACGGAAGCCACCCGCAGCATCGTGGCGAAGATGGTGGAGCGCACGCGCCGCGATCATCCGAACGTCACGCCGCATACCTTCACCCCCGACGCGGTGGCGGAACGGCCCTTGACCCTGCTGGGCAGCATCGCCGCCGCAGCCGAGCAGCCCGGCGGCGCGCATCCCGACGGCTTCCAGATCCAGGCAGTGCTGGCTGACCTGCGTTCGGGGCGGGTGGTGGACAGCGCCACCGCTTGGGTCCGCGCCGAGGACATCGACACCACGCCGGCACCGTTCTTCCGCGACAGCCCGGGCTGGCTGCCGGACACGGCCGCCGCGGCCTATCTGCGCACCACCGCGGCCGGACCGGGCGAGCCGGTGGACCCGCTGTATCTGCAGGGCCTGACCGTGCAGGCGCTTGTCGCCTCCGGCATGGTGGCCTACGAGGCCGGCCAGTACGACGAAGCCTTCAACCGGTATGTCGCGGCCGCGCAACTGCCGGCCGGGGACCAGATGCGCGTCTACAACGGCGTTTATCTGGCCACCCGCGCCCTGGGGCGGCCGGCGGATGCGGAAGCGGCCTTCGGCCGGCTGGTGGAGTTCGGCCTGCGGCACCAGCGGCTGTCGATCCGGTTCCTGTTTCCGCCCGGCTCGACGGCACTGTTGCCCACGGTGGGCTCGCGTGCCACCAACCGCATGTGGATTCGCCAGATCGCGGAACAGGCAGTCGAGCACACCGCCTGCCTGGAGTTGGCGGGGCATGCGAGCCCGACCGGCTCCGCCGCGGCGAATGAACGCCTGTCCCTGGCCCGGGCCGAGGCGCTGAGGGCACGGCTGGTGGCGGCACGGCCGGAACTGCGGGACCGCATCCACGCCGTCGGGTTCGGCGCCCGCTATCCCCTGGTGGGCACCGGTACCGACGACGCCTCCGACGTGCTGGACCGGCGGGTGGAGATTGAGCCGGTGGCGTGCAGCGCCGCCGGCGACACTGCCGGAGCGCGGCCGTCGCCGCGCTGAGCGGGCGCGGCATTGCACGGCCGGACCCGGCCGCCGCTCAGGCCTGCTTGATCTCGATCAGGCTGCGGCGGATCTTGCGGCCACGCCGGATGCGGTCCTCGATGAATTGCGTCTCGTTCCAGCGCACCGCGCGGCCCAGGGCATGTGCGTCCTCCGAGAAGCGCGCCAGCATCTCCAGCAGTGCCTCGCGGTTGTTGACGAAGATGTCGCGCCACATGTCGACGTCGCTGGAGGCGATGCGGGTGAAGTCGCGGAAGCCGGAGGCGGCGAATTTCAGCACCTGCTCGCGGGTTTCCTGCGCCAGGTCGTCGGCGGTGGAGCAGATGGTGAAGGCCAGCAGGTGTGGCAGGTGGGATACGATGGCCACCACCTTGTCATGCGTGGCGGGGTCCATGGTTTCCAGCATCGCCCCGGCGCGGCGCCACAACTCGGCGATCTTCTCCTGCGCGTCGGCCGGCGTTTCGGGCAGCGGCGTCAGGATGACGTAGCGGCCCTGGAACAGCGCGCTGAAGCCGGCATCGGGACCGGAATGCTCGGTGCCGGCCATCGGGTGGGCCGGCGCCAGATGCACGCCCCCGGGTAGCAGCGGCAGCACGTCCCGCAGCACCGAGCCCTTGGTGGAGCCGGTGTCGGAAAGCACCGTGCCGGGCGCCAGGTGTGGCGCGATCTGCCGCATCAGCCCGGCGAAGCTGCCGACCGGGGTGCACAGGATCACGCCATCGCAGCCCTGCACGGCGGTTGCGGCGTCCACCTCGACCACGTCGGCGAGGTCCAGTTCGCGCACCCGGGCCGCGACGCCGACGCCGTGGTCGCAGGCGACCACCGTGCGGGCGATGTCGCCGCGTTCGCGCGCCACGCGGGCAATGGAGGAGCCGATCAGCCCCAGCCCGATCAGGCAGAGGCGCTCGAAGATCGGCTCAGCCATCGGATGGCGCGCCCAGCGCGTCGATCAGCAGCTGGCATTCCTCGGCATTGCCCACGGTGAAGCGCAGCGCCTGGGGCAGGCCGTAGCCGCCCATGCCGCGCACGATCAGGCCGCGCGTCTTCAGCTTCGCGTCGACCGCCCTGGCCGCGCCGGCCGTGCCGAAATCGGCGAGCAGGAAGTTGGCGTGGCTCGGCCAGACGTCACCGCCGGCGGCGCGCAGCGCGGTGGCCAGCCGGCCGCGCCATTCGGTGTTGTGGGCCACCGACTTCTCCACCCAGCCCGGCTCCGCCAGGGCACCGATGGCGGCGGCCATGGAGGCGCTGGCGACGTTGAACGGGCCGCGCACGCGGTTCAGCACATCGATGACGTCGGCGGGCGCGTAGCCCCAGCCGACGCGCATGCCGCCCAGCCCGAACACCTTGGAGAAGGTGCGCAGCATGATCGTGTTGCCGGCCGCATCCACCAGCCCGTGGCCGGGATCGTAGCTGGGTTCGGTAACGTATTCGGCATAGGCGCTGTCCAGCACCAGCAGGATGTCGTCGCGCAGCCCGGCGCGCAGCCGCGCCACCTCGCTGTTGGGCAATAGGGCGCCGGTGGGGTTGTTCGGGTTGGTGAGGAACACGATGCGGGTGCGCGGGCCGGCGGCCGCGATCATCGCGTCGATGTCGGCCACCGTGCCGCCCCCCTCCGGCGCCGGCTTCTCCGCCACCTTCAGCACGCGCGAGCCGATGGCGCGGCCGGAGATGTCGTACATCATGAAGCCATAGGCCGACATGATGAACTCGGTGCCCTCGCCGCCATAGGCCAGGCAGAGCAGCGAGATCAGCTCGTCCGAGCCGTTGCCGGTGACGATGCGGGCCGGGTCGAGCCCGAAGCGGGCGCCCAGCGCCTCGCGCAGCGCCGTGGCGTTGCCATCGGGATAGCGATGCGCCTCCCGCGCCGCGCGCGTAATTGCCTCGATGGCGGCGGGGGGCGGGCCGAAGGCACCCTCATTGGAGGAGAGTTTGATGATCCGGTTGACGCCGGGGATCTTGGACTCGCCGCCGACATAAGGGTCGATCGACAGGATGGAGGGGCGCGGCGCAACACTCATCGCGGTTCATTCTTCCGGCTCGGGCTCGGCATAGCTGCCCAGGATCTGCAGGCGGGGAAATGGCAGGCTGGCCAGGCGCGGCTCGTCTTCCGACAGGAAGCCGGGCACTTCGGCCAGCGCCATCGGCACGGGGGATTCCCGGCGGATCAGCCAGAGCGGCGGCAGCCCGGCGGCGGCCAGGATGGCGGCGATGCGTGGCCGGGTGTGATCGGGCCCGGGCTCGATGCGCAGCAGGCTGCGGTCGCGCCCGGTAGGCTCGGGTGAGAGGGTGGCAACGGCATAGCCTTCTGCCGGCGCGTCGGGCGGCGCCAGGAAGGGCAGGGCGGCCACGACGCGCAGCCGGGGCGCTTCCATCTGCATCCACCAGGCGGGCTCAGGCCGTTCCGCCTCGTCGGGTGCGGGCAGCACGGCCACGGCGGCCTCGCCCCCGGCGACGCAGGCCAGGGCGCGGAACGGCGTGGCCTGCGCGCGGAGCGGCGTCAGCAGGCCGAAATGCGCGCGCGCCAGGCGGGTGGCCACGCCGTCCTCTCCGGCCATGGCGGACACGGCGACGGTGAACTGGCCCTGCTGCGCCAGGGAGGCGGCGATGATCTCGCGCCACAGCCGCACCACGGCGCCGCGCGCCAGCGCACCCTGGTTGCGCCGCAGCAGGCGGCGCAGGATCAGGGCCTCCCGTCCCGGGCGAAAGGTCGGGGCGCTGCCTTTCAGCCGCGCCGAGGCCATGTGCGCCACCAGGTCGGAGCGCCGCATCAGCAGGTCGTGCAGGGCATCGTCGATGCGGTCGATCTCGACGCGCAGGGAGGCCAGGTCGGCGGGCGCCGGAGGGGTGGGTTGGTCGGGCATGGCGGCGGCTCAGCAATAGAACCGCAGGGCTGCCACGCCAAGCACCGCATTTCCGGATGCCGCCGCTTGCTTTAAAGGAAGCCCGCGATGACCGAGGCGAAATCCCCCACCGCCCTGCCCGGGGCTGCCGCCGAACTGCGGCACCAGAGCGCCCATTTTCCTGATGGGCTGGCGCTGGATTGCGGCGCGGTGCTGGCACCCCTCGACGTGGCCTTCCGCACCTATGGCGCGCTGAATGCCGCGCGCAGCAACGCCGTGCTGGTCTGCCACGCCCTGACCGGCGATCAGTACCTGGCCGAGCGCCATCCCGTCACCGGCCGCGGCGGCTGGTGGGAGGCCATTGTCGGGCCCGGCAAGCCGATCGACACCGACCGCTTCTTCGTGATCTGCTCCAACGTGCTGGGCGGCTGCATGGGCACCACCGGCCCGCGGGAGGAGATGCCGGGCGAAGGCCGCCCCTGGGGCACGGATTTCCCGTCGGTCACCATCCGCGACATGGTGCGGGCGCAGAAGAAGCTGGTGGGGCACCTGGGCATTGCCAGGCTGCTGGCGGTGGTAGGCGGCTCGATGGGCGGCATGCAGGTGCTGGAATGGGCCGCGACCTTTCCCGAAATGGTGTTCGCCGCGGCGCCCATCGCCACCGCGCCGCATCATTCGGCACAGAACATCGCCTTCGACGAGGTGGGCCGCGCCGCCATCCATTCCGATCCCGACTGGCGCGGCGGCCGCTACTGGGAGGAGCCGGGGCTGGTGCCGGCCAAGGGCCTGTCCGTGGCGCGCATGGTGGCGCACATCACCTACCTGTCCGAACAGGCGCTGACACGGAAATTCGGCCGCCGCCTGCGCGGCGCATCGGCGCTGACGTTCCTGGAAGACGTGTTCGAGGTGGAAAGCTACCTGCGCCACCAGGGCAGCACCTTTGTGCACCGCTTCGACGCCAATTCCTACCTCACCATCACCCGTGCCATGGATTACTTCGACCTGGCGGCGGAGCATGGCGGCGACCTCGCGGCGGCGTTCCGCGGCACGCAGACGCGGTTCTTCGTGGCCTCCTTTTCGTCCGACTGGCTGTTTCCCACGGAAGAAAGCCGCACCCTGGTGCGGGCGTTGAACCAAGCGGCGGCCAACGTGTCCTTTGTGGAGATCACCTCCGACAAGGGCCATGACGCCTTTCTGCTGGACGAGCCGGAATTCCACGCGGCGCTGGGCGGTTTCCTGCGCGGCGCGGCGGACAAGCTGGGCGTCTGATCCACCTGCTTGGGTGGCGGATCTGCTTGCCGCGGGCCGGCCAGCGGGCGAGCTGTACGAACCCCGTGTCGGCCGTCGGAGCCGCCGCGTGGCACCGGAGGTCGTGGCGCGGCTCGGCATCGCGGCTGGGGCGCGATGGCTCGACGTTGGCTGCGGCACCGGTGCGCTGAGCGGCGCCATCCTGGAGCGTCGCGAGCCGACCCGGAGCGGAGGACGGCGCGGTTCAGCCGAGCCCGGCCAGGCGCAGCCCTTCGGCATAATGCGCCCGGTCGGCGTCCAGCCGCAGCGGCGTCCGGCGCAGCGCCTTGGCGATGTTGAAATCCGGCTCCACCGCCAGCAGCCGGCTCCGCACCGCCGCGGCTTCCGCGGCTTCGCCGAGATGGCCGAGGGCGGACAGATAGGTCTTGTACGGATAACTGAATTGCGGCCGCAGCGCCGTGCTGGCGCGGCCCACCGCCGCCGCGGCCTCGTGCCGGCGCAGCGACAGCAGCGGGATGCCGCGCGCCGCGTCGAAGAAGAAGGCGTGCGGGTGGCATGGCGACAGCGCGGCATAGCGGTCGAGTTGCGCCAGCGCCGCTTCGTGCCTCCCACGATAGCTCTCCGCCATGCCGGAGAACACCCATGCCATGGCCAGATTCGGGTTCAGCGCCAGGGCACGGGCATGCAGCGCCGCCGCCACCTCCACCTCATGGTGCAGAAAGGCGCGCACATGGCCGTGTACGGTAAGGGCCTGGGCATCCAGCGGGTCCAGCGCGCTGGCATGGCGGGCCAGCCGCTCTGCCTCCCGCGTGCTGTCCGCCTCGTCCGTTGCCCAGCCCTGGCCCACCAGGAACAGGTGCCAATAGGCGTGCCAGGCATGCGCCTGGGCGTAGTCGGGCTCCAGCGCCGTCGCCTCGGCCAGCCACCGCCCGGCCTGCAGGAAGCTGCCGCGGTCGAGGCGGTGGATCGCCGGAATGGCGCGCAGCAGCAGGTCGTAGGCGCCGCTCTGCGCCGGGCGGGCCACAGCGCGATGCGCCTCGATCAACAGGATCTCGGGATCGATGCGCGCCACCACGGCGGCGGCGATCTCGTCCTGCAGGGCCAGCAGGTCGCCGGCCGGGCGATCGAAGCGCTGGCTCCAGACCAGTTCGCCGGCTTCGCGCAGATCCGCCAGCCGCAGCGTGATCCGCAGCGTGTCGCCGCCGCGCTGCACGGTGCCGCTCAGCAGGTAGTCGAGGCGCAGGGCACGCGCCGCCGCCTCCACCCCGTCGCGCTCGGCCAGTCCGGCCAGCGAGGTGGTGTCGGCCACAAACATCCAGCGGAAGCGGGCCAGGGCGGCGCCGGTTTCCTCGGCCAGGCCGGTGCCGAGATGCGGCGCCACGCCCTCTCCCAGCGGCACCAGGGACACGATGCCGAGGCGGGTGCCGCGCTGCGCGGGCCGGGGCGGGGCGGGGGTGGAAAGCGCCTGTGGCGCGGCCTCGCTGCGCAGCGCCTCGGCCAGCGCTTCCGTTTCGGCGGAGGGCGCGATGCCGAAGCGCCGGCTCATCAGGTCGCGGCAGGCCTGGTAGGCCGCATAGGCGCCGGCGCGGTCGCCGCGGTCGAGCCGCAGCCGGATCAGCGCGCGCCAGCCGGCCTCGCGCGCCGGATCGATCCGCAGCAGCCGCTCCGCCGCGTCCAGCGCCGTATCGGGGGTTGTGGCCGCGTCCAGCAGCGCGGCGGCCCGGCCCGCGGCGGCGTCGCGCAGGGCGTCGCGCTGTTCCGCCAGCCAGGCATCAAAGGCCGGGTCCAGATCCTCGAGGTCGGGCAGCAGGGGCGCGCACAACAGGTCCAGCGCCGCGGCGGAAGCATCGGGGCGGCGCACCGCCGCCGCGTCCACCCAGATCGGGCCGGCCTGCAGCAGCAGGCTGTCCCGGCCCGCCTGCAGCAGCGGTGCGCCCGCCGGTGCCGCCGCGGGGGCCAGTGTTGCCTGCAATTCATGCAGCGCCTGGCGCAGCGAGCCGCGCTGCTGCTCGGCGCCCCGCCGCGACCAGAGCAGATCGGCGAGAACGCTGCGCGGCACCGGCCGGCCGAGCGACAGGGCCAGCACCGCCAGTAGGCCGCGTGCCTTGCGCGAGCGCGGCAGCACCGGCTGGCTCGACAGCGCCCAGGCCTCCATCGGGCCGATCAGCCCCAGGCGAAGAAGCGGACCCGTGGGCGGAACCTCCGCCCACGGTGCCTCGGGCCCGGGAATTTTCCCCGGCCCGACCTCGACCCACTGCATTCCGACCATGCAGCAAGCCTAGCTCATGCAACGCCGCTGTCACCTGCCGAAGCGGCAGGGGCGAACGTCATCAATCCTGGTCATCGTCGAGCAGCAGGTTACCGTTGCCGAGCAGCGGCTCGGCGGCGCGCAGCGCGTCCCGCAGGCGGCGTTCGGCGCGCATCAGGTCGAACTCGATGAAGTCCCGGTCGATCGCCTCGGCGAGATCGTCCGGCGCCCGGTCCAGCCGCGCCTGCAAGGCCCGGGCGCGTTCGCGATGCAGCATCAGGCGCCGCGCCGCGGCATAGACCTGCATCAAACCGTCCATCCCTTGGCGGGACTGCGCCGGGTTCTGCAGGGTGCTGGTCATCATCAGGCGGTCTCACTGTGGTTTCCAATCTGTTGCTGCAGCTTAGCGGCGCATCATTCGCTTTTCGCGTGAACGCGGATCCGACATCGTCAACGCTGCGTTAAATCCAGCGTCCTGCCGAAACATTAGTCGAAAGAAAAAAGTCCTTGCATTCATCAAGAATAGGATTAAAAGCCGCTCGGCCAAGGGCGGAGCCGTGCCCTGGCCATATCCCTAACGCCGCGCGCCACGAGATGCCCCGGATCCTGCCCAGGATGCCGGGGCATCGTGCTTTGGCCGCGTTCTTTCGCGGAGTTGCTTCCATGCTGTTCCCCAACATCGCCCGTGAGGGCCTGGTGCAGGATGCCGTCACCGATCCAGGCCGGGTGCGCTTCGGCGCCGGCATGCGGGCCCCCGCTCTGCGCCCGGCGGTGCCGCCCGGCGCTGTGCCAGCGGTTCCGCGCGGCGCCCCGGTTCCGTTGCCAGCCGTGGCGGTGCTGCCGGTGGCGTCAGTGACGGATGCCGATCGCGTCCGCTTCGGCGCCGGCATGCGCCGCTTCTGAGTGCCAGGGCCGGGGTCAGCCGACCCCGGCCTTTCCGCTTCCTCCAGCTCGGACCGCCCGCATGGCCAATGCTGTCCCCTGCGTCACCTTTCACCGCATGATCGACACCGCGCCGTTACCGGTGCGGGCCGACCGCGCCGGGCTGGGCAGCCTGCCGATCCGTGCCATGCGGCATTGCGACGCGGTGGCGAGCGCCGCCGGCTATGGCTGGCACCTTCACGCACCGATGGATTTCGAATTGTTCTGGGATGGCGCGCAAATCTGGTGGCATTGCGAGGGGCTGGAGAACTGGATGCCGCTGGGCGCCGCGCAGTTTCCGCATTTCGCCGCGCGCTTCGACGGCGCCGCGCCGGAGAATGTGCGCGGCTACGCACCGCCCTTCCTGACGGCGTTGCAGGAGCCGGGCGTGGTGCAGATGTGGACCGGCCTTGCCGCGCGCACCGCGCCGGGCTGGAGCCTGTTGCTGCGGCCCCTGGCCAATGTGCCGCGTCATCCGGCCTATGAGCCCTATGAAGGGCTGGTGGAGGCCGATCACTGGTTCGGCCCGCTGTTCACCAATATCCGGCTGACCCGCACTGGCCTGCCGATTGGGTTCCGCCGGGCCGAGCCGTTGCTGCAGGCGCAGCCGGTGCCGCAGATCGCCTATTCCGACGCGGTGCTGTCCGGCGCCGCCCACACCGATTCGCTGGATGGACTGAGCGCGGCTGATTGGAGCGATTATCACCGCAACATCGTGGTGCCGAACCAGGAGCATGAACATCGCCCCGGCCGCTATGCCGCCGAGGCGCGCCGGCGCCGCAAAGGCGGCGGCTGTCCGTTTCAAGCGCGGGCCGTCGCGGCCTGAGCTTGGGTGTTCTTTCTCTGTTCTTGACTTGAAGCCGTCGATCCCGGCAGTGTCCTCCTGAACGAAGGGGGAACAGCGATGCCGGATGGAAGCCTGAGCACCACCGCCTGCGCCCTGTTGGAAGGCGCACGCAAGGGTCGTGGCGCCACAACCAATCCCCCGGTGCGCTTCGACCGCCTCTCGGCCGAGGCCTTCGATGATGGCTGGCAGACGCTGGAAGACAGCTTCGCAGCCCTGCCGCCGCTGCCCACCACCCTGACGCGGGATTCGGCGCGCAGCATCATCGCCTGGAACAAATCCCCCGACATTGGCTTCGACCGCGCGGTGAACCCGTATCGCGGCTGCGAGCATGGCTGCATCTACTGCTATGCCCGGCCCAGCCACGCCTATCTTGGCCTGTCGCCGGGGCTCGATTTCGAAACCCAGCTCATGTTCAAGCCGGAAGCGGCGGCGCTGCTGGAGAAGGAACTGCGCAAGCCCGGTTACGAGGTGCGGCCCATCGCCATCGGCTCCAACACCGATCCCTACCAGCCGGTGGAACGCCAGCTGAAGCTGACCCGCGCCGTGCTGGAGGTGCTGGAGCGTTTCGGCCATCCCGCCACCATCGTCACCAAATCGGCCGGCGTGCTGCGCGATCTCGATATTCTACGGCGCATGGCGGCACGCAACCTCATCCGCGTCTGCTTGTCCATCACCACGCTGGACCCGAAGCTGGCCCGCATCCTGGAGCCGCGCGCCGCCTCGCCCGAGCGGCGGTTGCAGGCGGTGCGCGACCTGACCGCCGCCGGCGTGCCCACCGCCGTGTTGGCCGCGCC
The DNA here is from genome assembly GCF_003604215.1 of Teichococcus vastitatis. Classification (GTDB taxonomy): domain Bacteria; phylum Pseudomonadota; class Alphaproteobacteria; order Acetobacterales; family Acetobacteraceae; genus Pseudoroseomonas; species Pseudoroseomonas vastitatis. The sequence continues at coordinate 109,509 of NZ_QXGS01000007.1, forward strand.
GATGATCCCGGCCGTCAACGACATGGAGCTGGAGCGCATCCTGGAGCGCGCCGCCAGCGCCGGCGCCACCCGGGCCGGCTACGTGCTGCTGCGCCTTCCGCTGGAAATCGCCGGGCTGTTCGAGGCCTGGCTCCGCACGCACATGCCGGACCGGGCTCAGCGAGTGCTGGCGCTGGTGCGGCAGACCCGCGGCGGCAAGCTTTATGATGGCGATTTCGCCCAGCGGATGACCGGCAGCGGTGCCTATGCCGAGGTGCTGGCCAACCGGTTCCGCGTGGCCGCGCGGCGTCTCGGCTTCGAGCGCTGGGGGCAGGTGGCGCTGGATTGCGGCCAGTTCTCCGTGCCGGCGGAGGCCGGAACGCGGCAACAATTGTCGCTGTTCTGAACGGCTACTGCAGGAAGCCAATCCACCGGCCGGCCAGCACGGCGCCCACCCAGCAGGCCAGCGACAGGACGGCTGCGACCTTCAGCCGCATGTCGACCGCGCCGCCGGCCATAGCGGTCCGCCACGCGGCGGCCCGGTGCAGCGCCAGGGCGTTCAGCGCGCCCAGTGCCACCAGGCCCAGCTTCAGCAAGAAAGCCGGATTGCCGAGATAGGCCTGCGGGCGCGTGCTGAACAACAGGAAGCCGGTCACCGCCGCCAGCGTCAGCCCGCCGGCCGCCATGCGCCGGAGCGGCGGCGCCAGAAGCGATACCGGCTGCGCCCGGAACATCCCCAGCATCCGCAGGTCCAGCGTCGCGATGGCGCCGAACAGCATGCCGAGGCCCAGGATGTGCGCGGCGTTGACCAACGGATAGGCGATGGCGGAGCGTCGGATCAGCGCCGCCACCGGCCACTCGGCCAGTGCCTGCCACACAGGGCGTCAGCCGCCGCGGATGCGGTCGGGATAGATGTCGTAGCGCTGCCCGCGCACGGAAATGCGGACGGCCTTGATCCGCTTCTCGCCCGCGTCGCGCGAGCGGTTGCCCAGCGCCGTCACCGGATCCCCAGCCTTGGCGGAATCCTCGGTGAAGCCGGCGCGGCGGGTTTGCGAGGGGTTGCCCAGCTCCACGGTCCAGAAGCCGTCCTGCGCCTCGACCTGCAGCCTCGGATGCGGCTGGCCGATATACACTTCGCGAATCGTGCCGGTCAGTTCGACTTGGTCCGCCTCGGCCCAGGACCACCCGTGATGGGCGGCGGCGCCGGAGGCGACGAGAACAAGCGCCGCGGCCAGGAAGCCGGCGCGGCGGCGGCGAGGGAAGGGTCGCATGTGGCGGTTCCTGCCTGGTTCCGGATGAATTGCAGGTAAGGATCGGCCGCGCGAAATCCAGGGGCGGGGCCTGCCTCAGCCCCGCCTGACAGCCTCACAGGATGCGCAGGCGGCCCAGGATGTAGCCGATGCCGGCCGCGATCGCGAGCGAGGTCAGCGGCTGCTCCCGGACGTTGTCGCAAAGCTGGCCGACCACGTTCTCGGCCGTGCCGGCGCCCTGGTTGTACATGCCGCGGGCGCGGTAGTCGTCATTGTCGGTCAGGACGCCTGCGGCCTCCTGCGCCTTGCCAAGGCCTTCGCGCGCGGCGCCGGTGACGCGGTTCTCGTCCATCGGAATCTCTCCTGTTCTTTAGTGCCGCTCAGGCTTCCGGGCGGCATGTCCGGCAAACGTCGCAGCCGCAGTTTGGATGCGTGGTTGCGTCGCGCCGTCGCCCATGCTGGCTTGCCGCCGCCCATGAGCCTCGAGCCCGATCCGCCCGCCGCCCGCATCGATCCTCCCGCCTGGCTGCGCGCCGGCGCCCCGGCCGCCGTGCTGGCGGCGCTGCCGAACAGCCGGGCGGTGGGTGGCGCCGTGCGGGACGCGCTGGCTGGCCGGCCGGTGCATGACGTCGACGTCGCCGCGCCGTTGCCGCCCGAGGCCGTCGCCGCCCGCCTGCGCGCGGCCGGCCTCAAGGTGTTCGAGACCGGATTGCAGCACGGCACCGTCACCGCCGTGCTCGACCACGAGCCGGTGGAGGTCACCAGTCTGCGCCGCGACCTGGCCACGGATGGCCGCCACGCCACCGTCTCCTGGACCGAGAACTGGCGCGAGGATGCCGCCCGCCGCGATTTCACCATTAATGCCTTGTCCCTCGATGCCGAAGGGCGGCTCTGGGATTACTTTGGCGGCCGCGCCGATCTGGCCGCCGGGCGTGTCCGCTTCGTCGGGGATGCCGCGACCCGGCTGGCCGAGGACTACCTGCGGCTGCTGCGTTTCTTCCGCTTCCAGGCGCGCTACGGCCGCGGCGAACCCGATGCGGCGGCCATGGCGGCGATCCGTGCCGCGGTGCCGGGCCTCGCGCGGCTTTCCGCCGAACGCGTCTGGATGGAGTTGAAACGGCTGCTGGAGGCACCCGACCCGGTGCCGTCCCTGGCGCTGATGCGGGAGACGGGCGTGCTCGGCGCGGTGCTGCCCGAGGCGCGGAGCCTGCCGCCCCTGGCGCGCCTGGGCGAGGCCGATCCGCTGCTGCGCTTCGCGGTCCTGCTCGGCGCCGGCGGCTCGCAGCCGGCGGGGGATGCGGAGGCGGTGGCGCGGCGGCTGCGCCTGTCGGGCGAGGAAGCCCGGCGGTTGCGCGGCCTCCTGTCCACCCCGCCGCCCGATCCTGACCTGGCGGGCGCGGATCTGCGCCGCTGGCTGGCCGATGTTCCGCCTGAAGCCGCGCGGGATGCCGCCCGCGCCGCCGAGGCCGCCGATGGGCGGGACCGCGCCGGCCTGCGCGGCCGCGTCGCCGCCACGCCGCGTCCGGTGTTTCCTTTGCAGGGGCGCGACGCGCTGGCCCTGGGCCTGCCGGCCGGCCCGGCGGTGGGCAGGGCGCTGGCGGCGACGCGCCGCTGGTGGTGGGACGGCGGCTGCACCGCCCCGGCCGAATCCTGCCGGGAGGCGCTGAAACGCTTCGCCACGAGCTGAAACGGCGCTTTGGGATCGTTCTCAGACCTGATCTGACCGCATTGCTGCGTCACCCAATGAATGCTCCTGCCGCCGGGGCCAGAGACCTAAAGTTGCGGCAAGACTGCCCGACACGAAAGGAACAGTGTGCGGGCCCGCAGCATGGATTGGCCCGAAGCATGAGCGAGCACAGCGCATCCCGACCGCATCAACGCCTGACCCGGCAGGATCTGCGCACGCTGGTCCTGGCCTCCCTCGGCGGGGCCCTGGAATTCTACGACTTCATCATCTTCGTTTTCTTCGCGGCGGCGATCAGCCACCTGTTCTTTCCGCCCGGCATGCCGGACTGGCTGCAGCAGATCCAGACTTTCGGCATCTTCGCCGCCGGCTATCTGGCCCGCCCGCTGGGGGGGCTGATCATGGCGCATTTCGGCGACAAGCTCGGCCGCAAGCGCATGTTCACCTTCTCCATCTTCCTGATGGCGGTGCCGACGCTGCTGATCGGCCTGACGCCGACCTACGAGACGCTGGGCTATGCCGCGCCCATCCTGCTGCTGCTCTTCCGCATGATGCAGGGCGCAGCGATCGGCGGAGAAGGGCCGGGCGCCTGGGTGTTTGTTTCCGAACACGTGCCGCCGCACCGGGTCGGCCTCGCCGTCGGCATGCTGACCAGCGGCCTGACGGGCGGCATCATGCTGGGCTCGCTGATGGCCACGGCCATCAACACCGCCTTCACCCCCGCCGAGGTTTCTGCCTGGGCCTGGCGCATCGCCTTCCTGGTGGGCGGCGTGTTCGGCTTCCTCGCCATGTACCTGCGGCGCTTCCTGCATGAGACGCCGGTGTTCGAGGAGATGCGCCGCCGCGCCGGCCTGACCCGCGACCTGCCGATCAAGCAGGTGCTGCGCGGCCATGGCCGCGGCGTGGTCGTCTCGATGCTGGTGACCTGGATGCTGACCGCTGCCATCGTGGTGGTGATCCTGATGACGCCGACGTTGCTGCAGAAACTGCACGGCTTCACCGCGGCCGAGACGCTGCGCGGCAATCTCGCCGCCACCTTTGCGCTCACCGTGTCCGCCATGCTGGTCGGCGCGTTGCTGGACCGCTTCGGCAGCGTAAAGGTCGGCGTCACCGGCAGCGTGGCGCTGATCGCCGCCACCTACGGGCTCTACACCGGCGTGGCCACGCGACCCGATCTGCTGGTGCCGCTCTATGCGGTGGCCGGCGCCACCATCGGCGTCATCGCCGTGGTGCCTTACGTCATGATCCACAGCTTTCCTGCGCCGATCCGCTTCAGCGGCGTCTCCTTCAGCTACAACATGGCCTACGCCATTTTTGGCGGGCTGACGCCGCTGCTGGTGTCCGGCCTCGTGGCAGTGGATCGGCTGGGCCCGGCCCATTACGTGGCGGCGGTGGCGCTGATCGGCCTCGTGACGCTGGTGGCCAACGCCCGTGCCATGCCGGGCCTCAGTGCCGTTCCGGCAGGAGCGGAGAACGCCGCGCGCTGAACCCTGGCGGCGGAACATGAAAAAGGGCGCCACCCCGGCCGGGATGGCGCCCTTTTCAGGATCGCGGCCGGTTCAGTCTGCCATGCCGGTGGTCACGGCATCCTTGCTGAAATGCCCGCACCAGTCTGACGAGGACACCACGGGCCAGAGGCCATGGGCCTCGGCGCTCGGCTGGGTCACCGGCGGATTGTAGCGGCAAAGCCCCTCATCGCCCCCCGCCTTGGCGGCGTGGTTGTCGAAGAACTTGCACTTGGTGCAGGCGGCATCGGTGCTGTCAGCGAACGACATGTTATCGCCTCCTGGGCAAGGGTTGTGACTGTATAGCGCACAGTAAGCGACTGCGTTTCAAGAAATCGAATCCCGTTGTTGTGGGAAATTCTGCGACTTATTTGCAGGTAGCGAGTAATAATAATCATTCTCAGCTCGCTGTTGCTGTTCCAGCCGTGGCGCACGGAGGAGAGCCTGCCCTGCCGAGGGGAATGGGCCGGCTTCCCCGCCGGCGCGATCCGCATTATGCGCCGCGCATGGCCGCAGTTCTTCCGCCTCCCGAAACTACCCGCGCCCTGATCGCCCGGCTGTGGCGCCACTACGTGCGGCACCATCGCAGCGGCATTCTCGCGGCGCTGCTCTGCACGGCGGCGCTGGCCGGCTTCACCGCGCTCTACCCCGTGGTGATCCAGCAGGCCTTCGACCTGTTCACCGCGGGCGACGAGCGCATCGTCTGGCTGGTGCCGCCGGTGATCATCGTCATCACCGCGCTGAAATCCGCGGCGCAGTATGGCCAGGCGGTGTCGGTGCAGGCGGTGGTGCTGCGCGTCATTGAGCGGCTGCAGAACGACCTGTTCCGTGCCTATACCCGCGCCGACCTGGCGCAGGTGGCGCTGGAAGCACCGGCCCGCGCCGCCGCTCGCTTCACCGCGGACGCCCAGGCGATCCGCGAGGCGCTGACCAAGGCGATCAACGCGCTGGCCGACGGGCTCACGGTGATCGGCCTCGCCGCCTCGATGATCTGGCTGGACTGGCACATGAGCCTGATCCTGGCCTTCCTGTATCCCATCGCCGTGGTGCCGGTGACGAGGCTCGGCAAGCGCATCCGCCGTGCCTCGGGCGGCATGCAGGAGCGGGTGGGGGAAACGGCGGCGATGCTGACGGAAAGCTTCTCCGCCGCCCGCGTGGTGCGCAGCTACGGGCTGGAGGAACAGGAGGAGCGTCGCGCCGCCGGCGCCTTCGCCGATCTGCGCCGGGCGCTCTCCGGCATTGCCCGGACCCGCTCGAAGCTGGACCCGATCCTGGAGGCGCTGGGCGGCGTCGCGGTGGCCGGGGTGCTGGCCTTCGTCGGCTGGAAGGTGTCCACCGGGCGCGGCACGGTGGGCGAGTTCACCGGCTTCATCACCGCGCTGCTGATGGCAACCCGGCCGATGCGCTCGCTCGGCTCGCTCAACGCGGCCCTGCAGGAGGGCTTCGGCGGCCTGATCCGGGTGTTCGCGGTGATCGACCGGCAGCCCGCCATCGCCGCCCCGGCCGGCGCGCGCGACCTGCCGCCGGGACCGGGCCGGGTCCGCTTCGAGGGGGTGGGCTTTCAATACGAGGGTACCCAGGCGGCGCTGTCCGGCCTCAGCTTCACCGCCGAGCCGGGGGAAACGGTGGCCCTGGTCGGCCCGTCCGGTGCCGGCAAATCCACCGCGCTCGCGCTGCTGCCGCGGCTCTATGACGTGACCGCCGGCCGCATCACCCTGGATGGCGCGGATATCCGTGAGGTGTCGCTGGAAAGCCTGCGCGCCGCCATGGCCTATGTCGGGCAGGACGCGGTGATCTTCGACGACACGGCGCGGGCCAACATCGCCTGTGGCCGCCCCGGCGCCACCCGGCAGGAGGTGGAGGACGCCGCCCGCGCCGCCGCCGCCCACGGCTTCATCTCCGCCCTGCCGCAGGGCTACGACACCGTGTTGGGCTCGGGCGGCTCGCGCCTGTCGGGCGGGCAGCGGCAACGCATCGCCCTGGCCCGCGCGCTGCTGCGCAACCCGCGCGTGCTGTTGCTGGACGAGGCCACCAGCGCCCTGGATGCCGAGAACGAGGCCGCCATCGGCCGCGCGCTGGAACGGCTGCGCCACGGCCGCACCACCCTGGTGGTGGCGCACCGCCTCGCCACGGTGAAGGAGGCCGACCGCATCGTGGTGATGGAGGAGGGGCGCGCCACCGAAAGCGGTCGGCACCCGGAGCTGATGGGCACCGACGGGCTCTATGCCCGGATGGTGCGCACCCAGGCCTTCGCGGTGGAATAATGGTCAGCCTTTCCCCTGCTGCGCCTGGATGGCGTCCAGCACCGCCTCGGGCGCGATGTCCTTCTGGACCTCGCGCAGTTCCGGATCGCCGGCGACAGGGATGTCGAGGCGCTCGGCGATGGCCACCACAGTTTCCGCCAGCTTGGTCAGCTCGTGCTCGGTCAGCAGGCTGATCTGCAGGTCCAGGTCGGCGCGCTGGTCGGCCGCCGCCGCCATGCGGTTCTGGCTGATCAGCACAAAGGTGGACAGAAAGATCGCCTCCACCGAGGCCACCATGGCCAGCACCACGAAGGAAGGGTCGAAGCGTGGCACGCCGGGCACCACGCCCAGGTTCACCAGGATCCAGGCAGTGTACAGCGCCAGGTGCAGGTACACGAAGCGCATGCTGCCGGTGAAGCCGGTGATGGCATCGGCCACCCGGTCCTGCAGGGTGGCGCGGGCGGCCTGCTGCCGCCGGCGTGCCTCCAGCGCCTTGATGTTGCGGCGGAGCGAATGGCTCAGCCGGTCCGGCCGCGGCGGCTGGACGGTGGGGCTCGGGGATGTCACGCAACGCACCTCTGCGGGGGTCCCGCTGTTCGGGTCATCACCCGATGAAAGCGGCGCCCCGCGATGCAGTTGCCCTGTTCAGCGCGGCCGCTGCATGTCGAAGCGGTTCTCCGGCCCGATCGCGGCATAGGCGGAGGGCCCCCCGGCGCGCAGGATCACCCCGGCGGCGAAGGTGTCGAAGATGCCATCCTTCAGCAGCCGCTTGTCGATGTGGACGCCGACCACCTCGCCGATCACCAGCCAGCCCTGCGCCGGGCGGCCGTCATGGCCCTTGAGCTGGAGGATGTCGCTGACCTTGCATTCGAAGGACACCGGGCTCTCCGCCACGCGCGGCACGGCGATGGTGCGCGACGGCACCGGGGTCAGCCCGGCCAGCTCGAACTCGCTGCGGCCATAGGGAACTGGGGCGCAGGTGGCGTTCATCGCCTCGGCCAGGTCGCGCGTCGCCAGGCTCCAGCCGAACTCGCCGGTCTCTCGGGCGTTGCGCAGGCTGTCCTTCTCGCCCGTGGAGGAGAAGCCCACGATTGGCGGGTGGTAGCTGAAGGCGTTGAAGAAGCTGTAGGGCGCCAGGTTCAGCGAGCCGTCGGCGCCGCGCGTCGAGATCCAGCCGATCGGGCGGGGCCCGACCATGGCGTTGAACGGATCATGCGGCAGGCCATGGCCCTTGGCGGGTTCATAGAAGTGGATGTCGGCCATGCCGTCGCTCCCTCGGGTTTATTCCCGGCGCAGGATGCCATCCACCAGCCGATCCGCCCAGGCGCGGCTGCGGAAGGCGCTGCGCAGGGCGTTCTCGTCGTAATCCTCCCGCACCCAGTCGAGGAACGGCTTCGGGCCGTGCGCGCGGGTGAAGCGGGCATAGTCCCGGAAGAAGGCGTCCAGGATGCCGGTCTTGGAGGAGGAAACATGGCCATGCCGCCAGGAAAGCTGGCGCATCGCCTCCTCCACCGGGCGGCCCTGCAGCATCAGCCACAGCCCGGCGGCGAGGCCGGTGCGGTCGGCGCCGGATTTGCAATGGATCAGCATCGGCTCCGGCTGGTCGTGGAAGATGCCGGCCAGCCGCAGGATGCGGTCCTTGTGTGGCGCACCGCGTGATTCCAGCGGCGCGTCCACATGCTGCAGCCCCAGCGTCGCCGCCATGGCGCGGCCCAGCGCGTCGGAGCCGCAGGCCTCGCGGTGGCCGCGCAAATTGATGATGGAGCGGATACCCTCTCGCTCGACGGCGAGGCGCATCTGCCGCGGACTCGGATGGTTGGAGCGATAGAGCCGCCCTTTCTCCACCACGCCCCAGTTGCGCCAGCCGAGGCGCAGCACGGCGTGGTCCATGAACAGGCTGTTGATCCAGGCGGCGCGGCGCCCGGCGGCGGAGGAAAGGTCGTGCGGCACCGTTCCGGTATGGCGGGGCGGCGGCGCCCCCGCAAGGAGGGCGCCGTCCGCCTCAATCGGCGCGGGCGCCGGATTTGCGCACCGCTTCCTGCCAGAGCGGGCGTTCCGCCTTGCCGCGGGCCGCGGCGTCCTCCGGCGTGGACCAGAGCGGCGTGCCGCCGGCCTGCAGGAAGCGGCTCTTGACCGCCTCGTCGGAGGCGATCTGGCGCAGCGCCGCGTTCATCCGGTCGATCACCGGGCGCGGCGTGCCGGCCGGCGCCACGAAGGCGCCCCAGGAGGTGATCACGAAATCCTCCATCCCCGCCTCGGCCATGGTGGGCACGTCCGGCAGGGTCGGCCAACGCTGCGCGCCGGTCACCGCCAGCGCGCGCATGCGCCCTTCCTGGATCACCGGCACGTAGGAGGCGAGATTGTCGATGGCGAAGGTCACGTCGCCCGACAGCATGGCCGGAATGGTCTGCGCCGCGCCGCGGAATGGCACGTGCGTGGCGTCCAGCTTCAGGCGGTCGCGGAAGATCTCGCCCGACAGGTGCGGCGTGGTGCCGACGCCCGGCGAGCCGTAGGACACGAGGCCGCGCTTCTGCCGCGCCCAGGCGATGAAATCCTGCAGCGTGGTGGCGGGCACGTGCTGCGTCGCCACCACCACGACGTTGGGGAATTCCCAGGTCAGCGACACCGGCTGGAAATCGCGGTCGATGTCCCAGGACATGTCGCGGTACAGGAACTGGTTGATCGCGAAATGGCCGATGGTGGCGGCGCCGAAGGTGTAGCCGTCGGGCGCCGATTTCGCGACCGCGTCCATGCCGATATTGCCGCCGGCGCCTGGCCGGTTCTCCACCACAAAGGTCTGGCCCAGCGATTGCTGCAGCCTTTCGCAGATCAGCCGGGTCAGCAGATCGGTGGAGCCGGCCGGCGGGTAGGGCACGATCATGCGCACCGGCCGGGTCGGCCAGGCGGGCTGGGCACGGGCGCCCGACAGGGCCGGCAGGCTGAGCGAGGCGGCAATCAGGCCGCGGCGTGTGGCCATGGGCGGTATCCTCCGACGTTTTTTGTTGTGGGGGGGAGCATGGCGGAATCCGGCACCGCCGGCCAGCCTCCGCCCGGACAACAGGCTGCGGGGTCCGGGCCAGACGCCGGAGGTGCTACCCGGCGGAGGCAGGGGCCGGCGCCGCGCCGGCCTCGGGGCGATAGGGGATGCCCTCGTGCTCGCCGAAATCTTCGGCCAGCGGCCAGGCTTCGCGGAAGGATAGCCACAGCCGCACCATCAGCCGCTTGCGCGGGGCTTCCGGCCAGTCCTCGAAGGCGGTGCGGGCATGCGCGGTGCGGTAGTTGTTGCAGAACTGCATATCGCCGGGCCGCAGCATCATGTCGAGCCGGAAGTCAGGATCCTCAGTCAGCGCCGTCATCAGGTCGAGCGCCTCCCGCTCGGCCGGCGTCACGGACACGCCCCGCGTTTCCGCCAGGTCGATGGCGCGGCGGATGAAGCGGCAGCTGACCACCCCGTCCGTTTCACTGAACACCGGGATGCGGGCGGCCGAGACGCCGCGCGGATTGTCCGCCGCCTCGCGCTCCCCGTAATGGAAGCCGCGATAAAGCAGCGGCAGCAGGTCGGGGCGGCGGCGCAGGATCTCGTCGTGAATGGCGGCGGTGCTGACCACGCTGCTTTCGCCGCCCTGCATGGCGGCGCGCTGGCACAGCAGGCCCACCAGGTTGCAGCGATCGGTGTGGAAGGTCAGGTCCGCCTTGGTCTGGTAGCCGCGGGTGTTCGCCATGGCATGGGTGCGGCCCTGGTCGAACACGTGCCCGAGCAACTGGCCATGCGCGTTCTGCGACACGGCGCGGCCCAGATGCGTGCCGATGCCCCAGAACAGGATCTCCCGCTCCGCCTCGTCGAAGCGCTCCGCCGGCAGGCCGCGCAGCAGAAAGAAGCCGCGGCCATCTCTCGCCTCGGACAGCAGCCCGTCCAGCGTGGCAGCGAGGCGGGGCAGCGGGAAATCCTCCCGCGTGATCCGTGGCGGCGTCAGGCCACGCGCCTGCACGGCGGCCAGGGCGGCGGCGAGTTCCTCGACCGCCCCGGCGGACAGCGTGTGCTGCCAGGCGGTTGTGTTCCGCAGATCGCGACCGAGCCAGGCGGCGGCGCCGCCCACGGGATGGCCCACGGGGCGGAAAGAGGGGGAGGAGGCCATGAGAGGGTTCCGGCGCTGCTGATTGCATCGGCATCATCGTGAAATGAATTGACCCACGCAACGCCCCTTCTGCATAAGCCAATTTCAGTCGTGCATCACGATGATGCGCGACATGGTATCGTGAAATAGCCTGATGGTGGACCCCATGCGCGAGCACAACCCTGGCAGCCCTTCTGTTTCCCGGCGCCGCGCCGCCTGTCTGATGGGACTGGCCATGGTGTTGCCGCTGCTGGCGGAAACGGCGGAAGTGCGCCCGGCACAGGCGGCCGCAGGCTTTCCGCAGGGCCCCGTCACCCTGCTGGTGCCATTTCCACCTGGCGGTGGCGTGGATATTATTGCCCGCGCCGTGGCCGAGCGGATGGGGCCGATCCTCGGCACCACCATCGTGGTGGACAACAAGCCGGGCGGCTCGACCTCGGTGGCGGCGGCCCAGGTGGCCCGCAGCGCGCCGGATGGCCAGACGCTGCTGATCGGCACGCCCGCCAGCTCCATCAACCCGGTGTTCCAGCCGCATTTGCCGCCGGGCGACACGCGCACCGTGCTGGCGCCGGTGGGCCGGGTGGCGACGCTGCCCTATGTGCTGGTGGCCGGACCGGCCCTGCCGGTGGAGGATGTCGGTGAGCTGGTGGCCTGGGCGAAGCGCCACCCGGCCGCTCTGAACTTGGCCAATTCCGGCGCCGTCACCGCGCCGCGCCTGGCCGGGGACCTGCTGGCGCACCAGGCCGGCATCAGCCTGACCCATGTGCCCTACAAGGGCGGCGCGGCGGCGGCGCTCGACATCACCGGCGGCCGCGTCCACGCCTCCTTCGCGCAGACGCTGGAAGCCCTGCCGATGCTGCGCAGCGGCGCGCGGGCGCTGGCGGTCAGCGGCCTGCACCGCAGCCCGGTGCTGCCCGACGTGCCGGCCCTGGCGGAGGTCCTGCCGGGCTTCGATGTCACAAGTTGGAATGGGCTATTCGCCCCGGCGGGCACTCCGGCCCCGGTGATCGCCCGGCTGAACGCCGCCCTCAACGAGGCGATCGCCGACCCTGCCTTGCGCGCCCGCTTCGCCGCCGAAGGGGTGGAGTTCGTCGGCGGCGCGCCGGAAGCGCTGGGCGCGCATCTGGATGCCGAGATCGGCAAGTGGACCCGGCTGCGGGACGGCGCCAATCTGCAGCTCGATTGAGCCGCCGGGAGCGAAGACATGTCCGCCACACCCATGCGCCTGGGCCTGTTCCTGCAGGGCGCCGGCCACCACGTCGCCGGCTGGCGCCACCCCGAGGCCGAATCGGGCGGCGAGAACCTGCCGCTAATCCAGCGCATCGCCGCCACCGCCGAGGCCGGCAAGTTCGACCTGTTGTTCCTGGCCGACGGCCTGACCACCGGCGCCGATGCCCATCCGTCCACCGTGGCGCGGTTCGAGCCGCTGTCGCTGCTCTCCGCGCTGGCGATGTCCACCAAGCGGATCGGCCTCGCCGCCACCGCCTCGACCACCTATGGCGAGCCGTTCCACACCGCGCGCGTCTTCGCCTCGCTGGACCACATCTCGGGTGGGCGTGCGGCCTGGAACGCGGTGACCACCTCCTATGCCCGCTCCGCCGCGAACTTCACCCGCGGCGAGCACCCGTCGCATGATGAGCGCTATGCCATCGCCGAGGAATATCTCGAGGTGGTGCGCGGGCTGTGGGACAGCTTTGCCGACGATGCCTTCCTGAAGGACAAGGCCAGCGGCACCTATGTCCGGCCGGACGCCATCCACACGCTGAACCATGAGGGCCGCTATTTCTCGGTAAAGGGGCCGCTCAACGTGTCCCGCCCGCCGCAGGGGCATCCGGTGGTGATCCAGGCCGGCTCCTCGGCGCCCGGGCAGCGACTTGCCGCGCGCTCGGCCGACATGGTGTTCACCGCGCAGCAGACGCTGGAGGAGGGCACCGCCTTCACCCAGGGGCTGAAGCGGCAGGTGCGCGAGGCCGGGCGCAACCCCGACCACCTGCTGGTGCTGCCCGGGGTCTGCCCGGTGATCGGCGGCACCGAGGCCGAGGCGCGGGCGCTCTACGCCGAGCTGCAGGGCGGCATCGATCCGGCGGCGGCGATTCGGCTGCTGTCAGACCGGCTCGGCCACGACATCTCGGGCTATGATCTCGACGGCGCGCTGCCGGACCTGCCGGCATCGGACCAGATCCAGAGCCGCGCCAAGCTGCTGACCGACCTCGCCCGCAAGCAGAAGCTGACCCTTCGCGAGCTTTATTATCTAGTGGCCGGGGCGCGTGGCCACCGCATCGTCTGGGGCACGCCGGAGCAGATCGCGGATGCACTGGAGGAATGGTTCCGCGCCGGCGCGGCCGATGGCTTCAACATCATGCCGCCCTTCTTCCCCACCCAGTTCGAGCGCTTCGTGGAGGACGTGCTGCCCATCCTGCGCCGCCGTGGCCTGTTCCGCAGCGACTATGAGGGCCGGACGCTGCGCGAGAACCTCGGGCTGCCGCGGCCGGAGAACCGCTTCTTCGCCAAGCAGGCCGCCTGACGGGCCGGGTGCGGCTCCGCCCACCGGGCCTCCACCGGGCCGCGGCTGCCTCGGGGCGCCGGGCGGCGGCGCGGCCGCCGTCGCTCAGGGCCAGCGGACCTCGGGCGGCATCGACATCAGGATCGCCTCCACATTGCCGCCGGTTTTCAGCCCGAACAGCGTGCCGCGGTCGTGCAGCAGGTTGAACTCGACGTAGCGCCCGCGGCGGACCAGCTGGTGCTCGCGCTCCGCCGCGGTCCAGGGCTCGTGCATGCGGCGGCGGATGATGGCGGGATAGGCGGCCAAGAAGGCCTCGCCCACGTCCCGGGTAAAGGCGAAGTGATCGTCGAGCCCGGCGCCATCCGGCTCCTCGCGGCCGAGCCAGTCATAGAAGATGCCGCCCAGCCCCCGCGGCTCGTTGCGGTGCGGCAGAAAGAAGTATTCGTCGCACCAGGCCTTGAAGCGCGGGTAATAGGCCGGGTTGTGCCGGTCGCAGGCGGCCTGGAAGGCGGCGTGGAAGCTCCGGCCATCGGCCAGCGACTCGGGGGCATCCATCCGCATCGGCGTCAGGTCGCCGCCGCCGCCGAACCAGGATCGCGTAGTGGTGATGAAGCGGGTGTTCATGTGCGCCGCCGGCACGCGAGGGGATTGCATATGGGCCACCAGCGACACGCCGGTGGCCAGGAAGCGGGGGTCCTCCTCGGCGCCGGGGATCTGGCGGCGGAACTCCGGGCTGAACTCGCCCCACACCGTGGAGACGTTGACGCCCACCTTCTCGAACACACGTCCCTTCATCACCGACATGACCCCGCCGCCGCCGCCGTCCCGGTGCCAGGCGCTGCGCTCGAAGCGGCCAGGCGCAAGCGTCGCGTGCGGCCCCTCCGACAGGGCGTCCTCGATGTCTTCGAAGGCGGCACAGAGGCGGTCCCGCAGCGACTCGAACCAGGCGCGGGCCGGGGCGACCAGGCGGTGGTCGGCGGGGGCGGGGGTCTCGGGCATGATGGTCCTCGCGCAGTGGGCAAACGGGCGCGCGGCGGGGGCTAGCCCGGGCATGGCGTCATCGCAAGGCGACGGAAACGCTGCATTGCGGCATGCGGGGCGCGGGCGGTGATTGCCTCCGTGTCGGGGCTGCCCTTATATGTCGCTGGCGCATAGATCGCCGTAGCTTCGCGCGGAGGAATAGCCCGCCAGGTTGCGCACGGGGCGGCGTCACCGCAGTTGCGGTCTAAACATCAGCGGCGCCTCCGCCTGTCGGCTTTTCAGGGCGCGCCGCCAAAAGGGACGATGAGGCATGGCTGATACGCTTGCGCCCGCCAGTTCCCCGGACCTGGGCAATGCCCATGGGCCTGAACAGGGGACGAAGCGCGACTTTCTGAAACTGGTGACCGGGTCCTTCGCGGTTGTCGGCGTGGGCGCCATTGCCTGGCCGTTCATTGCCTCGATGAATCCCGCCAAGGACGTGCTGGCCCTGGCCAGCACCGACGTGACGCTCGATCATATCGCCGAGGGTCAGGCGGTCACCGTGATGTGGCGCGGTAAACCGGTGTTCGTGCGCCACCGCACCGCGGCGGAGATCGAGGAAGCCCAGAAAGTCCCGCTGGGAGAACTGCGCGATCCTGCCCCCGACCAGTCGCGCGTGCAGCGTGAGCCCTGGCTGGTGGTGGTCGGCGTCTGCACCCACCTGGGCTGCGTGCCGCTGGGGCAGAAACCCACCGATCCGCGCGGCGATTTCGGCGGCTGGTTCTGCCCCTGCCACGGCAGCCACTACGACACGGCTGGGCGCATCCGCCGTGGCCCGGCGCCGTCCAATCTCGCTGTCCCGGAATACGCCTTCCGTTCCGACACCCAGATCCGTATCGGCTGAGGACCAGTCCCATGGCATCCGGCCTGCACGACAGCACCATCCAGAACCCCGTCATCCGCTGGGTCGACCAGCGGCTGCCGGTGTTCACCATGATGCAAAAGGAGTACGGGACATTCCCGACTCCCCGGAATTTCAACTATTTCTGGAATTTCGGTCCGCTGGCAGTGATCACCCTGGTGATCATGATCGCCACCGGCATCTTCCTGGCCATGAACTACACGGCGCATACCAGCATGGCGTTCGACAGCGTCGAGCGGATCATGCGCGACGTGAACTATGGCTGGCTGATCCGTTACGTGCACATGAACGGCGCCTCGATGTTCTTCATCGTCGTGCTGATCCACATCTGGCGGAACCTCTATTACGGCTCCTACAAATCGCCGCGCGAACTGCTCTGGATCCTCGGGGTCGTCATCTTCCTGCTGATGATGGCCACCGCCTTCATGGGCTATGTGCTGCCCTGGGGCCAGATGTCCTTCTGGGGCGCCACCGTGATCACCAACCTGTTCTCGGCCATCCCCCTGGTCGGCAACAGCATCGTGACCCTGCTCTGGGGCGGCTTCTCGGTCGACAACCCGACGCTGAACCGCTTCTTCTCCCTGCACTACCTGTTGCCCTTCGTGATCGCCGGCGTGGTGTTCCTGCATATCGCCACGCTGCACATCACCGGCTCCAACAACCCGCTGGGCATCGAGCCCAAGGGCCCGCAGGATACGGTGCCGTTCCATCCGTACTACACGGCCAAGGACAGCGTCGGCATCATCGTCTACCTGATCGTGTTCTCGGTGCTGGTGTTCTTCACCCCCAACTACCTGGGCCACACCGACAACTACATCCCGGCCAACCCGCTGGTGACACCGCCGCACATCGTGCCGGAATGGTACTTCCTGCCGTTCTACGCGATCCTGCGCGCGGTTCCGAACAAGCTGGGCGGCGTTCTGCTGATGTTTGGCGCCATCGCCGTGCTGTTCGTGCTGCCCTGGCTGGACCGTTCCCCGGTACGCTCCATGCGCTTCCGGCCGATCGCCAAGTGGTTCCTGCTGCTGTGGGGCGTCAACTTCTTCGTGCTGATGTGGACGGGCGCCATGCCGGCCGAAGGCATCTACGTCACCATCGCCCGCCTCAGCACCGCCTATTACTTCGCATACTTCCTGGTGATCCTGCCGCTGCTCTCCAAGGTGGAACGGCCGCTGCCGCTGCCGGAGAGCATCAGCCGCGCCGTGCTGCGCGGCGGCGGTCACCTGCATGGGGCCGCCGCCACGGCCAAGCCGATGGAGAAGGCCTGATGCGCGTGCCCACCCTGAAGGCGGCCATTCTGGCCGCCACCCTCTCGCTTGGCCTGGCTGCGCCCGCAACCCAGGCGGCGGAGGGCCATGTCGAGGTCCCGAACACCGAGTTCTCCTTTGACGGCCCGTTCGGCTCCCATGACCGGGCCGCGGTGCAGCGCGGCTTCCAGGTCTACAAGGAAGTCTGCTCGGCCTGTCACTCGATGTACCTGATGTCGTACCGCAACCTGCGCGACATCGGCCTGTCGGAGGCGGAAGTCACCGCCATCGCCGCATCCTATCAGATCCAGGACGGCCCGAACGACAATGGCGAGATGTTCGAGCGCCCGGGCCGCCCGTCCGATCGCTTCCGCCGGCCGTTCCCGAACGACAACGCGGCGCGTGCCGCCAATAACGGTGCCCTGCCGCCCGACCTGTCGGTGATCGTCAAGGCCCGTCAGGGCGGTGCCGACTACATCAAGGCGTTGCTGATGGGTTATGAGGACCCGCCACCGGGCGTCACCCTGATGGAAGGGATGTACTACAACAAGTACTTCGCCGGCCATCAGATCGCCATGGCGCCGCCGCTCACTGGCGACGGACAGGTGACCTGGGCCGACGGCACCCAAGCCACCGTGGACCAGATGGCGCATGACGTTTCCGCCTTCCTGGCCTGGGCGTCGGAGCCGGAATCGGATACCCGCAAGGCCATGGGCGTGCGGATCATCCTGTTCCTGACCGTGCTGGGCGGCCTGACCTACGCCGTGAAGCGCAAGATCTGGGCCCGCGTCGGCGGCGACCCCGTGACCTGAGGCGGATGCGGCGGCCGGCCTTGCGGCCGGCCGCATCCTGCTTCAAGGACAGCCCTGGCGACGCCGCCGGGGCCGGATCCTTCCAGAAGGGCCGCCTGCACCGGGCGGCCCTTTTCCGTTGCAAGGGAGCGGACCCGCATGGGCGACACCATCGAACCCGTTATCGGCCTGATCGGCGGTTCCGGCCTGTATGACATCGACGGGCTGGAGGAGCGCGAATGGCGCAAGGTCGGATCGCCCTGGGGTGAGCCGTCCGACGAGTTGCTGTTCGGCCGGCTGGGCGGGGTGCGGGTGGTGTTCCTGCCGCGCCACGGCCGCGGCCACCGCATGCCGCCCTCAGCCCTGAACTACCGGGCCAACATCGACGCGATGAAGCGTGCCGGCGTCACCGAGATCCTGTCGATCTCCGCCGTGGGCTCGCTGAACGGCGACCTTCCGCCCGGCCATTTCGTGATCGTCGACCAATTCATCGACCGGACCTTCGCGCGGGCCAAGTCGTTCTTCGAGACGGGCTGCGTGGCACATGTCTCGGTGGCGCATCCGGTCTGCCCGCGCCTCGGCGATGCGGCGGAGGAAGCGGCACGCCAAGTCGGGCTGAAGTACCGGCGCGGCGGCACCTACCTGGTGATGGAAGGGCCGCAATTCTCCACCAAGGCGGAAAGCGAGCTGTACCGCGCCTGGGGCTGCGACGTGATCGGCATGACCAACATGCCGGAAGCCAAGCTCGCCCGCGAAGCCGAGCTTTGCTACGCCACGATCGCCATGGTCACCGATTTCGACTGCTGGCACCCGGAGCATGACCACGTCACGGTGGATGCGGTGGTCAAGGTGATGCACGCCAATGCCGACCGGGCGCGGGCGCTGGTGAAGACGGTGGTGCCGATGCTGGGCGCCCCGCGCGGTCCGTGCCCGGCCGGCTGCGACCGCGCCTTGGAATACGCGTTGGTCACGCCGCCGGAGCAGCGCGACCCGGCACTGATGGCCAAGCTGGATGCCGTCGCGGGACGCGTACTGGCGAAGTGAGCAACGAGGGCCGTGCCGCCCCGGACAGGGCGGCACGGGCGTTCCCGGCCGCCTCGGCTCAGCCGCAGACCTTTTCCAGCGCGATGATCAGGTCCCGCGGATCATAGGGCTTGGCCAGGACGGGAACCTCCCGGTGCCGTTCCGGCAATCCGGCGGCGCCGTAGCCAGTCGCCACCACGAATGGAATCGCGTGGTCGTTGAGCAGGTCCGCCACCGGGGTCGAGGCCTGGCCCGCGAGGTTGATGTCCAGCACCGCCGCTTCCGGGCGCTCGGCCTCAAACAGGGCCATGGCCTCCTCCACCGTGGCGGCAGGTCCCAGCACCACGGCACCGGCTTCCAGCAGGGCGTCCTCCACCAGCATGGCGATCAGTGCCTCATCCTCGACCACCAGGATGCGCCGCCCGTTCAAGCCGCTCATTCCGAATCCTCTTCCACCACGGGTCCATTGACCGGCCGGAAGCGAATGGCCGCCTGGAACCCATCCATGTCATAGTCCAGCTTCACCGAGGAGCCGGGCCCGAGCTCTGCGGGCAGGCCGCGCTCCAGCATGCGGCTGCCGAAGCCCCGGCGCGAAGGCATCACCACCGGCGGGCCGTTCATCTCCTGCCAGCTGAGCCGCACCATGCCGTCAGGCTCCCCCTGCCACTTCACCAGAATACGCCCTTCCACCAGAGTCAACGCGCCATGCTTGAGAGCGTTGGTTGCCAGTTCGTGCAGGGCGAGAGCAAGACCCAGCGCCTGCTTCGGCGCCAGCCAGACGGCGGGACCCTGGATCTGGAAGCGCAACTCGCCGGGCTGGCTCGATTCGGCCTGCCACGGCGCCAGCACGGCGCGGGCAGTTTCCTCTAGCGTGGCGCCGCGCCAGGTGCGGGCGGTGAGCAGGTCATGCCCGCGGGACAGGGTCAGCAGCCGGGCCTGGAAATCCTGCAGGAAGCGCGGGATCGCATCCGGGGCGCCGGCCACGTTGCGCGCGGTCTGCAGCGCCAGGGAATGCACCGTGGCCAGGGTGTTCTTGACGCGGTGGTTCAGCTCGCCGAGCAGCAGCGCCTGCCGCGCCTCGGCGGCCTTGGCATCTGTAACATCCCGCGCCAGCCCGCCGCGCCGGATCATCAGGCCCTGGGCATCGACGATCGGGAAGCCGACGTCGCGGATCCAGCGCTGCCCGCCATCCGGGCGCAGGATGCGGTATTCGGTGTCCATCATGCCGCTGTGCCGGGCCTGCGCGGCGGCGGCCTCGACCCGGTCCCGGTCGCCCGGGTGGATCATGTCGAGCACCAAGGCGGGCTGCCGGTCCATGCGCTCCTGGGCAACGCCCCAGATCCGCTCAAAGGCGGGGCTGAGGAATTCCAGCATCTCGCCGGTCGGATCGGTCATCCACATCACGTCCGGGCTGGCCTCGGCGAAGCGGCGGAAGCGACTCTCGGAGGCGGCGAGGTCGGCCGCCGCCTGAACCGCCGCCTGACGGGAGGCGGTCTGCGCCGCCACCTGGCGGGCCAGCGCCTCGCGCGCCTCGGCCAGCTCGGACACGTCGGTGACGGCGCCGATCCAGCGGCGGATGGTGCCGTCGGCGGCGCGGGCGGGCAGGGCGCGGGCCACGCACCAGCGCCAGCCGCCCTCGGCGCGGCGCAGCCGCAGCTCGGCGGAGAAGGGCTGGCCGCGGCGCAGGGCCCGGCGCCAGGCGCGCTCGGTGCGGCGCTGGTCCTCCGGGTGCACGATGCGGTCCAGCGACTGCACCGCGACGCCCGGCGCCAGTCCGGTGAAATCCTGCAGCCGGGGATTGACGTAGTCGATGCGCCCGTCCGGCATGGTGGACCAGACGATCTGCGGGATCGCCTCGGCCAGGGTGCGGAAGCGCAGCTCGCTTTCGCGCAGCGCCTCGGCGGCGCGGCGGGTGGCGTCGATGTCGGTGATGGCGGCCACGGCGCCGGCCACGCGGCCCTGCGCATCGCGGATCGGGGTGCCGGCAATGCGCAGCCACACCATGCTGCCGTCCCCGCGCCGGTAATGGAACTCGGCGGTGGCCGGCAGGCCGGTGAGCAGGGCGCGCGCGAGCGGAAATTCGGGTCCGTCCATGCGCCGCCCGTCAGCGTGGTAGGCTTCCCACTTGGCGCGGTATTCGGTGATGCTGCCCAGCAGTTCCACCGGGTGGCGCAGGATCTCCTCCAGCCGCCGGTTGCCGAGCAGGATGCGCCCCGAAGGCGCTTCGGCCAGCAGCACGCCGACCGGAACGTTGTCCATCACCGCCTTCAGCCGCGCCTCGCTTTCGCGCAGCGCCGCCTGCGCCGCGCGCTCGTCGCTGACGTCGCGGAAGAACAGGGTCAGCCCTTCGGCGGAAGGAAAGATGTCGGCGGACACCCAGCGGCCCAGCACGGGGTGGAAGGCGGTGACCGATTGCGCCGTGCCATCCTCCGTGGCGTGGCGGAAGGCCTGCGCGAAGGAGCCTTCCTCCCAGCCGGGGAAGCTGTCGGCCAGCTTGCGGCCGATGCCGCCATCGGGGTTGGCGGAATGGACGCGGGCGCGGCCGTTCATGTAGAGCAGCACGCCGGCGGGATCGAGCACCAGCACGCTGTCGGTGGTGCTTTCCAGCACGGTATGCAGCCGGGCGGACAGCGCGACGCGCTCCGATTCCAGCGCATCGCGCTCGGCGGCCGCCTTGCGCAGCGCGGCCGCGGCCTCGTCGATCTCGCGCAGGCCGGTGGGCGGAAATTCGGGCAGGGCGGCGCCGCGCCCGAAGGCGGCGGCGATCTCGCCCAGTCGGTTCAGCGGGGTGGCGACCCGGCGATCGACCCAGAGCGCCAGGGCCAGGGTGAACAGCACCAGCACCGCACCGCCGATCAGCACGATGGGGCTCAGCACCCGGTACAGCGCATTGTCGAGCACGCCGATCGGCATCGACACCGCCACCGTCCACGGCGTCGCGTCGACCTGCCGCCAGGCGCTGTAGAGCGGCTCGCCGGATACGCTCCTGTTGACCAGCCAGCCATCGCTGCTGCGGCCGCCGAGAACGCGGCGGATCGGGCTGTCGGCCGATACTTCGCGCCCGATCAGCCCGCCCAGCGGCGGCGTGCGGGCCAGCACCCGCGCATTCTCGTCCACGATGGCGACGATCCATTCCGCCGGCAGCACCAGGCGCTGGATCCGCGGCCGCCACAGCGGCATGGGATCGAGGGAGGCGGTCAGGAACAGCGACGGCTTGCCGCCCGGCTGCGGCAGCTCCTCGGTGATGTCGAGGCGCAGCGGCTCATCGGCGGTCAGAGACTGGCGGGTGGAGATGCCGGCCCGGTAGGGCGCGTCGCGCAGCACCGGCAACACCGCGCCGGGCTGGTTGGGATCGACGAAGGGGCGGCCGCTGTCCACCACCACGTGGCCCTGCACGTCGGTCAGCCAGATGCGCGCACGATAGGTCATCGGCAGGGTGCGGGCCTGCTCGTGAAACGCCGCGAGCTCGCCGTCGCGCAGCGCCGGGGAGCGGCCGAGCGCCGCCAGCTCACCGCGTAGGCCGAGCACTTCCCGCTCCAGCCCGAAGGCGAGGTCGCGCGTGGCGTCGCTGGCCTGCTTCGCCAGACGCTCGCGTTCCGCCTCGGCCATCCGGCCGGCGATGTGGCCTGCCATGCCCCAGACCGGAAGAAACGCCGCCAGGGCGATCAGCAGCAGATAAAGCCGGACAGTAGGGGCCCGGCGGGTCGTCCGACTGGTCATCCTGCCTTGGTCCGCCGGCGGCGATGTTGCCTCCATCTCCCCATGCGGCGGCGCAGGCCGCAGCGCAAGAGCCTCCGCCCCGGCATCAGGCCGGCTGCCGGCCGGAACCGGCGCGGATTGGCGCCGGGCCAGCCGGAGGGTCATGTGCGGACAGCGGTCATCGGGTGTTCAGTACCGGGCATTCCTTAAGGATTCCTCAATCGGCGTATTGTCCCGCCGCCTCGATCACCGGCTTCCACTTGGCGATGTCGGCCTGCCAGAAGCTGGCATGCGCCGCCGGGGTGGCCCGTTCCTGCGCCACCGGCGTGGTGCCGAGATCGGCGAAGCGCTGGCTCACCTTGGGATCGCGCAGCGCCGTCTGCAGCGCCTTCGACAGCCGCTCCAGGATCGCGGCATCGGTGCCCTTCGGCGCATAAAGGCCGTGCCAGATGGTGACTTCCATCCCGGGCAGCCCGGCCTCGGCGGCGGTGGGCACGTCCGGCATGGAGGGCAGGCGCTCCGGCGTGGTCACCGCGAACACCTTCACCGCGCCGGCGCGGATCTGCTCGGTGGTGTTGGTGGTCTGGTCGCACATCACGTCCACCGTGCCGGAGATCAGGTCCGTCATGGCCGGTCCGGTGCCGCGATAGGGTACGGTGGTCATCGGCGCGTCGACCGCCTTCTGCAGCAGCAGGCCGCACAGGTGGCTGGCCGCGCCGATGCCGGCATTGGCGTAGTTGATGCCGGTGGTTTCCTTGCGGATCAACGCCGCCAGTTCCTTCAGGTCCTTGGCCGGAAGGTCCTTGCGGGCGATCACCGTCATCGGCACCTCGGTCACCAAGCCGATCGGTGCGAAGGCGCCCACCGCGTCATAGGACAGGCGCCGGTACAGTGTCGGCGCGGTGGCCATGCCGATGTGATGCAGCAGCAGGGTCTGGCCATCCGGGCGCGCCTGCGCCACCCGCGCCGCACCCAGCGTGCCGCCAGCGCCGCCGACATTTTCCACCACCACCGTCTGGCCCAGGTCGCGGCTCATGGATTCGGCCACCAGGCGCGCCACGGTGTCGGTGGGGCCACCCGCGGCGAACGGCACCACCACGGTGATGGTGCGCGTGGGATAGGTGCCCTGCGCCTGGGCGGGCGCGAAGCCCAGGGCAGCCAGACCTGTCGCCGCCAGGGCCAGCTGGGCAAGGCGGGGAATGGCGTGGAGCAGGCGGCGTCGGTCCATGGAGTAAGTCCTTCCGGCAGAACGGCCCGCTTCTGGGGCGGGTGGGTGCAGGGCCGCCAGGATGGCGGCGCGGGCACGGAAGAACGTTAACGCATCGGAGCAAGGCCCCGCCACAACCGCGGCGGGAAATCACCAAGCTTTGCCTTGTGCGTTCCGCCGACGTTCAGCTGTCCATCTTGAGCGCGGCGATGAAGGCGCTCTGCGGGATCTCGACCTTGCCGAACTGCCGCATGCGCTTCTTGCCCTCCTTCTGCTTCTCGAGGAGCTTGCGCTTGCGGCTGATGTCGCCGCCATAGCATTTGGCGGTGACATCCTTGGACATGGCCGAGATGGTCTCGCGGGCGATAACCCGGCCGCCGATCGCCGCCTGGATCGGGATCTTGAACAATTGGCGGGGGATCAGCTCCTTCAGCTTCTCGCAGATGGAACGGCCGCGCCGCTCCGCCTGGGCGCGGTGCGCCATGAAGGACAGGGCGTCCACCGGCTCGTTGTTCACCAGGATGGAGATCTTCACGAGGTCGCCCTCGTCATAGCCGTCCATCACGTAGTCGAAGGAGGCGTAGCCGCGGGAGACCGATTTCAGGCGGTCGTAGAAGTCGAACACCACCTCGTTCAGCGGCAGGCGGTAGACTGCCATGGCGCGGTTGCCGACATAGGTCAGCTCCACCTGCTGCCCGCGCCGTTCGGAGCACAGCGTCAGGATCGAGCCCAGATGCTCGTCGGGCACCATGATGGTGGCCTTGATCCAGGGCTCCTGGATGGACTGGATCAGCGTCGGGTCCGGCATGTCGGCCGGGTTGTGCAGGTCCTCGGTCTCGCCCTTGTTGTTGGTCAGCTTGTAGACCACCGACGGGGCAGTCGCGATCAGGTCGAGGTCGAACTCGCGGGACAGGCGTTCCTGGATGATCTCCAGGTGCAGCAGGCCGAGAAAGCCGCAGCGGAAGCCGAAGCCGAGCGCGGCCGAGCTTTCCGCCTCGAAATGGAAGGACGCGTCGTTCAGCCGCAGCTTGCCGAGCGATTCGCGCAGCTTCTCGAAATCATCCGCGTCCACCGGGTACAGGCCGCACCAGACCACCGGGATGGAGGGCTTGAAGCCCGCCAGCGGCTCGGCCGCCGGGTGGCGGTCATCGGTGATGGTGTCGCCGACATTGGTCTCGGCCACCGTCTTGATGGCGGCGTTGAGGTAGCCCATCTCGCCCGGGCCCAGGTAGTCGACGGGTGTCATCTTGGGGCGGAACACGCCGACGCTGTCCACTGTCTGGGTGGTGCCCTCGGCCATGAAGCGGATCTTCTGGCCGCGGCGGATGGTGCCGTCCTTTACCCGGATCAGGATGATGACGCCGAGATAAGGGTCGTACCAGCTGTCCACCAGCAGCGCCTTCAGCGGCGCGTTCGGATCGCCTTGGGGCGCGGGTAGGCGGGTGACGATGGCCTCCAGCACGCCCTCGATGTTCAGCCCCGACTTGGCGGAAATCTCCACCGCCTCCGAGGCGTCGAGGCCGATCACGTCCTCGATCTGCTGCTTCACCCGCTCGGGCTCGGCAGCCGGAAGGTCGATCTTGTTGAGGATCGGGACGATCTCGTGGTTGGCGTCGATCGCCTGATAGACATTCGCCAGCGTCTGCGCCTCGACGCCCTGCGAGGCATCGACCACCAGCAGCGAGCCCTCGCAGGCGGCCAGCGACCGCGAGACTTCGTAGGCGAAGTCCACGTGGCCGGGCGTGTCCATCAGGTTCAGCACGTAATCGTTGCCGTCCTGCGCCTTGTAGTCGAGCCGGACGGAGGCGGCCTTGATGGTGATGCCGCGCTCCTGCTCCAGTTCCATGCTGTCGAGCATCTGCTCCTTCATCTCCCGCTGGGAGATGGCGCCCGTGGCCTGGATCAGCCGGTCGGCCAGGGTGGACTTGCCATGGTCGATATGCGCGATGATGGAGAAGTTGCGGATACGGGAGAGGGGTGTGTCGGTCATGCTGTTCCGGCGGCAGGTCGAGGCGGAGCGCACCCGCCGAGTTCAGCGCAGCAGATAAGGCATGACAGCCGGGAATCAAAGCGCAACCGGGACAACAGGCCAGGGAGGCGCCTGCCTCCCCGGCCGAATTCAGCAGGGCGGCGCCCCGTCCGCCTACTCGGCGGCGACGGCCAGCACCGGTGCCTCGCGGCGGCACAGCCCCTCGTAGAGGGACACGTAATCCTCCGCCATGCGGCGGCCGGTGTAGCGCTTGTCGAACTGCGCGCGCACCGCGGCGCGGGGCAGCTGCCTGGCGCGGCCCACTGCGCCGATGGCTTCCGCCATGCTGGTCACGGCGTAGCCGGTGACGCCGTCATCCACCACCTCGGGCACGGAGCCGTGGCGGAAGGCGATCACCGGGGTGCCGCAGGCCATCGCCTCGATCATCACCAGACCGAACGGCTCCGGCCAGTCGATCGGCGTCAGCAGGGCGATGGCGTTGGCCAGGAAGTCCTGCTTCTGCGTTTCGTTGATCTCGCCGATGAACTCGATCAGCGGATGGTTCAGCATCGGCTTGATGGTGTTCTCGAAATAGTCGACGTCCACCTTGTCCACCTTGGCCGCGATCTTCAGCGGGGTGTTGGTGGCGATGGCGATCTCGATGGCGCGGTCGCAGCGCTTTTCCGGCGCGATGCGGCCGAGAAAGGCTAGGTAGCCGGGCTGCGCCGCCGGGTCGGGACGAAGCAGGTTCTTTGGCAGGCCGTGGTAGATCGTGCCGGCCCAGTTCGCCTGCGGCAGCGGGCGGCGCTGGTCGTTCGAGATCGACACCACGGGAGCGTTCGGGAAGGCATCGAACACCGGCTGCAATTCCTGCAGATCCAGGCGGCCGTGCAGCGTGGTCACGAAGGGTACGCTCTGCCGCGAGAACAGCGGGAAGGGCAGGTAGTCCAGGTGGAAGTGCAGCAGGTCGAACTCATGGCGGCGGCGGTAGACCTGCTCCAGCATCAGGGTCAGGGGCGCGCCGGCATCGCGCACGGACGGGTCGAGGCGCAGCGCCTTGGCGCTCATCGGCGCCAGGGTGGCCTTGGTGATCGAGTCGCCGCTGGCGAACAACGTCACATCGTGCCCCAGCTCCACCAGCTCCTCGGTGAGGTAGGACACGATCCGCTCGGTGCCGCCATACAGCTTCGGCGGCACGGCTTCCGTCAGGGGGGCGATCTGAGCGATACGCATCGGGCCGGATCTCCAGTTTGTCTTAACTGGATTGAAGATCGCATCCGATTGAGGTTTGGATTCGGCAAACTTCGCCACGTTTTGGTCTTCTTGCTGCTGTTACCTCTGCATCAACGCACCGGCGGATCATTATCACGCGCTTGTGCTCACGTTCAGGAGGCCTTCCGCGCCATGCAGCGGTCCGATACCAGCGACCTGCTCCGCCTGTCCCGGCGTCCCATCGGGTTCCTGCTTCGCCACCTGCGGCCCTATGCCGGCAGCCATGTCACGATCATGATCACGGTGCTGGGCGCCGTGGCCTGCTCGGTGGGCGCCAATTACGCGGTGAAGAACCTGATCGACACCCTGGCGGGCGGGCCGTCCAACGTCAGCGGCACGGCGGTGTGGACGGCCTTCGCGATCCTGGCCGGTATCATCACCGCCGACAACATGCTGTGGCGCATCGGCGGCTGGATCGCGGCGGACCGCTTTCCGCGCGCCACCGCCTCCATGCGTGCCGAGCTGTTCCATCACCTGTCCGGCCATTCGCCGGGCTACTTCGCCAACCGCTCGGCCGGCACGCTGGCGGCACGCATCAGCGCCACCGGCACCGCCGGCTTCACCGTTCTGCAGAACTTCACCTGGCACACCGTGCCGCCCGCCGTCGCGGTGATGCTGGCCATCGCCTTCCTGGGCAGCGTGGACCCGATCATGGCCGGTTGCCTGGTGATCGCCGCCGCGGCGCTGGCGATCGGCGTCGCCTGGCTGGGCCGCAAGGGCGAGGAGAAGCATGACCGCTTCGCCGGCCGCGCCGCCACCGTGGACGGGCAGCTGGTGGACGTGGTGCAGAACTTCTCCCTGGTGCGGGCCTTCGGCGCCTTTGGCCGGGAACGCATGCTGCTGGACAAGGCGCTGGCCGACGAAACCGCCGCCCGGCGCGCCAGCCTGCGCTACCTGGAGAAGCTGCGCCTGGTGCATGGCGCGGCCACCGCCGTGCTCACCGCGGTGCTGCTGTGGTGGGTGGTGACGCTGTGGCAGGCCGGGCGCGCCACGGCCGGTGACATCGTGCTGGTCTGCACCCTGGGCTTCACCATCTTGCACGCCTCGCGCGACCTCGCCATGGCGCTGGTGGACCTGACCCAGTACGTCGCCCGCATGCGGGAAGCACTGGTATCCCTGCTGGTGCCGCATGACCTTCCCGATGTGGAGAATGCGCACCGGCTGCTGGGCAAGGGCGGCGCGGTGGATTTCCGCGACGTGACCTTCAGCTACCCGCAGGCGCCTGCGGGCGCGCCGCCGATCCTGCGCGGCCTGAACCTGTCCATCCCGAAGGGCCAGAAGGTCGGCGTGGTCGGCCGTTCCGGCGCTGGCAAGTCGACCCTGCTGACCTTGTTGCAGCGCCAGTCCGCGCCGCAGGCCGGCGAGGTGAACATCGACGGCCAGAATATCGCCGAGGCGACGCGCGAAAGCCTGGCGGAGCAGATCGCGGTGGTGCCGCAGGATGTGTCCCTGTTCCACCGCACGGTGCTGGAGAACATCCGCTACGCCCGCCCCGACGCCAGCGACGAGGAGGTGCTGCGCGCCGCCGAGGCCGCTCGCTGCCGCGAATTCATCGAGGCGCTGCCGGAAGGCTTCAACACCGTCGTCGGCGACCGCGGCGCCAAGCTGTCGGGCGGCCAGCGGCAGCGGCTGGCGATCGCCCGGGCCCTGCTGAAGGACGCGCCGATCCTGTTGCTGGACGAGGCGACCTCCGCTCTCGACAGCGAGTCGGAGGCCGAGGTGCAGACGGCCCTCGACTCCCTGATGGAGGGCCGCACGGTGATCGCCGTGGCCCATCGCCTGGCCACCCTGACCAATTTCGACCGCATCGTGGTGATGGATCAGGGCCAGGTGGTGCAGGACGGTCCTCCCGACCAGCTGATGCGTCGTGCCGGTCCCTACCAGGACATGGTGCGCCGGCAGTCGGAAGCGCTGCAGGTCGCGGCCTGAGCCGGATCGGCGCCGGACGCCGGTTGACCGCTGAAGGGGCGCGCGGGCGCCCCTCTTTTCAGGTCCGGCTCAGCGTTGCTCCGCGGGGCGGGCGATCTCGTGGAAGACCAGGCCCGGCTGCTGTTGCAGCGCCCCGACCTGCTCCAGGGCCAGGCGCATGTCCTGTTCGCCGGCGTTCCAGCGTGACGCCAGGGTCTGGGCGGAAAAATCGAACGCCTTGCCCAGGCCGGCCTCGTCCAGCGCGGCACGGTAGCTGAGGCAGAGAATGGTGGTGCGGGCGGCCCGGCCTTCCGCCAGCAGCGGTGCCAACTCCGGGGCCTCCCTCACCGGGTCCGGAAGCTCCGCGATGAGGCGGCGCAGACGGTGCTCGCGCTCGCGTCCTTCCAGCAAGCGGCGGGTCTGGTTGCCGAAGGCGATGTCGCCGGCGCGCGCCGCTCCCGCCGCCAGGGTGTGCGGGCGGCTGCCGCACCGGGCAAACAGCTCCACCGCGAAGCAGAGCACATCCTGCGCCGGCAGGTCGTCCAGGATCAGGTCGATCGGCAGGTTGGCCGACAAGCCGCCGTCGCCGAGCAGCCTTTCCCCGATCTGCACCGGCGGAAACAACGGCAACAGGGCACTCGAAGCCAGCAGGTGATCGGGGCCAATGCGGTCGCCGCGCGCCGTGTCGAACACCACGCGTTCGCCACTGAGGATGTCGGTGGTGCCCACGGACAGGCGGATCTCTCCGCTGTTGAGCCGGTCGAAATCCACCAGCGCCTCCAGCTGCGCCCGCAGCGGCTGCAAATCATACAGCGCCGGGACATCTGCCGCGCCGGCGCCCGGCAGGCCCATTCGCGGCCGGAAGACGCCGGGGGAGCCGAACAGGTGGGATTGCAGCGCCGCCGCCATCGCCTCGGCCTCGCGCCAGGGTCCGGCCAGCGGGGCGCCGAACCAGAGCGGGGCCAGCGGCGCCGGCTCGCGCACCGCGGCCTGCCAGAAGCCGTGCAGCCGTTCCAGCCGGCGTTCCGGCGGGTTGCCGGCGATCAGCGCGGCGTTGATGGCGCCCGCCGAGACGGCCGCGATCCAGCGTGGCGCGCGGCCGCCGGCCACCAGGGCGGCATAGGCTCCGCCTTCATAAGCGCCGAGGGCGATGCCGCCCGACAGCACCAGAGCGTGGAAAGGCTGTTCCATGGTTCAGCGGGTCAGCCGGCGCAGCACCAGCACGGCGGCCAGCACGCCGAAGGCGGCCATCGGCACGCCGCCATTGTTCAGCCCGTGCCGCCAGCCGCCCCTGACGCGGGCTTCGTCGGCCGCGGGAGCGAACAAAGCGCCGGACGTCTCGGGGCTCGATTCCCGCGCCAGGAAACCGGCGTTGAGCACCCGCCCGATCAGCCGCGTCGCCACCGGCGAGGGGGCGATGCGCTTCACCAGGGATGCGAATTGCCCGAAGCCGCCGATAATGGTTTCCGCCCGCGGCCGGTCCACGAGGCGCAATACGGTGTGGGCCACTTTCTCCGGCGTATAGACCGGCGGCGCCGCCCGCACCCGGTGGTGGCTGTAATTGGCCGCGTGCTGAAAGAAGGGGGTGTCGATGACCGATGGCAGGATGGTGCAGATCTGGATGCCGGGCTGGTCCAGCACCTCCTGCCGCAGGGCTTCGGAAAAGCCTCGCACGGCGAATTTGCTGGTGGCGTAGGCGGTGGAATCCGGCTTGGCGGTGCGGCCGACGATGGAGGCGTTCTGGATCAGCACGCCGTGCCCCTGCCGGCGGAACACCGGCATCACCGCGCGGGCGCCGTGCACATAGCCGAACAGGTTGGTCTCGATCACCCGCCGCCAGGCATCGGAGGGCAGGTCCTCGAAGCGGCCGAAGATGCCGACGCCGGCATTGTTGAACCACACGTCGATGCGGCCGAAGCGTTGCAGCGCACGGTCGGCCAGGGACTGGACCTGGGCTTCGTCCGTGGTGTCGGTCGGTACGGCCAATGCCTGGACGCCCAGCAACTCGCACTCGCGGGCCAGTTCCTCCAGCCGGTCGGCCCGTCGGGCGGCCAGAACGACGTTGTCGCCGTTCTCGGCAAAGGCATAGGCCGTGGCGCGGCCGATGCCGCTGGAGGCGCCGGTGATGACGACGACGCGCCCGCCTCGGGTGTTGGACATGATGCAGGGCCTTTCCGCTGGTGCTTGCCGCATTGCAGCACACGGGAAGCAGAACAGGGGCCGGCGGGCCAGGGTTGCGGCGTCAGGACTCGACTTGCCGCGCCAGCCGCCTGGACAGCAGATAGCCGATCAGGCCGCCCAGCGGGGCCGCGGGCAGCACCAGCGCCCAGGCGGCGTGCACGCCGTTCACCACCAGCCCGAGGCCGATGCCCAGCATCAGCCCGCCCACGAGGCTGCCGGCCACGCCCGCCGTCAGCCCCAGCACCAGGATTTCCGCGCGTGTCACCATGCCTGCGGAGTAGCAGGGAATCCGCGTTTGACAAGCGGAAGGACCGGCGGGTAAAGCGCGGCTCCCTTCCGGGAACGCGGACGTGGGCTCCTGGGCCCGCGCGCCCGCCCTTTTGCCGTTTTCATTGCGGCAATCGGGACTACCGGGACATCAGCGACACCATGGCCACAAGGCCGGGGCGCACAACAAGAAGGAGCCCGCCGCATGACGAAGCGCGCGGAAAGCAAGTACAAGATCAATCGCCGCCTCGGCGTCAACCTGTGGGGCCGTGCCAAGTCCCCGGTCGCGAAGCGCGAATACGGCCCCGGCCAGCACGGCCAGCGCCGCAAGCAGAAGCCGACCGATTTCGGCGTTCAGCTGATGGCGAAGCAGAAGCTGAAGGGCTACTACGGCAACATCGGCGAGAAGCAGTTCCGCAAGTATTACGAGGAGGCCGTGCGTCGCAAGGGCGACACCTCCGAGAACCTGATCGAGCTCCTGGAGCGTCGGCTGGACGCCGTGGTGTACCGCATGAAGCTGGCGATGACGCCCTTCGCGGCGCGCCAGTTCGTGAACCATGGCCACATCACGGTCAACGGCAAGCGCGTCAACATCCCCTCCTACCTGATCCGCGACAATGACGTGGTCGAGGTGAAGGAGAAGTCGAAGCAGCTGGTGGTGGTGCTGGATGCCGCGCAGAGCGGCGAGCGCGACGTGCCGGAATATATCGAGATCGACCACCGCCAGATGAAGGGCCGCTTCCTGCGCGCGCCGAAGCTGTCGGACGTGCCGTATCCGGTGCAGATGGAGCCGAACCTGGTGGTTGAGTTCTACTCGCGCTGACCGGCTTCTGCCGTCGAGGCGAACAAGGCGGGGCAGCGATGCCCCGCCTTTTTTCGTGCCGCCCGCGCCCCGGATAAGGATTTGGGAAGGATTTTGGTGGAGCTTGACGCGGTCCATTGCTGCCGCTGCCGGGGAGGCTCCGAAACCATGTCCGCCATCATCGTGCCATTCGGCCAAGCCCCGGTCCGCGCCGTGCCGATCTCCGCCGCCCCCAGCGTCTCGCCAACCGAGCTCCGGGCGGCGCAGCAATGGGCGGCGCGCCAGGGCGAGGGCTGGCATGTCGAGGCCATCCGGCTGGCCGATGCGGAGATCGCGCTCGGCATTTCGCCCCCGCGTTGCCGGCCCAGGCTGCCGAGCCAGAAGCCGCAACTGCCCTGGATCATCGTGCGCGATGCCGAGGGTGCGGTGCTGATCCATGCCGAGAACAGTTCCGGCGTGGTGCTGTCCTCGGTGATGGCGGCGCTGGAGGCGGTGCAGGTGCTGGAGATCGGAACGGTGCAGGCCGCCTCGGCCTGAGCCGGGCGGCGCCGGTTTCCTTCCGCCGGCTCGCCGCCGTCACGGTCCGGCGGAATGCACCGCCAGGATGTTATCGGTGGCCATGTCGACCTCCTGCAGCCGCACCTCGTATCCCCAAAGGGAAGCGAGGTAGCGCATGGTGGCCGCGGCGTCCTTGGCGTGCAGCAACTGGCCGGGCTTGGTGCGGTGCTCCAGCAAAAGGCGCCGGTCGCCGCTCAGGTCCACGTCCAGCACCTGGATGTCCGGCGTGCTGAGGCCCGGATCGAAGGAGCGCGCCAGGGAGCGGCGGATCTCGCGGTAGCCATCCTCGTCATGGATGGCATCCACCAGCAGGCTGGATTCGGCGGTGTCGTCCAGCAGGCGGAACAGCCGGAAGCGGCGGATCACCGCCGGCGACAGGAACTGCAGGATGAAGCTCTCATCCCGGTAATTGGCCCAGGCATGCTTCAGCGTGCCGATGGCGTCGCCATTGCCGGCGAAGTCCGGGAACCAGCGCCGGTCCTCGGCGGAAGGATCGGTGCAGGCGCGGGCGATATCACTCATCATCGCATAGCCGAGCGCGTAGGGGTTCAGGTTCGGCCCCACATGCTCGAAGCCATGCTGCTGGATCACCGAGCTGGTGGAATGGATGCATTCCAGGAAGGCGGCGTCGTCGATCTGCCCCGTCTCGTGCAGCCGGGTCATGATCTGGTGGTGCACCCAGGTGGCGCAGCCCTCGTTCATCACCTTGGCCTGGGGCTGCGGGTAGAAATATTGCGCGATCAGCCGGACGATGCGGATCAGCTCCCGCTCCCAGGATTTCAGCACCGGGGAGGTCTTTTCCAGGAAGTAGAGCAGGTTCTCTTCCGGCAGACCGAGGCGGCGCCGGCGCTCGGCCACCCCATCGGCACCGATGGACGCCTTGCCGCTCGGCACGGTGCGCCACAGGTCGTTGTAGACCTTCTGGTCGTATTCCCGCCGCTCGCGCTCGCGCTGCTCCTCGGATTGCAGGTTCAGGGAACGCTGCTTGCCGCCATGCCGGTGCACGCCGTTGCGGGACAGGGCATGCGCCGCATCCAGCACCCGCTCCACCGCGGCGACGCCGTGCTGGTCCTCGCAGCGGGAAATGAAGCCGCGGGCGAATTCCAGGTAATCCAGGATGGAGGTCGCGTCGGTCCATTGCCGGAACAGGTGGTTGTTCTTGAAGAAATGATTGTGGCCGAAGGCGGCGTGGGCGATCACCAGCGCCTGCATGGTCGCCGTGTTGCCCTCCATCAGGTAGGAGATGCAGGGATTGGCGTTGATCACCACCTCGTAGGCGAGGTTGCTGTAGCCCTTCTTGTATTCGTTCTCGTGCTGCAGGAAGTGCTTGCCGTAGGACCAGTGCCGGTAGGTGATCGGCATGCCATGCGCCGTGTAGACGTCCAGCATCTGCTCGGAGGTGATCACCTCGATCCGGTTCGGATAAACGTCGAGCCCCAGCTCGGTCTCGGCGATCCGTTCGATCGCGTCATAGGCGCGGCGCAGCGTGCCGAAATCCCAGGCCGTTCCGGAATACAGGAGGGGGGAGGAGCCGCTGTCCATGGTGGTTATCCCGCGCCCAGGCCGCTGACCGGGCGCTTGCCGAACAGGTCGCGGAACACCGGGAAGATCTCGCGCCGGTCGCTGACGCGGCGCATCGCCATCTGCTCGGACCGGCCGGCCAGCGGCTCGTAGCCGCGCCACAGATCGGTTTCGCCGCGGATCACCGCGCCCGAGGGCGCCACCTCGATATAGGCGAAGTGCTGCACCAGCGGCAGGATGTCGTTCTCCAGCAGCCCGACGGCGCGGGCGGTGTCGCCGCCGTAATTGTCGCCATCCGAGGCCTGCGCCGCGTAGATGTTCCAGGACGAGGCCGGGTAGCGTTCATGTTGGATGCGGATCAGCTCCTCCAGCGCGGAGGAGACGATGGTGCCGCCGGTGCGCGGGTCGGTGAAGAAGGTCTTCTCGTCCACCTCCTCGGCTGCCTCGGTGTGGCGGATGAACACCAGCTCCACCCGCTTGTAGCGCCGCTCCAGGAAGACGTGCAGCAGCAGGAAGAACCGCTTGGCGAGGTCCTTCATGCTCTCGGTCATGGAGCCGGAAACGTCCATCATGCAGAACATCACCGCCCGCGCCGAGGGCTTGGGCGTCGGCGTGAAGCGGCGGTAGCGCAGGTCCACCGGATCTACCCAGGGGATGCGGGCCTGGCGCCGCCGCGCTTCCACCACCTCGGCGCGCACAGCGGCGAGACGCTCCGGTGCTTCGCCGGAGGCTTCCAGCGCCTCGATCTCGGCCTCCAGCTCGCGCACCGCCTGGCTCTTGGGGCGCTTCAGGCCGATGCGGCGGGCCATGGACTGGCGCATGGAGCGCGCCAAGTCGATCTGCGACGGCGAGCCATCGGTGGAAATGCCGGTGCGCATCGGCGACACCGTTTCGGTGTCCAGGATGTCCCGCTTGACGAGGTCCGGCAGTTCCAGATCCTCGAAGAACAGGTCGAGGAACTCGTCGCGGGTCAGCACGAAGCGGAAATTGTCCTCGCTGCCACCGCCGCCCTCGCCGGAGGCGCCGCTCCCGCTACCGCCGCCCCCGCCACCCTTGCCGTCCGGGCGCTTGAGACGGTCGCCGACGGAGAACTCCTTGTTGCCGGGCAGCACGATGTCGCGCTTGCCGCTGGTGAACACCTCGTGGAAGGCGGGTTCGTGCAGCGAGTCGGCGGGGATGGTCACCGCTTCCCCATGGCCGGTTTCACGCAGCGTGCCGCTGTCCACGGCGTCCCGCACCGCCTTGATCACCGCCTGCCGCGCCCGGGTCAGGACGCGGCGGCGGTTTTCCAGGTTCTTGCCATGCGGGTTTGGTCGTCTGTCGATGATGTCCAAAGCCGATCCCGTCCCCCGAAGCGCTCAGGCCGACTGCTTGACGCGCATGTACCATTCGACAAGCCGGCGCACCTGGCGCTCCGTGTAGCCGCGGGAGACCATGCGCTCGACGAAATCGCTGTGCTTGCGCTCGGTCTCGCCATCCTTCTTCGAGCCGAAGCTGATGACCGGCAGCAGGTCCTCGACCTGGGAGAACATCCGCTTCTCGATCACGTCGCGGATCTTCTCGTAGGAGGTCCAGGACGGATTGCGCCCGCCATTGCTGGCCCTGGTACGTAACGCGAACTTGACCACTTCGTTGCGGAAGTCTTTCGGGTTGGCGATGCCCGCCGGCTTTTCGATCTTGGTCAGCTCCGCGTTCAGCAGGTCGCGGTTCATCATCTGCCCGGTGTCGGGATCCTTGAAGTCCAGGTCCTCGATCCAGGCATCCGCGTAGTCGAGATAGCGGTCGAACAGGTTCTGGCCGTAGTCATGGTAGCTTTCCAGATAGGCCTTCTGGATCTCGTTGCCGATGAACTCCGCGTAGCGCGAAGCCAGTTCCGACTTGATGGCGGTCAGGTAGCTTTGTTCCACCTCAGGCGGGAACTGCTCGCGTTTGATCGATTGTTCCAGCACGTACATCAGGTGCACCGGGTCGGCCGCCACTTCCGTCGGGTCGTGGTTGAAGGTGGCCGAGAGCACCTTGAAGGCGAAGCGGGTGGAAATGCCGTCCATCCCCTCATCGACACCGGCGGTGTCGCGATACTCCTGCATCGTCTTCACCTTGGGGTCCATCTCGCGGATGTTTTCCCCGTCATAGACGCGCATCTTGATGAAGGGCCGGGAATTGGCATGCGGCTTCAGCCGCGACAGCACGGCGAAGCGCGCCAGCATCTCCAGCGTGTGCGGCGCGCAGGGCGCTTCCGCCAGGGCCGAGGAGCGGATCAGCTTCTCATAGATCTTGGTTTCCTCCGTGACGCGGAGGCAGTACGGCACCTTCACCACCGAGACGCGATCGAGGAAGGCCTCGTTGGTGCGATTGTTGCGGAAGCTCTGCCACTCCGCCTCGTTGGAATGCGCCAGGATCACGCCGTTGAACGGAATGGCGCCGATGTTCTCGGTGCCGACGTAATTGCCCTCCTGCGTCGCGGTCAGCAGCGGGTGCAGCATCTTGATCGGCGCCTTGAACATCTCGACAAATTCGAGAAGCCCCTGGTTGGCGCGGTTCAGCCCGCCGGAGAAGCCGTAGGCGTCCGGGTCGTTCTGGCTGAAGGTTTCCAGCTGCCGGATGTCGACCTTGCCGACCAGGGCGGACACGTCCTGGTTGTTGTCGTCGCCCGGCTCCGTCTTGGCGATGGCGATCTGCCGGCGGCGGGAGGGATACAGCTTCACCACCCGGAAGCGCTGCAGGTCGCCGTCGAACTCGTCCAGCCGCTTCAGCGCCCAGGGGCTGGCCAGCCCGGTCATGTAGCGCACCGGGATGTTGTATTTCTCGGCCACGGCCGGGCCCATGCTCTCGGGATCGAACAGGCCGAGCGGGCTCTCGAAGACCGGGCTGACCTCCTTGCCGGCTTTCAATACATAGATCGGCTCCTGCTCCATCAGGGCCTTCAGCCGCTCGCCGAGCGAGGATTTGCCGCCGCCCACCGGGCCGAGCAGGTAGAGGATCTGCTTGCGCTCCTCGAGCCCCTGCGCCGCGTGGCGGAAGAAGCCGACGATGCGTTCGATGGTGTCTTCCATGCCGTGGAACTCGGCAAAGGCCGGGTACACGCGGATGGTGCGGTTGAGGAAGA
Organism: Teichococcus vastitatis; assembly: GCF_003604215.1. Classification (GTDB taxonomy): domain Bacteria; phylum Pseudomonadota; class Alphaproteobacteria; order Acetobacterales; family Acetobacteraceae; genus Pseudoroseomonas; species Pseudoroseomonas vastitatis. The sequence goes on from NZ_QXGS01000007.1 coordinate 146,221, forward strand.
TGCGGCCGAGCCGCGCATCCTTGGCGGTGTTGATGGTTTCCGGCTCGCCAATGGCGCGCAGCATGCGCTCGGCGGCCGAAGCGTAGCAGCCGGGGTCCGTCCGGCATTGTTCAAGGTAGTCCGCGAGGCTCATCTCGACCTCGCGCCGCTGCTCCCGCATCGCGCTGTGAAGGGAGAAGATGTCGTCAAGCTGGGCCATTCGCGCTCCTGGCTTGCCTCTCGGGCGTGAAGGGCGCTTCCCGTTCTTGGGGCGCCGGCGCTCCACGCAGCCAGTGTCCGACTTGCGGCCTGCAAAAGTCACGAGAATCATCGCTGCGAGAGCGAAAAAAAATCGTGTCAAAGAGTGAGGAAACAGTAACAAACCAAGGAGATGCTGCCGGCAGAGGCCGCCGCGAACAGCCCGGGCGACTCGATCACCGGAGCCTCGTCCCGACAACGCCCACGACCCTTCCGCCGGCGCTGTTTTCCAGCCGTGCAGCCCTTGCCGCAGGCCCGTGGAGCCGCCTTCTCGCACGCCCTGTGCCGGCCTGAACGGGCGCCGCATGACCCGGCGCCGCGCCTTCGCTCCGGAAGGCCAGGCAGGATCGAGAGGGCAAAACCGGGAGGGCAGGACTTTGCAGCCCGCGCCGCGCTGCCCTAAGCATCCTCCAGCGACTGGACATTCGGGGAACCGGCATGCACCACAGCATCGGGGAACTGGCGCGGCGAACCGGGGTGAAGGCCACCACCATCCGCTGGTACGAGGCGGAAGGGCTGTTGCCCCCGCCCGGCCGCAGCGAAGGCGGCCACCGGCAATATGATGCGGATCACCTGCGCCGCCTCGGCTTCATCCGCCACGCCCGGGAGCTGGGCTTCGCGATGCCGGCGATCCGCGCGCTGCTGGGCCTGGCCGGAAAGCCGCGCGAGGATTGCGCCGCCATCCACGCCCTGGCCACCGACCAGATCGCCGCCATCGATTTCCGGCTGCGCCGCCTTCAGGCGCTGCGCGCCGAGCTGGCGGAGATGGCCCAGTCCTGCCAGGGCGGTCCCGCCGGCGATTGCCGCATCCTGGAAACCCTGGCCGATTTCGGGCACGGCCATTGCCACCACCATGAGCACGGCCCTGCGGAGCCTGCCCTCCCGCCGGGCTGACGCCAGAAGGGCTCGCCTCAGGCCAGTTCCTGCAGATGCAGCGTCCCGTCCGGCAGCGCCACCCGCGCCACCTCCACCAGATGGCGATGATGCGTCAGCAGGATCACCTGGGTGGTCTGGCTGAGTCGGCACAAGGCGCGAAAGGCGGCGGCGGCACGCGCATCGTCGAAGCTCTGCAGGATGTCGTCGCCGAGAAAGGGCAGGGGCGTCGCCGTTGCCGCGTGGTCCTCGATGGCGATCAGCCGCAGCGCCAGAAACAGCTGGTCACGCGTGCCTTCCGACAAGGCGTCGACCCCGGCCTCCTCGCCCTCCGGTGCGGCGCGGCGAACCATCAAGTGGGCCACGCCCTTGTCATCCTCCCGTGCCACCAGGGAGGGATAGGCGCCATCGGTCAGCGCCGCGAACACGCCGCCGATGCGTCGCAGCAGCGCATCATCCCCCGCCTGCTGCACCTGCCCCATGGCGGCGCCGAGCAGCGAACGGGCAGCCTGCAGCAGCACCGCTTCCTCCAGCAGCTGACCGAGCCGGGCCAGCGCCGCCTGCTCATCCGCCGCGGCCTCGCGCGCCGCGCCATCCTGGCTCAGGCGCTGCATCTCGGCCTCGGCGCGGGCACAGTCCTGCGCCGCCTCCTCCGCCGCGCGCTGCGCCGCGTCGCCGGCCGCGCGGGCGTCCGCCAGGGCCAACTCCAGCACGTCCGGCGGTTGCGCCGCCTGCTCGGCGCGCAACGTCGGCAGGTCCAGCCCGTCGCCATCCGCCAGGAGCTCGGCCAGCGCCGTGTCCCGCGCCGCCACGCGGGCCGCCCGCTCCGCCGACAAGGCCAGGCGTGCCAGTGCCGCATCGGGATCGGCCGCGCCCGCCTCGGCCAGGGCGCGGCGCAGCGCCGCGGCGCAGTTCTCCGCCTCCAGCGTCAGGGTCGCGGCACTGCGGGCCGCCTTCTCCGCCTGCTGCTGCAAAGTATCGCGACGGGATTGCAGCGCCTGTTCGGCCTGCAGCCGCGCGCCGAGGCGACGGGCGGCGAGCACCGGGTCCGCCGGCTCCGCCTCGCCCAGCTCGGCGCACAGGGTGCGGCAGCTGGCCTCGAAGCTCGCCAGCTCCGCCTGCAGCGCCGTGCCGCGCACCCGCAGTGCCGCCGCGCCCTGCAAAAGCGGCCCCAGCTGCCCGAGCAGGTCCAGCACCGCGGCGCCGTCATCCGGGCTTTCCTGCGGCGGGCGGCCGAGGGCTGACTGCACGCTGCGCCATTCCGCCTGCCAGGCCAGGAGGCGCCTGCGTTGCGATGCCGCCTCCTGCTCGGCTTCGGCCAGCGCCTGCCGGCGATCGGCCAGAAGGCGCTGCTGCTGCGCGCGCGCATTGTCGGCGGCGCGGCCGGCGCGCAGCGCCGCTTCGGCGCGGTCAAGCGCCACCACCAGCGGCGCCGGCACCGGCTCTCCCAGGGCGGCACACAGGCGCAGCGCGCCGGCCGCCTGCCGTTCCGCGCGCTCGGCGGCGGCGGCGCGCTGCCGGTCCAGCATCTCGGCGGCATCCAGCGCGGCCTCGCGGGCCGCCAACGCGGCCTGCAACGCCGCCGGAGGGATGGCGGCCTCCAGCTGCAGCGCATGCAGCGCGGTGCCCCACGCCTGGTTCGCGGCCTCCGCCGCCTGGGATGCGGCATCGCGGTGCCGCAGGGCCGCCGCGTGTTCCGCCCGGTCGCGGGCCAGGGTGGCGGCCAGCACCTCGGCATCGCGCAGCCGGGTGGCTTCGGCGAAGCGCAGGTCGGCGATACGGTCGGCTTCCGCCACCAGCACCTCGAAGGCCGTGGCCTCGGCCGGGCCCGCTTCCGCGCGGCGCAGGCGAAGCCAGCTTTCCTGCCGGCGGTTCCGCGCCGCGGCCAGGGCGGCGGCGTCGGGCAGGGTGCCGGCGGCCTCCAGCGCCGCGCGGCGCGCTTCGCTCCCGGCAAGGTTTTCGGAGCATTGCGCCAGCACCGCTTCGGCCTGTCGCAAGGCGGCCTCGGCCTCGGCCATCGCGGAACCCAGCCGCAACAGCGCGTCACCGGGCGGCAGGGGCAGGGCGCGCAGCATGCCGGCGCTGCGCCAGGCGGCGGGCAGGCGGGCGGCGCGGCTGGTCCAGGCGGCCTCGGCCTCGGCCACGGCACGGCTTTCGCGGGCCATCAGGATGGCGGGGTCGCCTTCGGCGCGCAGCGTCGCCACCAGCATTTCCAGCGCCTCCAGGTCCCGCGGCGGCGGCAGCGCGGCAAGGGCGGCCTCAGCCTCGCGCAGCAGGTCGCGCTGGCGCTGCAGAAGCTGAGGCGCACGCGCTTCCGCCTCCGCCAGCGATGCGTGCTCGCGCAGCAGGCGCCGCGCCTTGTCCAGCAGCCATTGGGGCGGCAGCAGCGCTGCCACGTCGGCATCATCCGCCACGCCCAGGGCACGCAGCCTGTCGCGCAGCCGGGCTTCGCCGTCGCGCTGCTCCTGGCGCAGGGCAGGCAGATCCTGCCGCGCCCTTTCGGCCGTGCCGGCGGCATCGCGCAGCGCGGCGATCCGGTCGGCGCGGCCGAGCCAGGCGACGTCGGGCGCCAGCTCCGCAGCCTCGGCCAGCAGGTGCCGATGCTGCCGCGCCGCTTCCTCGGCGCCGCGCGCCGCCTGCGCCGCCTGCTCGCGCGCCGCTTGCAGACGGCCGGCGAGATCCTCCGGCAGCACCGGCGCGTCCGGATGCGCCGCCAGCCACGCCTCGGCCGCGTCGTGCCGGCGCAGCGCGGGGGCCAGGCGCCGCAGCCGTTCCAGCCGGCGCAGCGCGGCGGCGGCGGCAGCGGCGGCGGCGCGGGCGGCCGACCGGCGCCTGCTGGCCTCGGCGAGCAGGCGTTCCCGCTCCCGCCATTGCGCCGGACGCAGCAGGCTGCCACGCAGCGCAGTCTGGCTGGAGCGGAGCTGATCCAGCGCCTCATAGAAGGGGCGCTGCGCCGCCTTGCGGGTGGGCGCCAGCTTGTCGCGTGCCGCCGCCAGTTCCTGGCCCAGGGCGCGCGCCTGGCGCAGCCCGCCGGCCGCCTGCAGCAGCGCCTCGGCCAGGGCGCCGCCGGAGGCCAGCAGCCCGGCGCCGCCTTCGCGCAGCAGCGCGGTGTCGAGGGCGAAGAGCCGCTCCAGCAGGGGTCGGTCGGCACCGCCGAGCAGGCCCGGCAACAGGGCGGGATCGAGCGGCGCGTCATCCGGGCCGAGCAGCGTGCCGGCACGCCCCTTGCGGCGGGTGAAGCCGAAGCGGCTGCCGTCCGGCGCCACGCCCTCGGCGGCGATCTGCATGCCGGCATAGCCGTGGCGGAAGCCCATCGGCGTTTGCGCGCCGATGCCGAACAACAGGTCGCCCAGCGCGCCGCGCAGCACCGACTTGCCGGCGCCGTTCGGCGCCAGCACCAGGTTGACGCGGCCGGGCGCCGGGTCGAGGCGCAGCGACGCGTCGGCGAAGGGACCGTATTGCCGCAATTGCAGGCGGGTCAGCCGCATCTCAATCCTCGGCCAGCCGGGTCAACAGCAGGTCGCGCGCGCGGTCGAGCCATTCGGCGCCGAGCCGGCCGTCCGCCGCCTGCACCGCCGGATGATCGGGACCCAGCGCATCGCGCAGCCCCGGCGCGCGGGACAGCAGCTGCGCGGCATAGTCGGCCAGCTCCTCCAGCGCCTCGGGCGGCGGCGCGGCGATCGCCGCCAGCAGCCGCCCGGCGGCATCCGAGCGCGCCACCGGCATGGCCGCCGGGCGGGTGTCGAGGCGCACCGCCTCGATCCAGAAATCCTCCTCCGACGCCGCTTCCAGCGCGGCGGCGCGCAGCCGCCCCAGGGTGCCGGCGCGGTCGCGCGACAGGGTGGCATGCGCGGCGGTGGCGCCGAACAATTCCAGCCGCAGCGCCAGCAGGCGGCCTCCGGCGGCATCCACCGCCTCGCCCACCGCGCGCAGCACGCGGTCCAGCACGGCGCCGTCATCCGCCGCGCCGGCGCAATCCACCAGCACGCGCTGCCAGCGCACCACATCCAGCGTCCGGTGCTCCACGGCGACGACATGGTTGTCGCGCACCGTGACCAGGCTGGCGCCCTTGGCGCCGGCCTCGTTGATGTGGCGGCCCTGGAGGTTGCCGGGAAACACGATCCAGGGATCGCGCAGCACCTCTTCCCGCGTGTGGATATGGCCGAGCGCCCAATAGTCGTAGCCGTGCCGCGCCAGCTGCTCCACGGTGCAGGGCGCGTAGGAGGCGTGGCCCGGGCGGCCGGTGGCGGCGGTGTGCAGCAGCGCCAGGTTGAACAGGCCGGCACGCGGCGCCGGGTAGCTCATGGCGATGTTGTCGGTGATGTCGCGGCTGGCGAAGCTTTGCCCGTGCAGCACCACGCCGTGCTGCTCCAGCACCAGCGATTCCGGACGGCGGGTGGAGAGCAGGGTGGCGCCTTCCGGCAGCCGCAGGTCGCGGGTGATCTGGCTTTCGGCGTCGTGGTTGCCGCGGATGGCGACCACGCGGATGCCGGCCCGCGTCAGCTTCGCCAGGGCGGCGACCAGCGCCTGGCCGGTGCGGAAATCCGACCAGTCGCCATCATACAGGTCGCCGGCGATCACCACGAAATCCACCTTCTCCTCGATGGCGAGGTCCACCAGGGCCGACAATGCTTCCCGGCTGGCGCCACGGATGCGGGCGGCGGGAGCGGACAGATCGGCATCGAGGCCGCGCAACGGACTGTCCAGGTGCAAGTCGGCGGCGTGCAGAAAGCGGAAGCTGGGCAAGGGAGCTTGGTGATCCTTTGGGATCAGCGGGTTAGCACGCGTGCAGGGTCGGGGGAAAGCACGCGCGACAATGGCGGCGGCGGTTTCGGCGGCTGTGAGCTTCATCCGGAGCGCGCTGCCGCGACGGGCGGGTTGTGACTCCTGGAGAAAACCCATCAAGATATATCTTGAACGGCGATATATCTCGATCCATATCGGCTGCATGAGACATCATCGGAGCGGCCATCACGGCCATGCTTTCAACACCCCTGGGGATCTGTTCTGGCGGCAGGGCGGCGGGCATCGCCGGCATCATCATCCGCAGGAGCGCCATCAAGGAGGCGGCCGTGGCGGCGGCCATCGCGGCGGGCGGCTGTTCGACCACGGGGAGCTGCGCCTGCTAGTGCTGGCCATGCTCGCGGACGCGCCGCGCCACGGCTACGAGCTGATCAAGGCGATCGAGGAGCGCATGGGGGGCAGCTACAGCCCGAGTCCCGGCGTCATCTACCCCATGCTTTCCTGGCTGGAGGACATGGACTACGCGGTGGTCGAGGCCGAGGCGGCCGGGCGCAAGCGCTACCGGCTGACGGCCGAAGGGGAGACCTTCCTGGCCGGCAACCGCGCCGCGGTGGACACGCTGTTCGCCCGCATCGGCTCCGGCGGGGAAGGCGGCCGCGGCGGCGTGCCGGCGCCGGTGGTTCGGGCGATGGAGAACCTCAAGGTGGCGCTGCGCCTGCGGCTGCGGCAGGGACCGCTCGACCAGGCCACCGCCGAGGGCATCGCGGCGGCGCTGGACGCGGCGGCCCAGGCCGTGGAGCGGAGCTGAGCGCTCCGCCCGGGACCCACGTCAGCCGAAAGGGGGGCTGCCATAGGGGTAGTAGTTCCCCAGCGTGAGGTTCTCGTAGCGCAGCCCGTCCAGCCTCACGGTGCCGAGGAAGGGCTGGTCCGGCTCCACCAGCAGGATTTCCCGGGCGAAGCCGTTGTCGTCGAAGCCGCGGCGGAAATGCACGCGCGACTTGATCGCGATGACGTCGAAGACGGCCGGGTCGATGCCCATCCCGTGCAGGGTGTGCAGCTCGATGATCTGCGTCAGGAACGGGGTCAGGACCAGCAGATTGCCTTCGCCGAACTCGATGCTGATGCAGGTCTGGGTGGAGGAGCGGCGCGGCCCCTCGACCACCTGCCGCACACGCCCCTGGATGCGCACCGGCTCGCCCGAGGATTCATCGGCCCGGCCGCCCAGCGCCATGTCGAACTCGTCGCCCGCCTTGATGCCGCCGGCCAGCAGCGCTTCCACCGCGGCGGCGTCCGCCAGCGTCGCCACCAGCGCGTTGCTCAGACCCTGGTCAAGGATGGCCCGCAGCAGCCAGGTGGCGTAGCCCGAGCGGTCGCTGTGGTCGCACAGCACCACGGGGGTCTTGCCCTCGGCCACGGCTGCGGCGGCGCGCGCCACGCCTTCCCCGATGCGCCAGATCTTGGCGGCGTTCAGCAGCGCCTCGCGCTGGCGCCAGGCAAAGCGCGCCATGTCGTCGGCGACCTGTTGCGCCAGCTCCGGCCGGTTGTCGGTGATCACCTGGAAGCACATCCCGGCATCCGGCACGTCGGACCAGGGGAAGCCGAAGAACACGTTGACGTACACGTCCGGCTCGCGCGCTTCCCACACCAGGGCGCGCTGCACCAGCGCGGCCCAGGGCGAGCTGCCGCCGGTCCATTGCAGCACGGTGGGCGAGATGATGGGCACCTTCACCGTCGCGTGGCTCGGCTTGAAGTCGCCGCGGATGGCGCGCACCAGCATGCGCGCGGCGCGCTGCCCCTGCAGGTGCGCGTCGTAATGCGGGTAATATTTCACCGTGAATGCCATGTCGGCGTGGCGGAGGAATTCCTCGTCCTCATTGCCGTGCGGGTCGAAGGTGGCGGTGATCAGCGTCTGCGGGCCCACGACCTCGCGCACGCGGCGGGCGATCTCGGCCTCGGGGCGGGGCACGCCGCGCACGCCCATGGCGCCGTGCAGCGACAGGTAGACGCCGTCGAACGGCCCCTGCGAGCGCAACTCCTCCACCATGCGGCCGACGAAGCGCTCGAAGGCTTCCTTGGTGATCCAGCCGGAGCCGGAGCCGCGCTTGGAATCCAGCGGGCTCTCGATGCCGACCAGCTCCACGCCGTCATATTCGCGTGCCACCTGGACGAAACCGCCGATGTAGCCCTGTGGCTCGGAGCCGAGCAGCGCCTCGCCGGAAGCCGGGGACCCGGGGAAGATGAAATCCTCGGCGGTGGTGTCAAAGGGCAGAAAGGTCACGGTCTCATGCGAGAATTTCAGCACCGCGATCCGCATCGCCCGTTTCTCCGTGGTCATCGCTGGCTCCTTGCCGCCATCGAACAATGCCGCGCAGACTAGGCCCGGGCCGGCGCGCCGCGAAGCCACCAACAAGGCCGGCCCGCAGGGAGGCTGCCCGATGCTGCATGTGATCGCCGAATTCACCGCCCGCTCCGGCCAGGAGGATGCGCTGCGTCAGGCGCTGCGCGACGTGCTGGCGCCGACGCGGGCCGAGGATGGCTGCCACGAATACACGCTGCTGGCCGACTCCACCCAGCCCGACCACCTGATCCTGCGCGAGCAATGGCGCGACGATGCCGCGCTGGATGCGCATTTCGGGCAGCCACACATGAAGCAGCTGATCGCGCGGTTCGACGAGCTGCTGGCCACGCCGCCCGCCATCCACCGCCTCAGGGAGATGGGCTGATCGCTGCCGGCCGCGGTTCAGCGCGGCCGGCGCAGCGCCACCGCGAAGGCGCCGAGTCCGAGCAGCGCCGCGCCCATCAGCACCACCGCCGAGGCCAGGGCGGGATCGCGCCCCAGCCCCGCCAGGGACGCGCAGAGCGCCCCCACCGCCATCTGGGTGCAGCCATACAGGCCCGAGGCCGAGCCGATCACCTGCGGGTTGACGCTCACCGCCTGGGTCAGCGCCAGGGGGCTGACCAGGCCGATGCCGAGGGTGAACAGCAGCGGACCGAGCAGCACTGACACGATGCTCATCCAGCCGCCCAGCACCACCACGAGGTAGAAGGCGGCGCCGGCCACCCCGGTGAGGCTGGCGGCCAGGATCAGCGGTCGGAAGCCGAAGCGCGCCACCAGGCGATTGGCCAGGAGGTTGCCGAAGGCGGTGCCGGCCACCAGCAGGATGTAGCAGAAGCTGACCTCCCGCACCGGGCGGCCGAGCTGCTGGACCAGGATGAAGGGCAGCGCCGCCAGAAAGGCGTACCAGGAGGTGGTGGCGCAGCCGCCGCCGATGGCGAAGCCCAGGAAGCGTGGCGAGCGCAGCAGCGCCGTGTAGTCGGCGAGCAGGGCGGCGGCGCTGCGGCCCCGCCGCCCGGAGCGGGTTTCCGGCAGGCGCCACACCACCAGCGCCATGGTGGCCGCGCCCAGCGCCGCCAGCAGCACGAAGATCGAGCGCCATCCCACCGACTCGGACAACAGCGTGCCGATCAGCGGAGCGATGCCCGGCCCTACCGACACCACCATGCTCAGCGTCGCCAGTCGGGAGGCGGCTTCCCATGTTTCCGCCGTGTCGCGCACGATGGCACGGCCCAGCGCCAGCCCGGCGCAGCCGCCCAGCGCCTGCAGCAGCCGCGCCGCGATCAACGAGGTGGCATCCGGTGCCAGCGCGGCGACGAGGCCCGCGACGGTGTAGAGGCCGAGGCCGGCCAGCAGCACCGGCCGCCGCCCGAATTTGTCCGATAGTGGGCCGTAGACTAGCTGTCCCAGCGCCAGCCCCAGGATGTAGAGGCTGATAGCGAGCTGCGCCGTGCCGTTGCCGACACCCAGCTCGGCCGCGGCCTGCGGCAGGGCGGGGACGAGGATGTGGATGCCCAGCGTGCCGGAGGTGGTGACCAGCACCAGCAGCCAGAGGGGCGGGCGCTTCAGCGGAAGGGGTGGCATCGGCGCAGTGTCCGATGCCGCGCCGCACAAGTCACGCCGCGGAAGCGGGGATCAGCTGCGCTCCAGGATCTCGATCCGCACGCCGTCCGGCGCCTTGAAGAAGGCGATGCGGATGCCGGGCTTGGGCGAGGTCGGCTCCAGCGTGAACTCGACGCCCCTGCCTTTCAGCTCGGCGGCCACGGCGTCGATGTTCTTCACCGACAAGCCCAGATGCTCCAGCCCCATGAAGGGCGGCGGCGGCACGGTGGCGGTGCCGGGCGGCACGCGCTCGATGAACAGCTTGAGCCCGGCGAGGTCGACCACCACGCGCAGCGAATCGGGGCCTTCCAGCCGGTCCGCCACGGTGGCCTCCAGCATCTCCACGTAGAAGCGCGCCGCGGCATCGGGATCGGGCGAGCGGAGATGGATGTGGTCAACCGTGAAGCGGGACATCAGCGATTCCTTCTCTGGACACGGAAGGCTCAGTTGGGACGGTTCCGCAGCTGCTCCGCTTCCGCATAGAACTTCTTTTCCCATTCCTTGTGATTGTCCAGCCCTTCGCGGATGAAGGGGGTGAACACCGCCAGGTTGAGCAGCATCCAGTTCACCAGCCGGGCCGGGAAGCGCAGCGGCTTCACGAAATCCACGAACAGCACCACCCGGGTCCTGTCGGTGTGGTTCCAGGCCTCGTGCTCGTAGGCGTCGTCGAAGATCAGCGCCTGTCCCTCGTGCCAATGGCAGACCTGCTTATCGACGCGGATCGCCAGGCGGTCGCTCTGCTCCGGCACGATCAGGCCAAGATGCAGCCGCAGCACGCCGTTATAGGGGCCGCGATGCGCCGGCAGGTGCTTGCCCGGCTCGAAGATCGAGAACATGGCCGTCTTCAATCCCGGGATCTTCTGCACGATCCGCCAGGTCTCGGGGCAGCGCTTGATGTTCTCGGCCGAGGACAGGCCGTAGCCGGCCAGGAAGAAGGTCTTCCAAGCGCTGTCCTTGCTGATGGTCTGCACGTCGGTGGAGATGTCGTGGAAGCTCGGCAATTCGCTCTGCCGCACCAGCACCTGCTCCAGCTCCCGGCGGATCAGGGGCCATTCGCGCTCGACCTCGGCGGCCCAGGGGAAGGTGCCGTTGCTGTAGACCGGCGGATTGCCGACCTTGGAATATTTCAGATTCAGCCGCTCGGCCCAGGCAACGACCGACATGAAGAAGCGGGTGACGGCGCTGGCACGCTCCATCGGCGCCATGTCGGCGGTACCGAAGGTCTGCCGGGGCTCGTCCGCTCCGCCGGATGGGGTGGCGCCGTGGTGCAAGGATCTGGTCTCCCGGTCCTGTGAGGGCCCCATGACGGCAGGGACCACTGGATCGCCGTTCCTCTGCCTGCGGCGGCGCGAGGTCAAGCCGCTGCGGGCGGCAGGCTGACACGGATTCGTCATCATGCGGGGAATTCACAGCGGAACAAGATCTTCCACCATGCCAACCGATCGGCAGAACCGTCAGCCTGCCTGACCTATCAGAACCTGGGCGCATGGGTGGAATGTGAAGGTTCCGGAGGCTAACCTGTGCAGGTGTTGCGATACTGGCCTCAGAGACGCAACAATCCTGCGAGAAGAAACGCCATGACTTCCCAGAACGACACGCCGATCCCTGTGACACGCACCCAGCGCCCGGCTTCCCGCCCGGATGACGCCACCCTGTCCTTCGGCAAGGTGTTCACCGACCACATGTTCCTGATGGATTACGAGGACGGAAAGGGCTGGCACGCCCCGCGCGTGGTGCCTTACGAGCCGCTGGTGATGGATCCGGCGACATCGGTGCTGCATTATGGCCAGGCGGTGTTCGACGGGCTGAAGGCGTTCCGCGGCCGCGACGGCCAGATCCGCTTGTTCCGCGCGCAGCGCCACGCGGAGCGGCTGAATAAATCCTGCCGTGCCCTGTGCATCCCCGAGATGGACGCGGATCTGATCCGCCGCTCCTTCGAGGCGATCGTGGCCGCCGACCATGAGTGGGTGCCGCGCACCCGTGGCACATCGCTCTACATCCGCCCTACCGTGATCGCGCGGGACGTGATGCTGGGCGTGCATCCGGCCCACCGCTACACCTATTTCGTGATCTGCTCGCCGGTTAGCGCCTATTACAAGGAAGGCGTGAAGCCGGTCCGCATCCTGGCCACCGACACCCATGTGCGGGCGGTGCAGGGCGGGCTGGGCGAGGCCAAGACGGCCGCTAACTACGCCGCTTCCCTGTCCGCCCAGCAGGAAGCGGAGCGCGCCGGCTACACCCAGGTGCTGTGGCTAGACGGCGTGGAGCGCAGATACATCGACGAGGTCGGCACCATGAACATCATGATGCAGATCGGCGAGGAGGTCATCACGCCCCCGCTGGCCGGCACGATCCTGGACGGCGTCACCCGCAACTCGATCCTGCAGCTGCTGCGCGACTGGGGGCATAACGTGTCCGAGCGCCGCATCTCGATCGACGAGGTGATGCAGGCCGGGCGCGACGGCACGCTGCGGGAGATGTGGGGCACCGGCACCGCCGCCGTGGTCTCCCCGGTGGGCGAGCTGGGCTACAAGGGCGAGAAGATCTCCATCGGCAACGGCCACACCGGCATGCTGACCCAGAAGCTCTACGACAGCATCATGGGCATCCAGTATGGCGAAGCGGCCGACCCGCATGGCTGGACCAGTGTGGTGCAGGCGCCGGCCACGACGGCCTGAGAACGGCCGGGCTACCCGCCGGGGACCCTGCGGCGCCTTGCGGCGCGGGGCCACCATGGCGGCGGCCGGGCTCGGCGACCGGACCGGGCTGTGCCAGCGCGGGATTGCCGAAGTTGATCGCGCCGCCCAGCCGCCTGGCGCCTCCTTCGGGCCGGTGGTTCAGAACTGCGGCTTCACCAGGTTGCTGGCCAGCAACCCTTCCGCCTTGCGCAGATCGGCGGGGGTGGAGAGGTGGAACCAGGCGCCGTCATGCACCAGGCCGTAGAGCCGCCCCGTCTCGATGGCGCGGTCCCACAGGATGTTGGTGCTGAAGGCGCCGTCCGGGGCATCCTCGAACAGGCGCGGATGCACGATCTGCACCCCGGCAAACATGTAGGGCACGATCTCCCGCTCTCGCGGGCGCAGCAGGCGGCCCATCGGGTCCATGCGGAAATCGCCGCGCCCGACCTCGCCCTCGACCGAGGCGGCGCGCATCACCAGCAGCAGCGCGTCCATGCTGTCGGGATCGAAGCGCTCGGCCAGCTTCTCCAGCGCCGGGCGTGGGCCGTCGAGCCAGAAGGCGTCGCCATTCACCACCAGGAAGGGATCGGGGCCGAGATCGGGCAGGGCGTTGCGCACGCCACCGCCGGTTTCCAGCACCGTGTCCTCCCGCAGCACCTTGGGAGGGTCGCGGCGGAGGGCGCAGGCGGCCTCCACCTGCTCGGGAAACCAGTGGGCGTTGACCACGGTGTCGCGGATGTCGGCATCGGCGATGCGGTCCAGGGCGTGATCCAGCAGCGAGCGCCCGGCCAGCTTCAGCAGCGGCTTCGGCGTCGCCTCGGTCAAGGGCCGCATGCGGGTGCCGAGGCCGGCGGCCAGCACCATGGCAGAGTGGAGGGTGATCACGCGGGCAGATCCTTCGCGGCGGCAGGGTCCGGGTTGCGGCGCAGCCCGCGCGGCACATGGCGATGAAGGAACTCCACCAGCGGCCGCGTCGAGGGGTGTTGCAAGGCGCGTTCCAGCAGCGCCCAGCAGCGCGGCCCGTGCTTCAGATAGCCCGGCTTGCCGTCGCGCCGGTCGAGCCGCACCCAGAGCGAGGCGACCCGCAGGTGGCGTTGCGCCGCCATGGCGGCGAAGGCGGCACGGAATGCGGGCGCCTCGAGGTCCGGCCGCGCGGCGAGGTAGCGGGCGATGGCGGCGTCCCGCACCTCCGGCGCCACGTCGCGGCGGGCATCCTCCACCAGGCTGACCAGGTCGTAGGCGGGGTGGCCCTCGGCGGCGTCCTGGAAGTCGAGGATGCCGGTGCGGCGCGGTCCCGGCCGGTCCGGCAGGTCGATCAGGTTGGCCGGAAAGTAGTCGCGGTGCACCAGGCAACCCGCGTCGGCGAAGGGGGCCAGCATGGCGCGCATCGCTTCGGCGAATTTGGCGCGGATGGCGCCATCCGGCCTGGTACCGAAGGTGGCGGGCCACCACCAGTCGAGAAAGGTCAGCCCCGCCGTCTCGGCCATGCGCTCCGCTTCCCAGCGCGGCAGGCCGGCCGGCGGCGGCGCGGCGTGCAGGGCGGCCAGCGTTTCGGCAGCGGCCTCATAGAGCGGGCGGGGATCGGCGCCGGCATCCAGCAGCCGTGCATGGGTGTCGGGGCCGAGATCCTCCACCAGCAGCAGGCCGTGCGGCAGGTCCTCGGCCAGCACGGCGGGGGCCGAGAGGCCGATCCCGGCGATGTGCCGGGCCAGGCGCAGGAAGGGGAGGAGGTCCTCCTCCGGCGTCACGCCCACCCTGGGTGCGTCGGTGCAATCCATCAGCAGGGCCGGGCGCGGGCCGCCACCGAGGCGGGTGTAGCGGCGGTGGCCGGCATCCTGCGGCAGCGGGCTGCGGGTGGCGGCCGCATAGCCCTGCGCGGCCAGAAAGGAATCAACAGGGGTCATGTTGCGGCAGGAGGTGCCGCAGGCGTGGCCGCTTGCCAAGCGCCGATTGCGCGGCGCAGCAGATTTCAGGGATAATCGCGCCCGGGGCGAGGCCGGTAGGCAGGCAGCGACCAGCCGTGCCGCAGTGCAGCCGCGCGCAGGGCGAAGGCGGCGGCCATGCCGCACACCACGGCGGCATCCCGCGGCGCGCCCAGCCCCTGCAGCGTCACGAACAGCGCGGCGCCCAGCGCGGCGGCGGTGGCGTAGATCTCCCGCCGCAGGATCAGCGGCACCTCGCCGCAGACCACGTCCCGCAACGCGCCGCCGAAGGTAGCGGTGACCGTGCCGAGCAGGATGGCGGCCCAGAGGCTGGCGCCTTCCTCGATCGCCGCCTCGGCGCCGAGCACGGCGAACAGCGCCATGCCGACGGCATCGGCCCACAGCAGCGGAATGAAGCGGCGCTCCAGATGCGGCGCGGCGAAGAACACGCCGAGGGCGACCAGCGCCACCATCAACGCCGGACCCGGGGTGCTCAGCCAGATCACCGGTCGGCCCAGCAGCACGTCGCGCAGCGAACCGCCGCCAAAGGCGGTCAGCGCCGCGATCAGCACGAAGCCCACCGGGTCCATCTGCTTGCGGGACGCGGTCAGCGCGCCGGCAGCGGCGAAGGCGGCCGCGCCGATCCAGTTCAGCGCCTCCAGCAGCAGGGCGAGCGGCATCCTACTCCGCGGGCAGCGGCCGCGCGGCCCGGGCGCTGCCGCGCGCCGTGCCCATGCACAACAGCGACAGCGCCAGGATCCCGGCCACCAGCGGCAGCACCCAATGCGCCAGCCCGGCATCCATCAGCAGGCCGAAGAGGGGGGTCAGCGTGCCGCCCAGCGGCAGCCCGGCGGAGATGAAACCGAACACCTTGCCGATCTGTCCCGGCGGCGCCGCATCCTTCACCATCACGTCGCGCGGCGTGCGGCTGGCGCCGAGGGCCAGCCCCGCCGCCAGCGCCACGGCGATGGCCATCGGACCGGACACCGGCAGCACGCCTAGCGCCAGGATCAGGGCCATGGCGGCCAGGGTCAGCGACACCACGAACAGGGCGTGCTGGCTGTAGCGGTCGGCGAACCAGCCGCCCACCAGCACGCCCAGGGTGGAGCCCACCAGATAGCCGGTCAGCGCCATCGCGCCGAGGGCCACGGGAATGCCCCAGAGCTGGTCCAGCACCGTGATCAGGAAGGCCTGCATGCCCGAGCCGGCGATGGAGGACAGCAGGAAGAAGGCGAAGAACAGCAGCATGGTGCGGCTGAACAGCACCGAGGCGCCGCCGCCCGTCTTGTCCCGCGCCTTGGGCTGGTCCACCAAGATGCGGCTTTGCAGCAGGATGGCGCCGATCACCGGAATGCCCAGCAGGCCCACCAGCAGCAGCGCCTCGCGCCAGCCGATGGCCACCGACAGCAGCGCGATCACCGGCGGCGCCAGGGCGAAGCCCAGATTGCCGGTGACGGTGTGCCAAGCGAAGGCGCGGCCCATGCGCGCCTTGTCGATGCTGCCGGCCAGGATGGCGTAGTCGGCCGGGTGGATCACGCTGTTGCCGATGCCGGACAGCAGGGCCAGAACCAGGATCACCCAGTAGCTGGGCGCGAAGGCCATGGCGGAGATCGACAGCGCCATGATCAGCGTGCCGCCGATCAGATAGGGGCGGGCCCCGTGCCGGTCCACCAGGAAGCCGACCGGCGTCTGCAGCAGCGCCGTGACCGCGCTCATCAGCGCCACGGACAGACCGAGCGCGGCATAGGAGACGCCGAATTCCTCGCGCCAGACGGGAAACAGCGGCGCCAAGCAGAGCATGTAGAAATGCGACAGGAAATGCCCGGTGCCGATCAGCCCGATGATGCGCCAGTCACGATTCGGGCGGGGCAGGGCAGCGGCGGTTTCGCCGTCTTGGGACATGGCGTTCCTCGGGTCACTTCTTGCGCAAGCGAAGGAGCCCGAGGCTGCGCGCCGGCGGCAGCCCTGTCAAACCACGCGGGCGCCGGGCTGCCATGCCAGAAGATGCCATGCGATCCGGCCCGGCGCAGGGCGCCGGGCCGGCCTCGGATCAGATGTCCTCGTCGTCGCTGAAGCCGCTGTCATCGGCGAAGCCGCCATCATCGGCGTAGCCGGTGTGGTCAGCATAGGCATCGCTGGCGCCCGGGTCGGCAGCGCCCGGATCGGTCCAGGGGCTGGCCGCGCCGACCGCTTCCTCGCCGAAGGCGCCGGCCTGGTCCACCGCGCTGGTCGCCGCCTCGGCGGCGCCGCCGGAGAACATGCCCATCAGCATGTTGCCCATCACCATGCCGCCGGCGACGCCGGCCGCGGTGGTGAGCGCCGAGCCGAGGAAGCCGGAGCCGCGGCCCTGCTGCATCATGGCGGGGTTCATGCCCTGGGGTGGCATCATCGGCTGCGGCCGCGGGGACATCGGCATCGAGCGTTGCTGTTGCTGGCCACCGCCGAACATGCCGCCGAACAGGCCGCCACCGCGCTGCTGCGGCTGGGCCTGCGCCTGGCGTTGGGCGTTTTCCAGCTGCCATTCCAGGTCCTGGATGCGGTTCTGCGCCTGCACCAGCGCGTGCTCCTGCACAAAGGCCGTCTGGGTGAGGCGGTAGCGCGCCTCGGGGTAGCGCGCGAACAGGTCGCCGATCAGCCGGTCCGCCTCCGGATCCACCGGCGGCAGGGGCGGGCGGGCCTGGGTGGCCGGCACGCTGCCGCCGCCCCAGGGCGAGGCTGCTGGCGCCAGGGCGGAAACCCCGGCGATGCGCTCGACGAAGGCGGAGATGATGCGGCGTTCTTCTTCGGTCATGTCCGTTCCCCTGAGGGGCCTTTCCAGACGGTGGCGTCACCTCGCCCGGAACCCTGCGGCCCCGGACGCGTCACCGGACTTGGACCGGACAGCAGTGGCTTTCAAGATAGAAATTACAATCTGTACATCTTTTGGAGATGCTCAGCCTCAGGCACCGGCGGACAGCCCGAGCCGTGGCCACTCGATGGCCGGGCAGCGGTCCATCACCGCCACCAGGCCGGCGGCCCGCGCCCGCGCCGCGGCCGCCTCGTCCACCACCCCCAACTGCATCCATACCGCCCTGGCTCCCAGGCGGATCGCCTCGTCCACCACCTTTCCGGCCTCCTCGGAGCGCCGGAAGATGTCCACCAGCTCCAGCGGTGCGGCGTCTTCCAGCGAGGCGGCCACGGTGGCACCGTGCAGTGTCTGCCCGGCCAGGCCGGGATTGACCGGCGTCACCTCGAAGCCGCGCCCCACCAGGAAGCCGGTGACGCCGTTCGAGGGCCGCATTGGGTTGCCCGAGGCGCCCACCACGGCGATGCGGCGGGTGTTCAGCAGCAGGCGGCGGATGGTGTCGTCGTCCAGGCCATCGATGCTCATGGCGGTGCTCCCTCAGCCTTCGCGTTCGCGGTGCAGGATGCGCAGGGATTCGCGCTCCAGCACCAAGTCGTGGCGGCTGCCATCGGCCATGCGGGCATTGTCCACCTTCCGCCAGTCGCGATATCCGGCGGCGCCCAGCGCCTGGGCGATGGCGGCGGCCTCGTCCCGGTTCGGCTCGCGCGCCGCGGCGGGGTTCGGCAGGGCGGCGCCGGCCAGCAGCAGGCCGAGCAGGGTCAGGTGGCGGATCATGGGTTCCGGGACCTCGTGCGGTTTGGATCGGTCCGGAGAACGCGGCGCCGGGCGGCAGGGTTCCCCCCTCCTTCCGGCGCCGTGGAGGTCAGTACAGCACGACGCCGCGGATGGACTCGCCGCGGGTCATCAACTCG
>NZ_QXGS01000070.1 GCF_003604215.1 Teichococcus vastitatis
ACCCCGGAGAGAACCATGACCCCGGCGGGTTCCAGCCTCCGTTCCGGCGCTTGACCTGGAAAGCCCGATTAGAGAACAGGCTCTAACTGACTGCGCAGACCAATACTAAACAACAGCAGGTTCAGAATGCAATCTGAACCTCTCCTGGGTAGAAAAGGGCTATCTGTAATTTTGGGGCACTCTACCATGCTCCGCCGCGCGAAATATCTGAAGCTGACGAAGCTGGCGGTCGAAAGCTTCAAAGCTCGAGCGTATCGCGGCAACCGTTTGCCATTTGATGCGCGGTTCCCTGGCCGCGAGCACGACTCCTACACACCAATCGAGGCGTTGCTGACCGTTATACAATTCAGCCTCGAGGAAGCATTTGCCATGAACCCTGTGAAGGCAGTAGAAATCGTCCAGGCGCTACCCGTCGCGCTGCTGTCTCGTTGGAGCGAAATCGGCGACTATGTGGAGCGGGCCCGGATCGGCGATTCCTCCAGCGTTGAGCTTCTGTGTGGGCGGCTCCAGCCCGATGGCATGACCCCGCCCATTCCCTTCTGCGGAACGCTGGCTGATGTGGCTGAGCAGCGAAAGCTAGGTGTGTGGCAGGGCGTCATCACCAGCGCCTCGCGTACGGCTGTGGTGCTTGATCGCCGCGCTGTTTACACGAAAGTTGAATTACCAGCCGATTTTTGGGCCGTGGCGCCGACCATCTGATCATGCTCCGCATCCTGTCGAAGTCGATCACCGGTTGCCTCAATACGGCTATGGCCGACGTCCGAGACGGCTTCCGTGCGTGGCTCCTTTGTAACTGCAGTCTCCGGCAGTGCGTTCTCCGGCTGATCCTTGCGGCACGGAGCATGCCCCATGACTACAGCCTTTGGTTCAGAACCGCGCCCGCCATCCCAGGTCCAGCCGCCCTCCAGCCCCGACGCCGCGCACCTCCTGACCGTCGTGGTCTGTGTCGTCACGGTCTGCGCGCTCTACTTTGCACGTGAGGTGCTGATCCCCATCACCCTCGCCATACTCCTCTCGTTTGTGCTCGCCCCAGTTGTTGGACTGTTGCGACGTCTGAAGCTGCCGCAGGTCGCTGCCGTGCTGCTGGCGGTGATGCTCGCGCTCAGTGCCATAACAGCGATCGGCAGCGTGATCGGTGTGCAGATCGCCAGCCTGGCTCGCGACGCCCCGCGCTACCAGCGCGTCATCCAGGAGAAGGTGGCGACCGTCCAGGGCACCGTCTTCGGGCAGATCAATGAATTTTCCCGCAGGCTGAACAACGAGGCCGCCGTTCCTTCCGAAGCGCCGCCTGCTGCCTCTCCGCCAGCCACCGACGATATACCTACCCTTCCCGGTGCGGGCACGATCACCAATGGCGAAGCCCGTCCTGTTCCGGTGGAGATCCGTCCTGCCGAATCCTCGGCTCTCGACCTCGCACGCACCTTCGTCTCACCTGTGCTCGGTCCGCTGGAGACGACCTTCATCGTCCTCATCGTCAGCATCTTCGTGCTGCTCCAGCAGGAAGACCTGCGCGACCGTCTGATCCGCCTCTTTGGCTCCCACGACCTGCACCGCACCACCGAGGCACTCGACGAGGCGGGGCGACGGCTGAGCAAGTACTTCCTGGTCCAGCTCCTCGTGAACAGCTGCTTTGGCGTGCTGGTCGCGATCGGCCTGTTCCTGATCGGAGTGCCGGGCCCGATCGTGTGGGGCATCCTGGCGGGGTTGTTCCGCTTCGTGCCCTATGTTGGTTCCATCCTCGCCGCCGCCTTTCCTCTGCTCCTGGCAGCAGGCACGGAGCCGGGTTGGTCAATGGTGATCTGGACTGCGGCGCTGTTCCTGATCACCGAGCCTATCATCGGTCAGGTGATCGAGCCGATGGTGTATGGCCATAGCACCGGCCTCTCGCCCGTGTCGGTGATCGTCGCCGCGATCTTCTGGACCTGGCTCTGGGGCCCGATCGGGCTGATCCTCGCCACTCCCCTCACACTCTGTCTGGTGGTGCTGGGGCGGCATGTGGAGCGGCTGGAATTCCTCGATGTTCTGCTGGGCGACCGTCCGGCACTGACGCCGGTGCAGAACTTCTACCAGCGCATCCTGGCGGGCGACACGGATGAGGCGCTGGCCCAGGCGGAGACGCTGCTTCAGGACCGCTCACTCACGGCCTACTACGACGAGGTTGCCCTGAAAGGCCTCCGCCTGGCAGCCACGGACCTGGAGCGTGGCGTTCTCCGGCCGGAGCAGCTGGAGCGCGTCAAGAATGCTGTTTCAGGGCTGGTGAACGACCTGTCCGACGTCGCCGACCACGATCCGCCGGAGAAGGTGTCCAGGAAATCCGAGGCTGCACCCCTCGATGCCAGCATGTCCGAGAAGGCCGTCGCGCATGTGCCTGCCCCTGATGTGCCGCTGCCGCCGCAGACCGGGCGCAAGGGGGCCTGGGCCTCCGATACACCGGTGCTCTGCCTGGCGGGGCGTGGACCGCTGGACGAGGCCGCTTCGGCCATGCTGGCGCAATTGCTGACCAAACACGGGCTGGGAGCCCGTATGATTCCGCACGGAGCCAGTTCGCGCGAGCAGGTCGGTCGCCTCGACACCTCCGGGGTGGCGATGGTCTGCATCTCCTACCTCGACATCAGCGGCAACCCAGCTCACCTGCGCTATCTCCTGCGCCGCCTGAAGCAGCGCATGCCCGGCGTGCCCATGCTGGTCGGCCTGTGGCCGAAAGGCGAGGCGGTGCTGTCCGATGCCGCCCAGGCCAAAGCAGTCGGGGCGGACTACTACACGGCCTCGCTGCACGACGCAGTGACCAGTTGTCTCAAGGTTGCCGCTGCGGGTGTGCAGGATCCGGCCACGGCAGCGGCGGTTCTGCAGGAGGCCAGCTCGGACGGGGTGCCGGAATGATCCTCAGGCAGGAGATGGCTGGTCCAGCTCAGTTCAGTTCGCCTCAACACCATGACCGGAGCACGCTGCCACTGATATTCAGGAGGCTGCCGAGATGATAGATCGATACCGACGTAACACCGCGTAGTGACGCATGGCGTTTCCGAGAGTTCTGCTATCGGAGGTGGCGATGTCGGATGGCTGGACACGGAAGGGGACGGGCGCCCCCTGGATGCTTGAGACCCCGCACGGCATGTGGGCGGTATTCGAGCATCGGCCGGGTGGCCGGACCGAGCTCCGATATGCCTCCTTCGACGAGGCAGGCCGCCTCCCGGTCGCACCGCTGGCCATTGGTGAGTTCGCCTCCGCAAGAGATGCTAAACTTGCGGCCGACGCCTATGAAGCGGAGGATCCGCTGCAGTTGCCCAGAGAACTGGCAGATGCCTTCCTCCTCGACGGGAGTGGTGAGGCCGAGATCCTGGCACCAGACGGGCATGCCGTCCTGCTCTCGCTTTCGGATGAGGCGGTAATCCTCAGCCGTGAGGAGGGTGGCGCCAGGACCGAGTGGGCCCGCCTCGATCAACCGCGGACAGCCGGGGCGGGTCTGACTACGCGCGTCCTCCGGGCCACGAGGAACCAGCGGAGCTGGATCTCGCCATCATGCTCAGGCTCGTGAGCCTGAGGAGTGCCGCCACGTAGTGCTGGGCGATATGGTCGCTCATGTCATTGGCCTGCCAACCTCCATGGCCCATAGCGCAGGTCCAGGACGCTTTGGTCACCATGATCGTATGCGGTGGAGTCCTGGTGATGGTCAACTTCGAAGATCAAGATGCCTGAGGGGCTGCTTCAACTGTCAGCTGATTGGTCTGAAGGGCAAGCGGCAGCTCGCGGCGTGGCCGCCGACGAGCGAAGCACGGCAGGCCGCTATCCCTCTGAGTGAGCGCGGTAGAGGGCTGCGCGGTGACCTCCCGAGCCTCCGGGATCTGCCGCCAGTTCACTGTGTCTGGAGGGGGACCGGCGCGGTGTTGGGATCAGGGAAGGTCACGCTCACCACCGTGCCCGCTCCATCAGCCCGGTTCCCGAGGACGACGCTACCCCGGACCTGCTGGGCGAGCATCTCGATCAGCTGGAGCCCGAGCGCGCCCCTGCGCCGCGACGGAGGCAGACCGATCCCGTCGTCCTCGATCCGCAAACTCACCAGGCCCTCTCCGGCGAGGCTGAGATCCACCCGCACCCGGCCCCTTCGACCTTCCGGAAAGGCGTATTTGAAGGCGTTGGTCAGGGCCTCGCCCACGATGAGCCCGAGCGGGATCACGAGGTCGGGGCGCCACACGGCCACCTCGTCGGTCTCGACCTCGACCCGGATCTGACCCGGCGAGGCCACCAGACCCTCCGCCATGCTTTGAGCCAGCCGCAGCAAGTAAGGCCCGACCTCGATCGCGTTCGGCGTCTCACCCCGGTAGGCCAGCATCGCGTGCACCTCGCCGATGCGCATGAGCCGCCCCGCGGCCACCTCCAGCGCCTCCTGCACCGCGGGTTCCGACTGCCTGGCCTGGATCTGCAACAGTGAGGTCGCGAGCTGGAGCGCGTTCTTGGTGCGGTGGTTGACCTCCTGCACCAGGAAGTCCCGGAAGCGCAGCGCCTCTTCCCCTTCGGCAAGGCTCTGCCGCAGCAGGGCCTCCGTGCGCCGGCGTCGCTCGACCTCTTCCTCCAGCTTGTCCTTGGCTGTCTGCAGGCGCCTCGTACGCGTGGCCACGCGCCGGTCCAGCGTCTCCTTGGCGCGGTGCAGCTCCTGCTCCCGCTGGACGCGGTCGGTGATGTCCAGGAAGGAGGTGAAGTGGCGGACCACCCGGTCCTCCTCCACCATCGGACTGACCAGGCCGGCGACCCAGATCTCCCGGCCCTCCTTGGTGTGGAACAGGATGTCCTCGGCGAACTCGCGCCGGGCTGCGACCGCCGACGCGATCCGCTCCACAACACCGGGATCGGCGTGCCGCCCCATCAGGAAGAAATAGTCCTGCCCCAGCACCTCGTCCCGCTCGTAGCCGCACATCTGCAGGAAGGCGGCGTTGCAGTAGATGATCGGGTTGCCCTCGACGCCCGGATCGGTGATCGCCATCGGCATGCGCGTGGCCGCGAAAGCCTCGACGAAGGGCCCACCATGGGCCGCCAGATCGACCATGGCGCGCTCGGACCGGGCCTGACCCTGGTGGTTCCGGAGCTGCTTCTCAACGGACAGCGGCGTTCTCCTCAGGTTCGGCAGGCGGCGGGAGGCGGTAGGACGATGCCACAGATGCGGAACGGAACGCCCTCGGCCCAGCGTGGCTCAGGACAGCTATACCCTGGCCAGGAGACACTTGTTCAGGGCATTCCACTTCTATGACCACGCCATCCCCTGACATGCCTGCTCCCGCAGCCCCGCGCCTGAAAGCGGGCACCGAGCCGCTGCGGGCCTTGGCCGAGCGGCCGGGCGGTTTCATGCTGGTGTTCTGGCACGAGTGCCTGCCGATGATGCCGGTTGCATGGGTCCGCTTCTGGGCCACGCTGCAGCCGGAGACGGATCGCAAGGAGGGGCTCGCCCTGGTGTCACGCAGCCGGGACGGCACGATGATCTCCTCTGTTCTGGCGGGGTACGGCCTGACGCCGGTTGCGGGCAGTTCGTCGCGCGGCGGGCATGAGGCGGGGCGGAAGGTGCTGCGAGGCCTCAGGGCGGGCTCGGTCGCCGTGATCGTGCCCGACCGGCCACGCGGACCACGACGGGTGTTCTCCGAAGGCACCGTGCGCCTGGCAGCGACGGCGCGTGTGCCGATTGTGCCCTGCGGCGCCTACGCGCTGCCGAGCCGGCGGCTCGGCTCCTGGGATCAGATGATCCTTCCCCTGCCTTTTGCACGCTGCGTCGCGGTGGTGGGAAACCCGATCACACCGGATGGTCAGGCGCCGGGCGTCCTGGCCCACGAACTCGCGGCCTCACTGAACTGCGCCATGGACGAGGCGGCGGCCCACTGCTCGGCGGCAAGAGCCCCCGGGCGTTCGGCGGCGGAACGGTAGCTCGCAACGCCTCCACTGCTCGGCCTCGCCTCCCGCGGGCCCATCTCGTCAGGGGCCTCAACACTCGGGAGAGAAACGCCACATCCAGTGACAGACTGGCTTTGAGGATTGCAGCGGCAGTCTCGTCCCGCACGGTGACCACAGGCTGGCGGTGCTCATCCTTTGGAAGTCTGGCTTTGATCAACTCGGGCAGAAGACGAAGGACGTCATCACGAGCGGCTTTCACACCGGACAGATCTGTTCCTTCTTCATCGTGAAGAAGCAGCTGGTCGCCATCGCAGATATCAAAGCAGTAGCGGGCCTGGGAGCCTCAAGATGACTTGGTCGATTTCAAGGAACCACTCTTCCGGGAGCACCATCAGTTCACAATCGCACAAAGCACTACAACTCCTGACCGGCTTTCTTACAAAGAGCCCGGCGTCCTCCCTGTCGGCATTGCGCGGAGGTGCGATGCATGGGCGCGGCGCCAAGATTTAGTCAGCCACAGTCTTCAGCTGAAAGGCGGAGGCCGAGTTGCAGACGAGAGGCGATGAGCCGGTGTCCCGCTCCTGAAAGCGCTCCGCAGCGCGGCGAGCGATGCCGTAGCACTCGCAGGCGACAGCCTCGAGGCCCGGCTGGTCGGTCACCGTGATGTGCCCGCGCGCGTAGTGGATGAGGCCGGCCCTCTGTAAGGCCCCGGCCGCCACGGTGATGCCGGCGCGGCGCACCCCGAGCATCATGGCGAGGACCTCTTGGGTCATCGGGAAAGGGCCGCCTTCGGTGCGGTCATGCGTCATCAGCAGCCACCGGGCTAGACGCTCGCTGGTGGTGTGGCGCCCGTTGCAGATGCCGGTGCGGGCCACTTCCCGGACATGCGCCAGGGCGTAGCGCAGCAGGACGGAACGCAGGGACGGGATGCTCTCCAGCGCCTCCCCCAGTGCCGCCGCGCTCATCTGCAGCGCGGTGCCGGGGTTCTGCACCATGGCCTCCAGATCATCGCGGTCATCTCCGAACAGCACGGCCAGCCCGATCATACCCTCCCGGCCGATCTGCCCCACCTCGGCAGCTTCGCCATCCTTCAGGCAGGCCAGCATGGACGCGTGGCCGGTCTCGGGAAAGTAGACCTCGGTGATGGGCTGTTCCGCCGCATACAGAACGGCACGGATGGGAAGCTCAACACGCTTCAGCTGCGGCCAGAGCCTGGCGAGGTCTTCGGCGGGCAGGGCGGCCAGTAGACGGTTGCGGGGCAGAATTTGAGCATGAGCAGTCGGGACCATGAGAGGCTCCTGCGACGGAGTGTCGGCGGGAGCGCGCAGCGTCTCTCAGCTGCCTGCGCCGGGACATTCTCGGCAGGCAATACCCTGACGCGTAGAGGGTGATGCCACGCGCGTATGTCCGCTCCCGTACAAAGAGGTGTGCACAGCCAGATTGCGGGCCTTATGGTGACCGCCCTGCTACCGGGCGGGTCGCCGCTTCGCCGCTCTGTCCCTGAACCTCAGGCTATCCACGTGCCGAGGCAGGGGACTGCCACCTCATCCCGGGGATGGCCGAACGGGCAAAAAGCTGCCCGCCGCGGGTCCGCCATTACGGAGAGCGGACCCGGGCGGACGACGCGCTACGGCGAAGCCTTCAATGGCGGCCGACCGTGGTGGTGTCGTGCTTCTTGCGGCCTGCCAACCCCGCCAAACCGGCCAAGCCCAGGAGTCCAAGCCAGCCCAGATCAAAACCGTCGTCATC
>NZ_QXGS01000071.1 GCF_003604215.1 Teichococcus vastitatis
TGGCGCTCAGCATGATCGAGCGCGCCATCGGCGCCAGCGTGCCCTTTGGCTGGGTCGCGGCCGATAGCGTTTATGGCTTTGGCGATATCGAGATGGCGCTGCGCCGCGCAGGCAAAGGCTACGTGCTCGGTGTCAACGCGACAGCATCCTTCAACTCCCGGATCGGCAAGCCTGAGGTCGCAGGGACGGCCGAGGACATCGCCCAGGCACTCGATCCCGCAGCGTGGCATCGCCTGTCGGCGGGTCGAGGCACGAAGGGCGAGCGCCTGCACGACTGGGCGTACCTGGAACTGGCGGACCTCGAAGCCGATGAGTTCCGCCCAGGAGCCAAAGGATTGTGGACGCGAGGTCTGCTGATCCGTCGCCATATCGCCGATGGCGAGACGGCCTACTTCACCACCTGGTGCCCGGCCGGAACACCGATCGAGACGCTTGTCGCGGTCGAAGGACACCGCTGGGCCATCGAGGACAGCTTCGAGACCGCCAGGAACGAACTCGGCCTGACGCACAATGGTCGGAGGCATTGCGTCCGACCGGTCCTGGCACGGCTGGCACCGCCACGTGTCCCTGGTGATGCTGGCTTTCGCCATGATGGCGGTGATCCGCCATCACGCGAACCGACACCCCAAAAAACATCGACGGCTCGCCGCACACGCCAGACCTCGTCCGCTGGTCGATCCAAGAGATCCGCCGCATAGCCGTGCGCCTGGCGCAACGGCGCATTCGACCTGCCAGCATCATGGCCTGGTCACTCTGGCGAAGAGCACACCAAGCCGCCGCGCAGCAAGCTCACATCACGAAGAAAGCAACTGTAATGCTAGGAAGAGGCCAGGAGGGCGGTTCGGGAGATGCTGCCTGATCTCATCGGCAGCGATGGGGTGCTCAGCACGAGCCAGCAATTCGAGATCTGCGATGAAGCGGGGCAGCTTCTTGCAACACTGCCTTTTGCCGACGCCATCAAGCTGTAATAGCTGTGTCGCACTGGGCGTCCGTTTGCCGGCCACATGGAGGATGCCGGCACTGTCTGATGCATCCGGCATTCCATACGGCTACGAGCAGGCGCCTTGCCGCCTTGTCCCCCACAACCGGCCGGGTATAGCGGAAGACTCTGCCCAGCGGCCTACCGCTGGATGGGGTGAACAGCGGTCATCCCCTGCCCCTCAGCATTTCCGCTGCTGGATCTCGATCTGGTCCAGCACAGCTTCTGGCGCGATGTCTCGCTGTACCTCCTGCAGCTCTGGGTCCGCATCAACCTGGATGTCCAGGCGCTTGGCAATGGCGACGACGAGCTCCGACAGCTTGGTCAGTTCGTGCTCAGTGAGGAGGCTGATCTGAAGATCGAGATCGGCACGCTGGTCGGCCGCCGCGGCCATGCGGTTTTGGCTGATGAGCACGAAGGTAGAGAGGAAGATGGCCTCGACTGAGGCTTCCATCGCTAGCACTACGAAAGACGGGTCGAATTTGGGCACACCCGGGATGAGGCCCAGATTGATCAGGATCCAGGCGCCGTAGAAGGCAAGATGAATGTAGACAAAGGTCATACTTCCGGTGAAGCGGGTGATGGCCTCAGCGACCCGCTCTTCGCGGCTCGCGGAAGCGGCTTCTTCGCGCCGCCGGTCCTCCAGCGCCTGGATGTTGCGCAGAAGCGACGTGCTGAGGCCGACTGGCTTGGGGGGCGGCACCGTCAATCTTGGCTCGGGCATGTCAGACTGTGGTCCTCGTTTCCAGGGAAGGCACGTAGGTGCCAGCAGAACGCGCGAAGGACTGGTTTGGAGTCGCCTGCAGACAGGAAGCGAACGCGAACCGCGCGTTCGCTTCCGCGGCACCAAGCTCCAGAAGTAGCCAGGCAGCTTTCAGCCAGATCTTGCTCATGGTGTACATACGCACCACCGGTTTGGCGCCGTCGCTGGCAGAGCCAGTGACCACCAGCTTAGCCTATGCTTGTGCAGCTGGATCCAGGTGTCCGGAGGCTTACAACGGCTCCAGAGCAAGCTGCATATTTTGAGGCAAGCACGGGTGACCCTCGCTCTGGCGTGCTCCTGTTGTTATTTGTCAAGCGATAGTTTACACAGGGAGGTATGCATCGCGAACTGCCCCCCTCGCCTGGCTCGGCCGCTCCACCGCATCCTGGCCTTTTATTGCGCGATCACGTCCTGCCTGCGTTGGGGCTCACAGTGAGCCAAGCAGCCCTGGACCTCGCGACCACGCGGCAGAACCTGCACCGTATCCTGGCGGGGCAAAGCGCCATCAGTCCAGAAATGGCGTTGCGGCTGGAACGGTTCTGCGGGATTTCCGCCACCTTCTGGCTGGAACGACAACAGAGCTTCGATCTGTCACAGGCTCAGCAAGCACTAGCGAGCTCGTTGATCGGTATCTCCCGGCATCTTCTTCCCAACACTGTCCTAGTACAGATCGGAGCACCCCATGAACGATAAGCCAGACGCTCCGGACAAGGCGCGGACCGGCGTTGCCGGTCTCGATGACATCCTGATCGGAGGACTGGCTCCGGGCCACCTGTTTCTGCTGGAAGGCAATCCGGGCACCGGCAAGACCACGATCGCGCTCAGCTTCCTGCTGGAAGGCGCCCGGAACGGGGAGCAAGGTCTCCATATCACGCTGTCCGAAACCGAACGAGAGCTCCGCAACGGAGCTCTGTCGCATGGCTGGAGCCTGCCAGACAACATCGAGGTCTTCGAACTCGTTCCGCCGGAAAGCCTGCTGGATGCCGCTCAGCAACAAAGCCTGCTGTATTCCTCGGATCTCGAGTTGGGCGAGGCCACGCGCCAGATCTTCGAAACCTTCGAGCGCATCCGACCGGCGCGGGTCGTCCT
Organism: Teichococcus vastitatis; assembly: GCF_003604215.1. Taxonomy (GTDB): domain Bacteria; phylum Pseudomonadota; class Alphaproteobacteria; order Acetobacterales; family Acetobacteraceae; genus Pseudoroseomonas; species Pseudoroseomonas vastitatis. The sequence continues at coordinate 2,832 of NZ_QXGS01000071.1, forward strand.
GGACAGCCTGTCGGAAATCCGCCTGCTGGCGCAGAGTTCACTGCGTTACCGGCGGCAGATCCTGGCCCTGAAGCACTACTTCGCCCGCTCCGGCGCCACGGTGCTGCTGCTTGATGATCTGACCTCCGACACGTTGGACAAGACGGTGCACAGTGTCGTTCACGGGGTGATCCGGCTGGAAGAGATGGCGCCGGAATACGGCGCCGAACGGCGCCGGCTTCGAATCTCGAAGTACCGCGGCCAGGCATTCCGTGGCGGCTTCCACGACTTCGCTATCAAGCGCGGCGGAATCCAGGTTTTTCCACGCCTAGTCGCATCTGAGCATCGCACCGGTTTTGACCGTCACCCCATGACAAGCGGCGTTGCCGAATTGGACGCACTGCTAGGCGGTGGCGTCGAACAGGGGTCCAGTGCCCTGCTGCTGGGTCCGGCAGGAACGGGCAAGAGCATTTTCACGCTGCAGTTCGTTGCCGCCGCGGTGAAACGAGGTGAGAAAGCCGCGATCTTTGTCTTTGACGAGGAGCTGGGCCTGCTGTTCAACCGTACTCGTGCCATGGGCTTCGATCTGGAGCAGATGCGCGACCGTGGCATGCTGCATATCGAGCAGGTCGACGCGGCCGAGCTGTCCCCCGGCGAGTTTGCCCACCGTGTTCGGGAGAGGGTCGACTCTGCACAGGCCAAGACCGTGGTGATCGACAGCCTGAACGGCTACCAGGCGGCCATGCCGGACGAGAACGCGCTGATCCTGCACATCCACGAGTTGCTGCAGTACCTGAACCGCCAGGGCGCCACCACCTTCCTGACCCTGGCCCAGCACGGGCTGGTGGGCGACATGAAGTCCCCGGTTGACCTCACCTACCTGGCGGACACCGTGATCCTGCTCCGCTATTTTGAAGCTTTCGGTAAAGTCCGGCGTGCCGTCTCCGTGATCAAGAAGCGTACCGGGCCGCACGAGGATACAATCCGCGAGTACCGCATCGGCGGATCTGGCCTCAGCATGGGCGCGCCGCTGGGAGGGTTTCAAGGTGTGCTGAGAGGTGTGCCGACCCTTGCCGGCCATGCGGCACCTCTGTCGAGCGCACCCGGTTCGGAGTGATGCTCGTTCCTGCGCAGCAGCCTCCCTCCGCGCTGATCCACACGCCACACGGCCGGGATGCCGCGATCGCCGAGGCGCTGCTGCACGAAGCGGGGGTCGCCGTGTGCCGCGTCTGTCCCAGCCTGGTAAGCTTTGAGGCGGCGCTGGGCGAGGACACCTACTTCGCCGTGGTCACGGAGGAAGCACTCAGAGGGGCCGATCTCAAGGGCATTGCCGCGCGGATCACGGCACAGCCCGCGTGGTCCGACCTGCCGTTCATCGTCCTGGCCCAGGGCGGCGGCCCAGAGCGGAACCCGGCCGCAGCCCATCTCTCCCAAGTGCTTGGCAACGTCACGTTCCTGGAGCGCCCGTTTCACCCAACCACCTTCGTCAGCATCGCGCGTTCCGCCCTGAAGGGTCGGCAACGCCAGTTCGAGGCGCGCGCGCGGATCGAGGAATTGCGCGAAAGCGAGAACCGCCTGCAGATCGCATTACTGGCGGGGCGCCTCGGGTCCTGGGAATTCGACGTTGAGACCGGCGTCCTGACCTCGTCGACAACCTGCAAGGCCGTGTTCGGCCGTGGACCGGCGGCCTCCTTCACCTATCAGGATCTTCTGGCCTGCATCCATCCCGACGACCGCGACAGAATGCAAGGGGCGGTTCGGGCCAGCGTTGCCAAGGGCGTGGATTACGCCATTGAGTACCGCACGATCTGGCCGGACGGCAGCGTCCACTGGGCGGAGATCCGCGCCCGCATCGTGCGCGACCGGCAGCGAGGCAAGCCCCGCCTCGTCGGCGTGTCATCCGACATTACGGACCGCAAAACTGCCGAGGATCGGCTTCGTCAACTGAATGAAACGTTGGAGGAGCGTGTTGTTCTGCGCACCGCCGAACTGAGGCAGGCCCACGATACTGTCTTGGCGGAGGTGAAGCAGCGTGAGCAGGCCGAGGAGGAGCTCCGTCAGGCCCAAAAAATGGAGGCGGTTGGACAGCTGACGGGCGGTCTCGCGCACGACTTCAACAACCTGCTGGCGGGCATCACCGGTAGTCTGGAGTTGCTCCAGATACGTCTGCAGCAGGGTAGAACCACGGAGCTGGACCGCTTCATCGTCACGGCGCAGCAGGCGGCCGGCCGGGCGGCGGCCCTGACACACCGGCTCCTGGCCTTCTCCCGGAGGCAAACGCTCGATCCCAAGCCTGTTAACGTCAGCCACCTCGTGGCCGAGATGGCCGAGCTGATTACCCGCACGGTTGGACCAGCCGTCGCGATTGAAACAACGAGCGCGCACAATCTCTGGTCCACGCTGGTGGATCCCAACCAGCTTGAGAACGCCCTGCTGAACCTGTCCATCAACGCGCGCGATGCCATGCCGAATGGCGGCCGCATCCGGATCCGGGCGGAGAACCTTTCGCTGGACGGGCGGACAGCGGGAGCCCGAGACATGCCGCCCGGCCAGTATGTGGGGTTGAGCGTCACGGATACGGGATCTGGGATGCCCCCGGACGTCATCGAGCGCGCCTTCGACCCGTTCTTTACGACCAAGCCTCTTGGCCAGGGAACCGGGCTGGGCCTGTCAATGATCTACGGTTTCGTGCGGCAATCTGGCGGGCAGGTGAGGATCCATTCGGAAGTCGGCCACGGTACCACGGTGCGTCTTTATCTCCCGCGGCACCTCGCGGCGGTGGAGCCGGCGGCAGCCAAACTGAGCACAACTATGGTGTCTCCCCGTGCCGAGCTGGGCGAGACCGTTCTGGTCGTGGATGACGAGCCGAGTGTCCGGATGCTGGTCTCCGAGGTGCTCCAGGATCTCGGCTACGACGCTGTCGAGGCGGAGAATGGGCGTGTCGGGCTGGATATCCTCCGCTCGCATGCCCGCATCGATCTACTGGTCAGCGATGTTGGCCTGCCAGGAGGCATGAACGGCAGGCAATTGGCGGATGCCGGACGAGCCCTGAGACCAGACCTGAAGGTGTTGTTCATCACTGGATACGCGGAGAGCGCGATGATGGATGAGAGGCATCTTACCCCGGGTATGTCCGTGCTTTCGAAGCCCTTCTCGCTCGAAGTTCTGGCAACCAGGATCAGAGGGCTCATCGCAGGTGAACTGTCGTCATCCCGCTCCTCCGACTTCTCTAGGCGCAGGTGAGTGATAGAGGGTTCAGAATGAAAGCATGCAGCGGGTGCTTCTGAAGACTGACCCACAGCTGATGCCGACAGTGGCGGCCCGTAAAGGGCAGCCGGGACGTGGGCACTCGCTGAGTTTTTCATCTGCTGCAACACTGCTCCGAGGCTAGCATCGGCTTCAGTAAGGGCCTGTCTAAGGTAGACAGAGTGCTCTCAGCCCAAGCCTGCTATTGATCAGCGCTTGCGAGCCAGCACTATGGCGTTGTTGCTCTGGTCCCCCCGCGCCAGTTGCGCCTACGAGCACCCTATGGCTGAGCCGACAGGAAGCCTCCCCTACTCTACACTCAGCATCATCGGTCTGACCCGGTGAGCTTTTTTCTGGGCTGAATAAGCGCAGCCGCGAACGTGAGAAGGCCATGCAGTTGTCTGCCGAGAACAACATGGCCTCCTGGAGCCGATAGCAGCCCGGAAGCCGGAGGGTCAGACCGGCGTTGCAATGAAGGCAGCTTTCGTGCGGGAAGCAACCACATTTGAGTGCTTGCCGGATCTGAAGCCATAGAGCCGCCTTTCTGATCGTCAGCTGGGCGGCAGCGGCAGTGGCATCCAGCATTCTGGATGAAGTTCTAGCAGCTGCGATGGATCAACAGGGTCAACGGCCAAGAAGCCGCCTGTGCTGACACACCAGCGGTCGTAGGACCAAACAGCAACGGCGTAGGTCGAATTTCCCCCGGAGCTCATGCAGGTGAGAATAGCCGTTCGATCAGTCGGGGCACTCTCCATCTTGCGCCACTTGTCCAATCACTCTCTCCAGAAGAACTTTTGCTCTGCCAGCATGGTACATCAATTACGGTTCCGAAGCGAAACATATGAAATTGGGATATCGCCTAGGGTGACGACTCAATCACGGCAGCCAGAAACAGGCGATTGCGACGAGTGCGACGGCCGAGAGGAAGTTCCTGGCGAGGCGGTCATAGCGGGTGGCGATGCGGCGCCAGTCCTTCATGCGGCAGAACATGCGCTCGATGACGTTGCGGCCACGATAGGCGCGGCGGTTTAGTGGATAGGGATGGCGACGCGCGCGGGTCGAGGGAATAACGACTTCCGTGCCCTGGGCTTCAAGCGGCTTACGGAGATGGTCGGCGTCGTAGGCCCTGTCCGCGAGCAGGCGACGCGGTGGTGCGATGTCGTCGAGCAGAGTGTTGGCGACGCTGATGTCGGCGACATTGCCTGGCGTCAGGACAAAGGCGATCGGTCGGCCTTGAGCGTTGGCCAGAGCGTGGATCTTGCTGGTCCGCCCACCACGTGAGCGGCCGATCGCCTGCGCCGTGTTGCCCCCTTTTTGGCCCCGGCCGCGGAGCGATGGGCTTTGACATGGGTACTGTCGATGGAGATCTCGTCCGGGATGTTTCCAGCCGCGGCCAGGCGCGCGAACAGCCGGTTCCAGACACCTTGGGCACTCCACCGATTGTAGCGATTGTAGATGGTGGTGGC
>NZ_QXGS01000072.1 GCF_003604215.1 Teichococcus vastitatis
ACTCGTGGCCCGCGTCCAGGCCATCATCCGCCGCGCCAAGGGCTTCAGCCAGCCCACTCTCGCCGTCGGCCCGCTGACCCTCAACCTCGGCTCCCGCGAGGTCCTCGTTGATGGCCGTGAGGTTCAACTCACCGGCAAGGAATACGCCATCCTCGAGCTGCTCACCCTGCGCAAGGGCGTGGTGCTCAGCAAGGACGTGTTCCTCAACCACCTCTATGGCGGCATCGACGAGCCCGAGGCCAAGATCATCGACGTGTTCATCTGCAAGCTGCGCAAAAAGCTCGCCCAGGCCGGCGCCGGCGAACTGATCGGAACCGTCTGGGGCCGCGGCTACATCCTCCGCGAACCCAGCCAGGGCGCGATCCACCGCATGCCGATGCCAGGCCTTCCGGTGCATGGCGAGGCCGGTCTCCCCGCCTGAGGCCGCTCCGTCCCGTGGTCGGCTGAGTTCGCGCGCGGCGCCGACATTATCAGGACGATCCCGTGTGATGGCGAATGCCAGGCGCGCCTTCCGGAAGGCGCGCCTGGCTGCGTAGCGCTGCCGAGTGGATCGACGTCTCGGTTAAAGGCGTCGTGCAGCGAATGTGCGTATCGCTCGATGAAGTGACGAATGATGATGGGGAGGAGATGGCCAATGCCGTCCTTGAGGTCGCTCCTCCTACAACCGTTTCCTGCGGTGACGCGACGATTTGCCGTCGAAGTCACATGCCGAGAGGTGATGCAGCTCACTCGGCATCTCTGATCCTGCTCTAACAACAGTGGACGAGTATTGCGTGATGAACCGCCCTTCCATCAACCCTCGCCAGCCCAGCGCTGCCGCCGCCTGGACCCTCGTCCACAAGCAAGGTCTGGATGCACGAACCGCGGCATCGCGCCTGGGCATCTCAAAGCCTGCTTTGTTCGAGCTGTTGGAGGAGGCACGAACCCGGCAGAAGTTGCGCGCGGTACCGCAAGCTCCTTTTCTGCCTTCCCGGCGCTGAACACAGCCAGCTGGCAAGGGAGCGAGCATAGCACTATCCATAGTGTTCCTGTGATTTCGCTGATCAATGACTGTGAAGCAGTTTGCCAAGTGTGTTCCGCAGCTCTTCGAACTACCTGTTAGGAAGACAGAAGGTTTTTTCTGGCACCTTCAGGAGATCAGTCAGCGGCCAAAGCGCATGTTCGGTGAGATCTTGGTTTTCAAGCGGCCCGTCACAACCGCGCCGCAGGCACCGGACCCGTACGCGCACTCGCTGATGCGGCAGCAGGAAGCTGCTTTGTGGACAGCGCTGAGGGACCAACGGGCCATTGCTGGTGGCTCGCCTTCGGGGCTTCCTCATCCGGCTCGTAGCCCACATCTGGTCGTGGTCTCGCAGTAGAAGCGTTCTTCGTCTCTGCGTCGGCGATCTGACATCGGCCCTGCCCCTCGCTGCGGGAATGCGCCCGAGGCACCAGAAGCCTGAACCGCAACTTTCCGCGGCCAGCATCGCACAAGAACCCCGTCTTGGTTTCGCGCCCGCCTCTGCCCTGGCCGTGGCAGGCGGGGCGATGCTGCGGTCCTCACTGGCGCTCACGGCGCTGTGATGATCGCTTTCACGCCTCGTTAACCTTCGGTAGGCAGGCTGAACAGCGTTAAGAATGTTCTCAGCATCGGGGGAGGCACAAGATGTGCACCATGCAAGACCTTCGCTTCGCTGCCAGCGCGGCTTCGACCTTGTCCTTGTTCAGCCTCACCTCGGCTGAGGTGCAGGCGCTGCTGACCGGCGTGGCGTCTTCGTCTGCCGCCTGGATGGTCGACGAAGCCTGCGATTACCATGGCGAGCTGATGCTGATCTTCACGTTGCGCGCCGGGGGCGATGCGGCGCCGAGCCTGGTGGTGCATCGTGCCGCCGAGGGCGTGATGATCAGCTGGCAAACGGAAACAGCGTTTCGGTGCCTGGACGTTGTGCTGGAGATCTCGGCCGCGGTGCCTTTACTGCGGAGCCATCTTGAGAGCTGCGCGGAGCCGGTCGCCTGAGCCGCTGCCTGGGCCGTCTGTGGCTGAGAAAGACGGCGGCAGCACAATGCTCTGATGGCTTCTGGGCCGCGGCTGAGCTTTGTGATCGCTTCTCGGGTTGGGCCGAGATGGAATGAGGAAGGATTTGGCGCAGCCAACAGGGGTGCTGCGCCACGCGGTGTCAGGCTGCCAATGAGGGAACCGCCGGCAGAGCCTGGGCGCTGGTGCTGAAAGGCTGCAGCATCGGTGCCCTCACCTCCCGCAGCACGTAGCCGCTGCCCCAATGCGTGCCGATCAGGCCGTCTGCACCGGCATCAGCCAGCTTCCTGCGCAGCTTACACACAAACACGTCGATGATCTTGCCCTCGGGCTCGTCGATGCCGCCATAAAGGTGATTGAGGAACACGTCCCGGCTCAGCGCCATCCCTTTGCGCAGGGTCAGCAGCTCGAGAATGGCGTATTCCTTGCCGGTCAGTGGCACCATCTGGCCGTTCACCCGAGCCTGACGGGCGCCAATGTTCAGACTGAGCGGCCCCACCACCAGGGTGGGTTGGCTGAAGCCGCGGGAGCGGCGCACGATCGCCTGGATGCGAGCCATCAGCTCCTGAGGATCGAAGGGCTTGTTGAGGACATCATCGGCGCCGCTGCTCAGAGCCCGCACCCGCGGCTGCGCCCCGCTGAGGCCGCAGAGCACCAGCACCGGAGTTTCGATGCGGGCGCTGCGCAGGCGCCGGATCACGTCACAGCCTTCCATGTCCGACAGCATGCTATCGAGCACCACGATGTCGTAGTCGTAAAGCGAGGCGAGCTCGAGCGTCTCCTCGCCCGTGGCAGCGACATCCGTGATCATGTCCGCGGAGCGCAGCATCAGGCTGATACCACGGGCCACAACGGCGTCATTCTCAACCAGCAGAACGCGCATGGGGGGATCCTGATTGGAGAAAACTAAGAAGAAACATGGTTTGCGGCACGCCGGGCTGTTTCGTGCACTGGCTGCCGGAGGGGGGACTCGCCGCAGCAAGGGAGGGGGACGAAGCAGCAGCCCGGTGCGGGCGGAAAAGCCTCAGAGATGCACAACCAGGCCCGGCTCGGGCAGCAGCTTGTCGAGGCCGGCCATCATCGCCTGCAACGCTTCCCCGTCCTCCGCCTCATCGTCCGCATCGCAACCCCCCATCTCCGCCGGGCAGTCCAGCATGTCCTGCAGGTAATCTGCCGCCATGAACAGGATCCGGGCGCAAGGCTCGCCGTCATCGATGGCCTCAGCACCGAGGCGCTGCAGCAGGGCGATGGCAGTGTCCATTTTGGAGAAAGGCTGAGGCGAGAACTGGAGCATCGGGGGCGATCCATCAGAAGCCTAAGCTCACAATTTCGTGAGCACCCATTCTATGAACCATAAGGTTGCTGGGTATCAACATGTTTTTACAGGATTTTTCCCTCTGCCGTGGCAGCTCGGCTCACCTCTTTCCTCAAGGAGAAGTTACTAAAGATTGAATCTTATGGCTTATTGTGAATCTTAAGGTTGTATTGCTCGAAGCGATATGAATGGAAATTCATCTTGAACAAGGGCAGCTGGATGCCGTCCGACAGCGCACCAGCGCGGCTCACCCTGAGCTTGAAGGCAGTCGCTGGACGATCCTGTAGGAGCTTGCCAGACTCCACTGATGAGCGAAATTTCGCTCTCGAACTCGCGGATATGTTAAGAAATGCTTGATGCTCACGGAACCGTGAGTTAAATCCTCTGCATCGCCAACCCTCCGGCCGCCATGGCCCGCGAAAATCGCAAGGACCGGGTATGCATATTCTTCTGGGCAGCCACCTCGGCAGTGCCTCCGTCTATCGCAGGGCGCTTCAGCAGATTGGTCACAGCTGCGACCTGGCAGAGGCTCTCGAGGACACACCCTCTGCTGCGCAGCACAGCGACCATCACGACGTTATTCTTCTTGAGATTGGCCAGCTGGATCGGCAAGGTCTGCCTCTGATCCGGGACACCCGGCGCCGAGGTGTTCAAAGCCCGCTCATGATCTCGGCAGCCCGCCTCACTGCCGCAGAAGAGCAAGCGGCGCTTGAGTGCGGTGCCGATCAGGTCCTGCAGGGACCACCGCATCCGCCTCTGCTGAATGCGCGCCTGCAGGCCGTGCTGCGTCGCAGTCTGGGCCACTCCGGCCCTGAGTTGCGATGCGGCAATGTGGTGTTGCATCAGGCACGCGGAACCGTTGTTGTGGATGACCGGCCGGTGGGTGTGACAGCCAGCGAGTTTGCTGTGCTCGAGATGCTGATGCTGCGTCCCGGTGTGATGCTCACCAAGGAGCATTTCATGGCCCGCGCCTATGGCGAGGAAGACGGGCCGGACTACCGCATCCTCGACGTGTTCATCTGCAAATTGCGCCGCAAGCTGGCTGCCGCCGGATCGGCCAAGATCGTGCGCACGATCTGGGGCCGTGGCTATGCGATCGAGGAGCCCAGCGCGAGTGACGTCGCTGCGGCCCGCGCGCGATTGACCGGCGCACGACTGACTGGCGCACTGCCACGCTCCAGGCGCACTCCTCCCGCGCAGCCGCAGCTGGAAACCATCGCCACAGCAGCCTGACCATCTAAAACCGTAAGCGCTGCCGCATCTCGTCACATCTGTAGGCGAGCGCTCAGGGAGTAGCTGCCTCAGATGTCCCTCTGGAGCCTGCTGGGGGCGGCGAAGGAAGCGGCATCCAATAATCAGGATGAAGCTCCAACATCTCCGCCGGACTGGCAGGATCAACAGACAGGACGCCATCAGCGCAGGCCAACCAGCGGTCATAGGACCACAGAACAATAGCAAAGGTTGCATTCCCCTCGGAGTGCAAACAGGCCAGAATTGCCGTCCGATCACGCGGCGCCGCTTCCATCGCCAACCATTGAGTCACGGTGGATCTTTCTTGATTGTGTAGACGCTCGTCGTGAAGCTCGACCGATTTCAGAACTGGTCAGACAGCTCTGAAAACGCCCTTGGCTTCAGTCAGAACCTGCCATTTCGTATCGGCTTTGGCGTCATCTTGCAGGGCGGATCCATCCTGCATTTTCTGCCGCGCCTGCTTCAACAGCGGCCAAGCGACGAACCGCTCAAATCCGAAGATCGCGATTAGCAAAATTCCGAACATCATGACCCCTTCTAGGTCTGACATTTCTACGATCTCCCATCCCACCCGCTCAGTCTGAGCACGACCAAGAGTTGTAGGCAAACAAGAAGACCGGATGGCTTGCGGCCTCCACTGACAGCGGCGCGGCCAATGTCCTAAACCATACCCTGGAGGGTGAAGGTCAGCTTCCCTCCTGCATCTCTCTGACGGTGGAGCCGATGGTCAACACGGCCCTGGCTGACATGGAGGCGCTGAGGGACGGCTGGATTGCCGGACTTGCGATTGCAGCCCCTCCGCACATGTTGAGCACCGTGTCGGCGTTACCAGGCACCGCCTGGTCTTTATGGAAGCCCTGTATCTGAACGGCAGATTACATCCCATGCCTTGTACCCAGCATAATCCATCCAGCCCGATAACCTTCGCCTCTCGTGCGGCTACAGGAAGGTATCTTATTCGTTATCCGCTTACGGTCCGCTGAAAGGCAGCACGGCTATGAGGCAGAGGAAATGCCAGCTGCGCGCTCGTATAGTTGTCGGATGCCCTAACCGCTACATCCGAGACACGGACATCGATTGAAGGTCTCCGGCGACCGGGTCGGGTAGCCGACAGATCTAGCTTGCGGTGCCGATCTCTGTTCCACGTTGAGCAGAGATCAGAACCATCATCGGCCGCTCCATCTCCGCGGCCAGAGCCGGATATTCGGCAATCTGCTGCTGTGTCGGATGCCATTCATGGACTTCGCGGATCGTGAAGCCGGAGGTAATCAGGGTGTTCAGCGTCGTCCCGAGAGTACGGTGGTACTTCACCACACCCTTCGCCAGCCAGTCGGTGGTGCGAGCGCCCTCGATCGCGTAGCTGTCGACAGGCCAGGTCTTCTGGCCGTCCTCGCGTGCCAGCCAGCCGGGCCGTGTGGAGGCCATGTAGATGGGGTGCTCGATGGTGAACACGAGGTGCGCCCCAGGGGTGAGGGACCGGAACACCCTGCGGACCAGCCTGCCGAAATCCTCGATGTAGTGAAAGGCCAGGGAACTGTAGGCGAGATCAAACTCGCCCGGCGAGAGGTTCAGGGTTTCGAGGTCAGCCATGGCATACTGCACAGCTGGATCAGCGGTATCTGCTCTGGCCCGTGCCAGCATATTCTCCGACACATCCAGACCGAGCACCTGGGACGCGCCCTGCATCCGTGCCCAGCGGGTGAACCAGCCGAATCCACATCCAAGGTCAACCACGCGCCGCCCTTGAAGCTCCGGCAGCATGGCCTGGATGGCGGGCCATTCAGGTGCGCCCTCGAGCCCGTGAACCGAGCGAGGCAGGCGGCTGTAGCCCTCGAAGAACTCAGGGGTATCGTAGATGTTTTGTGCCATGTCTCTCTCCATCCGGACACCAGTGGACAGGGCGCAGAGAGATCTTGGCAAGCCTGCTGAACGACAGCCGGGTTCAGGCGAAGATGATGTCACCGGCGCGTACGGCACCCACGCCTTCCAGCAGAATCTCACCCGTCTCGTAGACGGCCGGAAAGCTCAGCAGCAGACCCCTGGCAGTCTGCGTGAAGGTCAGGTCGGCCGCCGAGACGTAGTAGCCGCTGAGGTCGATCTTGTCGGTGCCGGACTGGAAATCGCGGATGGTGTCACGCCCGCCATTCGCGTCCGAGGCGTCACCGCTGTCGCTGTAGGCGTAGAGGAAGATATCGCTGCCGGCGCCGCCCCGCAGGTAATCGGTGCCGTAACCACTCGAGATGATGTCGTTGCCGTCACCGCCGATGATGCCGTCGGTCCCGCTTCCGCCATGGAGAATATCATCGCCGGCGCCGCCCAGGAGCTGGTCGTTGCCACCACCGCCGAAGATGCGGTCATTGCCCGCGCCGCCATCCAGGAGATCGGCACCGTCCCGCTCGGCATAGGCGAAGGTGGCGCCGGCCGTCGGGCCACCGGCCCCGTAGCCGTAGATGGTGTCGTCGCCGCTGCCGCTCTGCACGAAGTCGCTGCCATAGCCGGCGTAGATCGTGTCATGCCCGGAACCGGAACGGATCGTGTTGTTGCTGGGCTGCGTCGAGTAATCGTTCAGACCATTGCCGTAGATCGTGTAATCCGCCGTGCGCGTGGAGAGGTTGATGTTATCGGCAGCTGCGGAACCGTAGACGATCGGCATAGTGGGTTTCTCTCGGCACAGAGGGGAACGCTCTGTGCTGAGGTTTACCGGACCGCCTTAACAGATGCTTGCACCAAATGCCGGCTATACACTCATAAGTAGTAAATAACCCGTGATACCGCAGCTTTTGATTGATGTTCTGTTAATACTTGTTGCCGAGTTCTGAACAGCAGGCCCGCATCTCTGCGATACCGGGTCGAGGCGGCCTGCCCACCGGCCTCACCCCCAGACGTAGTCGCTGGTGTTAAGGCTGGTGACGTTGTCGATGGTGAGGTGGGTCACCGAGCCGTCCGCGGCGCGGATGGACCACACATCGCCC
>NZ_QXGS01000073.1 GCF_003604215.1 Teichococcus vastitatis
CTCGGCCTTTCGATGATCTACGGCTTCGCTCGTCAGTCCGACGGACACGCCAAGATCTACAGCGAGATTGGAAAAGGTACCACTGTCAAAATCTACCTGCCTCGCTACTATGGTGATGCTTTGGACTGCGAGGATACTGCTGACGGCTTCAGCGTCGAACATCGCGCGGAGTACGGTGAGACCGTGTTGGTGATCGAAGATGAAGCAGCGGTCCGCCACCTTGTGGTGGAGGTTTTACACGATCTCGGCTACCGCACGGTGGAAGCTATCGATGGACCCTCAGGCTTGAAGATCCTGCAGTCTACCAAGCCCATCGATCTCCTGATTACCGACATCGGACTACCCGGGTTGAATGGACGTCAAGTTGCTGATGCCGCCCGCCTTGTCCGTCCTGGCCTGAAGATTCTCTTCATGACCGGTTATGCCATCGCCAACGGTGTTCTTGAGCCAGGAATGCAGATGATAACCAAGCCCTTCGCGGTTGACGCACTCGCCACGCGCGCGCGGGACATGATCGGAGGCAAGTAGAGGATCCCTAGCATCATAAGCCTTCAATGTTGACCGGACTTTCGGACGGGAGCGGATCTCCCGGTCCCTGAAATCACCCGTGGTTCTGGGTTCCAGCCCCAGCCAGGAGTTCTGGCTTTCCGCGTGCCAAGCTGGTTCGCCGTGTGGGCGACCGGCTCCGCAGGCGGGTGCGTGTCTCCGCGAGCTTGGCTGCGATCTCAGACATCTCGGCTGCGCAGGAGGCATCGCCGCGCAGCGCCGACAGGTAGCTGACGAGTGCCCACGCATCCTGGCGCAGCCTGAACGACGACCGGGGAGCCACAATGGTGTAGCCGAGCGCCTTCGACAATTCGCCCAAGGCCGCCTTTGCCACATCATCGGGGACTTCCTCCGCCAGAAGCACGCTGTAGTGGGTCATCCGGATGATGGCGCGCCGCCGCCGCTGCGCCTCGCGGTCCCCCGGCGGTGATCGGTCCAAGACCGCCAAGAGTTCCCGCATGAACGCCGCGGCATCGTCGCCTGGTCGCATTTCCTGCCGGACCGGCGCGGCTGCGTTGACGGCCTGCCCCGCCCGCCGCCGTGTCGGAGCGGGCGATGCGATCCGCGCGCCCTTGCGCGTCAGGTCGATGCAGACCCGGCCATCCCTTGATCGTGCAAGGAGGCCCGTCACCCATGCCTCCGGCAGGAAGGTGATGCTGTCATCGCCGCCCAGAGCCTTTCGTTTGTTGCTGTAGAAGGTTTCCGGTTGCAGGTCCGGATCGGCCTCCTCAGCATAGGCGATCACAGAGCCCGGACCGTCACCGGCCAGCAACCCCGGGACCCCGTTGGACATCAGGTAGATGCCGTGGTCGCCAACCATCCACAGCCCTGCCTCATGCGCTGACGAGCACGTCCCGTCTGGGGCCTTCCGGCTCGTCGCCGCGCCACTGTGTTGCAGCAGCTGCTGCACGAGAGCCGCATTGAAGTGCAAGCGCATCCTGGGTTTCCAACGAGTTTGACAACAACATGATCGGCCAGGCCGGTGTCCACCGCCTGGCTTGGCCGCGATGCGATGAGTTCAGCCCTGGCCGCCGGCGGCAGACCCGTGGCCACGGCGGGCGCCCGCCTGGGGAACCGTGCCGCCCGTTTTATCTGTTGTCATGGCGATGCTCCCCCAGAAGCCGTCAATCAGCAGGCTTGCATCATGGTGAGCGATGCCAAGCCCTGCAGTCACGCGGATCGAGCAGGCATTTTTCAGTTTTCTGAACCCGCCGCCCAGGAGCTGTGTTGGTGACCTGGTACCATGATCGCCGTTACCATCTGATTGCTCTCTGATTGCTCGGTGAGCCTGCCGTGTCCGGCCAGAGATGGCCTTCCTGAGGACGTCTCTTCGTTCCCTTCGCCATGAGCCACTGCATGAGCGCGCGTCCGTGGGGCGGCGATCGCCCGGGATGGCCGCCATGTCCGGCTGAGCCGGAACGGCGCTCCTTCAGCCAGTGAGATCGGGCACCCTTCCGGCCACGGCCACGGCCACGACCGACTGCGCCGCGCCGCCACCTGCCGTCCGCAAACAGCAGGCCGGTCATCCATCTCCTCGGCTCCAGCTGCTGCCAGTGGTGAGGATCATTGGATCCAGTGCCCGTCGGCGCCGCGCAGCATGGCCGGAGCAGGCGGGGCACCGCAGGCCACGAGCACCAGCTGCATCTGCCGGATCGCGGCCAATAGTTCCGCAGCCAGCACTGGCACGACCGGATCCGCCGGGCGTGCCTGCACGGCTTCCGAGCGCACGAAAGCGAGCCAGTCGATGGCGCAGGGCAGTTCGGCGATGATGCCTTGCCTCACATCGTCGGGCAGACCGGCACAGCCGCAGAGTTCGACCAGGCGAGCTGCGGAGCGGCGCGCCAGGATTGCCGCACGCAACTCCTCAAAAGGCTCCGGCGGATGACCGGCCTCGTCACCGAGGCCCAGATTGTAAGCGTGGTGCAAGAGAGTGTGGAGGAAGCCATTGAGGCGCCTCGCATCGCGCAGACGTGGGCCGGCCGCCTCAGCGGGGTGCAATGGAGCGGGTGGAATGCGCATCCGGGGTATCCTGTTCGTGGTGGTCCGGACCCAAGGCTGACGCAGGCGGATGCAAGACAGAGCCCGGTAACCCGATCGCAACCGGTCTCCCGCAGCAAACACGGATTCCGGGTACCAGAACGACGCACTCGCGGGCGATAACAACCGAATGCTGCAGACCAGCCAGAGGATGGTGCGCTTCCCCTGATTCCACGGACGGAGCCGGTTCCTGTGCCGCGCGCCAGGGGGGCAGCATGCGGTTCCTGGGGTCAGCGTGGACAATCCCGTCTCCGGGGCGAGCCGGGTGCAGCCGGGCTCCGGCAAGCGGAGCACCCAGGACAAGCCACGCCAGCCTCCGGCTGCTGTTCTGCGTGGCACGCCGGTGGGCGGCAGCACCGCACGCGGTTCGCGGCCGCCCTGCAGAACCGATCCTTCCGGGCAGGACCGCACGCGGCAACCTGTGGTCCCATGCCTCCCTGGCACCGTCGCCTGTCTCTCAGCCGGAGTTCCGCCAGCCCGATCGCGTGGTAGGCGACGCCCCCGGCACCGACGGTAGTGGCCGCCGTTCCGGCCGCCCACAAGGCCAGGGTGGCGACGAGCAGCGGGCCGGATGCCGTCGCGGAGCTGATCGCGGCGGCAGCCCATCCGGCGGCGAGGCTGCCTGCCGCCAGGCTGGTCAGGATCGTGGCGGCGATGCGCAGCGTCACCGGCCACTGGTCCCTGCATGGCCGGGGTCGGGCCGGGTTGCCCCAGGCCACCGGCGGATCCCGCCCATCCTCACCGCCGCGGCCCCCAACGCAGGATGGCCTCCACCTCGGCACCCTCCAGCACCTCCCGCTCGAGCAGCGCGGCGACCACGGCGTCGAGTTCCGCCCGGTGCCGCCGCAACACAGCGCGGGCCTCTCCATAGGCGGCCTCGAGCCGCGTCTCGACCCGTTGGGCGATGTCCGGCTGCGCCATCATCAGGGCCGCCACCTCCTGGCCGTCCCAGAAGCCCCGCCAGAGCAGGGGCCGATCGGACAGGCCCAGCGCCGTCTCGGCGTTGGCCGCCAGCCGGGTCGCCCGCGCCAGGTCGCTCCCGGCCGGTCCCCCGGCCCCGCCCGTGACCTGCCCAAGCACCTCCTGCTCGGCGGCGCGTCCGGCCAGCAGCCGCCGCAGGTGCAGGCCGACCCAGGCCTCGGAGGCCTCCTCGTCCGGTACGTCGACCACCGTGCGCCCGCCGCTCCGGGCATCCTCGCGGATGGAGACGTATTGCAGGGTTCCGGGCCGCTCGAGCGCCTGCAGCAGGGCATGTCCGGCCTCGTGCACCGCCGGGATCCATCGTGCCTCCGCCGGACGCGTGCCCGCACTGCCCTGGATCTCTGCCATCAGGTCCTCCGGCCGCATCGCCCGGCCGCCGCCACGCGCCCGGCGCCGGGCCCCGCGCACCCACTTCGCGCAGTCGGCCCCGGTCGCACCCCGGGCGCGGAGCGCCGCCCGGGCGAGGCCCTCGCCCGCCAGATCGTCCCCGAGGTGGACGCGCAGGATCGCGGCCAGGGCGGCCTGGTCGGGCAGCGGGATGGCGATGCTGCGGTCCAGGCGGCCCGCGCGCAGGATGGCCGGGTCGATCATCCCGGGATGGTTGGTGGCGCCGAGCACCACAACCCCCTCGCGGCCCTCGAGGCCGTCCAGCTGCTCAAGCAGGCCGCCGACCACGCTGGTCCACCAGTCGCGATGGCGCGTGTCGGCCGAGCGGTCGGGAAAGCTGTCGAGCTCGTCGATGAACAGGATGCAGGGCGCTGCCTTGCGGGCCTCGTCAAAGGATGCCCGCATGGCGCGCAGCAGGGTTCCGAGATGACCGTCGCCGCAGGACTGCCAGAGCGCATAGGAGGCGGCGATCAGCGGCACGCCGCAGGTCGCGGCGAGCGCCCTGGCAAAGCTGGTCTTGCCGGTGCCGGGCGGCCCCGCCAGCAGGCAGCCGCGATCGACGTCGCGCCAGGACAACGCCCCGGCCGCGTAGGCCGCCAGATCCCGCGCGAGATCGCGTCCCCAGGCAACCGCTTCCGGCATGCCGGGCAGGTGGTCGAGCGAGGCAGCCGGGCCGGATGACGGGGGGAGCCCGCCCGCGGCGATGCGCGCGGCCCGCTGCAGCAGATCGTCGGCCGATTGCCCCAGGCGCCGCGCCAGCCCCAGGCTTCGCGGCGAGATCAGCGCGCAGAGCTCCGCCGGCGGCAGCGCCGCCGGCGAGCCGCCGGTGATGGCCGCCGCCACCTCCCCCAGGCCCTCCGGATCCAGCGGCAACAGTTGCAGGCGCAGGTCGGCCGCGCGCAACAGGTCGGGCGGCAGGGAACGCTCCGGGGCCTGCGACACGGCGAGGATGCTGCGTCCCTGCGCCAGTCTGGCCAGGATCCGCTCGTGCTGGTGGCGCGACAGGGGCGGATCGCCGGTCAGGACCATCCAGTGGCCGGGGCCTGCGAGGAGCGCATCGGCCTCCCCCTCGGGCCTCCTGTGGCCAGGCCCGCCGGTCACCTCCGGCCAGGCCTCGCAGACCGGCTCCACCCAGTCGGCCCCGGGCACCCCGATCACCACCACGCCCTGCAAGGTGGCGGCATCGATGCCCCGTGCGGCCAGGGCCCGCCTCAGCGCCACGCTGGCCGCAATCCGCGGCGGGGCGGCGACCCACGCGGCGCTTTCCGGCAGGGCATTGTCCGGCAGGCCGGGATCCGGCTCCGGTGCGGACCATCCACGCCGCGTCACGGGCTGAGCCATGCCAGCACCTCGTCCAGCCCGGCCTCGAGGCGCAACAGGCGCCCGCCCGGCAGCAGCAGCACCGTGCCGCCCTCCTCCACCTCGCACAGCGCCAGGGCGGCGGACAACGCGATCGCGTGCCGCTGGCCGCTGGCGTCGCGCAGCATGACGTAGCGCCCCGCGCGGGTGCCGTTCGTCATCGGTCGAGATCCTCCGAGCTGCCGGGTTCCTCATTCCGCCCCGGCGGTGTCCCGGGGCGGAACCCGAAGGCCCAGGCGATGCCCGCCTCGCCCGGTCGCGGCCAGTCCGGCAGGCGCCGCAGCCGGGCGCGGATCGCGGACGCGCCCAGTGGCTCCGGCCGCCCCGCAGCCAGTTCGGCATCCTCCAGCACCTGCCGGACCAGCGCGCGCACCCCGCCCGACAGTGTCCGCCCGTCGGGCAGCCGCAGGCGGAGGATGATCTCGCGGCATGGCCGCCGGATCAGCGCCTCCAGCAGCCCGGCGCGCGTCAGCCCGGTGATCCCGCCAGGGCGGGTGGCCAGGGCATGGTAGCGGTGCAGCACGGTCGCGCGCGGCAGTCCAGCGAGACGGGCGAAAGCCGCCGCGTTCACCGCCGGGCCTTGCGGATCCGTCGGATGCGGCAGCGCCAGCCATGGCGGACGAGCCGCCTGTCCGGCCGCCAGGCGGTGGTCCGAGCGGCGCCGGTCCTGGGCCAGGTCGGGCAAGGCCGCGCCGTCGCGGCGGCGGGCGCGGTGCAGCCGCGAGCGCAGCGTGGCGGGCGCAATGCCCCGCGCCCGCGCCAGGACCCGCAGGCTGGTGGTGGGACGACCCTCCCAGCAAACATCGTCGCGCAGGCTGCGGCCATCCTGGTGCGGCTGCAGGCCGAGCGCCTCCTCGGGGCTCCAGCCCATCGCCCGCCGGGCGTAAACCAGGCCCCCCGAAAGCGGCGGCTGCCCGGCCGCGCGGCGCTCCTCCCCGGTGCTGGTGATCGCCGCCAGCAGGGAGGGGTAGTGCACCAGGCCGCGCCGCGGGTGGTTGAGCGTCACCGGCACCGCGTTGGCCGGACCGCCGAGGCTGGCCCCACCGGGCTGCACATTGAAACCCCCTGGCCAGGCGGTGCCGAGGCGGGCGATCCAACTCCGCTCGAGCAGCCGCGCCTCCTCCGGGCTGGCGGTGTCCTCCAGCGCCTCAACCAGAAACGCCTGCCCGAAGCACAGGCCCTCGTCCAGCGCCGCGCGGATGGCGGCGGCGAGGGTGCCCGGGCGGCCGAGATGCGGATGGCGGCGGGCGAGATGCACGTGCGCGGTCACGCGGGTGACAAGGGTGCGGCAGGTGACACCGACATAGCCGCGGCCATCGCTGCGGCGGGTGATGCGGTAGATCCGCCAGGTCCGAGCAGCGGGCACGGGCGGAACGTTCAGTGGGAACGAATGAAGGTAAGGCATCGCGATCCTATTATGTAATTCATCGCGTAAGACTTGATCGCATTTGGATCGAATTGAAGAACAAAAGGGATCCGAAACCCTTCAATCGCCAGTTGCCGGTGCCGCATCCCTCGATCGCTGTCCGCTCCGGCGGTCGTCGAGGCGCAGCGGCCAGGACGCTTCCGAAACCAACTGCCTGTGCAGCGGACCAGGATGGTTTCGGCGGGCCATGCAAAATCCTTCACCAGGTTCCGCGTCCCACCCGTGCCATCGGCACAGGCACCGGCCGCGAGAATCACATTCCGGCCCCGTCCAGGATTTTGGCTTTTTCCTCCTGCCAGCCCTCGTCCCCCCGTTACTCCGGATCCGGTAAATACTTTCCGGCAGCCGTGTATGACGTTTCCCGCAGGTGGCCGGCCGCCCGGAAACAGCGGGGGCAGATGCCTCTGGCAGATCCGCTGACGTGCCGGCACCGTGCCAGCACCGTGCAACACCGTGCTGATCCCGGCAGAAAACCGTCGGGGGCCAGGATGGACACGGTGCCCCGGCAATGCCGCCAGAACTTCTCGCTGGCGGAGCCGTGGTGAAGTCGTGCCAGGATCGGGGCTGCCGTCTCACAGGATGGCCTCCAGAAACCGCCGCATGCGCCCGCCGGTGATCCCAGATAGGGTTTTATGGCCAAGAATAAGTTGACTAGTTCGCGTA
>NZ_QXGS01000074.1 GCF_003604215.1 Teichococcus vastitatis
CTCCGGAGACATGCCGGTGCCGCTGTCGGTCACGCAGATGACAACGTATTCCCCGGGTCGCATGTCCCGCATCCGTGCATCGCGCTCATCAACCCGGGAGTTACTGGTCTCGATGGTGAGCTGACCACCGTCGGGCATGGCGTCACGTGCGTTGATGCAGAGGTTCAGCAGGGCGTTTTCCAGCTGGTTGGGGTCGCACAGCGTTGTCCAGAGGCCGGGATCCAACTCGGCGGAAACGGTGACCTGTGGCCCCACCGTGCGGCGGATCAGCTCCTCCATGTCCTGAACCAGCTTGTTGGCATCCGTCGGCCTCGGATCCAACGTTTGCCGGCGCGCAAATGCCAGCAAGCGGTGGATCAGCCCCGCGGCCCGGGCCGCCGCACCCTGCGCCGTGGTGACGTAGCGGTCCAGGTCAGTCAGGCGTCCCTGGGCGACGCGGGTGCTCAGCAGTTCGAGCGACCCTGTGATCCCGGTCAGGAGATTGTTGAAGTCGTGGGCGATGCCGCCGGTCAGCTGTCCCACGGCTTCCATTTTCTGGCTTTGGCGCAGGGCTTCCTCGGCTTGCCGTAGTGCCTCGGCCTGCTCCTTCTCGGCCTGGATGTCACGGCCCACGGCGTGGATGAACCGCTCGTCGGGCACCGCACTCCAGGACAGCCAATGGTACTGGCCGTCTTTGCAGCGGTAACGGTTCTCGAAGCGCAGGGTGGTCTGGCCATCCGCCAGCTTGCCCACCTCAGCCAGAGTAGCCGCCATGTCGTCCGGATGAACCAGGCTCATCAAGTCGCTGCCGAGCAGCTCCTCAGGGGGCCATCCCAGCATGGTTGTCCAGGCCGGGTTCATCGCCTCGATCCGTGCCTGGAAGTCGGCCACCAGCATGACGTCACTCGACAGGCGCCACATGCGGTCGCGGTCGCGCGTGCGCTCCGCCACCTGTTGTTCCAGCGCCTCAGCCGAGGCCCGTAGCACCTTCTCGGCCTCCTTCATCGGCGTGATGTCAGCGTTGCTGCCGAGCCAGCCAATGATCTGGCCCATCTCGTTCCGCTGCGGCGTGGCCTGTGAACGGTACCAGCGGTACTCGCCGTCGCGCCGTCGCAGACGGAACTCGACGTCATAAGGCACCTCGTGCGCCCGCGCGTTGTACCAAGCTGTGCAGACACGACGCACGTCGTCCGGATGCGCCGCTTTCTTCCAGCCATCGCCGAGGGCCTGCTCCGGCGTAAAGCCGGTCAGGTCGTAGTAGTGCTGGTTCAGGTAGGTCAGCTGGCCATCCGGGCTGCTGAACCAGACCAGGGCGGGGGAAAGCTCCGTCAGCTGCCGGAAGCGCTGGTCGCTCTCGCGTGCGGCCTGTTCCGCTAGCTTGCGGTCGGTGACGTCCAGCACGAACTCGGCCACTTCGTGGTCGTTGATGCGGCGCGCCGCGAAGAGGCCCCACCAGCGCGACCCGTCCTTGCGGTAGTACTGTTTCTCGTAGGGTGTGGTCTCGTTGATCGTGGTGATCTCAGAGACGGCCTTGAGCGAGGCCGGAAAGAACTCTGGCGGGGTCAGCTCCTGCCACGTCTTGCCCAGCGCCTCGTCCCGCGTGAAGCCGGTCATCTGGAGGAAAGCGTCGTTCACCTCCACGAGGCCGAAATCCGGGCCCCATACCATGACGCCTACCGTCTTGATGCCGAGAATGGCGCGAAATCGTTCCTGGCTGTGGACCAGGCGCTGCCCCGCCTCGTGCTGTTCCGTACGGTCTCGCACAATCTTGGCGTAGCCGATCTGCGCTCCGGAGTCCGTGTCCTCCAGCCGCGTCATGGAGCCCGCACCCCAAAAGCGGCTGCCGTCTTTGCGCCATCCGCAGCCCGGCCTTCATGCCGCGCAATGGCCATCTCCTTCTGACATCCCCCCTGCGCCTGGTCCTCGGGCGTGAAGATCATGCAGGCGTGCTGGCCGATCGCCTCCTCCGCTGACCAGCCCAGCACAGTTTCGGCGGAGCTGTTCCAGGAGGTGATGATGCCCTCGAGGTCCATGGTCAGGATGGCGAAGTCGGCCGCGCTTTCCAGAACCAGCTCGGCCAAGCGGCTCGAGCTCAGCTGACGCGGATGGGGTACCTTGGTGTGGGACGTCACCGGGTATTGCCCGGTGGAGGCAGTGAGGTGGAGCCGGACCGGTTGGTGATCGGCTCACCGTCGGTGCGCTCCAGCAGACGCAGCGCCGTACGGACGACCTCGCTGGAGCTCTGGTAGCGTCCCGAGGCGACCAGGCGGGCGACGAAGTCACACAGTTCGCGTGTGAGGGCAACGTGCAGGCTGTGATGGGCAGGCATAAGCGTGTCTTTAGAGGAGGCGTACTCAGGGTGTCACCCTACGATTCCTTCATTTTGCGGCCAGAACGTCCCGGACCGTGATGTCTGTCCGTCGAGAAGCAGAACCCGCCGCTGCTCAACCGGCAAGGGTCATCCACAAGGGACGGCAGGTCACCCTTAGCTCAGCCTCGACAGGCCCAGATCCTCCGACTGACATTCACGGCAGCGAGCTGGGCTCCAGGTGTCGGTCGAGCTTGGTGGTGCCCTTTTTGTGGGACGCTTCGGGGTAATCGACCCGTTTCCTGGTCCTGTCCCTGGTTCTGCAAGGCCGTTGCGGCGGTCAGGATGGCGCGGTGGTGAGTTCCCTGATCCGACTGGCCAAGGCTTCCAAAGCGAAGGGCTTGGTCATGACGTGCATGCCCGGCCCGAGGTGCCCGTTTCCCACAACGGCGTTCTCGGCATACCCTGTGATGAACAGGACCTGCAGCCCTGGCCGCCACTGCCTTGCCGCGTCGGCCATTTGTCGTCCGTTCATTCCACCAGGCAGTCCGACATCGGTTACCAGCAGATCCACCCTGGCGCCGGACTGCAGCA
The DNA here is from genome assembly GCF_003604215.1 of Teichococcus vastitatis. Taxonomy (GTDB): domain Bacteria; phylum Pseudomonadota; class Alphaproteobacteria; order Acetobacterales; family Acetobacteraceae; genus Pseudoroseomonas; species Pseudoroseomonas vastitatis. The sequence continues at coordinate 2,882 of NZ_QXGS01000074.1, forward strand.
CCTTCAAGCCGGAGGCGCCGTCCGCCGCCTCGATGGCCGCGTAGCCCAACTCCTCCAGCACCTCGGTGACCAGCATGCGGATCGTCGGCTCGTCGTCGACCACCAGCACCGTTTCACCGGCCTCCGCCTGCGGCACTTGCGCGACCTCCGGCCGCGCTTCGGCCTCATCCGGCTGACTGTGGTGCCGGGGCAGGTAGAGACGCATGGTCGTGCCCTGGCCTGGTTCGGAGTAGATCCGCACCTGTCCGCCGGACTGCCTGACGAAGCCGTAGACCATGCTCAAGCCGAGCCCGGTGCCTTGGCCCAGAGGTTTGGTGGTGTAGAAGGGATCAAAGGCCTTGCGGATCACGTCGGGGGTCATGCCGGTGCCCGTGTCGGTGACGCAGATCACCACGTACTGGCCCGGCTGCATATTCCGCTCCTGCGCCGCCTGCGCATCGAGCCATTTGTTGGCCGTCTCGATGGTCAGACGGCCCCCATCCGGCATGGCGTCACGGGCGTTGAGGCAGAGGTTGAGGATGGCGTTCTCCAGCTGCGGTGGATCGACCAGCGTCGGCCACAGCCCGGTAGCACCGACTACTTCCAGCTCGACCTGAGGACCCAGCGTGCGCCGGATCAACTCCTCCATTCCGGCAACGAGGCGGTTCACATCCGTGGGCCTGGGGTCGAGGGTCTGCTGCCGCGAGAAGGCGAGCAGGCGGTGCGTCAGGGCGGCAGCGCGGTTTGCGGCGCCCTGGGCCATGTGGACGTAGCGGTCCAGGTCCCGGAAGCGGCCCTGGGCCACATGCGCGCTCAAGAGCTCCAGGGCGCCTGTGATGCCGGTGAGCAGGTTGTTGAAGTCATGCGCCAGCCCGCCCGTGAGCTGCCCGACCGCCTCCATCTTCTGACTCTGGCGCAGCTGCTCCTCGAGCTGGTGCTGGTGGGTCGTCTCGATGCCCACGCCTGTCCGGCGAACCGCACGCCCGTTCTCGACAAAGGTGTGGCGACGCGAGAGCACCCAGCGAAGGGAGCCGTCCGGATGGCAGATGCGGTACTGCAGTTCCAAGTCACCGCCACGGTCATGGTTGTCGGATAGCAAGGCCCTGATCCCGGGCTTGTCGTCAGGGTGGACATTGGCGAGAAAGGCCTCGGGGCTGATCCCGGCCGCCGCTTCCATGGGGTCCAGGCCGTACAGGCTGGAGATCGCGGCGTCGCAGAAGAAGCGCGCCCTGGCCACGTCATAGGTCCACACCCCGACACCGCCGACGGCAGTGAGCGCCAGGCGCGTGAATTCGCTCGCCTCCTGGAGCGCGCGGCTACGCTCCTCCACCTGCTGCTCCAGGCTGGCATTGAGTTCCTGGAGCGCTGCCTCGGCACGCTTGCGGTCCTCGATGTCGATGTTCATGCCGACCCAGCCCCGGACTGAGCCATCGTCGCGGGGCAGCGGCGTTGCCCGGGCCGAGGTCCAGCGCCAGCCACCGGTCGCCGCATGGCGCAGCCGGTACTCGGTGTCGAACTTCCGGCGTTCCGCCGCCGCCATGCGCCACTGCTGCTCGGCGCGGGCACGGTCGTCGGGATGGATCGCGTTCAACCATCCGTAGCCGAGCCACTCCTCGAAGGTCTGCCCGGTGAAGGCGCGCCAGGAGGAGGAATCCTCCGTGACCACGCCGTCCGCATCTGTTGTCCAGACCGCCTGGGCCGAGGCAGCTACGAGAGCCCGGTAGCGCTGCTCATGTTCCCGAATGGCTACTTCCGCGCGCTTACGCTCGCTCAGGTCGAGCATGGCCCCAATCATGCGGATGGCGCGCCCGCCCCGGTCCCGGATGACGTAGCCGCGATCCAGCACAGCGGCGTGGCTGCCGTCGGCCCGGGTGAAGCGGTACTCGTCCATCCAACCCGTACCGGTGCCGTCGATCACCGCGTGGATATCGCGGCCCACCCCGTCCCGGTCGTCGGGGTGGATGGTCGCGAGCCACCAGTCGCCGGCGGTCTCCATGTGCTCGGGTGCCCAGCCGTAGGCATCACGTAGCGCCTCGTTCCACCGGATGGTGTTAGTGCGCAGGTCCCAGTCCCAGATCGCGTCGTTGGTGGCCCGCGAGGCGAGCTGGTAACGCTCGTTCAGCGCGGCCATGGTTTGGCCCGCCAGGTGTTGTTCCGTGCGGTCACGCATGACCTTGACGTAGCCGACATGCGCGCAAGCCTCGTCGCGCAGCTGCATCATCTCGCCGCTGCCCCAGAAGCGGGAGCCGTCCTGGCGGACATGCCAGCGCTCGTTGATCGCGCGTCCGCTCCGGCGAGCCCGCTCCCTCTCCGCCTCCGGCGCGCGGAGCTGTTGGTCCTCCGGCGTGAAGATGCGATTGGCGGACTGGCCAACCATCTCTGCCTCGGTCCAGCCCATGAGGTTGACGGCGCCAGGGTTCCAGCCGAGCACCTGCCCCTGAAGGTTAGTGCTGATGATAGCAAAGTCGGTCACGCTGAGGAGCGTGCGACGCTGGAGGGCTTCCTCAAGGGCCTGCTGCGCCAAGGTGCGGCGGAGTTCCATCTGGCCCATCACTTGGCGGGCCAGCGCTTTGAGCGCGAAGCGCTGCTGGTCGGTCAGCCCCTCTGGGCGGGGCTGGGTGTCCAGCACGCACAGCGTTCCCAATGGCAGCCCGTCCGGGCTCACTAGCAGCTCGCCTGCGTAGAACCGAAGGCCCGGTCCCGACGTGACCAACGGATTGCGATCGAAGCGCGGGTCCTCCAGCAGGTCCGGGATAACCAGTTCGCCAGGCTCCAACATCACCCGGGCGCAGATGGAGGTGTCGAGGGGCATCTCCCGTGCGCCAAGGCCCACCTCGGCCTTGAACCATTGCCGGTGCTCGGCGATCAGGTTCACTGCGGCTATTGGGGCGCCGAGCAGGTCGGCGGCCAAGCGCACGAGGTCGTCGAACTCCTGCTCCGGCGGCGTATCCAGGATACCGTAGCGGCTCAGCGCCGCCAGACGCGCAGCCTCCGTCCAGGCTGGCCTTTGAGGCGCGTCATTCACTGCCGGACAATGTCCGTGCAAGGGTGGCCATGTGGTCCAGACTGTAAGGCTTCGGCATCAGGACAGCGCGTGGATCCAGCTGCTTCAGGCGGTCCGTGACGTTGGCCGCGAACCCGGTCGCGACGATGACCGGCACCTCGGGGAAGCGTGTTCTGGCGTGCTGAGCGACGTCCAAGCCGTCGTGGCAGCCAGGCATGCGTACGTCGGTGACGACGATATCGATACGGTCAAGGTCATCGAGCATCCTGATGGCCTCGTCACCATCCTGTGCCTCCAGCACCACGAAGCCCTTTTCCTCAAGGACCTCCTTGGCGAGCATTCGCACGAGAAGTTCATCCTCGACCAGCAGCAAGCAATTCACGTCGTCCAACTCTCACTTGGCCTTGCCGGGTGGGTCAGTGACGGCCCCAGCAAAGGTCGTTCTTTCATGATGGACAACTCTTGGTTGGACCATTCGTTGAGCGCGACCAAAGCTGCCGCCGAGACGACTCACAGGGTTGTCCATCAATGGCCGTCCAGCTTCTGCTCAGCCTGATGTTCGCTCTGAGGGGTCCATCCCGCTACGCTGAATATCCGAGAGGGTGCTGAGCTGCCGATCTATGTACTTCAAGATCAGAATCACCTTGCAGCGGGTATGAAGCGGACGGCGAGCAAGGCCTTTCTTTTAGACAGCACGAGATGCTGGAGTTACTGAATGAAGTCAGATCCACCCTATACTATACGCTTCTGCTATATGTTCTGGAGGAGCGCTCGTTTTCCATCAAAGTGCCGATCCTTCGCTACAGCGCGCATGCAACACGGTCACTGTTGCCGAGGCGGGAGGCGTGATGGCCGCCTCGACAGCCTGAGCAAGCGTCACCTGCTGGAAGGGTTTGTTCAGCCTCGGAAGATTGCTGCCGCTGCCGAGAGGCAGGTCCGCATAGCCGCTTACCAGCAGCACCGGGAGATTCGGCTGCTCGCATCGCAGATGAGCGCCCAACTGAGTTCCCGTCATGCCGGGCATCGCCTGGTCAGTTACGACCAGATCAAGCCGGTGTCGGGCTTTGGCTATGGCCAATGCTTCCTGACCGGAGGCGGCCTGGAGCACGATGTGCCCAAGATCTTCGAGCATGGCAGCCGTGTTGGCCAGCACCAGGGGATCGTCGTCCACCGCCAGGATCGTGAGCGGAGGCCTCTGCGGCAGCGGCATGAGGGCCTCGGCGTCAGCCTTCAACTGCTCTGTGCGCGGCTGCTGGTGGATCACCGGCAGCCAAAGCTCGGCCGTGGTACCCTGAGCGGGTTTGCTCCGCAGGATGAGGCGGCCGCCTGACTGAGCGGCCAGCCCGTGCGCCATGGATAAGCCGAGCCCTGTTCCCTGGCCAGGTTCCT
>NZ_QXGS01000075.1 GCF_003604215.1 Teichococcus vastitatis
TGCGCATCGATGACCTCGTACCCAAACCTCAGATGCCTTCCCAGCGCTGCATCAGCCCAGAAGGTTTCAATAGAGCAAAGCAGGCCCTTAATGAGACGGTCCCTCAGAGTGTCTGGATAATGAGGGTGCCGAGGCTCTCTTCCTCAATGGCGCTCCAGCCGCTGCACGCTGCCCAAGCAATCGGCCGTAAGGGAAGGCAATGGTTGCGCGCAGGCCGCCGATTGAGGAAAGGCTTCGCATGCTGCGACGCGCCTCCAGCACGAGGTTCTGAACCACAGCCCTCTCACTGACGTCCTCGCCCTCATGAACCAGGGAGAGTGCATGCAGCGCGTAGAACCCGAAGATGCAAGCAAGAACAAAGAAAAAATCCCAATGCTGAAGATTGAGCAGGACGAAATCTCCCCTGCTGCTGGGTGCGCTCCAGTGGATCAACAAAGCCAATTCACGGCGTGCGAACCAATCGGCGAGAACTCCGCCCGCGATTGGCGCGACAGCGGCAGCACAGGCGCTGAAGACGCTGGTGGCAGCCATGTAGCCCGTTCCTCGTCCACGTGGCGCAAGCTTCAGGCCGATATTGGCAATGGCCAAGGCGCTGCCGCCCGTGGCAACACCCATGAGGAGATGGAGAAGGGCCAATAGCGGAAGTGTAAGATCGTGCCGAGTGGGATGAGCAGTAAACGGGAGAGCAAGCAGGCACAGAAAGAAAGCAGGCACTGTAACGGCAAGGATCGACTTGTTCGAGAGCTGATCAGACAATTGCCCCCAAAGCCGTATCGTCATCGCGTTGGCGAACTGGCTGGCAGCCCACAAAACAAGTACGATACCAAGCCCGAGTTCAAGCTGCTTCAGCATGAAGACTGTGATGAAGGGCGCGGCAAAATTCGTGGCAAAGTTGAAGCTTGTCAGAAAATGAAGAAGGCGTTTGAAGTTCGGGTCCGCGAAGGGTTGCCGGATCAAGGTCAAGAGTGGCTGGGCTGTCTGGTCCGCGTTCATCGGCGGCTCAGGCACCTGGGCCAGGAACCAAGAACTTACAAAACCTGCGGCAGCGGCAAACGCGAAGGTGGCTGAATAGGCATGAATTCTGTCACTCCCTGGCCAGTGATCAACAAGCACGCCAGCCGTCAGCCCGGCAATGAGCGCGACGGTTGTTCCCCAGAACAAACGTTTGGCAAAGAAAGCGCCCAGTCCCTCCCGCGGCAGAAAATCATGCATCCAGGAATTCCAGGCGCAGGCGCTCGTGGCAGCCAGAACTGCGACAACCAATTGCCCCAAGATGAGAAGGGACAATGCCGCCTCGGCGCTTGCCAAGAACGGAAGCGCGGCCAGCGTCAGGATCATGACGCGCTCGGCCAAGCCTAATCCTACCGCGAGGCGCCGCCGCTTCTGGAAGCGCTGGACCAGACCGATGGCAGGCAATTGAGCTAGTTGGCCGATAAAGGGGATAGCCGCCAGCAAGCCGATCTCGAACGGTGTTGCACCGAGCTGAAGTGCGAAGCCAACCAGAACGACCCCGCCCGCCATGATGCCGATCGTACTGGCCCAGGCGCCATCCGCGACGAGAGCGCGCTTGCCCCGCTCAACTTCTTCACTGCTGATCGGCGAGGCATCCGTCAAGGCATCCGGTTCGGGCATCGGGCATCCAGAAAGGCTAGGGGGTAAACATCCAAGGCTTTGGACCCGGACAAAAACGCCCGGAGTGTCGCGCTTGGTCAACCAGTACAGGAACAGCGCCTATCGGATGGGAAGGAGACATGAGGGGCTGCAGATGTTTCCCGGTCCTCGACGATTTCGAATAACCTAGTCCCGTGAGCTCCCTCGGCTCCCGTGTCCCCGCCATCATGGATGCAAGAAGCTTTGCTCTCCTGTCCTGGCATGGAATGCAGGAACCTAAAGGCGGATCGCACGGCGCCACATGGTTACCAGGCTCCATCATCAGCATGGGCTGGTCGGTGTTCCTGCCACCTGGTATTCGGCCCATTCGAAGAAAGGCTCCTGCTGCTTCACGATCCATCGCAACGTCCTGGGATCACGGCGGATGAGGTACTTCCAACCTTGCACAAGCTCCGCGAGGAGTTGGTCGGGCGAGAGTTGTCGCTCACGCAGATCTTCGTCGAAGCCGGCGAAGGTGACCATGCGTTGGCCACATCCATGCTCAGCCAGGATACGGTCGGATTCCTCGTTCACGCGCCTGCCGAGTTCCGCATCCCGGAACTGCCCTACCGGCCTTGTATGAAGGACAGATACGCCATCGATAATGCCGAGATCGCGGTAGCCCAGAAGCTTCGGCCAGAGTGAATCGAGGCCCCACCCCCAGCCTGTTGTCGAGAGATCGAGGGTGGGCAGGAGTTGCTCCAGCGCCGCCCGCCTGAAACCCGGTACCATGATTTCCACGAAGCCGACGCGGCGCGCGAAGAAACATTGATTTCGCATGCCAACGTAATGAGCGTAATGCGATCCCTCATGCAGGCCCGGGGCAAAAAGCTGAAATTGCAGCGCACGTGCTGCATCGAACATCGCGGTGATGGTATCCTGCGTGGCAAGGATGTCATCATCCGGCAGCCAGATCTGATCGTATTCCCGCCAGCCATTCCATTCATTCAGGAGTTGCCGGAGGCCTGTCCACTTCGGGCCCGGGATAACGCGCCCTACCACACAGTCCAAATCCGTCTGTGGCGGGATCTCCTGAAACGGACAAAGATAAAGGTCCCAATCCCGCGCCTTGCCTTGGTCTATCCAGCAGCGGTGTAGCGAGTTCTTGCCCACACGTGCCAGGATCAGGTTCTTTCTCATGCAAATCCTCTTATCCGGGCTATCGAGCAGCTAATTCTCGCAGTCAAATAAACATGAACTTGAGCCAAGCATCGAGATGCTTGCAGATTATGGTCCCGCTCGTCTGTACGATAGCAGACCGTATTGATATAGATTTATTGTTATGGCGTCGCCAGCAACGTTTATTCTGTTTATCATGTTTCTAGTCCTCCTGAGGTTCAATCTGGAGGCCTCTTCGTTGTGGGTAACTTACCTCTACTCAACGCCGTAGCGCTGGAACATCCTGGCAGCTCCAGCCTGCACGTCACCGCTCCCCTCCGGCTTTCGCCCGGTATGCTCGATCTTCTGCCACGTTCTGTCGCCCGGCCGGGCTTCGACGTAACAGCTCTGCGTCCCGGTATCCTGCATCTGGGCTGCGGTGCATTTCATCGTGCGCACCAAGCCGTGTTCACCCAGCGCGCGCTCCAGGCCGGGAATGCCGCGGAGCCCGAACCCTGGGGAATCGTCGCGGCGAGCCTGAGGAAGGCAGATATGCGCGATGCCTTGCGCCCCCAGCATGGCCTCTACACGGTCCTCGAGCGTGGTGCCGAAGGCATCGTGAGGGCCGAGGTGGTCGGCACGGTGCGGGAGGTTCTCTATGCGCCGCAGCAATCTGCGGCGCTGGCGGCGCGCTTCGTCGATCCCGACACCCACATCGTCACTCTCACCGTGACATCCGCCGCCTACTGCATCGACACCGTCACGGGGCATCTCTGCGTCGGGCATCCCGATATCCAGCGTGACCTTCAAGGCGCTGTTCCGCAGAGTGCCATCGGGATCCTGGTGGCGGGATTGGCGCAGGTTCGCCAGGCGGGTCTGCGTCCGCCGGTGGTGATGTCCTGCGACAATCTGGCAGGTAACGGCCGTGTATTGCGTCAGGCCGTGATGGACTACGCGGCGCTGCAGGACGAGAGCCTGGCGGACTGGATCGGCGCCTCCGTGCAGTTTCCATGTAGCATGGTCGACCGGATCGTTCCCGCGTCGACGGAAGTGGACCAGGCCGACGCCGCGGCGATGCTCGGCCTTCAGGACGCGGCACCAGTTTCCGCCGAACCTTTCCGTCAGTGGGTGATCGAGGATTTCGACGGCCCGCGCCCTCGCTGGGAAGACGCCGGCGCGGAATTCGTGTCCGATGTCGCGCCTTGGGAAGCCTCCAAGCTCCGCCTCCTGAACGGGACGCATATGGCCATCGCCTATGTCGGTGCCTTGGCCGGGCTGCGGAGCGTGTCGGAGTTCATGGCCGATCCGGCGTTCGGGTCTTATGCTTTGCGCTTCATGTTGCGCGAGCAAATGCCGACCCTTCCCCCGAGCGACCATGACATCACGGCCTATGCGCACCAATTGCTGCAGCGCTGGCGCAATCCCGGTATCGTCCACCGGTTGACCCGCGTGGGCCGGAATGGATCAGAAAAACTGCAGACCCGCCTTCTCGCCTCGCTTCGCGAGAACTTCCAGGCAGGACGTCCGGCGCCTTGCACGACGCTTGCAGTAGCAGCATGGATCTGCTGCGCGTCAGGCTCCACGGGTCAGTCGGAGCCGGTGCAGATGGAAGACACGCTGGAGCACCGCCTGAAGGCGATCGGTCAAGCGGCTGGGGATGACGCCGAGCGCCTGACCGATCTGGCCCTGAGCGTCGAGGAGGCTTTCGGAACAGAGCTGCCGCGTTGTGCTGCTTTCCGGGCCGATCTGGTCCAGGCGGTGACGGCCTTGCAACGCGGCGGAGCACGCGCCGCCGTCAGGGGGCTTATGGCCTGAGCAACGCCGCGCGAGTTTCACGAAGAGCCGCCTGACATGCAGCAGCCGATCATCGCCGCGATGTTCAACATCGGCGAGATGCTTGTACCGCGAGAAAACGCAGGGCTATGACGACAGGGATCGGCAGCTCGACACCCTTCTCGGCCACCGGCGCACCTGATCTCCTGTAAGCAGACATCTCCTGAGGCAGGACGGCCGTTCATCGATGCGGCCCTTCGCCGCGCATCGTGGTCATCACGCCAGCACCTCGGCCGACAGCCGTGCTGCTTCCGTGTCCCGTGCCGGAGACGAGCCGAACATCCTGCCGTACTCACGCGTGAACTGGGGCACGCTTTCATAACCGACAGCGAAGGCCGCGCTGCTCGCTGATCGGCCTTCTCCCCGCATCAGGCGCCGCGCCTCGATCAGCCGCAGCTGCTTCTGGAACTGCAGGGGCGAAAGCGACGTCACGCGGCGGAAGTGCTGATGGAAGGAGGATGGGCTCATCCCCGCGATAGTCGCCAGGGTCTCACCCGGCAGCGGCTCGGCGAAGCGGGCCCGCAGCACCGCCACGACCCGGGAGACGCGCTCCACGTGACCATCCGGCAGGCCGATCCGACGGATTGCCGCCCCGTGCCGGCCAGTCAGGAGCCAGTAATGCAGCTCGCGCAGCATGGACGCCTGCAGCACCGGCAATGCCGCCGGGCGGTTGAGCAGGTGCATGAGTCGGCTGGCCGCCTCCGCGACCTCGGCCTCGGTCGGATCGACCTGCACCGCGCCGCCCTCGGCGGCGGCAATTCCCTCCGTCCGCAGGCTCAGCTCGGCAACGATGCCGGGATCGAGTTCGACCACCAGCGACAGGTATGGCTCGGCCGTGCTGGCCCGGGTGATCTGGCTGATGGTCGGAACATCGGCCGTGATCAGCAGCGAGTCCCCGGCGCCAAAGTTGAAATCCCGCCTCCCCATGGTGACGCGCTTGCCGCCCTGCACCACCAGGCAGGCAAGCGGCCGGGAGATATCGTGCGCCAATTCGCTGGGCATCGTCGCATGGACGGTACTCAGGCCCGGGATGTCGGTGCGGGCGATGCCATAGCCGTCGGCATGCGCCTCGCCATGGCGGCGGACGAGGTCGAGAAGGCTGCTCATGCCCTCACCCTAGCATCGGCGCGTCGAAGCCTCATCCGGTTTCGGAGGATCAGGCAAGTGAACCGCAGCTTCCGGTAAGGACATCGGCCGGACCTGGTTCGATGATGGTGGCGGAATTTACAAGGAGTTCAGCCATGGCCACGATCTCTCTCGTCACCGGCGGCAACCGCGGTCTCGGCCGCAACACGGCGCACAGCATCGCGGCCCGTGGCGGCGATGTCATCATCACCTACCAGAGCCGCGCCGAGGAGGCGCAGGCGGTTGCCGCCGGGATCGCTGCCACGGGCCGCAAGGCCGTCGCCCTGCAGCTGGACGTCGGCAACGCCGCCGCCTTTCCCGCCTTTGTCACCGCATTGCGGGCGGTGCTGGACGACACCTGGGGACGCGACACCTTCGACCACTTGGTCAACAATGCCGGACATGGCGATTATGCGTTGATCGCGGACACCACCGAGGCGCAGTTCGATCGGCTGGTCGACGTGCACTTCAAGGGCGTGTTCTTTCTCACCCAGGCGCTGCTGCCGTTGCTGGCCGCATCGTGAACCTGTCATCCGGCCTGACGCGGGTCTTGGCACCGGGCTGGGCCGCCTACTCGGCGGTGAAGGGCGCGGTGGAGGTGCTGTCCGCCTACATGGCCAAGGAGCTGGGCGCGCGCGGCATCGCGGTCAACACCGTGGCGCCAGGCGCCATCGAGACCGATTTCTTCGGCGGCGCGGTGCGGGACACGCCGGAGTTCAACACGTTCTTCGCGGGAATGACGGCGCTCGGTCGCGTCGGGGTGGCCGACGACATCGGCCCGATGATCGCCAGCCTGCTCGGCCCGGAAAACCGCTGGGTCAATGCGCAGCGCATCGAGGTGTCCGGCGGCCAAGGCATCTGACCGCCCACGCGGACGCCAGAACTGGCGGCCACCACTCTAGCCAGGCGGCGGCTGCCAGCACGCAGGAGAACACACCATACCCAAGATGTTCATCCACGCGCCGGAAGGCACGTTCGATCTCGAGGCCCGAACGCAGGTTGCCTCGGAACTCATAGAACTCGGCTTAAGATGCGCGGCCATCCCGGCGACTGCCTTTGTGCAAAGCACGGTCTGGCTCTACTTCAGCGGCTACTCCGCCGGGATGGTGTTCAGCGCCGGCAAGCAGGCTTCGGCCAGGGTCATGAGCCTGCTGGTCTATGTCCTGGAGGGCGGGCTGGAGAGCCAAGGCAAGCAAGGCGCGACCGAGATCCTGGGCCGCCATGCAGGCATCAGGGGGCCGGGTCCCGGCCTATGTCGTCATCCACGAGGTGCCGGAAAGCAGTTGGAGCATCTTCGGCGCGGCCGGGAGCCTGGAGGCCCTTCGGGCCTCACCGGAAGGCACGTCGCCGATCTAGCAGTCTGTCGGATTTCCCTCCGGTCTGAAATCCGCGAATCTGATGGGCATGACGCAGTTTATCCCCTTCAGC
>NZ_QXGS01000076.1 GCF_003604215.1 Teichococcus vastitatis
ACCGCCTGCGGCTGGCTACATGATCCGTAACCCAACTATCCCACTAGCAGCCGACCCAAACCCGACAGGCTGCTAGATTGATTGCAAACATGTTTCAGCACTGCAGCCAAGGGATTGGAGTGGTGATTAGGTTCGGCGAAGCGCGAGCCGCTGAACCCGGTCACTTTCCGCGCGCCTGGGGCTGAAGGGAAATCTTCACCATTTATCTTGGCCCTACCGGGGCGGCGGACCGGTAATCTGCCTGCTTTCGAAAGAAGCCCGCGCAAGGCGCGGCAGAAAGGGTTTGAGCAGACAAGTGGTCGAAGTTGTCTCTTTCGAAGCCGCCATGGAAGGCCTCAACGGGGCCAAGAAGCGTCACCTGCTACTGGGCAATGGCTTCAGCATTGCGTTGAAACCGAATATCTTTACGTACGGCTCTCTATATGAGAATGCGGACTTCAGTGCCGTTCCGCACGTTAAGAAGCTCTTCCAGGCGCTTGGCACCCAGGACTTCGAGGTGGTGATCAAGCATCTGCAGGACGCCGCGCGGGTGGTCGAGGTCTATCGCCCTTCGGCGAAGACGCTCGCAAGGCGGCTCCGGAACGACGCAGCTGCCATCAAAGATGCCCTTGTGACAGCCATCGCCAAGCGGCATCCGGATCGACCCTACGATGTCACGGCGGAGCAGTACGCGGCCTGCCGCGCATTCCTCGGCCGCTTCGATCACCTCTTTACGCTGAACTACGATGTCCTGCTCTACTGGGCGCTGATGCAGGAAGAGGTGGACGAGCGGGTCTTCCGCCACGACGACGGCTTCCGCCATCCGGAGGACGAGCCCGACCAGCCATGGGTCTCCTGGCAGCAGGGCAACTCCGCAACCGTGTCTTACCTGCACGGCGCTCTCCACCTGTTCGACGCAGGCTCGGAGATCACGAAGTACACCTGGTCCAAGACCGACAAACCTATCGTCGAGCAGATCGGGCGTCCCTGGAGGAAGAGAAGTACCCGCTCTTCGTGGCGGAAGGGGAAAGCAAGACCAAGCTCGAGCGCATCATGCACAGCGGCTACCTGCACAAGGCGCTGCGCAGCTTCGAAGCCTGCTGCGCCCCGTCGGGCAACGCGGTGGTGGTGTTCGGTCATTCGCTCGCCGCAAATGACCGGCATGTCCTCCGGTGCATCGCCAAGGGCGCCTGCAGCGACCTAGCCGTAAGTTTGTTTGGCGACCCGAACTCGAAGGGGAACCGCGAGGCGATCACCAACGCCCTGGCGATCCAAGCTCAGCGCGGCCCAGGGAAGGGGAAGCGGCCTTCCCTGAGGCTCACCTTCTACGATGCTGCGTCCGCGCGGGTGTGGGGGTGAGCCATTGTCACGGTATCCTTGTCGGGGAGGGGCCTTCCTCGTCCGGCAAGGAAAACTGCGGGTGATTTGGTGAGCCCGCTCCTTGGCGATTAGCGACGCCCGATGAGCTTCGCTGGGGGGATCGGCGGGCGCGAGGGTTTCAGGATCACGCCCTAATCCGTCACTGCGACCTGCGCCGCGGGGTAGCCGGCGAAGCCAACTCCAACGCTTGCGATCACTTCGACTTGAAATGGTAGAGTTCCTTGTAGCTGGTGCCGAACTGCGCCTTCAACGCCTTCAACGCCTTCAACGCCTTCAACGCCTTCAACGCCTTCAACGCCTTCAACGCCTTCAACGCCTTCAACGCCTTCCAGGTGACCAGCTGACCCTGCCCCCTACGTGCCCTCATTCATAAGCAGAGTCCGTTGTCCGTATGCCCCTGGGTAGGGCGGGTTGCAAAGGCTGCTGGGGTGAGCCCGCCCAGGCTCGTGTGTGGGCGTGCCGTGTTGTAGTCGATCCTCCATGCCTCGATGATCCGGCGCGCCGCGGCCAGGCTGCTGAACAGGTGCTCGTTCAGGCATTCGTCCCGGAGCCGGCCGTTGAAGCTTTCCACGAACCCGTTCTGCTGCGGTTTGCCAGGTGCGATGTAGTGCCACAGCACCGACCGCTCTTCCTGCCAGTGTAGAATGGCGTGCGAGGTCAGCTCCGTGCCGTTGTCGCTGACCACCATGGCCGGGCGGCGGCCGCGCAGTTCGATGATGCGGTCCAGTTCGCGGCCAACCCGCAGGCCGGACAGCGACGTGTCCACGACCAGGCCGAGGCACTCGCGGGTAAAGTCATCCACGACGGTCAGCACCCGGAACCTTCGTCCACTGGTCAGCGCGTCGGACACAAAGTCCAGCGACCAGCGCTGGTTCGCCGCCTTCGGCAGCGCCATGGGTGAGCGCGTGCCCAGCGCACGTTTCCGGCCACCCCGCTTGCGCACGCCAAGCCGCTCCTCTCGGTAAAGCCGGAACAGCTTCTTGTGGTTCAGCAATACACCCTCCCGGGACAGCAGGATGTGGAGCTGCCGGTAACCGAACCGGCGGCGCTCACCGGCCAGCAACCGCAGCCTGGCACGGATCTGACCGTCGTCAGGTCGCTTGGAGGCATACCGGTAGGTCTTCGGTTCCAGCCCGACCAACCCGCACGCCCGCCGCTGCGAATAACCCTTCTGCTCCGTCGCCCAGGTCACGGTCCTGCGCCGCGAGCCGGGCATCAGAAGTTTTTTGCCAGCATCTCCTTCAGCGTCGCCACATCCAGCATCTGCTCCGCCAGCAGCCTTTTCAGCTTGGCGTTCTCCTCCTCCAGCCCCTTCAGCTTGCGGGCATCCGACACATCCATGCCGCCGTATTTCGACCGCCACGTGTAGAACGTCGCGTCGCTGATGCCGTGCTTGCGGCACAGATCGGCCGCGGTCGCACCTGCCTGATGCTCCTTCAGCACGCCAATGATCTGCTCCTGCGTGAACCTCGATCGCTTCATCGTCCGTCTCCTGTTGACGGACCCTAACTTCAGAACGCGGGCATTTCAGGGGGCAGGGTCAAGGTGGAGAATGCCCCCGGGTTTGGACGTGGCTACGGCCTCGCCCGTTTCATTGGCCAGACGCAAGGATCGGCAGGCAGACCCAAGGCCGGCAGACCGCCAGTTTTGCTTCTGCGAACTAAGCAGATTGGGACGAGGACGAGTCCGGAGCGTCCAAGCTTCCCGTGCAGCTGCCTTGACGGGAACGACTACATCGACGCCGCCGATCCGAAATCAGCAGAGTTCCAGAAGCTGGTCATACAGAACACGAGGGATGCAGATCCCTTGTGCTAGACTCCGCTGCCGGGCGGCATGGCGGCGTGTGCCTGGAAGGCGGGCAGGCTGATGCTGCTCTGCCAAGGATGTCAGCCATGCATCCGCATCCTCCATCTTGCCAGGGCCCCCGCCGAAATGACGGGGATCGATGGCAAGCATCAGATAGCCGCCGCGCAGGGGTCCTCCGTCATGCGTATCGATGGCCAAAGCTTCGGCGCTCCGAAGATCCCCGATCAATGGACCCGCGAGCAATTCCACCATAAGGCCGAGAGCAGCTCCTTTATGGCCGCCGAATGGCAGGATCGCGCCGTTCAACGCATCGTCCGGGTTGGTCGTGAGCGCTCCCTCCCTGTCCACCGCCCACCCGGGCGGGAGAGGCATCCCGCTTCTACGGCGAAGCTCGATCTCACCCTTCGCAACGACGCTCGACGATAGATCGAACACGAATGGCTTCCGGCCTGCGCCGCGAGGAAAGGCGAAGGCAAGGGGATTGGTCCCGAAGGCGGGAGCGGAGCCGCCTGCCAGGGCGACGTTATGAGCCCCTATGGTGCATGACAATGCCACCATTCCGCTCTCCGCCAGCCTTTCAACGTCCGCCCAAAGGGCCGAGAAGTGATAACAGTTGTTCAGGGCGAGCGCCGCTAGGCCGAACTGCCGGGCCTTATCTACCAGGAGCGGTTGTCCAGCCCGGAGCGGGTAAAGCGCGAAGCCGCACCTGGCATCCATACGCACGACGGCGCCCGCGCTGGCCGTGACTTCTGGCTCGGCTCGAGGAGCGACTTTCCCAGACCGAACCGCCTGCACGCATCCGGGAATACGGTACAGGCCATGAGATCGTGCTTCGTCGGCTTCTGCCAGTGCCACGACGTCCGCCATCGCATCGGCATGCTCGCGACTGATCCCGCAATTCAGTAGCGGCTGCTCGGCTAATTGGCGAACCTCGTCGAAGGACAGTCTGATGTTATCCGTATTCGTGGCCATCGCAGTCTCCCAATTTGCCCTCGATGGATAATGCGCCAGCGGCGCGGCGTCAGCCAAGACGCAGTGACCGTTTCGCCGTAACGCCACGATCAGGGAAGGTTTCGGAAGAAAGCAGAGCCGCGCACCTCTTGGACTAGGGAGGGATTATAGGCCGCCAACAAGGATCGACGAACCTGTCCTGCTGGAGGAGGCGGGAATTCTCGTCTCGCTGTCTGAAACGCCGGAAGGGGAACCACTGTTACCCTCAGCGAGGCGGCGGAAGGCGGGCCGCCCTTGGCGGCAGCAGGAGTGTTTGGCTCTCGCCGACGCAGAAAGGGCCTTCGGTCCGACACCGGTCTTGTACATAGCAATAAGAGGTTTCGAGATGGCAGATCCGGAAAATCGCGAAAGTGTAGAGAGTGAGAGTGGTGGTTCCGGGTACGCACGCCCGTCTAGTGTGGGCCCACATGATGTGAAGAGGGATCAGATCGATCCCAACAATCCGGGTTTGGATCCGGCCGATTACAACATGAAACCGGGCGACAACAACAATCGGAACGCTGCGGATCCCGGGCCGGGTGGTCCTGTGAACATCAAGGTCAAAGGCCAGGATGAGGCGGAAATCGTTCCAGAGACCGGCCGCCCACGAACAGGCGGGTAAGCCGAGGCGGCGTCGGCTGCCGGGCGCCTAATGGGCGACGCGGCCTGCCGACGCTGCAAAACTCGCGACTGTCTGCCCGTCTATGTGTGAAGCAGGCGGTGACGAGCAATGACGTTTGCCCTCGTGCCGCATCTCCGAACAGAACCACGAGGAGGGCCGATGTCACAACAGGAAGCAGAGGCGCCGGCCGCGCACTCTTCATCAGAGGCCAGTCTCCCTTCCCATGCCGATGCCAGTCATTGGCAGCTACGCCTCATTCTTGCCGCGCTGCAGGACGGTGTCATCCTGATCGAGCCGGATCAAACGATTTCCTGGGCGAATCAGGCTGCCCTGAAGATGCATGGTGTCCAGGAGATCGCCGGCCTTGGCCACACCGTTTCCGACTATCGCGCACGGTTCGAACTGCGGGACCGGAGCCAGCGCCGGCTTCCCGCAGGCACCTATCCCATGGAGCGGGTGCTCTCCGGGGAAGCGTTTGACGAGGTCGTGGTGGATGTCTATCCGGCTGGCACTGACGAGGCGCTGTGGACCCACCGCATCCGCAGCCTGGTGCTGACCGACAGCCACGGCCTTCCGGATTGCCTGGTGCTGATCGTGAACGACGAGACGGATCGCTTCGAGGCGGAGGAACGCTTCGAAGCCACCTTTGCCGCCAACCCCGCGCCCGCCGCCATCCTGCGACTAGCCGACCATCGCTTTGTCAAGGTCAACCAGGGATTCCTAGAGATGAGCGGCTACGAGGAGCAGGAAGTGCTCGGGCGCTCGGCCTATGAAGTCGACGTGCTGGAGGACGCCGCGCGGCGGGAACTCGCGATCGAGCGACTACAGCAGGGCTGCACCATTCCACAGATGGAGGCCACACTGCAATTGCCGCGGGGCGGTGAGAAGCGGGTCATCGTCGCGGGGCAGCCGATCGAAATCGGTGATGAGCAATGCATGCTGTTCACCTTCGTGGATATCGAGGCGCTCCGGCAAGCCGAGGAAGCGCGGCACCAGAACCACCAGGCGTTCCACCTTCTGCTTGGACTGATTCCTGTTCCGGCCCTTGTGAGCAGCGTCTCAGAAGAAAGGCTCCTTCAAGTCAATTCCGCTTTTGAACGGGCAACCGGGATCACCGGGCAGGCATCGATGGCGTGGGACGACGCCCGGTTCTGGGGCGATGCGATGGCTGCGGCCGAGCTCAGGGAGCGCCTCGATCAACACGGGGAGGTGCATGGACACGAAGTTCGTCTCAGATCGGCTGATGGAAGCCTGATCCCATTCCGCGCCACGGCCTGCCAAGTGACGTGGGAAGGCAAAGACTGCGTCATCATGATTTTGGAGGACGTCGCGGAGGAACGCCGGTCGGAAGCGGAGATCGCGGCCGCCCTCAGCGCCGTGATGGAGGACACCTCATGGCTCGCCGCCGCCGTGCAGGCCAAGCTCGCGCAGCTCCGCCGGCCGGACCTGGCCGACAACGCGGTCGCGACCGAGCCTGAGGAATTATCGCCGCGCGGGCGCGAGGTGCTCGGGTTGATTTGCCGTGGGGCCGACGACGGAGAGATCGCTGACCGACTTGGCATCGCCCGGAACACGGTGCGGAACCACATCAGTGCACTGTTCCGCAAAGCGGGGGTCGGCAGCCGCGCCGGCCTTGTCATCTGGGCGCGGGAACGCCGCTTTGATGGAGGTCCACGGGATGGCCTCCCGTTGGGCGAGTTGCATGCAGGGCGTCGGCCTGGCGGCACGATCCGGAAGCCTGACGGGAAGCCTTTCGCCTGACATCTGGTCTTCCCGCACTAGTTCCTAGTGCAGCTGCTTCATCGAGGTCCGGTGCTCAGGCCATTGATCTTCGGGAAGCGCTCAACCGATGCGGCGTTCATCGGTTCTTCCGTCGACGCCACACCGATGCCCTGCGGCGACAGGCTGGCGCCTAGGAGGAGCTGTCGGATGAATGATCATCCCGAACCCGAGACGGCCCGGCGCGCCAAAGGCTCGGTCAAGGAAGCCATCGGCAAGCTGACCGGCAATACACGGGCGCAGCTTGAGGGTGCCGCTGAGAAAGCCGAGGCGGAGGTCCGAGCAGCCGCAGACCGTCCGGCGGCTGCCGCCGACACGGGTTCAGGCAGCAACAGGAAGTAACCCCACTTCCCGAAGCCGGGGCCGGCATGTGTCGCCATTGCCCAACTCAATCCGGTCAGCATTCGATAATGACTGCTGGCTGGCCAGCATGATCGAGGAAGAAGCAGCATGATCAATCAAGGTTCTTCGGCGGGG
>NZ_QXGS01000077.1 GCF_003604215.1 Teichococcus vastitatis
CTCTGGCGACGACAGCATCAGGCGGCCGCACGTGCCGCTCACCTCAAGTCACGCTGTAAAAAGCAACTGTAGTACTAAGGGGCGAAGTTCAGGAGAGAATAATTTAACCTGCAGTCTAATCAGATAATATAAAAATCTGCTTGAGACAGAACTGTTCCCATATTCAGTCTGACGAACTCTATTGCTGCTCCAGCGCCATTGCCGTCTGCATCATACGAGACAATCCCTGTGCTCCGATCGTACAGGATGCGGTCATCTGCATCCTGTGCAGCCCCATTTCGGAAAAAGTTGGAAGCCAGAACCAGCGGATTGTTAGCTGATGCGCTGGGCCGCCCCACATTGAAGATGGCGTTCTCCAAGAACAATGCCTCGGTCGCGAGATCAATATCCGTGATGGTATCGACATTACTCGCCGAAGGCGCCGTATCGAAGATGAAGCGGTCGGTGCCCGCGCCACCGGTCAGGATGTCGTTGCCAAGGCCGCCACGCAGCCGGTCATTGCCCGCGCCGCCATCGAGGGTGTCATTTCCCGCAGCCCCGTTGAGAGTGTCCGCTCCACCAAGGCCGTTGATGGTGTCGGAGCCTGCCGTGCCGTTGAGGGTGTTGGCGGCAGCATTGCCGTTGATCAGGTTCGGAGTAGTGGCCGCGTCGTTGTCGGAGATCGTGCCAACTCCGTTTCCGTCAGCGATCGTTGCCCCTGTCGGGTCTGTCAGGTTGAAGTTGAAGGTCTCCGCTGCCTCCACCGCCGTATCGTTGGTGGTCGCGACCGCAACCGTTTTGGAGGTTTCACCTGCCGCGAAGGTCAGGGTACTGGAAGTGGCGGTGTAGTCGGATCCGGAAAGAGCTGTTCCGTTTGCTGTCGCGTAGCCCACGGTCACCGGCCCTGCAGCCGCGGCGGAAAGGGCGATCGTGAATGCCGCCTGTCCACCTTCCGTCACTGTGACATCCGAAACGCTCAGCGTCGGACGGGGAACCGGTTCATCATTGTCGGCGATCCTGCCAACACCCACCGCCTTCTCGCCCAGTGTTGCGCCGCTCGGGTTTGTCAGGGTGACGTTGAAGGTCTCATCCGGTTCGTCGGACGTGTCCTGGGCTGTCTGAACCGTAATGGTCTTGGTGGTCTCACCTGCCGCAAACGTCACTGCAGCATTGGCTGATGAATTCACGTAGTCGCTGGCAGAGGTAGCGGTTCCAGGCGAGGTGGCATAGTTGACCGTTACAGGCCCGCGAGCAGGACCCGATAGCGTCACCGTGAAGCTGGCGATACCGCCCTCGTCGACCGTGGCATCCGAGATGGTCACGGCTGGAATGGGGGACGAAGGCGGCTCATCGGACGCGTCGATGAAGAGCGTCGCGCCATCACGGTAGAACGAGGCGCCGCCGTCATAGAACGTGCCGGCTGGCCCCGTTGTCGGGTCCTCGAAACCATCCGGACGGAAGATGATCCCGACGACACCACCGGCGGCCTTGGCGCCTTCCACCGTGGCGGCATCGAGTGTGATGTTAACCCAGGCCCGATTCTGTGGACCGCTGGTGGTGAAGCTGGCCGTGCCCGCTTCCGTGCCGGCATTCCAGTCGGCTGTCGTCACTCGGCCGTCCCCGGCATAGACATAGGCTTTCAAGCGTTCCGGGCTATCCCACACATGCTCCATCTGTACCCGCAGGGCTGCGCCAGTAACTGTGCCGCTGACGGATGACAGATCGAATTCGAGCGCGCCGCGGTGTTCCTCATCCATGCCCTCGTAGTCGCGTTGCATGGTCGTCAGAACAGATGTCAGAGTATCGACGCTGTCCGGACCGGCACCATTGGCGGTGTTGTCCAGGATCCTGCCGGTGGACACCGCCGTGAAGGTCAAGTCGCCGGGAGGTGGCGGGCCATCCGCATCGCTGGCGTTGATGGCGGCCGTGCCGCTGGCCTTACCGATGGTTCCGCCTGCCGCATTCGACAGGTTAAGCTGGAATGCCTCGGCCCTTTCCTGGTCAGGGTCGTCGTTGACGGCCACAACTACCGATGTGGTTGTCTGGCCAGCGTTGAACGTGATCTTGCCAGCTTTGCCGATATAGTCTGCCCCGTCCACCGCCGTGCCGTTCTCGGTGGCATAGTTGAGGGTGACCGTCTCTCCGGCCGCAGGAGCCTGGGAGAGGGAGACAGCGAAGACAGCATTGCCGCCTTCGTTCACCGTCACATCGTTGACCGAGATCGTCCGGCCCACCGGTGTTTCATTGTCGTCATCGATGATGGTGCCGTTGGCCGTCGCGTCGCCCAGCGTCATTCCTACGGGACTGATGAGGGTCATGACAACGGTTTCATCGTCCTCAACGAGCGTGTCCTGCTTCGTCTGGACGGTTACCGTCTTGGTGGTTTCGCCCGCCGCGAAATCCAACGTGCCAGCCGACGACGTCCAGTCCTGCACGTTGGGGCTGAGGGAGGAGAAGTACTGCACCAATGTGGGACCCGCCGCCGGCGCGCTCAGGGTCACGGTGAAGGCCATCAAGCCGCCCTCGGCCACGCTGGTATCGGCAATGCTGACGGAAGGCTGCGCTGCGGGAGCATCGTTGTCGGTGATGCGCCCGACGGCTCCATCCTTGAGGAGGACCGCACCGACGGGGTCGGAGAGCGTCACGGAGAAGGTCCCGGTGTCGCGCGGATCGTCCACCGTATCGTCGATGGTTGTGACCGGCAGCGTCACGCTGGTCTGGCCAGCCGGAATGGTGATGGTGCCAGATTTGTCCTGGTAATCCTGACCCGCCGTCGCGGAGTCCGGCACGATGACGTAGTCAACAGTCACGTCCGTGTTGACGGCTCGGCTCAGGGTGATGGCAAAGACGGCTTGGCCGCCTTCCACGACCACAGGCGCGTCGGCGATCGAGACCGTGGGCGGATCGGTCGGCTCTGCGCCCGTGGTGGTCTCGCTGACGATGTTCCAGTTGCCGTCGAAGATGCGGGTGGTGACCGTATCGCCTTCGGTGATGACCAGCTTCGCCGAAACCAACTGCTCATTGGCGCCGTATTCTTCGGTGGTGACGGTGCCGCCATTGGTGGTGACAACGGTTGCCCCGGTAAAGGTCCAATCAGCAAGAAACTGATTGGTCCGCACGACATTGCCGTCGGTAGTGACGACCGTCCAGGTACCGTTCGGGTTCTGAGTAACAACTGGCTCCACGATGAATCCCCCCCAAGAAGATTATAATGATGATGAAGCAGCGGTGTGCCGATGCGGGCGGCGAGGCTTCAGGCCAGTGGCAAGCGCCCGCTATTCCACCGTTACGCTTTTCGCCAGGTTGCGGGGCTGGTCCACGTCCGTGCCCTTCAGCACCGCCACGTGATAGGCCAGGAGTTGCACCGCGATGGCGTAGAGGATGGGCGCTGAGAAGGCGCAGACCGTCGGCAGCTTGATCACCCGCTCCGCGAAGCGCGACAAGCGCCCGGCGCCGTCCGCGTCGGTGAGAGCCATGATGCGGCCACCGCGCGCAGCTGCCTCTTGAAGATTGCTCGCGGTCTTCTCGAAGAGCGGACCGCTCGGGCACAAGGCAATAACGGGAACGTTGCCGTCGACGAGCGCGATCGGTCCATGCTTCATCTCGCCGGCCGCATAGCCTTCGGCGTGGATGTAGCTGATCTCCTTCAGCTTCAGCGCGCCTTCGAGAGCGATCGGGTAGAGGCTGCCACGGCCGAGAAAGAGCACGTCCCGCGCCTTGGCGATCTCCGCCGCAAGTTCTCGGAGCTGCTCGTTCTGTTCCAGCACCAAGGCGGCGTTTCCCGGCACCTCGAGCAGTGCCTGGGTCAGGCGCCCCTCGTCGAGCGTGGAGAGTTCCCGCCGCGCCCGGCCGAAGCCGATGGCGAGGCAGGCCATGACCGCAAGCTGCGCGGTGAAGGCCTTGGTGGAGGCGACGCCGATCTCCGGCCCGGCGGCGGTCAGCACCGCGCCGTCGCTTTCCCGCGCCATTGAGCTTTCGGGCACGTTGACGACGGACAGGGTTTTCTGCCCGCCTTCCTTCAGCAGGCGCAGCGCCGCCATGGTATCCGCGGTTTCACCGGACTGGCTGACGAGGATGGCGGCACCGCCCTCCACCAGCGGCGGGTCGCGATAGCGGAGCTCGCTGGCCACATCCGCGTCCACCGGCAGCCTGGCCAGCTGCTCGATCCAGTAGCGGCCGACCGAGGCAGCCAGAAAGGCGCTGCCGCAGGCGGAGATGGTGAGGCGCGGAACACGTGCGGGTTCAAAGGGCAGGCGCGGCAGACGCACCTCCAGCGTCTTCGGGTCCAGGTACTGCCGCAAGGTGTCGCCCAGCACGGCCGGATGCTCGTGCAGTTCCTTTTCCATGAAGTGGCGGTAATTGCCTTTGCCGGTGGCCGCGCCGGAGACCGCCGTGACCACCACCTCCCGCTCTACCGGCCGGTGCCGGCCATCGAAGAATTGCGCACCCTCGCCGTCCATCACGGCCCAGTCGCCTTCCTCCAGATAAGCGATGCGGCGGGTGAGCGGCGCGAGCGCGAGGGCGTCGGAGCCCACGAACATCTCGCCCTCACCGAAGCCGATGGCGAGGGGAGCACCCTGCCTGGCGCACATCAGCAGTTTCGGATGGCCGGAGAAAATGGCCGCGAGCGCGAAGGCGCCATGCACGCGCTTCAGTGCGGAGGCGAAGGCCTCACGCGGCGGCCGGCCTTCGGCCAGGAAGTGGTCCACCAGGCGGACAAAGGTTTCGGTATCCGTCTCCGTCTCGAACTCCGCTCCCTTCGCTTCCAGCTCCGCCCGCAACTCGGCATGGTTCTCGATGATGCCATTGTGCACCACGCTGACCTGGCGGGTGGAATGCGGGTGGGCGTTGCGCTCGGTGGGTGCGCCATGCGTCGCCCAGCGGGTGTGGCCGATGCCGATGGTGCCGGTCAGCGGCTGGCGGTCCAGCGTGGCGGCAAGGTTGGCAAGTTTCCCCTCGGCACGGCGGCGGTCGATCTGCCCGTTCACGAGCGTGGCGACACCGGCACTGTCATAGCCACGGTATTCCAGCCGGCTCAGCGCCTCCAGCAGCAATGGCGCCGCCTCTGCTTTTCCGACCACGCCCACGATGCCGCACATCAGCTCATTTCCTTCATTGCAATGGCCTTGTCCGCGGCCTGTTTGCCCTTGAAGCCTCGATCCGGCTTGTTGGCCTGGCGGCCGCGTGCGATGGCCAGCGCGTCCTCCGGCACGTCCTCGGTGATGACGCTACCGGCAGCGACCAAGGCGCGATCGCCGACCCGTACCGGTGCCACCAGCGCGGTGTTGCTACCGACGAAGGCGCCGGTGCCGATCTCGGTCCGGTGCTTGCTCACGCCGTCATAGTTGCAGGTGATAGTGCCGGCGCCGATATTTGCTCCCGCGCCAACTTTGACGTCGCCCAGGTAGCTCAGGTGATTGGCCTTGGCGCCCTCACCCAGCATCGCCGCCTTCAGTTCGACGAAGTTTCCAACGTGCGCGGCGCGACCCACCTCCGTACCCGGGCGCAGCCGCGCGAAGGGGCCGATGATGGTGCCGCGGCGCACCGTGCAGCCCTCCAGATGGCTGAAGGCGCGGATCTCAACGCTGTTCTCCACCATAACCCCCGGCCCGAAAACCACATTCGGGCCGATCGTCACGTCCTCGCCGAGCTGCGTGTCCCAGGAAAGGAACACTGTCTCCGGCGCGGTCATCGTCGCGCCTCCCGCCATGGCGGCGGCACGCAGCCGCGCTTGCGTCCCGGCTTCGAGCAACGCCAGCTCGGCGCGGCTGTTGGCACCGGCGAGTTCAGCTTCTGCCGCCTCCTCCGCCACCACGCGCTTCCCCTCTGCGGCGGCCAAGCCGACAATGTCGGTGAGGTAGTACTCGCCCTTGGCATTCTTATCGTTGATGGCATCAAGCCAGCGGAACAGGTCGGCATCCCGGGCACAGACCACGCCGGCATTGCAGAGGCCGATGGCCCGCTCCACCTCGGAGGCGTCTGCCCATTCCACGATGCGATCCACGTTGCCCGCAGGGCTCAGCACCACCCGGCCGTAGCGCCCGGGATCGGCCGGCCGCCTGGCCAGCAAGGCAAGGCCGGCCTCATCGCGCTTTCCGATCAGACGGCGGATGGTCGGCACGCTGATCAGCGGGTTGTCGGCATAGAGCACCGCAACGTCGCCTGAGAAGTCGCGCAGCAGCGGCGCTGCCTGACGCGCTGCGTGGCCGGTTCCCAGACGCTCCGCCTGCACCACCGTCGCATGCGGTGCCACCGCTTTCTCCAGCGCCGGCATCTCTGGACCGACGACCACCACGATCCGCTCGAAGACCTGCTCGCAGGCGGCGAGCAGGTGATTGATCATCGGCTTCCCGGCGAGCGGATGGAGCGCTTTTGGCAGCGCACTGCGCATGCGGGTGCCAAGGCCGGCGGCAAGGATAATGGCCGCGCTCGGCACGGCGGGGATCACGCCGCAGGCACCAATTCGCAGACGTCAGCCTTGATTGCCTTATGACGGCCCTTTCTGTCCTCGAATGGAGGCACGTCGGCCATGGCCGCCCGTGCGCGGATCAGGGCGGAGAGGCCCATCACGGTGTCCTCCACCAGGGCCTCTTCCTCGGCTTCCGCCATGACGCGGATCACCGGCTCGGTGCCGCTGGCGCGGATCAG
>NZ_QXGS01000078.1 GCF_003604215.1 Teichococcus vastitatis
GTCGATCAGCCCTGGCGCATCATGTCCATCGGCCTGCGCGAATGGGCTTATGGGTTCTGATCAATGGGATTTGGTATTAGCGTTCCCACCAAAGTGTCTCATTCAGGGCAGGCCGACTCGGGGCGGTGGGACTCATCCTTGGCGACGACCTTTTGGATCCCGTCGAGCTCGGTCACGCACCACGCCCGCCCGACACGGCGCGCCGGATGGCGCCGCCGGTCGAACATCGTGGGTCAGGTCACTGCGGCTTCAAGCGCGCCTTTGGGTATCAACCCGGTGGTGACGCAGCGCCACAGGGCGACCAGCAGCTTCCTGGCTAGGGCAACGGCGGTGATCTTGCGGATGCGTTCCCGGATCTCGCCGAGGCGCCCGGTGAATCAGCATGCGAGAGCGCTACCGGACGGGTAGCGCAAACACAGCCAAGCGAGCTCGACCATGCTCTTGCGCAGGAGGAGGTTGCCCGCCGTGGAGATAACCTGATCCTGGTGCCGGTCTCCGCTCGCGAACGGACTGGACGTGAGCCCGGCATTAGCGGCCACCTCCTTGCCGATGGCAAAGGGGCGGTACAGCGCCTCGCGGACCAGCACAGTCGCCAGTTCGGGGCCGATGCCGCCGAGCCTGGCGAGCAGTGCTGCCCTGGGCGCGTCGGCGTCATCAAGGCTCGCCGCCGTGACAGCGGTATCGCGCTCGGCCTCGACAACTGCAATCTGCTTGAGCACAAGTTCCAGGTGCAGGAACTCGCGCTCTACTTCCCGGCGTAGGCGCGGCGGGCAGCGCCCGGCCGTCGCCCGTACGCAATTCCTCAAGGCGCTCCCGTCGATCGCGTCGCAAGAGCAGATAGTCGTGGATGCCCTGAGTGGCGAACAGGCCTTTGATCCGGTTCACGTACTGCACGCGTTCGACGATCAGCCGCTGGCGCTCACGGGGGGGGGTGCGGCGTGCATCCTCGCGCTCCACTGTGCGCACCTGCCCCATGTGGCAGGCTGCCCGGTCGCCGCGGCACCACGCCATCAGTCCGCACAGCAGCATCGCCGCGTCCAGCCGATCAGTCTTGGCGTGCCGTGCCCACCGGGCGACTTGCAGGCTGTCTGGATCCATCACCCAACGAATGATCTCCTCGGCCGTGAGAGGACGGTGCAGCCAGAACCCATCATAGCCGACCTCGTAGCCGAGAACGACCTGCGCTGTCCCTCCGGTTACCTCCTGCGCCTCAAATGGCCAAAGTCGAGCTTAGGAATTAAGGGAATTCCAGCGAGTCTTCCCGTGGCAAGGCGCGATTGTTCGGCTCCATTACGTTGGCACAAGCACGGTCACGCTCTGCACGGAGATATGTTCACGGTTGAGATGCACCGTGTGATAGTCGCCGCGTAGCCAGGGTACGAACTGGTCACTGTAATGCTTGTGCCCCGGAATGCCGGAATTGCCGATGTTTTGCACAGCAAGGAAACGGTCCGGCTCGGCAAAGTCCACCACGATGCGGTATTCCGCGCCGGAAGCTGCGTTGTGCGGTGGAAGCTCGCCGCCGGTATTGCGCAGGGTATGCGAGCCGCCATCCACCGCGGCGGGGCCGATATCGAAGGTCGCGCTGCGCTCGGCGTTGGACAGCGGGTGTTTCCAATGCGCTAGATGCACTTTGCCCCAGACCCAAGCGGCCCCGTCCACCCCCAGGCGGTCGCAGAGCGTGTCGAGCACCTTGGCGGCGACATCGCGTGCCACGGCCCCAGTGCCCTCGGGGAAGAAGGGGCGCTCCGGCTCCAGGAGCATGGCGCATCCCAGACCGGTCTGCTGCACGACAAGATCGCGCAGGCGGGCCGGCATGTGTGCCGCGACGATGGCACGCTGCCACAGGAACATGAAGGTCTCAAAGACGGTGGGCGCCGCGCTCTCGAGCGTATATGCGAAATCCCAGCTGCCGAGGATGCGGGCGACCGGGTCTTCCGCAGGCAGCAGGCGCAGGATGGCGGGCACCAAGCGCTGGGCCCGCGTATTCACCACATCGTTTTGGACGGCGATAGTGGCAGCACGGTTATGCGTGGAGGGAGCGGTGAAGATCTGGTCCAGCCGGATGCCGCGATGCCCCTGGGAGTAAGCGCCGTAGATCATCGGCTCCTGCTCCGGGGGAATGACTCGCTGGTTGGCCGAGGCGACATAGCCGCGCGGCGGGTTGTAACTGTGGGGCAGTTGCTCGAAGGGAATATAGCCGGACCACCGGTCGTCCGGGTTGGTGGCGTCGCGGTAGCCATAGGCGAAGCGGGGCCGCAGCGGCAGGCGGCCGGCCATCTGATAGCCGACATTGCCGTGAATATCGGCATAGATCCAGTTGAACACAGCAACGGACCAGTCGCGCAGCGTATTGCGGAAGGCATCCCAGTTCTTGGCGCGCGACAAATTCACCAGGGCGCGCATATCGTCGATATGCTCCATGCCGACCCAGCGGAGCGAAAGCGGCGGATCGCCACCTTCGGTGAGGGGAGGAACCAGCGCATTGACGATCGGGCCGCGCACGGTGCGGCGAATCGTCAGGCTGTGGTCCGGCGCATCCTTCACGTAGATGACTTCGGTGGTCTCCTCGAAGGCTCTCCAGCCCTCGCCGTCCCAATACTGGGCGGCATCGTCGGGGTTCACCGTCTCGGCATAGAGGTCGCGCGTCGAGGCCATGTTATTGGTTAGGCAGAAAGCTATCGTGCCATTGCTGCCCCACAACAGGCCGGGCACGCCGGGATGGCCGCAGCCGGCAGCATTATCCTCGGGCCCATGCAGCGCGAACTCATACCAGGAGGACGGCACCCAGAAGGGCTGATGTGGGTCGCCCGCCAGGATGGCGCTGCCGCCGGTCAGAGCCGGGTTCAGAGCCCAGTTGTTGCTGCCGGTTGCGTCATCTGTGCCAGCGGCGTGAGGCGGCGAGAAGGCGGGCGACGGAAGGATAAGGTTGTCCGAGCCTTCCGGCGTCAGGTAGTCCTCACGCAGCCGTTCGGGCAGGAAGCGGGCCGCCTCGGCGGCAGCAAGGCGGTCGATACGGCCATTTAGCGACCACCACAGCCCACGGGCGATGGCTACCACACAGACGCGCGTGAAGGGCTCGGGCTTATAGCCGAGGATGCCAAATTCCGGCGGCAGCTCCAGCACCGCGATGCCGCGATTGATGCCTGCGACGAAGGCGTCCACCAGCGGGGCGGTGATCGGGTCCATCGCCTCGGCCTCCCGCCCAGCGATCTCTGGCAGGCCCACAGTGCGGTGGGCGATATCCGTGGCCAGATAGGCCTGCCCCATCACTTCCGCTTGACGGCCCAGGGCACGGCGGCGCAGCCGGTCTATCTGCCAGAGCCGGTCCTCCGCCATGGCGAAGCCGAGTCCGAATTGCAGGTCGGCGGAGCTGGAGGCGAAGATGTGCGGGATGCCGACATCATCGCGGACGATTTCGACCTTGCCGGAAACGCCGGCGAGATGGGTGGTTTCTGACACGCGATGACCTCCGAACGCCCAGGGCCGGGGATCATCATGCCTGTTTGCGTTTCCGGCAACGGTTCTCCGACCGAGGTAGCTATCAGCCGCGCATGAAGACATCAACCGGTCCGGAGCTCTGGCGCGGCGGAGGGCGGCGCCTGCTGGCCATCGGCGCCTCTCCCGCCAAGGTGCAGGTGGAGCAGGAGGCGGAGGAATTCCTCAGCCATGCCGCGGCCTTGGTCATCGATATCGGTACGCTGATGGCGCCCCAGCGTGCCGCTATGCATCTGGCCGCGAAACCCCGCCCAACGGCGATCTGGTCGCTCTGCTCTACCGCAACGTCTTGGGCCGAGAGCCACAGGCGACGTGGCTCCAGGCTTACACTGGCGCACTCAACGCCGGCATGTCACGCGAGCAGCTCCTGGTGAACTTCTCCGAAAGTGCGGAGAACCGCCTCCAGACTGCGGCTGAAAACCGAACCGCACGCTGGCCGACATGGCGTCAGAGTTCCGCTGCACGGAGTGCAATCAGCGGCCGACCAGCATCTGGATGACGAGTGATCCCGCTAATGGATCCACGGCGGCCATGGGGCCTGAGATCCGGGAAGAGGTGCCTGGGCTGCAGCGCACTTAGCGAGGCAGCGCCGGCCAGGGATCAAACGCCAGGCTCCTGACCCGAAACCGTTCCGCCAAGGTGCGGAAATCGTCCTCGACGGCCTGCATGTCCGTCTCGTTGCCGGGCGCGGCGGTCAGTCGTCCCTCCGCCGCCCGGCCGGGACAGAAGGGGTTCCGAGCCTCCTGCACCCTGCCGAAGCCTTTCTCGCCTCCTACCGCTTGGTCAGCCAGCGCTTGGAAATCCGGCAAGCGACCGTGAATGCGGGGTTGAAAACATTGCCCACATCATAGCGGACGACTTGGCCCATCAGATGACTGGCAGCCCGGGGGTCCAGCCCAAAATCCTCGCCGAGCCAAGCCGACATTTCCGTTGTGGCGTGCTGGAGTGCCTGATCGAGCGGACGCGCATTGCCAATTGTGAAGATCTCTTCAGCCGTCTCGCCGCGCGGCCAAGTTATGGTCCGCTTCAGTACGTGAAATGTCACCTCCATCTCGAAGGAGGTTTCAATGCCCGTGCCGGTGATCTCGCCGTCACCCTGGCAGGCGTGGCCGTCGCCTAGATAAAAGAGCGCTCCTGGGACGGAGACTGGGAACCAAGCCGTTGTCCCCGGTGCAAACAATCGGTAATCCATGTTGCCACCGTTCTGCGCACTGGTCGCTGTGGAGAGGGCCTGCCCTCCCGCCGGCGCAACCCCGAAGCAGCCGATCATGGGTTGGACCGGCGGCGCAAAATCCTCAAGCCCTTTCCCCGGCTCTTGTAGCCGCACTGTTCCCGTTTTGCTGTCGATATCCCAAACAGCGCGCTGTTGAGGTAGCCGATCAATGACCGCCGCCGGATCCAGTACGGTGAGTGCGAGGGGTGAATAGGTCCAGCCGGTTGCTCGGCTCGGCGTCAGCCGATCGATGCGAACGGCCAGCGTGTCCCCTGGCTCGGCACCTTCGATGAAGAATGGTCCGGTCATTGGGTTCGGACGGCTGGCAACGGCAACCTCGCGCGCGTCGAGGCCGGACGCATCAACCGTATCGGTCACCACCGTGTCGCCGTCAGCGATGCGGAGGCATGGCTCAGCGGTGCCGATGGCGTTGAAGTATCGGATGGGATGGAAGCGGTGTTTGACCATCGGTGCTCCCCAAAAGATCTTTTACGCAAGTCGCATCCGACCGGTGCGTGTCGCAAAAGCGCTCAGCACGCTAGGAGCCGCTCCGGATATCGGTCAAGGGCCGTGGGCAAGCGGAGCAATCGTCACGGTCTAACCAGTACTTTGACTCTGACGACGGCAACCAAGAGAAATCCGGTGTTGCTGCCGAGCCGCATCAGGTTTTCCGAAGGCTGGTGGGTTTAGGTTAGGCTGCCAGGGCGAGTTCTCAAGCGTAGCGTCATAGAGCGCCTCTGCCTCGACGAGCGGCATGTGCCCGATCGAATCGAGGAGGCGGCGGTGACTGTACGGGTCCACCCATTCGAGGATGGCGAACTCGGCGACCTCCGTGTTAGGCCAGGGCCCACAGCGCCAGATCGCCTTGTGTCTTCGACAGGCCATTGATGGTTTGGGCCAGCGGGTTGTCGTAGCTGCCGCCGACGGTGAGGCTGGACGCAGGCCACCATCATCACATGACCAGAGGATGGGCCAGGAAGTCGCTGATGCAGCCCTCCGCGGTGCTGTCGCTGGTCGCCCGCCCCAGCGGCATGATCAGCGCCATGGCGGCGTCGATCTTCTGCTCCGGTCGGGCCTTGCGTGGGTAGACGTTGCCCCTGGCGTCGTAGTGCCTGACCACGTTGCCGAGGCACCAGTCCAGCACCGGGTTGCCCTGGTGCCGCACCCGGCCGGCCAGCATCGCCGCGCCGAGTTCCTTGGTGGGCTCCGAGAGGTTTCCGGTGCGCATGGGGAACTCCACCACCGGCAGCCCGTCCGCCGCGAGGGACTGGCGCATCTGTCGCGCCTGCCAGGGATCAAAGGCCAGGCTCCTGACCCGGAACCGTTCTGCCAGGGTGCGGAGATCGTCCTCGACGATCTGCATGTCCGTCTCATACCGTCGAGCGGATGAACTGACTCTGGTGTGATTTCCTGCGCGGCGGAGATGGTGATTCGCTTCTGGCCTGACCT
>NZ_QXGS01000079.1 GCF_003604215.1 Teichococcus vastitatis
TCCGCCGTGCCAGCCTGATCCGGTAGTTCAGCCCGCCGGAAACCATCGCTCCTACACCACGCGATGGGACACGACCTCCGGCACCGCCTGGTGGAGGGCAAGGCTCACGAAGCGCATAAACGAGAGCCGGTCCCGCAACTGAAACTCCGCCTGCTTATTGGAGAGGCTGTAGAGCGCCTGCAGCACCAGGATGCGGAACATCAGCACCGCGTCACAGGGTGGGCGTCCGCCACGGCTGCAATCCGAGCGCGCCAGCGCCGCCTCCAGCACAGGGCGGAAGATCTCGAAGTCGACCACAGCTGAGAGGCGTTCCAGCGGATCACCGGCCGCGGAGAGTGCCGCATACCGCTCCTCCACATCGAAGAGGCCAGGCTGACCCGCCATCGCCACTGCCTCCGCTGACCGAGGTCAGTGAATCAGCTCAGCGCCTCAACAGCGAGGTTTTTCGATGTGTCCATACTTCAGACCATGCGGCTGGGATGCTCGGCCAAGACAGGGACGAAATCCGGCTCATCCAGCGGAAAGAACGGGCGCGCGACGGTAAATGGCAACTCATGAACCTGGTAGGATGTCATGCCTGGCGTATCGACGGTGATGCACTCACCCGTCGCAGCGAAGTTCAAGGTGAAATGGTAGCCGGAGCGTGTGATAACGACACCCATCTTTGCCGGATCGATCCCCATCGCGCGGAAGTAGTCGGGATCGAGATAAGAGTAGGGCTGGTCTGTCAGAAGCACGCGCACCTTGCCGACTTCCACCACTGCATAGGCGCCGAGCTTCGCCTTGTACCCAGCATCGGCCGGCCCATCATAGGTGACGTGGGCTTCGGTTCCGAGGCCAATCACCTTGCCCGTAATGGTGGTGGGGGGCGCCATGGTGGAATAGCAACCGCCCACATCCAGGGTCACCTGGGAGCCGTTTCCGGCCGCGTGGCAGGCGGCAACAGAGGCCGGGTCCGTCAGCGGCACGACGGCGGCCGGCAGGCCGGGGCGGTCCAGCAAGGCGCGGAGCACGTAGGTGCTGTCGCCAGGGCCACCGCCGGCCACACGGTCCCCTTGATCACCCAGGATCAACGGGCGCTTGGTGCCGCGCTCGGCCCGGTCCAGGCATTCATCCAGCGAAGGATAGGTGCCGATCAATGCATGGCGTTGATCCCAGAGCGATTGGGCCAACTCCAGTGCCAAGCGGTCCCGGCCCCCGTCAGAACCGTTGCCATAGGCCAGGACCCAGTTGCCGAGGCCGTGCACATCCAGGAATTGCTGAGCGTTGAAGATGGAGACGTCATAGGCCAAGCCGCTTTCCACAGCCGCGCGGGCGCGTGCCTGCAGGCCCATGAGCGGCTCCTCATCGGTGCGATCATGGCCTAGGGTCAGCATCGGCACATGCACGGCGGAGAGCACCGGACGTAGCTGCCCGCCAAGGATGTCGAGGGCCGCCCTGCAGGCGCGGCGGCCGGTGCTGCCCTGGTCGCCATGCGGGTTGGTCAGGTAGCCGGCGAGGAAGTCGCAGGTTTTGAGGATCCGCGGCGTCACATGGGCATGCAGGTCGAAAGCGACCGTCATCGGCAGCCCGGGACCGACAATGGCACGGAGCAATGCCATCAGCTCGCCCTCCGGATCCTCCAGCGTGGGTGTGAGCATGCCGCCATGCAGCGGCAGGACGATAGCATCGAAATCACCTCGCTTCGCGGCATCGCATAGGATGTCGCGCATCTCGGCGAACACGACATCCTCTACCGGGCCGCCGGATTGCGCGCGGAACAGCGTCGGCACCAGCACCTCGATATCGGCCTGTTCGGCCGTGTCCAGGATGCCGCCCAGTAGCGAATTGGTGCCACGGGCGGACGCAATGGCCGCCTGTCCGGACTGAATGTTGAACCGGGCGCGGTCGGTCAGGACAGGATTGAAGCTGTGTGATTCCTGCGCGATGCCGCCCGCCAGGATCCGCTTCTTGGTCATGCTACGCCTCCCCTGCTTCTGCAGAGGAAGCTCACCCTGTTGCCGCCGGAGGCGCAAGCGAAAGGGGCATTGCTGGGCAGGATAATGCCCAGACGTTCAATAGGTCGGCGGGGTGATGGCGCTGATGATCTCGCTCACCGCGGCATCGACATTGCGGAAGCTGTGCGGTAGCCGACTGTCGAAATAATACGCGTCGCCTTTGCGCAGGATCCGGCTGCGGCCATCCACCGTGACTTCCACGGCCCCTTGCGTCACGATGCCGGCCTCCTCCGCGTTGTGTGCGATCACCGCCTCTGTGTGGGCACCGGGGGCGTAACGCTCCGCCAGCATCAGCATGCGCCGGTTCGGATGGTCCATGCCGACCAGACGATAGGAAATGCGGTCGCCCCGGCCGATCTCCACCAGCTCCTCTGCCTTGTAGAAGGGCCGTGCCGGCAGGGCACTCTCAAGGTCCGCGAAGAAGGAAGACAGGGTCGTGCCCAGCGCACCAAGGATGGCCCCCAGCGTGTCCACCGAAGGGCTCATCCGCTCTCGCTCAATCTGAGAGATAGCAGAATGCGAGATGCCCGAGCGAAGTGCCAGTTCGCGCATGCCCAGGCCCCGCCTCTGACGCAACGCCCGCAATTTCCCACCCACCAGTGCCATGGCCACAGCCTCCATCCCGCCCGCCAGGGAGCAGCATGAAGCCGGTTAGAATGATGAACAAGATACCTCGGGTGGCGTCCATTATGCGGATGCAGCAGCAGGCATAGGCCCACTGCTTGGTAAGTATTCTGACCGCAGGGCAACGGACGCCGTTCTTCCCGACCGATCTCTGCCAGAGTGTGCTGCAGGCCCCCGCCAAGACGGGCCCCCTGGGACGACGCCCAGAAAGGAGGGACCACGATGAGCCTGAGACGCCGAAACCTCATGCTGGCCACCGCGGCGCTACCGCTGGCCGGCCGCATCCTGGCCCGCCCGGCCCTGGCGCAGAACCGCCGGGCCACGACGCTGCGGCTGGTGCCATCCACTGACCTAGTCTCGCTGGACCCGGTCTTCTCCACCGCGTTGGTCGCCGTGCAGCATGGCTACCACGTGTTCGACACGCTCTACGGCGTGGATTCCGCCATGCGGCCGCAGCCCCAGATGGCGGAAGGCGCGTCGGTCAGCGATGATGGCCGGATCTGGAGCATCCGTCTCAGGGAAGGGCTACTGTTCCATGATGGGGCGCCGGTCCGTGCCGCCGATTGCGCCGCCAGCCTGGAACGCTGGAGCCGCCGCGACACTTTCGGCCGGGCCTACGGCGCTGCCGTGGACCGCTACGACACCAGCGATGACCGGGTCCTGCGCATCCACCTCAAGCGGCCCTTTCCGCGCCTGCTGGACGCGATCGGCAAGCCGCACTCGGCACCGGCCTTCATCATGCCCGAACGCCTGGCCCGCTCGGCGCCAGACCAACCCATCACTGAGATGGTCGGCTCCGGCCCCTATCGTTTCCTGGCCGATGAGCTGGATTCCGGCAATCTCATCGCCTATGCGCGCTTCGACGGCTACCGCCCGCGCGAGGGCAACCCGGAATGGACCTCGGGCGGCAAGGTCGCGCATTTTGAGCGGGTGGAGTGGCGCGTCATCGCCGACGAGGCCACCGGGGTCTCCGCGCTGCAGCAGGGCGAGGTGGACTGGGTGGAGAATCTGCCCGCGGATCTGGAGCCGCTGGTCGCCCGAAACAGCCAGGTGAAGGTGGAGAACGGCGATCCGCTCGGCACCGAGCTCGTGCTACGCTTCAACCACAGCGTCGCGCCCTTCAACAACCCGAGGCTGCGCCGCTTCGTCATGGCGGTGGTTCAGCAGGTTGACTATCTCGCCACGGTGACGGGCGGCAAGAGCGAGGATTGGCGCGAGTGCAAGGCCATGTTCCCTTGCACCATACCCGGCATCGAGGAGTTGGGCCGGCAGGATTTCGGCACGCTGGCGGGCAATCCCTCGCGCATGGCGGAGGCGCTGAAGGCCACCGGCTATGCTGGGGAGAAAGTGGTTGTGATCAATGCCGCCGACAGTGCCGCGATCGCCCCGCTTGGGCTTGTCACCGCTGAAAGGCTCCGGCAAGCAGGCCTCAATGTCGATCTGCAGGACATGGATTGGGGAACGCTGCTGCAGCGTCGCTTGTCCAAGGCTCCAGCGGATCAGGGCGGCTGGGGCATCTATCACAGCACTTGGCCCAGCATCGCCATCGCCAACCCGGTGTTGAACACCACGGTGCGTGGAGAGGGCGAGCGCGGCTGGCCAGGATGGTACGAGAGCGCCGAGATGGAGCGGTTGACAGCGGAATGGCTGGCCGCCAGCGATGATGCTGCCCGCGACCGGCTGACGCATGAGGCGCACGCTTTGGCGCTGCGCGAGGTGCCCAGCCTGCCACTCGGCATCTACTTCCCCAAGACCGCCTACCGCACTGATCTGCAGGGCGTGCTCAGCGGCTCCGTCCGCTATCCCTGGAACGCGCGCCGCGCCTGAGGTGCGGGGCCCGCCATTCAACGGAAAATTCGAATGCCTATCTCCGACGAAGCGCTGACTTTCCTGAAGCCCGCGCACCGCAACTCCTTTCAGGACAACGATGCGCTGGCCGATACGGTGAAGGCCGTACTGGAGAATGTGCGCGGCCGCGGCGACGCGGCGGTGCGGGAATACAGCCAGGCCTTCGATAAATCCGACCTGGAACGCTTCGAGGTTAGCGCCGAGGAGCGGACGGCCATCGTATCCCGCATGGACCAGGCCGCGCGGGACGATGCCGAGTTCGCCATTGCCCGCGTGCGCGACTTCGCCGAGCGCCAGCGGGCGACCATGCTGCCGCTGGAAGCGGAGGTGCTGCCGGGGCTGCATCTCGGCCACCGGGTGATTCCGATCGAGCGGGTCGGCGCCTATGTGCCGGGCGGGCGGTATCCGCTGCTCTCTGCCCCGGTAATGACCATCGTGCCGGCGCGCGTCGCCGGCTGCGACGAGATCGTGGCATGCCTGCCGCCGACCGCCCATCCCGACATGGTGGCGGTTTGCCACCTGTCCGGGGCCGACCGCAT
The DNA here is from genome assembly GCF_003604215.1 of Teichococcus vastitatis. Classification (GTDB taxonomy): domain Bacteria; phylum Pseudomonadota; class Alphaproteobacteria; order Acetobacterales; family Acetobacteraceae; genus Pseudoroseomonas; species Pseudoroseomonas vastitatis. The sequence continues at coordinate 5,009 of NZ_QXGS01000079.1, forward strand.
CTTTCGGATCGGCGGCGCGCAGGCCATCGCCGCTATGGCCTATGGCACGGAAAGTGTGCCGGCAGTGGACAAGATCTTCGGCCCCGGCAACGCCTACGTGAATGAAGCAAAGCGGCAGGTCTTCGGCACGGTAGGCATCGATCAGCTCGCCGGGCCCAGCGAGATCTATGTCGTCGCTGATCATGCTGGCAATGCTGAGATGATCGCGACGGATCTGCTCGCCCAGGCGGAGCACGACGTGATGACGCGGGTCGGCCTGATCACCACGGACCGTGCACTTGCCGAGGCGACCATCGTGGAAGTGGAGCGCCAGCTTACCGATCTGCCGACCGCGGGCATCGCGGGCCAAGCCTGGCGGGATTACGGCGAGGTTGTGCTCTGTGCGAATGAGGCGGCCATGCTGGCTTACTCCGACAGGATCGCCGCTGAGCACCTGCAGGTGCATACGGCGGACCCCCATGCTACGGCCCGGAAGCTGCGCAACTATGGCTCGCTGTTCATCGGCCCCCTGGCCAGCGTGGTCTACTCCGACAAGTGCTGCGGGACGAACCATACGCTGCCGACCCTCGGCACAGGACGCTACACAGGTGGGCTTTGGGTCGGATCCTACCTGAAAGTCTGCACGCATCAGTGGCTGGAGCCGCAAGGTGTGGCGGCCGTGGCCCCTCCGGCTGTGCGGCAGAGCGCGCGCGAGGGGCTGGAAGGTCACCGTCGTGCCGCGGCCTTCCGGGCCGGCCACAACCGCCTTGGACTCTGATGGGCTGAGTGAGGTGGCTTATCGCCGCTAAATCTTTGCGGCCTGCTGCAGCGAAGTCCTATAGGACTAACCTGATTATGCTAAGGCCGTTCCTCATAACCGATAGCCGACGATGGCGGCGAGATGGACGGCAGCCAGGAGGTTGGTAGCCAGCCTGTCGTAGCGGGTGGCGACGCGACGGAAATCTTTGAGACAACAGAACATGCGCTCGACGGCGTTGCGGCCACGATAGGGGAGCGGGCTGAAACAGCACTTCCAGAGCCTGTTGGGTGTCAGGACGAAGGCGAGCGGGCGCGCCCCCGGTCCTCACTCAGAGCCTGGATTTTGGTGGTGCGGCCGCCGTGGCTGATACCGGGCGCCTGGATCGTCTGCCCCCTTCAT
>NZ_QXGS01000008.1 GCF_003604215.1 Teichococcus vastitatis
GCCGCGAGGATGCCCACGATGGGCATCAGGAAGAAGGTGCCGACGCGGTAGATATCCTCGTCGCGCCACTGGATGGCAGCCAGCAGCCCGGCCAGGCAGAGCCCGGCCGCCCACAGGCCGGGGTGGACCGTGGTGAACCGCTGCATCCAGTCAGGCCGCAGCGTCAGCGCGCAGCCGCAAAGGAACACGGGCAGGTACGCAGCCGTGCGCGCCAGAACCAGCATGCCGCTGAAGGCGGAGTTGAGATCCAGCAGCGTCAACAGAACAACGGCACTCAACGAGGCGAAGCCGGACAGCAGCAGCAGGGCCTTGAACAATCCACTCCTCCTGCGTCAAGGAGGCGCGGGCGACATGGTACGGAATGTCCAGAAACATCAGCAGGCCACGAAGATCATCAAGGTAATGCAGGCTCTGGCCTAGGCGTGCCGGTGCTCCGGACCAAGCCCATCCTGATCCTTCGGCGAGGCTGAAGGCGTGTCCATCCTGTTCATGTCGAAGATCCCTTTACCATTTCGCTTGAACAACCATGAGATTACGAAAATCAAAACGAACTTTGGTGTGATCGCGAAACGATCGGCGTGTGGAGGAGGCGGCATTTCCACGGCTTCGCATGCAGCAACCACCCGATCAGGGCGGCGGACGTGATGAGGCGTAAAGGAATTTCCATGCCGTTGATCCGTCATGCCGCATTCGGATCGCGTATCCGGGACTTCAGCGCGAGAAGCGCGAGCAGCGACACTCCCGTGAGGCTGCCGGACAGCAACAGCGCGGCGTAGGGCCCGTCCGCATCGAGCACCAGCGTGAACAGGAGCGGCGCTCCGCCTTGCAACAGGCGCGCGGGGGCCGCGAGCAGCCCCATCCTCAGGCCGTAGCCGGCGGGCCCGAAAAGGGCGAGCGGCAGCGTCCCTCGTGCAATCGTCAGGAGGCCGTTGCCGGCGCCGTGCAGCAGCACGAAGGGCACGGCCGCGAGCGGTCCCAGGAAGGCCAGCAGCATCGCCCCGATGGGATGCAGGCCGGCAGCGAGTTGGGCCGTGATGAGCGGCGACGCCTTCCGAAGCAGGGTGAACTCCGCCACGCGGGCCGCGACCTGCGCCGGCCCGACCAGGGATGCCGCGAAGATCGCGGCAGTGGGCGTCGCGCCCAGGGCCTCGATGAGGCGCGGCATGTGGGCAGCCATGGCCGCGGACACGAAGGCGGTGGCGGCGAAAACGGCCGCCAGGATGATCATGGTCCAGGGCACACCGCCCACCGCCGCCTCCTTCGGGGCCGCGACCAGCGCGGGTGGCGGCGCCTGGGCGATCAGGAACCGATTCAGCGGCAGGGCCACCACCAGGTGCAGGGCGGCCCAGACCAGGCAGGCCTCCCGCCACCCCAGAGCCTCGATCAGAAAGGCGCTGGCCGGCCAGCCCACCGTGCTGGCGAAGCCGGCGAAGAGGGTGATCCCCGTGATCGCGTTGCGGGCCTCGCGCCCGTAGAGGCCGGTCACCGTTGCGAAGGCGGCCTCGTAGAGCCCGAAACCCATGCCGACGCCGAGCACTCCCCAGGCCAGCGCCAGCGTCAGGGGCCCAGACGCGGCAGCCAGCAGTGCCAGACCGGCCGCGAAAACGAGGTTGGAGGCCGCCAGCACGTCCCGACCGCCATAGGTGTCGATGAGCCGCCCGGCAGCCGGCCCGACCAGGCCGGAGAGCAGCAGCGCGCCGGAAAAGATGCCGAAGAACCAGGCACGCGACAGGCCCAAGGCCTCGCAGACCGGATCCGCGAAGACGGCCGGCAGGTAGTAGGTCGAACCCCATGCGAGGGTCTGCGTGATGCCGAGGGTGACGGTGACCCTCCCCCGGTGTCGCACCAGATCCGTTGTTCGCGTCACAGGCCGCTTGCCGCCATGGTGGACAACAGTCCCGCCACGGCCGTCACCACAACAACCAGCCATACCGGGATCCGCCACAGCACCAGCGCGGCGAAGGCCAGCAGTGCGATGGCGAAATCGACAGGGTTGCGGACCGTCGAGATCCAGATCGGGTCGAACAGCGCCGCCAGGAGGATGCCGACCACCGCGGCGTTCACCCCCGTCAGCGCGGCCCTGGCCGCCGGGCGCCGCCTCAGCGTGTTCCAGAACGGAAGCATGCCGTACATCAGCAGGATGCCCGGCAGGAACACCGCGACGAGGGCGAGCAGGCTGCCCAGCACGCCGTTCGGCCAAAGGAGCTGCGCCGCGCCCAGGAAAGCAGCGAAGGTGAAGAGCGGGCCGGGCACCGCCTGCGCGATCCCGTAGCCCGCGAGGAAGCCATCCGCCGAGATCCAGCCGGTCGGCACCATGGCGCGCTCGAGCAGCGGCAGCACCACATGGCCGCCGCCGAAGACCAGCGAACCGGCGCGGTAGAACGCTTCGGCGGTCGCTGCGGCATGCGAGCCGGTTGTGGCGGCCAGCAGCGGCAAGCCGATCAGCAGAACGGGAAACAGCGCCAGTGCGAGCAGCGCCGCGGTCTGCGGCACCCGGAAGGGAAGGACGTTGTCAGTCCCTGGTGCCGGCTCCGTGCGGTACAACAACAGGCCGACAGCCGCGCCGGCCAGGAGAACGCCCAGCTGGGTGAATGCCGAAGGCAGGACCAGGAGCGCGACCGTGGCCAGGATGGCCAGGGTGGTCCGCGGCCGGTCCGGGCACAGGCTGTTCGCCATGCCCCAGACCGCCTGCGCCACGACGGCAACCGCCACCAGCTTGAGCCCATGCACCATTCCCGCGCCGGTTCCGACCGTCAAGGCGTCGACGCCGTAGGCCGCCAGCAGCATCACGAGCGCGGAAGGCAGGGTGAAGCCCAGCCAGGCCGCCGCGCCACCCGGCAGGCCGCCGCGCAGAACGCCGAGCGCGAAGCCGACCTGACTGCTGGCCGGCCCCGGCAGGAACTGCCCGAGGGCCACGAGATCGGCGTAGCCCTTCTCGTCCAGCCAATGACGACGCATGACGAATTCCTCGCGGAAATAGCCGATATGCGCCACAGGCCCGCCGAACGAGGTCAGGCCGAGCCGGAGAAAGATCAGCAGAACCTCCAGGAAGGACCTGCGCGCGGGTGTCTCGCCTGCCTTGCCGGACTGCGCCGCGGGGTGGGGAGGCATGGTCATGTGTTGATCCGTGAGCCTTGTTGCCGATCGGGTGCCGGGCACGCGCCTGTGATCGCGTCAGCGGCGGAGGGAATGACCGGGTCGCGCCCGGCCGGCGTCGGTGATCGCGCCGCCCGCCGGTGGCCGCGCCCCAGCGCCACCTGATCCAACCCGAAGGAGGCCTCGCCACCGGTCAGGCGCGGCCACGCGGAAACCATCGCCGGGCAGGGTGCGGCCGCCATCGATCTGATCCTCTCGCTGGGGCGGCGAACCATTCCGCAGGCCAAGTTGCGGGGGGTCGTGACCGTCATTCCACGGGTTCCGAAGGCAGGCAGGCCGGGATCGAGAGCGCGGCCACCGCCGGGGTGCAGACCTTCGGGTGACCCTGGCAGCAATCGCGCATCAGGAAAGCGATGAGGCCGGAGAGCGCGTCATAGACGGCCGAGTAGCGGATCGACCGCCCTTTGCGGCGCGACCGGACCAGCCCGGCCGCCTCCAAATGGGTGAGGTGGAAGGACAGGCGCGAGGAGGTCGCGCCCATGGCCTCACCGATCGTCCCGGCCGCCATGCCGTCCGGACCCGCTGTCACCAGCAGGCGCACGATCCGCAGGCGGGTTTCCTGCGCGAGGGCGCCGAGCGCGTCGAGCGCTTGCGTTTCGTTCATCTCACATCAATATCTCAAGATATGTTGAGGTGAAAGGGACCATGATGAACGCGCCCGCCCAGCCTCTCATCGCCGGCTTCCGCGGCGGCGCCTCGCTGGGCGCCGGGCTCGACGCCCTGAGGCCTTATCGCGCGACGACTGGTGATCGCCTATGCCGGGCGGCGGACCCAGCCCGGCTATTACGTCACCGAGGTGAAGGCGGGCTCCTTCGTGACCCCCGATTGCGGCGGCCATCCGGACGCCTGGCAGAAAACCATCCTGCAGGTTGAGGATCGGCTGGCCACGCCCAAGAAGCCGGACCCCATGGAGGTCGGCAAGTTCCACGTTACCCTGGAGAAGGTGGCTACCCAGATCAGCCTGCAGGCCGAAAGCCGGCTGACCTTCGAGGTCCGTCCGCCCGGCCACCCCATGCAGATCTTCGATGTTGAAGCCCTCCGCATCGAGGCCAGCAGCGTCGCGGTCGAACTCGCGCCCAGATCCGCCATCTGCAAGCTGAGGCACCGCTGGCGGCCGACGTCACCCCCGCCGGCTGCGCGCCGGCGCGGGGTTGTTGCTGCGCCGGCGTGCTGGTCGGCCTCAGCGCAGGGTGGGGTCCAGCCGGTCCCGCAGCCAATCGCCGAGCAGGCTGACGGAGAGGGTGGTGAGCACGATCACCGCCGAGGGGGAAAGCAGGATCCAGGGCGCCCGCGTCAGGTACTCCCGCCCGTAGCCCACCATGTTGCCGAGCGAAGTCTGTGGCGGCTGCACGCCCAGGCCCAGGAAGGAGAGGCCGCTTTCCAGCAGGATGATCTCGGGGAAGGCCAGCGTCATCGAGACGATCAGGGTGGAGGCGATATTGGGCAGCACATGGTGGCCATAGATCCGCCAGGGTGTGGCGCCGAGCTGTTTCACCGCCGCGGCATATCCTTGCGCGCCGGCGCTGACCGCCAGGCCCCGGGCGATGCGCGCGTAGCGCTCCCACCCGTGCAGCCCGAGCAGGCAAACGAACAGTGCCAGCGAATTGCCAAGAAAGGCCAGCACGGACAGCGCCAGGATCAGGAAGGGCATGGCGGCCTGGAAATCGACCAGCGCCAGCACCGCCTGCTCCACCAATCCGCGAAAATGCGCGGCCAGGAAGCCCATGGTCACGCCGATCACGGCCGACAGCAGCGCCGCGCCGAAGGCGATCAACAGCGAGATGCGGATGGAAACGATGAGGCGGCTCAGCACGTCCCGCCCCAGTTCATCGGTTCCCAGCGGGTGCGCCCATGTGCCGCCCATGAAGGCGGGCGGCGCGAGCCGGCTGCGTAGGTCCAGCGCTGTGATGGAGTAGGGCGTGATCCATTCCGCCAGCAGCGCCACGCCCAGCATCAGTGCGATCCAGACGAGGGCGAAGACCACCAGCGGCGGAAGGCCCGCCTGCTTCCGCCTCGGCGGCAACACGGCCTGCGCCGGGGCGGTGTTCATCGTGGCGTCGGACATCAGGCGGTTCCCCGCATGCCGTTCCGCAGCCGCGGGTCCAGCACGCCATACAGCAGGTCGACCACCAGGTTGGCGGTGATCATGGTGGCGGCGACCAGCAGCAGGATGGCCTGCACCACCGCGAGGTCGCGGTTGGCGACGGCCACCACCAGCAGCCGCCCGACGCCGGGCCAGGAGAACACGCTCTCCACCACCACCGCGCCGGCCAGCAGACTGCCGATCATGAAGCCCACGATGGTCACGGTGGGGATGGCGGCGTTGGGCAGGGCATGGCCGCGCACCGCCACGCCCCAGGGCACGCCCTTGGCGAGCGCCGTGCGCATGTAGGGCTGGCCCAGCACCTCCAGCATGGCGGAGCGTGTGAAGCGTGCCAGCACCGCGGCGCCGCCGAGGCCGAGGGTGATGACGGGAAGGATGGCATGGCGCCAGCTTTCCTGCCCGCCCGAGGGCAACCAGCCGAGTTGCACGGCGAACAGCAGCACCAGCAGCAGCCCCAGCACGAAGGAGGGCACGGTGAAGCCGGCCACGGCCAGCAGCATCACCGCCCGGTCGGCCAGGGAGTTGCGGTGCAGGGCGGCATAAACCCCCGCAGGAATGCCGAGGCAGAGCTTGATCAGCAACGCCGGCACGGTGAGCGCCAGGGTGGCGGGGATGCGCTCGCCCACCAGGCTGATGGCGCTGCGCCCGTCGCGCATGGAGTTGCCGAGGTCGCCCTGGAAGATGGCGCCGAAGTAGCGGACATACTGCACCCAGAGCGGATCATCGAGGCCCCAGGCGCGGCGGAAGGCGGCGATCGCCTCCGGCGGTGCATCGGCCGACATGATCAGCAGGGCGGGGTCGCCCGACAGGCGCAGCACAACAAAGGCGAAGGTGACCACCAGCACCAGCGTCAGCAGGGAACGCCCGAGGCGGAGGCTGAGGAAGCGCAGCATTCAAGCGGCCTTGGCAAGGGTGGGTGCGGGAAGGCCGCTGCCGGCCGGGATCTCGCCATGCGCCACGTGGCAGGCCACCAGCCGGCCATCGGCGCGGGGCTTCAGGACGGGGATCTCCGCGGCGCAGCGGGCGCTGGCCACCGGGCAGCGCGGATGAAAGGCGCAGCCCGCGGGCCGCGCCGCCGGATTGGGAGGGTCGCCCTGCAGCACGATGCGGCGGCCGCGCCGCTGCGGGTGCGGGATGGCCGACACCAGCGCCCGGGCATAGGGGTGGGCAGGGTCGTGCAGCACGGCATCCGGCTCGCCCTCCTCCACGATGCGGCCGAGATACATCACCGCCACGCGGTGGCTCATCTGCCGCACGGCGCGAAGATCGTGGCTGATGAACAGCAGCGCCACGCCGCGTTCCGCCTGGATCTCGGACAGCAGGTTCATCACCTGCGCCTGGATCGAGACGTCGAGCGCGCTGATCGGCTCGTCACAGACCAGCAGCGCGGGATCGGTGGCCAGGGCGCGGGCCAGCACGGCGCGCTGCCGCTGGCCGCCCGAAAGCTCGTGCGGGTAGTGCGCCGCATGGTCCGGCCGCAGCCCGACGCTGCGCAGCAGCGCCGCCACCTGCTCGGGCGAGGTTTGGCGGCCATGAATCTTCCACGGCTCGGCCACCTGCGCGCCGATGCTCAGGCGCCGGTCCATGGCGCCCAGCGGGTCCTGGTAGACCATCTGCATCCGCGACCGCAGCCGGCGCCATTCGGCGGTGCCAGGGGCGGGAAGGGGCTGCTCCTCGAAGGTGACGCGGCCCTCATCCGGTGTTTCCAGCCCCAGCACCAGCCGGCCGGTGGTGGATTTGCCGCAGCCGGATTCACCCACCAGCCCCAGGGTGCGCCCATGCTCCAGCGTGAGGGAAACGCCGTCCAACGCCCGCACCTCCACCGGCCGGCCGAACCAGCCACGCCGCATCTCATAGCGGCGGACCAGCCCCTCGGCCTTCAGCAACGCGCTCATGCCGGCACCATCGCGGGCACAGGGGAAACCACCGCGGCGGCGCCGGGATAAAGGCAGGCGGCGCGGTGCGCGGGGGCCACCTCGGCCAGGGGCGGCGGCGCCGCCTCGCAGGCCTCGGCACGGCGTGGACAGCGCGGGGCGAAGGCGCAGCCGCGCGGCATGGCCCAGGGCTCCGGCACGCCGCCGGGAATGGCGGCCAGCGGCCGGCGCGGCCCCGTCATCGGCGGCAGCGCGGCCAGCAGCCCTTGCGCGTAGGGATGGGCAGGGCCGGTGAACAGCTTGTCCGCCGCGGTTTCCTCGACGATGCGGCCGGCATACATCACGCAGACCCGCTCGCAGGTTTCCGCGACGACGCCGAGATCGTGGCTGACCAGCACCAGCGCCATGCCGGTGTCCCGCCGGATCTCCGCGAGCAACTCCAGGATCTGGGCCTGGATGGTGACGTCCAGCGCCGTGGTCGGCTCATCCGCCACCAGCATCTCCGGCCGGCCGGCCAGCGCCATGGCGATCATCACGCGCTGGTTCTGCCCGCCGGACAACTCGTGCGGAAAGGCATCCAGCCGCCGGCGCGCATCCGGCATGCCGACCTGATCGAGCAGGCGGCGCGCCTCCTCGCGCGCGGCGCGGCCATCGAGGCCCCGGTGCAGTCGCAGCGCCTCGGCGATCTGCCGGCCGATGCGGTGCACCGGGTTCAGGCTGCTGGCTGGGTCCTGGAAGATCATGGCGATCCTGCCGCCCCGGACGCGGTCCAGCACGGCGGGCGGGGCACCGATCAGCTCGGTGCCCTCCAGCGTCACGCTGCCGGAAACCCTCGCCTTGGCCGGCAGCAGCCCGAGGGCCGCCAGCCAGGTGACCGACTTGCCGCAGCCGGATTCGCCTACGAGCGCCACGGCCTCGCCCCGCCCGACGGTGAGGTCGACGCCGCGCAGCGCCGGCAGCCCGTCGAAGCTGACGGAAAGGCCACGGATCGCGACGAGGGGTTCCACCATGCCTCAGCCCTTCCAGTTGCCGGCGCGGAAATCCATCGCGAAGGCGGGGGCGGCCTTCCAACCGATGTCGCGCCGCTTGGCGGTGAAGGTCGCGTTCTGGTGCAGCACCGTGTAGGCGGGGTCCTCGCGCTCGCAGATCTCCAGCATGCGGCGGAACACTTGCTTGCGGCGGGCGCGATCTGTGCTGGTTTCCAGCTCGACGGAGATGCGGTTCATCTCCTCGTTGCTCCATTCGCCCACCTGCTGCTGCTGGCCGTTCGGCCCGTGCTGGTTGACGATGGAGGAGACGGGATCGTTGAACGGCGCGCTGTTCGACCAGTCGCGCACCGCGCGGCCCGGCTCGCGCGACAGGAGCTGCGACCAGTTCTCCTTCATCTCGATCTGCACGTTGAGGCCGACCTGCTTCCACATCTCCACCAGCACCTGCGCCGTGGGCGTCTGGTTGGTGTAATAGTTGTTGAGCAGGCGGTAGGGGATCGGGTCGCCCTTGTAGCCGGCTTCCTTGAGCAGGCGCTGCGCCTCGGCCGGATCGTAGTTCGGAACGGCCCAGTCGGCGACGAACATGTCGCCGTAATATTCCCATTGCAGGCCCTTCGGCACCACGGTGCGGCCGGACCACAGGCTGTCCACGATCGCCTGCCGGTCGATGGCATGGGTGAAGGCGCGGCGCACGCGTGGATCGACGAGCTGCGGGTGGTTCTTGTCGAAGCAGGTCAGGCGGTGGTTGAGGATGGTGCCGCCCTGCACCTCGAAGCGGCGGTCGCCCTCGACGCCTTCGATCTGATCGGGCGGGATGTCACAGGCGAACTGCACCTCGCCCGAGCGCAGCATGTTGATGCGCGCCGAGACCTCCGGCACCTCGATGAAGCGGATCTCCCTCAGCGGCGGTCGGCCGCCCCAGTACTCATCGTGCGCGACCAGGCGCAGCACCTGGTCGGGGCGGAACTCGGCCACCTTGTAGGGGCCGGTGAGGATGGGCTTGCGCGCCCATTCGAACCAGGTCTCGGCCTCGATGTAGCCGCGCTTGCTGATGATCTGGCTGCCATAGCGGGACAGGCGGCCTTCCAGCGTCACGTCCGGCGTGGCGTTGTGGAAGCGCACGGTGTGCTTGTCGACGATCTCGACGCGCTCCAGCGCCGGCCAGGACCGGCGCGCCACGGCGGGCACCTCGGCCGGCAGGTCGCGCCCGGCGCGGGTCGGGATGCGATCGCCCGAGACGCTGATGGTGCGGCCCTGCGCCGTCGGGTTGGTGTCGCCGAACATGCGCTCGGGGCCGAAGCTGAAGACCACGTCCTCGGCGGTCATCTCGTCGCCATTGTGGAACTTCACGCCGGGGCGCAGCTTGAGCTCCACCACCTGGTCGCTGATGCGCTTCCACTCGGTGGCCAGCTCCGGCACGGCGCCGAGGCCGCCCAGCCAGTCTCGCCCGATCAGCCCTTCCCACAGCGAGGAGAACAGCACGCGCTCGCCGACATTCGACTGCTCGCGCAGCACTTCGAGCGTGTTGCTGTTGCTGATCTTCTGCACCGCGATGGCGATGCTCGGGCGGTTGTCGCCCTGCGCGATGGCGAAGCGGGGCAGGGTGGACAGCCCCAGCGCGCCACCGGCGCCGAGCAGAAGGGAACGGCGGTGCGTCATCATGGCGTGCGCTCCTCAAGGCCACCGGGCGTGGCACGGAAATGGGTCAGGGTACGCTCCGCGTGCCGCATGCGGTGCGACAGCGCCTTCTGCGCGTATTCGGCGACCACCGCGGCATGAGCGGGATCGGAGGCGAGGTTCTCGAATTGCTGCGGGTCGCGCTGCAGGTCGAAGAGCAATGGCGGCAGGCCGGAGAAGTGAACGTATTTCCACCGCTCGTCCTGCACGACGCAGAGCGAGCAATCATCCTTGTCAAGGCCGAGTGCCGTCTCGGGCTTAGAGTAGTGTACGTCGCGGAAATCATATTCGTAGAAGAGATGGTCCCGCCAATCCTCGGGGCGGCCCTGCTGCATCAGCGGCAGCAGGGAGCGGCCGTCGCAGGCGCGGGGCGCGGCGCCGCCGAGCCAGTCGAGGATGGTGGGCAGCACATCCACGCTCTCGGTGAAGGCGGGCTCGATGACGCCGGCGCGTTGCGGCGCCTGCGGGTCCTTCACCACCAGCGGGATGCGGAAGCTCTCATCATGGAAGCCGATCTTGCCGAGCAGGTAATGGTCGCCGAGCTGCTCGCCATGGTCGGAAGTGAAGATGATCATGGTGTCATCCCACTGCCCCGTCTCGTCGAGATACTCGAAGACCTTTCCGAGCGCGTCATCCACCTCGGTGATGAGGCCGGCATAGGTCGCGCGCATGGTGCGGATGGCGGCCTCATCCAGCTCGCTCGCCGCGCCGCCGGCGCCGTGGAAGAAGGAGCCCTGGCTGATGCCGCGCAGATAGAAATCCAGCAGCGGATGCTGCGCCGCTTCTTCCTGCCAGGTGGCGCGGCGCCGCAGGGCCGGCATCTCTGCCGGGCTGTACATGGTGTTGTAGGGCGCCGGAGCGATGAAGGGCGGGTGCGGGCGGTAATAGCCGAGGTGGAGGAACCAGGGCCTGTCGCCCTTGCCCTTCAGGTAGGTCAGCGCCCGCTCGGTGAAGTAGGCGGTGTCCGACAGCTCGGCCGGGATGCGGCAGGGGCGGTCGGTGGCGCCCGGCACGCTGCGCTCGCCTTCGGGCAGCCAGATATCCTCGCGCTTCTCGGGCAGGACATAACCCTTCTGCGCCAGCCAGCCGAAATAGCCGTCCATGCTGGGCTCAAAGGCGCCCACGGCGCGGAAGCCCTCCATCAGGTCGCCCAGCGTGGTGAAGCGCGGGTCGCGCGTGGCGGTGCTGCGCGGGTCGGGGGTGGAGGTGGTGTAGCCGATCAGGGCCGGATCATAGCCCACCTGCCGCAGCGCCTTGCCCAGGTTCATGTGGCGCGAATCCAGCGGCACGGTGTTCTGCACCGCCCGGTGGTTCATCAGGTATAGGCCGGTCAGCAGGCTGGCGCGCGCCGGGCCGCAGGGAACCGCATTGGTCACGTGGTTGCGGAAGGTGACGCCTTCACGGCAGAGGCGATCCAGATTGGGCGTGCGGAGGAAGCCCGCCCCCAGCACCGGCACGAAATCCGCGCGCCACTGATCCACAACGATTAACAGGACATTCTTGCGACGCATGATGGTTCCGTCTGCTCCGAACACCGTGGCAGCGCTCCGCTTAATGCTTGCGCAGTGATGTGTGGATGACCGTAGGGTGGCAATCTGGTGACAAAGATTGCGAGGCCTGCTTTCAAGATGAGCGGATCTGACTGGGGTTCAAAGAGGTCCGTTTGCTGATCAACGATAACGGATTCGGAGTAACCATCCACGAGAGTTCATCCAGTGGCCGCATGCGGCCTTGGCTGAGCCTGCCTGGCTCACGAACGCCCGTGCTTCAGCCATGCGACAGTTGAACGATGATCGCGTTTCGGGATGATGGCACTCGCCTCGATGCACGGAGACGACCGGCAGCGATCATCGCCTGGTCGCAAGGACGGAGCGGAGCTGACAACGCGTGAAGCCGTGTCTGCCGGCGCGATTGCCGGAATCAGCCGCTGCGAAACCTGAAATGCACCAGATGTGCCGGGACCATGGACAGATTGACCTCCGCCATGCGGCCATCCCCGAGGCGGCCGAGGCCTTCCGCCATCAGCAATGCCGCGTTGGCCGGCATCATCAGCGCCTCAGCCTCGGCCACGCTGGGTGGGCGGGAACTCACGGTGGTGGATTCGCGTCGCAGGCGGCCCAGCCCGGCCGCGGCCAGGATGCGGGTGATGGAAGGATCGTCCCGGAACCGCTCCACCAGATCAGGAACCAGCTCCGCAGGAAGATGGCGGTGCGACAATACCAGCGGCAGGTCGCGGCTGAACAGCAGGCTGACGATCTCGACGACGGGGCTGCCTTCGGGCCTCTCCAGAAGCGCTGCGAGCCGCGCATCGGCGGCCCGCACGCGCCCTTCCAGGAAGCGCACCGTCGGTTCCGCGCCAAGTCGCGCCAGCGTCTCATGCAGGCGTGATCCGGCATCGACCTCGTAGACGATGTTGCTGGGCATGGCGAAGCTGCCGCGGCCGTTGACGATGCGGACGCGGCCCTCCTGCGACAGTGCCAGCAGGGCCCGCCTCACCGTGTTGCGGCTGACCTGGAACCGTTCCGCCAGATCATGCTCCGAGGGTAGGCGTTCGCCCGGGCGCCACTCCCCGCTGGCGAGTTCGTCAGCGAGGATGACGTGCATGAGGCGCCACTGCTGCGTCACAGCCGCTCCGCCAGCATGTGCCAATGCCAGGACCCGGGCTTCTCATGCCGTTGGTCCTCCAGGCGCAGCAGCTCAAAGCCTTCGAACAGGCCGATCAGGTCCCGCGCGTTGCAGTAGAAATGCGGATGCACCTTGTCGGCATCATGCTCCGCCATGTCCTCCTCGCGGACATAGGTGTCCGGAGCGACGGCGGTGCCGAGGCCGTAGCCTGCATTGCGCTTCGACAGCATCGTGCCTTGATAGGTGCCGCCCGGGCGCAGCACGCGGCGGATCTCGGCGATCGCGGCGCGCACCACCTGGCCGTCGCCGTGGTAGATCACGTTGAACGACAGCACATGGTCAAAACAGCCATCCGGGAAGGGCAGCTTCGTCATCGGTGCCACATGGGCCTCGATCGAGAGCCCTTCGGCATCGGCGATGCGCCGCAACTCGCCAAGGCCTGCCTCGGCCAGATCGGTTGCGGCGGTGTGGAAGCCCAGCCGCGCGAAGAGCAGCGCATGGCGGCCGATGCCGCAGCCGAGGTCGAGCACGCGGGGCCGCGCGCCGTCGGGTGCCTCCTGCGCCAGGCGTTCGGCGACGGCGCGCACGTCGGGCTCCGGCGTCGCCCATTCATTGTGCCGCTCGGGCGTGGCCCAGCGCTGGTCCCAGGCCAGGTGGGCGGTGTCGGTCTTCATCGGGGCTCTCCAATCGGGGCGGTTCAGCCGCCCAGGACGCGCCGGCGTGCCCAGGCACCGGCCTGTTCCACGGCGACTACCAGGGCGAAGATCATCAGCAGGATGGTGGCAGCGGTGGGATAGTCGAACAGGTCCATCGCCACCTTCAGTTCCAACCCGATGCCGCCGGCCCCCACCAAGCCCAGGATGACGGAGGAGCGGGTGGATTTCTCCACCGCGAACATGGCGGTGGTGATAAAGGCGGGCATGGCGGCCGGCATCAAGGTGCAGAAGATGCTGTCGCTCCGGCGCACGCCCTGCGCGCTCAGCGCCTCCATCGGCCCGCGGTCGACATCCTCCAGCGCCTCGGCAAAGAAGCGGGCGCAGAAGCCGATGGTGTCGACGACGATGGCCAGTGTGCCGGCAAAGGGGCCGAGGCCCACGGCGATCACGAAAAGCAGGGCCCAGATCAGGTCCGGCACGGTGCGGAAGAAGGCCACCAGCCCGCGGGCGGCTGCCGCGAGCACGCGGCTGCCGATCAGGCCGCGAGCCGCGGCGATGGCCAGCGGCAGCGAGAGCACCGCGCCCACCAATGTGCCCACCAGCGCCATCTGGAAGGTCTCGACCAGGGCGCGGAACAGGCTATCGAGCCGCTCGATGCGCGGAGGCCAGGCGCGCAGCAAGAAGTCACCGAGCGAAGGAATCCCGCGCACCAGTTCGGTCATCGACCAGCCCGAGCCGCCGAAGGCCCAGACCAGGACCGCGAGGGCCACGGCATAGCCGATGAAGCCCAGCGCCGAAGGACGCTCGATCCGGCGCGGCATGCCGGCGATGACCGGTTCAGTCGTAGAAGCCATGCAACTCCTCCCGCTGCAGTCGGTCGACCGGTGCGTCGATGACCAACATGCCCGCCTTCAGTCCCAGCACGCGCTGGGCGTGACGGCGGGCATGATCCAGGTGGTGGGTGGTGAAGATCAGCGTCGTGCCGGTTTCGCGGCTGGTGCGGGTGAAGATCTGCATGACCTCCTCGCCCACGGCCGGGTCGAGGCTGGCGGCCGGCTCATCGGCAAAGATCAGCCGTGGTGCGTTGACCAGGGCGCGGGCAATGGCCACCCGTTGCTGCTGGCCACCCGAGAGGGTATCCGCCCGGCGCGCCGCCAGGTGAGCCAGGCCGACACGGTCCAGGACCTGCAGCGCGCGCTGCCGCAGCGCGGCCGGCGCTGTGGCCTGCAGCCAGCACCGTGGGCCGGGATGCTGCGCCAGGAAGCCATGCAGCACATTGCTCAGCACTGACAGGCGGAGCACCAGATTGTGCTTCTGCGCCACGAAGCCGATCGTCCGCAGGGCCTCCCGGGGTCCGGACCGGCGGAGCGCACGGCCTCCGAACACCTGTTCAAGAACCTGGACCTCGCCCGCGCCCGGCGGCACCAGCCCCAGGCAGGCCTTCAGCAAGGTTGACTTGCCGGCACCGTTGGCGCCGATCAGTGCCACGGTTTCGCCGCGGCGCACGGCGAAGCTGACGCCGCGCAGCACTGGCGCCGCGGCGCCATAGGCGATGCTGAGGTTCCGCACCACCACATCATCCGGAACGGGCACGTTGTCCAGGACCGGCGGCGGGATCGCCACCGGCTCCGTGCGCTCAGCGAGCGATGCGCTCATTTGCCGACGAATTCGGAAAACTGTGGCCGACCGATGGTGGCATACATCTGCCGCACGCGATTATACGCAGCATCCTCGATCGCCACGAGGTCGAGGCCGCGATACTTCTCGTTCTCGCCCCCCGCTGAGACGATGGCCTCGGCGATCGCCTGCTTGTTCTCGATCATCGCCTCGCGCAGCCGGGCGATGGTCTTGGCATCGACATGCGCCCCCGCCAGCAGGACGTCGTTCGGCAGGTCGCCGGAGCGAGCGATGACGCGGAAATAGCCGGCCGGAACGGACCGGTCCTTGCTGCGCGCGCTGTTGATCCAGCTGTTGTAGTTGACGCCGATGGCCGCGACGTCGCCACGCTTCAGAGCCTCGTGCGCGACATTGCGGGAGGTGTGGGCGATCCCGCCCAGCTCCTTCTGCGGATCAACGCCGTAGTCAGCCAGCAGCTGCGACGGGCAGAGATGGCCGGAGGTGGAGCCGATGTCGTCCATCGCCACCTTCTTGCCGCGCAGGTCGGCCGGGCGGATGACCGGGGAATCCGCGCGCACCACCAAGGCACAGAAATAGTCGGGACGGCTGAGTCCGATCAGGGCGGTCGCATTCGTCATCTTGTTGATGACGACGTACTCGGCCGGGCCGGTGATCACCAGATCGACGCGGCGTGCGCGCAGCGCCTCGGCGGCGGCGGTACGGCTGCTGACGGGGAAGAAGTCGAAAGTGAAGCCCGTTGCCTGCTGCAGCCGGTCGCGGAAGGGGCCCCAGTCGGTCTGCAGGCGCTCCAGCCCCTCCACGTCGGTGACGGCGAGCTTCAGCGTCTGCGCCTCGGCGCGGGGAAGGAACAGCGTCGCCGTCGCCAGCAGACCGGCGATCATGAGCTTGCGAATCATTGGAGCCTCTGACCTGTAGGTACAGGTCCGTCTAGGGCATGGCCCATAACGCATTGATGACCGCCACTGGACAGATGCGTGACATCGCTGCCATCCACGGCGCCTCCGTCATCGGGATCAGGCGGTGCTTCAGGACGGGCGATCGCGATACCCCGGAGCACGGAAGGGACAAGCTTGTGCCTCCAGGTTGAAGATCCGAAGATTTTTCGCCGCCGCAGCGGTAAAGCCAGGCAAGGCTTCCGGTCAGCGGCGGCCCTGGGGGTGACGGATCCGCGCGGCTTCGTTGCCATCGCAGAGTGGCCGGTCCTGTCAGGCTCGCCTCGCTGCCATCGACCCGCAGGGCCGGCTGATCAGGCCTGCCGCCTGTCCCGACGCTTCGCGCTGTTCGCTCCGCCCCGGGAGAAGACAGTCGCATCGCCGCCCAGCACCAGGGTCAGGCGGGTTGCTTCCCGCAACACCAGATCTTCAATGCTGCTCAGCCGCTCTGCTTCCGAAAAGCGCGTTGCCGTGCCCGCAACACACAGCGCCCCGATCAGCCGCTGCGCCGCGCCGAACACCGGCGCAGCAACCGCTGCCAGTTCGGGGTCGCGCTCGCCGATCGTGGTGGCGACGGCGGCAGATCCCGGCGGATGATCTCCATCCGTGGCGAAGGCAGTCAGGACGCGTCCGGCCGCCCCGCGGTCGAGCGGCAGCAGTGAGCCTATCGGAATATGGTCGCGCACCTGCCGCCGGCCGTCCACACGCATCAGGCACAGCCGCCGATCACCCTGGCGGATGTAGAAGGAAGCGCTTTCCCCGGTTTCCTGCGCCAGCGCCTGCAAAGCGGGTGAAAGGGCACCGTTCAGGTCGACGGAGCGTTCGTAGAGCCCGCCGAGGCGATGGAGCGCAGGGCCGAGGCCATAGCGCCCGTCCTCGTGCCGCAGCGCGAAGCGGTGCTGGATCAGCGTCGCCATGATGCGGGAGAGCGCGCTCTTGTAGAGGCCGGTGCGGCGGGAAAGCTCCCCCAGCGTCAGGCCGCGATCCCCCTCACCGAAGGCTTGGAGGACGCGCAGCGCCCGGTCCACCGCCGCAATGCCTGCCACCTCCGCGGTGGAGGGCCGCGGCGCGAGATCGTGCGGGGTCGACAATGACTTGACAGCCATGGCGGAGCGTCCGAACCTGCGAAATTGGAACAATCGTCCTGCTGGATAGGACGCTGTTGCCGGACTGTAAAGCGGGCCGCAGAGCCTGTGACGACGAACTGGGGAAACACCGCCGCCGAGGATGCGGGCTCGCGACGACCGGCCCGCTTCCATGCCTCGACGCCACCTCGCTCCGGAGCCATCGCGTTCCGGATATGGCTGGCAGGCATGGCTTCGCGGCACAGGAAAGAAAGGACGCGCCGCATGGAGATCATTGCTGGCAGGCGGGCACTCGCCGCGGGAATGCTGGGCCTCGCCGGACTGGCCGGCGCGCGGCCGGCCGCAGCCTTTGTGGGGCCGCGGCCCGAATGCCTGGCGCCCTCCGCGCCGGGCGGAGGCTGGGATTTCACCTGCCGCACCGTGGGGCGGCTGATGCAGGAGCTGAAGGTCGTCAGCCAGCCGGTGCAGGTGTCGAACATGCCGGGGGCGGTGGGGGCCGTCGCCTTCGCCAACGTCACCAGCCGCCGCGCCGCCGACAACAACCTCTTCGTCGCCACCAGCACGGTGGGACTGACGCAGATCGCGCAACGCCGCTATCCGGGCGATGTGGACCGCGTCCGCTGGCTGGCCATGCTGGGGGCGGATACGGGGGTGATCCTGGTCCGCGCCGATTCCCGCTTCAAGACGCTGGGCGACTTCCTCGACGCGTTGAAGGCCGATCCCGGCGGCATCGTCACCGGCGGCTCCAGTAGCCTCGGCGGCTACGACCACCTGCGCCTGCTGCTGCTGGCGCAGAAGGCCGGCATTCCCTCGGCCGATCTCAAGCGGTTCCGCTGGATCCACTATGATGGCGGCGGGCCGGCGGTGACGCAGATGCTGGGCGGCCATGTCGAGGTCGTCTCCACCGACCTGGCGGAGATCGCCGGCTTCGTCGAGGCCGGGCAGATCCGCGTGCTGGGTGCCATGGCCGAGGCGCGGCTGGCCGGCAGCTTCGCCAACATCCCCACCGCCCGGGAACAGGGCTACGACGTGGTGGGGCTGAACTGGCGGGGCTTCTACACCGGCGG
The DNA here is from genome assembly GCF_003604215.1 of Teichococcus vastitatis. GTDB lineage: Bacteria > Pseudomonadota > Alphaproteobacteria > Acetobacterales > Acetobacteraceae > Pseudoroseomonas > Pseudoroseomonas vastitatis. Next base: position 17,804 of record NZ_QXGS01000008.1, read on the forward strand.
CCGCGTCAGTGACGAGCACTACAACGCCATGATCGCCGGGCTGAAGCAGGTTTATGACAGCGAGGGGTGGAAGGAGGCCGCACGCCGCTCCGGCCTGCAGCCCATCTGGCGCTCCGGGCCGGATTTCGAGCGCTTCGTGGCGAACATGGTGACCGAGCTGCGCAGCCTGTCGCAGGACATCGGCATCATCTCATGAGTGACCGGATCGTGGGCGTGCTGCTGGCGCTCTTCGCCGGCTGGTACAGCTGGGAGGCGCGGTCCTACGCCGTGGATTTCGGCGACCCGATGGGCCCCGCGCTGTTTCCCGAAATCCTGGCCCCGCCGGTCGGACTGCTCGGCCTTTACCTGGTGCTGCGCCCCGATCCCGATCCCGAATGGTCGACCGGACGCTACCTGCTCTCGCAGCTGGCCACCGTGGTGGCGCTGGTGGCCTATGCGCTGTTGCTGCAGCCTCTGGGCTTCATCCTGGCCACGCTGGTGATGGTGGCCTGCCTCACCGCGATGCTGGGCGCGCGGCTGCCGCAGGCGCTGCTGGGCGGCGTGGTCAGCAGCCTCGGCTTCTTTGCGCTGTTCGACTGGTTCCTGGGCATTCCGCTGCCGCCCGGCCTCGCATTCGGGGGATAGGGCCGATGGATATTCTCTTCTCCCTGGCGCATGGCTTCGCCGTCGCCACGCAGCCGGTGAACCTGCTGGTCGCCTTTATCGGCTGCTTCGTCGGCACGGTGATCGGCGCCCTTCCGGGCATCGGGCCCGTGAACGGCATCGCCATCCTCATCCCCCTGGCCTTCAGCCTGGATCTTTCGCCCGTCTCGGCGCTGATCCTGCTGACCAGCGTCTATTACGGCAGCATGTTCGGCGGGCGGATCGCCAGCATCCTGCTCAACATCCCGGGCGATTCATCCGCCGTCGTGACCTGCATCGACGGCTTTCCCATGGCGAAGCAGGGCCGCGCCGCCGACGCGCTGGCGATCTCGGCCATCTCCTCCTTTGTCGGCGGCACGCTGGCGACGGTGGGGCTGACGGTGCTGGCGCCCACCCTGGCCATGGCCGCCATTCATTTCGGGCCGCGCGAATACTTCGCCCTCTATGTCATGGCCATCGTCATCGTGGGCGGCATCGCGACCGGCAATCCGGCCAAGACGCTGGCAGCCGGGCTGCTCGGCCTGGCTATCGGCACGGTGGGCATCGACCCGGCCACCGGCATCCCGCGCTTCACCTTCGGCGCCTATGAGCTGTACGAGGGCATCGACTTCGTCATCGTGGCGATCGGCCTCTTCGCCATCAGCGAGTTCCTGATCTATATCGAGCAACGGCGGACCGGGCCGATCGAGCAGGTGCCGGTGGGGCGGCGCACCACGGCCCTGCGCCAGCTGACCTATCCCGCCACCTCGCTGCGCGCCAGCCTTCTCGGCTTCGTCATCGGTGTCCTGCCGGGCGCCGGCGCCACCCTGGCCAGCTTCATGGGCTATGCGCTGGAAAAGCGCGTCTCCGACAAAGATGGCACCTTCGGCAAGGGCGACCCGCGCGGCGTCGCGGCCCCCGAGGCGGCGGACAATGCCGCGGCCGGCGGCAGCCTCGTGCCGATGCTGACCCTGGGCGTGCCGGGCAGCGGCACCACCGCCATCATGCTCGGCATGCTCGTCACGCTGAACGTGCAGCCGGGGCCACTGCTCTTTCAGCAGCAGCCGGACATCGTCTGGGGCCTGGTGGCGGCGCTCTATGTCAGCAACGTCATCCTGCTGATCCTGAACATCCCGCTGGTGGGCCTGTTCGCGAAGCTGCTCACGGTGCCGTCGCATTACCTGATGCCCGGCGTCGTCACCGTCAGCTTCCTCGGCGTTTATTCGGTGAATCAGAACTCCTTCGACCTGCTGCTGATGGTGGGCTTCGGCGTGTTCGGCTATCTGCTGCGGAAGCTGAGCATACCGCTCGTGCCGGTGGTCCTGGGCATCATCCTCGGAACCCCGATGGAGCAGAGCCTGCGCCGCGCCATGGCCGCGAGCGGCGGCGACATCTGGACCCTTGTGGAAAGCCCGCTCGCGCTTCTCCTGCATGCCATCACCGCCTGCGTGATCCTGGTCGCCATTCTCAGGGAGGCTGGCCGCCGAAGGAATGCAGCCGCCGTCGAGCGTGGCGCGTAAACCCCTCCCCTGGCACAGCAACGGAACCGACTTCCATGTCCGATCTTCCCCAGCACATCGAGATCTTCGAGGAAGGCCCGCGCGAGGGCTTCCAGATCGAGGCCGGCCCCATCGCGACGGCGGACAAGATCGCGCTGATCGATGCGCTGTCCGCCACCGGCATCCGGCACATCCAGATCTGCTCTTTCGTGTCACCGAAGCTGGTGCCGGGCTGGGCCGACGCCGAGGAGGTGGCCGCCGGATTCGAGCCACAACCCGGCGTCGCCTACAATGCGCTCTGGTTCAACGAGGCGGGGCTGAAGCGCGCCCTGGCCTTCCGCGACCGGCTGAGCATGACCGGCTCCATTTCCCTTGCGGCGTCGGAGGCTTTTTCCCGCCGCAACCTGAATCGCGACAGGGCGGGAAACATCGAGGCGATGCGGCGGCAGACGACGGCGCACCTCGCCGCCGGCATTTCCGTGGAGCGCGTCGGCGTGATGGCGGCCTTCGGCTGCAACTTTTCCGGCGACATCACCCCGGCCCAGGTGGTGCAGACGGTTGCCGACGGGCTGGCGATCGCCGCCGAGCACAACCAGACGATCCGCGACCTTTCCCTCGCCGATACCATGGGCTGGGCCACGCCGCTGCGCATCGAGCGCGCGGTGGGGGCGGTGCGCGAGCGCTGGCCGGACCTGACCCTGCGGCTGCACCTGCACGACACCCGTGGCCTGGGCATCGCCAACGCGATGGCGGGGCTGCGGCTGGGCGTCGCGCGCTACGATTCCACCGTGGGCGGGCTGGGCGGCTGCCCCTTCGCCGCGCACAAGGGCGCCCCCGGCAACATCGCCACGGAGGAGCTGGTGCTGCTCTGCGAGGAGATGGGAATCGAGACGGGCATCGATGCCGACGCGCTGATCGAGGCGGGGCATCTGGCGGAGCGCATCGTCGGCCACGCCCTGCCCAGCGCCGCGCTGCGCGGGGGCAGCCTGGCCGCCTTCCGGGCGCGCGCCGCATGAGCAGCTCCCTCCCGCTGGAAGGGCTGCGCGTGCTGGAGTTCAGCCACACCATCATGGGGCCCTGCGCCGGCCTGCTGCTGGCCGATCTGGGCGCCGATGTGGTGAAGGTGGAACCCGCGCCCGATGGCGACCGGACACGCCGGCTGCCGGGCTTCGCGGCCGGCTTCTTCGCCACCTTCAACCGCAACAAGCGCAGCATCGCGCTCGATCTCAAGCATCCCGAAGGGCGCGCAACGCTGCACCGGCTCGTGGCGGATGCGGACATCGTGCTGGAGAATTACGGTCCCGGCACGATGGAACGGCTGGGATGCGGCTGGGACGATCTGCGGCGGCTCAATTCCCGTCTGGTCTACCTGGCGCTGAAGGGGTTCCTGAGCGGCCCCTACGGCAACCGGCCCGCCCTGGACGAGGTGGTGCAGTTCCAGACCGGCCTCGCCTACATGACCGGCCCTCCGGGTCAGCCCCTGCGCGCGGGGGCCTCCGTGATCGACATCCTCGGCGCCGTCTTCGGCGTGACGGGCGTGCTCGCCGCGCTGCGCGAGCGGGACAGAACGGGACAGGGACAGCGGGTCGGCAGCGCGCTGTTCGAATCGTCGGCATTTCTGATGGGCTCCCACATCGCCGGGGGGGCGGCGATGGGGGAGCCTCCGCCGCCGATGCCGGCCCGCCGCGGCGCCTGGGGCATCTACGACGTGTTCCAGGCAGGATGTGGCACGCAGCTCTTCATCGGGGTCACGAGCGATGCTCAGTGGCAGCGCTTCTGCGCGGAATTCGGCCTGCGGGATCTGGCGCAGGACCCTCGCCTCGCCACCAATGCACAGAGGGTCGGGCAGCGCGCCTGGCTGCTGCCCGCCATACAGGCCGCGATCGGCACCCTGGACTTCGACGCGGCCACGCAACGATGCGCCGCGGCCGAGGTGTCCTGGTCCCCGGTCGGTCGGCCGGAGCACCTGGTGCAGGACCCGCATCTCACTGCCAGCGGCGGCTTGCTGGCGACGGCCATCGCCGCGATGGGGGGCGGGCCGGAGGTGCCGCTCCCTGCCTTGCCCCTGGAGTTCGGCGAGGATCGTCACCGGGCGCCGCTGCGCCGGCAGCCACCCAGGGTTGGTGAGCACACGCGGGAGATCCTGCTCTCCGCCGGCCTCGCCGACGACAGGATCGAGGCGCTTCATCGAGCCGGCGTGCTGATCGACGCAGCGTCACCGGCGCAGCTGCAACAGACCTCATAGACGACGCCGGATTGGCCGCGATTGTTCAGTCTGGCTGATCCGGGTTCCGTTGTGGACTCTTCGATGCGCGTGACGCTGTTTGCAGCCGCCCGGCACGAGGAGGCATCGCGATACATGATGCCGTCCTCCAGGACCGCCGCATCGACATCCCGAATACCGGCGGCCATCATCCGCCTCAAGCCTAGACAAGAGCGAGGGAGGCAATACCCATGACGCGGTACCTGACGACGGGATTGGCGCTTGGCCGCCGGACCCTGCTGGCTGCTCCGGCGATCTTCGGTTCCACGGCCGCGCTGGCGCAACCGGGCAATGGCGACTGGCCCAGGCGCACGGTGCGGGTCGTGGTGCCCTGGCCGCCCGGTGGCGGCGCCGACACGGTGGGCCGCATCCTGTTCACCCATCTTTCGGAAACCATGCGGGCCTCCTTCGTGATCGAGAACCGGCCGGGTGCCGCGGGTGCGATCGGCGCCGCCGCCGCCGCACGCTCGGAGCCGGACGGGTACACGGTGCTGTATGACGCAACCCCGCAGACCATCAACCCGGCCCTGCATTCCGATATGCCCTTCGATCTGTGGCGCGATCTGCGCCCGGTCTTCCTGGCTGCCGTTGTGCCGAACCTGCTGATCGCCACCCCCTCGGCGCCGGCACGGAGCGTGGCCGACCTCATCGCCGCAGCCAAGGAAGCGCCGGGCAGCGTCAACATCGGCTCCTCGGGCAACGGCTCGGCGCAGCACATGGCCCTGGAATTGTTCCGGCAGGCCGCCGGCATCACGGTCAACCATGTGCCTTATCGCGGCGGCGGGCCGCTGACGAACGATGTGATCGGTGGGCAGATTCCCTACGGCTTCGCCAATGGATCGGCAGCGACGGGACATGTCAGCGCAGGGTCGGTGCGCGCCCTCTGTCATACCGGCACCGGACGCCTCGCATCGCTGCCGGATGTGCCGTCGATGGAGGAGGCCCTGCCGGGCGCGGAAGCTTACGAATGGAACGGCGTCTTCGTTCCCGCGGGCACGCCTGACGCCGTGATCGAACGGCTGAACACGGCCCTGAATGCGGCCATCCGCGACCCAACCATCGCCGGCCGCCTGGCCCAGTTGAACGTCGGCACGCGCGCCAACACGCCGGCGGATTTCGGCATCTTCCTGCGCGCCGAATGGGACAAGTGGCATCGCGTCGTCCGGCAGGGCAACATCCGCATCGACTGAGGCTTCCATGACCGTTCCCACTCCTGCTCCCGATCCCCATCCGGAGCCTGTTACCCCGCCGCCGCCGCCCGGCGGCTGGGATTGCCACGCCCACATCTTCGGCCCGGCGGAATGCTTCCCCTTCGCCGAGGGGCGCGGCTACACGCCGCCGGATGCGCCGCCATCGCATTTCCTGCGCCACCTGGATGCGCTCGGGCTGAGGCACGGCGTCGTGGTCCAGGCCAACGCGCATGGGCTGGACAACCGGGCCATGCTGGCCGCGTTGCAAGCCGCGCCCGATCGGTTGCGGGGTGTCGCGATCACGCCCGCAGGAACCCGGGCGGACGATCTGCGCGACTGGCACCGGCTCGGCGTCCGCGGCCTGCGCTTTCATCTGTTCCATCCCGGGCACCGGCCGAACTACCGTCGGGGCGTGGGTTGGGATGCGGTGGACGCCCTGCTGCCGGTGATGCGCGAGCTGGGATGGCACGCGCAGTTCTGGGCGGATGCCCGCGTGCTGCCCGATGAAGAGCCGCGCCTCGCCGCGCTGGCATCACAGGTGCCCGTGGTGCTCGATCATCTGGGTGAGACGGAGGCGGCGCGCGGCATGAACGCGCCCGGTTTCCAGGCGCTGCTGCGACTGGTGCGCGACCACGGCGCCTGGGCGAAGCTTTCGGCGCCCTACCGCGTCTCCCTCCAGGGGCCGGATTACCCGGACGCCATGCCGCTCTATCAGGCGGTCCGGAACGCCGCGCCGGAGCGTGTTGTCTGGGGCAGCGACTGGCCCCACCCACAAATCCCTGAGGAGCGGATGCCCAATGATGGGCGCCTGCTCAACCTGCTCCTGGCCTGGATCACCGATCCCGCCGAACGCGAGCGTGTTATGATCCGCAATCCAGAGCGCCTCTATGGCATCTAGGCCGCTTGCGGCCGGCGGGGTGTGCCCAGGCTGACCATGCCGGATCGCAGGAGCGGGGCCATCGACGAGGCGGGCCACAGCGTGCCGCCCGTCTCGCTGCTCGCACCTCGTCCCGCAGCGGCGCAATGTTTACCGCAAAATACAACGGTCGGCCATGGAGTGGATCGATCCGCGCGGCGCCGCGGCTTGCCAGCCTGGAACGGCCAAGCGCGGGAGGACAACCATGCTCGGGAATGCTCGTCGGCAACTTCGCATCAGCGACATGCGCGCGAAGGTCTCACCGGAGGAATGGCAGGCGCGGGTCGACCCGCCGCCTGCTACCGCCTGATCGCGCATTACGACATGGCCGACATGATGGCGAACCACATCTCCGCCCGTGTTCCGGGCAAAGGCGCCGCTTTCCTTATCAATCCCTATGGCATGATGTATGAGGAAATCACGGCCTCCTTGCTCATCAAGGTCGATGCTGACGGCCGGATTCTCGCCAAGCCCGATTACGGCGATTTCGACTATGGCATCAACCGCGCCGGCTACGTCATCCATAGCGCTGTGCATTCGGCTAAGCACGAGATCGATTGCGTGATCCACACGCATACCTGGCCGGCATGGCGGTTTCCACGCTGCAATGCGGCCTGCTGCCGATCACGCAAACTGCCATGCGCTTCCTGTGCATCGGCTACCATGATTATCGCGGCTTGGTGCTGAACGATGCGGAGAAAGACTCGTTGGTCGCCGATCTGGGCGACAACAACGCGCCGTGATGGCGGCGAAGGAGCGGGAAGCGCCTCGCCACCCAGTCGGCGCTCCAGGCCTGGGCTTGTGGCCCCATCTGTGGCACGGCAGGGCCGAGGACCGGCACGCTGCCCGTTCCAGCCCGACCGAGAGTGAATGGCCGCCATGCTGCCCTCAGCCCAACCCGCTTCCCCCGCCCGCTCCACCGGCGCCGGCGCCTATGACATGCTGCTCGACGCGCTGACCCGCGGCGAGCTGGTCCCTGGCAGCCGCTTGCGCGAAGCCGAACTGGCGGAGCGCTTCGGCATCAGCCGGACGCCGGTGCGGGAAGCGCTGAAACGGTTGGAAACCAGGGATTGATAACGCATGAGCCGCATCACGGGGGCGTCGTGGCGCAGCTCGACTACAACGCCATGGTCGAGCTCTACCACATGCACGAGGTGCTGGAGGGGACCGCCGCCTTCTGACGGCGACCCATGCCACCGCCATCGAATTGGAGGCGCTGCGCAACATGGTGGAGGCCGACCGGGGGCTGCTGGGCGATGGCGGCCGCCTCGCACACAGCAACCGCCTGTTTCACCGCCAGATCCATCACGCCGCCCGCAACCGCTTCCTGGACCTGATGCTGGACAACATGCGCCTCTCGCTGGTGCTGCTCGGGCGCACCACCCTTTCATTGCCGGAACGCGGCGCCACGGCGGTCGAGGAGCATGCAGCCATCGTGGCCGCCATCGCCGCACGCGACCCGGTTGCCGCCGAAGCCGCCGCGCGGCAGCACATCCGCAACGCCTTCCGGGCCCGTCTGGCGCTGGAAAACCGCACGCCCGATTTGCCCTGACGGACCGGCCCCGGTTTGCCCGGACCCGCTGCGGCCGGAGCCGCCCGGCCGACCTGCGCAGCGCTGCCCACCTCGCGCCGGCAGGATCGGGACGGCGTCGGTGAGGCGGAACACAGGGCGCGAGTGACGAACTTATCGGCGCAGCAAGAACGCCGGCCGGGCCAGCATAAACAGGCCGTGCCGAACGTCAGCAATCTGACGGATGGCCGGTTGTCACCAGGGATTCAAGCCATCGACGCTTGCCGCCCTCGGCCACATGCGCCTCGCCCAGGGCCCGTGCCTGCATCACGTCGCCAGCGGCCACCGCCGTCAGCATCCGGGCGTGCTCCGCATTGCTGTCACGCATCTGCTCGGGGCGTGCCAGCGAGCGCTGACGGACCAGATGGCTTTCCTTCAGCAGCGAAGTGTACAGCATTCCGGCCCGGCGGTGAGCGGCCCCTTCGTGCAGCGCCTCGTGGAAGGCGAGGTTGCAGGCGTAGTACCCGGCGGCGTCGCCGAGCGCGGCGCAGGCCTCCATCTCCGCCACCCGCGCCCGCAATCCGGCCAGTAAGCCGACCGCCAGCCGCCCTGCCGCCTGCTCCTGCGCCAGCCGCGCGAGGATGAAGCCCTGCAACAATGCGCGCATGTCATAGAGCTCGGCCATCTCCTCGGGGTCCAGCCGGCGGACGCTCATGCCCTGGCCGGCCGGCCCGGCGGTCACCAGCCCATCCCGCTCCAGCCCGCGCAACGCCTCGCGCAGCGGACCCCGCGACAGGCCGAGCTGCGCCGCCAGGGCCACCTCGTTCAACCGGGTGCCGGGGGCGAGCTCACCCGACAGGATCCGGGTTTCCAGCGCCGCACGCGCGCGTTCCGAGAGGGGGAGCGATGGGGAGGAAGCATCCATGATGACGCGGCATCACATTGCCCCATGCCGCCTGTCAACAGGCTGTTGACAGGACCCCCAAAGGGTCGCAGCCTTTCGGGCAACAAAGGATCAGCGATGCTTGACGCCCCGAGCCCGCCGGCCGCTCCGGCGATGTGGAGGCCGCAGCCTTCCAGCACCCTGTCCGGCTGCACCATGCCCGATGTGGCACACGGTCATCTGGGGCGGATCGGCCTGCGGCAAGTAGCGGATCGGGGTGCCCGGGCGATCAAGCTCCAGAGGTCCGGGTGGCTGGAGAAGCGCGATCGGATGCCCATCGATCCGCGGCTGCGTCCTCCCGGCATCCCGGTAGACGCCGATGCCGGACCGAAGGCCCGGTGTCATGCTGCCCGGCGGGTGACGCTGTCGCACCCAGGTCCGGCGGTCATGCTCCACCGCCCCGCGCCGGGCGGGCCTTCAGCCGCGATCCTCAGCGAGTTCGGTGACATCCGGGCCGGGATCGCGGACTTCCCGTTCACCCCGGTCACCTGAGGCTGCGTCGTTCATGCCAGACATGCTCCCCCCGCCGGATCCGGCGATCGGCACCGACAAGATGCTGTGCCGCAGCGCCGGCGGCGTCGGATGGATGATCTTCAACAACCCCGAGCGGCACAACGCCGTCTCGATGGAGATGTGGATCGCCGCCGAGCGGATCCTGGCCGGCTTCGCCGCCGACCCGGCGGTCCGGGTGGTGGTGGTCACCGGAGCCGGCGGCAAGGCCTTCGTTTCCGGTGCCAACATCTCGAAATTCGAGAATGAGCGCGGATCGCAGGAGGCGGTTGAGGCCTACCAGGCGCAGACCGCCAGGGTGTATGAGGCCCTGGCGACCTTCCCGAAGCCCATCATCGCCGCCATCCGCGGCTATTGCATCGGCGGCGGTACGGCCCTGGCCGTCTGCTGCGATATCCGGATCTGCACCGAGAGCTCGCATTTCGGCATCCCGGCGGCCAAACTCGGATTGGGGTATCCACTCCCGGGCATCCGCCGGCTGGTGCACCTTGTCGGTCCCTCCTTCGCCAAGGAGCTGTTCTTCACCGGCAAGCGCTTCACCGCCGAGGATGCCCGGGTCATGGGCTTGGTGAACCATGTGGTGCCCGACCACCGGCTGGACGCCACCATCGAGGATTACGCCGCCACCATCGCTGGAAACGCCCCACTGACCGTGGATTCGGTAAAGGCGGTCGTCGCCGAGGCCTTGAAGCCGGATCCTGACACGGCCCTGTGCGACCGGCTGGTTCGCGGCTGCTTCGCCAGCGAGGATTATGTCGAAGGGCGCCGCGCTTTCATGGAAAAGCGGCCGCCCCGGTTTCAGGGGCGCTGACCGCCCCGCCCGCATCACCGGCGCCTGCCAGAGACCCGCATCAGACGGGCCAGGCTGCGTGCCGCAGGAGGAGGACGTCCAATGATCAACCGTCGCACCTTGCTGGGCGCCGGGCTGGGGGGCTGCACGCTGGCCCTTTCGGCACCGCGGCCGCGTGCCCAGGAAAGCTGGCCCAGCAAGCCGATCCGCATCGTGGTGGGCTTCGCCGCCGGCGGTGCCACCGATATCAGCACGCGGGTGATGCAGCCCAAGCTGACCGCGATCCTCGGGCAGCCGGTGGTGATCGAGAACCGGCCGGGCGCCGGCGGCAACCTGGCCACCGAGACCGTGGTGCATGCGCCCGCCGACGGCAGCACCTTCCTGATGGGGACCATCGCCGCCCTGGCGATCAATCCCAGCCTCTACGCCAGCATGCCCTTCGACCCGCAGGCCGATCTGGTGCCGGTCGCGATGGCGGGCAACGTGCTGAATGTGCTGGTGGTGCCAGCGGACCGCCCGTGGCGCAGCGTACCCGAGCTGATCGCCGCCGCCCGGGAGCGGCCGGAAACCATCACCTATGGCTCTTCCGGGGTCGGCGGCGCCGGCCATCTGGCGGGCGCGCTGCTCGACCAGATGGCCGGCGTGAAGACAGTGCATGTGCCTTATCGCGGTGGCGGGCCGATGATGAACGATCTGATCGGCGGCAAGGTGGATTACGCCTTCTCCACCGCGCCGACGGCGTTGCCCCAGGTGCATTCCGGCCGGCTGCGCATGCTGGCGGTGCCGACCGCGCAGCGGCTGCGCGCGCTGCCCGACACCCCCACCGTCGCGGAAACCCTGCCGGGCTACGAGGTGCAGAACTGGTACGCGCTGGTGGGGCCGAAAGGCCTTTCTCCGGCCATCGTCGCCCGCATGAATGCCGCCATGCGCGAGACCCTGTCCGACCCGGGGGTCGCCGCCACCTTGGAAGGCCACGGCGTGGAGCCTTCGCCCAGCTCGCCCGAGGAGCTCGCGCGGTTCATCCGCGTGGAAACCGCGAAATGGGCCCCAATCGTTCGCGCCACGGGCGCCAAGGTGGAGTGAGCCGGATGGATCTCGGGATGCGGGGCCGCAGCGCCCTGGTGATAGGCGGCAGCTCCGGCATCGGACTGGCGACGGCCTCGATCCTGGTGCGGGAGGGCGCCGCGGTGACCATCGCCGGGCGCGATGCCGCCCGGCTGGAGGCGGCGGCGGAGCAGGTGCGCGCCGAGGCGGGCAGCGCTCCGGCCACCATGGTGTGCGACCAGTCCGATCCGGCGGCGCTGGCGGCGCTGGCGGAAGGCCTCGGCGAGGCGCCGCTGCACGCCCTGATCTGCGCCGCCGGCGGCAGCCGCCGCAGCGCCTTCGAGGCGCTGCCGGACGACGCCTGGCTGGAGAATTACGAGTTCAACATCCTCGGCACCGCGCGGGCCATCCGCACGCTGCTCCCGGCCCTGCGGCGGGCGGGGAATGCACGGGTGGTGCTGCTCGGCGCCGTGTCGGCGCGGCAGCCGACCGCCCATCAGGTGGTGTCGAACGTGCACAAGGCCGGTGTGCTGGCTCTGGGGAAAACCCTGGCGCTGGAGCTGGCACCCGAGGGCATCGCGGTGAACAGCGTGTCGCCGGGCCGGGCCCTGACGCCGTTGTGGCAGTCCCGCGCCGCCCAGATGGCGCGTGACGAAGGTGTCGACGAGGCGACGGTTCTTTCCCGCGTCGCGGCGGATATTCCGATGGGCCGGCTCGGCACCGCGGCGGAGGTGGCGGCCATGGTGGCGTTCCTGGCGACACCGGCCGCCGCTTATGTCACCGGACAGGCCATCGCCGTCGATGGTGGCCTTCAACGCGCGGTCTGAGGCGGCTGTCCGGCCCGTTGGGTAGGCGCTGCGCGCGGGTGCCATGGCGGAGGGCGATGAGCCGGCACGGCTCCGGAGAAGCCGGTTCGCGTCGCTGGTGTTGCCGGGGCCCGGGAGACGCAGCCATCCCGTGACTGCGGTTTCCGCGGGGCGTCGCGGGATGCGCCGCCTGCCTGCCATCCGGAGCGGGTGGTGAACCGCGTGCCGCCCGGCTTGGTGCCGCGGCCTTCGTTGCGGCACTGCCAGCGTGATCCTAATCCTGCGGTGCGGACAGCCCGGCGACCACCGCGGCCACCTGCGCCAGTTCGCGCCGCAGGATCGGCACGGCATGGTCCACGAACCCGCGCACCGGCGACCAGCGCCGCGGATGGGGCCGGAAGATCATGTTGACGGGGATCGCCTCCGGCTCGAAAGCGGTGAGCACGCGTCGCAACCGGCCCGCCGCCAAGGGCTCGGCCACCTGATACGACAGGACGCGCACCAGGCCCTTGCCCCGCAACGCCGCATCGAGCCCGGCCCCGGCGCTCGTGATGGATAGCTGCGTCCGCACCGGAACCGACCGCGTCCGCCCGCTGCTGGCCTTGTGCCGGAACGTCCAGAGTTCCCGGTTCCCATCCGGGTTCAACCCGATGCAGAGATGATCGGACAGGTCCGCAGGCTCCCGCGGCTGGGCCCGTCGGGCGAGGTAGGAGGGCGAGGCGCAGACGACCTGCCGCACCTCGCCGAGCTTCACCGCGACCAAGCGGCTGTCCTGGAGATGCGCGAGCCGGATCGCGACGTCGACGCCTTCGCCCACCATGTCGACCATGCGGTTCAGGAGCAAGGCCCGCGCCTGTACCCCCGGATGCAACTCCAGGAACGATTCCAGCACCGGCGCGACCTTCAGGCGCCCGAACATTTCCGGCGCGGTCAGCACCAGCGTACCATCCACGACGTTCGGCGCTGGCCCGGGGCGGGCCTCGGCCAGCCGGGCCAGCACCTCGCGCCAGATGACGGCGTAATGCTCGCCCGCCTGGGTCAGGCGCAGGCCGCGCGTGGAGCGCAGCAGCAGCGTTTCCCCCGCACGCTCCTCCAGGAGGGCGATGGCGCGCGTGGCGGCTGCCGGGGAGCGGCCGAGCCGCCGCGCGGCGCCGGCGAGCGAGCCTTCGTCAATGGCGGCGACGGCGATTTCCATCGCATCCAGCCGGTCCATGGTTTCAGTTCCTGCAATCGAGCATGTCATCCAACGCGTATTCGGACGGCCTCTGCAAGCAGCTACGGTCTCCACCGCTGCGAGGAACGCCCTGAACCCGGCGAGGCCTACGGCCACGGCCGCGGCCTTAGTGCCCGCTGCGCCCGCTTCCACCCGCAGGATGTCTTGAACGGAGACGACGATGCCCGACGTCCAGTACCGCACCCACCGGCTTGGCCCCGTGGAGGTCTTCTATCGCGAGGCCGGGCCGGCCGAAGCGCCGGTTATCCTGCTGCTGCATGGCTTCCCGACGAGCAGCCACATGTTCCGCGACTTGATCCCGCTGCTCGCCGACCGCTACCGGGTGATCGCGCCGGACCTGCCCGGCTTCGGTCTGACCAGGGCGCCGGCCCGTGGCAGCTTCGACTACAGCTTCGATACGCTGGCCGATGTTCTCGGCCAGTTCGTCGAGGGCATGGGGCTGAAGCGCTACGCGCTCTACATCTTCGATTATGGCGCCCCGACCGGGCTGCGCCTCGCCATGGCGCACCCCGAGCGGGTGACCGCGATCATCTCGCAGAATGGCAACGCCTATCTCGAAGGGCTCAGCCAGGAATGGGAGGCCTGGCAGGCTTATTGGCGCGACCCGACGGAGGCCAATCGCGCACGCTGCCGTGCCGCGTTGACCAATGACTTCATCCGCGCCCAATACGAGCAGGGCGCGCCGGCCGGACGCGTCGCTCCTGACGGCTACACGCTCGACCAGTTCTTCATGCACCGCCCCGAAGCGGCGGACATCCAGCTCGACCTCATCCTGAGCTACCGGACGAATGTCGCGCTTTATCCGGCCTTTCAGGGCTATTTCCGGCAGCACCAGCCGCCGCTGCTGGCCATCTGGGGCCGGAACGACCCGTATTTCCTGCCGGCGGGAGCCGAGGCCTACCGGCGCGACCTGCCGAAGGCGGAGGTGCAACTGCTCGACACCGGCCACTTCGCCTTGGAAACACACCACCGGGAGATTGCCGGCGCCATCCGCCGCTTCCTGGCGGCCTGATGAACAACCGCCTGCTGAAGAGCGGGGCGAGGCGACCGGCGGGGACAGGGAAATCCGAAAAGGAGCCAGTTGCGCGGCCGCAAACGGCTCTCCCGGACCGGGCCGGGAAGCCTGGGGCCCTGGAGGAAAGTGGCCCCCCGTTCGCCGGGGACCGGGCATCCGTCCGGGATCACCGCCTGCTGCGCCATTCCGCGCAGCAGGAAGCTGATCACAACGGACCCGAGGTTCTGGTCAGGCGGCCTTGACGCCGGCCAGGAAGGTCTTCACCTCGGCACCGAGGCGCTCGGATTGCCGTGAGAGTTCGCCCGCTGCCTGCAGCACGTCGCCCGCCGCCTGACCGGTCTCGCCCGCGGCGGTGCTGACGGCACCGATGTTGCGCGTCACGTCCTGGGTTCCGCTGGCCGCCTGCTGCACGTTGCGGGCGATCTCCTGCGTCGCCGCCCCCTGCTCCTCAACCGCTGCCGCGATGGCCGCGGCGATCTGGTTCACCTCGCTGATGGTGCCGGCAATGCCCTCGATCGCCAGTACCGCTTCATGCGTCGCCGCCTGGATCTGGCCGATCTGGCTGCTGATCTCCTCCGTCGCCTTGGCGGTCTGCGAGGCCAGCGTCTTGACCTCCGAGGCCACCACGGCGAAGCCCTTGCCGGCTTCTCCCGCCCGTGCCGCCTCGATCGTGGCGTTCAGCGCCAGAAGGTTGGTCTGACTGGCGATGCCGTTGATCATGTGCACCACTTCTCCGATGCGCTGGGCACCTTCGGCCAGGGCCCGCACCGTCTGGTCGGTGCGATGCGCATCGGCCGCGGCCCGGCTCGCAACCTGGGTCGACTGCGCCACCTGCCGCGTGATCTCGCCGATGGATGCGGTGAGTTCCTCGGCCGCGGCGGCCACGGTTTGCACATTGGCCGAGGCCGTCAGCGCCGCGCTGGACACCGCCTGCGCCTGCTTCGTCGCCACCCCCGCGCTGCCGGACATCGACTGCGCCGTGGCGTGCAGCTCGGTCGAGGCCGCCGAGAGCATGCCCACCAGCTCGCCCACGCTGCCTTCGAAGCTGCGCATCAGGCCGTCGAGGCGCTGCGCCCGGGCCGTCTTCGCCTCCTGCTCGCGGGTTTGCTCCGCCGCCAGCTGATCCGCCCTGATCATGTTGTCCTTGAAGACCTGCACGGCCCGCGCCATGCCGCCCACCTCATCGCCGCGCTCAAGCGCGGGAACCGGCACCGCCGTGTTGCCCCCTGCCAGGGTCTGCATCGTGCCGGTCATGGCGAGAACGGGGCGGGTGATGGAGCGGCCGATTATCCAGGCCACGGCCGTGCCCAGCAGGATCGCCGCGGCCGAGAGCATCAGCAGGAACCACTGGGCGCCTTCGTTGGCGGCGGTCAGCTCGGCGCCGAGCGCATTCTGGCTGCTGGTGTTCGAGGTACGTGCGGCACCGAGCAGTTCATGCAGGCGGGCGCCATGGGCGTTGAGCTGGGAGGTGACCGCCGTGAGCATCGCCTCGGTCAGCTTCACCTTCTCCTCGAAGGCGGCCCGGTAGCTGGTCAGCAGGGCCTCCGCCTGCGCGGCGTTCTGCCGGAGGGCAGCCGTGCCCAGCTGCGCCGTCAACTCCCGCAGTTGGGTGGCCGTTTCGGCCAGTTCGGCGCGCACCCGGTCGGCCGAGGCGGCATCCTGCAGAATCTCGTAGCGCTGTGCGTAGAGCCGCCCGAGCAGGAGGTGGCGCAGGCTCTCGCCACTGGCTGCCGAAGCGTTGCTGTCGCCGCGCGAGGCGGCAGCGATCCCGGCCAGCAGGCGCTCGATCTCGGGGCCGGCGGCATCCAGCGTCTCCCGCGTCACCTTGTCGCGGGACGCTTCCAGCTTCGCCACCGCCGCGAAGGCCTGGCCATAGGCTTCCAAGGCCTCGCGCCCTTCGGCGATCAGCCGCTGGCGCTCCGGGTCGCGGACATTGGGCGCCAGTTCAAGGAGGCTCTTGTGCGCTTCTGCCAGCTCCGCCTCTACCCGGGCCCGGCGCTCCTCGGTTCCGGAGAGCAGGAAGTCCTTCACGGCGATCCGGGTTTCCAGCATGCCGATCTGGAGGCCGGAGAAGCCGTTGCTGTTGCGGGCGAGGACGCGGTAGCGCCCGAGCCCGTCGCTGGAGTTGCCCAGCTGCATGTAGCCGAACGTGGCCACTGTCGCCGTCACCAGCACCAGGGCGCCGAACCCGAGGCCGATCCGATGGCCGATCTTGAGGTTGGTCAGGCTCATAACCGTGCTCCACGAACATTCTGGCGTCATGCCGACGAATGACCGGAACACCGTAAAACGGAGTCATTACGCGATCGTGAAGATGCTTAACGCTGATGGCGTATCCTGGCCTCCACCCGTGAAAAGCGGCAGGAGCGGAGGCGAGCATCCATCGCAGTCCGGAAGGTTTCCTCATCGGGCGCCGCCTGCCCGAAGGCGGATCCCGCCGTGGTTCACGCGGTTCTTCGCCGAAAAGGAACCCCGGGATCCGGCCAGCGATCCGCTGGCCGGAAGATCCGGAACGATCGCTTACGCCTCGCTGTCCCGGCGCGGCCGGGCGGCCAGCCCGCAAAGACGCTCCGTGAGCTTGTAGGAGTCAACGAACGCTTCCACGGGAAGGAATTCGAAGCGCGAGTGGAAATTATGCGCACCCGTGAAGTAGTTGGGGGTGGGCACGCCACGCGCGGACAGGGCCGAGCCATCGGTGCCGCCCCGCATCGCAATCACCTTCGGGGCGATGTTCATCTCCCGCAACGCCTGGAAGATCAGGTCCACGCAGTGTCGGTCATTCCCGAGCGCGGCGTCGATGTTCTGGTAGCTGTCCTCGATCCGGTACCGGATCTGCGCCCTGGGATGGCGCGCCTGGACCGCCTCGACCACCTCCGCCACATAGGCTTTGCGCGCCTCGAAGCGCAGGGCGTCATGGTCGCGGATGGACATCTGCAATTGCGCGGTGCTCTGGTTCCCCGAGATGCCGTTGCACCACCAGTACCCTTCACGCCCCTCGGTCTGCTCCGGCGTCTGCAACGGGTCGAACCGCTGCACCAGCTCGGTTGCGACCAGGATGGGGTTCACCAGCACGCCCTTCGCCGTCATGGGATGGGCGGTCACACCCGTGATGTCCACGGTCACGCTGGCGGCATTGAAGGTTTCGTAGACAACCTCGCCTCGTTCGCAGGAATCGATCGTGTACGCGAAGGCCACCGGAAAGCGCGACAGGTCCATCGCCTTTGCCCCGCGCAGCCCGATCTCTTCGTCCGGAACAAAGGCGACGATGATGTCGCCATGCGGCAGGCCAGCGTCCTTCAGCCTGGCCACCAGGGTCATCACGATCGACACCGCGGCCTTGTTGTCCGCGCCCAGCACGCTGGTGCCGTCGCCAACCAGGATCTCTTGCCCACGGTAGGGCAGGATCTCCGGATGCTCGCTCACCCGGAGCCGGATGTCCTGGTCTGCATTCAGCAGCAGGTCGCCCCCGTCGAACACCAGCCGCTGCGGCCTGACCTCCGGCGAAAGCCCGACATCCACCGTATCCAGATGCGTGACGAAGCCGATGCAGGGAGCCTCCGGCACTGTTCCGGGAAGCCTCGCCGTCAGGATGCTGTGCTCGTCCAGATGGATATCGGCCAGTCCCAGCTCTTCAAGCTCGGCTTTCAGCATCTCGGCCAGCCGTCGCTGCCCGGGTGTGCTCGGAACGCTGGTCGCCTTCGCGTCGCTCTGGCTTTCCACCGCGACGTAGCGGAGGAAGCGCTCGATCAATTGCTCGGCGAGAGCTTCGGACATGGCAAGGCTCCTGAATGACGTGGCCGTGGATGCGCAGGCCTTATCGCACCCCCCGCGCACGCATCAAAACGCCGGGCGAGGCGGCCGGACCGGGCGGGAAACGGCTGCCCGGCGTCCAGATCCGGCACCACCGGCATGCCGGGCAACCGGTGCGGCACCCTTCCCGACGCGAAGGGCAACGAGCCGGTGTGGGGCTCAGCGGCCCGCGGCCGCCGAGGACCCATGGCGTGCGCCCCGCATGTACCGGCGCTCGGGATGGTAGTGCCGCCCGATCCGCCACCAGCGCAAGGCGGCGTGAAGCGCGGAGCGGATCCGGCCGATCGCGCCGTTGCGGGCTGGTGCCTCGTGCGCCGCCATGGCCCGGCCTCGGGTCCGAACCGCCGCAAACATCAGGCCCGTGCCGGGCCGCCCGCGCCGGACGTCCGGGTGCGGATGCGCGCGACCGGAGGTTCGCCCGGCCGCGATGCCGGCCATCTCACCCGCCCCGGTGGTGATGATCGTGGTAGCGCCGGTGCGCGTGATGCCACGCCCGCCGCTCCTCGCGTTCGCGCTCGATGCGCCGGGCCTCGCGCCGCACCGCCTCGGCGATCCGGGCCCGGTCGCGTGCCCGGCGCTGCTCCTGCCAGTGGCGCTCGTGCCGCACCTCCTGCAGCATCGTTTCTGCCGAGACATGCGGCAGGACCTTCGCCTGCGCCGCCTCGGCTGGCCTGGACGTCACGGCCGCCATGCTTCCCAGGGCGGCGGCCAGAACCATCATCGCGATCCGTCGCATCCTCGCTCTCCCGTGCCTGTTCATCGCGTCTTGATGCAACGGGTGCCGGGTGACGGTGCGGAGGCGGGACGGTGGCGGTGCCGTGGCAGCGGGTAACGGACTGCAACGCCGCCGGGGCGCTCAGAACCGCCCGCCCGGCAGCGTCTCCCGCATCGGTGATTCCGCAACCCCTGCCTGCGGAACACCTCGCGGCGGTCGCGCCGCGACCACCCCAGCCGTGGCCGGGGGATCGGAATGGCCGTCCGGCGCCCTCCATGACCTTCCCGACCGCATCCGTTGCTGCCTAGCCTCCGATGATCCGATGTTGCGCAGCCATGGATGGGAAGAAGCATGGAGATCAGACCCGCGAGGCCCCGGGACGCGGACGGCATGAGCCGCGTCCTGCGGCACATCATCGAGGTGACCGGAACAGAACGGCCCAGCGATCCCGCCCATGTCATCGCGAACTACATCAGGAATCCGTCGGGGATCAGATGCTCCGTTGCCCTGGATGACGCGCAGAAGGTCCTGGGCTTTCAATCCCTCATCAGCGCATTCCCCGGAAACCCCTGCGGCGTTCCCGAGGATCGGGGGATCATCGGCACCCACATCAGCCCGGCCGCGCATCGGCGGGGCATCGGCTCCGCCCTGTTCCTGGCCAGCGAACAGGCGGCGTCGCGAGCAGGATTGGGCAACATCGACGCCTGCATCGCCGCGGGCAACACCACCGCGCTGCGCTACTACGATGCCATGGGCTTCAGGACCTACCGGCAGGAAGGCGGGGTGATTCAGAAGGTTTTCGTGGTCCGGCCTGCCGGCGCGCGGTGACGATGCCGGCAGCCGCCCCGCGCCATCTCCGCGCGGTGGGGAGGCCGGCCATCCATCCATAACATCTCGTCATGGAGTCTGTGCCTCCGGTCAGTTCCCGGCATGGGGTCGTTTGCGCCACGCTCCACCGATCGCATCCGCCGCAGGAACCCCTCCATGCTCAGGACCATGTTGTCTTGCCTGGCCGCCACGCTGCTCGCCTCGGGCGCCTTCGCCCAGGCGTCCGGGTCACCCACGATGGACGCCATCCGTGCGCAGGGCGTCCTGGCCTGCGGCGTCTCGGGCACGAATCCGGGCTTTGCCTTCGCCGACAGCCGCGGCGAGATCGTTGGCAGCGAGGCGGATTTCTGCCGCGCCGTCGCCGCGGCGGTCCTGGGCGATGCCACCAAGGTCAGGTTCGTCAAGCTGACCTCCACGAACCGCTTCACCGCCTTGCAGTCGGGGGAGGTCGACCTGCTGGTGCGCACGGCGACCTGGGCCCTGGGCCGCGAGGCGAGCCTCGGCCTGCTGTTCACCGGCGTCACCTTCTATGACGGCACCGGCTTCCTGGTGCATGCCGCCTCCGGTGTCCGCTCGGCGAAGGAACTGGACGGCGCCACCATCTGTGTGCTGCCGGGCACCACCACCGAGTTGGCCGTGACCGATTACTTCCGGCGCCACGGCATGACGTTCACGCCCGTGCTGATCGACAACGTGTCCGAGCTGCGCTCCGCCTTCCGCTCGGGCCGCTGCGACAGCTATTCGACGGACGCGTCCGCGCTGGCGTCCTTCCGGCACAGCGAGGGCGCTGCGGCCGAGCAGCTGAGCCTGCTGCCCGAGGTCGTCAGCAAGGAGCCGCTCGGCCCCGTGGTCCGCAAGGGGGACGACAAGTGGTTCGACGCGGTGCGCTGGATCGGCTTTGCCATGCTGGCCGCCGAGGAGCTGGACCTGACCAGCGGGAGTGTGGAGGCCGCCCTGGCCAGCCCGAATCCCGACATCCGCCGCCTGCTCGGCGTGGATGGCGAGCTCGGGCGCGCCATGGGCTTGGACAATCGCTGGGCCTTCAACGTCATCCGGCAGGTGGGCAATTACGCCGAGGTCTGGGACCCCTCCATTGCGCCGCTCGGCATCCCGCGCACGCAGAACCAGCTCTGGACCAGAGGCGGGCTGCACTACGCGCCGCCGATCCGCTGACACCCGGCCGCGCTTCCGGCCATCCCGCTCCCCCGCTTCCGACCGAGAGATCCCATGCACGACCTGACCCGCTGCGTTCAGCACCCGGAGATTTCCCGGGAAGGCTTCCGCAGCCTGGCGGTGCCGACCTACCGCGCCTCCACCATCATCTACGAGGACGGGGAAAGCTTCGCGGCCCGCAGCCAGCGCGGCTTCGACGGCTACACCTACGGCCTGCACGGCACGCCGACGACGCGCACGCTGGAAGCGCAGCTGACGGCACTGCACCACGGCGTCCGCACCGTGCTGGTGCCCTCGGGCCAGATGGCGGTGACGCTGGTGTTCCTGACCTTTCTGCTGCCCGGCGACCATGTGCTGGTGCCGGACAGCGCCTACGGGCCGGTCCGCAACGTGTGCCGCGACTATCTGCGGCCGCGCGGCATCGACTACACGATCTATGATCCGCTGACCGACGCCGGCATCGCCGAGCTGATCCACGACCGCACGAAGCTGGTCTGGGTGGAATCGCCCGGCTCCGGCACCATGGAAGTGCAGGACATCCCGGCCATCGTCCAGGCGGCCAAAGCCAGGGGCGTGATGGTCGGCTGCGACAACACCTGGTGCACGCCGCTGCTGTTCAAGCCGCTGAACCACGGCTGCGACTTCGCGGCGGAGGCGCTGACGAAGTATGTGGGCGGCCATTCCGACCTGCTGCTGGGTTCCATCACCGTCCGCGACATCGCGCTCCGCCAGCGCATGAAGGAAGTGCTCCGCAGCCTCGGCGTCGGCGTCTCGCCCGACGAGGTGGCGCTGGCGCTGCGCGGCATCGAGACCATGGGCGTGCGCCTGGCGCATGTCGGGCGGGTGTCGGAAGCCTTTGCGCGCCGCCTGCAGGACCATCCGCTGGTGGAGCAGGTCCTGCATCCCTGCCTGCCGTCCTGCCCGGGGCACGAGTTCTGGGCGCGCGACATCGGCGGTTCGGGCGGCGTTTTCAGCATCGTGCTGAAGCCGGGCGCGGAGGCGGCGCTGAACCCGGCGCTGACGGCGATGAAGGTGTTCGCCATCGGCGCCTCCTGGGGTGGCACGCGCAGCCTCATCGCGCCCATGCCGCTGAAGGGCGACCGCGCCGTGAACCCCTGGACGCAGGAGGGCAGCGTGCTGCGCGTCAGCATCGGCCTGGAGCAGGAGGACGATCTCTGGTCCGACCTGCAACAATTGCTGGCGGCGCTGCATCCCGCCATCGCCGGAGCCTGAGCGGCGAGGCTCAGCCCGCTTCGTCGGCGGAAGGCCGGGACCGGAATGGGCGCGCGCCGCGCGTCCCGGAGGCCTCCTGGGCGGGAGAAGGCCGCGCCCCGCGATCCCGCGCGGCCAGCAGGGCCGCCACGAAGTGCTTGACCAGGATCGATTTCTGCGTGTCGGGGCGGAACAGCAGATAGGTCTTGAAATAGACTTCGGGCTCGAAGGGCCGCATCACCAGGCCGCGTTCGAGAAAGCCTTCCGCGGCGACCGCCTGGGCGAGGCCGACGCCCACACCCTCCAGCGCCAAGGCGCAGACGGTGGCCGCGAAGGGCGTTTCCACGACCGCGTTGGGTCGCACGCCCGCGGCATCGAGCACCGCGTTCATGCGGCCCCTGGCCCGGTCCTCGGCGGACAGGGCGATGAACGGCACGCCGTCCAGGTCCGCCGGATGGATTACCGCCCTGGCCGAGAGCGGATGCCCGGGCGGCATCACGCAACTGGCGCGGCCGCTGGCAAACACCCGGTGCTCCACGCCCGACAGGTCCACCTCGTCGGCCGCGAGACCGATGCTGAAATTCCCGTTCACCACCAGTACCCGCACCTGCGCCGACAAGGCGATCTGGAAGGTGATGGCGGTGTCGGGATGCTGGCCGCGGAACAGCTTGATGGCGCGGGGCATCAGCGTGTTGCCATAGGCAGCCAGGCTGGCGATCCGCAGGCTTCCGGCACCGAAGTCCCGGATCCGCGCCGCCGACATCCTCAGCCGGTCGAGCCCGAGGAAGCTTGCCCGGACGTCGGAGAAGAAGAGTTGGCCTTCCGGCGTGGGAACGAGGCGCCCGCGGATCCTGTTGAAGAGCGAGAAGCCGATCGCCTCCTCGAGGTCGACGATGGCGCGGCTCACGGCGGGCTGCGTGACCTGGAGCAGTTCCGCCGCCCTGGAAGCCGAGCCGCTGATCATGACGGCGTTGAAGATCTCGAGCTGGCGGTGGTTCATCGGATCATTCCCCGTTGCTTGCCTTGCCGCTGCCGGCCGCGCCAGACCCTCCGGCGTGCCGCGATCCGCGCCCGGCACGGCCCTGCCGCCCATTCGATGGTTCCGCCGCCTCAGGGCGCAGCGTCGGCATCGCAGGGCCGCAGCGGAAGGATGACGGGCGCGCCGTCGGGGCCGCTGAACACCGCCACCTCGACGCCGTAGCACCGGCGCAGCGTTTCGGCGGTCAGCGCCTCGGCAGGCGTCCCGTGGCCCGCGACGCGGCCGTCATGCATCATCACGATCCGGTCGGCGAAACGGGCCGCCGCGTTGAGGTCGTGCAGAACCACGATGGTTGTCAACCTTCGGCTGTGCGTGGCGGAGCGCAGCAGGGCGAGCACGCGAAGCTGATGGGTGATGTCCAGCGCGCTGGTCGGCTCGTCCAGCAGCAGGGCGGACGGGCCGGCCGAGAGCACCTGCGCCAGGAACACGAGCTGCCGCTGCCCGCCGCTCAGTTCGCGGATGGGGCGCTCCGCCAGGTGGGAGATGCCGACTTCCTCCAGGGTGTCGCGGGCCGCTTTCAGGTCCGCAACATCCACCTTGAAGGCCAGCGACCGCAGCCGGCCCAGCAGCACCACCTCGAACGCCGTCAATTGCGAGCGGGCGCTGGTGTCCTGCGGCATGTAGCCCACGCGGCCGGGTTCGCCGCCACTCCACTCCACCGTTCCCGCATGCCGCTGCACGCCGGCGAGACCGCGCAGCAGGCTGGATTTGCCGGATCCGTTGGCGCCGAGGATCGCGAGCACCTCGCCGGGATTCGCCTGCAGATCGACGCGGTCCACCGCGACCCGAACCCCGTAGCGGAGGCTGAAGCCCCGGACCGAGAGCCTCATGGCGCCGTCCTGGAGCGCAGCACCAGCCATCCCAGAACCGGCACGCCGATCAGGGAGGTGACGATGCCGATGGGGAACACCGCGCCGGGCATGATGAGCTTGCTGGCCACCGAGGCGGCGGACAACAGCAGCGCGCCGAAGATGGCGGCGCTCGGCAGCAGGTGCCTCTGGTCCTCACCCACCAGCATGCGGGCGATGTGCGGCGCCACGAGCCCGACGAAACCGATGGTGCCGACAAAGGCGACGGCCACCCCGGTGAGGAGGGACACCAGGATAAAGGCCCGCAGGCGCAGCGCGTCGACCTGCACGCCGAGTGCCCGGGCGCGCTCGTCCCCCAGCCGCAGCGCCGTCAGCTGCCACGCGTCGCGCAACAGGAGCGGGATCGAGAGCAGCAGGACCAGCCCCACCACGCCCACCTGCCCGAGGCTGGCCCGCATCAGGCTGCCGAACAGCCAGAACACGATCTGCTGCAGCGCCTCGGGCGAGGCAAGGAACTGCAGCAGCGACAGGAGGGCCTGGAACAGGAACAGGCAGACGATGCCGGACAGCACCAGGAACTCCGGCGTGGCGCCCCGCAGCTGCGCGGCGCCCGCCACCAGGCTGCAGGCCAGGCCGGCGAAGAGAAAGGCGGCGGCCGGCACCACGAGCGCCGGCGGCAGCGGGATCATTGCCCCGGCCAGGATGGCCAGCGCCGCCCCGAAGCCCGCCCCGGCCGAGATGCCCAGCGTGTAGGAGCTGGCCAGCGGGTTGTTCAGGATGGTCTGCATCACCGCGCCGGTGAGGCCGAGCGAGGCGCCGACCGCCACCGCCATCAGCGCGATGGGCAGGCGCAGCCGATGAACGATCGCCTCCAGCATCGGGTCGGTCCCCATTCCCAGCAGGGAGCGGACCACCTCCGGGATGGGCAGCATGGCCGGGCCGGTCGCCAGGTCCGCCGCGAAGCTGGCCACCAGCAGGACGATTCCCACGGCCATGACCACGACGCGACGGCTGTTCGCCGCGCGCCAGGCGATGATGGCGTCGGCAGGGAAGGCGGTCATTCCTGGGCCAGCCTGGTCATCCAGCAACCTTCGAACGCCACGGGGAGGTAGCGTTCGTGGTAGCGGCGCAGATTGGCCACCGGGTCCACATCGGCGAAGGCCTGCGGGTAGAGCTGCCGGGCGATGTATTGCAGGCCGACATAGTCGAAGAGCGTGCGGGCGATGCCGTGCTCCACCGCGTGCAGCTGGCCGTCGCGGATGGCCGTCAGCCGGTCCCATCCGGGGCGCGCGGGGTATTCCGACAGCTTGGCCCGCGTTTCCTCCGGCGGGATGCCGAACCCCGTCCGCACGGCGTTGGGCCGACCCACCCAGCTGGACGCGGCGATGAAGATGAATTGCGGGTCGGCCGCCAGCACCAGCTCAGAGCTCAGCGGGCCCCAGGGACCGGGGATGCGGCCGTTGGCGATGTTCTGCGCGCCGAGGTTTTCGGTGATCCGGCCCCACATGGTGCCCTGGTAGGTGTTGCCGACCACGGCGGCGCCACCCTGGCCCAGCTCGAAATACACGCGCGGCGTTCCGGCCCCGGCCGCCTTGGCTCGCGCGACGCGGCGCCCGATGTCGGCGGTGGCGGCGCTGTACTCGCTCGCGAGCTGCTCCGCCCGCTCCTCGGCACCCACCGCCGCGCCGATGGCGCGGGTGCTGGCCAGGTGGCGCTCCAGCGTCTGGGCGTTGTAGTCCGTCACGAGCACAGGGATGCCCAGCGCCTCGAACTGCGCGACTGCCTCGCCCACGCGCCCGAAGGTATCGTGGGACAGAATCACCAGATCCGCACGCAGCGCGATGATCGTCTCGGCGCTGAACGTGTCGTTGTCCGCCGCGCCGACATCCACGGCTTCGGTGATGCGCGGGATGGCCCGGGTGTAGAGCGCATAGTTATTCGGCCGCCAATCGGCCCAGAGCGTCTTGCTGATGCCGACGACGCGGTCCCACCCCTCGGCGCCCGCGATGGCGGTGAAGTCCTCGAAGTAGAAGCCGAGGACGATACGCTGGGCCGGACCGGCCAGCGTCACGGTGCGGCCGTTCACGTCGGTGATGGTGCGCGGCTGCGCCAGCGTGGGTGCCGCCAGCAGCGGCAGGCAGGCGAGGGCGCCCAACAGGGCCCGCCGCATCTGCGGGAAGGATGGCTTCATGGCCGCTTTCCTTGTGTCACCGGCATCAATGGCCGGCGTGCGGGGCGCCGCGCGCGCCTGCCGCCTGGACCGGAACGGAAACCGTGATGGCACCCGCCTTCTCGAAGGTCAGGGTGACCGGAACGCTCTCCCCCGGCCGCAGCGGCGCCGAAAGGCCGATGAGCATGAGATGGAGGCCGCCCGGTTGCAGCGCCACGCTGCCGCCGGCAGGCACCTCGATGGACTGCATCTGCTGCATGCGCATCACGTCGCCATCGCGCAGGGTGGTGTGCAACTCCGTCACGCGGGGCAGCGGGCTGCTGACGGACACCAGGCGATCCGGCGCCGTTCCGGCGTTGCGGATGGTGAGAAACACGCCCCCCGTGCCGCCCTGGATGGCCGCGCGGGTCCAGGGCTGCTCGATGGCGATGCCATCCGGCGCGGTGGCGGGTGCCTGCGCCCATGCCGGCATCGCGGCGGCAGCGGCCAGCAGGAGGGCAGGCGCCAGCAGGCGGCGGAACAAGGTCATGATGATGTCTCCGTCTGAATGCCGGTGTGCAGGGCGATGCGGCGGCGCAGGCCCGCCGCGAGTTCCGCGGCCGGAAGGCCGCCACGGAACAGGGTGCGGAGGCGCCCGTCCGGGCCAAGCAGGTAGAAGAAGGAGGAATGGTCCATCAGGTAGTCGGACGCCCCCTGCACCACGTGCTTCGCGGCGAAGACGTGGAAGGCCTTCAGCACCGGCCCGATCTCGGACGGCGTGCCGGTGAGCGCGGCCAGGCGCGGGTGGAACAGCCGCACGTAGTTCTTCAGCTGCGCCGGGGTGTCCCGGTCCGGATCGATCGTGACAAAGACGGGGCTGATCTGAGCCGCAACCCCGGCGGGCAGCAGGTCCAGCGCCCCGGCCATGGTGGCCAGTTCCGTCGGGCAGATGTCGGGGCAGAAGGTGTAGCCGAAGTAGAGCAACGCCCAGCGGCCCCGGAAATCATTCTCCGTGCGACGCTGTTCATCCTGGTCGACCAGGGAGAACGGGCCGCCCAGCGGGACGCCGTCGGGGAGCTGGATCTCGCCGGGGCCGGGCGGCAGCTCGGATTCGGCCGCGGGGCGGAGCCACCATGCGGCCGCCGCGGCGGCCGGAGCGGCGAGCAGCAGGGCCGAGGCCAGCCAGGCACGCCTGGAAACAGGAAAAGCCATGAAGGGAGAACCGATCCTTCGCCGCAGGACGCGGCGTGACAAACAAACAGCCGTCCGGGCACGGGCCCGGACGGCGGCGATGTTTCAGGATCAGGCTGCTGGTGGTGCTCGCGGCTGCTGTGGCGGGCCGCGTGGCGGTGCGGGAGGCAGGCCGGGCCGGGCCAAGGGCCGGGCAACCGACACCAGGATGACCGGGCCGAGCTGCACCACCGGCGGAACGGGCAGGCTGGCGGGATCCGCGTGCTGGCACAGCGGGCAGCCCGCATGCGCCTTGACCTGCGGCACCTCCTGGCCATCCCGATTCACCAGGATGGTGCGGTAGGCGCCGGACGGGCTGCACAATTCCACGGCCTGGGCCGAGGCGAGATCGACCAAGGAGCGCAGGCAAGGCTGCAGCGCCGCCACCCACTGCACCAGCAGCAGGACGGCCAGGACGCGCAGCAGGTGTCTGCCCCGGTTGGTCATCGCCGCTCCTGATTAGGGGATGCTCCTGCCGGTGTCACCCTGCGCCAGCCATGATCGGGCCTCGCGGGCGCGCGGCCGACGAAGCGTTTCGGTTGCCGGCTCACCCCGGGCCGGGAAGAGGTCCTGCAGGCCGGACCGGGCCTGCGCCGGGGCGGCCGCCCCGGCAAGCATTTCAACGCTAGTCAGCCTTGATGCCGGCCTCGCGGATCAGGTTGCCCATGACCTCCCGTTGCTGGGCCACGAAGGAGGCGAAGGCGGCCGGGCTGCTGCCCACGGCCTCTGCTCCCATGGCCGTCAGCCTCGACCTGACATCCGGGTGCTTCAGCGCCGCGATCACGGCACCGTGGAGGCTGCTCACCACCGGCTCGGGCGCCCCGGCGGGAAGGTAGAAGCCGTTCCACTCGTTCAACTCGTATCCCGGAAAGCCCTGCTCGGCGATCGTCGGAACATCCGGCAGCGCGGCGATGCGGCGCGCGGTGCTGACGCCGAGCGCCTTGACCAGACCGTCGCGCACCAGCTGGGTCGAGGATGACACCGTGCCGAACACGAAGGCCAGGCTGCCGCCGAGGAGGTCCTGCAGCGCCGGTCCGCCGCCACGATAGGGCGAGTGCTCCAGCGTCAGGCCGGCGCGGCGCAGCAGCAGCACCGAAGCCAGATGCGCCGCCGTGGCATTGCCGGAGGACCCGTAGGTCAGGCTGTTGGGGTGCTGTCCGGCATGCTCGATGAATTCCGCGAGCGTGGAATAGGGCGCCTCTCTCGGCGCCAGCATGATCTGCGGCAGCACGGTCACCTGTGTCACCGGCGTGAAGGCGGTGGCGTAGTCGAAGGGAAGGCGCGGCAGCAGGGATGGCGTGGCGACGAAGCCGAGCGCATCGAGCATCACCGTATGGCCATCCGGCGCCGAGCGCGCCACCTCGCCCGCGCCGATCGAGCCGCCGGCGCCGCCGCGGTTCTCAACCACCACGGTCTGGCCCAGCGCGGCCGACATCGGCCCGGCGAGCAGCCTCGCGGTCGTGTCGGCACCACCCCCCGGGGCATAGGGAACGATCATCCGGATGGTCCGCTGCGGCTTCCAGCCCTGCGCGGCGGCGGGCAGGGCGGGCGCGAGCCCGGCGAGGGCAAGGGCGAACAGGTCACGGCGACTGGCAGGCATCGGGGTTCCTCCGTTCCGCGGGCGGGCGCGGTTGCCGGCTCGCTAGCATTCTCCTATAGTCCTGCATAGGACTAAATGAGCGTTTGCGCCCGGGGGCACGGGTGGTGTCTGCTCAACGGGTTCTGGACCGGATGGAGACGGCGTTTGGGTGCTTTACCAGCAACGATCGGAACCGATGCACGGCTTCCGCTGCATGCCCGCCTCCGCGACCAGCTGGCGGCGCGGCTGGCGGCGGGCGAATGGCCGCCGGACACCGCGCTGCCGGCGGAATCGAAGCTCGCGGTGGAATACGGCGTCTCATTACAGACCATGAGGCGTGCCATCAGCCATCTGGAGCAGGAGGGGCTGGTGCACCGGCAGCACGGCCGCGGCACCTTCAGCTGCCCCGCCCGCGGCACCGGCAGCCTGCTTCGCTTCTTCCGCGTCACGGACGCGCAGGCCGGAAACCAGGCGATCCTGCCGGAAAGCAGGATCCTGTCCAGCGCCCGCGCGCCGCTGCCCGCGGAGGCCGCGCGGCGCCTGCGCCGCCGTGCCGGCGAGGATGCGCTGTGTTTGTCGCGCCTGCGGTCGTGGAACGGCGCCGCGATCCTTTACGAGACCATCCACCTGCCCTTGCCCGAGGCCGGTCCGTTGCTGGCGCTCGAACCCGGGGAATACGGTGCGCTGCTCTATCCGCTGCTGCAGGAGCGCTGCGGATTGCTGGTGGCGCGCGCCGAGGACGAGATCACCGTCACCCAGGCCGACGCGCACGCCGCCGCGATGTTGCAGATCGGGCTGAGCGAACCGGTGATCGTGGCCGAGCGCACCGCCTATGACGCGGGCGGCAGGCCTGTTGAGGCCCGCCTGGCACTCGGCCGGGCCGACCGCTTCCGGTATCACGCGACGGCCACGTGACCCGCATGAGCAACCCGCCCATAATCGACGCTCATTTCCACATCTTCGATCCGCGCTTCCCGCTGCCGGGAAATGACGGCTACGTGCCTCCGCGCTTCACCGCGCAGGACTACCGTGCCGCGACGGCGGGGTTCGATCTCCGGGGCGGGGTGGTGGTCGCCGCTTCCACCCACGGTCTCGATCCGGCCCCGCTGGTGGCGGCAATGAGGGATCTGGGCCCGGGCTTCGTGGCCGTGGTCAACGCCGACCCGGACCTGTCCGACGTGGCACTGCGTGCGCTGGCAGATGCGGGGGTGCGGGGGCTTCGCCACAACCTGTATCGCGGCGTCGCGGCCTCGGTGCGGGACGAACTGGCCTTGGCGGAACGGGGCTGGAGCGTGGCGGGGCTGCACACCCAGGTCTACGCCGACGCGGCCCTCCTGCGCCCGTTCGCGGATCGCCTCGCGACACTGGGGCCGCGTCTGGTGATCGACCATCTGGGCATGACGGAGGCCGGCCTGCCGATGGTTCTGGACCTGGTGGAGGCCGGCGCCAAGGTGAAGGCCACCGGCTTCGGCCGGGTGTCGCTGGATGTGCCGCGCGCGCTCGGGGAGATCGCCCGGCGCTCGGCCTCGGCCCTGATGTTCGGCACGGACCTGCCCTCCACCCGCGCCGCCAGGCCGTTCCGGTCCTCCGACGTCACGCTGCTGCGGGAAGTGCTGGGCGAGGAACTCGCGGCCGCCGCGCTGCACGGCAACGCCGCCGCGTATTACCGGCTGCCCGGGACCAGGAGAGAGGGCCCCGGCGCATTCCGGGGCCGCTCGGCGGCGAGCCCTGCCTCCCGGTGAGCCGCGGCCGGTTCTTCGCGGCGTGAGCAACTCGCGCGCGCCTGCGCCGCTTGAGAAGCAGGTGATGTCCTGCAGGGCGGGCGCGCCTCTGGATCAGGAGGTCCCATGGTCAAGCCGCGGATCACGAAGAACCCCCTGCTGAGCATGATGCTGAGCGGCGCCCATGCCTGGGCCGGGGCCGCCCGCGGGCTCTTGACCGGGCAGGCGAGGCGGCAACAGACAGCCGTGATGCGCGGGGCCGCACGGCAGGTGGCCGGGTTCTGGGCGCCACCTCCGGCCGGCACGCAGTCCAGGAAGCGGGCGAAGAAGCCACGGTCCTGAGGATCAGGTCATGTGCAATCTTTACTCGATGACCAGCAACCAGCGGGCAATCCTGGATCTGACCCGCGCCACTCGCGACGGCACCGGCAACCTTCCGCCGCTGCCCGCCATCTATCCGGATTCCATGGCGCCCGTGGTGCGTCAGGCGGAGCATGGCGAGCGTGAGCTCACCACCATGCGTTGGGGCATGCCGGGTCCGGAGCAGTATGGCGGCCACCCTGTGACCAACATCCGCAACACCCGCAGCCCGCATTGGCGACGGTGGCTCGGCCCGGCGCATCGCTGCCTGGTGCCGGTGACCTCGTTCAGCGAGTGGGAAGACACCCGGCCGAAGAAGACGCCCGTCTGGTTCGCCTTGTCGGAGGAGCGCCCCCTCTTCGCCTTTGCCGGGATCTGGACACGCTGGAACGGTTCCCGCGGCCCGAAGTCGAACCCGGTGGACGGCGAGCATGAGCTCTACGGCTTCCTGACCTGCGACCCGAACGGCGTGGTCGGCCCCATCCATCCCAAGGCCATGCCGGTGCTGCTGACCACGCCGGACGAGATGGACACCTGGCTGGAAGCACCATGGGAGATCGCGCGGGAGCTGCAAAGGCCGCTGCCCGACAACAAGATGCTCATCGTGTCCAGGGGCAGCCGCCAGGATCCGGCCTGAGCGGGAGGCGTCGGCCTCCATCCGGCGCTGCGGGCCCGGAGGGAACCTCAGCCTTCCGCCATGCCCGGCCACACCAGGCCCGGCCGGGCGCCGATGAAGCGCATCGGCTCGACGCGCTCCTCAGCGAGCGCCGAGGCCAGGTCCGCGAGCGGGCGGCTGATCCCCTCATTGGTGAGCTTGAACGTGCCCCAATGGTAGCCGAATGCCTGGCGCGCCCCGAGCAGCTTGAAGCCCCGCACCGCATCGGCCGGGTTCATGTGCTGGCCCGCCATGAACCACCGGGGCTCGTAGGCGCCGATCGGCAGCAGCGCGATGCCGAGCGGCCCGTGCCGCCCGGCGATGCGCCGGAACGGGCGGCCATCGTCGAAACCCGTGTCACCCGCGAAGAAGACGCCATCGCCCAGGCCTCGTAGCACGAAGCCGCACCACAGCGCGCGGTTGCGATCCCACAGGCCGCGTGCCGTCCAATGGTGGACCTGCTCCAGCACCGCTTCGACGCCGTTGCCGAGTGGCACCACGCCGTTCCAGTCGGCGGTGGTGACTTCGATGGCCGGGTCATGCCCCTGGATGGTCGCGTCCTGGCCGAGCGGCGCGACGATCCGTGGCCGATCGCGGTGCCAGAGGCGCCCCAGGGTCTCGAGGTCGAGGTGATCGTAATGGCCGTGCGACACCAGAACGGCATGGATCGGCGGCAGGTCGTCGAAGGCGATGCCGGGCGGGTTGGCACGCCGGGGGCCGGCGAAGGTGAACGGGCTGGCGCGCTCCGACCAAACGGGGTCGGTCAGGATGTTCAGCCCCGCTCCCTGGAGCAGAAAGGTCGCGTGCCCCACGAAGCTCACGCGCAGCGCCGCGCCCTCGATGCGCGGCGGGGGGCGATCCGGCGGAAACGGGCTCGGATAGGCATCGGGCCAGTTCTGGTTGTCCCCGCCCAGCTTCCAGCGCGCCAGGTCCAGGACGCCGCGTGGGGCCGCGCCGTCCGGATTGAAGAACCGTTCGCCGTCGAAATGGTCGCTCGCCGCCCCTGCGGACCTCGCGGCGCCGCTGCCGGAACAGCCGCCGAGCCAGGGCAGCGAAGCCGGCAGCGGGGCGGTGCCGAGGAGCGCGGCGAGGCGGCGCCGGGTCATGATGCGGGCGGATCGGAGCTGGTGATCGGTCACGGGGCATCCTGCTTGATCCGACGCGAAGCGGGTACCTCTTTCAGCGTCCGCTTCGCTCGTCCCGGCCTCGAACCGGATCCCCCATCCCGCCGGGCGCCACCGTCAGGCCAGCTCCGGCAGCCGGTCAAGGTGCTTGTCCAGGGTGATCGGGTAGTCGCGCACCCGCACGCCGGTGGCATTGTAGATGGCGTTGGCGATCGCCGCCGCGACGCCGCAGAGGCCGAGTTCGCCCACGCCCTTCGCCTTCATCGGCGAGGACATCGGGTCCACCTCGTCCAGGAAGATCACCTCCTGGTGCGGAATGTCGGCATGCACCGGCACCTCGTAGGCGGCGAGGTCGTGGTTGACGAAGAAGCCGCGGCGCGTGTCCACTGCCAACTCCTCCATCAGCGCCCCGCCGACGCCCATGGTCATGGCGCCGATCACCTGGCTGCGGGCCGTCTTGGGGTTCAGGATGCGCCCTGCCGCGCACACCGCCAGCATGCGGCGGATGCGCACCTCGCCGGTCGCGGCGTCGACTCCCACCTCCACGAAATGCGCGCCGAAGGTGGATTGCTGGAAGCGCTTGCTCAACTCGCCGAACTCGATGGCGTCCTCGGCCACCATCCCCTCTCCGCCGGCCGCTTCCGCCAGCGTCACGCTCCGGTTGCCCGCGCGGACCTGCCCATCCTCGAACACCGCGTCGGCGGAGTTGAAGCCGAGCTTCCGCGCCACGGCGTTCCGCAGCTTCACGCAGGCGGCATAGACGCCCGCCGTGGAACTGTTGGCGCCCCACTGCCCGCCCGAACCGGCCGAGGCGGGAAAGGACGAGTCGCCGAGCCGGACGGTGACCTTGTCGATGGTCACGCCCATCATCTCGGCGGCCGTCTGCGCGATGATGGTGTAGCTGCCCGTGCCGATGTCGGTCATGTCGGTCTCCACCGTGACCTCGCCGCGGCCGTCGAGCCGCACGCGCGCGCCCGACGTCATCACCAGGTTGTTGCGGAAGGCCGCCGCCACGCCCATGCCGAGCAGCCAGCTTCCCTCCCGTGCCTGACCCGGCCGCGCGCTGCGTCGGCTCCAGCCGAATTGTTCGGCGCCGGTGCGCAGACATTCGACCAGCTGGCGCCGGGAGAAGGGGCGGGACGTGTCGTTCGGGTCCACCTGGGTGTCGTTGATGACGCGGAACTCCACCGGATCCATGCCCAGCTTCTCCGCCATCTCGTCCATCGCGATCTCCAGCGCCATCAGCCCCGGCGCCTCGCCCGGCGCGCGCATGGCGTTGCCTTCCGGCAGGTCCAGCACCGCGAGCCGAAGCTGCGTCAGCCGGTTCGCCCCGGTATAGAGCAGCCGCGTCTGGTCGACCGCCGTTTCCGGCCCGCCGCCCGGCTGGTCGCCCGACCAGCTTTCATGCCCGATGGCCACGATCCTGCCGTCCCGCCCGGTGCCGATGCGGATGCGCTGGATGGTAGCGGGCCGATGCGTGGTGTTGTTGATCATCAGCGGCCGCTGAAGCGCGACCTTGACCGGCCGCCTGGCCGCCCGCGACCCCAGCGCCGCCATCACCGCATCCGTCCGCAGAAACAGCTTGCCGCCGAAACCGCCGCCGATGAAGGGGGAGATCAGGCGCACCTTCTCCCTCGGCATGTTCAGCGTCCTGGCCAGGTCGCCCGCGCCCCACTCGATCATCTGGTTGGAGGTCCAGACCACCAGCCGGTCGCCATCCCAGGCGGCGATGGAGGCGTGCGGCTCCATCATCGCGTGGCTCTGGTCGGGCGTGGTGTAGGTGGCATCGAGCTGCACCGGCGCCGTGGCGAAGGCGCCCTCGAAATCCCCCGTCGCGCTCGCGGACTGGTCCACCTTCTCCGCCAAGTCCCGCGCGGCCGCGAGGTCGAAGGCGCCTTCGGCCCCGGCATAGCTCACCTGGACCATCTGCGCGGCGTCGCGCGCCTGCTCGAAGGTTTCGGCCACCACCACCGCGACGGCCTGGTGGTAATGGTCCACCTCCGGGCCGGCCAGCAGCCTGGCGGTGTTCATGCGGCCCTTGCCGAGCGCACCGGCATTCTCGGCGGTGACAACCGCCAGGACGCCGGGCGCGGCCCTGGCCGCGCGCAGGTCCATGCCGGTGATGCGGCCCTTGGCGATCGCGGCGCCCACCACATAGCCATAGGCGTGGTCGCGCACGGCGTCGTTGTGCTCATAGGCGTAAGGCGCCTGGCCCGTGGTCTTCAGCCGGCCGTCGATGCGGTCGACCGGCTGGCCGACGACCTTTAGCTGGTCGATGGGATTGGTGGTCGCGGGTGTGTCGAACTTCATGGTGTTCAGCCCCTCGCCTCGGCCAGCACGGCGTGAAGCGCGCGCTCCGCCAGCGTCACCTTGAACGCGTTCTCGTGGGTCGGACGGGCATTCGCCAGGATGGCGGCCATCGCGGCCCTGGCGCCGCGCGGCACCTCCGCTTCGGCGGCCTCCACGCGCCACGGTCGGTGCGCGACGCCGCCCAGCGCCACCCGCCCCGTGCCGTCCCGCTGCACCACGGCCGCGACCGAAACCAGCGCAAAGGCGTAGGACGCCCGGTCGCGGACCTTGCGGTAGACATGCCGCCCGCCGGCCGGCGGCGGCAGGGTCACCGCCGTGATGAACTCGCCCGGCTCCAGCGCGGTCTCGATGTGCGGGGTGTCGCCGGGCAGGCGGTGGAACTCCGCGATGGGGATGCCCCGGGTGGTGCCGTCCGGCTTCACCGTCTCCACCACCGCGTCCAGCGCCCGCAGGGCCACCGCCATGTCGGACGGGTTGGTGGCGATGCAGGCCTCGCTGTGGCCCACCACCGCCAGCTGGCGGCTGAAGCCGCCGAGCGCCGAGCAACCCGAGCCGGGCTGGCGTTTGTTGCAGGGCTGGTTGGTGTCGTAGAAATACGGGCAGCGCGTGCGCTGGAGCAGGTTGCCCGCGGTGGTCGCCTTGTTGCGCAGCTGCCCGGAGGCCCCCGCCAGCAGCGCGCGCGACAGCACGCCGTAATCGCGGCGAACGCGTTGATCGGCAGCCAAGTCGGTGTTGCGCACCAGCGCGCCAATGCGCAGGCCGCCCTCCGGCGTGGGCTCCAGCTTGTCCAGCGCCAGACCGTTGACGTCGATCAGGTGGGCCGGAGTCTCGATCTGCAGCTTCATCAGGTCCAGCAGGTTGGTGCCGCCCGCGATGAACTTGGCGCCCGGCCTGCGGGCCGCGGCGGCGGCGGCCTCGGCGGGCGAGGTTGCCCGCTCATAGGTGAAGGGCTTCATGCCTGTTGCTCCGCAACTTCGGTGATCGCGTCCACGATGTTGGAATAGGCACCGCAGCGGCAGATGTTGCCGCTCATGCGCTCGCGGATCTCGTCGGCGGTCAGGCCGGGCCGGGCGTTTAGGTCAGCCGTCACATGGCTCGGGATGCCTGCCTTGATCTCCTCCAGCACCGCAACGGAGGAGCAGATCTGCCCCGGCGTGCAGTAGCCGCACTGGTAACCGTCATGCTTCACGAAGGCCGCCTGCATCGGGTGCAGCTTGTCCGGGCTGCCCAGCCCCTCGATGGTGGTGATCTCGTCGCCCTGATGCATCACCGCCAGCGTCAGGCAGGCGTTGATGCGGCGGCCGCCGACCATGACGGTGCAGGCGCCGCATTGCCCGTGGTCACAGCCCTTCTTGCTGCCGGTCAAGTGCAGGTGCTCGCGCAGCGCGTCCAGCAGGGTTGTCCGGGTGTCCAGCTCCAGGTCGCGCCTTTCGCCATTCACGGTGAAGAACAGTTTCATGGCGGGTGCTCCTGGGGCTGGGGGAGGGGCAGCCGGTGCCCCGGTTTGTGCGCTGGCCGCGCAGGGTGCCGCGGCGGCGGCCGCCGCCCCCATCACCAGATCACGCCTCGTCGCCGCGAAGTCAGGGGTTCGCATGTGGCTCTCCGTTGGTTTCTCGTGTTTCCGCAGGAACCGGCACGCCCAGGCCATCCTCGCCGCGCGTGGTGCGCACACCCGGCTGAGCAAGCGTCCGGAGCCGGGCTTCTCCCCCCCATGGGGATCCCGGATCAACATCGGGTCGCCTGGGCTCACCGCCGTGGCGGTCCCATCTGCCAGCACAGCAGCGCCAGCAGCGCGGATGCGAACAGCATGGCCGCACTGGCACCGAAGGTGCTCCGGTAGCCATTCGTGTCGAGCAGCACGCCGCCGATCGATGCTCCCAAGGTGATGGCGAGCTGAATGGTTGCCACCATCAGCCCACCGCCCGCTTCGGCCTCCTCCGGCAGCGTCTTGCTGAGCCAGGTTCCCCATCCGACCGGCGCGGGCGTGCTGATCAGGCCCCACCCGGCCAGCAACGCCGCGGTTGCCAGGGGCCAGTGCCCGGCCGCGACCAGCGCCGCGGCGATCGCCGCCATTCCCAGGGGAATCGCCACCAGGACGCCGTGCAGGCTCGCCGTCAGAAACCAGCCGACCAGTGAGGTGCCGATCAGGCCGGTGACGCCTACCACCAGGAGGAGCAGCGACAGGACCGAAACGTTCACCTGCGTGACCGTTTCCAGGAACGGCCGCAGATAGGTGAACAGCGCGAACTGTCCCATGAACAGGAACAGGATCGCGAGCATGCCCGCCGCCACCGGGGGTCTGCCCAGGAGCCTGAAGGCGGCTCCGGCACCGGAGGAGCGTTCGGCGGGCAGCGGCGGAACGGTCATCCACTGCCACACAAAGGTCAGGAGGGCGAGGGGCACCACGCAGAAGAAGGCGCCGCGCCAGCCGATATAGGCCCCCAGGACGCTCCCCAGAGGCGCCGCCACGGTGGCCGCGAGGGCATTGCCGCCATTCAGGATCGCCAGCGCCTTCGGCACCTCGTCGCGGGGCACGAGGCGCATCACGGTGGCCGTCGACATCGCCCAGAACCCGCCGATGGAGACGCCGAGCAACGCCCTTCCCGCCATCAGCACGGCATAGTTCGGCGCGAAAGCCACGATCGTGCCGGAGACGACCATGAGCAGGGTGAAGGCGAGCAGCACCGTGCGCCGGTCGATCTGCCCCGCCGCAGCCGACACGAAAAGGCTGGTCAGCACGGCGAAGATGCCGGAGATCGAGATCGCCTGCCCGGCCTGCCCCTCAGTCAGCCCGAGATCCGACGCCAGCGGCGTCAACAGGCTGACCGGCATGAATTCCGACGCGATCAGCGCGGCGGCACACAAGGTCATCGCGAGAACCGCCCCCGGGATCGGAGATCGGGCGGGAAGCGCATCGGCTCCCGAGAGGGTTTGTCCGTTCATCAATGACCTTGCGAGTGCTGGCGCCGGAATGGGCCGTGGAAGGCTGGGTGCGCGTGCCGCCGGCGCAATGGCGGCCGGCTTCACACGCCCGCCGCCGCCCTGGTTTGCCGAAGGGGGCCGGCAGGCGATCAGGTTAGGATGGGCTTTCACCGAAGATAGCGGCGTCGACGGCCACGGATTAGGTGCTAAAAGCCGCATGGGGCTATTAGCAGGGCTTCTGAATGCCGCGGATCGACCGCAATGATCTGGACGTGTTCCTGGCCGTCGCCCGCGAGCGGAGCTTCACGCGGGCCGCGGCGCAGCTCGGCGTCTCGCAATCGGCCCTGAGCCAGACCCTTCGAGGGCTCGAAGCCCGGCTCGGCCTCCGTCTGCTGACCCGCACCACGCGAAGCGTGGCACCAACCGAGGCGGGCGAGCGCCTGCTCCG
Source organism: Teichococcus vastitatis (assembly GCF_003604215.1). Classification (GTDB taxonomy): domain Bacteria; phylum Pseudomonadota; class Alphaproteobacteria; order Acetobacterales; family Acetobacteraceae; genus Pseudoroseomonas; species Pseudoroseomonas vastitatis. The sequence goes on from NZ_QXGS01000008.1 coordinate 56,229, forward strand.
GACCCTAGGCCCAGCCTTCGATCAGATCGATGGCGCGCTCGCCGCGCTCAGTGAACTCCGCGAGAAGCCGTCCGGCACGATCCGCATCACCGCGGGCGAGCACCCGGTGGAAACGATCCTGATGCCGGTCCTGGAAAGGCTCCTGCCGGATTATCCCGACATCAAGGTTGAAGTGGACGTCGACAACGCCCTCACCGATCTCGCCGCCGGCCGCCACGATGCGGGCATCCGCTTCGGCGAGCAGGTGGCGAGGGACATGGTCGCGGTGCGCATCGGCCCGGATATGCGGATGGCGGTTGTCGCCGCGCCCGCCTATTTCGCCCGGCGGCCACGGCCCGAGGTGCCGCAGGACCTGACGGAGCATGCCTGCATCAACATGCGCCTGCCGACGCATGCCTCCCTTTATGCGTGGGAACTGGAGAAGGGCGAGCACGAGCTCAAGGTCCATGTCGAGGGGCCGCTGGTGTTCAACTACGCTCCTCTGCTGCTGAGATCGGCCCTGGCCGGGCTCGGGATCGCCTGCGTGTTCGAGGACCAGGTGCGGGAGCATGTCGCCGAAGGGCGGCTCGTGCGCGTGCTGGCCGATTGGTGCCCGCCCTTTCCCGGCTACCATCTTTATTATCCGAGCCGCCGGCAGCCGACATCGGCCTTCGCGCTGCTGGTCGAGGCGCTGCGGTTTCGGGGCTGAAGCGCACCACCGGGGAACCGGCGTCCCGCGATCCGCGCCGGCAGTCCGGCGGCGGCCACGTACCCAAGCCCTGGCCGTGGCTTCTCAGTCCCCGACCAGGGAGATCGTCGCCTGCCCGGAGTTCGATCGGCTCAGCGCTGTGACCGTGCTGGCGTCGATCTTACCGAGCTTGATCAGCCCGCTCGAGTAGCCGAAGTCCCGGTAATAGAGGGCGAGGTTGCCCCAGGGCGCGTAGTAGGCGATATCCCCGACCGACGGGTCGGCGCCCGGTGGCGCACCGGCCGTGGAGAGTGGTCTCGGCAGGGAAGCGGTTTTCTCCGTTCGCGCGTGATCGTCCAGCGTGACCGTCAGCGGCAGCAGCGAGGCGAAGTCCCGCGCCGTCGGATTGTTCTCCAGCGTGCCGTTGATCCTGGTTCCGTTGATGTCGATGCGGATCTTCATGGTTGTCGCCTGAGGGCCGGATGCGGCTTGCGCCAAGGCGCCAGTTGTTCCGATCACGGCGGTCATCGGGAGGAACAGGGCCGCCAGGAGCCACAGGCGTCGGGTTCGCATCGCCACGGTTCTCGCGGAAGCTGCTCCGCATCGGGGTTTCGGTGTCTGGCCGCTCCGGCCGATGCCGGCGTTCCTGCGGCCGGCTTCCTGTCAGCGGCGGGGTGGCGGGCTGCATCGTGCTGTCTCGCCGCGGGACCGCGCCGGCTTGCGGCGCCTGTTTCCCCCGGCGGCGGGGTATCTCCGGAGGCGGGGTCACCGGTGGTATTGCTCGTCCGTGACCGCCTCCATCCAGTTCACGGCCCGGCCGTCGGCCTGTTCCTGCAAGGCGATGTGCGTCACCCCGGTTGTTGCGGCGGCGCCATGCCAGTGCTTCACGCCGGGTGCGATCCAGATGACGTCGCCGGGGCGCATCTCCTCGACAGGACCGCCGTCACGCTGGATCCAGCCCAGGCCCGCCGTGACCGCGAGGACCTGCCCCACCGGATGGGTATGCCAGACGGAGCGGGCGCCAGGCTCGAAGGTGACGCTGCCGCCGGACATGCGCGACGGCGCCGTTGCCGGAAACAGCGGGTCGATGCGAACGGAGCCGGTGAAATATTCGGCGGGTCCTTTCGCCGAGGGCTGCGAACCGGCGCGCGCGATCCGCAATCCCTCCTGGCTTGGTGACGCTCCGGGAGAGGCCGGCGCGGCCGCCTGCGCGAGGGCGGTGGCGTGAGCGCCCGCCGGTGCGAGCAGAAACATCGCCAGGCCGAGAATGGAAAACCGGTTCATGCAGGGTTCCTCGGGGTGAGTGGCTCAATTCGGGCGGGTGTCAAACACATTCTTGACGACGGGAACGGCCGAGAAGGCATTGGGCCAGCCGGCGTAGAAGGCGAGGTGCGCCACAGCCTCCGACGCCTGGGCCCGCGTCAGGCCGTTATCCATCGCCCTGTTGAGGTGGAACGGGATCTGGGCAACCTGGCCCGTCGCGATCAGGGCGCTGACCGTGACGAGGCTGCGGTCCCGCGCGGCCAGGTCGGGCCGCAGCCAAAGGTCGTGGAACAGCGTGTCGGTCGTGAACTGGTCGAGGCCCGGCGCGATCGGGCGAACGGTTTGCGCCACCTGGGCCGCGCGCCGCGCTTCCGCTGCCGCATTCAGCGGCAGCAAATCGGGCCGAGCCGCGGGCAATTGCTCGGCGCCGATGCCGCGTGCCGCGAAAACCTCCCGCGCCGCCGAGCTGGCCGCCATGGCGTTGGCCCAGCCGGAATAAAAGGCGAGATGGGTGATGAGCCCGGAGATCTCGCCGGGTTCGACGCCGCTGTCGAGCGCGAGGCCGAGGTAGCGCGGCAGCTCATTCGTCTGGTTGCGCGCGATCAGCGCGGACAGCGTGACGATGCCGCGATCCCGCGAGGACAGGTCGGGGCGGCGCCACAGATCGCCGAAAATGGTGTTCTGCTCATAGCGTTCCAGGGCAGGCGACACTGCCCGCACATGGCCCTGGGTGGGGAGGCTGGGAGCGGGAGAGCTGGGAGCAGGCAGGCTGGGACCGGTGTTCTGCGGAGCGCCTGCTCCCTGGGCGTGCCCAAGGGATGCACCACCCAGGGAGCAGACCATCAGCGCTGTCGCGAGGAGCCTCATCCATTTGTTCCTTTCCAAGAAAGCAGAACCGGCCGGTGAAGGCACGGTGCGCGGCAACGGCAGGGGTTGGGTGAACCGCCGCCGACAACCACCCCGGGCTTCCTGTCGGGCACGCCCCCGCGGGCCGAGGATATCCACCACGGCAGGCTGCCTTGATCGGTTCGTCCGTTCGTTGCGCCGGGATGCCGGCCGGCCCGAAGCACCCGCCATGGCCGGCGGTTCGACGTGGCAGGCCTCTTCCTAGGCCGGACCCGTGCGCCCGCGATGAAGCTGCCGCCGGCCACCACGAAGCAGGAGATCCGTCATCGACGCCCGTACTGCTCGTCGGTCTCGGGCTCCATTCACGTCACGGGGAAGCCGTTCAAGGCTTCCTGAATGGCGATGTGGCTCATGGCGGTGGCCACCGCGGCGCCGTGCCAGTGCTTCTCGCCCGGTGGAAACCAGACCACGTCACCGGGCCGGATCTCCTCGACCGGGCCACCCTCGCGCTGCACCAGGCCGCGACCCATGGTGACGATCAGGGTTTGTCCGAGGGGATGGGTATGCCAGGCGGTGCGGGCGCCGGGCTCGAAGGTCACCAGGGCGCCGGCGACCCGGGCCGGATCGGGCGGGTTGAACAGCGGGTCGATGCGAATGCGGCCCGTGAACCATTCCTCCGGTCCCTGGGCGGAGGGCTGAGCTCCTGCACGTGTGATCTCCATCATCTCTCTCCTCGTGCCCGGGACTGGCCGGACCCTTCCGCGAGGGGTCCATGGCCATCCGGTCAAGGAGGTAAGGGATCAGGACTCCGGGGATTAGGGTCTCAAACCGGCATGGGCCTATAAGGGGAGCTTCTCAATTCCCTGACAGGGTTCCACGAACCCGCCGCTCCTCCGACGGTGGCGCGGCATTGCGCGCGTGGGCGCCGAGCCCGGCCCGTTCCGATGCCGGCATGCCGGGGCACCACCATGAAAAGCCTTGCCATCGCGGCCGGGATCTTGGCGAGCACGGGGATGCCGATGTCAGGCCAGGGCGCTGCCCTTCGGCTTCACCGGAATGCGCAGGTAGCTGACGCCGTTGGCCTCGGCCGGGGGAAACCGGCCGGCGCGGATGTTCACCTGGATGGAAGGCAGCAGCAGGGCCGGGGCCGACAAGGTGCTGTCGCGCGCCTGGCGCAGCGCCACGAATTCATCTTCCGTGACGCCGTCTCGCACATGCTTGTTGGCGGCCCGCTGCTCGGCCACCGTGCTTTCCCAGGCATAGTGGTCGCGCCCGGGGGCCTTGTAGTCGTGGCACATGAACAACCGGGTGTCCGGCGGCAGCGCGAGCAGGCGGCGGATCGAGCGGAACAGGTGCCGCGCATCGCCGCCAGGGAAATCCGCCCGTGCCGTGCCGTAATCCGGCATGAACAGGCTGTCGCCGACAAACACGGCGTTGCCGATGCGGTAGGCCACGTCGGCCGGCGTGTGACCCGGAACATGCAGCACCTCGACGCCGAGTCCGCCAATCGCGAAATGCTCTCCGTCATGGAACAGGTGGTCGAAATCACCGCCCTCCGGCTTGACGTCGGCGGCATCGAACATCGGCCGGAAGATCCGCTGCACGTCGCGGATGTGCTCGCCGATGCCGATGCGGGCGCCGGTGCGTTGCTTGATGAAGGGCGCGCCCGACAGGTGATCGGCATGGGCATGGGTTTCGAGCACCCATTCCACGCTCAGCCGGTCCGCCGCCGCGGCGGCGAGGATGGCCTCGACCGAGCGCGTATCCACCTCGCCCGAGCCGGCATCGTAATCCAGCACCGGGTCGATCACGGCGGCGCGGCGGCTGACGGGATCGGACACGAGGTAGCTGACCGTGTGGGTCGGCTCATCGAAGAAGGCACGGATCACGGGGCCGGGCGTGGTCATCGCGAACTCCCTTGGGGTTGAACAGGGGCTTTCGTCTTGAACCGGAACATAAGTAAACTCTAAATTAGCGTCAACGTCATCGCGGATGCGGCAATGGAGGCGGCGATGTTGGCCGATCCCGGGCGCCTGGAACAGAAGGCCGGCGAGGCGGCGCGGATGCTGCGCCTGCTGGCGAACGAGAAGCGGCTGCTGATCCTGTGCCTCCTGGCCACGAAGGAGGAGATGGATGTCACCGCCATGGCCCAGGCTGTTGGCCTCAGCCAGTCCGCCCTGTCCCAACACCTGGCCAAGCTGCGCGATGATGGAATCGTCACCTTCCAGCGGGCAAGCCAGACGCTGCACTACCGCCTCCAGGACCCCCGCGCCGCGCGGCTGCTGGACACCCTGGCGGAGATCTTCTGCACCCCGGGCGGCTGAGACCGCCGGCCTTCCCCGGGCCTTGCCCCGCTTGCGCTTCAATTGCGCGACAGGGTGACGAAGCCCATCGACCCAACCAGGCGTTTACTTCCCAGTGCCGCAAGGAGCTTGCCGATGTTGGTGCAGCATTATCGCGACCTGGGCCGCCGCGAGGAGGAACAGGTGTCAGGGCTCCGCTGGACGATCATCGGCCTGGTGGTGTTGCTGCTGTGGTGCGGCGCTGCTGCCCTGGGTGTGTTCGTGGTGGGGTTGTTGTGGTTTTCCGGTGCGTCGTGACGGACCGCCACCCGTGGTGGTGAACACCGGTTCCAGCCGGATCCAAACAGGGAGCGCGAGGCTGGCGCGAGGCGGATCTGGCCCCGCCAAGCGCAGATCAGGGGCCTGACCCCGGCGTGCAGCCGTCCGCTTCCCCAGGCCGCCGGCCTGGCGGCCGTGTTCAGTCGCCGTCATCGATGCGCTGCACCGGATCACCGGATTGCACGGTGCCGCCCACCAGGATCCGGGCCGTCACGCCGCCATGCCCGCGCACGGCGTTGTAACCGCCCGGGCCGAGGATCTCCTCCATCCGGGAGCAGGGCTGGCATTCCCCGGTGACCTCCAGCACGGCGGCGCCGACACGAATGCGCCGGTTCTTCAGCGCCAGCAGGTTGACCCCGGACACCAGGATGTTCCGCCGCAGCTGCTCCGGCCCGACGGCATCCCGGCCCAGGAAGCTGGCGATGGCCGCGAGGTTCTCGGTGCCGACCAGCGTCACCTGCCGTGCCCGCTGGGTCCGGCTGTGGTAATGATCGCTCGGCAGCCCCGCCTCGGGGTCGAGCATGATCGCCCCCTGGCTGAGCATCGGTTGCCGCCGGGCCGGGCGAACGCCGATCCAGCAGACCCGGCCCGGCCGCGCAGGGGCCGACAGCAAGCGTGACAAGGGGGAAAGAGGATGGATCAAGGCGGGTCCCGTTCCGGCATCTCACGCTGGCGGCTGCCGCCGGCCTCGGCCACCCGGACACTGCGCCTTGCCACACGGCACGACGCACCCGGCTGCGGAACATTGCGTGTTCGCCCCGGTTCGCCTTTACCGCCAGATGGTGTCCTCAGAAGGTTTTTTGCAAGCCAAACAGGCAACGGAAATCAGTGTCGCTGTCGCCGACGCCGATGCCGGCGCCGCCGGCCAGGATGAAGCCGCCTCCCAGCTTCTGGCGAACGCCGAGTTCGATCAGCTGGCTGGCCTTGCCGGGCTCGGAATCCTGTTCCCGCGCATAGCCGACAAAGACGCCGGTCTTGCGCGCCACCGGCACCGCGAGGGCGACGGATGCCGCGTAGCGGTTTGAACGCTCGTTCTCACCCTGGTCCAGGGCATGGAACCACAGGATGTTGCCGTGCAGCACCGGTGTATCTGCGCCACGGGCGAGCGGCTGCGCGACCAGCAGGCCCAGCGCCGTTTCCGACGGCTCATGGCCTGGCCCGAAGGGTGCGGAAATGCCGCCGAGCACCGTCAGCGCCGGCCGCAGCCCCTGTTGCCGCAGAACGTTCCATTTCAGGCTGAACTCGGCCTCGCCCGTTTTCGCCGGCTCGGCATTGCCGAAGGCGTAGAACAATCCGAGGCTGGCGGACAGGCCGTGGCCGAGCCCGATCTCCGCTTCCAGACCAGGGGTGGTCAGATCCCGACCGCTGGCGGCGTCATCCCCGTCCTCGCGCGACGCGCGCAGCCGGCTGTACCCGGCGCCCAGCCGCAGTTCGGCCTCGCCACGCTCCGCCACGCCGGCGCCTTCCAGGCTGACCGGGAAGCCCTGGTCCACCTGGACGCGCTCATCCTCCGAGGGCGCCGAAGCCGTGTCGTCGGGCTGGGTTTCCGCTGCGGCCGGCTCCGCTGCGAGCAGGAGGCCGCCGGCCACGCAGCACAGCACGCCGAAGGCGCGAAGCGAATCGGCCATGGTGCGGCTTTCTCCTGTGGTCCGGCGGATTGAGGCCATGCAGGCTGAAGCCTGTCAATATGTGCGGGGCCGCGCCGGCTCCGCCGCTGCGGCGGCTGTTTGCGCGGTGAGGCACCGCCTGCCGATGTTCCGCAACCAGTCGGTAACCTGGCCGCGGTGAACTGGCGTTCCTTCGGAAGGCGCGTCATGTCCGCAACACCTTGCTCCCGTTCCCGACCTGACGACGCGCCAGCGGAAGGCGCGGCCTTCGATTCCCTGCTCAACAGCGACACCGCCGGCTTCGCCGAGGTGGATCTCGGCACCGGCCGCTTTCTGCGCGTGAACAGCCGCTTCTGCGCCATGACCGGCCGCAGCGCCGCCGAGCTGCTCGACGGTCGCGGGCCGTCGCATGTGGTGCATCCGGCGGACCGCGCGGCGGATCGTGCCCTGTGGCGCGAGGGCGCGAGCAGCGGCCGCTTCCGCGAGGCGGAGAAACGCTACCTGCATCCGGACGGCACGGTGGTGTGGGCGCGGCTCAGCGTTGCGGTGCTGGTGCGCTGGGCGGATGGGCGGCCGCGGCGCTGCGTCGCCATCGTGCAGGACGTCACCGCCGCGCACCGCACGCTAGAACGGCTGCATGCCAGCGAGAGCCTGCTGCGGCTGACGATGGATGTCGGCCGCATCGGCAGCTTTCGGCATGATTTCACCACCGACCAGGTGCAATGCTGTGCCGGGACGCGGGCGCTGTATGGCCTGCCGCAGGGGGAGGAGCCGGTGTCGGCGGCCGACTGGTTCGCCGCCGTGCTGGTCGAGGACCGCCACCGGCTGCGGGAGCAGAGCCAAGCCGCGATCGGCGCCCGCGCCGAAGGGGTGACCCTGGACTACCGCATCCATCGCCCGGACGGGCAGCTCCGCCATCTCGAGGCGAGGCTGCGCTTCGGCTATGACGGCCGGGACCACGTCACCCATGCTACGGGCGCCATCATCGACGTGACCGAGCAGCGCGAGGCGGAAGCGCGCATCGCCCACATCGCCCACCACGATGCGCTGACCGGCCTGCCCAACCGCACCCTGTTCCGTGCCCGGCTGGAGCAGCAGGTGGCCCGCGCCCGGCGCGGCGAGGGCTTCGCGGTGCTGTGCCTGGATCTGGACCGCTTCAAGGAGGTGAACGACACGCTGGGCCATTCCCTGGGCGATGCGTTGCTGCACGCGGTGGCGACGCGGCTGCGCGCGGAGCTGCGCGACGTGGACACGGTGGCCCGGCTCGGCGGCGACGAATTCGCCATCATCCAATCCCAGGTGTCGCAGCCCGGCGAAGCGACCCGGCTGGCACGGCGCCTGATCGAGGTGCTGACGCAGCCTTTCGAACTGCAGGGCCATCAGGTGGTGGTGGGCACCAGCCTCGGCATCTCTCTGGCTCCGGAAGACGGGTTGGAAGCCGACACGCTGCTGAAGAACGGCGATATGGCGCTGTACCGCGCCAAGGCCGACGGGCGCGGGCGCCTCTGCTTCTTCGAGCCGGAGATGGATGCGAAGATGCAGGCGCGGCGGCGGCTGGAGATGGATCTGCGCCGCGCCCTGGTGGCGCGCGAGTTCGAGCTGTTCTTCCAGCCCATCGTCGAGGTGCGGTCTCGCCGCGTCACCGGGCTGGAGGCGCTGCTGCGCTGGAACCACCCCGAGCGCGGGCTGGTGCCGCCTGACAGCTTCATTCCGCTGACCGAGGAGATCGGCTTGATCCTGCCGCTGGGCGAATGGGTGCTGGAGGAAGCCTGCGCGCAGGCGGCGCGCTGGGCCGGCGACACCACCATCGCGGTGAACCTGTCCCCGGTGCAGTTCTCCAGCCGCGGCCTCGTGGACACGGTGGAGCGGGCCCTCCGGGAGTCCGGGCTGGACCCCCGCCGGCTGGAACTGGAAATCACCGAAACCGTGATGCTGCGGGACACGGAGGCGACGTTGTCCACGCTGCACCGGCTGAAGGCGCTGGGCGTGCGCATCGCCATGGATGATTTCGGCACCGGCTATTCCTCGCTCAGCTACCTGCAGCGTTTTCCGTTCGACAAGGTGAAGATCGACCGCTGCTTCACGCGGGACCTGGGCCAGACGCAGCAGAGCGGCGCCATCATCCGCGCCGTGGCCGGCATGTGCCAGGGCCTTGACATGCGCACCACGGCGGAAGGGGTGGAAACCGAGGAACAGTTCCGCGCCCTGGCGCAAAAAGGCTGCATTGAGGCGCAGGGCTACCTGTTCAGCCACCCGCGCCCGGCGGTTGAAATTCCGGCGATGCTGGCCCGACTCAGCCAGTTCGCCTGCGCCTCGTGACGGCGGCTCAGTAGTTTCGCCATAGGCCCGGGGAGGCCAGCTCCACCAGATGTCCGTCCGGGTCGCGGAAATACAGGCTGCGGCTGCCTTTCGGCCAGTCCACCGTGCCTTCCAGCGCCACCCCGCGCGCGGCCAGATGCGCGGTCCAGGCGTTCAGATGATCGGCCGCGATCGCCAGGGCGTAGTGCAGCCGGCCCTGGCCGTCATGCGGCGGGATGGTGCCGCCGGGAAGATCGGCCGGCGCCTCTGTGGTGCCGCGCTGGAACAGCAGCAGCACGCTGCCAGGCGCCATCGGATAGGCGGCCAGCCGCGCATCCGAGAACATCGGCCGCAAGCCCAGCACATCCTCGTAGAAGCGGCGGGCCCGGCCGAGATCGGCGACATAGAGGCCGGTTTCCAGCACGCCGCCGATCGGCGGTGGCAGGCTCTGGCTCATGCTGTGGTCCCCCGTGCTGCAGCTCCAGGCCAAGCACGCCGCCGCAACGGCGTGCAAGCGCGGCTATTCGGGCTTCACCCCCGCTTCCTGCGTCAGTCTGGCCCAGCGCGGGATCTCGCGCGCGATCAGGGCGCGCAGCGGCTCCGGGCCGCGCTGATCCGGCGGCGTCACCTGGATCGCCATCTCGGCGAAGCGGGCCGCCAGGGCCGGATCGTCGAGCGCCTGGCTGATGGCCGCGGTCAGCACCCGGGCGCGCGGCTCGGGAATGCCGGCGGGGGCGTAGGCGGCGTTCCACACGGCGATGTCGAGCGCGGGCAGTCCGGCCTCGGCCGCGGTCGGCACGGCGGGCAGCTGCGGCAGGCGCTGCGGCACCGTCACCGCCAGCGGCACCAGCGTGCCGCCCTGCGCCTGCGGGATCACCGTGACGGCCTGATCGACGATCACGTCGGTGACACCGTTCATGGTGTCCTGCAGTGCCGGCCCCGCGCCGCGATAGGGCACCAGCGTGGCGCCGGCCTGCGTGGCGCGATCGAACAGCAGCGCGCCGAGAAACGAAACCGAGCCGGTGCCCGCCGTGGCCACGGTCAGGCGCCCCTTGTTCTGGCCGATCCAGTCGCGCAGCTCCGGCAGGTCGCGCACGAAGCGGGGCTTCGCCGCCAGTACCATTGGGTTCACCGCGAACAGGCTGAGCGGCGTGAAGCTCGCCACAGGGTCGTAGGGCAGCGCTTTGTAGAAGGACGGGTTGGCCGAATGCGTGCCCATGTGGCCGAGACCGATGGTGTAGCCATCCGGCTCAGCCCGTGCCGCGCGCTGCGTGCCGAGGATGCCGCCGGCGCCGCCGACATTCTCCACCGGCACCGGCTGGCCCAGGATGGCGGCCAGCTTCTGCGCCAGCAGCCGCGCCATGACGTCGGTAGGGCCGCCGGCGGCGAAGGGCACCAGCATGGTGACCGGCCGTTCCGGCTTCCAGCCCTGGGCGCGCGCCCGGGAGGGAAGCGCCAGGACAGGCAGGGCCAGCGCCCCGGCCGTGGCAGCGATCCATGTTCTGCGCTTCATCATGTTCCTCCCTGGTGCTGTTCTGCGCTGGCGTGGCGGCGGATCAGCCGATCCGGGCTTCCGCCTTCATGGCCAGCCCACCTTCCGGATTGGTGGCCCACAGCGCGATGCGGCCCTCCGCATCCGGCGCGGTGCCGTGCAGCGTCACCGGCTGCCCGTCGAACAGCGGCGACAGGGCGCGGAACGAGAAGGCGGTGACCACGGTCTGCGGCATCTGCCGCCGCACCAGGTCGAGCAGCAGCGTCGCGGTCAGCGGCCCGTGCACGATCAGGCCGGGATAGCCTTCCTCGCGCGTCACGTAGTCGCGGTCGTAATGGATGCGGTGGCCGTTGAAGGTTAGCGCGGAATAGCGGAACAGCATCACCGCGTCCGGCGACAGCGTGCGCTGCCATGTCCCCGGGGGTGGCGCGGCCGGCGCCGCCTTCACCGCCGGCGTGTCGGCCGAGCGGTAGACAATGTCGTGTTCCTCGCCGAGCAGCACCGCGTCCTGCCCATCCTCGCGCAGCTCGTGCCGCACCGTCACGAAGACCAGCTCGCCGGAGGCCCCCTCGCGCCGCGTCACCTCGGCGATGGTGGAGGTGCGGGTCAGCGCGGCGCCGACGCGCAGCGGCGCGTGGAAGCGCAGCCGCCCGCCGGCCCACATGCGGCGCGGCAGGTGGTGAACGGGGGGCAGGAAGCCGCCGCGCGCCGGATGCCCGTCCGCGCCCAAGGTGGAATGGCGCGCCTGCGGCAGGAACAGGATCCAGTGCGCCAGCGGCGGCGCCGCGTCGCCGGGGGCGCAGGGCGGGTCGTCGCGGTCCAGCGTCGCCGCCAGCCGGTCCAGCGGGCCGGGGGCGACGATGTCGTGCTGCTGTTCCTGCCGCCCGATCCAGGCGGTGTAATCCGCATCCATGGCTCAATAGCTCCGCGGCATGCCGAGCACGTGCTCGCCGAGATAGGACAGGATCAGGTTGGTCGAGATCGGCGCCACCTGGTAGAGCCGCGTTTCGCGGAACTTGCGCTCGATGTCGTATTCCTCGGCGAAGCCGAAGCCGCCATGGGTCTGGATGCAGGCCTCACCCGCAGCCCAACTGGCCTCGGCGGCCAGCATCTTGCCCATGTTGGCTTCCTCGCCCGGGCGCTCGCCGCGCTCGAACTTCTCCAGCCCCTTCTGCACGATGGCCTCGGCGGCGCGCATCTGCGCATAGGCGCGGGCGATCGGGAACTGCACGCCCTGGTTCTGGCCGATCGGGCGGTTGAACAGCACGCGTTCCTTGGCGTAGTTCACGGCCTTCTCGATGAACCATTTGGCATCGCCGATGCATTCGGCGGCGATCAGCAGCCGCTCGGCATTCATGCCGTCGAGGATGTAGCGGAAGCCGCGGCCTTCCTCGCCGACCAGGTTCTCCGCCGGCACCTCCATGTTGTCGAAGAACACTTCGCAGGAATTATGATTCATCATGGTGCGGATCGGGCGGATCGACAGGCCCTTGTCCAGCACGGTCCGCATGTCGACGATGAAGGTGGACAGCCCCTCGGTCTTCTTCGCCACTTGGTCGCGCGGCGTGGTGCGCGCCAGCAGCAGCATCAGGTCGGAATGCTCGGCGCGGCTGGTCCAGATCTTCTGGCCGTTGACGATGTACTTGTCGCCTTCCCGCCGCGCCGTGGTGCGCAGGGCGGTGGTGTCGGTGCCGCTGGTGGGCTCGGTCACGCCGAAGGCCTGCAGCCGCAGCTCGCCCGAGGCGATTTTCGGCAGGTATTCGGATTTCTGCGCCTCGCTGCCATGCCGCAGGATGGTGCCCATGATGTACATCTGGGCGTGGCAGGCGGCGCCGTTGCAGCCCTGGCGCTGCACCTCCTCCAGGATGGCGGCGGCGGCGGACAAGCCCAGCCCGGCGCCGCCATATTCCTCCGGGATCAGCGCGGCGAGGTAGCCGGCCTCCGTCAGCGCGTTGACGAACTCCGTCGGGTAGCCGCGCACCTCGTCCATCCTGCGCCAGTATTCACCCGGAAAGCGGGCGCAGAGCTTGGCCACTTCCTCGCGCAGGTCGGCATGAGGGTCGTCGCGATGGCTCATCGCATCCATGGCTTGGCTCCTGTTCAGGCGGCGTGGCGCAGCAGGGCGGCGCCATCGTTCAGGCGGTCGAGGCGCAGCACCTCCTCGGCCAGGGCGGTGGCGCGCTCGGCGCCGAGCACGGCATCGGCCAGCCCGCTGAACTTGCCGCGCAGCTCCGCCTCGCTGGGAAAATTGGCCGGCTCGCCCTTGGGCACGATCACCGTGCGGGTGAACACCTCACCGCGCGCGCGCAGCGTCAGCTTGCCGGACATGTTGGCGGGGAACTCGGCCTCGATCTCCGGGTCGTTCTCGCAGGCGATGTGGGGCATCAGCCCGCGGATCAGCGGGTCGTGCAGCGCCTTGTAGCTGTCCCAGTCCATCCGCCCGGTGGCCAGCGCGGCGGCGATCACGAAGGGGCCGCTGAACTGGCCGTCGACAATGTTCTGCGGGTCGGCCTTGCGCGCGGCCGGCTCGCCCACCAGCAGCAGCCCGGCGCGGGAGATGCCCAGGGTCGCGCCCTCGATCTCCTCCGGCCGCAGCCCCAGCTCCTCGCGCAGCGCCAGCGCCGCGTCAATGCCGGCATGACCCCAGCGGCAGGACGGGTATGGCTTCACGCCGGTGGCCATCAGCTCGAACACCTGTCCCAGGTCGCGCACCGCGCGCTCCGGCACGGGGGCGGGGGAGTAGGCGTTGAGAAAGCCGTGCCGGCCTTCCAGCGGCGCCGCGGCGCCCTTGAAGCCTTCCCGCGCCAGGGTGGCGGCGACCAGCCCGGCCATGCCCGCCCAGCCGACCTGGAACCGCTTGGTCCAGGCGCCGTTGGCCAGGAACTGCAGGCTGCCGGCGCTCTGGCTCAGCGCGATGCCGAAGGCCGAGGCGATGTCCGCTGCGTCCAATCCGAACACCCGCCCGGCGGCGGCGGCCGCCCCGAAGGCGCCGCAGGTGGCCGAAGGGTGGTAGCCGCGGTCGTAATGCGCCCCGGCCGGCAGAGCCAGCGCCAGGCGCAACGCCACCTCGTAGCCGGCGACGATGCCGGCGATCACTTCGGCGCCCGAGGCCCCGGTCATCTCGGCGGCGGCCAGGGCGGCGGGGATCACCGGGGCGCCGGGATGCACCACCGCCTCGGCATGGGTGTCGTCGAAGTCGAGCGAATGGCCGAGGGTGGCGTTGATCAGCGCCGCGCCGGCCGGTGCGTAGGTTGCGCCGTCACCGAACACGCGGCTGTCGCCCCGATCCAGGCCCAGCGCGCGCACGGCGGCCAGCAGCGCCGGGGTGCTTTCCGCATCGTGCCGCGCCCGCACCGCGTTGCCGGCGAGGTCGAGCACCAGCAGCCGCGTCCGCGCCACCACCTCCGGCGGCAGATCGGCGAGTGCCACGCCGGCGGCGAAGCCTGAGAGGTGTTCAGTGACCGGCACGCTGGTCATGCGGCGTCTCCCGTGGATGAAAACTCGGTGCGGATCGCCTCGCTGTGCTCGCCCACCGCCGGCACGCGGCCGAGCACCGGCGCGGCGCCATCCGCCAGCGCCGGCGGCGCGACGATTGAGGCCGGACCGCCCGGCGTCTCGACCGGTACGCGGCGCAGCGCCGGGTGGCCGGGCAGGTCCGGCAATTCGTTGACGAAGCCGAAGGCGGTTCGCGCCTGCGTCAGGCGTTCCGCCGCTTCCGCGCGGCTCATGGCGGACAGGCTGCGGGCGACACGCGCATCCACCTCGGGGCGGTTGGCCACGCGCGCATTGTTGCTCTCGTAGCCGGGGCGGGTGGCGAGGTCCGCCTCCCCCAGCACCACCGCGCAGAACTGCGCCCATTCACGCTCGTTCTGGATCGACAGCAACACCAAGCTGCCATCGGCCAGCGGAAAGGCGCCATAGGGACAGATCGAGGGATGCGCGAGGCCGACGCGCTGCGGCACGCGGCCGGTGCCCTCGTAGTAGAGCAGCGGCACGTTCATCCAGTCGGCCATGCCGTCGAACAGGCTGACCTCCAGCTTGCGGCCCTGTCCGGTGATGCCGCGCGCGATCAGCGCCTCCAGCACCGCCGCATGCGCCGCCATGCCGCAGGCCACGTCGCACACCGACACGCCGACGCGTCCCGGCCCGGCCGGATGGCCGGTGATCGAGGCCAGCCCGCTCTCGGCCTGCACCAGCAGGTCATAGGCCTTCATCGCGGCGTAATCATTGTTGGCGCCGTAGCCGGACACGTCCACGGTGATCAGCCGCGGGTAGCGGAGGCGCAGCGTGTCGGAGCCGAAGCCGGCGCGTTCCGCCGCGCCAGGGGCGAGGTTCTGGATGAACACGTCGGCGCTTCGCAAGATCCGGTGCAGCAAGGCCGCGTCCTGCTCGTCCTTGATGTCGGCGACGAGGCTCTGCTTGCCGCGGTTCAGCCACACGAAGTAGCTCGACAGCCCGTGCACGGCGGCGTCGTAGCCGCGCGCGAAATCGCCTTCCGGCCGCTCGATCTTGATGACGCGGGCGCCGGCATCGGCGAGGCGGGAGGAACAGAAGGGCGCGGCCACGGCCTGTTCCAGCGCCACCACCGTCAGCCCCTCCAGCGGCCTGACCGGCTGCGCCGCGCTCATGCGCCGGACCCCGTCGCACCCCGCATGGCGGGGTGGCGGGAGCCGTGGTGCATCTGGATCATGTGGGTTCGCTTCCTGTGCTCGATCCCGCGGGATCGTCCTGCTGCCGGGACGGACCGGCCAGCGCGAGGATCTCCTCGGCGCGGCGCACCACCGGCGCGTCCACCATCTTGCCGTCGAGGCGAAAGGCGCCCTGCCGCGCGGCGCGGGCGGCGGCATCGCCCTCCACCACGCGGCGGGCCCAGTCCAGCTCCGCCTCCGTGGGCGCGAAGCCCTCGTTCAGCACCGCGACCTGTGCCGGATGCACCGCCATGGCGCCGCGGAAGCCGAGGCGCCGCGCCTGCGCCACGGTGGCGCGGAACGCGTCCAGGTCGGTGAACTCGCCGATGCTGCCGACGAAGCCGAGCGGCAGAAGCCCGGCGGCTCGGGCGGCGCAGAGCACGGCGAGGTTCGGCCCGAGCAGCGCTTCGGGCCCCGGCACCGCGCCCAGCGCGGCGCTGAAATCCTCCGGCCCGATCGTCATCGCCAGCAGGCGCGGATGCGCCGCAGCAATGGCGGAAAGGCGCGGCAGCGCCGCCGGGCTCTCGATCTGCGCCACCAGCCGAATCGCGCCGGCGGGCAGGCCGCGCTCGGCTTCCAGCTCCTCCACCGCGTCGGCGACGGCACGCAACCAGCCGGCCGATTCCACCTTGGGCAGCACCAGCGCGGCGACGCCGGATTGCACCGCTGCCTCCAGGTCACGCGCCAGATCGCGCAGGCCGGCATTGACCCGCACCAGCACCGCCGCGCCGCCGCGGCCGACGCGGGCAATGGTGCCGCCCAGCGCATCGCGCGCGGCCGGCTTCTCCGGCGGCGGCACGGCATCCTCCAGGTCGAGGATGATGCCATCCGCACCGCGCTCATGCGCGCGGGCGAGGAAGCGCTCGGCATGGGCGGGCACGAACAGCAGCGAACGCCAGCGGGGCCAGGAACTCATGCGGCGGCGATCTCCCCGCGCTCGATCACAAAGGTCTTGTTCACCAGGGAGCGGAGCAATTCCGGACTGCTCTCGGTGATCAGGATGGCGACGTCGGGCAGGGCGCTGCGCAGCCGGCCCAGCGCTTCCGCATAGCGCTGCGCGAGCGCCGGGGCGAGGCCCTGGAACGGCTCGTCCAGCAGCACCGCGCGGGTGCCCACCATCAAGGCGCGGCCGAGCGCCACCATCTTGCCCTGGCCGCCCGACAGCCCGGCGGCGCGGCGTGGCGCGAAGTCGCGCAGCTCCGGCAGCAGCGTGTACACCGCGTCCAGCCGGCGCGCGACCTCGGCGGCGGGCAGGCCCAGCACCTGGGCCGGCAGCAGCATGTTCTCGCGCACGGTGAAGGCACCGAACAGCTTGCGCTCCTCTGGCGCGTAGCCGACGCCGAGGCGGGCACGGTGATGCGCCGGCACGGTGGTGCAGGGGCGGCCATCCAGCGCCACCTCGCCCGCGGTCGGCGCCAGCAGCCCCATCAGCGTGCGCAGCGTGGTGGTCTTGCCGGCGCCGTTGCGGCCGATCAACGCGACGCATCCGCCCGGCGGCACCGCGAGTGACACGCCGCGCAGCACCGGCGCCCCCGCGATCTCCACCGACACGCCGTCAAGCCGCAGCATGGCTGCCCTCCCTCGGTGCGATGCCGATCACGTCGCGCAGCACGGCGGGATCGTTCAGGATCTGCTCCGGCGGGCCGAGCGCCATGATTTTGCCCTGGCCCCACACCGCGACGCGGTCGGCGAAGCGTGCCACCACGTCCATGTCATGCTCCACGAACACCGCCGTCACCCTGGATTGCCGCAGCACGCGCGCCAGGGTTTCCACCACCGCCATCTTTTCCGCCGACGCGACGCCGCTGGTGGGCTCGTCCATCAGCAGCAGGCGCGGGCGCAGCGCCACCGCCATGGCGATGTCGGCCAGCTTGCGCGCGCCCTCGTTCAGCGCATCGGCGCGGCGGCCGGCCAGCGGCAGCAGGCCGAAGCGGTCCAGCAATTCCTCGGCCTCGGCGCGGAAGCGGCGCCGCAGCAGCGGCGCCAGCGGCGACCACAACCCCTCGCGCGCGGCGATGGCCAGGGCGGCGTTCTCCAGCACCGTGTGCTCGGTGAAGAGCTGCGGCAGCTGGAAGGAGCGGGCGATGCCAGCGCGGACGATGCGGCGCGGCTTCATCCCCAGGATCGGCCGGCCGTCATAGGTGATGCTGCCGGCCTGCGGGCGCAGGTAGCCGGTGGTCATGTTGATGAAGGTGGTCTTGCCGGCGCCGTTCGGCCCGATGATGGCCAGGAACTCGCCCTCCATCACGTCGAGGTCGATGCCGTCGGCGGCCTTCAGCCCGCCGAAGGCAATGCGTAGGCCGCGCGCGGAAAGCAGCACGCTCATGCCGCCCTCCGCCGCGCCAGCAGGGCGCGTCCCATGCCCCACAACCCGCCGGGGGCGAACAGGATCACCAGCAGCAGCACCATGCCGAGGATCATCTGCCACGCATCCGCCACCAGCGCCGCGGCATAGACCCGCGTCAGCTCATAGGCGACGGCGCCGAGGAACGGGCCGAACACGCTGCCGGCGCCGCCCAGGATGGCGATGAACACCAGCTCGCCCGAGGCGGTCCAGTAGGCCAGCGCCGGCGTGACGTGGCGCGAGGTCATCGCCAGCACCGCCCCGCCCGCCCCGGCCATCAGCGCCGACAGCACATAAGCGGCCAGCAGCACGCTGCGCCCGGACGCACCCATGAATTCCAGCCGCGCCTCGCGCGTCTTGATGCCGGCCAGCGCCTGCCCCATGGGGGAGGCGAGATAGGTGCGCACCAGCGCCCCGAAGCCCAGGGCCAGCACCAGGGCCAGCACCAGCATGGCCCAGCCCTGCGCCTCGCTGCCCAGGGTCTGGCCCGCGAAGGTGATGGGCGGCAGGCGGATGCCGTCGGTGCCGTGGGTGATGGCGTAGAATTTCTCCAGCAGCGAATAGAACACCATCGACAAGGCCAGGTTCAGCATGCCGAAGAAGATCTCGCGGTAGCGCACCACGAACAGGCCGATCACCAGCCCGAGCAGCGCCGCGCCGATCGCCGCCAGCGGCAGCAATATCAGCGCCTCCGGAATGGTTGAGGCGCCGAATGCCACGGCATAGGCCGCGAAGGCCAGAAACAGCGCGTGGCCGAAGCTGACCTGCCCCGCGCGCAGCAGCAGCAGGATGCCGAGCACCGCCAGGCCCTTGGCCAGGGCAATGGTCAACACGAAGCGCAGCCAGGGCACCGCCCAGGCCAGCAGCAGCACCAGCGCGGCGGCGGCCAGCGCCAGCAGGATCTCAGTGGTGCGGCTCATATGCGGCGGGTCTCCGGCGTGCCGAACAGGCCCTGCGGTCGCACCAGCAGCACCAGCACCATGATGATGTAGGGCACCACCACCTCCAGCTCGGGCTCGAAATACACGGCAAAGGCGCGGCCGAGGCCGATCAGCAGCGCGGTCACCGCCGCTCCCTCGACCCGGCCGAGCCCGGCGGTCGCCACCACGGCGAAGCTCAGCACAATGGTTTGCGCGCCGACGCCCGGCACCAGGGATGCGGTGGGCGAGGCCAGCGCCCCGCCCAGCGCCGCCAGGGCGGCGCCGGCGGTGAAGCACAGCAGCGTCACCTTCGCGGCGTCGATGCCCATGGCGCGCGCCGCTTCCCGGTCCTCGGTCACCGCGACGATCATGCGGCCGGCAAGCGTCCGGCGCAGGAACCACGCCAGGCCCACCAGCGTCAGCAAGGCGATGCCGGGCAGCACGAAGAGCTGATAGGCGGTGAAGGGAATGGTGTCGGCGCCGAACGGCACCTCGACATTGCCGAGCAGCCGCACCGGCGTGTCCGACACCACCGGCTGCACGCCCCAAACCAGCTTCTGCAGATCCTCCAGCACCATGAACAGCGCGAACGTGACGAGAAGCTGCAGCACCGGCTCCTGGCCCTCGACGCGGCGCAGCAGCAGCCGCTCGATCAACGGGCCGAGCAGCACGCCGACCAGGGCCGCGGCCACCACCAGCGCCGGCAGCGACATCCAGGCCGGCAGGCCGCGCGCCGTCAGGAACAGGCCGAGCGACGCCGCCGCGTAGCCGCCGATGGCGTACAGGCTGCCATGCGCGATGTTCAGGATGCGCAGCACGCCGAACACCAGGTTCAGCCCCACCGCCACCATGAAGATCGCCGCCGCCGAGGACAGCCCGTCCAGCGCGGCGAGGCCGAGCAGCAGGCCGTTCTGCGAAAGCCAATCCGCCATCGCGCCGGCCTCAGGGCTTGAAGGCGACGGGTTGCGGCATCGCCTGCACCATCTCGGGCTTCAGCGTCTTCAGCCAATCGAGGCTCTTCTGCCCGACCGGCGCGGTGACGGTGTCCGCCGGGAACACCACCATGTCGGTCATCACCGGGAAGGGGTATTTGTCGGTGTTGACGGTGGTGCCGATCAGCTGGTCCTCCAGCCCCTGGCCATCCTCGCGGATGCGGATGCGGCCGGTGAGCGAGGGGAATTCCAGGCCGCGGAACGCCGCCGCCAGCTCGGCATCGGTGGGCCAGCCGCCGCCCTTGGCGGCCAGCGCCTTCTCGTAGGCCGCCTTCATGGCGAACACCGCCTGCGCCATGTGGTGCGTGGAATAGATCGGGTAGGCGTTGAAGCGCTTGCGGTAGTTCTCGGTGAAGCGGGCGAGCAGCGCCGGGTCGGCCGGGTTCGGGTGCAGGAACCAATGGTCGCCGCGCGCGCCGATGATGTGGCCGGCCGGCAGCGACTTGCCGACGCGCTCCAGCGAGGATTCCGCCAGCGGCAGCACGAAGGTGCTGCGCTCGAACAGCCTGCGGTCGTTGGACTGGCGGATAAAGGCGTCGAGGTCGCCGCCCCAGGTGGTGGACAGCACCACATCCGGGCGCAGCGCCAGCAGGCGGGTGATCTCGGTGGAGAAATCGGTGGCGCCGAAGCGCGGAAACAGTTCCGCCGCGACGCGCACGCCGGGCTTCAGCGTTTGCAGCCCGGTACGGAAGATATCCCACGAGTCGCGACCCCAGGCGTAATCCTGGTTCACCACCGCGATGGAGCGGAAATCCGGCTTGGCGCGCAGCAGGTAGAGCAGCGCCGACAGCACCTCCGGCGTCGCATTCGCCTGGGGGCGGAAGGCATATTCGTACTTGCCGTCCTCGAACACGCGCTGGGTGCCGCAATCCCACAGCAGGGTGGGACGCTTCATCTCGTCCGACAGCGGCGCGCAGGCGAGGCAATCGGCGGAGGAGATGCCGGCAAAGATCAGGTTGACGTTCTCGCTCTGCACCAGCCGGCGATATTCGCCCACGAAATGGTCGACGCCGGGGCCTTCATCCACGAAGATCGGCCGCAGCTTCACGCCGCCGATGCCGCCAGCCTCGTTCAGCTCGTCGAACAGCATCTCCGCCGCCTGGCGGCCCGGCACGCCGAAGACGCTGGCGGGGCCGGACAGGTAGGTGGCGATGCCGACCTTGATCTCGGCCGGTTTCGCAGGCTGCGCCTGCGCGGCGCGGCCGGCCAGCGCCAGGCTGCCGATGCCGGCGGCCCCCAGCAGGGCGGCGCGGCGCGTCACTGAATGAAGCTGGCTGGCATTGTCCGGCTGCGACGATGCGCGCGGCGGCACGATCTCGGCGACCATCCCCGTTTCTCCCCATGGGCGTTCTTGGCTGCCCGCGGCGTCGAGGCTGCGGGCCTGCCGAACTCTGCCCTCGACCGCCTCCGCTGTCCAATATATTGAAGCAGCCTTTGCCATAGGTTCTGGATATGGAACTGCGTCACCTCCGCTATTTCGTCGCCGTGGCGGAGGAAGCCAGCGTGACCCGCGCCGCCGCGCGTCTTGGCTTGGCGCAGCCGCCCCTGAGCCAGCAGATGCAGCAGCTGGAACGGCAGATCGGCGTGGCGCTGTTCCACCGCCTGCCCCGCGGTGTGGCCTTGACCGAGGCCGGGCAGCGCCTGCTGCGCGATGCCCGCGTGATTCTGGCGCAGCTGGAGCAGGCGGCCGACAATGCCCGCGCCGCGGCGCGCGGCGAGCTGGGCTCGATCCGCATCGGCTTCACCTCCTCCGCCTCCTTTAATCCCTTCGTAACCCGCGTGATCCGCGACTTCCGCGCCGAGTTCCCGCAGGTGGGCGTGCAGCTGGTGGAGGAGAACACCGGCGCCTTGCTGGCCCGGTTTCGCGCCCTGCGCCTGGATGCCGCCTTTATCCGCCCCGCCGCCGGCGAAACCGAGGGGCTGGAGGAGATGCCGCTGTTCCGCGAGCCGATGCTGCTGGCGCTGCCGGTCGGTCACTGGCTGGAAGCGCGGGACGCCGTGCCGCTGGCCGAGCTCGCCGCCGAAACCTTTATCCTCTACCCGCGGCGCAACGGCAGCGCGCTGTATGACGCCATCGTCGGTGGCTGCCTGGCCGCGGGCTTCAGCCCCCGCATCGGGCAGGAAGCGCCGCAGATGGGGTCCACCGTGACGCTGGTCGCGGCCGGGATCGGGATCTCCATCGTGCCGGCTTCCATGGCCCATCTGCACGCGCCGGGAGTGACCTATCGCCCGATCCAGGGCGGGGCACCGCGCGCTGCGATGAGCCTGGTGCTGCAGCACGGCACCGCGCCGGCCGTGACGGCGGCCTTCCGGGAGCTGGTGCGCGGCCGGTTGCCGCCGGAATAGGAGGCGCCAGCGCGGGAGCAGCGCCCCCCCCCCGGTCCACCCCGCCGATGACGACCGGTGCCGATGACGACCGGTGCCGATGACGACCGGTGCCGAGGCGGGCCGGCACGCGCCGGATGGCCGCGTGGCAGGCCCGGCCGACCTTCGGTGTGGTCCGGGAAGGGCGGCGCGGCGTCGCCGCCGGCGCGGAGTTCCCTGGCCGGCGTGGCCGCCATGCCGCTGGGGCAGGGCGCCTGCCCGGTCGTGAGGATTGGCTCCGGACCCCCAGGGGCGCTAAACGAGGGTGAACCGGCCGCGATCTGCAATGCCATGGCCGGCACCGGCTTCCCTGCCCGCTGGAGGAACATCGCCATGCCCGCCTACCGCTCGCGCACCACAACCCATGGCCGCAACATGGCCGGCGCCCGCGGGCTCTGGCGCGCCACCGGCATGAAGGACAGCGATTTCGGCAAGCCGATCATCGCCGTCGCCAACTCCTTCACCCAGTTCGTGCCCGGCCATGTCCACCTGAAGGACCTTGGCCAGTTGGTCGCGCGGGAGATCGAGGCGGCGGGCGGCGTTGCCAAGGAATTCAACACCATCGCGGTGGATGACGGCATCGCCATGGGGCATGGCGGCATGCTGTACAGCCTGCCCTCGCGCGAGCTGATCGCGGATTCCGTCGAGTACATGGTGAATGCCCACTGCGCCGACGCGCTGGTCTGCATCTCCAACTGCGACAAGATCACCCCCGGCATGCTGATGGCCGCGATGCGCCTCAACATCCCGGTGGTGTTTGTTTCCGGCGGGCCGATGGAGGCCGGCAAGGTGGTGCATCGCGGCACCAAGCGGGCGATCGACCTGATCGACGCCATGGTGGCCGCCGCTGACAGCTCCGTGACCGATGCTGAGGTGGAGGTGATCGAGCGCTCCGCCTGCCCGACTTGCGGCTCCTGCTCGGGCATGTTCACCGCCAATTCGATGAACTGCCTGACCGAGGCGTTGGGTCTGGCGCTGCCGGGCAACGGCACCGTGCTGGCGACCCATTCCGACCGCCGCGGCCTGTTTGTCGAGGCCGGGCGCCTGATCGTCGACCTTGCCCGCCGCTATTACGAGCAGGACGACGCCACCGCCCTGCCGCGCAACATCGCGACCCTCGCGGCCTTCGAGAACGCGATGACGCTGGACATTGCCATGGGCGGCTCCACCAACACCGTGCTGCACCTGCTGGCCGCGGCGCAGGAAGGCGGCGTGGACTTCACCATGCGCGACATCGACCGGCTGTCCCGCCGCGTTCCCGTGCTGTGCAAGGTGGCCCCCGCCGTGGCCGACGTGCATGTGGAGGATGTGCACCGCGCCGGCGGCATCATGAGCATCCTGGGCGAGCTGGACCGCGCGGGGCTGATCAACCGCGACGTGCCCACCACGCACACCACCTCGATGGGCGAGGCGCTGGAGCGCTGGGACCTGAAGCGCACCGCGAGCGCCAGCGTGCACGACTTCTTCTGCGCGGCGCCCGGCGGCATCCCCACCACCGAGGCGTTCAGCCAGTCCGCCCGCTGGGAGGAGCCGGATCTCGATCGCGCCAAGGGCGTGATCCGCGATGCCGAGCACGCCTTCTCCAAGGATGGCGGGCTGGCCGTGCTGTACGGCAACCTGGCCGAGGATGGCTGCATCGTGAAGACGGCCGGGGTGGACGCCTCGATCCTGACCTTCCACGGTCCGGCGCGCATCTTCGAAAGCCAGGACGCGGCGGTGGACGGCATCCTGGGCGGCCGCATCGTCCCCGGCGACATCGTGGTGATCCGCTACGAAGGCCCCAAGGGCGGGCCGGGGATGCAGGAAATGCTGTATCCGACCTCCTATCTGAAGTCGAAGGGCCTGGGGAAGGCCTGCGCCCTGGTGACGGATGGGCGCTTCTCCGGCGGTTCCTCCGGCCTGTCGATCGGCCATGTGTCGCCGGAAGCGGCGGAAGGCGGGCTGATCGGGCTGGTGCAGGATGGCGACCCGATCGAGATCGACATCCCCAACCGTTCCATCGTGCTGGCGGTGCCGCCGGAGGAACTGGCGGCGCGGCGGGAAGCGATGGATGCGAAGGGCGCACAGGCCTGGCACCCGGAAAACCGCGACCGCGTGGTGTCGGCGGCGCTGCGTGCCTATGCGGCGCTGACCACCAGCGCTGCGCGGGGCGCGGTGCGGGACGTCGATCAGCGGCGCCGCTGAAACACGGAACCCGGCCGGGGATCAGCCCGGCCGGATTCGGCAACACGGCGCCGGTCGGGCGCCAGCATGGAACGGGGCCCGCGAGGGCCCCGTTTCGCGTTTCAGGAGGTCACGGTGCTGAGCCGGATGCGGCCCGCCGGGGCACTGCCCCGCCCGTTGAACAGCAGCATCAGCAGCGGGCTGCGGCGCACCAGCAGGTGAGAGCCCCAGGACAGCAGAAAGGCGGCCACGGTGATGATGCCGAACTCCGCCCAGGCCGGCCAGTCGACGAACAGGAAGCCCACCGCCAGCCAGCAGGCGAACACCACATGCACCAGGTACATGGTCATGGCGCCGTCCACCATGGCGCGGGACAGCGCGGTGGAATGATCCAGCCATTGCCGCGCGGCCGACAGCAGCAGGTGGGCGAACAGGATCCCGACGATCGGCCACAGAAAATAGGTGATGAGGCGGCTGAGATTGTCGTCCTCGGGCTGGAACACCGCCATGATCCCGGCGCTGACGATCGCCAGACCCCAGATTCCCCAGCGCGGCCGCGTGAAAGCCTCCAGCCAGGACAGGCGAACGGCCAGCAGGGCGCCGGCCAGGAACACCAGCCCGTGTCCGACAAACATCGCCGGGATCAGGATCTCACCCAGCAGGTAGCTGGCACCGGCCAGGGCGGCCAACACGGCCGAGCCGACGCACACCAGACCGGTGCCGAGCAGGGCCAGCCAGCCCGTGGCCGGGTGACGCTCCACCCTGTCCTGGAAGGCCTGCAGTCCGCGCTCCAGCCGCAAGGGACCGCGCAGCCCCCATGCCGCCGCCAGCAGGACGCAATAGCCGAGCAGGTAGATCAGAAACCACAGATGCACGGTCCAGTTGGCGTCCGGGCTACGCAGCGCCGCCAGCAGGCCGGGAATGGCATGGCCCCAGCCGCCATTCGCCACCGCGCTGGCCATCACGATGGGCGGGCTGACCAGCACCAGCGCCGTCACCAGCGGGAGGCCTAGCCGCCAGACGCGGCCCTTCAGCCACGTCGCGGCATCGGAGCGGCGGATCATCAGCATGCCGAAGAAGCCGGCCAGCAGAAAGAACACCGGCATGCGGAAGGTGTGGCTGTATTGCAGGAACCAAGTCAGCGGCATCGACTTGTCGGGCGACTCGATGATCCAGGTAGCGTGGTACGCATAGATCAAGCCCACATGGTAAGGGATGCCGACCAGCATCAAGATCGCCCGCATCTGGTCCAGATAGTCCCAGCGCTGCGAGCCGCCGGGCGAAGCCGGCGACCGGGGCGAAGGCGGCGGTGCGCTCATGACAAGAGAATTCCTTCAGCGGCGGCGTGACGGCTGGGTGGAAGACTAACAGGATCTTTGTATCGGAATTTAACAAACGTCCCGATTTCCGGGCTGGCCTGTTCAAGTTTTGTCATGCCGGGTTCCACGGTTCCGCTCAAGGCGTCCCGGCTTTTTACCCTTTCCTCATGGTGTCCGCGGCATTCTTCGCGGCTGAGACTGGTTGGCCTGCGGGCCATCGGCCGCCCCGAGGAAAGGAAGCGTCCCTCATGATGGCTTGGTTTCGGCGATCCCTGGCGACCCGGCTGTACGGACTGATGGTGCTGCTGGCCGTCACCGCCCTGGGCAGTGCCCTGGCCGGGGGATGGGCCCTGGGCCAGATCCAGCGCCGGGCGACGGAGGCCGGCCGCGCCGCCCTGGCAGCGCAGGTGGCGGAGCGGGTGAATGGCCACATCTTCGCCGTGGTGATGGAAAGCCGCGGCATCTACCACGCCCGGGATGCCCAGGATGCGCGCCGCTTCGCTGCGCCGCTGGAGCAGGGGCTGCGGCGGCTGGACGCCGATCTGCAGCGCTGGCAGGAGCTGGTGCCGCCGGCGGACCGCGCCGTCATGGCCGAGGTCGTCGCGGCTGCCGCCAACTTCAGCCGGTTCCGCCGCGAAACGGTGCGCCTGGGCCTCGAGCAGGGACCGGCCGCCGCCGACCAGCAGGGCAACAACGAGGCGAACCGCACCGTCCGCCAGGCGCTGAACGCCGCCCTGGACCGCAGCGCCACCGCCGCGCGGGACCGCTCCACCCAGCTTCTGCAGGAGCTGGAGGCGGAGGGGACGCGCCTGTCGCTGCTGCTGCTGCTGGGTGCAGGCAGCATGGTCGGGCTGGCGGCCGCCGGCGTGGTGCTGACCGTGCGGCGTTCCGTGCTGCGGCCGCTGCAGCAGATGACCGGCGGGCTGACGCGGATGGCCGCGGGCGACCTGGCCGTCGCCATTCCGGGCGGGGAGCGGGCGGACGAGGTCGGCCGGCTGGCCCGTGCCGGGGAAACGCTGCGCCTCAGCCTGCGCCAGGCCGAGGCGCTGGAAGCCGAGCAGGCCGCGCAACGCGTCCAGCAGCAGCAGCGCAGCCAGCGGATGGAAGGGCTGACGCAGCGCTTCGAAACCTCGGCCGGGGAGCTGGTCGGCCTGTTGTCCGCCGCGGCCACGGAGCTGCATGCCACGGCGCAATCCATGTCGGGCAGCGCCGGGCTGGCCAGCCGCCAGTCGCAGACTGTGGCCAACGCGGCCGAAGCCGCCTCGGGCAACGTGCAGACGGTGGCGGCCGCGGCCGAGGAATTGTCGGTCTCGATCGCCGAGATCAGCCGGCAGGTGGCGCAGTCCTCGCAGGTCGCCAGCCGCGCCGCGGTGGATGCCCGGCGCACCGACCAGACGGTGCGGGCCCTGGCCGCCGCCGCGGGCCGCATCGGCGACGTAGTGCAGATGATCTCCGACATCGCCGGGCAGACCAACCTGCTGGCGCTGAACGCCACCATCGAGGCGGCACGGGCGGGCGAGGCCGGCAAGGGCTTCGCGGTGGTGGCGTCCGAGGTGAAGGCGCTGGCCAACCAGACCGCCCGTGCGACGGAGGAGATCGGCAGCCAGATCGGCCAGATCCAGCAGGTGACGCGGGAAGCGGTGGCGGCGATCACCAGCATCGCGGCCACCATCGACGAGGTCAACCAGATCGCCGGAGCCATCGCGGCGGCGGTGGAGGAGCAGGGCGCGGCAACGCAGGAGATCGCCCGCAACGTGCAGCAGGCGGCCGGCGGCACCCAGGCGGTGACGCGCAACATCGGTGCCGTCAGCCAGGCGGCCGATGACACCGGCCAGGCGGCCGGCGACGTGTTGCAGGCGGCCGGGGAATTGTCCCGCCAGTCGGAACGGCTGCGCGGCGAGGTCGCCGGCTTCCTGTCCGAGGTCAAGGCCGCCTGACGCCGGATCGGCACGCAACGCCGCTTCCCGCCGGGCGTTGCGTGAACAGGGAGGGGCCGGCGCCGAACGATGCGCCGGTCCGTGCAGCGCATGAGCGGCGGGAGAAGAAGCAATGGCGCAGCCGGACAAGCCAGCGGCGACGGGCATCAGGATCGAGCCCAGCCCCGATCGGGTGGTGGTCTCCGCCGCCGGCCGAACCGTGGCCGATAGCTGCGCCGCGCTGATCCTGCGCGAGCCGGGCCGGCCAGCGGTCTTCTACCTCCCACGGGAGGATGCTGAGATGGCGCTGCTGCGCCGCACCGCGGAGCGCTCGCATTGCCCCTATAAGGGCGAGGCCAGCTATTTCAGCATCCCGCATGCGGGCCGCTCCGCCGAAAACGCGGTGTGGAGCTATGAGGCACCGCTGGAGGCGGTGGCGGCCATCCGCGGCCATCTCGCCTTCTATCCCGAGCGTGTCGATTCCATCGCCGTCCAGCCGCGACGCGACGCAGCCGCGCATTCCTGATCCTTGCCATGTGCCGATCCGGCGCCACCTGCCGGCAGCGGGACAGTTTTGCCCGCGGTCGCCGCCGAGCCCTCACGGGGAGAACGCCAGATGGATGTCATGCCCGCCGCGCCACCGGCTCGCCTCGCCCTGCTCTACGGCACGGTGCGCGAGCACAGCCGCCGGCTCGCCGCACCACTGTCGGATGCCGATGCCACCGTGCAATCCATGCCCGATGCCAGCCCGGCGAAGTGGCACCTGGCGCATACGACGTGGTTCTTCGAAACCATGGTGCTGCGTCCGAACTGGCCCGGCTATGCCGTGTTCGACGAAAGCTTCAACTTCCTGTTCAACTCCTATTACGAGACGCTCGGCGCGCGCCAGCCCCGCCCGCGCCGTGGCATGATGACGCGGCCGTCGCTGGAGCAGGTGATGGCGTATCGCGCCCATGTTGACCGTGGCATGGCCGAGATGCTGCGCGGCGAGTTGCCGCAGCCTGTGCGGGAGCTGGTGGAGCTGGGCTGCCATCACGAGCAGCAGCACCAGGAATTGCTGCTGACCGATATCCTGCACCTGTTCGCGCAGAGCCCGCTGCATCCCGCCTATGCCGCGCCCGCGCCCGCGCCCGCGCCCGCTCTGGCGGAAGCCGCCGCCGCCCCGCGCGAGGTGCAGTTCCGCGCCTTTGACGGCGGCATCGTCGAGATCGGCCATGCCGGGGACGGCTTCGGCTTCGATTGCGAGGGCCCCCGCCACCGCGCCCTGACCGAGCCCTTCCGCCTGGCGGACCGGCTGGTCACCAACGGCGAATGGATGCAGTTCGTGGCCGATGGCGGCTATCGCGATCCGCTGCTGTGGCTGTCGGCGGGCTGGGCCGCGGTGCAGGCGCAGGGCTGGGATTCGCCGCTCTACTGGCAGCAGCGGGATGGCGTCTGGCACGGCATGACGCTGCACGGCCTGGTGCCGCTGCGGCCCGAGGCGCCGGTCACCCATGTCAGCTATTTCGAGGCCGATGCCTTCGCGAGCTGGGCCGGCAAGCGCCTGCCGAGCGAGGCGGAATGGGAACATGCCGCCTCGGGTCTGGCACCGGAAGCATCGCCGGCGCTGCAGCCGCGCCCGGCACCTGATGCGCCGGGCCTCAGGCAGATGTTCGGCGAAGTCTGGCAATGGACCCGCAGCCCGTTCACCCCCTATCCGCGCTTCCGCCCGGCCGCGGGCGCGGTGGGCGAATACAATGGCAAGTTCATGTGCGGCCAGTTCGTGTTGCGCGGCAGTTCCTGCGCCACGCCCGAAGGCCATACGCGGCCGAGCTACCGCAACTTCTTTCCACCCGATGCGCGCTGGCAGTTCAGCGGTCTGCGCCTGGCCGAGGATGCTTGAGATGCTGGATGCCGCCGAACTCAGCTGGCAGCGCGATGCCTTCCGCGACGACGTGATCGCCGGCCTGTCCCGCACGCCGAAGACGCTGCCCAGCCGCTGGCTGTATGATGACCGCGGCTGCAGGCTGTTCGAGGAGATCACGCAGCTCGACGAATATTATCCGACCCGCACCGAAACGGCGATCCTGCGCGACCATGCGGCGGCGATGGCGCGGTTCTGCGGCGCGGCGCCGGTGCTGGTGGAGTATGGCGCCGGCGCCGCGGTGAAGACCACGATCCTGCTGGAGGCGCTACGGCCGCGCCTCTACGTGCCGGTGGACATCGCCGGCGACTTCCTGGCGCAGAGCGCGGCCCGTATCGCGCGGCGTTTTCCCGGCCTGCCGATCCGCCCGGTGATCGCCGATTTCACGGCGGATTTCGATCTGCCGGCCGATCTTCCCGCCAGCGCGCCGCGCTGCGGCTTCTTTCCCGGCTCCACGATCGGCAATCTCGACGCTGCGGAAACCTCGGCTTTTCTCCATCGCATGCGGGCGCAGCTCGGGCCGGGCGGCACGGCGTTGATCGGCGTCGATCTGCGCAAGGATCTCGGCACGCTGCTGGCCGCCTATGACGACTGCAAAGGGGTTACGGCGGCCTTCGACCTGAACGTGCTGACCCGCATCAACCGCGAGCTCGACGCCGATTTTCCACCGGGCGGCTTTCGCCACGAGGCGCGCTGGAACGCCGCGGAATCGGCGGTCGAGATGCATCTGGTGAGCCGGGAAGATTGCGTGGTGACGCTGCAGGGCCGCCGCTTCGCCTTCCGCGCCGGCGAGAGCATCCACACCGAGAGCTCGCGCAAATACGATCTCGACGGTCTGGCAGACGTGGCCGGGCCCTGCGGCTGGGTGGTGGAGCAGGGCTGGACCGACAGCAACCGCCTGTTCGCGGTGGCGGGGCTGCGCGCCCGCTGACCCGGCGCGGGGCGACGCGTCAGGCGGCTGCGAGCCTTTCCGCCAGCGCGTCGGCCAGCTGGCCCAGCGCCCGGCTCATCGCCGCCACCAGGGCGGCGGTGCCGGTGCCCTCCACCGGCGCCTGGATGCGCACCATGCGCGCCGTGCGGCGGCCCCGCGGCACCGCCTGCACCGCCAGCTGCGCCAGCAGCAGCACCGGCCCGCCTTCCTCCTGCTCGAAGCGCTGGATCTCGACCTCCGCCACGGCGTCGCTGTCAATGGACAAGGCGCCGCCGGTGCTGAACACCGTGCTGCCGGGCAGGCGCTGGGTCAGATCCTGCCCCAGCACGCGGCCGATCATCTCGGCCAGCGGCTCGCCCCACCGGTCGCCGGACAGCAGGTCGAGCCGGTTGGGGCCCGCGGCCCGCAGGATTTCGGCACGGTCGAGATAGCGGGGCAGGCCGACCGAGCGCAGCTCGACCACGCGGCGGCGGCTGCGCCGCGTGGCGCCGGGCACCGCGGAAAGGCGGAAATATTCCGGCTCGGGCGAGGCGCAGGCGGGCAGCAGGACCGGCAGAGCAAGAAGGGCGCGGCGGCGTAGCATGGGGGACGTCACTCCGTGCGGCCCCGCAGCAAGGCCTCGGGGTGGCGTTCCAGGTAATCGGCGAGCAGACGCACGGAACGCGCGGCGTCGGTTGCCTGTTGCAGCAGTCGTGCCAATTCCCGGTTGAAGGCCGAGTTGGTGCCATAGCCGCGCTCCACCGAGGTCACCGCGGCATTGGCCCGGGCCAGGGTCTGGTCCAGGTTGTCCGCCATGGATGGCAGGCGGCGCAGCAGCGGCGCCAGACCGTTATCGGTGCGGCGCACCAGCCTCTGCGCGTCGCCCAGGATGGCGGTCAGGCTGGACAGCGAGGCTTTCAGCTCCGGCCCACCCACCAGGCCGTTCACCGCGGCCAATACCCCGGACAGGTTCTGGCCGATCTGGTCGAGCGGGAAGTTCTCCAGCTTGCCGGCGATGGCGCCCACCGCGCCCATCAGGTCGTCGCCGCCGCCGCCGAGGCTCGGGATCACCAGCAGATCGCCTTCCTGCCGCACCGTGGCGGGTGGGGCGTCGGGCACGAAATCCAGCGTCACCACCTTCTGCCCGGTCAGCAAGTTGCCACTGGCGAGCTGGGCGCGCATGCCTTCCGCCACGAAGCGCTCCATGGCCTGCCGCACCTCCCATTGCGGGCGGCCGTTAGGAAAGGCGATGCGGTCGGGCTCCACCGCGATGCGCACCGGCACGCTGAAGCGGTTCTCCGTCTGGTCGTAGGACAGGTCGATGTTGGTGACGCTGCCGATGCGGATGCCGCGCATCTCCACCGGGGAGCGCGGCGTCAGCCCGCGCACCGAGCCTTCGAGGTAGACCAGGAACTCCAGCCGGTTCTCCGAGGTGGCGGCGAGCGCGGCCTCGGCGCTGCCATACAGCGTGAACTGCGCGTTGTCCGGCGCCGGCGGCGCGTCCCGGTCGCGCGGCGGCGTGTCGAAGGCGATGCCGCCGGTCAGCACGGCGCGCAGGCTTTCCAGCTCCACGCTCAGCCCGTCCGGGCCGAAGCCGAGCCGGACGCCGGAACTGTTCCAGAACCGCGAGCCTTCCCGCACATAGGCTTCGTAGGGGGAGCGGATAAAGGCGCGCACCGCCACGGTGCCGTCGAGACCGGGCTGGTCGAAGCTCAGCACCTCGCCCACCTGCACGTCGCGGAAGAACACCGGGGAACCGCGGTTCAGCGAGCCGAGGCGATAGGTCTTCAGCGTGAAGATGCGTCCCGGCTCGTCCGAGCGGATGCCGGGCGGGTCCTCCAGGCCACGGTATTCGCGGCGCGCCTCGCCATCCTCCGGCCCGGGGTCGAACTCGATATAGGCGCCGGACACGATGGTTTCCAGGCCGGACACGTTGCCGGCGGTGAGCCGCGGCCGCACCACCCAGAAGCGCGCCGCCTCGGTGAGCCGCGCCTCGACATCGGGCGTCATGCGGATGCGGGCGGTGACGGATGACAGGTCATCCGCCAGCGCGATGGCTTCCACCGTGCCGATGGCGACGGATTTGTAGCGCACCTGGGTCTGCCCGGCGGCCAGCCCGTCGGCGCTGTTGAAGTGCACCGTGATCAGCGGGCCGCGGCTGCTGATGGTGGTATAGGCCAGGTAGCCCGTGACCATCAGCGCCGCCAGCGGGATCAGCCAGATCAGCGAGAAGCGGCGCCGCTGCGGCCGCGCTTCGGCAAGCTCCGGCGCCAGGCGCTCAGGCGGGAGGCGGGGCGGCGTGTCACTCATGGGCGGTCGGATTCTTTCCGGTCATTGGCGCCGGCCGCATCCCACATCAGGCGGGGATCAAAGGTTTCGGCGGCCACCATGGTCAGGATCACCACGGCGCCGAAGCAGGCGGCGCCGAGCTCGGCATGGATCGAGGCGACGGCGCCGAAGCGCACCAGGGCGATCAGCACGGAGACAACAAAGACGTCGATCATCGACCAGCGCCCCAGCGCCTCCACCACGCGGTAGAGCTGCGTCTTGCGGTACAGGTGCAGGCGGGAGCGGCGCTGCACCGACAGCAACATCACCGACAAGCCGACGAGTTTCAGCATCGGCACCGCGACCGAGGCCAGGAAGACGATCACCGCCAGTGGCCAGAAACCGCTGTGGATGAACTCCACCACGCCGCCCATGATGGTGTGCGGGCCGCCCTGGCCGAGGGTGACGATGGTCATCACCGGATAATAATTGGCCGGCACGTAAAGGACCGCCGCAGCGGTCACCAGGGCCCAGCTGCGTGACACGCTGTTGCGCTTGCGATGGTGCAGGGCAGTGCCGCAGCGCGGGCAGGCGGTGCCTTCCGCGGCCCGCGTCACCTTGCGGCAGCAATGGCAGGACAGCATCCGCCCGCCCCGCGCCGGGTAAGGGGGCGTCCGGGCCGCGATCCCGCGCGCTTCCAGCGCGTCCCAGGCGGCCTGCGGCTCGAAGGCGGCGTCAGCGGCGACCAGGGCCAGCACCACGGCGCCGAGGCCGTACACCGCCGGGCCCAGCTCCACCTCCGCCAGATCGACCAGCCGCGTGTAGGAAACCAGCGCGCCGAACAGAAACACTTCCAGCATCCCCCAGGCGCCCAGATGCTCGTGCCAGCGCAACGGCAGGCCGAGCCAGGGCGGCGGCCGGCGCAGCCGCAGCCCGCCCAGCACGGTGAGGCGCAACAGCAGCCGGGCGAGCGGCACCAGCACCAGCGTCACCACCACGATCACCGCCAGCAGCCACAACCCGTCCTCGACAAAGGCGGCGGCGCCCGATTCGACGCGGCTGCCGCGCACCTGCCCCAGCAGGCGCAACGTCAGAAACGGCATGGTGAGCGTGATCACGCACAGCATCAGGCTGGCGATGGCCAGGGCGAAGGGCGCGTCGAGCGGGCTGGCATGGTGCTGGCGCAGCGCGGCGTTGCAGCGCGGGCAGCGGGAATCAATCCCCACAGCCTCGCGCGGCATGCTCAACAGCAGGCCGCAATCATCGCATTCGCGCGGAATGGCCCCCCCCGCCCGGCCGGCGTCATGAACCGTGCCGGCGTTGTCGCAGCGGAGCGTCGGGCGGGCGGAGGCGGACATCACGCGGAATGTGTCAGGGGATCGCCCGAAGGCAAGCCCCCGCCGGCGCTGCGCCGCACCACCCGTTCCGGGCGTTTCAGGCCCATGGTGTCGCGCAGGGTGCCGCCGGGATACTCGGTGCGGAAGATGCCGCGCCGCTGCAATTCCGGCACCACCAGCTCCACAAAGGTTTCCAGGCTGCGCGGCTGCACCGGCATGTCCAGGTTGAAGCCGTCGCAGGCGCCGGAGCGGTACCAATCCTCCATCTGGTCGGCGATCTGCACCGGATCGCCCTTGAACGCCATGTGGCCAAGAGTCGGCACCACGCGCTGGTAGGTCTGGCGGATGGACAGGTTCTCGCGCTTCGCCATCGCCACGGTGGCGTCGCGATAGGACACGGCGCCGTCCACCTCGCCGGAAATCTCCGGCAGCGGGCCGTCCAGCGGCAGGCCGCGCAGGTCGAACTGGCAGATCCGGGACAAGTACTCGACGCCGAGTTCCGGCGTGATCAGCTCCTGCAATTCCCCATACAGATCATCCGCCTCGGCCTCGGAACGACCGACATACATGGTGCAGGCCGGCAGGATGCGCAGCTGGTCCGGGGTGCGGCCGTATTTCGCCATGCGGCTCTTCACGTCGGCGCAGAAGGCGATGCTTTCCGCCTTCTCGGTCACCACCGAGAACAGCCCCTCGGCGAATTCGGCCGCCAGCTCGCGGCCCGGCTCGGACTGGCCGGCGGTGAAGATCAGCGGGTAGCCCTGAACCGGCCGCGCCACGTTGAGCGGCCCCTGCACCGAGAAGTGCTTGCCCACATGGTCCAGCCGCTGGACCTTGGCGGGATCGAGGAAGCGGCCGCTCGCCTTGTCCTCGGGAAAGGCATCCTCCGCCCAGCTATCCCACAATCCCTTGCAGACCTGGATGAATTCGCGAGCGCGCTCGTAGCGCTCCTCGCGCGGCACATGCGTGACGCGGCCGAAATTCACCGAGTCGCCGGCATAGGAGCCGGTGACCACGTTCCAGCAGGCCCGGCCGCCGCTCAGGTGGTCGAGCGAGGCGAAGCGCCGGGCCAGCAGGTAGGGCTCGTCATAGGTGGTGGTGGCGGTGGCGAACAACCCGACATGCCGTGTGTGCTGCGACAGGGCGGCCAGCAGCGTCAGCGGCTCGAAGGTCGCCGGGCGGTCGGACCGGGCCGGAGCGCTGAACAGCACCGGGTTGTCCATCTGCCGCACCGCGTTGCCGTCGGCCAGGAACAGCAGGTCGAACTTGCCGCGTTCAGCCAGCTGCGCGATCCGCAGGGCGTGGCCGAAATTCATCACCGTGCCGGACCAGGCATCCGGGTGCCGCCAGCCGGCCAGGTGGCTGCCCAGGCCGATCAGGCTGGTCATCAGGTTCATCATCGGCCGTTCGACCGCTTGCTGCAAAGCATCGCGTTTCCTTTCTGCCGCCCCGTGGCGGACCGATCGGCCGCTGCCAGCATTTCCCCGCCCCGGAGGGTAGCCCGGCCCGCGAGGTCGGGTGTAGCCCCCTTGCTCACGCCGGCGCACCGCCGTCGCGGCGGGAGCCGGCCAGGAAGATCTCCACCGAGCGGCGGATGCGGGCCCGCAGCGCCGCTTCCGGCAGGTGGGGCAGCAATCCCATCAGCCGTTCATGGTGGAAGGCGCCGAACGCCATGCCCATCAGCATCCGGGCCGACTCGTCGAGCGGCGCGAACCGGTGCCGCCCTTCCGCATCCAGCCGGGCCAGATAGCTGTCCAGGGCCAGGATGCCGCCGCCGAAATGCTGTTCCGCTGCCTCCAGCAGGGATGGGCTGAGGCTGTACTCGCCCAGCACCATGCGCAGGGTGCTGACCGCTTCCTCGCCGAGAAGCAGCAATCCCATGCGCCACAGGAAATCCTCCAGCGCCGCCTGCGGCGACAGGTCCTGCCGTACCTCGATCTGCTGCGCCCGCGCCTTGACGCGGTCCAGCAGGCGGAAAAACAGTGCCTCCTTGGACAGGAAGAGCTTGTAGATCGTCTTCTTGGAACAACCTGCGGCACGGGCCACGGCGTCCATGGTGGTGGCGTGGAAGCCGTGCTCGCGGAACTCGGCCTCGGCAGCGGCGCAGATCCGCTCCAGCGCCGCGGGCTCGCAAGCCCTGTCGGCCTCGGCCAGATCCTCAGTCACCTTTTGTACCATTTGTTGGCCCCTGGACCGGCGAAGTGTCGCTTGACAATAGATCGGATACTAACGAGTTTCCAGCCGCCTCGCCCCTTTGTGCCGCAGGAGCCCCATCGCATGGCCGAACCGTCGATCCCCGCCCGGCCCGCCAGCGACAGGCCGCGCCGTCAGGGCGTCGGCGCCGCGGCTTTCTTTCCGATGATGCTGGCCTCGCTGGCTCTGCTGGTGTCCTGCGACGAGCCGGCGACGGAGCAGCAAGCCGGCGGAGGCGGGCAGGGCGCGCCCCCGGCGGTGACCGTGCTGTCGGTTCAGCCGCGCCCGGTCAGCGTCTACACCACCCTGCCGGGCCGGGTCGTCGCCTACCAGACCGCCGAGGTGCGGCCGCAGGTCGGTGGCGTGCTGCGCGAGCGGCTGTTCCGCGAGGGCGGGACGGTGCAGGCCGGGCAGAAGCTGTTCCAGATCGACCCCGCCCCGTATCGGGCGAACCTGGCCAGCGCCCAGGCCAACCTGTCGCGGGCCGAGGCGACGCTTGGCGCCGCCCGTGTCACCGCCACGCGTTACCGCCCGCTGGTGGCGCAGAATGCCGTCAGCCGGCTGGATTACGAAACCGCCGTGGCCACGCAGAAGCAGGCGGAGGCCGATGTCGCCTCAGCCCGCGCGGCGGTGGAGACGGCCCGGATCAATCTCGGCTACACCACCATCAACTCGCCCATCACCGGGCGCACCAGCCGCGCCAGGCTGACGGTGGGCGCGCTGGTCACCGCCGACCAGACCGATTCCCTGCTGACGGTGACTCAGCTCGATCCGATCTACGTCGATGTGACGCAGCCGGCGGGAACGCTGCTGCGGCTGCGGCGCGAGATGGCGGCGGGCCGCCTGCGCCAGGCCGATGAAGGCACGGCCGAGGTGCGGCTGATGCTGGAGGACGGCACCGAATACGACCACCCCGGCAAGCTGCAGGTGTCGGAGGTCACGGTGGACCAGAGCACCGGCTCGGTGATCCTGCGCGCCGAATTCCCCAATCCGGACGGAATGCTGATGCCGGGCCTGTTTGTCCGGCAGAAGGTGGAGGAAGGCATCACGCCGGAGGCCCTGCTGGTGCCGCAGCGCGCCGTGACCCGCAACCCGCGTGGCGAGGCGGTGGTCAAGGTGGTGCAGCCGGACGGCACGGTGGCGGAGCGCACCATCGACGCGACGCGCGCCATCGGCACCGACTGGCTGGCCCGGGGCGGGCTGCAGGCCGGCGACAAGGTGATCGTGGAAGGCGGGCAGCGCGTGCAGGCCGGCGCCAAGCCGCAGGTCACCGAAACCACGGCCGAGGCGCTGCGCGGGCCGCAGCCCGACGGCCAGCCGCAAACCCGGGGCTGAGCGCGCCATGGCACGTTTCTTCATCGACCGCCCGGTCTTTGCCTGGGTGCTGGCGCTGGCCGTGATGCTGGTGGGCCTGATCTGCCTGCGCAGCCTACCGATCTCGCAATACCCGACCATCGCCCCGCCCTCGATCCGCATCTCCCTGACCTATCCGGGCGCGTCCGCCGAGACGGTGCAGAACACTGTGGTGCAGGTGATCGAGCAGCAGATGACCGGCCTCGACGGCCTGCGCTACTTCACCTCCACCTCCAACCGCGACGGCAGCGCCAATGTGGAGCTGACCTTTGCCCAGGGCACCAACGCCGACACGGCGCAGGTGCAGGTGCAGAACAAGCTGTCCCTGGCCGAGACCCGCCTGCCGGAGACGGTGCGGCAGCAGGGCATCCGCGTCGCCAAATCCTCCTCGGCCTACCTGATGATCATCGGCTTCATCTCCAAGGATGGATCGATGAACAGCGCCGACTTGGCCGACTTCATCGCCACCAACGTGCAGGATCCGCTGACGCGGACACTGGGCGTCGGCGACTACAACCTGTTCGGCTCACAATACGCGATGCGCATCTGGCTCGACCCGAACCGGCTGAACGCGTTCAACATGATGCCGTCCGACGTCACGGCGGCGATCTCGGCGCAGAACGTGCAGGTGGCGTCGGGCGAGATCGGCGCGCGGCCGGCGGTGCCGGGGCAGATGCTGAACGCCACGCTGATCGGCCCGTCCTACCTCAACACGCCGGAGCAGTTCGGCAACATCCTGCTGCGGGTGAACGCCGACGGGTCGCAGGTGCGGCTGCGCGACGTGGCCAGGGTGGAGCTGGGCGCGCAGAGCTTCTCGGTCAGCAGCCAGTACAATGGCCGGCCTTCGGCCGCGATCGGCGTGCAGCTCGCCGCCGGCGCCAATGCCGTGTCCACGGCCGAGGCGGTGCGGCAGACCCTGGCCGATATCGGCGGTTCCTTTCCGGCCAACATCGAGATGGTGGTGCCCTACGACACCACGCCCTTCGTGGAGATCTCGATCCACGAGGTGGTCAAGGCGCTGATCGAGGCCATGGTGCTGGTCTTCGTGGTGATGTTCGTGTTTCTGCAGAACTGGCGCGCGACGCTGATCCCGACGCTGGCCATCCCGGTGGTGCTGCTCGGCACCTTCGCGGTGCTGGCCCTGGCCGGATATTCAATCAACACCCTGACCATGTTCGCCATGGTGCTGGCCATCGGCCTGCTGGTCGACGACGCCATCGTGGTGGTGGAGAATGTCGAGCGCGTGATGGAGCAGGAGCACCTGTCGCCGCTCCAGGCCACGCGCAAATCGATGGACCAGATCTCCGGCGCGCTGGTCGGCATCGGCCTGGTGCTGTCGGCGGTGTTCTTTCCGATGTTCTTCTTCGCCGGCTCGGCAGGCGTCATCTACCGGCAATTCTCGCTCACCATCATCACGGCCATGACGCTCTCGGTGGGGGTGGCGATCATTTTCACACCGGCCTTGTGCGCCACGCTGCTGCGGCGGCCGAAGCACCACGGCGCGCAGAAGCCCGGCGTCTTCGGCTGGTTCAACCGCGGCTTCGACCGCACCACGCGCGGCTATGTCGGCGGCGTGCGGCGCGTGGTGGCGCGGCCCTGGCGCATGCTGCTGGTCTACCTCGCCGTGGCCGCCGCGTTCGGCGTGATGTATGTGCGGCTGCCCTCCTCCTTCTTGCCGAACGAGGACCAGGGCGTGCTGATGGTGCAGGTCTCGGCCCCGCCGGGCGCCACCACGGTGCGCACCCAGCAGGCGCTGGACGCCATCACCCGCTACGCGCTGGAGCAGGAGAAGGAGAATGTCGAGGGCCTCATGGCCATCAACGGCTTCTCCTTCTCGGGCCGCGGCCAGAATGCCGGCATGGCCTTTCTGCGGCTGAGGAACTGGGAGGAACGCGAGAACCCGGACCAGGCGGTGGGTGCCGTGGCCGGCCGCATCATGCGGCACTTCGCCACCTACAAGGACGCGCAGGTCTTCGCCTTCGCGCCACCGGCGGTGCCGGAACTCGGCAACGCCACCGGGTTCGAGATGCAGCTGGTGGACCGCGGCGCCAATGGCCAGGCGGCGCTGAAGCAGGCGCGCGACCAGATCCTGGCCGCCGCCTCCAAGAGCCCGCTGGTGGTCGGCCTCCGCCCCGGCAGCCAGCCGGACGAGGCGCAGTACAAGCTCAGCATCGACTGGGAAAAGGCCAGCGCGCTCGGCCTCGCGGTGGGCGACATCAACAACACCCTGTCCGCCGCCTTCGGCTCCTCCTATGCCGGAGACTTCCTGGACCGCGGCCGCGTCAAGCGCGTCTACCTCCAGGGGGCCGCCGAGTTCCGCATGCTGCCCGAGGATATCGGCCAGTGGTACGTGCGCAACGCCTCGGGGACGATGGTGCCGTTCAGCGCCTTTGCTTCGGCAAGCTGGGAAACCGGCTCCCCCGGCCTCACCCGCTTCAACGGCATCAACGCGGTGGAGCTGACCGGCGACGCGGCCCCCGGCCAGAGCACCGGCGCCGCCATGGACGAGATGGAGCGCCTGGCCGCCGA
Organism: Teichococcus vastitatis; assembly: GCF_003604215.1. Taxonomy (GTDB): domain Bacteria; phylum Pseudomonadota; class Alphaproteobacteria; order Acetobacterales; family Acetobacteraceae; genus Pseudoroseomonas; species Pseudoroseomonas vastitatis. Next base: position 96,219 of record NZ_QXGS01000008.1, read on the forward strand.
GCTGCCCGCCGGCTTCGGCGTGGAATGGAGCGGCCTGTCCTATGAGGAGCGCGCTTCCGGCTCCCAGGCGGCACCGCTTTATGCCATCTCGCTGATCGTGGTGTTTCTCTGCCTCGCCGCCCTGTACGAGAGCTGGGCGATCCCGATCTCGGTGATGCTGGTGGTGCCGCTCGGCGTGTTCGGCGCGGTGGCGGCGACGCTGCTGCGCGGGCTGGAGAACGACGTCTACTTCCAGGTCGGCCTGCTCACCACCGTCGGCCTGTCGGCCAAGAACGCCATCCTGATCGTGGAGTTCGCCAAGGAACACTTCGAGGCCGGCGAGAGCCTGGTGGACTCCGCCCTGCACGCTGCGAAGGAGCGGCTGCGGCCGATCCTGATGACCTCCCTGGCCTTCACCCTCGGCGTGGTGCCGCTGGCCATCGCCACCGGTGCCGGCGCCGGTGGCCGCGTGGCCATCGGCACCGGCATCATCGGCGGCGTGGTGGCCGGCACGGTGCTGGCAGTGTTCTTTGTGCCGCTGTTCTTCGTGGTGGTGCTGAAGCTGTTCCGCACCCGGCGCGCTTCCGAGCGGCAGGCGGCCGAGGAGCAACGCCAGGAGGCCCCGGCCCCGGCGGGCGCGGGGGATTGAGAGCCATGATCCCGACCATTCCCCGCTTCCTCCCCCGGCTCGCTCCGCTGGCCTTCGGCGCCGCACTGCTCGGCGGCTGCTCGCTGATCCCGGATTACGAGCGCCCGGCCGCGCCGATCCCGGCCGCCTGGCCGCAGGGCGAGGCATACCGCGCCGTGTCCGCCACGGCGCCCGGCCAGCCCACCGCGGACGCCATCGCCTGGGATGCCTTTTTCCTCGATCCCGGCCTGCGGCAATTGATCGGCATCGCGCTGAACAACAACCGCGACCTGCGCGTGGCGACGCTGAACGTGGCCGCGGCGGAAGCGCAGTTCCGCGTCCAGCACGGCACCCTTTATCCGGACATTGGTGCCAGCGGCTCGGCCAACTACCAGCAGATCCCGGCCGACCTGACCAATGCCGGCGGCAACCGCACCCAGCCCATCACCTCCCGCACCTGGAGCGCCGGGGTGGGGTTGACCGCCTATGAGGTGGACCTGTTCGGCCGCCTGCGCTCGCTCAGCCGCAGCGCCTTCGAAAGCTATCTGGCGCTGGAGGAAACCCGGCGCGCGGCGCAGATCAGCCTGGTGGCCTCGGTGGCGCAGGGCTACCTGGCGGTGCTTGCCGACCGCGAATTGCTGCAACTGACGCGCCGTACGCTGGAAAGCCAGGAAACCTCGCTGCGGCTGACCCGCGCGGCAGCCACCGGCGGCACTGAAACGGCGCTGACGCTGCAGCAGGCGCAAACGGCGGTGGAAACGGCGCGCGCCAACCTGTCCCTCTACACCCGCCAACTGGCGCAGGACGAGAACGCGCTGGCCGAGCTGATCGGCCAGCCCCTGCCGCCTGCCTTGCCGGTGGCCGAGAGGGGCCTCGACTCGCCGCTGCTGCTGGCCGAGGTGCCGGCCGGCCTGTCCTCCGAGGTACTGCTGCGCCGGCCGGACGTGCTGGCGGCCGAGCGGTCGCTGCTGGCCGCCAATGCCAGCATCGGCGCGGCGCGGGCCGCGTTCTTTCCCTCTGTCACCATCACCGGCCAGTACGGCACCAGCGGCGCGGCGCTGTCGCGCCTGTTTCAGCCGCAATCCGGTGCCTGGAGCTTTCTGCCGCAGATCGACATCCCGATCTTCACCGGCGGCATCAACCGCGCCAACCTCGACTATGCCAGGCTGCAGAAGCAGGTGGAGGTCGCGAATTACGAGAAGGCGATCCAGACCGCCTTTCGCGAGACGGCCGATGCACTGGCCGCCCGCGGCACCTATGACAGCCAGCTGCGCGCGCAGCAGGGCCTGACCCGCGCCTTCGCCGAGAGCTACCGCCTGTCGGAGCTGCGCTTCCGCAGCGGCGTGGACAATTTCCTGACCACGCTGGTGTCGCAGCGCGACCTGTATGGCGCACAGCAGAACCTGATCACGCTGCGCCAGGCGCGGCTGGCGAATCTGGTGACGCTGTACAAGGTGCTGGGCGGCGGCTGGCAGCAGGGAGGAACGCGAAGGGCGGTGCGCTGAGGTGCACCCTCTTAACCAGAACGTGCTAAAGGCCGCTTGGCAAAGCAGGTCTGAGGCGATACTCCGGGGCAGCGATCATCGCGGCGCAACACGGCTTCGAAGAAGCGTGGGAATGCGATAGGAAGACCCGGCTTCCGCTGCGGGCGTGGCGGAATGGTAGACGCATGGGTCTTAAAAACCCTGGTCATTCAATGACATGCGGGTTCGACTCCCGCCGCCCGCACCAAGTTTCCGAACAGCAACCGAAGGGGGCGCAGCAGGCGCCCCACCCGGTCGGTCCGGTTCAGTCGGCGGCGTGCAGCGCGCGCAGGCTCACCGGCAGGTCACGCTCGATCATCGAGCGGGCAAACAGTCCACCCCCAACAAGGGCGGCAACAACAGTGACGAACAGAAAAGCGGACATGGGTAAACCCCTTGATCCTTTCGAGCGCCGCGATGCTGCGGCAGCCACCGGAATATAGGGAGCATCCATGAACGAAGCGTTGCTGAATTTGCACATGCAGCACGGCACAACGCATGGCTGATGTCTTATACATGAATTATGCCGAAATGGCGCAACGCGGCGGCGGCGAACGGGCCGCTCTGCGCCACCAGTTGAGAGTTATTATCATTATCAATAACTTATCCTAAACCTCCAGTCAGGACACGGCGTTTACCGGGCCGAATGCCACCCCTTGCAGGAGGCACGTCATGTCCGACGTCGCGCCCATCTCCATCGCTTTCGCGGCGATGCCCATCACCTTGACCATCAATGGCCATGAGCGGCGGCTTTCCGTCGAACCCTGGGTCACGCTGCTGGACCTGCTGCGCGAGCGGGAGGACCTGACCGGTAGCAAGAAGGGCTGCGATCACGGGCAATGTGGCGCCTGCACCGTTCTCGTGGATGGCCGGCGCATGAATTCCTGCCTGAAGCTTGCCGTGTCGCTGGATGGCGCCAGCATCACCACCATCGAGGGCTTGGCGGAAGGCGACCGTCTGGACCCGCTGCAGCAGGCCTTCATGGACCATGACGCCTTTCAATGCGGCTATTGCACCCCGGGGCAGATCTGCTCGGCCAAGGGGCTGCTGAACGAGGGCCGGGCCCGCACGCGCGACGAGGTGCGGGAGATGATGAGCGGCAATCTGTGCCGCTGCGGCGCCTACACCAACATCGTCGACGCGGTGATGCAGGTGCTGGAATCGCGTGGCCAGATCAAGGAGGCCGCCGAATGAACCGCTTCAGCTTCACCCGCGCCAACAGCGTGCCCGAGGCGGTGCGGGCCGGCGGCGGCGCCGACACGCGCTTCCTGGCCGGCGGCACCAACCTCATCGATCTGATGAAGGAGAATGTGGAGCGCCCCTCCGCGCTGGTGGACATCAACCGCGTCGGCCTCGCCGGCATCGAGGAGCGGCCCGGCGGCGGGCTGCGCCTCGGCGCTCTGGTCAGCAACGCCGACACGGCCTATGACCGACGCGTGGCGGAGCGTTATCCGCTGCTGGCCTGCGCCATCCTGGCCGGCGCCAGCCCGCAGCTGCGCAACGCCGCGACCAATGGCGGCAACCTCAACCAGCGCACCCGCTGTTATTATTTCTACGACACCGCCACGCCCTGCAACAAACGCAACCCGGGCACCGGCTGCGGCGCGATCGGCGGGGTGAACCGCATCCATGCCATCCTGGGCGCCAGCCCGTCCTGCATCGCGACGAATCCTTCCGACATGTGTGTGGCGCTGGCGGCGTTGAACGCCACGGTGCGCGTGACCGGGCCGGACGGCGAGCGCGAGATCGCCTTCGCCGATTACCACCGCCTGCCGGGCGACGCTCCGCAGCACGACAACACGCTGCGCACGGGCGAGCTGGTCACCGCCATCGACCTGCCGGACGAGGATTTCTCGGCCCACCACACCTATCTGAAGCTGCGCGACCGGCTGTCCTACGCCTTCGCCCTGGTATCGGTGGCGGTGGCGCTGCGCATGGAGGGCGACCGCATCGCCGAGGCGCGCATCGCGCTCGGCGGCGTGGCGCACAAGCCGTGGCGCGTGCCGGCGGCCGAGCAGGCGCTAGCGGGCCAGCCCGCCTCGGCGGAAAATTTCGATCGTGCCGCCGAGCTGCTGCTGCGGGGCGCGCAGGGCCAGGGCCACAACGACTTCAAGATCGGGCTGGCGCGGCGTGCCATCCGGCGGGCGCTGCGGCAGGCCGCCGCCGGCACGCCGCAGTCGCAGACCGATAAGCGCATCGCCTGAGGGGGGGCCGCATCATGAATGTCCTGCAGAATGTCGGGATCGGCAGCGCCATCAACCGCGTCGACGGCTTGCAGAAGGTGACCGGCCGGGCCCGCTACGCCGCCGAGCATCCGGTGCCCGGCCTGCTCCACGGCGTCATCGTCTCCGGTGCCATCCCGAAGGGCCGCATCGTCACGCTGGAGGATTCCGAGGCGCGCGCCGTGCCCGGCGTGGTCGAGGTGCTGTCGCACAAGAACCGCCCGCATGTCGCCTGGTTCGACCGCAGCCACAAGGACATGGTCGCGCCGCCGGGATCGCCCTTCAAGGCGCTCTATGACGATAAGATCCTGTTCAGCGGCCAGCCCATCGCGCTGGTGATCGCGGAAAGCTTTGAGGTGGCGCGCTATGCCGCCTCGCTGGTGCGCGCTTCCTATGAGGTGGAGCCGCACAACACCGATTTCCACAAGGCCCAGGCCGAGCGTTTCATGCCGTCCAAGAAGCGCGACACCTACCACCCGCCGAAGAATCGCGGCGATGCCGACGCCGCCTTCGCCGCCGCGCCGGTGAAGGTGTCGGCCGAGTACCACCTGGCCACCGAGCATCACAATCCGATGGAGATGCACGCCTCCACCGTGGTGTGGGAAGGCGATGGCAGCCTAACGGTGTTCGACAAGACGCAGGGTCCGCAGAACGTGCGCGACTACCTCGCGGGCGTGTTCGGCATGTCGGCCAGCACCATCCGGGTGATGAACCCCTTTGTCGGTGGCGCCTTCGGCTCGGGCCTCCGGCCGCAATACCAGGTGTATCTCGCGGTCATGGCCGCGCGCATGCTGCAGCGCTCCGTGCGCGTGGTGATGACGCGGCAGCAGATGTTCACCCATGGCCACCGGCCCGAAGCGCTGCAGAGCGTGCAGCTGGGCGCCGAGCGGGATGGCACCATGACGGCCATCCGCAACTCCGCCACCACCTCCACCTCGCGCTACGAGAACAACATGGAGGATGTGGTGATCTGGGGCATGATGAACTACGCCTGCGAGAATGCCGCGGGCGAGTACGCCATCGCCCCGGTGGACACGGCGACCTCGACCGACATGCGCGCGCCGGGCGCCGCCACCGGCATGACCTTCTTCGAGATGGCGGTGGACGAGCTGGCTTACGCGGCCGGCATCGATCCGCTGGAGTTCCGGCTGAAGAACTATTCCGAGACCGACCAGATGAACGGCACGCCGTTCACCAGCAAGGCGCTGCGCGAAGCCTATGCGGAAGGTGCCGAGGCCTTCGGCTGGAGCCGCCGCAGCCAGGCGCCGCGCTCCATGAAGGAAGGCCGCGAGCTGGTCGGATGGGGCGTCGCCACCGGCATGTGGGACGCGATGTTCTCCAAGACATCGGCCAGCGCCAGGCTCTCGGCGAATGGGCATCTGGAGGTGGCCAGCGCCGCCTCCGATATCGGCACCGGCACCTACACGGTGATGACCCAGGCTGCGGCCGACACGCTGGGCCTGCCGGTGGAGCAGATCGCCGTTCGGCTCGGCGATTCCAGCCTGCCGAAGGCCCCGGTGGAAGGCGGCTCCTGGATGGCCGCCTCGGTCGGCGCGGCGGTGCAGCTGGCCTGCCGCTCGGTGGCGGAGAAGCTGCTGTCGGCGGCGGCGAAGATGCAGAACAGCCCGCTGGCCGGCGCCTCCATGGAGGCGGTGCGGTTCAGCGGCGGCCGCATCGCGCTGCGCGACGATCCGGCGCGCGGCGTCGCCATCACCGAGGTGATGCGGGCCTCCGGTACCGACGTGATCGCCGTGGAGGAAACCGCCAGCGCCGGCATCAGCGGCATGATCAGCCAGATGCGCAAATCGCGGAACACGCACAGCGCCATCTTCGTCGAGGTGCGGGTCGACGAGGAACTCGGCGTGGTGCGCGTCACCCGCGTGGTCAACGCCGTCGCCGCCGGGCGCATCATCAATCCGAAAACGGCGCGCAGCCAGATCCTGGGCGGCGTGGTGATGGGCATCAGCATGGCGCTGCACGAGGAGTCGATGACCGACCACCGCTATGGCCGGTTCATGAACCACAACTACGCCGAATACCACGTGCCGGTGAACGCCGATATCCACGACATCCAGGTGATCTTCGTGGACGAGCCGGACCCGGAGGTGACGCCGCTGGGCGTCAAGGGCCTGGGCGAGATCGGCATCGTCGGCACCGCGGCGGCGGTGGCGAATGCCATCTTCCACGCCACCGGCAAGCGCGTGCGCGCGCTGCCGATCACCATCGACAAGCTGGTGGACGACACGGTCGCGCCTTGAGCGACGCGGCGCGGGCCCCGCAACATCGCGGGCCCGCGCGTGTTGACCCTGTTGAACGCCACAACAGGGAGGCTCGCCGCCATGTCTGCCAGCCATTGCAACGGGCCGGACCAGCCCGAGACGCAGCCTGACACCAGGCCGCCGCCAGAGTTGCCGGGCCTGCCGCCGATGAACCCGCCGCCGGGCCCCACCCCGGCGCAGCCCGACGCCCCGCCGCCGGAGACCCCGGCTCCCGGGCGCGGGCCGGAGGTGGAGCCGGCCACCACGCCGCCATCGGAGGTGCCGCCGATGTCGCCGCCCGGTCCCTCCATGCCGCCGCCCGTCGCGGGCCCGGCTGATCTCCACTGAACAGGATCCTCCTCATGAAGCTTCGCCCCATCCTGGCCGCCGGCCTAGCCCTGTCCCTCGGCCTCGCCGCCCTGCCGGCCACTGCCCAGGCCCCGGCCGCGCAGCCGACCCAGATCGAGGCCGGCCAGACCCGCGCCAAGATGCTGCTCGACCGCGACGTCTACAGCTCGGACGATGTGGAGATCGGCGAGGTCGAGGACCTGATCCTCAACGCCCAGCAGCAGGTGGTCCTGGCGGTGATCGAGATCGAGTCCCGGCTCGGCTTCACCGAGAAATACGTCGCGGTGCCGCTGGCCCAGCTGACGCCCAGCGCCAGCAACAATGATCGTGTCACCCTGGCCATGACGCGCGACCAGGTACGCGACCTGCCCGGCTTCCGGTATCAGGACTGAAGCCGGCGCGGGCGGCGGCCGGGAGCCGCCGCCTCAGCGCAGCAGGCGCCTGGCCAGCTTGCGGGCGCGCTCATCCCGCGGCGGGTCGAGCAGCCGCGACAGGGCGAAAGGCCCGTGCCGCACCCGGGCGCGCCAGTCGCTGAAGCTGTCGAACCCGGCGCGGCCATGATAGCGGCCGAAGCCGGAGGCGCCAACGCCGCCGAAGGGCAGGGCCGGAAAGGCCGCATACTCCACGCAGCGCTCCTCGACGATGGCGCCGGAGCGGCTGTTGCCGGCGATGGCGGCGGCTTCCGCCCGCGTGGCGCCAAACAGGTAGATCGCCAGCGGCGCCGGCTGGCCCTGCAGCCAGCCCAGCACCTCCCCCAGCGAGGCCACTTCGCGCAGCGCCAGGGCGGGGCCGAAGATCTCCTCCCCCCCATGATCCGGCAGCAGCGTGATACCGCCAGGCAAGGGCGCGCGCCCGTCCGCCAGGGCTGCCTGCCGCGCCCGGTGGCGCGGCAGCACCGCGCTGTCCAGTGGCACCGCCACCTCGCGGCAGGCGGCATCGAACGCCGCCTCGCTGTGGCCGAGCAGCAGCACGGTATCGGGCGCCACGCAGGTCTGTCCGGCATTCATCGCCTTGCCGGCCAGGATGGCGCGGGTCGCGCGGCGCAGGTCGGCACCGGGCAGCACGATCACCGGGCAGCGGCCGCCCAGCTCCAGCGTCAGCGGCGTGAGGTTCTCGGCGGCGGCGCGCATCACCGCGCGGCCGGTTTCGGTGCCGCCGGTGAACACTAGGTGGTCCCAGGGCAGCGCGGCGAAGGCGGCGGCCACCCCGGCATCCCCCTGCACCACGCACGTCAGGGCGGGCAGGGTTTCCGCCAGGATCTGCTCCAGCAGCGCCGCCGTGCGCGGCGTGTGCTCGCTCGGCTTCAGCGCCACGCGGTTGCCCGCGGCGATCGCTTCCGCCAGCGGCCAGAGGGCAAGCTGGATCGGGTAGTTCCACGGCGCCATCACGCCCACCACGCCCTTGGGCACCGGCTCCACCCAGGCCAGCGACGGCTGAAAGGCCAGCGGCGCCAGGATCCAGCGCCGCCGCGCCCACCAGGGCAGCCAGCGCCGCGCCCGGCGGGCCGCCTGCGCCACCAGCAACACGTCCGCGATCCAGGTCTCCACCGCCGAGCGGCCGCCATAATCGGTATCGGCGGCGGCGGCCAGATCATCGGCGCGGCGGATCACCGCGTCGGCCAGCGCCTTCAGCGCGGCACGGCGTTCCGCGATGGCAGGGGGCGGGCCGGCCGCGCGCAGCTCGGCCAGCGCCGCGGCCGGCGTCATGCCGGGTTGGCGGGCGGGCCGCCATAGGAGCGGCCCTTCCATTCGGGCTTCAGCCCCAGCCCGCCGCCGAGCAGCGCGGACCACTGGATGGCCAGCGCCACGGCCACCGCAACGGGATGCAGCGGCACACTCCACCAGGGCTCGCGCATGCGCCAGGTGATCAGGCCGCGCAGGGTGAGCGACAGCGCGAGCGCCAGCACCGCCGCCGGGTGCGGCAGCAGCAGCCAGGGCAGGATGTGCGCGCCGCCCAGCAGCACCGTCCAGACCGGCAGCCCGAGCGGCGTCGCCATGCCTTCCCGCGCGTTCTTGCTGAAGCCGCTCCAGGCCTCGGCGAAGCGCCGGTACATGCGGCAGCCGGCAAGGCGGCTGCCATCCACCACCTCGGTGCGGAAGCCATGGACGCGCATGCGGCGGGCCAGCGACAGGGCATCGTGCAGGATGGCCGGGGCCGCCGCATGCCCGCCCGCGGCGCGATAGGCGGTGGTCTCCGCCAGCACCAGCTGGCCGCAGGCCGCGGCGAGCGAAGGCCGCGTGCCGCGACGCCCGCCCTGGGGGAGGTAGCCCAGCATCATCAGGTTGATCATCGGCACGGTCAGCGCCTCGCCCAAGCCCCCCATCTCCTGCCGCGGCACGCCGCTGACCAGGGCGATGCCGTGGTCCTCGGCATGCGCCGCCATGGCGGCGGCGGCCTGCGGGCGCAGCCGCACATCGGCATCGATGAACAGCAGGTGCGTGCCGCGTGCCGCCTCGGCCAGCCGAGCGCAGGCATGCACCTTGCCGGTCCAGCCCTGCGGCAGCGGCGGCGCGGCCAGCAGCCGCACCCGCGGGTCCTCCGCCGCGACGCGCCGCACGATGGCCGCGGTGCTGTCGCGCGATCCGTCATCCATTACCACCACCTCGATGGCGACGCCGCGGCTGGACAGGGCGGCGCGCAGGCAGCCCTCGATCTGCGCTGCCTCGTCACGCGCCGGGATCAGCACCGACACCAGCACCGGGGCCGAGGGCTCGCCGCGCGCGCGGGGCAGGCGGAACAGGTTGCGGCCGGCCAGTGCCCAGGGAAAGGCGGCCAGCGCCAGCGACAACCAGGGCAGCCAGCTCATCGCCGCCACTCGTGCCGGGGGTCGAAGCGCCGGCCGGTCAGGGCCGCGCGGCCGCGCCGCCAGAGATCGTAGATGCCGCCCATGCCTTCGCCTCCCTGCTCCACGACGTGAAACCGCGCCGGATCGCGCGCCACCGCGTCCCCGGCCAGGCAGTCCATGGTGCCGGCCAGGGCAGTGGCCAATGCCTCGGCGCGCGCTTCGCGCGGCATGGCGTGCAAAGCGGCGCCGGGCAAAGGGTTGCCAAAGGCGGCCAGCATCTCCGCCTTGCGTTCCGACCAGAAGGGATATTCCAGGGCCAGCGGCACGAACGTGGCGTGCGGCGCCAGTTCCGGCAGCCGGGCGAGGCCGGGGGCGATCGGCACGGGGCGCTCGCGCGGGTCGGCGAAGCGGCCGGGGGCGTTCATCCACAACATGTCGTCGCGCTCCGGGGCCAGCACCCGGCCCGCGGTGCGCAGAAACGCCACCGCGCCGCGCGCGCTGGCCGGCTCCACGCCGAACACGCCGATGCGCCGCATGAAGCGGTAGCGGGCCAGCGCCGCTTCCTCCATCGGGATGAACATGCGGCGCTCTCCGAACAGGCGGCGCGACAGCAACATGAAGGCGACGCCGTCCCACCAGGAGGGATGGCTGGCATACACCACCAGCGGCGCGTCGCCCGTTTCCGGGGGCAGGCCCCAATGCGGCACCCGCAGCGCCCGCATGTGGCGGCGGGCGAAGCGGGTGAACATGAGATCATAGAAGGCAAGGGCGCGGGGCGAATAGGCGGCGAGCGGGTCCATCAGCCGCGCCCCGGCCTCCGGGCGGGTGGCCGGGCCATGCCGGCCGCCGGCCTGCATCGCCCGGTCATTCCGCCGCCAGCGGCATCCCCCGCTCGCCGGCGCGGCGCGCCATCTCGTCCATGCCGCGCCCGCCCAGATCCTGGTCGAGCGAATCGGCGGCGATCCAGCCAGACATCATCACCATCGGCATGCCGGGCCCCGGATGCGCCGCCCCGCCGGCCAGGTACAGCCCCTTCACCGCGCGTGAGCGGTTGCCCGGCTTGAAGGCACCGGTCCACCGGCCGTGGCTGGCCAGACCGTAGATGGCGCCGTCCAGCACGCGGTAACGCTCATGGATGTCCTGCGGGGTGAGGGCGCGCTCGACCACGATGCGGTCCTCGATGTCCTCCATGCCGGCGGTGCGCTTCAGCTTGTCCAGGATCACCTGCCGATAGGCGGGCAGCATGGCCGACCAGTCCTGGCCGGGGCGCAGATGCGGCGTGTGGACCAGCACGTAAAGCGCTTCCCCGCCTTCCGGCGCCACGCTGGGGTCGGTGGCGGAAGGCGCGGCGAGATAGGCGGTGGGATCGGGCGCGGGGATGCCCTTCTTGTAGATGGCGTCGAATTCTTCCTCCGCATCGCGGGAGAAGACGAAGTCGTGATGCGCGAGGTGCTCGTAGCGGCGGTTCAGCCCGAGATAGAGCACCACGCCGGAACAGGCCGGCTCGTATTTCCGGCGCGGGTACTTCTTCGCCGCCGCGCCGCCCACCAGCTCGCCATAGGTGCGGATCGCATCCATGTTGGAGATCACTGCGTCGCAGGCGATGCGCTCCCGGCCCGCCCTGACGCCGCGCACAGCACCGTTCTCCACCTCGATCCCGGTCACCTCCACACCGGGGCGCAGGTCGGCGCCCAGCTCGGCGGCCAGCTTCGCCAGGCCCTCGGCCACGGCGCGGGTGCCGCCCTCCGGATACCAGATGCCTTCCGCCGCCTGCATGTCGCCGATGCCGCACAGCACCGCCGGCGCCAGATAAGGGGAGGAGCCGACATACTGGGTGTAGTGGTCCAGCATCTGCGCCAGCCGGGCATCCGGCACATGGCCGCGGATCACCTTGGCGACGGTCTGCCCCATGCGCAGCGCCAGCACGTCCCGCATGGTGTCGGGCGAGAAATTGGCCTTGAAGTCCAGCGTGTCGGCGATGCCTTCCACCGACTTCCAGAAGAAAAACTTCTCCGACACATCGTGCAGGTGGTGCGCGACGTCCTGGAACCGGCGGTAGCCATCGCCATTGCCGGGGGCGAAGCGGTTCATCGCCTCCGCCATGGCCGGCACGTCCTGTTGGAGGTCGATTCGCGTGCCGTCCTCGAAGAAACAGCGCCATTGCGGGTCGAGGCGGATCAGCGGCAGCTCGGCCTGCTGGTCGCGTCCCGCCTCGGCGAAGATGCGGCGCAGCACGCGCGGCATGGTCAGGATGGTGGGCCCCATGTCGAAGCGGAAGCCGCTGTTGGCGCCGGCGCCGGACGGAAGGTTCAGTACCGCCGCCTTGCCGCCCAGCCATTCGTTCTTGTCGAACAGCGTGACGCGGTGGCCGCGCGCCGCAGCGACCGCCGCCGCGGACAGCCCGCCGAGGCCGCCGCCGATCACCACCACATGCGACGAACTCATGCCACGCTCTCCTTTTCCGCCAGCGATCCGGGCACGGCCTCGTCCGGCGTGGTCAGGTCCGGCAGCCGCGTGCCGTTGCGCGGCAGGCCGAGATCCTGCAGCAGCAGGTCGGTGCTGATCCGCGCGCCCTCGTAGATCACCGGCAGGCCCGAGCCGGGATGCGTGCCGCCGCCCACCAGGTACAGCCCGTCCGTGTCGCGGAAGCGGTTGCCGGGCCGGAAGTTCAGCATCTGCCCGAGGTCGTGCGACAGGTTGAAGGTAGCACCATACCCGACCGCGAACTCGTCCCGCCAGTCCACCGGGGTCACCATGCGCTCGTAGCGGATGCGGCTCTCGATGTCCGGGATGCCGAGCGAGGCAAGGCGGCGCAGCGCCTCGGCGCGGAACAGCGGGGCGGTCCGGCTCCAGTCGGTGACGCCGCGCAGATTGGCCACCGGGACCAGCAGGTACAGGCTGCTGTGCCCCTCCGGCGCCATGGAGGGATCGTTGGCCACCGGGTTGTGCAGGTAGAAGGAGGGCTCGGCCGGCAGCAGCCCGGTCTCGATCTCGCGCAGGTTGCGCTGGTAATCGCCGGCCAGCAGCACCGTGTGGTGCGCCAGCTGCGGAAAGCGTCCCTCCACGCCGAGATACAGCATGAAGGTGGAGCAGGAATAGCGCGCCTTGGCGATGTGCTTGTCCGACCAGCGGCGGCGGCGCACCGAATCGGGGATCAGCTTCGGCGCAGCATGGGCGAAATCGGCGTTCATCACCACCGCGTCGGCCGGCACGAACTCGCCCGCCACCTCGACCCCGGTGGCGCGCTTGCCCTGGAACACCACGCGCTCCACCGGCGCGTTCAGGCGGAGCTGCGCGCCCAGCCGCTGCGCCACCTTGGCCATGGCGCCCGAGACCGCGCCACAGCCGCCGAGCGGGTGGAACACGCCGTGCTCGTATTCCAGGAAGCTCAGGATGGTGAACAGGCTGGGGCAGCGGAATGGGCTCATGCCCAGGTACTTGGTCTGGAAGGAGAACAGCAGCCGCGTGCGCGGATCGCGGAAGTACCGCTTCAGCTCGGCATCCACCGACAGGTGCGGGCGTAGGTGCGGCAGGGCGCGCAGCATGTCGGGGGCCAGCAGGTCGGCGGCCGAGGCGAAGCCGCGCTCCAGCACCGGGCGGAAGGCTTCCAGCTTGCGGCGGTTGTTGGCCAGGAAGGGCCTGAGATTGCGGGCGTCCTCCAGGCTGAGCTTGGCGATCTCCGCTTCCATCCGGGCCACGTCCGGCGTCGCGTCGATCACCGGCCCGTTGCCGCCGCCGAACACCAGCCGGTATTGCGGGTCGAGGCGCAGCATCGGCACCTCCTCGCGCAGCGAGGCGCCGCAGGCCGCGAAGACTTCTTCCAGGATGCGAGGATACAGGAAGAAGGTAGGGCCGAGATCGAAGCGGTAGCCGCCCTCGGTGGTCAGGGTGCGGCTGCGGCCGCCAACCACCCCGTCGCGTTCCAGCACGGTCACGCGCAGGCCGCGGGCGGCCAGCAGCATCGCCGCCGCCAGCCCTCCCGGCCCGGCACCGATCACAACAACATGCGGCCTGTTCGCGGAATCATCGAAGGCCGGCCGGCCCAGCGGGATATTCATGCCCGACAGCGTCTCCCTGTCACATCAGGAAGGAAGGTGCGGTCGATGGCAGAGTTGCCAAGAGGCAATATGAGGCGCTGGCCAGCAGCCGCGGCGCGATGCCATGGCTGCCGCGGAAGTCATCACGCCGCCCTGGCCGGCGGTGGCGCATCCTGCAGCGCCGGCGCCGCGCGGTCGTCATAGCCGCGCGGATGCGCCGAGCGCCACGCCCAGGCCGTGCGCACGATCTCGTCGAGCCCGGCATAGCGTGGGCTCCAGCCGGTGTCGCGGCGCAGCTTCTCATTCGACGCCACCAGCACCGCCGGGTCGCCGGCACGGCGGGGGCCGATGCTGTGCGGCACCGGGCGGCCGCTGATCCGCTCCACCGCCTCGATCACCTGCTTCACCGAATGGCCCAGGCCGTTGCCCACATTGTAGCGGACGCTGGGTCCGGTCTCGAGCGCGTCCATCACCCGCAGATGCGCATCCGCCAAATCGGTCACGTGGACGTAGTCGCGGATGCAGGTGCCGTCCGGCGTCGGGTAATCGGTGCCGAACACCGTCAGCGGGTCGCGCAGGCCGAGCGCCGCATCGATCGCCAGTGGGATCAGGTGCGTCTCGGGCTGGTGGTCCTCGCCCAGGCGGCCCTGCGGGTCGGCGCCGGCGGCGTTGAAGTAGCGCAGCGCGGCGGAGCGCAGGCCATGCACCCGGTCGGCCCAGTCCAGCGCCGTCTCGGCCATGAACTTGCTTTCGCCATAGGCCGAGCCGGGGGTGATGCCCGCCGTCTCGTCGATCGGCATGCGCTCCGGATTGCCGAACAGCGCGGCGGTGGAGGAAAGCACGAAGCGGCGGCATCCGGCCCTCACCGCGGCCTCGGCGAGGTTGGCGGTGTTGGACAGGTTTTCGGCGAGGTAGCGCATCGGCTCGCGCATGCTCTCGCCCACCAGGGACAGGGCGGCGAAATGCAGCACCCCGTCGAAGCGCCAGCCGGCGAACACCTCGTCGACGCGCCTGCGATCGGCCAGGTTGGCCACCACCAGCTCCACCCCGACCGGGACGGCGGCGCGGTGACCCTGCCGCAGGTCGTCGAGAACAACCACCTCGTCGCCCCGCTCGCGCAAGGCCAGAACGACATGGCTGCCGACATAGCCGGCCCCGCCTGTTACCAGGAAGCGCGCCATAGCTGTTCCTTCTGCATGGCCGCCGCCGGAACACGGCGGCATCGTGGATTGCTGCAACGCACCATAGCAGCATCGGTTCCGACATGCAGCGCCGCGCTGCAAGCGGTCACCAGCATGTCACCCGCGCAGCCCGGCTTCAAAGCGAAACCTCAACCATAACGGGAACATGATCGCTGGTCTGGATCCATGAGCGGGCGGGCTTGTGCACCTCGAAGCTGCGCAGCTGGCCGGCCAGATCCTGGCTGACCCATACATGGTCCAGGCGCCGCCCGCGGTTGGACGCTTCCCAATCCCGCGCCCGGTAGGACCACCAAGTGTACAGCTTCTCGGTTGGTGGCACGAAATGGCGCAGCGCGTCGTACCATCCGCCGGCCTGCTGCCAGCCATTCAGCGCCGCCACCTCGACCGGCGTGTGCGACACCACGTCGAGCAGCTGCTTGTGACTCCAGACGTCCTGTTCCAGCGGCGCGACATTGAGATCGCCGACCAGCACGGAGCGCTTCACCGGACCACGCGCCCTGTTCCAGGCGGTGGCCTCGGCGATGAAGTCGAGCTTGTGCGCGAACTTCGCATTGGTTTCGCGGTCCGGGATGTCGCCGCCGGCCGGAACGTAGAAATCATGCAGTTCCAGCCCGCCGGGAACGTCCAGATCGACGCCGATGTGGCGGCAATCGCCGCGTGCGCACCAATCCGGGTCGTCGCCTCGTACTCGGAACGGAACCCGGGACAGAATGGCGACACCGTTATAGCCCTTCATGCCGCGCGCCGCGCGGTGCTCAAAACCCAAGGCGGACAGGCCCTCGTGGGGGAACAGTTCATCCGGGCACTTGGTTTCCTGCAGGCACAGCACGTCGGGGCGCAGGGCCTCGATCAATCCGGTCAGCAAGGGTAGGCGCAGCCGGACGGAGTTGATGTTCCAGGTGACGATGCGAAGCGAGGACATGGCCCAGCCATAGGCCGGATGCGCGGCCTGGGCCAGAAGGCAAAAAAGTGGCGCCCGGTCAGGGGGGTGACCGGGCGCCGGGGGGATGCATTCCTGAAGGAATGGTCGGGTTTGGCTGGTTGGGGGACCAGCCGCCCACGCCCAAGAATGGGCATCGGCGAACAGGATGATAAGACCTATTTGCGCAACTCAAAAACGTTTGATTGCAACGCTTGAAAAAAAACTGTGTCTATTCGGCCGCAAGCGTGGCCGTCAGCTCCGGCTCGAACCGTTTCGCGGCATAACGACGCGCCGCCTCCCCGAAGGATTCGAACAGGCGGCGCGACAGCGCATCCTCCGCCCAGTCATATTCGGGGTGCCACTGCACGCCGAGCGCCAAGCCGCGTGCGCCCTCCACGCGGCCAGCCTCCACCGTGCCGTCCGGCGCCCAGGCTTCCGGCACCAGGCGCGACGCCACCTGCGCCACACCCTGGTTGTGCAGCGAATTCACCGGCACCGAGGCTGGCGACCAGTCGAGCCCCTGCCATTGCCGCGCCAGCACGCCATCGGCCGCCACCCGCACGGCATGCGCCTTGCCGGTGCGCACCTTGGGCAGCGCCTGGTCGGACGGGGTGGAATGATCCATCCGGCCCGGCAGGTCCTGGATCCGCTGGTCCAGCGTGCCGCCCAGCGCCACGTTCAGTTCCTGGAAGCCGCGGCAGATGGCGAACACCGGCAGGCCGCGCTCCAGCGCGCCCAGGATCAGCGGAATGGTGGTGGAGTCGCGGGCGGGATCTTCCGGCGTGCCTTCCAGATGCGGCGGCCCGGCATACAGGCCGGGCGCAACGTTGGAACGGCTGCCCGTCAGCATCAGCCCGTCCAGGCGCGGCAGCACTTCCGCCGCGACGGCGGAACCGGCCGCCGGCACCAGGATCGGGATGCCGCCGATCGGTCCGAGCACCACCTTGATGTAGTGGTCGGACACGGCGTGGTTGGGCATGGCGAAGGCACCGAAGGCCTTCATGCAGCAGGGAATGCCGATCAGGGGGCGCATGTCACCAAGGTTGCGCCGCAGGATGGCGCGATCAAGCCCGAAATCATGCGGCTTCGTGGCATCCGCGTTGCACCCCTGTTGCATCTGGGCCGCATCGGCCTGTTGGCCGGGCAGGAAGCGCCGGCTGTGGTCACGTCGCCTCAGCCATCCAGCTTCAGCCCGGCGCCGCGCACCGCCGCCTGGAACTTGGCCAACTCCTGCCGCAGGAAAGCCTCCGTGGAGGCCGGCGTGCTGGGAGCCGCGGGATCGACCCCGGCGGCGACTAGCCGCTGCCGCACATCCGGCTCGGCCAGGGCGGCATTGGCCGCGGCGCTGAGCATGCCCAGCACGTCCTTGGGCAGGCCGGACGGTCCGAGCAGCACGTTCCAGGTGGTGATGTCGAACCCGTCCAGCCCGGCTTCCGCCAGGCTCGGCACCTCGGGCAGCAGGGTGTGGCGCGCCGCTCCGGTCACCGCCAGGCCGCGCGACACGCCGTCGCGCAGGTGCGGCGCGGCGGAGGCCAGCACCTCCAGGGAGAAATCGACCTCTCCCTTGGCCAGGGCCTCCATCACCTGGGCGCCGCCGCGATAGGGTACGTGCTCGGCCTTCAGGCCCCCGGCCCGCGCCAGCATCGCTTCTCCGGTCAGATGGCCGATGCCGCCGACGCCCGAGGTGGCCCAGTGCAGCCGGCCCGGCTGCTCCCGCAGGGCGGCGAGCAGCGCGGCGATGGATGTGAAGCGCGAGTTCAGGGGCACCACCACCACCAGCGGTCCGCCACCGACCACCGCGACCGGGCTGAAGTCGCGCACCGGGTCATAGGGTGTGCGGTCGGGCAGGGCGGCGGGGTTGCTGCCATGCGAGGAGGCCGTGGCCATCAGCAGCGTCGTGCCGTCGGCCGAGCGGTGCCGCACATAGTCGCTGCCCACCGAGCCGCCGGCCCCGGCGCGGTTCTCCACCACGATGCGCACCTGCGGCCCGAGGCGGGGCGCCATGCGCTCGGCCAGGACGCGGGCCGCGATGTCGGTGGAGCCGCCGGCGGTGAACGGCACCACCAGCGCGACGGGGCTGGGAAACGGCGCCGCGGCGCGCGGGAGCCGGGCTGCCGCCAGCATGGGCGTGGCCAGGGCCGCCCCGAGAAGCAGGCGTCTGCGCATCTTGGTGTTCTCCCGTTTTCGGAACAGGGGAGCACCGTGCCGCGGCGGCCGTCAATGCCGCCGGGCCATGATCAGCGGTTGCGCTCCTCCTCGAAGAATCGTGGGTCGTTGAAGGTGAACAGGCGGCGCTCCAGCGGCATGCCGGTTTCAATGGCGGACAGCGTCACCCGCGTCTGCCGGCCCTGGCCGTCCACCACCAGCCATTGCCGCAATTCCATGGGCGCTTCGGAGAACACCAGGGTGATCCGGCCCTCGGCCGGGTTGTCCCGCCGCCGCAGGGTGATGCCCAGGGCCTCGCCGCTGCGCGTCACCTCCATCACCTCAATGTCGCCGCCGAACCGGATCTCGCGGCGCAGCAGCAGGCCGAGCGGCGTGGAGCCGACCGGCACCACCGAGGGCTGCTTCAATTCGCGGTCGTAGTAGAGGAACTGATTGTCGGAGGCGACCAGCAGCAAGGGCTCCGGCGGATCATATTCGAAGCGCATGCGCCCGGGCCGCGCGATATAGGCGGTGCCTTCGGCCGTGCCGCCATTCTGCGCCAGTTGCAGGAAGCGCGCCTTCAGCGTGGTGATGCTGTTCAGATAGGCCTCGGCGCGTGCCAGAAGGGCGGGCTGGTCCCGCGGCGGCACGGCGCCGCCACGCGGGCTTTGCGCCCCGGCCAGGGCCGGAAGCAGCAATGGCAGGGTCAAGGCGGGCAGGGCGGCCAGGAGGGTGCGTCGGAGCATGTGTTATTATCTGGCGCCGCGGCATGGCGAAAGAAAGACGCGGGCGGGACGAACTGGCGGCCCGCCGCCGAACCCGGCACCGTGGGAGTCGCCCAACCCTCCCGGAGAACGCCGATGTTGAACGGTCCCACTGCCCTGGTGCACGAATTCTACGCGTTGCGCCGCCGCAACGAGCCGGAGCTGCTGCGTCCCTGGCTGCATCCCGCGCTGCGCTGGTGTGAGCCGGAGGTCGGCCGCCACATGGGGGTGCTGCAGGGGCCGGATCAGGTGATCGACATGATGCACCGCGCCCTGGCCGCCACCGGCAGCAGCTTCCGGTTGGAGGTGGCGGCCACCATCGAGACGGCGACGCATTGCTCGGCCGTGATCCACTGGTCGGCCGAGAAGCCGGGCGGTCCGGTGCGCGGCCAGGAGATGGCGGTGTACGGCTTCCGGGGCGAACAGATCATCGAGGCATTCTTCTTCGCCGCCAACCTCGCTGACGACCACGCCTTCTGGGCCTGAGGCTCAGCGCAGCAGGCGCGGCAGCATCAGGTCGAGCCGCAGCCGGCCTTCCTGGGTGGCCGCAAGCCGGCCTTCCGCCGTCCAGCGCAGGTAATCCTCCTCGAGGCAGGCGGCGAGCATCTCCGGCTCCAGCGCGTCGCGCAGCGTGCGCCCGGTGCGGGCCTCCAGCCGCGCCGGGTCGATCCCCTCGGCCAGGCGCAACCCCATCAGCAGGGCTTCCCGGGCGCGGTCCTCGGCCGACAGGGTTTCCGTGGCGGTGACGGCATGGCCCTGCGCCTCGACCCGGGCCAGCCATTCTTCCGGCGCCCGGTGCCGGCGGAATGCCACCAGCCCGTCGCGCAGCGTAAGCCGCTGGTGCGCCCCGGCGCCGATGCCGAGGTAATCGGCATAGCGCCAATAGGCGAGGTTGTGCCGGCTTTCCGCGCCCGGCACGGCATAGTTCGACACTTCGTAAGGCTGCAGCCCGAACCGTCCCGCTTCCTCCGCCGTGGCGAGGTAGAGCGCGGCGGCATCGTCATCTGCCGGCAGGGCGAAGGCGCCCCGGGCGTATTCGGTGGCGAAGCGCGTGCCCGGCTCGATGGTCAGCTGATAGAGCGAGAGATGGTCGGCGGCGAGCGCCAGCGCCTGGCGCAGCTCGGCCCGCCAGGCGGCCTCGGCCTGGCCGGGGCGGGCGTAGATCAGGTCAAAGGACAGGCGCGGAAAGATCTCGCGCGCCGCTTCCAGCGCCGCCACGGCCTGCGCCGCGTCGTGCCGACGGCCAAGAAAGCGCAGCGCCTCGGCCTCCAGGGATTGCACGCCGAGGCTGGCGCGGTTCACCCCGGCATCGCGGAAGCCGCGCAGCCGGCCGATCTCGACGCTCGTGGGATTGGCTTCCAGGGTGATCTCGATGTCGGGCTCGGGCTCGAACAGCCGCGTCGCCTCGGCGATCACGTCCCACACCAGCTCGGGCGGCATCAGGCTGGGCGTGCCGCCGCCGAAGAAGATCGAGCCGAGCCGGCGCGGCGCCGCATTGCCGCCCGCCGCCTCCCGCGCCAGGCGGTCGGCCTCGAAACGCAGTTCGCGCAGCAGGGCGGCGCCGAAGCGGGCGGTGTCGACCCGGTCGCGCACATGGCTGTTGAAGTCGCAATACGGGCATTTCGAGGCGCAGAACGGCCAATGGACGTAGAGCGCCAGCGGCTCGGGCGCCGCAACAGGCTCGGGAACAACAATCATCACCGCGGCCATATGGGCAGGTCAGGGCGCCGCGTCGAGGGATGCTGCCGCCTCAGCCGCCCGCCGCCGCCCGGCGGCCCCCGAGCCAGCTGCGCAGCCTGCGGCCGCGGTCCGGCCGGGGCGGCGGGTCCGGCGATGGTCCGGGCGTGGCGATGGCGGGCGCGCTCTCCTGCGCCTCCTGGATCCGCCATTGCAGCAGCAATGGCTGGTCGCACTGCGGCAGCCAGTTCGCGGCGGCGGCGGCCAGTGGCCCGGCCTCCGCGAGATCGCCCCGGCGCAGGGCGAGCCGGCCGAGCTGCAGCGCGGCGAGGCCGCGTGCCGTGCTGTGCGGAGCCGTGTCCAGCGCCTGCCGCAGAAAGGCCGCGTCCTCCTCGCGCTCGGGCAGCTGCCACAGCTGCCCGGCCAGCAGCGGCTCGGGCAGCCGGGCGGCGGCGGCCAGCAGTGCCGCCAGCGCCGCGCCGGTCTGGTTCCGCTCCTGCAGCAGCGTGACCAGCGCGAGGTGGGCGGACGTGTCCTCCGGCGCCAGCGCCACCAGCCGCTGCAGCAAAGGCGTGGTGGCGTCTTCCAGCCCGTGCCGGCGCAGCGCCGTCGCAATGCGTTGCTGCGCGGCGGCGCTGCGCTCCAGGAGCTGCGCCGCTTCCAGCCAGAACGGCAGCGCTTCGGCGGCGCGGTCGCGCTGCGCCAGGCGCTGCGCCCGCGCTTCCAGCGCCATGCCGCGCTCCACCTGCAGCGAGCCGGGCGGCAGGCCGCAGGCCACGGCGCGCTGCCAGAGCCGCTCGGCCAGGGCGGCATGGCCCCGGGCCAGGGCGGCGCGGCCGACCAGCCGCGCCCAGTGCGGCGAGGCCGCGCGGTGTTGCCGCAGCGCCCGGCCCAGCGCCCCGGCATCGCGAGCGCGCAGATGCTCCAGCACGCGGCCGAGCATGGCGCTGTCGGCCAGGTGCCAGACCGTGGAATGGCCGAGAAACGGCAGCGGCAGCGTCGCGATCTCGCAGCAGACCGCGATGCGGGCCGCCTGCATGCGGTCCATCGGCTCATAGGGATCGACGATCTGCGCCACGAACGGCGCCACGTCCCCCGGCATCACCCGCATGCCGCCATGGCGCCCTGGATCAAAGCGGGCGTGGTGGCGCGGGTCCTCCGCCATGTCGGCAGGATCGATGGAGGCCTGCGGCGACACGGCCAGCGCCGCCTCCATCCCCAGCAGCCGGCCGTGCTTCAGCGCCGCATAGCCGCCCATGCTGAAGCCGTAGCCCAGCACCACGCCGCTCAGCCGCGCCCGGATCGCCGGCGCGGCCCGGCGCATCGCCTCGGCAGGGTACCAGTTCTCGGCCTTGGCCAGCACGCCCACGGTGTTGAGGCCGAGCTGCGCGGCCGGCTTCTGCCCCCAGAAGACCGGCCCTTCCGGGCCCGTCGCGGGCCGGTCGGTCAGGCCACCAAAGGTGACGAGGCTGCGGTCGCCGGCGCCCGGCTGGTGCACCGCCTGGACGGCGTCATCCTCGTAGATGATCTCAGCGGGTGGCAAGGCGGACGGTCATGGTCATGATGGCCCCGCAGTGTACTGCCCGCTCCGGTGGCGAAGCCAGAGGATCTTTCAACCGACCTACAGGGCGGCGCGCGCGAAATCGTCACATCGCGGCGGCGGGTTTGGCTTGACCCGGCGGGAAGCCATCCGCAACTCTCCGAAAGCATGATGCGGCCCCGATCGCTGGACGATTCTGCGGTCCCGGGGAGCCTGGACGCTTGACCCGCGGCCACGCGCCCCGCACATCCGCCCGGCCTGCCGCCCCCCACCGGGGTGGCCCCGGCTGGTGTGCGCCGCCGGGTTCCGCCCTTCCGGATTCCCCGCGTCATGACCTCCTCGTCCCCGATCACGGCCTCGGCCAACCGCAAGAAGCTGTTCATCCGCACCTGGGGCTGCCAGATGAACGTGTATGACAGCACCCGCATGGCGGATGTGCTGGCGCCCCTCGGCTACGGCCCCGCCGCCACGCCGGAGGAGGCCGACATGGTCATCCTCAACACCTGCCACATCCGCGAGAAGGCATCGGAGAAGGTGTTCTCCGATCTCGGCCGGCTGCGGCTGCTGAAGCATGAGCGGGAAGCCGCGGGGCAGAAGATGGTGCTGGCCGTGGCCGGCTGCGTCGCCCAGGCGGAAGGCGCCGAGATCACCGCCCGCGCGCCATGGGTGGACATCGTGCTCGGCCCGCAGACCTATCACCGCCTGCCGGAGATGGTGGCGCGCGCGTCCCGCGCCGCCGGCGCCCAGATCGATACCGACTTTCCGGTGGAACAGAAATTCGACCTGCTGCCGGACGTGTCGGCCAGCCAGGGGCCGACCGCCTTCCTGACCATCCAGGAGGGCTGCGACAAGTTCTGCTCCTTCTGCGTGGTGCCCTACACCCGTGGCGCCGAGTTCTCGCGCCCGGTGGCGGCCATCCTGGCGGAGGCGCGGCGGCTGGTGGCCGGCGGCGCGCGGGAGATCACGCTGCTCGGGCAGAACGTGAATGCCTGGCATGGCGAGGCCCCCGACGGCGCCACCTGGACGTTGTCCCGCCTGTTGTACGCGCTGGCCGAGATCGATGGGCTGGCCCGCCTCCGCTACACCACCAGCCACCCGCGCGACATGGACGACGCGCTGATCCAGGCGCATGGCCGCATCCCGCAGCTGATGCCCTTCCTGCACCTGCCGGTGCAGAGCGGCTCGGACCGGGTGCTGGCCGCGATGAACCGCCAGCACAAGGCGGATCTGTTCGTCCGCATTGCCGACCGGCTGCGCGAGGCGCGGCCGGACCTAGCGCTGTCCTCCGACTTCATCGTCGGCCATCCGGGCGAGACTGACGCTGACCATGCCGCCACGATGGCGCTGGTGGAGAAGGTGGGCTTTGCCCTGGCCTATTCCTTCAAGTATTCGCCGCGTCCCGGCACGCCCGCCTCCGGCCAGCCGCTGCAGGTGGCCGAGGCGGTGAAGGATGCCCGGCTGCAGGAGCTGCAGGCGCTGCTGCGGCAACAGCAGGACGGTTTCAACCGCGACTGCGTCGGGCGCGAATGCGATATCCTGTTCACCGGCCCGGCACGCCATCCCGGCCAGATGGCCGGGCGCACCCCCTGGCTGCAACCGGTTCACGTCATGGCTCCCGCGCATCTGGCGGGACGCCTGGAGAGGGTGCGGATCGACGCCGCGCACCCCAATTCCTTGTCCGCCACCTTGCTCAATGAGAAGGAGCTTGCGACCGCTTGAGCAACACCGCCCCCATCGCGCTGCGGGCCGATCCCCGCGCGCTGAACCGGCCCCTGCTGGCTGACACCGTGTCGGCCGCCCGCACCGTCACGCTGCAGTTCGACGACAACGCGCTGCTGCCGTTGTTGTTCGGCGAGCATGACCGGCACCTCGCGCGCATCGAGCAGCGCCTGGGCGTGCGACTGGCCTGCCGCGGCAACCGCCTGTCGATCATCGGCGGTGCCGAGGCGGCCGAGGTGGCCGAGGTGGCGATCCGCTCCCTGTGGCGGCAACTGGAAAGGAATGAGGTGGTGGGCATGGCCGAGGTCGAGACGGCGCTGCGCCTGGCGGAAGGCGCTCCCGAAGCCCGCGCACGCGAGAAGCGGAGCGACAGCGAGCCGCGCCTGCCGCTGGCCGACCTGCCCGCGATCCGCACCCGCAAGGGCGCCATCGCGCCGCGCTCGCACGCCCAGGCGGCCTATATCGACCAGCTCGCCAAGGCCGACATGGTGTTCGGCATCGGCCCGGCCGGCACCGGCAAGACCTATCTCGCCGTGGCGCAGGGCGTGGCGCTGCTGCTGGCCGGGCGTGTTGACCGCATCGTGCTGAGCCGGCCGGCGGTGGAGGCCGGGGAACGCCTGGGCTTCCTGCCCGGCGACATGAAGGAGAAGGTCGATCCCTATCTCCGCCCGCTCTACGACGCGCTGCACGACATGATGCCGGCCGACCAGGTGGCGCGCCGCATCGCCTCGGGCGAGATCGAGATCGCGCCGCTGGCCTTCATGCGCGGCCGGACGCTGGCGCATTGCTACGCCATCCTGGACGAGGCGCAGAACACCACCCCGGCGCAGATCAAGATGTTCCTCACCCGCATGGGCGAGGGCACCAAGATGGTGATCACCGGCGACCCGACTCAGGTCGACCTGCCGCCCGGCCAGCGCTCCGGCCTGGTCGAGGCGCTCGCCATCCTGGATGGCGTGAGCGGCATCGGCGTGTCCCGTTTCGCCGAGGCCGACGTGGTGCGACATCCGCTGGTAGCGAAGATCGTTGCCGCGTATAACCGGGCCGATCAATCGGCCGGTGGCGCACCCGCAAGGGCGGGTGCGCCGGTACGGCGCCGGGACGGGAATGGCCCGCCACGGCCGGAAGGAGAGTGATGGAACCGGGAAGTTCTAGGCCCGGCCACGGCGACGTGGTCGGGCAATCCACACCGGAGGTGGTCGTGCTGATCGACGCTCCGGCCTGGCGTGCGGCGGTGCCGCGTGCCGAGTCCCTGGCGCGCCGTGCCGCCGAAGCTGCCTGGGCCGAGATGGCCGGCGACGGCTTCCTCCGCGGGCCGCACGGCGATGCCGCCCCGGTGGGCGCGCCGGCCGGGGGCATGACGGTCCTGCTGACGGACGACCGGGCGGTGAAGCGGCTGAACGCCGACCATCGCGGCAAGAACAAGCCCACCAACGTGCTGTCCTTTCCCGGCGAAGGCTTCGGCCATCTCGGCGACGTCGCCCTCGGCCTGGGCGTGGTGCGGCGCGAGGCGCGGGACGCCGGCCGCAAGGTCGCGACCCACCTGGCGCACCTCGTGGCGCATGGCACGCTGCACCTCGGCGGCCACGACCACATCGCCGCCGGCGAGGCCCGCCGCATGGAGCGCGCCGAGGCCCGCATCATGCGCCGGCTCGGCCTGCCCAACCCCTGGCGGGGGGTGTCATGAGCGAGGCGCGCGAGGTCCGCGAGGGCATCCTGTGGCGGCTGCAGGGCCTGCTGCGGCGAAAGAACGCCGAAACGGTGCGCGACCAGATGGAAGCCCTGGTGGAGGGCCGCGAGCACCACGAGCACCACGAGCATGAAGGCCCGCCACGCCCCGACCTGGACCTGCAGGAACGGGCCATGCTGCGCAACGTGCTGAAGCTGCGCGGCAAGACGGCCAATGACGTGATGGTGCCGCGCGCCGACATCGTCGCCATGCCCGAGGACCTGACCCTGGAACAGGCGATCCGCCTGATCCAGCGCGAGGGCCACAGCCGCTTTCCGGTCTACCGGGAACAGCTCGACGACATCGTCGGCATGGTCCACATCAAGGACGTGTTCGCCAGCGTCGGCCGCGACGCGCCCTTCTCCATGGCGGCGGTGCTGCGCAAGCCGCTCTTCGTGGTGCCCTCGGTTCCGGTGCTGGACCTGCTGCTGCAGATGCGGCAGGCGCGCATGCATCTGGCGCTGGTGGTGGACGAATATGGCGGCATCGACGGCCTGGTGACCATCGAGGATCTGGTGGAAACCATTACCGGCGATATCTCGGACGAGCATGACGAGGACGTGGCGCCGCAGATCGTCGAGCGGACGGACGGGCTGATCGACCTCGATGCCCGCACGCCGATCGAGATGTTCGAGGAGAAGGTCGGCCCGCTGCTGACCGAGGACGAGCGGGAGCAGGACATCGACACGGTGGGCGGCCTGGTGTTCACCCTGGCCGGCCGGGTGCCGGCCAAGGGGGAGCTGGTGTCGCATTCCTCCGGCGTCGAGTTCCGCGTGCTGGATGCCGACCCGCGCCGCATACGCCGGCTGCGGCTGCGCCGTCCAGGCGTTCACGCGCAGCAGCCCCGCGCCGCCGCGGAGTGAGGCGCCCACCCGTCCGGCGGCGGGAATGACGATCAGGGTCCGGGGGAAGTTTTCCCCCGGACTTTTTCAGGGTCCTGGGAATCTTCGCGTGTTTTCTCGCCTTTCGGCCCTGACCGGCCGCCGCGCCCTGTTCGCCGCCTTCGGCCTGGGCGTGCTGGCGGCCCTGGCGCTGCCGCCGCTCTACCTTGTTCCGGTGCTGCTGCTGGCGGTGCCGGGCTTGCTGGCGCTGCTGAACGGCGCCGGCACCACCCGCCGCGCCGCCCTGGTGGGCTTCGCCTGGGGGTTGGGCCATCACGTGGCGGGGCTGTACTGGATCAGCCACGCGCTGCTGACCGATCCCTGGCGCTGGGGCTGGCTGGTGCCGGTGGCGGTGCCGGGCCTCGCCCTGCCAATGGCAGCCTATGTGGCGCTGGTGGCGGCCGTGGCGTGGCAGGCGCGGCCCGGCTGGCCACGCTGGCTGGCCCTGGCGGCGGCCTGGACCCTGGCGGAATGGCTGCGCGGCCTGCTGTTCACCGGATTTCCCTGGAACGCCATCGGCACCGTCTGGGCCTTCCACGCGCTGCCGCTGCAGGGGGCGGCGTTTGTGGGCGTGTATGGCCTGTCGCTGTTGACCCTGCTGCTGGCGGGCGTGCCGGCGCTCGGCTGGCGGTTCCGGGTAGGCGGCGCGATGGTGCTGCTGGTGCTGGGCGGCCTCGGCTGGCTGCGGCTGGCGGCGCCGGAGCCGCCACCCCAGCCGGTGGAGGTGCTGCTGGTGCAGGGCAATGTGCAGCAGGAAGCGAAGTGGCGCGAAGACCAGCGTTGGCCGATCTTTCGCCGTTACCTCGACCTGACGCGGGACGGCGCCGCGCGAGCCGCCGCCGCGGCGCCGGGGCGGCCCCTGGTGGCGATCTGGCCGGAAACCGCCAGCCCGTTCCTGTTGCCGGCCGATGCGGCGGCGCGCGACTACGCGGCGCGCACCCTGCCGCCGGGAGGGCTGCTGCTGGCGGGCTCCGTGCGGGCGGAGTTCACGCCGGAGGGGCGGGTGAGCCAGGTGTTCAACAGCCTGTCCGCCGTGGCCGCCGATGGCCGCCTGCTGGCGGTCTATGACAAGGCGCATCTGGTGCCGTTCGGCGAGTACATGCCGCTCGGTGGATGGCTGCCGGTGCGGGTGGTGCAAGGAGGGCTGGATTTCAGCGCCGGGCCCGGTCCGGTGTCACTGGCGCCGGGCGGGCTGCCCGCTTTCAGCCCGCTGATCTGCTACGAGGTGATCTTTCCGGCGGCGGTGGTCGACCCCGCATCCCGCCCGACCTGGATCGTCAACATCACCAATGATGCATGGTTCGGCTTCTCCGCAGGGCCGTACCAGCATTTGGCCTCGGCACGACTGCGGGCTGTGGAGGAGGGGCTTCCACTCGCGCGCGCCGCGCAGACCGGGGTGTCGGCCCTGTTCGATGCGCGTGGACGCGAACTGATACGCCTCGGCTTGGGCGAGGCCGGTAGCGTGTCTGCACCAATTCCGGCACAACTTCCCGTGACGATCTTCGCCAAATTCGGGAATATTCCGTCTCTGATCTGCGCGATGCTTATGCTTCTGGTTGTGGCATTCAGGCGGAAATCATCGGAAAGGATGTGAAGCGCGCGAAAGCTGTTTCTTAAATGAGAATTCTCGAAAGAGTTGACAAAATCCTGCTGCTCTCCTAATTCAACTTATCGAACTGCAAGATGGCCAGCCGCCTCTTGCCAAGGATGTGGCGGAGATTCAGACCATGCCGAGCGATCAAGTGGCGGAGCGGACCGAGCGCGAGCATCGACCGAGCCCGATCGACGTGCATGTCGGCTCCCGCGTCCGGCTGCGCCGGACCCTGCTCGGCATGAGCCAGGAAAAGCTGGGCGAGGCGCTGGGCCTGACCTTTCAGCAGGTCCAGAAATACGAGCGCGGCGTGAACCGCATCGGCGCCAGCCGCCTGTTCGATCTGGCCCGCGTGCTGGATGTGCCGATCGGCTTCTTCTTCGACGACATGCCGGATGCGATGGGCGGCGGCACCACGGCCCTTCGGGCCCGCCTGGGCGGCTTCGCCGAGCAGCAGGAAGGCTTCGAGGACGACACGCTGCACAAGCGCGAGACGCTGGAACTGGTGCGGGCCTATTACCGCATCACCGAGCCGGCCGTTCGCAAGCGAGTCTTCGACCTGATCAAGAGCCTGGCACCGACCGACTGACGCGGCACCGGACTCAGCTCCGGCGATTGCGGCGGGATGCCAGCGGCACCGCGCGGGTGAGCCCGGGCGAGGGCTCCCGGTGCTGCCGCAGCGCTGCCGCGCCCGCCGCCACCGTCTGCTCCACCGCCGCCGTCAACGCCTTGCGGTCGGCCGAGGCGCCGGGTGCCACCGGCTCGTGCAGCAGCACCGTAACGCCGCCACTCGGCAATTGTGCCAGGCGCCAAAAATGGCTGCCGATCTCCATGTCGCCATACCAGGCGAAAAACACGCGGTCACGGCGGCGGGCGGGCAGGCCGCCCAACCGGTCATAGGCGACCGAGACTGGCTGCACCGCCGACGCCGCCTCCGCCAAGCTCAGAAAGGCGGAGCGGAACGGCAGCACGCGATTGCCGTCATTGCTGGTGCCTTCCGGAAACAGGATCAGGCTGCCGCCCTCCGCTAGGCGGTCCCGCATGGCGGCGGCTTCCTGGCCGGTGCGGCCGCGGCTGCGGCTCACGAATACGGTGCGGCCGAGGCGGGCCACGGTCCGAATCACCGGCCACCCGGCGACCTGGGCCTTGGACACGAAGGCGGCTTCCAGCACGCTTCCCAGCACCAGGATGTCGAGCCACGAGGCATGGTTGCTGATGAACAAGGTCGGCGCGGCCGGGCTCGCTTGGCCCACCACGCGCACCCGCAGCCCGATCAGCCGGCAGAGCACGCGATGGAACAGGCGCGCGAACCGCCGCTTGCCGCGGCCCGGCAACACCAGCAGTACGGATTGGACCGGCATGCAGCCCAGCGTCCATGCGGCGGCCAGGAACAGGCGCAGGCAGGCGCGCAGCAGTGGGCGCAGCCGTTCCGGGGGGAGGGGCCGGGGATCCTCCAGCACAACCGGTGCGTCGGAGCGGCTGCGCGGGCTCAGCGGTTCGGCATCCGGCGCGGACGGCCGCGGCATGGGGCGGTGGCGCGACGCATCGGCGCGGCGAAGCTTCCCACGGCGGAATTCCGCATCACCGGCCGCTAATCCCTCCCGCCGATCTTGCGCTCGTAATGGCGGGAATATTTCTCCGTCACCAGCTCGGTCTTCACAACAACGCAAACATCGGTGGTGTTGAACTGGCTGTCGATCACCGCGCCGTCCCCAACAAAGCCGCCCAGGCGCAGATAGCCCTTCACCAGGGGCGGCAGTTCGGCCAGGGCGGCACGCGGGTCGAGCTGCGCGGGGTCCAGCCGGTCCATCGGCACGAAGCGCTCCTGCAGGGCGCGCGGGCGCAGCTCCGGCGGCGCCAGATGATGGCTGTGCAGATAGCTCAGCGGCACCGCCAACTGCTCGAGATCGGTGCCCGGCAAGCTGGCGCAGCCGAACATCACGCCGATCTGGTGTTTCGACACGTAGGCGGCGATGCCCGACCACAGCAGCTGCATGGCCTGCCGGTTGCGGTAGCACGCATCGACGCAGGAGCGGCCGAGCTCCAGGATCTCGCCCGGCTGGCGCAGCAACGGGTCGATGTCGTATTCGGACGCCGAATAGAAGCCGCCGACCCGGGCCGCCGCGCCGCGCCGGATCAGCCGGTAAGTGCCGACCACGGCCGACACCCCTTCGCCGAGATCGTGGTCCAACACCAGGAGGTGGTCGGCCACGGCGTCGAAATCGTCGCGATCCCGCTGCAGGCGGGCCGTCTGCGCGTCGGGATGCGCACCCATCTCGCCGTAGAAGATGCGATAGCGTAGCGCCTGCGCGGCATCCACTTCGGCCGGGTCGGTGGCGATTCGGACGCCAAGATTGCCCGTACGCAGTTCGCCGAAGCCGGCGCCTGCATCCAGACTCATGCCGGTTCTCCGCCGCGCCGGCGCGGCCCGCGGCGCGGCGCCGCTTCCGCATCGGCCGGGCGGCGGCCAAACAATTCCAGCCGGTGGCCGATCAGGGTGAAGCCCAAGCGCTCGGCGATCGCCTTGGCCAGCGCCTCGTGCTGCACGTCGGAAAACTCGATCACCTTGCCGGTGTCGATGTCGATCAGGTGGTAATGGTGGCCGTGATCGGTGGCCTCGTAGCGGGCGCGGCCACCGCCGAAATCATGCCGCTCCAGGATGCCCTTCTCTTCCAGCAGCCGCACCGTGCGGTACACGGTGGCGATGGACACGCGGGCATCGAGTGCCAGGGCCCTGCGATACAGCTCCTCGACATCCGGGTGGTCGATGGCTTCCGACAGCACGCGCGCGATCAGCCGGCGCTGGCCCGTCATCTTCAGGCCGCGCTCGATGCAGAGCCGCTCGATCCGCAGCGGGTCGGGGCGCTCTTCGGCGTCGCGGGGCGTGTCGGTGCGCGTGTCCATGGGGGCGGTCAGGTACTCTCCGGTGCCGGGCGGGGCGAGGAGCCGCCGCGCCCGCACGCATTATGACACGACAGCGCAGCATGTCAGAAGCCATGCCGCCTGGGCCGGTGGATCGGATCCGGCCGGCAGGCCCGGATCCCGAGCATCAGCCGGGCGTCGCTGCCTTGCCATCATCAGGCCGTGAAGGCAAGCGGGCGGTCCGTGCCCGCACAGACTCAGCTGGCCGCGCCGCGGCGCGGCCGCACCGGACGAGGCTTGGTGCCGAGGCCGATCTTCTTGGCCAGGGACGAACGGTGCCGCGCATAGTTCGGCGCCACCATCGGATAGTCCTGCGGAAGTCCCCAGCGCTCCCGGTACTGTTCCGGCGTCATGTCATAGGCGGTCTTCAGGTGCCGCTTCAGCATTTTCAGCTTCTTGCCGTCTTCCAGACACACCAGGTAGTCGTCGGTGACGGATTTCTTCACCGGCACGGCGGGCTGCGGCCGCTCCGGCGGCGGCGCTGCGACGGCGGGCGTGGTGCCGAGGCCCGAAAGCGTGCGGTGCACCTGCTCGATCAGGGACGGCACCTCGGCCAGCGAGACGGAATTATTCGACACATGGGCCGCTACGATCTGGGCCGTCAGGCCAAGAAGTTCGCGCGGACCTTGTTCTTCGGACATTACCGAGCCTCACTGAAATTTTGCAGGATGATCCCAGGTTCATGGTCATCCATAATGTCCGTCAATATATCGCCGACCTTGCAAGCTTCGCAATTCACGATTTTCTTGGAGTAGGAGAAAAACCACCGGGCCTAGAATACAGTTCCGCAAGAAAACATGTCGGCAGCAGTCGCGTCACCCACAACCGAAACTTGCCGCCGCGTCTTTCTCTGCACGCCCGCAGTGCTGAATGCAGCGAGAAGCCATGGAAAACGGCAGAATCCAGTCGGGAACCGGCGCTGGCCCGGACAATGCCGGATCGCGCGCAGTGCTTGCCGCCGTTCCGGGCGGCTATGCTTGGCAGGAGCGGCTCAGGATCAGCGCGTCACTGCCATCGCCATAGTAACGCCGGCGGCGGCCGACGGCGGTGAAGCCGGCGGAACGGTAAAGGCGCTGCGCCGGCTCGTTGCGGTCCGACACCTCCAGGAAGAGGCGCGCGGCGCCGGCGGCGGCGGCCAGTTCCAGCGCGCTGTCCAGCAACGCGGCGCCGAGCCCGAGGCGCCGTGCCTCGGGTCGCACGGCGAGCGTCAGCACCTCCGCCTCGTCCGCCGCCACGCGGCACAGGATGAAGCCCAGCTCCTCGGCCTGGAGCCCGAAGGTGCCGGGCATCTCCAGCAGCAGCCGGATGGCGTCCCCGCCCCAGCGCTCGGCCGGCGGAAAGCTCAGGGCATGCAGCAGGGCCAGCGCGGCGGCATCCGCCGCCCCCGCCAGCCGCAACTCATGCACCGGGCGGCTGCCGCACCGCGGGGGGCTCGACATACAAGGGAAGCGCCGCCCGCGGCGACAGCTCGCCCGAGGCCCGCAGCGCCGCCACCGCGGCCGCCGCGCCGGCTTGCGGCAACCATGATTCGGTCAGGTGCACGGTGGCGCCGTGTGCCAGGAGGGAGGCGGCCGCGGCCTCGGCGGCGTCGCCTACCAGCGCCACGGGCTGATCCGGCAACGGCAGCGCCTCCAGTTCGAAAGGTTCCGGCGGCGCGGCCGCGGCGCTGGCGCCGGCTGCGATGCGTTCCAGCAGCACCCGGCCGCGCCTGGTGTCGATCACCGACCAGACCGCGTGACTGCCGCGGAGGGCAGCGGGCAGGGCGGCGGCCAGGGCCTCGCCGGTGGTGACGCCGATGGCGGGCCGGCCGATCGCCAGGGCCAGGCCTTGCGCCAGCGCCAGCGCCGCGCGCAGCCCGGTGAAGCCGCCGGGCCCCACCACCGCCGCCACCGCATCCAGCTCGGTGGCGGCCAGCCCGGCCTCGGCCAATACCCGCGCCACCATCGGCGGCAGCGCCGTGGCCTGGCCGCGCGCCCCATCCTGCGCCGCCTGTGCCAGCACCATGCCATCCGCCCATACCGCCGCCGAGGCACGCGCCAGGGCGCCATCCACTGCCAGGATCCGCATGCGCGCTGCATAGGGCAGATCCGCCCCACGGGGAACTCACCCATGGACATCGCCGCCATGCCGCGGCCGTGGCAGGATGCGGCCATGCTCACGCCGATCACCGCGGAGGAGGGCTTCCTCCTCGACCTCCGCTACGCCACGGCCGACAACCTCACCGGCGCGCCGATCTACCGCCGCCCGGTGGCGCTGCTGCTGCCGCTCGCGCACCAGCGCCTGCTGCGCGCCCGCGATCAGGCGGCGCGGTTCGGCCTGCGCATCAAGGTGTTCGACGCGTTCCGGCCGATCGAGGCGCAATGGGCCTTGTGGCATGCCGTGACCGACAAGCGCTTCGTGTCCGACCCCAGGGCCGGCGGCGTGCATCCGCGCGGCGCGGCGGTGGACCTGACGCTGTGCGAGGCTGGCACCGGCGCCGAACTGCCAATGGGCACCGGCTTCGACGCGGTGGCGGCGGAATCGGCACATGGCCATCCCGGCGTGCCAGTGGCGGACCAGCGCAACCGCGCCCTGCTGCTGGGCATCATGGTGGCCGCCGGCTGGGCGCCCTACAGCCTCGAATGGTGGCATTACGAACTGCCGGAAGCGCGTGACTTCCCGCCGCTCAGCGCCGGCGCGGTCCGGGACGGTCCGATGTGAGGCGCCGGACCCCGGATGCTTGGAAAACGGGCGCGAAGGAACATATAAGGAACTTATGAATCGCGGATCATCTGGATGGAATTGCGCGCCAAGCTCGCCCTGCTCGCGGACGCGGCCAAGTACGACGCCTCCTGCGCCTCCTCTGGATCGGAAAAACGCGATTCCACCCAGGGCGGGCTCGGCAGCACGGAAGGCATGGGCATCTGTCACGCCTATGCGCCGGATGGCCGCTGCATCTCGCTGCTGAAGCTGCTGCTGACCAATGCCTGCATCTTCGACTGCGCCTATTGCATCAACCGCGCCACCTCCAACATCCGCCGCGCCCGCTTCACCGTGGATGAGGTCGTGCGGCTGACGCTGGCCTTCTACCGCCGCAACTACATCGAGGGGCTGTTCCTGTCGTCCGGCATCATCCGCTCGGCCGACTACACCATGGAGCAGCTGATCCGCGTTGCCCGCACCCTGCGGGAGCAGCACGGCTTTCTGGGCTATATCCACCTCAAGACCATTCCCGACGCGGCGCCGGAACTGCTGGCCGAGGCCGGGCGCTGGGCCGACCGGCTGTCGATCAACGTGGAACTGCCGCAGATCGCCAGCCTCAAGGAACTGGCGCCGGAGAAGGACCTGCCGGCGATCCACGGCGCCATGGGCGAGCTGTCCACCCACATCGCCGATGCCAAGGAAGCCAGACGCACCGCCGGCCGCGCCGCGCCGCCGCGCTTCGCCCCGGCCGGGCAGTCGACGCAGATGATCATCGGCGCTGACAACAGCACCGATGGCCAGATCCTCGGCACCAGCGACGGGCTGTACAAGCAGTTCAGGCTGCGCCGGGTGTATTATTCGGCCTATTCGCCGATCCCCGATGCCTCGGCCGCCCTGCCGCCACAGCCACCGCCGCTGCTGCGCGAGCACCGGCTGTACCAGGCCGACTGGCTGCTGCGCTTCTACGACTTCACCACCGAGGAGATCCTGTCGGGCGGCGAGGACGGCATGCTGGACCTGGAGGCCGACCCGAAGCTGGCCTGGGCGCTGAAGCACCGCGATGACTTCCCGCTCGACCTCAACAAGGCCCCACGCGAGGCCTTGCTGCGCGTGCCCGGCCTCGGCGCCCGCAACGTCGACCGCATCCTGGAGGCGCGGCGGCATTCGCGGGTGAAGCTGGCCGACCTGGCGCGGCTGCGGGTGCCGCTGCGCAAGGTGGCGCCGTTCCTCGTGGCGCCGGACCACCGGCCACCGCCGGGGCAGATCGACGCCACCGGCCTGCGGCAGAAGCTGCTGAACCCCTCCGCCTTCGCCGCGGCGCAGCCGGCGCAGCTCTCCCTTGCGCTGTAGCGTCACCCTGGATGCGCCGGCCGATTACGGCGGCTGGCGGCGCGCGGCGCGCGACCTGCTCGGCGCCGGCATCCGGCCGGAGGAGGTGTCCTGGCACACGCCGGGGGACGCGCCGGAACTGTTCGCCGGCACCGCGCCGCCTGCGGCCAGACCCGCCGCCCTGAGCGTGCCGCGCGACTTCCTGGAGTTGGCGGAACTCGCCGTCCGTCACAGTGACGGGGAACGCTTCGCGCTGCTGTATTCGCTGCTGTGGGATGGCCGCCGCGATCCCGGCCTGCTGCGCAACCCGGCCGAGGCACGCATGGTGCGGCTGCACGCCATGGCCCGCGCGGTGCGGCGCGACGCGCACAAGATGCACGCCTTTGTCCGCTTCCGCGAGATCGACACGCCGGAGGGGGAGCGCTCCGTCGCCTGGTTCGAGCCGGAGCACCACATCGTGGAAGCCGAGGCCGGCTTCTTTCAGCGCCGCTTCGCCGCGCTGCGCTGGTCGATCCTGACGCCGCGCCGCTGCGCCCACTGGGATGGCGAGGCCCTGGGCTTCACCGACGGCGCGCGCCGTGCCGATGCCCCGGCCGGCGATGCGGCGGAGGATCTGTGGCGCACCTACTTCGCCTCGATCTTCAATCCGGCGCGGTTGAAGCCGGACGCCATGCGCGCCGAGATGCCGAAGAAATACTGGAAGAACCTGCCCGAGGCCCGGATCATCCCCGAGCTGATGCAGGGCGCGGAAGGCCGGCTGCGCGCCATGCTGGGCCAGGAGGCCAAGCCCCCGGCGCGGCGGCAGAAGCCCGGCCGCGACGCCGGCTGACAGCCGCTCACTCGGAAGGCAGCCAAACCTTGAAGGTGGCGCCCTCGCCCTCGCGGCTCTCGATGTGCAGCTGGCCACGGTGGCGGTTGACGATGTGCTTGACGATAGCGAGGCCGAGCCCCGTGCCCCCGGCATTGCGCGAGCGCGCCTTGTCGACTCGGTAGAAGCGCTCGGTCAGCCGCGGAATGTGCTCGCGCGCGATGCCCGGCCCGTCATCCGTGACGGCGAACATCACTCCCGGCCGCGCCCCGCCCACCCGGGCCGCCGCCAGCTTCACCACGCCGCCGGCATGGCCGTGCCGCACGGCGTTCTCCAGCAGGTTGCGCAGCACCTGGGCCAGCTGCTCGGCGTCGGCCGGCGCGGCCACCGCATCCTCTGCCAGGTCGAGCTGCAGCGTCACGTCTCGCCGCGCCAGGATGGGGGTCATGGCCTCGGCCTCGGACCGCGCCATCTCGGCCAGCGGCACGCGGCCGGTGGGCGCCTGGTGCTCGGCCAGCTCGATGCGCGACAGGCCCAGCAGGTCCTCGATCAGCCGCCGCATCCGCTCCGACTGCTCGGCCATGATGCCCAGGAAGCGGGCCCGCGCCTCGGGGTCGTTCTCGGCCGGGCCGCGCAGGGTCTCGATGAAGCCCATCAGGCTGGCCAGCGGCGTGCGCAGCTCGTGGCTGGCATTGGCCACGAAATCGGCCCGCATCCGTTCCACCGCCCGCTCGCGGGTGCGGTCGGAGAGCTGGATGATCAGCCGCCCGCCATCCGCCAGGGGCGGCTCCAGCGGGATCACCTGCGCCGCGAGTTCGCGCGGCACCGGCACGGGCAGGATCAGGTCGGCGGCCTGCCGGGTTCCCTCGGCCAATGCCCGGTCCACCGCGCCCGCCAGGGCCGGGTGGCGCAGCAGGGCGGCGGTGTCGCCGGCCAGCGGCCCGGCCTCGGCGGCGCGGGCGCCGAACAGGGCGCGGGCGGCGGCGTTGGCGCGCAGCGGCGCGCGGTCGGCCCCCAGCACCAGCAGCGGATCCGGCAGGCTTTCCAGGATGGCGCCATCGACCCGGCGCATCCGGTTGATCTGCTCCGAGCGCTCGGCCAGGGAACGGGACAGGCGGGTGACGCCGTCCGCCACCTCCGCCAGGGCGGGCAGGTGCGGCGGCGGGGCGTCGGCGCTGCCGCCCTCCGCCGAGCGCCGCAGCACGGCAGACAGCCGCCCCAGGTCACGCAGCCAGAAGCGGGACAGGGCCAGGGCGAAGCAGGCCACCAGCATCATGCACAGCAGCGCCGGGCCGGGCTGCGCCTGCCCGGTCAAGGCCAGCCCCGCCAGCAGGCCAAAAGGGAGGCCGCCGATCAGCGACGCCGAGCCCAGCCAGCGCCGCGGCGCCGGCCCATCCTGTCCCATGACCAGCGATCCTCCGGGATTGTTGAACCGCCATCCTTGCGGCAGGCGCCGTGGCTGTCGACCGCCGGCCCGCAACAATCCGGTGGCGAATGTCCCGGGCCGCCCGGTTCAGAAGCCGGTGCTGCCCGGCAACTCGGCCGGCGCCACCGTGGCCGGCGCCGCGCCGGGGGACAGGGCATACACCGCCAGCGCCCGCTGCACCTGCCCGTCGGGGTTGAGCCGCAGCGCGCCATCCGCGCCGAGCACCGTCTCGCCCACCGGCATCACCGGCGGCACGCCGGGGGAAGCGTTGCGCATGGCCCGTGCCGCCAGCGCTGCGGCATCATAGGCGACGCCGACCAGCCGTGCCGGGCGGCTGCCGAAGGCGGCTTCGTAGCGGCGGTCGAACTGGCTGCGGGCGGCCGGGTCGGGACCGGGAAACCACGCACCCGCCAGGGCGGGCTGCTGCGTCAGACTCTCGTCGCTGCCCCATAGGGCATGCCCGGCCAGCCGCAGCGGCGGCACGGCGGCCCCGGCGGCGACCAGGCCGGCGGCGAAGTCGCGCGCCCGCGCGCCGCTTTCGCCCAGCAGCAGCATCTCCACCGCGCTGTCGGGCGGCGCGTCGACCCCGGCGCCGATGCGGCCGGCGATTTCGCGGGCTATCAGGCCGGGCTGGGCGGCGGCAGGATACAGCTCCACCACCGGGGCGGCGAGGCCGAGGTCGCGTGCGGCGCCACGCAGGGCGGTGGCCATCTGCCGGCCCAGCGCATTGTCCGGCGCGGCCAGGCCGAAGCGGCGCACCCCGGCCTCATGCGCGGCGCCGGCCACGCGGCGCACTTGCTGATCCAGTGTTAGGCCGAGCGGCCACACATGGCCGCTGGCCTGGC
Organism: Teichococcus vastitatis; assembly: GCF_003604215.1. Classification (GTDB taxonomy): domain Bacteria; phylum Pseudomonadota; class Alphaproteobacteria; order Acetobacterales; family Acetobacteraceae; genus Pseudoroseomonas; species Pseudoroseomonas vastitatis. Next base: position 134,181 of record NZ_QXGS01000008.1, read on the forward strand.
TGGCATCGTTGGTGAAGGGCAGCACCGGCACGCCGGCGCCCTGGGCGGGGCCGGCCACGGCGGCGGTTTCCGGCCCGGTCAGGGGACCGACGATCACCCGCGCACCCTCGGCGATGGCGCGCCGCGCGGCGTCCGCCGCGCCGGACGCGGTGCCGCCGGTATCGCGCGGCAGGAATTCGAAGCCGGGGCCGCCCTGCTCAAACAAGGCCAGCTGTGCGGCGTTCAGCAGCTCGGGCCCGAGCGCCGCCTGCGGCCCGGTCAGCGGCAGCAGCACCGCCACCTTCTCACGCGGCGGCTGCGGCGGCTGGGCTGGCAGGGCGCCGTAGCCGGAAGTGGGCGGGAAGGACGGGCCGGAGGCTTGCGGAGCGCAGGCCGACAGCGCCACAAGGGCGCCGAGCGCCAGCGCCGCCAGCCCCCGGCGCGGCATCGCCGGCGAGGCGGGGGAGAAAGGTTCGGCCCATGCAGCAGATCGACGAGCAGGAAACACCAAAGCAAACCTCCCCCAGGGAACAGGAAACAACGCGGGAACCGGAAGCGGAGCCGGCGGCGCCGGGCGCGGCCGGGCTGACGCTGGTAGCGACGCCGATCGGCAATCTCGGTGACCTCGCGCCGCGTGCCGTCGCCGTGCTGCGCGCGGCGGCTGCGGTGTTGTGCGAGGACACCAGGGTAACCGCTCCACTGCTGTTGCGACACGGACTTTCGGCAAAGCTCATGCCGCTGCACGAACACAACGAGGACGCCGCGACCCCTCGGCTGGTTGCACGAATGCAGGCCGGCGACAAGCTGGCGCTGGTGTCGGATGCCGGCACCCCGCTGATGAGCGACCCCGGCTACCGCCTAGTGCGGGCCGCCATTGCCGCGGGGATCACCGTGTCGGCGGTGCCCGGGCCGAATGCGGCGGTGATGGCGCTGACCCTGTCGGGCCTGCCGCCGCACCCCTTCCTGTTCCAGGGCTTCCTGCCGCCGCGCGCTGCCGCGCGCAGCGCCGAGCTGGCGAAGCTGCGGGCCGCCGAGCGCGCCGGGCTCCGCGCCACGCTGATCTTCTACGAGGCGCCGCACCGCTTGGCCGAGACGCTGGCCGCGCTGGCCGAGGCGATGGGCCCGCGCCCGGCCGCCGTGACCCGGGAGCTGACCAAGCGGTTCGAGGAGGTGCGGCGCGGCACGCTGGCCGAGCTGGCGGCGCATTACGCCGAGCACGCGCCGCGGGGGGAGATCGCGCTGGTGGTCGGCCCCCCGGGCGAGGATGCCCCGGACGCCGAGGCCGGGCTGGACGACCGGCTCCGCGCCGCGCTGGCGGCGGGAGAAAGCCTGCGCGACGCCGCGGCGTTGGTGGCCACCGCCACCGGCCTGCCGCGCAAGCAGGTCTATGCGCGGGCACTGGCGCTGCGCGCCACCTCGTGAGGCCGCTTGCCTGCGCTCCTGAGTGCAGGTAGCACGGTTTTTCCACAGCCTGCGGTTGTCATGCCGCGAGAACGGCCCAAAAGGGGTTTCATGGCCGAGTCCCATCCGACGATCGAAGCGCCCATCATCATCTTCGCCTTCGACCGGGCGGCCTATCTGCGGCGCTTCTGCGAATCGCTGAAGGCCCAGCAGGGCGTGGCGCTGGACGAGCAGCGCATCTTCCTGTTGCAGGACGGGGCGGTGTCACGCCGCTCCGGCGTCCGCTACGCCGAGGACGAGGCCATCGCGGACAGCATCGCCGCCTTCCGCGCGGTGTTTCCGCAAGGGCAGGTGATGGCCTCGGCGGAGAATCTCGGCATCGCCTTCAATATCCGCCGAGGCGAGTCGCTGGCCTTCGAGACGCTAGGGGTCGAGACCGCTTATTTCTTCGAGGACGACCTGGAACTCGGCCCGGCCTACCTGCTGATGATGGAGCGGCTGCGCGGCCTGCTCGCACCCTTTCCCGAGATCGGCTACTTCGCCGCCTATGGCGACCACCGCGCCACGCCGGACCCGAACCGCGTCCAGGTGGTGCCGCTGGACCACCACTGGGGCTTCGCGCTGCGCCGGGAGCCCTGGACGCGGATACAGGAGTGGCTGGCGCCATATTTCGCCATCCTGAACAAGACCGACTACCAGAGCCGCAACCATATCGGCGTGTATCGCTGGCTGGAACGGCAGGCGATGGCCATCGACAAATCGTCGCAGGACGCGCTGAAGGCAGTGGCCTGCGCGCAACTCGGCATCGCGCGGGTGATGACCGACACCACCTTCGGCCGCTACATCGGCGAGAAGGGCGCGTCCTTCAACGAGCGCCGCTTCCGCGAGATGGGCTATGACCGCATGGTGCCGGCGGAGCGCGGCGACCTGCCGCTGGACCCGCCGACCGAGGGCGCGATCCGAGCCATGCTTGCCCGGCAGCAGGCGCATTTCCGCAATTTCCGGGAGCGGGAGTTCGATGGCTTCCTGGAGCGCTACGGCGCCTGCAACTGGGATGCGGACCGTGCCGTCACGCGGGAGGAGCTGGACAACCTTTATGCCCTTCTGCTCGACCGCCTGCCGGAGGGCGAGCACATCTATGAGCAGTATGTCGGCAAGGCCCCGGTGCGGCGGCTGCGCGACATCATGATCAACAGCCGCGAGTTCCGCGGCCGCACTTTCAGGAGCTGAGCGGCGCGGCAGCGGCAGGCGGGGCCTGCCGCGCCGGCACCATTCAGCCCGGCGGGCTCAGGCGGCGCGGCGGTCGCCGTGGCCACCCTCGCGCACTTCCTCGACGATCTTGGCGACGAAGGCGTCCAGATCGGCCGGGGAGCGGCTGGTGACGATTCCCTGATCGGTCACCACCTCCTGGTCCAGCCATTCGGCCCCGGCATTCGCCACGTCGGTCTTGATGGACTGGAAGGAGGTCATGCGGCGGCCCCGGGCCAGCCCGGCTTCCACCAGGATCCAGGGTGCGTGGCAGATGGCCGCCACCACCTTGCCCTGGGCGGCAAAATCCCGGACCAGCGACAACACGGTCTGGTCGATCCGCAAGTGATCCGGGTTCAGGACGCCGCCCGGCAGCACCAGGGCGTCGTAATCGGCGGCCCGGGCATCCTTCACGGCGCGGTCGACCGGAACGGTCTCGCCCCAGTCTTCCGGCTGCTTCATGCCGTCCCAGGCGGTGATGGAGCCGGGCGCGCGGGTCTTCTCGGGTGCCGCGACATGAACGGTGGCGCCCTGCTCACGCAGCTTGCGCAGCGGCACGGTCAGCTCCTTCTCCTCGAAGCCATCCGTAGCGACGATCAGGATCTTGGCCTGCTGGATGTCAGGCATGGCGTATCTCCTTTGTCGGTGTCCCGGCTCAACGCCCGCGGCGGAGCGGAGTTGAGCCGGGGCACCGGCGCGGAAGACATGGCCGGGTGGAGACGGCTGCAACGCAACCCTCCCGGTCCGGTTCAATGGCAGCCGGCGCCCCCGGATCTCAGCCGAGCCGCGACAATTCCCGCACCGCCACGGTGGCGGCGGCCAGGTCAGGCCGTGCCGCCGCTTCCTGCACGATGCGCGCCACCGCCTCGGCTTCCGGCAAGCCGCTCCGCAGGCAGCGCGTGGCCAGCCGCCCCTGCGCCGCCGCCAGGTCGTCCAGCAGCGCGGCGCGGGCGCGCGTGGCAAAGGGACCGGAGGCCGGCGCGGCGGCGATGCACTGGCGCAGCAGCGGCAGGTGGAAGCGGTGGCCCACCTCGCCCCAGGCCTCGGCGGCCTGGGCGGGCGGCACGCCGGCCGCCTCCGCCAGCCGGACGATGGCCGGAACCGCCTGCAGCGCCGGGGCGGCGGCCACCAGCCGCGTCACGCTGTCCGGCAGGCCGCCGCCGGCACCCTCGGGGCCGGGCGGAAGGACGGCCAGCAGCGCCTCGGTGCCGGGGCGCAGCCGGGCCAGCGCCTCCTCCAGCGGCCGGTCCAGCTCGGGCGTGCCCAGCAGCTCGCGTGCCGTGGCGCCCAGCAGCTGACGGATCGTCAGCAGCGCGGCGTGCCGGGTGTCCGGCGCCGCGTCCCGTGCGGCATCGGCGGCCTCCGCGGCCTCCTCCAGCCGCAGCAGCCGGCTGGCCATGATGGCGGCGCGCGCCGCCTCGGCCGGGCCGGTGCCCGCCGCCAGTTCGGCCAGCCCGGCCGGGCCGAGGCGGTTGGCCACCTCGTTCGCCAGCGCGGTGGCCAGCAATTCGCGCCGCAGCCTGTGGCGGGCGATGAAGGGCGCGAAGTCGCGCTGCAGGGCGGTGGGAAAATAGCCCTGCAGCAGCGGCAGCAGCGCCGGATCGTCCGGCAGCCCGCTGTTCTCGATCGCGTCGGTCAGCCACAGCTTCGCCACCGGCAGCAGCGCCGCCAGCTCCGGCCGGGTCAGCGTCTGGCCGGCGGCGATGCGGTCGGCCATGGCGGCGGCGTCCGGCAGGTTGGCCACGGCGCGGTCCAGCAGCCCGGCCTGTTCCAGCCGCACCATCAGCGCGGCCTGCGCGGGCAAGGCCGCGGCGCCGGCCTCGGCTTCCAGCGTGACGGCCAGGGATTGCTGGGCGTTGTCGCGCAGCACCAGCGCCGCCACCTCATCCGTCATGGCGGCCAGCAGGCCGTCGCGTTGCTGCCGGGTCAAGGCCCCGGCGGCCTCGGCATCGGCCAGCAGGATCTTGATGTTGACCTCGTGGTCGGAAGTTGAGACGCCGGCCGAATTGTCCAGCGCGTCGGTGTTCAGCCGTACGCCCTGGCCACCCGCTCCCTGGCGCGCCGCCTCGATGCGGCCGGGCTGGGTCAGCGCCAGGTTGGCGCCCTCGCCGATGATGCGGGCGCCGACCTCGCGCCCGTCGATGCGGATGGCGTCGTTGGCGCGGTCGCCGGCCTCGGCCTGCGTTTCGGTGGAGGCTTTGATGTAGGTGCCGATGCCGCCGAAATAGAGCAGGTCCACCCGGGCACGCAGGATGGCCTGCATCACCGTGGCGGGGTCGGGCTTCTCGGCCTCGATGCCGAGCAGGGCGCGCGCCTGGTCCGACAAGGGCACGGTGCGGGCATTGCGCGGATACACACCGCCGCCCGCGCTGATCCTGGCCGCGTCGTAATCGGCCCAGGAGGAACGCGGCAGGGCGAACAGCCTGGCGCGTTCGGCGAAGCTCGCCGCCGGATCGGGATCGGGGTCGATGAAGATGTGGCGGTGGTCAAAGGCGGCCAGCAGCCGCGTCTGCCGCGACACCAGCAGACCATTGCCGAACACGTCGCCCGACATGTCGCCGACGCCCACCATGGAGAAGGGGGTGGACTGGATGTCGTGGCCCTGTTCGGCGAAGTGGCGGGCGATCATCACCCAGGCCCCCTTGGCGGTGATGCCCATCGCCTTGTGGTCATAACCCTGCGACCCGCCAGAGGCGAAGGCGTCGTCCAGCCAGAAACCGTATTCCTGCGCCAGGCCGTTGGCGATGTCGCTGAAGGTCGCGGTGCCCTTGTCGGCGGCGGCGACGATGTAGGGGTCGTCGCCATCGCGGCGCACCACCCGCTCGGGCGGCACCACGGCGCCTTCCCGGAGGTTGTCCGTCACGTCCAGCATGGCGCGGATCAGCGTCTTGTAGGCGGCGATGCCGGTGGCGGTGAAGGCTTCCCGGTCGGAGGCGGGGGGGACATGGCCTTTCAGCACGAAGCCGCCCTTGGCCCCGGTGGGCACGATCACGACGTTCTTGAGCCGCTGCGCCTTCATCAGCCCCAGGATCTCGGTGCGGAAATCCTCCCGCCGGTCGCTCCAGCGGATGCCGCCGCGCGCCACCGGGCCGGCGCGCAGGTGGCAGCCCTCCATGTGCGCGGCATGCACGAAGATTTCGCGCCAGGGACGCGGCAAGGGCATCGGGCCGGCCGCGGCGCTGTCGATCTTCAGCGCCAGATAGGGCTTATTCTGGAAGAAATTGGTGCGCAGCACGGCGTCCAGGGCGGTGCGCAGCCGGGCCAGGATGCGGTCGGTGTCGGGGTCCTCGATCCCCTCCATCAACGCGGCCCATTCGGCGTCCAGCCGGGGCTCCTCGGCGGCGGTGGTGCGATCCGGGTCGAAGCGGGCATTGAACAGGTCCACCAGCAGCCGGGCGGCGCGCGGCTCGGCGTTCAGCGCCGCTTCCACCGAGGGCTGCGCGAAAGCGAAGCCCAGCTGCTTCACCCAGCGGAACAGGGCACGCAGCAGCCACGCCTCGCGCCAGAACAATCCGGCGCGCGGCACCAGGCGGTTGAAGCCGTCCACCTCGACCCGGCCCGATTGCAGCGCCTCCAGGGCTTCCAGCAGGGCGGGAAAACGGGTCTCGGGCAGGGTGGTGCCGGCTTCCAGGCTGAACACGTGCAGCACCGCCACCGCCTGCTCGCCCTGCCGCAGGTGATAGGGCTGCTCCTCGATGGCCCGCAGGTCGAGGCTCTCGAACAGCGGCAGCGCGTCGGCCAGCGGCAGCGGCCCCGCCGGATGCACCAGCCGCAGCGACAGGGTGCGTTCCGCCATGCCCGGCGCGCGCTCGATCCGGGCGATGGGGCGGCCGGCCTGCAGCGCGGCCTCGACCATCGACAGATCGGCCACGGCGGTGCCGGGCGCGGTGCTGTCGGTGTAGGCATCGGGGAAGGCATCGGCCCAGCGCGCCAGGATGGCCGCGGACCGGGCCTCGCCATGCTCGGCGGTCAGCGCCTCGCCCAGCCGGTCGGTGAAGGAGCGGGCGGCCTGCGCCACCGCCGCCTCCATCGCGGTGTCGTCCACCGCCGGCACCGCGCCCGGTGCGGTGCCGATGATGTAGTGGACACGCGCCAGCGGCGTGTCCCCCAGCGCGATGTGGAAGGCGGAAAGCCGGCCATCGAAGGCGCGGGCCAGCATGGCGCCGACCCTTTCGCGCAGGCGGGTGTCGAAGGTGTCGCGCGGCAGCCAGGCGATGGCCGAAACAAAGCGCTCGAACGGGTCGCGCCGCAGGTACAGCGCCGGGCGCGGCCGGATGCCGAGGTCGAGCGCCCGCCGCGCCCCGTCCAGGATCGCCTCGTCCCCCGCCTGGAACAGTTCGTCGCGCGGCCAGGTGTCGAGGATGTTGCGCAGCGCGCGGCCGTCATGGCTGTCCGAAGCGACGCCGGCGAGGCCCAGGATGCGCTCCACCTTGGCGCCGAGCCAGGGAATGGAGCGCGGATTGCGGTTATAGGCGGTGGCGGCGAACAGGCCGAGAAACAGCCGCACCCCGGCCGGCTGCCCGTCTGGGCCGAAAACCCGGGTGGCCACCACGTCGGCATGCTGCGGCCGGTGCACGCGGGCGCGCAGATTGGCCTTGGCGATCCCCACCACCGGCCCGTCGCGCAGCGAGGCGCGGATCGCCGGCGGCACGGCGGACAGGTCGCGCAGCGCGTCGAACACGGCCACGCTGTTGTCCCGCAGCAGGCCCAGATTGCCCCCCGCGCTGTCCGGGGCGCCGTTCTCGCCGAAGCGGATCAGCCGGTGGCCGAGAAACACGAAATTCTCTTCCGCCAGCCATCGCAGGAAGTCGCGGCCATCGCCGGGGCCGATCTCGGCCTGCGCCGCCTGCAGCTGTTCCAGCACGGCGGGGAAATCCTGCACCGCCAGCCGCACCTCGGCGATGGCGCGGCGAATCGCCGCCTCGGTGGCTTCCCAATCGGCCGCCGGGGCGGCGCCGCTGCCCAGCAGGCGGGTGGTGACCGGCGCGATCTCCACGTGCATCAGGCTTTCCGGCGCGCCCTCGGCGCCGTCCGCGAAGTCCAGCAACCGTCCTTCGCCGTCGCGCCGCACCCGCATCACCGGATGCAGCAGCCGCCGGGCGGTGCGCCCCGAAAGGGTCAGCGCCGCCAGCACGCTGTCCACCAGGAACGGCATGTCGCGGGTGGCGATCTCGGCCAGCGCCACGGCGCCGCGGCCGGGACCCGGCGGGCGCAGCCGCACCTTCGCCCCGTCCGGCGGCAGCTGCTGCGCGAAGGTGAACAGGCTGGCGGCGGCGGCGGCCAGGCGCTCCGGCGGCTCGGCGGCCAGCTCGGCGGTGGGCAGTCCTTCCGCCATGCGGAGCAGCAGCGTGCCGGCGGCGGCGGGCAGGGAAGGCGCCTGCCGGTGCAGCGCCTCGGTGGCGGCGCGCAGCAATTCGGCGCGCGCCCCGCCCTTGTCCAGTCCGTCCGGCATGCCGGGTTCCTCCATGCTTCAGCGTCACGGAGGATCGCCCCGGTCAGGCCGCGCTTCAAGCCATGCCGTGCCGAAACCTTCGGCAATCTGCATAAGAAGCCGGCGGCCGGCGAATCGCGCGAGGGGCGTGTCAAAGCGGCCGGGACAAGGCTATCCTCCGTTTCGCCATGACCCTGACGCTCGCAGACCTCCTCGCCCCGATCACGCCCGAGCAGTTCTTCGCCGAGTATTACGACCGGCAGCCGCTGCACGTGTCCGGCGGTGCCGCCAAATTCGCCTCCGTGCTGAGCTGGCGCGGCATCAACCGGCTGCTCGACCAGACTCATATCTGGTCCTCGCAGTCGTTGAAGCTGGTGATGGACGGCACGCCGATCCCGCCGGAACAGTTCTGCAACCGCGCCACCAGCCGCGATGGCGGGGCGGTGCAGCAGCCGGACGCGGCGCGGGTGGCGCATTGGGTGAAACAGGGCGCCTCGATCGTCATGAACGACGTGGATAGCCTGACCCCGGGCCTCGCCGCCGTGTCGGACGCGCTGGAAGGCGCCGGGCTCGGCAAGGCGCAGGCCAACGTCTACATCTCCTGGCAAAGCCACAAGGCGTTTCCCACCCATTTCGACACCCATGATGTCTGGGCCGTGCAGGTGGAAGGGGAGAAGACCTGGAACATCTGGGAAGGGCGCGCCGAATGGCCGATCGCCCACCCGGTGTTCAACTTCCCCAAGGAGCATCACGAGCGCGCCCGCGGCAAGCTGCGCGGCGCGGTGACGCTGAAGGCCGGCGACCTGCTCTATCTGCCGCGCGGCTGGTACCATGATGCCCTCGCCGAGGCGCCCTCCTCGGTTCACATCGCCTATGGCGTGCACGCGCCGCTGGGCATGGACCTGGTGAACATCTTGCTGGAGCGGGTGCTCTATGATGCCGAGTTCCGCAAGCCGCTGCCGCGCCAGGACGGCTCGGCGGCCGCCAAATTCGCCCTGACCAGCCGCGCCGGCCAGCTGGGCCAGCGCCTGGCCGAACTGACCCGCGACCCCAAGGTGATGGAGGTGCTGGGCAAGTTCGTCGCCGATTACCGCTTCCGCCGCGGCGGCAACGACCTGCTGGCGGCGCGTGGCATCGCCGCCCCGGCGGCCCCCGGCGGTGCCGGCGCGGGCGAGGACAGCCCGGCCTTCCGTGTGGTGGCGCCCGGCGCCAAGGCGGTGCGGCGCGGTGCCGAATGGGTGGTCAAGGCGCCGGGCGGCCCTGTGCCGCTGCAGCCGGCCGAGGCGGAAGCGGCCAATTGGCTGCTGTCACGCCCCGACGGCACCGAGGGGGAATTGCGCGCCGCCCATCCGGCGGTGGATGCCGGGGCCTTGCTGAAGCGCCTGGCCGAAGCGGGGATGCTGGCACCGACATGATGCATGCCGCGATCCCGGCGCTGGCCGGGCTGCTCCTGATCGGCCTCGGGGCCGGAGCCCTGGCGCAGCCGCGCGCCTTCAACTGCATCGGGGCCGAGCGGCTGGAGGACGACGTGTTCGAGGTCGCCTTTCCGCCGCGCAGCGCCCGCCCGCCGGAGGCCGCGCGAACCCCGGTGGCCGCCGCCGCCGCCCTGGCGAAGGAAGCGCCGGAACGGAATGTCTGCGTGCTTGGCCACGCGGTGCGGGAAGGTGGCCAAACCACCAGCACCGAGCTGGCCGCCCGCCGCGCGCGCGAGGTGTCGGAGATGCTGTCGGTGCAGCACGGCATCGAGCGCGACCGCATCCGCGCCGAGGCGCGCAACCCGGGCTTCAGCCGCTCCACCGAGAATCGCGAGGCGCGCAGCGTCACCATCGTGGTGCTGCCCGCAACGCCCTAGGGGTATCCCGGCATAAGGCCGGCACAAGGAAAGCACCCGGTCGGGCGGGGTCCTGGAGATCCTGCGTGCGGTGACGGAAGAACCCCATGGCGCGTCCCGCCGCCTGCCCCGGCATCCCGGCCAGGTTATAGGCGTCGTAGCGGCAGGGCATCGCGCAGCAGCCGGCAGACCGCGCGCCGCCCGGTGGCCACGGGCACCCTGCTGCTCCGCCAGGGACCGCATGGTCTCGGCCCCGGTGTTCTCGCTGCTGACGAAGCACACCACCATTATTGCAATCGAAATGGCCGCCGCGCACCGCGCGTTCGGGCGGCCCGTGCAGGATGCGGATGGTGCCGAGCGGCGTGGCAGGCATGCGGGCTCCGGATACGCTCCGCCGCGGCATCGTGGGCGCGGGCCGGGCCGTGGCAGTGGCTTTCGACCCTGGCCGGATGCGCCGTCGCCTTCCATGCTGTCCCGGGGCGCGCCGCGCCCGCCAGTCCGGAGGAAGCCCATGCCGCGCCAGCACGTCCGCGCCCTGCTCGCCCGATGCCGCATCACCGACGGGGCGGGATTCCGCCTCGCCGATCATTCCACGGGAGGAGGGGATTCGGAGCTTCGCAAGGCGAATGCGCCGGCCCTGCTGCAGGAAGGCGTCGAGGTGCTGGCGGGGCTGCAGGACCGCATGGCGGCGCAGGACCGGCACGCGGTGCTGGCGATCTTCCAGGCCATGGATGCCGCCGGCAAGGATGGCGCCATCAAGCACGCCTTCACCGGGCTGAACCCGCAGGGCTGCCTGGTGTATTCCTTCAAGGCGCCGGGCCGCGAGGATCTCGACCGCGATTTCCTGCGCCGCCATGTTCGGCAGCTTCCGGCACGGGGCCAGATCGGCATCCACAACCGCTCCTGGTACGAGGAGGTGCTGGTGGCGCGCGTGCATCCGGCCATCCTGGCGCGGCAGAACCTGCCGCCGGAGGTGATCAGCGACCGCATCTGGGATGAGCGGCTGGAGGACATCGCCGCCTTTGAGCGGTATCTCGGCCGCCAGGGCTTCGTGGTGTTGAAATTCTTCCTGCATCTCGGCCGGGACGAGCAGCGCAAGCGGCTGCTGGCGCGCATCGAGGAGCCGGAGAAGAACTGGAAGCTGGAGGCCAGCGACGTCGCCGAGCGCCGCTACTGGGATGATTACCAGGCCGCCTACGAGGCGGCGATCCGCGCCACCGCCAGCCCGGCGGCGCCCTGGTTCGTGATCCCGGCAGACCGGAAATGGCTGACCCGGCTGCTGGTGGTGGAAGCGATGATCGAGGCGCTGGAAGCGATCGACCCGCGCTATCCCGAGCTGGACGAGGCGGGGCGGGAACAGTTGCGCGCTGCCGCCCAGGCCCTGCAACGCAAGGACGCCTGACGCGCGAAGGGCGCGGCACCTGATGGATGCCGCGCCCGGTTCAGCGGAAAGCCGGGCGCCTCAGCGGCGGGCGGTCAGCAGCCCCAGCACGTAGCCGATGGCACCGACGATCAGCAGCGACGTCACCGGCTGCTGCTCGACCTGCCGCACCACCCGCTCACCGGCATGGCTGGCATAATCGCGGGCCCGCTCACCGGCCTGGTGGGCGTAGTCGCGGGCGTCGCCGTAAGCGTGCTGGGCGCGGCCCGCAGCCTGGCGGGCCATGCCGCGAACCTTGCTGTCCTTGTCATCGGCGAGGTTGCCGTAGCCTTCCTGCGCCTGGCCAACGACGTCCTCCAGCGTGCCTTCAACGTGGTCCTTGTTCATGAGCGCGGGCTCCTTTCGAGAGGTCGGGTTAGCGAAACCGCGCGGCGCCGGCACCGGCCGGAACAGCGCGGGTGCCGAGGCGGGCGGCCATGGCCGACACGATGGCGCCCAGCAGCAGCAGCGCGAAGGTCCAGTAGGCGGCGGCGGCGGCGGCGGTGGCGGCGCTGTCGGCCGCCTGGCGGGCCTGCTCCTCGGCCTGCTGCAGGCGCTGCTGCGTTTCCTGCTCCACCTGCTGGATGCGGCCGCGCGCCTCATCCTGGCTGATGCCGGCCTCGGCCGCGATCAGCGCCGTGAGGCGGTCATTGTCGCCCTGCGACAGCTCGCCGTCGCTGATGCGTCGCGCGGCGATCTGGCCGATCTCGGCGCGGCGCTGGTCGCTGTTCATCTGCGCCGGATCGCCGCTCGGCGCCACCAAGGCGTTCTGCACGCGGTCAGCGGCCGCCTGCGCGGTGGATTGCAGGGAGTCGTTGCTGGTGCGGTCGGACACTTCGCCTCCGGCGGCGCTGGCCAGGCTGCCGATCCCGCTCGCGGCGCTGCCGAACACGCCCGACACGGCCGAGCCGGCGGTGCTCAGCGCGCTGCCCGCCAGGCTGCCGAGCAGCATGCCGGCCAGAATGGTGGCGGTGGCCCACATCGCCAAGCCATGCAGCAGGCCATCCGTGCGGTCGCCCGTTCCGGACAGCCGGGCCGCGGCATAGGCGCCGAGCGCCAGCCCGACCAGGTGCGACACAACCATCCACACGCCGCCACCCACACCGAGCGTCGTGGCGTCGGGCGTGTCGCGGGCCGCGGCATCCACCAGGTTGGCGCCGATCGCCACGCCCAGGATGTTCAACGCGGCGCCGACCACAACGGCGATCGCCGTGCCGGCCAGAATCGCGCCCCAGGAAATGCGCGAATGGCGCACCAGCCCGGCGGGTGCGCGCAGGGCGGCATCATCGTAGGAGGTGGTCGGGTGGTTCCCCGGATGGGCGGCTGTGCTCATTTTGAACCTTGCGTCCGATGGCCCCGCCACGGTGCCGGGGCCGGTTCCTGGAGTTGGAGCCGGGCCACACCCGTGACCCGGCTGCCCATCTGGCCCGGAAGTGGCGGCCTTTCGGCCGACCGGCCTCAGTGGCCGGTGGCGTCGCGCACCTTGTCCTTGGCGCCGCCGATCGAGTTCTGCACCTTGCCCTCGGTCTTGTCGGCCTTGCCGTCCGCCTGGGTGGCGGTGTCGCCGGTCACCTTGCCGACGGCATCCTTGACGGCGCCCTTGGCCTGCTTGGCGGCACCCTCAATACGATCCTTGTCCATCTGGCTTCTCCTGCATGAAGCGCATCGTGGCGGAATGCCACGCCGCTGCCGCTCTGCGACGGCTGTACGGAATAGAACGGACCAAAACGGCAAGGGTTGCGGCAGCCTCCGCGGCCAGATCCGGCCCGCGGGTGCAGGAATTCAGATGCTTACTGCCCCCGGGGCGCCGGGTCGGGCGGCCCCTGGAGGCGATGTCACCCGGCGGACAGCTTCAATGCCGCTCATAGATCAGGCGGGCGCGGATGGTGCCGGGGATGGTGCGCAGCGCCGCCAGCACCGCCTCCGGATCGGCGACGCCCTCGGCATCCATCACCACGTAGCCGATGGTGGCGTCTGTCTGCAGGTACTGGGCGCCGATGTTGAGGGAGAAGCGGCTGAACACCTCGTTCATTGCCGCCAGCACGCCGGGGACGTTGCGGTGGACGTGCAGGAAGCGCGTGCCGTGCGGGCGGGCCGGCAGCGTCACCTCGGGGAAGTTCACCGCGCTCAGCGTGGCGCCGCTGTCGGAGTAATCGGACAGCTTGCGCGCGGTTTCCTCGCCGATGCGGGCCTGGGCTTCCTCCGTGCTGCCGCCGATATGCGGCGTCAGGATCACGTTGGGCAGCCCCTGCAGGGGGGAGGTGAAGCGCTCCCCGTTGCGCTTCGGCTCCTCCGGGAACACATCGGCCGCGACGCCGAGCAGGCGGCCGGAGCGCACGCCCTCGGCCACCGCGTCGAGGTCGACCACCGTGCCGCGGGCATTGTTGATCAGGATGGCGCCGGGGCGCATCGCCGCCACGGCGGCGGCGCCGATCATGCCCTGGGTGGCCGGTGTCTCGGGTACATGCAGGCTGACCACGTCCGCGGCGCCGAGCAGGTCGTGCAGGCTGGCCGCCGCCACGGCGTTGCCGTGCGGCAGCTTGGTGACGGTGTCATAATAGATGACGCGCATGCCGAAGGCCTCGGCCAATACCGAGAGCTGCGAGCCGATGTTGCCATAGCCGATGATGCCCAGCGTCTTGCCGCGCACCTCGCGCGCGTTGGTGGCCGATTTGTCCCAGCCGCCGGCATGGGCGGAGCGGGAGCGGTCGGGGATCCGCCGCAGCAGCATGATGATCTCGCCCATCACCAGCTCCGCCACCGAGCGGGTGTTGGAGAAGGGGGCGTTGAACACCGGGATGCCGAGTTCCTTGGCCGCCGCCAGGTCCACCTGGTTGGTGCCGATGCAGAAGCAGCCCACCGCGATCAGCCGGTCCGCGGCCTCCAGCACCTCTCGCGTCACCTGGGTGCGGGAGCGGATGCCGAGCAGGTGGACGCCGGCCAGCGCCTGCTTCAGCGCCTCGCCTTCCAGCGCCTTGGCCTCGCGCTGGATGTTGGTGTAGCCGGCATCGCCCAGCATCGCCACGGCGCTGTCCGAGACACCCTCCAGCAACAGGATGCGGATGCGGTCCTTGGGGAGGGAGATGCGTTGGTTGGGAATGCTGTGCGACATGCCGGCTGAATGCACCAGGAGGCGGGCCGCCGGAAAGTGCGAAACCGACAGGCATGCTCCGCGTTGCTAGCGGTGGCCCCGGACATAAGGCTGAACAACACGGGGCATGCGCATAGGGGCCGGTGTTCGCCGGTTCTTTTCACCGAAAACCGGCCCGGGTGTGCAGGGTCACGCTGGGTGCATGGCGCCATTACGCCGGGGGCGGGCCACGAGGCCGCCTCCAGCCTTGTCGCGCGGGCCGGAGCAGTCCATGTCCCACCTGTGCCGCCCCGTTCGAGAAGGCGAGCCCCGCATCCGGAGAACCACCTTTATCATGGCCACTGAGATCACCCCGATCACTGCCCTTCCCACGACCGCCCGCCTGAACCTGGCGCGTGAGGCCCTGGCCGAACTGGCCCGGGGCGAATTGGTTGAACGGCTTCGGCTGGACACCGCCGCGCAGATCCTGCGCACGGCGCAGCGCGCGGCGCTGCTGGCGAATGGCCGCCCCGCCCTACCGGCGGTCATGGCGGGTTGGGACAGCGAAGCGGTGACCGCCCGCGAATATGCTGAGGGCCTGTCCCCCGCCGCGCTGGATGCGCTGCTGGTGGAAGGGCCGCGCTGGGCCGCCGCGCTGCTGCGCGAGGAGCCGGAACTGCGCCGCGCCGCCTGAGCCGCGACGCGCCACGGATTGCTGCCTTGGCCGGGGCCATGTCCCCGGCCTTTTTCATGGGTGGCCAGGAAAAGGGCCCGCGGAGCATCGCTCCGGCGGGCCCTTCCCGTTCGGGAGGTTCAGCCGTGGCTGCCG
Source organism: Teichococcus vastitatis (assembly GCF_003604215.1). Classification (GTDB taxonomy): domain Bacteria; phylum Pseudomonadota; class Alphaproteobacteria; order Acetobacterales; family Acetobacteraceae; genus Pseudoroseomonas; species Pseudoroseomonas vastitatis. Next base: position 149,390 of record NZ_QXGS01000008.1, read on the forward strand.
GGCGCGATGTCCCACGGCGCACGCCGCAACTCGGCCAGGGCGTCCCGGCGGGTCATGCCGATGTCGCGCAGCATGTGCTCGTCCAGCCCGGCCAGGTGCTGGCGCGTCTCCACCGTGCGCAGCACGCCGCGCAACGAGGCCAGCCAGCCATCCGGGCGCCCGGCAGGTCCGGAGACGCGGCCAGACGGGCGTGCAAGGGCGGACCGGACGGAGAAGCGGAACGCGAAGCCGAGATGGGCGGACATGGGAGCGTGCCTTTCCTGCACAGGCGGTGGTGACGCAGTGCAGGATGCGTGCGCATGCGAAATAAGCATAACGAATTGTTTTGACGATGAGCATCAACGGCGTTGATATGCAGGGCATGTTCTCCCTGCCGCCCGGCCTTGACCCGGACCTGCTGCGCTCCTTCGTGCTGATCGCCGATGGGGCAAGCGTGACCCGCGCCGCGCAGCGCGTCGGCCGGACCCAATCCGCCGTGTCCATGCAGATGCGCCGGCTGGAGGAAGCCCTCGGCCGGCCCTTGCTGGTCCGCGGGCCGCGTGGCTTCGCCTTGACGCCGCACGGCACCTGGTTGCTGGACCGTGCGCGGCCCTGGCTCAGCATGCATGACGAGATCGTGGCGAATTTCCGGGCCCAGGAGGTGTCGGGGCCGGTGCGGCTGGGTACGCCGGATGATTACGCGATGGGATGGCTGCCGGAGATCCTGGCGCGCTTCGCCGAGGTCCACCCCGCGGTGGAGATCGAGGTGGTCTGTGCCCCGTCCAGCGAGTTGCTGACCCGGCTGGAGCATGAGGAGCTGGACCTCACCCTGTATTCCGCCGGCAACGAACTGCGCGGGCAGGAAGGCGTGCCCTTGTGGCGGGGACCGCTGCTGTGGGTCGGCTCGGTGGCGCATTCGGTGCACCGGCAGATGCCGTTGCGGCTTTCGGTGGCGCAGTCGAGCTGCGTTTGGCGCGCGGCGGCGACGGCAGCTCTGGACGCGGCCGGCCTGCCATGGCGGGTGACCTATTCATCGAGCTCCCAGTTGGGCACCCATGCGGTGGTGCTGGCGGGGCTGGCGATCACCGTGGGGCTGGAGGGCCCGTTGCCGCCGGGACTGCGGGTGCTGAGTGCGGCGGACGGGCTGCCGCCCTTGCCCGAGTTCCAGATCGCCCTGGCGGAGGGATCCGGCAGCGCCGCGGCCAAGGCCATGGCGCGCCACATCATCGACAGCTTCCGGCGTGAGGAAGGCGGGTTACCGACCTGAGTCATTCTCATGGAGGAATGGTGAAGATTCTTGTTTGACGGGTTCTGGGGTGGGGGTTATAAGCCGCCCCACGCCGCT
>NZ_QXGS01000080.1 GCF_003604215.1 Teichococcus vastitatis
TTGACAATGGCAACCATGTATTGGGGGCGACCAGCTGAGTCGCGCGTTGCGGAGACGTAGTTATTGACCCATACAACCGTGCCATCTGGCCGGACGTAGCGCTTCTCGAGCGAGAAGGGTTCGCCTGTTTTGGCGAGGCGCGCAAAGAGAACGGCATTGGCCGGCTCATCCTTGGGATGGGTGATATCCTGCATCCGCTTGCTCAGGAGGGCATCTCGATCCTGGCCGACAATGCTGCAGTAACAGTCGTTGACGAGCAGAAAACGCCCTTGCAGATCTGTTTGGGCAATGCCCACGGCCGCTTGCCCGATGAGGTTGGACAGCCGCTCCCGGTGTTCCCAGAGTGCCTCCTCGGCCCGTCTGCGGTCGGTGATGTCGAGGGCCGAACACAGCACTCCGACGACGCTTCCGTTTTCATCACGCGCTGGTTCCAGAGACGCCAGATAGACCCGGCCCTCGCCAACCGCACTGAACTGGTTACCTTGCAGTTCGAGATCGAAGACCTGCTCGCCGCGCAGTGCCTGCCGCAAATGTGGCTCGAGTTGTTCAGCAACACCCGGCATGACCTCGGTGGGCGTACGGCCGATATCTGCCACCGCAGATCGCCCCGTCATCTCCGCCATCCGGCGATTGAGGCTGACGAAGCGCAGATCACGATCGAGCAGACAAAGACCAACTGGTACGACGTCGTAAAAGGTACCTAGAGCAGCAGGCGACTGGTTGTCGTCTCTGACAGCAGGATCGGCGCTCCCGCTCCTCACAAACCGCGACGTCATAGCGATCAGCAAAAGCATTGGGCGCCTTCTGCGCGTAAGTTCATAATGCGAGACATACCGACCCAGGATCATGTTAGACAACCTGAGATTGCGGTATTCAAAACCAGCAGCCTGTCTTTACTCTTGCCTTCTCCTTTGATGTTGCATCTTCTATCCGATAAACTGCGCTTACCGGATTGGAATCTGCAGATGCCCGCTTTTGACGCGAAGGCTCGCTTTACCCTTGAGCAGCGTGCTGGCTGAGGGGCCTAGGCAGCAGTGCCGCATTGTACAGGATCTCCCGCTTATCGACGGCGCTCCTATCCTTCGTTCTTAACGAACAGGAGGAACGACGTCGAAGCATTCACCTTGTCCTCCTTGCCGTCGGTGTCGCGTAGGCCCAGACGCCGCTGGCTCCCACACCGCCTCTTCAGGTGCGCGAGATCGGCAGCATGCACGTCGGTGGTCAGGCCCGAGCCCTGGACGGGCTGCCGTTGCGCGAGGGGCAAGCAACGGAGGTTCGGCGTGCCTGGAGCGTTGAAGGCTTCCAGGCCGCCCCTGCGGAAATAATAAAGGATACCTTAGCGCGTCTTCATCAGCACCGAGTGGCCCAGCTCCTTCACGCTTCGGCAGCACATCAAGGCCAACGAAATCTGCAAGCTAGCCTTCGCCGGAAGTGCATGCTCCGAGTCGCCTGCCTGAAGCACTTACCTCATCCCGCGCCAAGCGGCGCACCGAACTTTTCCGACGCGCCGCCCGAGGCCGTCGAATTTTCCCGGCCTCCCTCGGCAGGCTAGAAGCCGATTCGGAGGGTCGGATTGCCGAACTTTCCCGACCCCTTCTCCGGCTAGTTCGCTGCGAGCTGGAATCACCAGGCTGCTGCCTAGCACCGCCATGCCGAACCTTCCCGACCGGATCAGGAAAGACAAAATCAACAATGTCAAAGAGGTACGAAGATTATCCCCCGAACCTTCCCGTACCATACTATCAAGTCCTAAGAATCTAATTCTTTCTATTGCAGTTGGTCGGGAAGGTTCGGAAAGCGGTCGGGAAAGTTCGGTCTTTCCGGGGCGGCTCGGAGCCCGGCATCTTGACCACGATGCATTGAGGAGTTGCGGTGGCCAAGCAGCAGGACATGTTCGCCGACATCGTACCGGACCCAACACCAGTCGATCCCTCGGCCACCGTCCACGACATCCTACGCACCAAGGGCGGGAAGCGCGGGGCTGCCGCGTTCGCTACAAGGTCGATGCCTGAAGCGGGTCGTCGCGCACCGGTCGACCTGCTGGCAGGGCCGAGGGGGCCGCGCATCATTGCGGCCGCAGCCGAAACCGCAGAGTCCCTCGCGACCACCGGCGTTCAGGAGGGCACGGCAGGGTACGTCTACAGTGGCTGGTGCATGCTCGGCCTTCCCTACCGCCGTCCGAAGGGGGCCGCGGAGCAGGCTTGGCGCATTGACACCCCATACGCCGCCATCATCGTCGAAGGTGGCTCAAAAGCGATGGACAGCGGTGGCGTGCAAAATGTCGGCGTGCCGTTTGGGGCGTACGCCCGCGTCATCCAACTGGCGATCGGCTCCGACTGCCTCGAGCGCGACACGCGCGAGATCGAACTCGGGAATACGGCCTATAACGTACTGCGGCGCCTCGGCCTGCCGGATGGCGGAAAGGTGGCTGACTCGGTGCTGGAGCAGCTCGAGCGCCTCGCGCGCTGCCGGGTGTCTTTCCGGATCGGCTCGGACACGAAGGGCTTCGTGGTAAACGACCGCATCGTCGAGGCTTTCGAGTACGACACCGATAACAGCCGACCATTCATCAAGCGGCTGCGGCTATCTCAAGCCTATTATGACAGCCTGCGGAGGCATCCGGTTGCCATCGATCGCGACGCCGTTGGCAGGATCCGCAACTCCGCAATGGCGCTCGATGTCTACTGCTGGCTCTGCTACCGCCTGCCAGCCCTCGAGGAAGACACGCCAATCTCCTGGGCTGCCCTGCGTGCGCAGTTCGGGCACGGGGTCGGCGCTCTGAAGCACTTCAAGGGACCGTTCGCCGAATCCTTGGAGCTGGCGCGGTCGGTCTACCCCGCTGCTCGTTTCGAGGTTGTCCCGCAAGGAGTCGTGCTGCGCCCCTCCCCACCTCCACGCAACCGCCGAGGCCTGGCGGCGGCCTGACAGTCGGGAAAGTTCGTCCACCTTCCTCATTGTCACCATGCCCGGGCGGACATCATCTCCTCAATCCGGGTGGTGTGGCGGGAATTCACCCGCTCTGCTCAGGCTCCTTGATCCCAGCGGCAGCCGATCGAGAGTGGGCAGGTCGTCTCCCGCCCAGACCGGGCGTTTAGCGCGTCCATAGGCGCGCATCGCCTGATGCGGGCCGCACAGGGTCCCAGGTGGCCAATATCATCCCCTGCCGGCGAAAGGTCCGCAAGCGTCACGCCGACCTTGAACCAGCGCTATCCCGACCGCCAGCAGGCGCAGATGAGCGAGACCATCTCAACGATCGGCGCGCTCGAGTGTGCGGCTGCCGCCTCCCGCAGGCCCAGCCAGTCGAGCACCAAGCAGCCGAAGCATTCGGGTGCCGCGATGGACTTCCGGGTCGGTGACCTCATCGACAGCTACAGACAGGACGCGCCCCTCAGCGGGGTCTGAACACACGCGCCGACGACGGCCAACAAGTCTCGCGCCTGCTCCCCGTCAAGGGCAGCGAACTCGGCCACACTGCGGCCGCCGCCGAACTTCGCGCAGTTCTTGGCGAGGCATCACACGTCGTTGCAGAGCCGGTGATGAGCCTGGAAGCCATCGGCGCCGTCAGCGATATTGGCTCCGCCAGGCTGTCCGCCGTGTCACACTGACACGGCGGACCAGCCCAGCAGGACCATCGCTCCTAGCCCACGGCACGGGACACGATCCAGCCCGGACTATCCACCTACCGCGTGCGGCTGGTTCTGAAGCCGCCCCCCCTCCGCAGCGGCCTGGCAACCCTTTTCACATAGGCGGCTTTACAGATTTTTGTATTTTTGCACGTATGGAAATCTGTTCGGCCCAGCAGTTGAATGTTGCCATGCTACTGCCTTCACCTCTGCCAGTATGTACGCCTATCAATCTGCCCGTCTGTACCTTTGTGCGGACAACCTGGTAACTGTATATAATCTCGGACATTCAGACTTTCATACGTATGAAAGCATGGATCGTTAAATTATATAATTTCTCGGGCATATGTGATTTTATAAGTCTGCAAGTATAGGTTTCTGTACGTATGAAAATACGTACGTTCATGTGACTGAAAGGACGCGAATGATCGTCACAGTGCTGTCCGCAAAGGGCGGTGTAGGCAAGAGCACCACGGCCATTCACCTCGCCACCTTCTTCCACACCCGCGCCCCGACCCTTCTGGTCGACGGCGACGGTATCCGCAGCGCCACCAAGTGGAGCCAGCGCGGAGACGGGAAGGGGTTGCCATTTCCGGTGATCGGTTATGCCGAACTGGCTCGTGCCGCTCGGAACTACACGCACATCATCATCGACACCGAGGGCAACCCGGCCGATGAAGACTTCCGGGATGCGGCCAAGGGCAGCGATGCGCTAGTGATCCCGGCCGTGCCGGAGAGCGTGGCCACTGACGGCCTCACCCATACGCTGGCCAAGCTGCACGAGATGAGCAACGACCGCTACCGCGTCCTCCTGACCATGGTGCCGCCCAGGCCGCGCACGGAAGGGGCGCAACTCCGACAGATGCTGACCGAGCAGGACATCCCCGTGTTCAAATCGGAGATTCCCCGGCTTGCGGCTTTTGAGAAAGCGGCGGCGGAGGGAGTGCCGGTCTACGGCGTGAAGGACGACAAGAACTCCCGGCGGGCGTGGAAGGCCTACGAGGCCGTCGCTCAGGAACTGCTTGATGGCTGAGCGCAAGTTCGCGGCCCTGGCCAACCTGCGGCGGCCGGACCCGCTACCGCCCGAGCCTCCGCCCGCAATGGCTGAACCGGTCCAGCCTGCGGTCGAGCAAGCGCACCCCTCACCTGTGCCGCTACCGCCACCCACTCCGGTTCGCGCCTCACCGCCGGTCCTTGTTGAGGCGGGGAAGGGGAGGGGCCGCCCGCCTGGAAAGCGCAGCGATCCCGATTGGGCTCCCCGCACCATCCTGATGCGATCCAAGACCCATCGCCGGGTCTCGATCATGCTACTGGAACGTGATGACGGTCCTGATCTTTCTGAACTCGTGGATCAGCTGCTGACAAACTGGCTTTCCAAACAGACATAAGGACAGACGTTTAGATTTTCATACGCACAGAAATACAGACGAACGTAATTTAACGGGTTGGGTAGTGAGATCATACAGGGCAGGGCTGGAATAGCGGTGCTGCCTCCCAGGATTCTAGCGAAGGCTGGCGCTTTAGCCACTCGGATTGAGTTGGAGCTGCTACCCGCAAGCGCCGGCATCGCACGAGCCGGCCCCTCCGTCCGCCGACCGACGCTGAGCCGCCGCCGCCGCTAGCTGAGCGCCAGCGTCGCGACCATGACGGCACCGACGGCCGCTGCGTAGGCAACGGCGCCGGCCAGCACCTGCAACCAGGACCGATCGTTCCAGAGATGTGTCATGGAGTTTGGCCCTCCGTGAAGATCGGCATAGCTAATCCGCCGTCGTAAACGGTGCAGTCCGGTACCCGCACAATCTGCGCAAGCGGGCTGATCGGTGTTTCACGGCCCAGCCGCGCGCCCGCCTGGAGCAGAAGTAGCTCAAATTCGGTGAACGGATTATCGGATGAATCAGAAATCCTGTTTTCTATGAAGATCACCGATTGATCGATGCTGGGTCTGGTTCCGCTGAACCACTGCACAAGGCTGGCTGCTTGGGCAGTCGACCGTGGGAGGCATCGATCAGTCCAACCGTGCACCCGAGATGCGGACAAGTTCCGCCTTAGCCGCGAAGTCCGCCGCCACCATTCGCGCCGACTCCTCAGGAGTGGCCGCCTGCACGGTGTAGCCGTTCGGAAGCAGGTGCCGGTCACGGATCATCGGCTCCTCCAACACCGCGGCCACATCCCGTTGGAGGCGTGACAGCAGCGCTTCGGGCGTGCCCTTTGGTGAGAAAAG
>NZ_QXGS01000081.1 GCF_003604215.1 Teichococcus vastitatis
TCGCGGAAGTCGTTCACCGAATCTATCGCCAAGGCGATGTCATCCAATGCGGGCTGCAACCGCTGCAGCAGCCTCTGCCCGGCCTCGGTGGGCGACACGCTGCGGGTGGTGCGGTGGAGCAGCCGCACCCCGATGCGCTCCTCCAGGTTGCGCATGGTCAGGCTCAGCGCCGAGACGGAGACCCCGCGTTCCGCGGCGGCCTTGCGGAAGCTCCGCGCTCTAGCAATGGCCGCGAAAGCCTCCAACTCGGCCAAGTTGCGCAAGCCCATTGTTGAGTTTTCCTTCACGGGCCAGGAAGCAAAGTCCAGATTATCGAACAATAGGTTCTGCGGCACAAGGTCACCCACCGACGTCAGCCAGCCTGGAGGCAGCCATGGACATCACCGGCAACACCATCCTCATCACCGGCGGCGGTACCGGCATCGGCCGTGGCCTCGCCGAAGCCCTGCACGCTGCGGGCAATACCGTGATCGTCGCCGGGCGCCGCCGTGCGCCGCTCGAGGCCGTGGTGGCGGCCAATTCGGGCATGCACCTCGCCCTGCTCGACATCGACGACGCCGCCGCGATCCACGATTTCGCCGCGCGGGTCGTGGCGGAGCACCCGCGCCTCAACGTCCTCGTCAACAACGCGGGCATCATGCGGGTGGAGCAGGTGCTCACTGACCCGGGCGCCCTGGCCACCGCTGAGGCCACGATCACCACCAACCTGCTGGGCCCGATCCGTCTGACCGCCGCCCTGCTGCCGCACCTCCTGGGGCAGTCCAAGGCGGCCGTGGTGAACGTCTCCTCCGGCCTCGCCTTCGTGCCGCGGGCGGACACACCGACCTATTCGGCGACGAAGGCGGCCATCCATTCCTACAGCATCTCGCTGCGCCACCAGCTCCGGGACACCGCCGTGCAGGTCATCGAGTGGGCGCCGCCGCTGGTAGCCACCGACCTGACGCCCGGCCAGCGCGACAACCCGCGCGCGCTGCCGCTGGAAGACTTCATCCGCGAGAGCATGGCCCTGCTAGCGGAGAACCCCGACGCCGCCGAGATCTTGGTGGAACGGGTGAAGCCGCAGCGGACGGCGGAAGCCACCGGCCGCTTCGACACCGTGTTCAGCCTCATCAACCTACGCTGAGACGAGAGCGGCGCAGCCTTGTTGGGACGGTGAGACTAGACCATCATCGATTGGCTGCTTTCCTGCCCGTCGCGCTGGAAAGCGGCCATTCCGCTAACGGCCAGCTTAGGTCGTCGGCTCCGCGCCCATTTCAACCATCTGCCTGACGTTGCCGCCTTTCTGAAAGCGGAATTGATCACCTGGGTGGCGGCCTGTGGACGACCAGCGTGGAGAGGGGACCCTCGCTGATCTGGCGGCACCGTCGCTTTATCGCTCGACCCGAGGCGTAACGGCTCGGCCATCAGCGGCGCGACGACCGTTCAGCCCAGCCGTGCCTGCAGGTCGTCGAGCAGCCACGTACCCGCTCGCCCGAGCGGACGGTCGCGCCTGTGCGCCGCGTAGATCGTGAGCGCCCCGGGATCGGGCGCGGGGTCGTCCTGAATAACCAGATGCTGGAGCCGCCCGTCTGCCAGGAATGGCCTGACGAGGTGCTCGGGCATTCGGCACCAGCCTAGCCCGGCTAGCAGGAAGTCGAGGCGGCGGCCGAGCTCCAGAAAGCGCCATGCCTTGACCCCGATGATGCCGTAGCCGGGCGCCCCTGGCGCGAAGGGGTCGGACAGCACCAGCTGGACGTGCTCGTACAGATCCTCCCGGGTCACGGGCCGATCGAGTTTCCCCAGGGGGTGGTCGGGCGACACGACGGAGATCAGCGTTTCGGCAAGCAGAGGAACCGCGAGGAGGTCGTCCGGCACCCCCGGTAGCAGAATGCATAGGGCGAGGGCCGCCTCACCCCTGCGTAGACGCCGCTCGGCACCGCCCAACCCCTCTGTCGAGAAGCTCACCGGCAGGTTCGGGAACTTGTCGCGAAGTGCTCGCAGGCTATCGATGAAGGGCGCGGTGGGAGCCAGCGGGTCAATGGCAACCGCCAACTCTGGCTCGATGCCGTCGCGCATGCCTGCGGCCATGTCCTCGAACCTGGCGGCACCGGCGAGCACGACCCGTGCCTGGCTGATCAGGCTGCGCCCCGCATCGGTGACCAGGGGCCGATGACCAGAGCGGTCGAAGAGCAGCACGCCTTGCACGCCCTCCAGCGTGGCCACGGTCTGGCTGATCGCAGACTGGGCACGGTCGAGCTTGCGACCTGCCGCCGAAAAGCTGCCCTCATCGGCAATCGCGACCAGTACCCGAAGCTGATCCAGCGTGAGGCTGCCGATCATCCATCACCTGATCTTATAGATGTTAGCGGTTCTTTATCGCTCCCGAGAGCGGGACGGAAGGTGCAGGTAATCTCCTGCTTACAAGGACCTCAGCCATGCCCACCCTCCTCGTCGTTGAGACTAGCCCCCGCGGCGACCACTCGATCTCCCGCAATCTCACCCGTCGCTTCGTCGAACGCTGGCAGGCGGCGCACCCGGACGGAAGGGTGATCGACCGCGACCTGCTGGAGACGGACTTGCCGTTCGTGAACGCGCCCTGGCTCCAGGCCTATTTCACGCCTCCCGAGATGCATTCGGCCGAGATGAAGGAGGTGCTGCGCCTATCGGACGAACTCGTGGGCGAGCTCCTGACCGCCGACCACCTCGTCATTGCGACCCCGGTCTACAACTACAATGTCCCGGCGGCGCTGAAGGCATGGATCGACCATACCGTGCGCAAGGGGATCACGCTGGGGGTGGACGGCAAGGGCCTCCTCACCGGCAAGAAGGCGACGATCCTGCTCGCCTCCGGCGGCGTCTACACGGAAGGCTCGCCGATCCGCGACCGGGATATCGCGACCCAGTACCTGCGCCTCATCCTTGATGTAGTGGGCATCACCGACGTCACCATCGTCGCCGCTGGCAATGCCAAGGCCGTCGACCTTGGCGAGATCGGGCGGGAAGACTTCCTCAACCGGTTCCAGGAGCAGATCCAGGCTGCGGCGGCCTGAGCATTCTGTCCGATCCGGGCTTTTGCGGCGTTCGGTGATGGGTCGAACCTGGCGGTCAAAGATTGGCCGCCCGGTCGGCGCTTATCCGGGTCGGTCGCTCCAGAGCGGAAGTTCCGCATCCGGCCAGCCTCTGCCGGACCTGAGGGTCGGCGGTTTCATGCGAGGCACTAGAGATTCCTTGCCAGGCGGTTCTTCTGGCGTCAGTGTCCTCAACGCTGATCCTGTGGCTTTAGGCTAGGAGATCACCGCCCGATGACCTCATATTTGGATACTTTCATGAGGGGGCGGAACCCTCTCGATCTGACCGCCGCGCAGAGTTTCCAAACAGGCTGTCACGCGATCAGCGGATCACCACCGGACCAGCCCTGCAGCACCAGGGCGCCGCGGCCCGATGAGACGTTCTCATCAGCGGTCACGATCATCAGGTCTGGCCCGTCCTCCTCCACCATGAAGCGCCCGCTGCCCAGGAACTCCCCGCGGAAGCCGGCATAGCGGCCGGCTTCGATCTCCGGCGTCAGGTAGTCCGGCGGCCCGACCCGCGGATCTACCAGTCCGACCGGGCCTTCCTGGCGCAGCAGCGGCCCGAGCCCGATCCGCTCCCCAGCATCGTAATCCGTGATGACGTTGAATACGCCGCCCAGCTCGTCCCCGTCCGAGACGGTGCCATCCAGATCGTTCCTAACCAGCAGCAGGCCAGTATTGGTCGGGTTGAAGGTGTCCCGGCCCGCGCCTCCGGTCATGAAGGCACCGTCATCCTCCGTGTAGGACACACCGATGCCGAAGCTGGAGCTGTTCAGCACGTCGTCGCCGTTGCCACCGTTCAGCCGGTTGTTAAAGCCGTTGCCCGTGAGGGTATCATTTCCCGCGCCGCCATGGACCACGTTGTCCCGGACACGGAGGCCATTGACCCCGAGGCGGTCCGCGCCACTGCCGCCGAACAGGGTGTTGCCGCTGCCGAAGGCGAAAATCGTGTCGTCGCCGGCGCCACCAAAGGCCACGCTGTCGGTTGAGAAGCCGATATCCGCTGTCAGCAGGATGGTGTCGTTCCCGGCGCCGCCGGACAGCAGGTTGTGCGACCCACCCACCGTGATCTCGTCATTCCCAGCGCTGCCGAACATGGCGACACCCGGCCCCTCGGCGCGCCCCTCGGCGGTGATCCGGTCATCGCCACCGAGGCCGAGCATGAGCCTCGTGGTGCTGACTGCCGTCAGCGTGTCCGCCCCTGCGGTACCGACCAGTACCAGGTTTTGCAACCAGTCTGGTGCCTCTACCGGCCGATGGCCGGGAAACAGGGGAAGATGAAATCGAGCCATTCTGGCCGTCTCCTTCGCTGCCCTTCCGCGTCCGCGGCCTGCAATGCCGCGGGGGCATTGACGCTCCGAGGCAGATGAGCAGCAAGCATTCCGCATCCCGGCGCCACGCAAATTCTCGTGCTGGCGAGTACCGGCAACGGCGGCGCGACTCAGAGTTGGTTGCACAGTTCTCAGTTCGAGTTGGTCTCAGCTCGAGCTAGGCCGACGATCGACCGAATGCCAGCCTTCATCAGGGACCCTGAGCATCCGGTCCGAGCGACCGGCTGAACCCGCTGAACGGCCGAACCCGCCGCGCCGCCGCGATAACTGCAGCGACCAGCAGAGGCCAGCGTTTGTCCTTCACAGGCCGCATGCCGGATGGTGAGATGGATGTCCTGCAGCATCCATGCGCAACGGCAGACCTGACCGCCGGTCGCGCGAGGGAGGAGTGGTCATGGTCGCCAAGAACACGATCTGCCTCTGGTACAACAACGACGCCGAGGCCGCCGCCCGCTTCTACGTCGAGACCTTTCCGGACAGCACGCTGGGCGCTGTTCATCGGGCCCCGGCCGACTACCCGTCGGGACAGGCGGGCGACGTCCTGACGGTCGAGTTCACGGTCTCCGGTATCCCCTGCATCGGCCTGAACGGCGGTCCCGCCTTCCAGCACAACGAGGCTTTCTCGTTTCAGATCGCCACGGACGACCAAGCGGAGACGGATCGTCTGTGGAACGCCATTGTTGGCCATGGCGGGCAGGAAAGCGCCTGCGGATGGTGCAAGGATCGCTGGGGTGTCTCGTGGCAGATCACGCCGCGCGTGCTCACCGCCGCGATGGCGGCTGGCGGCGAGGAAGCAAAACGCGCCTTCACGGCCATGATGACCATGCGCAAGATCGATGTGGCGGCGATCGAGGCAGCACGGCACGGATGACGCTGCGCCCGCGGCGCATCGTACCCGAGGCTGTGGGCGCTCCAGTCGCTGGCTTAAAACGGGATCGACTGCATCATCTGAACCCGTCCGCGCATCACCCATCTTGACCAGCACGATGCTCTACGTCGCGCGGATCGTGCGGGGCATTCGGTACGACAATCCCGCTGACGGCAGACCCTGTCACGGTGGCTCAGCCATGCCGGGTCATCCGCGGGCTGTCTTGGGCTTCCTGATGGCGGGCATAAGCTTCATGGCTTGATCTCTATGGGTCTATTCCTGGCCGCGCCCAGCGCCTTTTCTGC
>NZ_QXGS01000082.1 GCF_003604215.1 Teichococcus vastitatis
CACCACCGGCAGAAAGCCAATGATGAAGGTGGCCGAGTTAAACAGCATGCTGGAACATCCTTCCAACAAGACATCCGTCGGGACTGGATGGAATCGACATCTGACGCGGCCGACGATGAGCGGAGGCTTCCGGCACCGAACACAGCCCGAGACGGGTCAGGACATTCGGCGCTGGATACCGGCCCCAACGTGCTTCTCACCATCGGCATCGTCGGCATTCGCGCAGCGAGGTTTCAGCCTCAGGGGCGCTTCTGCCGGCGAGAAGTGTCGCTTCCTTGCAAGCACTGCTGCAGTCACGCAGGGCATGCCGCATCCATTCAGGGCGGCTGATTACCATGTCTTATGCGTTATCCGGCGGATCGGCGGCCGGAATAGCCACCCGGGATTTCACCGGGTCCTGTGTGCGTGAACCAAGACTAGGGAAAACAGCAGAAAACTACCATTGCCTTGAGCTTCACATATTCGGGAAAGTCGCTGGACGTCTTGCACCGTTCTTTACTCCTGTAAGGCTAACATTCACGTGTAGCTCCCTTAATCTCAAAGGGTCGACCCGACTCATGGAGCAGACGATTTTTCTTGAGGAAAGCGGCCTGCCTTTGCTGTGATTGGAATCTTTGCTTGTCTGGCGATAGGGACCTTACGGCTTACGCTTCCCGCCAACCCTCAGCCCTTAGAAATCCATTCCCATGCTCACCAGCTTCCTCAGGCAGGCGCTTGCGCTGGCCCTGCTGATCACAGCGTTGTCCACCGCATTGGTGGTGGCGTTGAAGTGGTCCGCGACCTATGGCGTTCCTGTTGTGGGATAGCTTCCCGGCGCCCATGTCCATCCCGGTCCATGGCAACGGCACTGCCGCCAGACGCGAGGAAGGCGAGCGCCCGGCGCCGCGCCAGCTTTTGGAAATGGATGAACTGGGACGTTCGATGACCCGGCCGGACGGCTTCGAAGGGATGCCCTACTCACCGCTGGCCCATGATTTCCGAGGCAAGGCCTTGCCGTAAACGGCAGGAGCGGCAGCTCCGCGCTCATCGCCGTCATCTATGGCAGGGAATTCGTCTCCGCGAGGCGAACCCTGAAGCGCCGCATCCTCTTTCGTCCGGACAGGCGGCGCACCCTGACAGGTTGAGCCTCAAGCTACCGCCCGAAGCCGACGCGAGCGGCCCAGGCGAGGTCCGGCACGACGATCTCTTGGCCCTCACCGAGATCCTTGAAGTCTCCGGCGGGCACCGTCGCCGCCTCCGGCCAATTCCCGGCGACGTCCCGTGGCCAGGCAAGGCATTAGTGATGAAAGGGTCAGGCCGGACCGGACGTACCGCTTCAACAGCCGTGTTGAGGGGCGATCCGGCAACCTCCGCCCAACCCGGTCCGTTCAGTGGTTCGCCCCGGCCTCGTACCTTACAAGTTTAGACGTCCAGGTTGGCGACCTTCAGCGCATTGCCGACGATGAACTCGCGGCGCGGCTCGACCACGTCGCCCATCAGGGTGGAGAAAACCTGCTCGGCATCTTCCACATCCTCGATCTTCACCTGAAGCAGGGTGCGCACGGCAGGGTCGAGCGTGGTGCTCCAGAGCTGATCCGGATTCATCTCGCCCAGCCCTTTGAAGCGCTGGATGGCCAAGCCCTTGCGGCCCTGGGCCAGGATACGGTCCAGCGCCGCCAAAGGACCCGTTACGGCCGTGGCAGCGCCCGACTCCATCTCCAGCGTTGCCGGCTCCGCCCATTCCGCCGACAGCGCCGTTTGGCGCTCGTTCAGCCAGCGGGCCTCGGGGCTGCGCAGCGCTGTGTTGTCCAGCCGGTGGCGCTCGGCCACGCCGCGCACAGTACGGCCCATCACCAGGCCCTCGCTGCCCGGCGCAACCTTCCAGCCGCGCTCGGTGATCAGCGCCAGCCCGTCCAGCCGCGTCGCCAGCACCGGGGCGGCCGCCAGGGCTCGCTCGGCATCGGCGGTCAGGGCGCCGGCGATGGCGGCCTGCTCCACCAGTTCGTTGGGCAGGTTGGTGGACAGGCGGCGGATGCGGCTCGCGGTCTGGCGCAGGCCTTCCACCACCTCCGACAGTTCGGCACCCTCCACCACCCGGTTGTCGGCGAAGCGCAGCCGGGCGCCATGGAGCGCCTTCTCCAGCAGGAAGTCCTCCAGCGCACGGTCGTCCTTCAGGTAGCGCTCCTCCTGCCCGCGCTTGGCACGGTATAGCGGCGGCTGGGCGATGTAGAGATGCCCGCGATGCAGCAGTTCCGGCATCTGGCGGAAGAAGAAGGTCAGCAGCAGGGTGCGGATATGCGAGCCATCGACATCCGCATCCGTCATGATGACGATGCGGTGGTAGCGCAGCTTGTCGGCCGAGAAGCCGCCCCTTTCCACCGGCCCGGCGCCGATGCCGGTGCCGAGTGCCGTGATCAGCGTGCCGATCTCGGCCGAGGACAGCATCTTGTCGATGCGCGCCCGCTCCACGTTCAGGATCTTGCCCTTGAGCGGCAGGATGGCCTGGAAGCGGCGGTCGCGGCCCTGCTTGGCGGAACCGCCGGCCGAGTCACCCTCGACCAGGAAGATCTCGCACTGGGTAGGGTCCTTCTCCTGGCAATCGGCGAGCTTGCCGGGCAGGGTCGAGATATCGAGCGCATTCTTGCGGCCGACCTTCTCGCGTGCCAGCTGCGCCGCCTTGCGCGCGGCGGCGGCGAGCACGACCTGGTCCAGCACCGCGCGGGCTTCCTTGGGATGCGTCTCGAACCAGTGCGACAGCGCGTCGGCGACCGCCATCTGCACCACCGGCTGCACCTCGGACGACACCAGCTTGTCCTTGGTTTGGGAGGAGAATTTCGGGTCCGGCACCTTCACCGAGACGACGGCGGTCAGGCCCTCGCGCATGTCCTCGCCGGACAGCTCGACCTTTTCCTTCTTGGCCAGGTCTTCGGCGTACTTCATCACCACGCGGGTCAGCGCCTGACGGAAGCCGGCTTGGTGGGTACCGCCGTCGCGCTGTGGGATATTGTTGGTGAAGCACAGCGCCAGCTCGTGCGGCGACGAGTTCCACCACATCGCCAGCTCGACCTGGATACCCGTGCCTTCCTTGGCCTTCAGGCTGATGGGCGGCTTGAAGATCGGCTCCTTGGAGCGATCCAGCCACTCCACAAAAGCGACGAGGCCACCGTCGAAGCGGAAGGACACTTCCTTTGGCGGCTCGCCGGCTTCCACCAGGCGCTCGTCGCGCAACACGATGGCGAGTCCGGAATTGAGGAAGGCCAGCTCGCGCAGCCGCTTTTCCAGCACAGCAAATTCGTATTCGGTTCGCGTGAAGGTGCCGGCGGAGGGCTTGAAGGTGACGCGGGTGCCGTTGCCGTGCTCGGCCGGACCGACCACCTTGAGCGGCTGCACGGTGTCGCCATGCTCGAAGCGGATGAAATGCTCCGTGCCCTCGCGCCAGATGGTCACGTCCATCCATTCGGACAACGCGTTGACCACCGCGGCGCCGACGCCGTGCAGGCCGCCGGATACCTTGTAGGAATTCTGATTGAACTTGCCACCCGCGTGCAGGCGGGTCAGCACCACCTCGGCGGCGGAGACGCCTTCCTCGGCGTGGATGTCCGTGGGGATGCCGCGGCCGTCATCCGTGACGGTGACAGAGCCATCGGCATTCAGCACCACCTCGCAACGCGTGGCATAGCCGGCCTGGGCCTCGTCCACGGCATTGTCGATGATCTCGAACGCCATATGGTGCAGGCCGGAGCCATCATCGGTGTCGCCGATATACATGCCGGGGCGCTTGCGGACGGCTTCGAGGCCGCGCAGCACGGTGATGGAGGCGCTGTCATAGGCGTCCGCCATCGGATCGGTGGCGGGGGACGGCGCGCGCGCGGACTCACTCATGCCGGCGGGAAACTCCTGCTTTTCGGTCGGGCTGATTCACAAGGATTTATAGCCGTTTTCGATCATCCCGGCACGGGTAAATCGGTCAAGCGGCGCAGCCCGCCGGGAATGGCTTCCAGGAACTGAGCCCCGCCACGCAGCGGGGCGAAGGGGGCCACTTCGGTGCCGGTCAGGAAGCATTGCGCCGGCAGGCTGGTCAATGCCTGGAACAATGCTTCGCGGCGGCCAGGGTCAAGGTGGGCTGCAACCTCGTCCAGCAACAGAAGAGGTGCGAAGCCGCGATGCGCCGCGACCAGCGCGGCCTGCGCCAGAACGATGCTGACCAGCAGCGCCTTCTGTTCGCCGGTGGAACACAGCTCGGCCGGAATGGCCTGTGGCAGCAGCACCATGCGCAGATCCGTTCGATGCGCACCCTGCCGGGCTCCGCCGGCTGCGGTGTCTCGCGCGCGGTCGGCTGCCAGGCCGCTTCGCAGGGCTTCTTCCACCGCCAGGGCCGGCTGTTCCGCCAAAGCGTCGGCGATCGGGCAGATCAGCGACAGGCTGGCGGACGGGAAGCTGCCGGATAATCCCGCACGAAGAGTGCCATTCAGCCCCGCCAAGGTCGATTGGCGTGCCGCCACGGCGGCCACGGCATGGCGAGCCATGGTATCCTCCAGCGCCGCGAGCCAGCCGGCATCCCGCCGCCCTTCCGCCAGCAGGCGGTTGCGCTGGGTCATGGCGGTGTCATGTGCCGCGACATCACGGGCGTGGGTGGGCTCCAGCGACCACACCAGCCGGTCCAGGAAACGGCGTCGCCCACCGGCGCTTTCCTGGAACAGGCGGTCCATCTGCGGCGTCAACCACAGGAGGGCGACGTGGCGGGACAGTTCGGCCTGGCTGCGCACGGCATTGCCGTCAAGGCGAAAGCTGCGGCGCTCAGCGCCCGCTTCCGCCCCCGTGCCGATGGTGACGGGACCTGAGGGGGCTGCGAAATGCCCGGCAACCGCCCAGGCCAAAGCTGCCTCGGCGTGCCGCGGCAGTTCGGCACCCTTGGCACCACGCAGTCCCCGGCCCGGCGACAACAAGGAGATGGCTTCCAGCAGGTTGGTCTTACCGGTGCCGTTCGGGCCAGCCACGACAATGCTGTCATGGTCAAAATTCTGGTTCAGGGAAGGATAGCTGCGGAAATCCTGCAGGATCAGGCGCCGCAGGCGCAGCTTTGGAACGTCATGCACGCGTGTGATGTAGCACTGGCGTGGTGTGGTGACGAATCGGGATGCGGGGACAGG
>NZ_QXGS01000083.1 GCF_003604215.1 Teichococcus vastitatis
CGGGACCCATTCTTGGCAGCGGCTTTTTAGACCCTGTCGAGCTCCGGTTACGCGCCCCCGCCCGACAGGCGTACCGGCTGGCGGCGTCGGTTGAACCTCATGGGTCAGGTAGCTGTCGGCTTCAAGCGCACCCTCGAGTATCAACCCGGTGGTGACGTAGCGCCACAGGGTGACTGGGAGGCTCCCTACCCCCTCCACAGCAGGTCTCTTTAACCCGGTAATGCCTTCTTACCAGATCGCAGCGGGCGGATGCCCACCTTCAAGTCGAAGGACACTGTAACAGTTGGTTAGCGTGCGCTCGCACGAGTGGATTGCAGAATGCCTTGTTCTGGCGCGCGTATGTGGCTGCGACGTAGAATCAGCGCTGCCGGACGGGTGCGTTCTACCCCTACCCTGCTCGGAATCCCCTTATGCCTTTCTCGTTTCTGAACGCGATGCTGCTCGCGGTGTTCGCTGTCATCCTGGTCTTGCCGGTGTACCGAATCGCTGAGGCCTTCGGCAGCAAGGTGCAGCGACGTGGCGACGCCGGGTTCGTCGGCTAACGCCGGGAGCGACGGCGGCGGGTGCTCTGCGGATGGGGCTGGCTGCTCCGCTGATGGCGGCGATGGAGGGGTGAGTAGGAGCCGGCAATCGGGCGACCCAGCTTGGCCGCACCGTAACTCACCTCCCTGTCCCCGTGATCGTCCGGTCCGAGCCGTGGATGTCTGCCGCTGCTGCCCCCACTAGCGGTGAAACAGGAATGTCTCGCTGTCAAGAGGCAAAAAGGCGTCTTGTACAAGAAGAGAAATAGCAAGATTGCCTTATCGCCTGATGCGCCGGCGGTCCTTCACCAAATCGGCGCTATCTAGCCGGAAGCCCGCCGCGCCTAGCGCTTTCAGGATCAGGTAGGTCTTGGTCACCCCTTCCTCTGCCGCCCGGACCGCCAGTTCCTTGTCCAGATAGTTCGGGCAGTCAAAGCGCACACTGGTGAGCGGCGCCATCTGCGGAGGCGGAGGCGCGCTGGGGCGCAACGTCGGGCGGACAGCTTCCGCGGTAATCTGGGTATTGGAGCCATAGCGCTCGCCGATGGAGCGGGAGTTCGCCTCGATGGACTCGTCGGGCAATTCCGGACGCGGCTTCAGGTTTAACTCGACCTTCTTCCCAGCCTGCCGGATTTCATCGGTGATCGGGGGAAACTTGGTCATGCGGCCTCGGCTAATTGGGAGATGCGCTGGAGCAACTCGGCGGTGACGGCCGCCACGTTGGCCGACGCGGCGCTGGAGGGATCGATCTGCCGGGGCACCTTCCCGGTGATATGGATCTCGCGGAACGCGGCGCGCTCCATCATAGAGGCCTTCAGGATGGGCAGCGTCTCGTCGGCCTCGACCGACTGGCGGACATGACGGGCGCCGCGGCTCTCGAAGCCCGGCAGGATGCGCGTCCAGATAATGGCGCGCGCGATAGGGGTGCGCGACAACTCTTGCGCGTCGTCGATCTGCGCGATGGTCTTCATGGCCGCTTTTACGTCCGGCAAGGCAGCCTGCGTCGGTACCAGCACGAAGTGGCTGCGGTGCATGGCTTTGAGCGCAAGCGTCGAGGAGCCGCCGGGCAGATCGACGATGACGACCTCGCTTCCCGCCTCCGCCTTCCGCAGTTCGGCCAAGATATTGTCCTCGCGCACCCCGCCCACGATAGTAAGACCAGGGATGTCGGCCTTGCGCCCGAACGCTGCGGCCTGCTGGTTGACGTCGGTATCGAGAACGGTGACGCGGTAGCCGTCGAGGGCCAGTTCAGACGCGATCAGGATGGCCGTGGTGGTCTTCCCCGGGCCTCCCTTGTCGCTCGCGACGGAGATCGTTGCCATGAATGCCTTCCTGCATGAAAGCGATGCGGTAGAATGGCAGCAAAGCGATCTGGCAGCAATGCTTGGAAGTAGCGAGGCATTATGTACAAGACGCTTCGTTTTTTTAGTTTGGTGCTTTTATATCAACTACATAGAGCGTCTTCACTGCCTTGACGCTTCGAAGCGTTGTCGCTCGAAGGCGGCTTGTTAAGAAGGATATGTGGCGGGTTGGCCACATCGCAAGAACGCAGCATTATATGAGTGCCATGAAGTCAGGAACAAGAAAGGCAATCAGGCAGGAAAGCATCTTGTACAGAACTCAGCGAAGCCGAGAGACCGCGGCGGCCCGGTTTTTCGGTGTGGGCGGTCCGTGATGCAAGCACCGTGCGGAGTTCCCTCGACATGCTGAACGATGCAACCGGGTCCAAGCAGAAGGACAAGCCTTCGCGCGAGGCCCTCTAGGCGTCGTCTAGGGCCTACAAGCGCTCCACCTCCGTGCTTGCCGAAGCGGTCGGCACCGAGCCCAGCAGCGGGCAAGGTCTTCGAAGCGACTTCGAGATGACGGTTCTCAGAGCGCGGCAGAAGCTGGAAGCCGAGGTGAAGCAGACCCTAGCCAAAGAGAATTTCGCACCGAACCACCTGGTGCAATTCATGCGCCTCACCGTCGAACGTCATCCTAGATGACAGGGAGGACAAGATTCCGCGCGCTCGCCACAAGGCATTACAGGTTGGCGGCAGGAGACGTTCATTCGGATGGCAGCGTGAACCCGCAAGTCGTCGTGCCGCTCGATCCAGCACGGCGGTGGGCTCAACAACTTGGCAATGGCATCACGAGTTCTATCAGCCCGGCCTCGAATTTTTCGTCGTCGGGAGAGCGCATCTGCAAACTCGGCTGCGTCGGCTGGTGGCATCTCAGCCAGCCATCCTTCCAGGATCCAACGGCAGGCGCCGAACTCCGGCCAGGCCGCGCGGTCATAGAAGGCAAATAGGGGCTCCGACTGCCGGTGCGATGAGGCCTCGTTTCGGTCAATCGCGCTGAACAGCGGCATCAGGTGGTCGGATCCTTCCAGACGCTAGAGGCGTTTTTCGTGAGGCTATGCTCCAGGGCGGCTCGACCCATGAGCCGCAGCGTCTTCTTCTGGTTTTCCTTGCTCGGTCCGCGGGGTGGCTTGTAGTAGCGCCAGTGGTCGAAATACTCGCTCGTGGATGCCCCGTTGAGGTTAAGGCTCTCGGCGCCTTTCACCTTTGGCGGCGGCCGCAGGCTTTGGATCCCCTGAATATGCCGGTTGAGTTCGCTCAGGAACGTGCTGGGGATGAGCTTCTGAAACGAGGCGCCATGGATACGTAGCAGGGCCGCAAGCGCGCGGTAGTTCCCCGGCGTCAATGGTGGTGTTCACATAATACCACATGTCGACCCTGAACGGGATGTGAACCGGTGTCTCACCGACCGAGGTGAGCGAGAGCTCGTAGGCCTTGGGCTCCTGGTCCGGCTCTGGACCCTCCGGCCCAAAAGAGGCAGTCGAACTCTCTTCCATTGACCTTGTAGATGAACTGGTGCCGCTCAGTCGGGACCGT
This sequence comes from Teichococcus vastitatis, assembly GCF_003604215.1. Lineage (GTDB taxonomy): Bacteria > Pseudomonadota > Alphaproteobacteria > Acetobacterales > Acetobacteraceae > Pseudoroseomonas > Pseudoroseomonas vastitatis. The sequence goes on from NZ_QXGS01000083.1 coordinate 3,398, forward strand.
TGCCATCATCTCGTACAGCCGCCGCAAGCCACTCATCTGAATTTTGGCGTTCAAGCAGTTGACCCTTTCCTGCCCTTCCCTCGGTGGGCTTGGTTCGGCCCTCCACAGCGTGCGTGTGGCTTCAGTTCGGACTTTCGAGACGAGAAAGGACTCCCCAAGGCTCCGTTGTAGCAATCCTTAGCGACCCGCACATTTTCTTAGTCTGCTAGGGCTTGGTCGGCCGAACTTTTTGCACGCTCAGGCGGCCGGGAGAGCCTTGGCGCGCCGGGGAGTGGGTGAGGGGCGAAGGATGATACCGCTCTCAGTTAGCTGGAACTGTGCGGTCGGGTAGATGGATCGGGCAAGCTCCAGGTTTTCAGCGAAAGGCCGCTTGAAAAATCGCATCGTGGCGATTCCGGCGCCGAACTGTCGCCACAAGGCCGTCCAGGAGATCCTCGCGTCCTTCTCCAGTGCAGGCAGCCGATAGGCCAGCCAGAGATAGATATCGAGCGCCATAGGCGAATTGCGGATGCGGATTACGGCGTCTCGGTCGATTGGGACCGGGTGACGCTTCAACGATTCAAAGAAGGCCTTCGACAGCTTCAAACGTCGGATGAAAGTCCTGCCACCCGTGTCATACTCGAATGCCTCGACCAGTCGCTCGTTGATTTCCAGGCCCTTGGCGTCGGTCCCAATTCGGAAGGACACCTTACAGCGGACAATCTTCTCTAGTTGCTCCAGGGTCAGGTCCGCGACCTTGCCGCCATCAGGGAGGCCGAGCCGCCGGAGAGCGTCGTAGGCGGTCTCTCCAAGCTCCACAAAGGGGCTGTTGCGCTCCAAAGCCTCGGACTGAAGAGCTATGAGTACCATCCGGGCGTATGCCCCGTATGGCACTCCAATCCATGCAGTCGAGCCGTCGTTGAGTTTCCTCGAGCCCGCTTCAACCGTGATGTCGGCGTAGTCTGTCGAGATCCGCCAGAGATTCTCTTTGTCACCCTTCGGCTTGCGGTAGGGCAGGCCCAGCATGCACCAGCCGCTGTAAACATGCCCAGCCGCGAGTTCAGAGGTTGCTGAATCGAGCATAGCAGCCGCCTCAACCGCATCTGCCGCTACCGCGATGATGCGGCCGCCCCGTGGGCCTGCTAGGATATCGATGGGAGCTCGGCGACCTGGTTCCTTCTCGGCCTTGGAGGCATATGCTGCCGCTCCCCGACGCCCCTTGACGGCCAGGAGGTCGTGGACGGTGGCGGACGGACCCACCTCCTCGCCATCGTAGGTAACGTCAGTGAACAGATCCTGCTGTTTCTGTCGCCTCCGAGCCATCGGCCACCTCCATGTCGCTGACCCTCGGTTGGATCGGTGGAAGATGGAAGGCCGAACTTTATGCACGGACCTCTTCAATGCGTTTTTCCGTACCGCCCGAACTTTCAGCACAAAAAGCAATAG
>NZ_QXGS01000084.1 GCF_003604215.1 Teichococcus vastitatis
GGTCCCTCTGGCGACGACAGCATCAGGCGGCCGCACGTGCCGCTCACCTCAAGTCACGCTGTAAAAAGCAACTGTAGCACTAGTACGCCAGCATGCTTCTTCATCGAAGGTTTCGTTGTCAGAACGTATCATCATGAGTGAGTTCTCAGCCTGAGCCAATAAAGCTGAACTCTGCTGTTTTACTCCGGCCAAACCGGAATTCGCCTGCGCAGCTACAATACTTGATCCTCTGTGCGGAAAACATATGTCGTCAAACGGGGAGTGAAACGTGATGAAAACGTTGTACGCGCGCGATTTGATGGCGACAAAGGTGACGAAAATCCCGCCAGAGACTCCAGTTGCAGCTGTGGCAAGGATGCTCGCGGGCCAGGGCATATCGACTGCGGCAGTTACCACGCCTTCCGGCGGGTTGCTGGGAATCATCACAGAGTCGGACTTGATCCGTCGCTTGGCCAATGAGGATAAGCAGCCGCGCCATGGATGGCTGGCACGCATGTTCATGGATAATCTCTTGGAAGCACAGCTTTATATCCGGAGTCATGGTGCCACGGCTGGCGAGATGATGAGCACGCAGGTGATCACCGTGTCACCGGGAGAAACTGCATTTAATGTCGCTCGCCTCATGGAGGAACACAGGATCCGCCGATTGTTGGTGGTAGAGAACGGAGATGTTGTCGGGATCGTTAGCCGGTCTGATTTGATCCGCGCCCTGGTCATGGCACAACCGTCAGCAACGGATGACCAGTCGGATGAAGGTATTCGCCAGGCCGTCATGGAAGCCATGCAGCGCGAGGCATGGGCCGACACGGCATACACGGCTGTGAATGTGCGCGACGGCACTGTCGAGTTTCATGGCTTTAGGCGCTCCACGATGGAGAGCCAAGCCTTGCGTGTTCTGGCGCAGAACATTCCAGGCGTGAGGCACATCGAGGACAATACGCGTTCCTTACCCGGCTACTTCGCGGGCTGAAGCCGTCCTCCCGAACTTCGGAGTTCATGCCCGCCGATATTAGCCACAGTCCGGCGCTCCCGATACATGACGCTGGAAGCGCCGTCAGCGATACCGGCGGCTTCACCAGGCTCTTAGCCGTGCTGGCAGGATCCCGGCCACTCATCGTGCCAGAACTATCGCTCTCATACACGCGATGGACGCGACCTGATCTTCTCCCCACCTGCGCTCACTGTGGCTGCACCTTCGCGGCGCGGATCACGCCACCCCACTTCTCGGTCTCGCCGGCGACGAAGCTGGCGAGATCGGCGGCCGGACCGGCAGCCGGTTCGGCACCGAGGTCACGCAGACGCTTCTGCACCTCCGGCTGGGCCCAGACCTCCTGTACGGCGGCATTCAGGCGGTCCAGCACCGGTCTCGGCGTCCGGGAAGGGGCGAAAAGCGCCGTCCAACTCTGCACATCGAAAGCCGGTAGCCGCTCCGCCACCGCGGGCAGGTCCGGCGCGCCGCCAGACGTTGCGGCGTCGTCACCGCGATGGCACGCACCTGCCCATTCTGGACGAAGGGCAACGTCGTCAGCGGTGCGTCGAACGTCAGCTGGATCTGCCCGCCAATGAGGTCGTTCATCATGGGGCCAGAGCCACGATAGGGCACATGCTCCATGGTGGGCGCACCGACCCGCAGCTTAAAGATCTCGCCCGCCAGATGCAGCGAAGTCCCGATGCCGGAGGAGCCGAAGCTCAACGGGCCGCGCCCGGCTTTGGCATAGGCCAGGAGTTCGTCTAGGTTCTGCACCGGCAGGGAGGGGGTCACCGCGAGCACCAGGGGCTGACGGATCAGCAGAGAAACCGGCGCGAAGTCCCGGACATGGTCGTACGGCACCTTCGGCTGCAGCACTGGTACGATGGCATGAGTCGCGATGGTACCGACTGTCAGGGTGTAGCCATCAGGGTCCGCTTTCGCCCCGGCCTCCGTGCCGATAATGCCGCCTGCGCCGGTGCGGTTCTCCACCACGACGGACTGGCCCAGCACCCTGCCTAGGCCCTCCCCCAGGATCCGCGCAGTGACATCCGATTGCCCGCCAGCGGCATAGGGCACGATCAGGCGTAAGGTGCGGTTCGGAAAACTCGCCTGTGACAGCGCGGGTCGGGCAGCGGCCAGAGCGGTGAAGCCGGCCAATGTGGCGCGTCGGCTGAGCAGCATAAACATTTTCTCCCAATTTTCTCTCGCCAGCACAGGGCAAGGCCTCTGAGGCAGAGCTGCCCTCAAGGCTGTCACAGGCGAGCTTGCTTCTCAAGATTAGTCTGATAACATGATTACTATGGTCAACGCCCCTGCCATTCCTCGCTTGCCGTATCTGGTCAGCAGCGTCGCGGCCGGATTGCGTGACAGCATCCGCAACCAGCACAGTTTGGGCGACAAGCTGCCGACTGAGGCCGTGTTGGCGGAACGCTTCGGTGTCAGCCGAACGGTGATCCGGGAAGCCGTTGCGACCCTGCGCACCGAAGGCCTGCTGGAAACCCGCCAGGGCTCCGGCATCTTCGTCGCCCGCACACGGCAGGAGCTAGTATTCCGCTTCGCCCGCTCAGCGGCCTGGGAGCAGCACCTACGGTCCATCTACGAATTGCGCCTTGGCCTGGAGGTCGCCGCCGCCGGACTAGCTGCGATCTACCGCACCGATGACGACCTGCAGAGGCTTGAGGAAGCCCTGGCTGTTATGGCGATCCCCGAGTCGCGCCGCGCCGCCGATCTGCGCTTCCACACGGCCCTCGCGGCCGCCAGCCGGAACGAGCATTATGAGGGGCTGCTGCCGCTCCTGGCCGGAGAATTGTCCGTTCTGATCCGTGAAGCTCAGCGCGGCTGCGGCGTGTATAAGGCTCCCACAGGCGAGTTTCTCGTCGCCGAACACCGCACGATCCACGAGGCTATCCTCCAGCAGGACGCGGATGCGGCGCGAGCGGCAATGGAAATCCACTTACACAATTCCGCCCGCCGCTTCGACATCGAAATCCGCGGAATGGGTCGTCCGCCGCACAGCGCTAGCGCCGTGGAAGATCACCGATGATGCACTCTCTGTCCACGATACCTGCGGCGCCGCAACCCTCGTACTGGGCGACGCGGCGCTTGCGGCGAATCTTTGCCCTGGAAGATTTGGAGGGGGCCGCCCGCCACCTACTCCCTCCGCCCATGTTCGGCTATGTGGCCGGCGCGGCCGAAACCAATGCCAGTTTGGCCGATAACCGCCGCGTCTTCGATGAGATTCAGTTCCTGCCGCGCATGCTGGTCGGCGTCGCCGGCCGCAGCCTGGACTGCGAGGTCATGGGCCAACATCACGCCATGCCCTTCGGGATCGCACCGATGGGCGTCAGTGCCCTGACCGGCTATCGCGGGGATCTGTCCCTAGCCCGCGCTGCTGCCCGTGCCGGCATTCCCATGATCATCAGTGCCGCATCGCTGATCCGGCTTGAGGAGATCGCCGCCGCTGCGCCTGGCGTCTGGTACCAGGCCTATCTCTCTGGCGATCAGGCAGAGGCCCTGTCCATGGTGGATCGGGTCGCGCAGGCAGGTATCGAGACTTTCGTCATCACCGCCGACAGTGCCGTTGTGCCCAGCCGCGAGAACAATCTCCGCACCGGCTACCGCACGCCGATCCGGCCCAACATGGCACTGCTGTGGAATGGCCTCACGCATCCCGCATGGTCCATCGGCACCTTCCTCCGCACCTACCTACGCCATGGAAATCCGCACTTCGAGAATGCCGGCCCTGGCCGCGGGGCACCTCTTCTCTCCCGCCAAGCCGTGCGGGATTTCTCAGGTCGGGAATCCTTGGACTGGGACGTGGTACACGCCGTCCGCGCCCGCTGGCGGGGCCGTCTGGTCATCAAGGGCTTGCTGCACCCTGCCGATGTTGCCCTGGCCCGGAAAGCTGGTGCGGATGGGGTGATCCTCTCCAATCATGGTGGCCGCCAACTGGATGGGGCGGTCTCGCCCATGCGCACGCTGCCAGCCGCGCTGCGGCAGGCTGGCAGCATGGCCATCATGATCGATAGCGGCTTCCGCCGTGGCACCGATATTCTGAAGGCACTCGGCCTGGGCGCCAGCTTCGTGTTTGTCGGCCGGCCCTTCAACTATGCCTCGGCCCTCGCGGGAGAGGCGGGGGTGGATCATGCCATCGGCCTGCTCCGCGCCCAGTTGATGGCAGACCTGGGCATGCTGGGCTTGCTGAACCTGCGCGTTGTGAACAGGGAAGTGCTGTTCCTCGATGGCTTCAGGGCCCTACCGGCACCGTGATGGCGATGGAGAGAAGGCGGCAGGGCCAGGATCATAGTTGCGGACAGATCCAAATGGTGCAGAATGCCGGCCGTAAGAACCTGCTTTTGTCAGCCTATACTGGTTCTCGAACTCAGCTGGCTGAATTTAACCCAGCAAGCTCTCAAAATTCTCTTGTGCGCCAGCCTACCCAAACGACCTGAGATTTCCAGTGGTCGAGCGCCGATGTATGGCTCAGGGCGTAATTGCAGCACAGACGCGGCGTTGATCACGAGGCAGGACCGATCTCGACGGGTTAAGCTGAGGGCCATGGCTGTGCCCCGCAAAAGGGCTTTATTCCGTCTACTCCGGTCCATTCGCCGACTCATCGCGGCCAGGCGCAGCGAGGCGAATGACCGCCAACTCGCCCGCGCTCTCGCCTTTGTCGCAGGAGCCGTAAACGCGGGAGGTCTGCTGGCTGTGGGACAATACACGTCCCACATGTCGGGCGTGATCTCCTCCCTTGCGGACCATGCCGCGCTAGGGGCCTGGATGCTCGTCGGAGTCGGCGCCGCCGCCCTCTTCTGCTTCACCGCTGGTGCTGCAACCTCGGCCGTGCTGATCAGTTGGGCTCGGCTTCACCGGGGCGCTTCGCAGTACACCTTGCCCCTCTTGCTGGAAGCGGTCTTGCTAGTGTCCTGATCGCGAAATTCCTAAGATCATGGGAATGGTGGTAGGAGGCAGCGATGGGCAAACCTGCGGTGTCG
>NZ_QXGS01000085.1 GCF_003604215.1 Teichococcus vastitatis
TGCGTTCTGGTGAGCTGAGGTCCTGGCTCGGTCAGCCCTCCATGGCCGCAGCCGGGGCGCCGGAGCGGAAATCGCTCTCGCTGACCCACATCCGGTGCAGGATGCCCACCAGCTTGCGGGCCAGCGCCACCTTGGCCCGCTTGGCGCCGCGACGTTGGGCCAGCCGCATGCCCCAGGCCTTCAGCGCCGACCAGCGGGCAACCCTCGTCAGCAGCACCCCACCCAGTAGGGCGACAACCGGCAGGACCAGCCCGATGCCGAGTGCGGCATGGGCGCTCCGGACCTCCGCGTCGCGGAACAGCGCCTGTCTCGCAACGAGGAACTGCCCCAGCAGCCCGAGGGGAAGCGCGCGGGCGGCCGCACGAAGGTGCCCGGCGTGCCTTGCGCGAGGTCAGGAAGCGTGTCGAGGACGCGCCTCATCGCTCAGGCCTCCGCCAGGGTGCGCAAGGAGGGCTTGCGGGCAGAGACGGCCTCCGCCGTCGCCGCGATCCACCGCTTCAGGTGCGCGGCATAGGCTTCGCCCGCCGCCGCCAGTTCCTCGGCCGTGAGCTTGTTCGCCCGGTAGAGCAGGAAGGGCCGCGACCAGATCATCCCGCAGCGATGCGCGGTAGCCTCCAGCGGCCGCAACAGCTCCTCGAGCGGGTAGAGATTCGCGCCCGCCGGTCCATAGGCCTCCGGTACGTTTCCCGCCGTTGCGGCGAGGGTGACCGGCAGGCCACGCAGCCGCGCCCCCTCCTCCGGCCGGATGTAGAACAGCCAGGTCAGCACCGCGTCTTGCCAGGCCTTCAGCAGCGGAGGCGTCGCGTACCACTGCACCGGGAACTGGAGCACCAGCCGGTCGGCGGCGAGCAGCCGCCCGACCTCGGCCTCGGTGTCGATCGCGCCGTCGGGGTAGAGCGCGCCCATGTCGGCGATCTCGACGCCGGGCAGAGGCCACGCCGCGGCCAGCAGGGCGACATTCGCCTTCGAATGCGAGGGGGCGGGGTGGAAGAAGAGGATCAGGGTTCGGGACATCGCGGCCTCCTGTGTGCTGGACGGAAAGTGGGAGGGCACGCGAAATCACTCCAACAGATAATCTGCATATGCCATTATCCACGCCATGAACCTTCGTGGCGTAGACTTGAACCTCCTCGTCGTGCTCGACGCTCTGCTCGAGGAGGCGCATGTCTCCCGCGCCGCCGACCGGCTCGGCCTGTCGCAGCCCGCCACCTCCAGCGCGCTCGAGCGCTGCCGCCACCTGTTCGGCGACCGGCTGCTGGAGCGCGCGGCCGGAGGCATGCGCCTCACGCCCAAGGCCGAGGCGCTCCGACCGCGGCTGAAGGACGCGTTGGCGGGCCTCGTGGACGTGCTCGCCCCGCCGGAGGTGCTGCTTGCGGATCTCCGCCAGACCGTGCGGCTCCTCATGGCGGACAGCCTTGCCGCCCTCCTGCTCGCCCCGCTGGTAGCGGCGCTGTCGCGCACCGCGCCGGGCCTCGACCTTGTCGTGCAGCCCTGGCACGGCGCGCCGGCGGCGATGGAGGCGCTGACGCGCGGCACGCTCGACCTCGCGGCGTCAGTCTTCCCCTCGGCTGGCCCCGACATCTGCCGCAAGGAGTTGCTGCGGGAGGGCTATGTCGTCGCCATGCGCCACGACCACCCTGCCGTCACAGGCTTCGACCTCGACCGCTGGCTGTCCTATCCGCACGTGCTCGTCTCCGGCCGCGGGGAGGTGCACGGCGCGCTGGACGAGGTGCTAGCGCGGCATGGCCGGGTGAGGCGCGTGGGGCTCGTCGTGCCAAACTTTCTGCTGGTGCCGCCGCTGCTCCTCGGTTCCGACCTCATCGCGCTGCTGCCGGGTCGATCCATCGCGTCCGGGATGCGCGACGGGCTTGCAGTGCTGGAGCCGCCGGTCGCGGTGGAAGGCTTCTCGGTCCACCTCGCTTGGCACCGCCGGCGGGAGGGCGATGCGGGGGTGCGTCATGTGGCGACAACCCTTGGGGAGGTGGCCGGTGCTCATGCCCTGTGAGGTGATCGATCGGCGTGGTGGCGATTACGCCTACTTGGAGCACAGCTACGGCACTCAGCACGGCGTGGTGGTACTGGAACTGCTCGAGGCGGTGTTGCGGCGCCAGAAGCCGTGTAGGGCCAGCAAGCCGAGCGCCGCGCCCCCCCCGCCCAGCACCAGCTGGCGGGAGGTCTAGACGCGGCGAGTGCGAAATGCCGTTCGCCCATTGAACGTCCTATATTTCCAAGGACAGAACCAACTTCCAACTCAGTTACGCCGCACTGTTCGTCCCTGATCCGGCAGCCTGCGGAGGCGCCGAGCGGTACGGCCTTCTCCCCTTTTGGCAGCAGATCCGCGAGACTGTGAAGCGCTGGACCCGCGCCATCCACCACGCGGACAGCACGGCTGCCATCATGGATCTACTGGCCGAACAACCACTCGACAACAATCACATGGTCAGCACTGCCTGGCAGAAATCACCAGCCAACAGCGAAATTGGGCACGTACTTGAAGCCGCACGGGATGCCGGGTTTATCGGACAGCGCAATCCAGATAAATGTGTGCCGTCTCCGTTGTTCCCGCCGAAATTGGAGGCATTGCCAGGGTGTAAGCGCAGGGCTGATGAGCAGCGATCCACCTGTTTACGGCGTGGTACTGGTCGGCTGCTGTGAAAGGCTGGCGCGGTGGGTTCATCTGGAGCTGAAGCTCGCACTTTGAACTCCTGCAATCGATAGTTCGCAGGGCACCACGCGGTAGCCGTGAATCGACAGAGTAGGATGCCCGCAGCGCAGCTTCTTGATCCTGGGCCCAGGCATCATTTCGCGGTTCGTTCTGAACCCCGTTGGCAAGCGTTTTCAAGAACCGTGCTTCTTCCAAACGACGGCTTTCCAAAGCTGCGCGGTGTTGATCCGGTGATGGACTGGCTGTCGGAGTATGCACTGGTGCACAGGAGAGAAGGACCAGGGTCGCCAGAACTGCGCCGGAGAACTGGGTCGCCCGTCTGCAGGCCAGGGTCATGATAGTACCTCCAGAACGCAGTTTCCTGCTGTCTTACCTCGACCATACTGGCCAAAGCTGTTGGACGGTCGCTGTGCTGCGACCGGAGATCTGAATATGTACAAAGGCGCCTGATGCGAAGCTCGGCAGTGCGGGCGGTCCCACCCACTGGATGGAAGTGCCCCCTGAGATCGTGCGTGGAGCACCGCACGCGACAGTAAAGGTTCCGGAATGCACACAGAGCCGCGCCGTCAGGGCGCCAGTTCATTGGAAGAGGACGTAGGAGAGATTATCTACCGACCAATTGGGAGGCATGGTGATGTGGCAGAAGGCGCTCTCCCGGAAGGCATAAAGCCAGTGCTGATAAGGCACGGCCACAGTGGTGTCATAGGGCGGGTATGGGATACAGGTCGCACCGTTTATAACTTCTGATACGATTTCGGCGCGCCCCGGAAAGCCCAGGCCAGTGGAGAGCAGGACAACCGAAGCTTGCAGGCATTTGCTCAGGTTCATGGCAAGTCCCCTGAAGGCGCACCGCGTCTAAGTTTTCATGTCGTATTCGGAATGTTAATGCATTCCGCGGTCTCAAGCCATAAGAAAGGAGCGCTAGCGGCTTACAGTGAACTGAAAGCCATCTCTGACCTGAGCCCTGAAGTTCCTCAGGGCTAAGCTAGGCTTCGCCTGCATTGCTGCAGGTGATATTGTGCCTCGGCGCAACTGCTCATCTCGCGGCACAAACGCTTGTCGCCGCAGCTGAAGCCCGATGCTCCGGAAGCCGCTGAGGCTTGAGATGTGGAGGAGAGGGCAGGCTGCCCGATGGTGTGGTCCTGCCGGCGCCAAAAGCCCAGGACGGCACCCGCTCCGCCTCCGGCAGCGCCCACAGCCCGCGCCGGGCCTGCCGGGCATCGTCGTCCAAGGGCAGCACGGCGCCGTTGCGCAGGTACTGCCGGTACATTCAGGCGTGCTCTTGCCGGATCATCTTGGCATTGGCGTTGAGCCGGCTGACCTACACCGTGCCCACGCCGGAGCCGTGGCGATTGGTGTCCTGCACCAGCATGGCCACGGCCTTGCGGAACACCAGCGTGGAGAGCGCCTGTTGCGTCCGGCTACCCAAGGCTGGCGGCTCTTAAGGGCGTTGATCTCCGGCAGTTGCACCCGCACCTGCCGCCTGTTCACCGTCAGCAGGGTGAGCGTTTGGGATGGATCTTGTTGGCCTATATTCTCAGGTAAGTTCCCACCAGCCGCCCCAGTAGGCCTGGGAAGCGCAGCCGCCCCTGTGTGGCAATCAGGCAGATACAGTCCGCTGGACCCTCTGCCACTGGACGATGGCTGACGTTGTCCTCTGCCTCGGCCATGTCGCCGATGCCGTAACGACCACTCTCGTCCGCGAAAGATCCTTCCAGCACGCAAGTAAGCTCGAGACCCACGTGGCTGTGGCTGGGCAGCGCAACCCCAGGTTTGACGCGCAGCACGAACAGCGTCTCACAGCCAAACCGGCTACAACGTTCTTGCAACAGTACGCCAACACGAACACCGGGAGCAACCCAGCGCAGCTGGGGAGTAGGCCAGCCAAGGCGGCCAAGCATTGTTGCCGCTCTTCGACAAAGATCCATAACTGGCGGAGGAGAGAGCCCAATAGACGGAGGTGCTGGGGCAAGTTGGATGCGGTTCAGTGTTCGTTGCAGGGCGCCAGAGGCAAGCGGCGATAGAGGCAGTTCTCCGATCAGCAGCCTGCCATCATCTTCCGCGGTGGCGGCCACCGTGAGACAGCGCTTACACTGGAGAAGATGAGCTGCAACGGCGACGCCCGCAGCTTGCCCCAGCTTGCCCGCGACGTAGGAGGCCAGTGTCGCCGCACTGGGATGACGATTAGTAACCATTGCTTCCTCGGTCATCGCCCCCCTTTATGGAATGGCCCGCCCCTCTTTCGTAGCCTGTCTGTGGCCACTGGAAAGGGAAACGGAACATGGACG
>NZ_QXGS01000086.1 GCF_003604215.1 Teichococcus vastitatis
TAATCCTCAACGATATCGAGCGCGTTGAAAATGTTGGCCGGATTTTTGGCATCCAGAAAGCCCCAGCGTTCATCGAGCATGCCTGCGCGGATGCTGTAACGCTCCATGCGATGCTCGAGGAAGGCTTCCGATGCATCGCCAAAGATCTTTTGGTCTGCGAAGATCGTGGCGACGGCGCGGCTATTCAGTACCAACTCCGTCTCCGGCCCCAGCTCGGCTGCACCCTGCAGGCGCAGCTTTACGTAAGGCTGCACGGCAGCATCCGACTGACTGGTGAAGGCAGGGGCCTGGGTGAACACCTCCGTCCCGGTCTCAAGGGAGCCGCGCAAGCTCTGCGCCACGGCTAAATGGGAGACCATAGCCAGGCAGAGCCCAAGGCCGAGCCGCATGCTCAGCGCGCCCACCTCTCGATGCGCTCAGCATTGTAGTCGGCCTCGGACAGCCCGGTGCCGAAGCGATAGTTGCTCCACAGGATCTGGCTCACGTCATTTGTCACATGGTTGGTCATCACCGTCCGCGCAGGTCGCCAGTAGCGGCCGACCTTCCTATAGTCGAAGAACTCAAGTGTCTTAAAGTGTCGGCCACTCAAGTCAAAATACTTGATATTGCGCGGCTGCAGGATCGCCATATCGATGGTTTCAACCAGCTTGGAATAAGAAGAGTACTCGTATCGCGGGATGTTGGCGATTGTCTCGCAAGGTTTAGGTGCACCGCAGTTCACCGTCTCGACATACTGGTAGTCGTATTTCTCCAGCTCCCAGCGGACGATGTCCTCGAACGAGAACTCCGAGCCGGCAAAGGAACCAGTCTTGTCCCGCGCCGAGAGCCGCCGTGTGCGATTGAGCTGCGGCAGGTAGATCCATTGCTGGTCTGGCCGCAGGATCTCGGAATGGTTCAACGAAACGAAGCCGGCGAGGTCACGTGGCTCATGGAACACCACGGCACGACGGTCACCGCCGGGCTCGCGCTCAAGCGTGTTCATGGTGAAGCTGCGCCGCGAGCCGCCGTTGATGGTCAGCACACCTTCAACCACTTCGTCGCCATACTCAGCGTCAGATTGAGAAACCTGCGAAGCGATCTGGCGACCTCGCGCATCACCCTGTGCCAAAGCAGCATCCAAAGACAAGGACAGGCTCAGCAGGCAGGCCGACGCCGCCAGGATATTTCGGAAAGAAACTGGCATGAGATTATGCATCCTTCTTCGAGAGCAGCGTGAAGGCGGCGGGGATGAACAACAGGTCGAAGATCACCGCGATGACAATCACGATGCCGGTCATCAGGCCGAGCCAAGCGTTGATCTGGAACCCCGACAGCGCCAGCGTGAAAAAGCCGGCGGCGAGGCAGACGGTGGTCGCCAGCATGCCCGGGCCGATCTCAGTGAAAGCCTCACGGGCTAATTCGGCCGAGCGCAGGCCGCGCGCCCGCGCGCGTCGCAGCGCGGTCATGCTGTGGATCGTGTCATCGACAACGATGCCAAGGGTGACAGCGACAACGGCAGCAACTGCCATACCCACCTCACCCACGAGCAGGCCCCAGCCGCCGAGCGCCGCAATGGCAGGCAGGATGTTCGCCACCATGGCGACACCGGTCATCCAGAAGCTCCGGAAAGCCAGCAACAGCATCCCGCCGACCACCGCAAACTCCAGGCTGGTGCCCAGCACCATGTTCTCGATGTTGCGCATACCGATATGGGCGAACATCGTGGTTGTGCCGGTAGCCTCCGAGCCGCTGGACAGAAGCGGTGCCTCCCGAGCGATCCAGGCGCTCGCACGGTTGGCAAGAGCCAGAGTCTCGGCGGTAGAGACGTCCTTAAGCGCTACGGTCATGCGACTGGCTGAACGATCTGCTGTGACCTGCTCACGCAGATCCATGCCGAAGGGCAGCCGCATCTCATAGAGAGCCAGAAGCTGTGCGGCAATCGCCGGATCCGCCGGAACGCGGTAGGCCTCGGCGGCGCCGTCCAGCATGGCGCGATGCACCATTTTGATCCGGTCCGCATGATTGGCGACGTGGGTGACCTCCGGCTGTGCCCGCATCCACTGGCCAAAGCGGTCCAGCGCCGTCAGATAGCCCGGGTTGGACACGCCGGCATCGGCTGGGGACGGCAGATCGTATTCAAGGGTGTAGAAGCCACCGAGGGTTCTATTCAGCGCGTCGGCGTCGCGGCGAAACTCGAAGCGCTCGTCGAAATAATGCACATAGCGGTCATCAAGCCGGTTGTTGCCGATGAAGGCGGCGGCTCCCAGCGCCGGGATCAAGGCCAGCAGCATGGCCGGAAAGGGCCGCCTCGCTGCCCACCCGGCAACACGGCCGATGGCCGGTCCGAACCGAACCAGCGCTTCACGGCCCTTCCAAGGGATCAAAGTCAGCAGGGCCGGACCGATGGTCATGGCGTAGATGTAGGCGAAGACCGTCCCAAGGCCGCAGAGCAGGCCAAGATGCGCGAAAGGCGGTGAATCCGAGAACAACAGGCTGAAGAAGCCGACTGCGGTGGTGAGCGATGCCAGAAGGACAGGCCAGGCGGTCATCTTCGCAGCGTGTATCACTGCCGCCCTTCGGTCGTGACCCTTGTGGCGCGCCTCGGCTGCCGCGAAGGCGAAGTGCACGGTATCGCAGACCGCGACGATGGTGATCACGAACGGGGCGGCCACCGAGACCGAGGTCATCGGAACGCCAAGGTAGCCGCCGACGCCGAGTGCCGAGGCGATCGCCGCGGTGATCACGGTGAACGAGATTAGTACCGGAACTAGGCTGCCCACCATCAGCCAAAGAAGCGCCAGCAGCACAACGAACATCAACGGGATCAACAAGGCGCTGTCCTGTGCCGAAGCCTCACCGAAAGTGGTATTCAACGCCATGCTGCCCGAGATCCGGAAGGTCAGCTCTGGATAGGCTTCGCGCCATTGCGCCACATGGTTCCGTAGCTCCCCGGTGAGGCCTTCACTGGCCTGGGCCACCTGATCGGGCGGAATACGGAACTTCAATGCGACCAGTGCGGTACGGAAGTCCTCGGTAAGAAGGCGGCCCATCAGCAGATCAGTCTGCTGCGCTCGTTCGCGCAGCCGCTCAAGGCTCGGAGTATCGGTCGGATCGCCCAGACGCCAAAGCTGGTCGATCACTAACCCTTCCCCATCCCCGCTGGCGATCTGGAAATTCGTCGGTGCGTCGACCCGCTTGACCATGGACATGGTCCACAAATCGTCAACGATCGTTGCCATTGCCGTGAGGCGCTCCGGCGTGACCAGATCGCCGGTCTTGGCTTCTATCAGCAGAAGCAGGGTGTCGTCCTTGCCGTAGCGCGCCTCGAACGTCTCCAATCGTGCGAGATCCGGATTGTCGCTGGCGAAGAACACGCGTTCATCAGAACGGAAATGGAGGAAGCCAGCGCCGACTGAAGAAGCCACGACCAGGATCAACGCGATCAGGAGCGACAGCCACGGCTTGCCCAGCAGGATCTCGAACATCCGAGTTCGATGATCTGTGAACATCACCGGCGGCTCGACCAGCATCCGGTTCAATCCGCCAGCTCCTTCTGCAGCAGGTCGAGAGTATGGTGGATCTGCGCCGGCTCGTGCATGGCGGTGATAAAGAAGCGGATGCGCGAGCTGTCACGCGGCACGACAGGGTAGAGGATCGGATGTGCCAGCACGCCCTGCTCGAACAACCGCGAGGCAACCCGCAGTCCCTTCATGTCATGGCCGATGATCACTGGCACGATAGGGGCTAGGCCGGCCGCGTCACCGATGTCCATGCCGCGATCGCGGGCTTCCACGCAGAACATGCGGGAGTTTTCCTGCAGCCGTGCCACGCGCTCCGGCTCAGCCTTCAGCACCCGCAGCGCCGCCAGGGCCGCGGCAGTGTTCGCCGGCGAGATCCCGGTGCTGTACAGCAGCAAACCAGGGGCATAAGTGCGCAGCAGGGCGATCATGGGTTTGCCACCGCAGATGAAGCCACCGCAACTGCTGAAGCTCTTGGATAGCGTTCCCATGACGATGTCGATACCGCTGGACGCCAGGCTCCAGTGCTCGGCCAGGCCACGGCCGGTTTCACCCAGCGTGCCGATCGAGTGCGCCTCATCGACCATGAGCCAGCAGCCCCAGCGCCTTTTGATTTCCAGCAGGCGCGGCAGGTCGGCGATATCGCCGTCCATGCTGTAGGAGCCTTCTACCAGGATAATAACGCGATCGGCGTGATCGCGGTGCTCAGCAAGGATGCGCTCCAGCGTGTCATAATCGTTGTGGGGGAAAGCCATGCGGCGGGCGCCGGACTGCACCCCGCCGGCAATGCCGCTGTTGTGCATCAGATTGTCATGCACCAGCAGATCTTTCTTGCCCAGCAGGTAGGCCAGCACCGAGACGTTGGCACCGTAGCCGCTGACGCAGACTACGGCGTCCTCATGGCCGGTGAACTCGGCTAGCTCTTGCTCCAACTCGCGATGCGCATCGATTTCACCACCCACCATGCGCGCAGCGCCGGCATGGCTGCCATAGATCTGCACCGCCCGCTGCGTCGCCTCGACCACCCGCGGATCATTCGCCAAGCCGAGATAGTTGTAGCCCGAGAACAGTAGCTTGCGACCCTGCGGCGTATCGATCTCTGCTTCCATGCGGCCGCTGCGGGGCAGGAAATAATAATCGGCGAATATCTTGTCGCGTTGGAACGCGTTCTGCATCGACTGGTAGCTTACCCAATCAGGCATGGTCGAGAAGTCAGTCATCCGGCCGTAATCGACCCGCGGCGCGGGGGCGGTCTTGCTGTCGCAGACCAGCGCGCGCAGCGATCCCAGGATGTCACTCGGCATCGTCATGATCCTTGATAAAGGCCGGGTTTATTCTGCAGCCAGACTGACCGCAGGCTTGTCGTGCTCGTTCAATCCCATCTGCGCCAGAATGGTGCGGCTCAGCGTTGTCAACGTC
>NZ_QXGS01000087.1 GCF_003604215.1 Teichococcus vastitatis
CCGCCGCGATCCCGCCGCCTATCTGGCCATCCTGGAACAGCAAGCTTGCCAGCTGATTTTGCCGGCCTACTTTTTTTTGAAGGTGATCGCCCGCGCAGCGAAGAAGCGCCAGAGCGTGCCAATCCCAGCCGAGAGGCCGCGCTCGTCATGCAGCCGCTGCTGCATCTCGCGCAGGGTGATGAGGGGCTTGGCAGCGACCAGATCGAGCAGAAAATTGGCCTGTCCATCGAGCTTGGAGCCTTTAGGCTGCCCCTGACGGCGCGCCGCCCTCTCACCCTCATCCCGCGCCCGCCGCACCCAGACAATGGCGGTTGCCACGCCCACTCCAAAATGCGCCGCCGCCTGCCGTGCTGACATCCCTCGCGCCGTTGCGTCGAGAACACGCGTCCGGAGATCCTGGCTGTAGGCTCGGGCCATCCTTCCCTCCCTCGCAGAAGGGAAACCGAATCACGCTTCGCCGCAGAAGGGAATCCTCTTCTGAATCGGTGAAAGCGAAAACCGCTCTAGGTGCGGCGATCGAGGCGCTCCGCCCGGCGGTGGATGCGCGCACTGCCGTCCTGCCCATCCTGAACGGTCTCTCCCATATCCAGCTATTGGAGGAGGCGTTTGGAACTGAGCGCGTGCTAGGCGGACTGGCCATCATTCAGGCAACTCTGACGCTCTCCGGCACGGTGCGCCACCTCGCCCCGTTCACGTCGGTTACCTTTGGCGAACTGGATGGACGTCTCTCCGAGCGCATCCAGGCCTTACAGACAGCCTTAGCCGGCACGCCCGTGAAGGCGGAGGCAGTGCCCGATATCTGCGGCCGGATGTGGGAAAAGCTCGTGTCGATCGGCACCCTGGCCGGGGCCACCGTCCTCATGCGTGGCAATCTGGGTGAAATCGCCCGCGCGCCAGATGGCGCAGCATGGCTGGAGCGGCTGTTGATGCGCAACGTGGCGATCGCCGCGGCCAATGGCCATCCAGTGCGTCCTGAGGCGTTGGAGGGCATGATCCTGCCCTTCTTCCGCCGCGAGGTGCCTGGAAGCGAGGGCGCCACGGCCTCGATGCTGCGCGACCTTGAGGCCGGCGCGCAGACCGAGGCCGACCACATCCTCGGTTTCCTGCTCGAAGCGGCGCGGCGCGGCGGCGTGCCCGACGAACTGCACGAGGCGGCTTACCTGCATACACAGGCCTATGAGGCCCGTCGTGCCGCTGGCAGGCTGCCGCATCCTTAAGGTGGCGAGGCAGAAAGCCGAGGCCGTGACGGGCGGCCGCGCTGCTCGGCAGGCTTGCCGACACTCCGAGATACCCGTTGCCGTGACGAAGCATTCGGTGCCACGAGGCGGTAGATTGTGTATTTCAATAATCCGCCCTTCCAGGACGGCCTCATACTACCTTCGCCTGTTGATGACCGGTGGCTAACCGTCACGGAGATGGCGGACATGCAGAGCGTCCGGATAGACTGACGACTCCAGGCAGGTTCGGTTCCCTTCCTTTGCTATCGCCGCGCGCCGCATGCCTGAAGCATAACCCCCTCCTCCAGCCACCCTGACATGCCCGGCGCTGTGCTCCAGCACCATCGCCTGTAACTGCCGCCGTACAGGCGGTTTCATGCCGCACCAGGAAAGCGCCGGCAATATATCGCGCTGCCGTGCTCCAGAGCTTGAGCGTCCCGCCTGCCTTGCGGCCTCATGCCAGTCGCCGGCGCCGCGGATCATATGTGAAAGCGGCGGAAGATTTTGCCGAACTCTTCGTTCCAGCTTTCCAAGGTCGCTTCCACGACTTTGCGGCCGGCAATGGTGAGCTGGAAATCGGTCTCGCCCGCCCTCTCGATCAGGCCGAGCGCCTTGACCTCGCCGAGGTAGCGGCGGGACGTATTCGGCCTGACCCCGTCTATGGCGCCGCTATCGGAGCTCCCCGCATCCACATCCCCAATGATATCGGCCCGGCTCACCCGGCCGCCTTCGAGATAGGCGATGGACAGGATGAACCAGTAGTACATGTAGTTCGGGTTCTTCCACTTTTCCACGCTCGTGGCACCGCGCCCGCCCTGTAGCCTTGCAAGGGGAGTCTCTCTCCGGATGTTCTCCTGCCAGACCTTGAACTGGCTGTTGGTGATCCGGATCAACTCCTTGGCTTCCGCGGGGTCCATTCGTTGCATCTACTTTGATCGAAATCGCGCAGCAGTGCGCGGGTAGTTGGTCTAGCAGATCGTTGCGATTTCGATCAACAGGCTTTCGCGCATTGGAAATCCGGGTCAAGCCCAGGTGCATGAGGGCCAGATTGCCGCCCCACAGCTTGGCAAAGAGACGCAGAGATGTGGCTGTTCCAACCTTCCGCATGGCAGACGCCCGCGCGCCATTGTTCCGCGGCCAAGCGCGACCCTACGGGGGGGCGAGTGGACCACCCGCTCGTTTCAGGTCCTCGCGGGACGTCGCTCGGCCGACTGAACGGCTAAATCTCTAATCGGCGCCGTAACGAGTTTTTTATTTCCGTAAAACTGAAGATCATTAGAAACAGCGTCCGCGGATCATCGTCCGCAGCAAAGAGGAAATGGCAGTAATCATGGCGAATTATTATGGTTCCGCAGAAAGCGATGTGATCGTTGTTGCTGAAAGCACGTCTGACGACGTCATTCTGGGCAATAGCGATTACCCCGCAGAATGGTCGTTTCCGCGCGACAACAATATTCTAATCGCAGGCTCGGGCAACGACACGATCCGCGGCGGGCATGGCCACGATCTCATCACGGGCGGGGCGGGTAACGACACAATCATGGGCTTCGGTGACGGCTATGCGCCTTCCTATGCCGCCTATCTGGCCATGGCAGCCCTCGACTATTCGGACCTCATCGACGGCGGGGCGGGCGACGACAAGATCGACGGCGGCGGCGGAAATGACACGCTGCTCGGAGGCACGGGTCAGGACGTCATCCAGGGCGGAGCCGGCAACGACCTGATGTACGGGGGCGCAGGCGACGACTGGCTGCGCGGCGGTGTCGGCGGCGACCGCATGTGGGGCGGCGAGGGAAGCGACCTCTTTGTCTTTAACTTCAGCAGGGAGGGTGCTGACAACGGGGTGGGGCCTGGACAGCGTGACGTGATCGAGGACTTCAACCTCGCCGAGGACAAGCTCGACTTCTACGGCTATGCCAGCCTGGAGGATGTGCGCGATTTCCAGATGAGCGAGACAGCCAGAGGCCTGCTGTTCGAGCTCGAGTACGCGGGCAGTGAGCGCGAGATCGAACTGGTTGGCCTGCGGCTGTCCGATGCCGATTCCATCGTGCTGATCTAGCAAGATCCACCCGGAGGGCGGGCGGTGTGGTGCGCCGCCCGACGCGGCACCGTCAAGCCGGAACAGAACGTGGCTCTTCGCCGCCAGAAGGTACCGGCATGGAGCCAAACTCCGCCACCAAGATTGGCTTTGTCATTGTAGCCGCCTTGCAGGGCCTCGCTGGATTGACGGAGCTCCGTTCACACGTAAGCGCGGACGAGCAGAACATCATGGAAGACCAGGTCGAGGACTCTTCCCGACACGCATCGCAGCTCCCGTGGTGCCGCCAAGCACCGATCGTATGGCCGATTGAGCAAGGGCGGCCATTGAGGGGCCGTTAGCGGCGATCCGCCGCCTCCAATCCCTGACTATTTCTTAGCCCGTCTGCCCAGTGGGCCGACGATCAACATAACCTGCGGGGGCGATCGCCGATCCCGCGATTGATTTGGAAACCGACGATGCATCACTTATCCTGCCTGTGCTGTGGCGGAACGCCTCATGCCTTTCCGGCTCTGGCCCGCCGTAGCTTCCTGGCGGGCGGGGTAGCCGCCAGCCTTGTTGCCACTGCCCTGCCCCGCCGCGACGCCCTGGCCGCCAACCCTGTGCCACAGACCGCGCTGACGCCCGACCAGGCACTGGCGGTGCTGAAGAAGGGCAATGACGAGTACATGCATGAAGCGCCCTACAGCTTCGCCCATGGCCGCGAGCGCAGGGTTGAACTTGCCACGGGCCAGGCTCCTTTCGCGGTGCTGGTCGGCTGCTCGGACAGCCGTGTCCCGCCCGAGCTACTGTTCGGCAGGGGCCTAGGCGAGCTCTTCATCGTGCGCAATGCTGGCAACACGGTCGATACTGCAGCCTTGGGCAGCGTCGAGTACGGCGTTGGCGTGCTGGGCTGCCCGTTGGTGGTTGTTCTGGGTCATGAGGGATGTGGTGCGGTGGCCGCGGCACTGGATTTGATGGAGCGCAACACGAGCTATCCCGGAGTTATCGGAGAGATGGTCCAGCCCATCATTCCTGCTGTTCTCTCGGCGCGCAACGCGAGCGGTAAGGTGTCGCTGGACGACGCCGTGATCGCCAATACTCGCAGGGTCGCCACCCGCCTGAAGACTCAGAGCCCCATCTTGCAGGCCGCAATTCGCCAGCAGAAGCTCAGGGTTGTTGCCGCCCGGTACGATCTAGACGATGGCGACGTCCAGTGGTTCGAAGACATTTGATCAGAGCCTCTGTTCCTGCGTTTCCGCCTGAACCTTTAGATGGTGCTGCTGAGGCTGTGGCCATCTTCATTTTGGGCGGGAGTGCGATGGTGCGCGTGGTGCTGGTGAGCCGTGCCAAAGCGGCATCGACTGAACGGTCCTAGTGTCCTGATCGCGAAATTCCTAAGATCATGGGAATGGTGGTAGGAGGCAGCGATGGGCAAACCTGCGGTGTC
>NZ_QXGS01000088.1 GCF_003604215.1 Teichococcus vastitatis
ACGGACCTCTTCAATGCGTTTTTCCGTACCGCCCGAACTTTCAGCACAAAAAGCAATAGATTTAGATTCTTCTTCTTGAAGTAGTTTGGTGTCGAAAGTTCGCTGGATAACTGCGCCAAGGCCTTGATTTATCTACTTCTCAAACCCGAGGCCATGTGGTGAAGGTTCGGCGAGGTGTGGCGAAGGTTCGGCTTGCATCCGATTCGCCCTTCAAACAGGCGTGCAAAAAGTTCGGCAACGGGCGAAGCCAGGGCGTGCAGAGAGTTCGGTTGATCGCCGGTGGCCCACCGGGCCGGCCGAGATCGTAGTGATCTGACATCAGAGGACTGTAGACGGCATTGGCAAGTTGTTCGACGAGAAGGCGAGTTCGGCCGCGTGACTGAGGGTGCGCCAGGATCTCAATACCGCTTGGACACAGGTTTCCTGCTGCCAAATACGAAGGGCCGTGGCCCGGGCGATCCGGTACTCTCCAGCCGTCATCAGGTGTCGGCGAGGACGGAAATGGCCATAGATCATGCTATGTGCTGAGAGGAACCGCTGGGCCTGCTTGGCCGACTTGAACCGCTACATCTGCCGCTCCCGTCGCCGGGTTGGCCGATGCGAGTTCTCTGCCCGGTTGTTCAGATACCGGCTGGTTCGATGCCGGACGCCTGGCAGGAACTCGCGCTGCACTACGCCGTAACTCTTCAGCCCCTCAGTGACTAGCCAATATGGCTTGTACTTGAGGCCTGACAGGAGGTGCTTGAAGAATCTCTTGGCCGCACTTCCGTTCCGCCGATTCTGAACAAGCCTGAATTGAGGTGTTGTCCAACTTCACCAGCCCGAGGACAGGCTGCGCCTCAATCCTCCTCAGTCCTTGAAGTAGAGCTTCGCGCAATGCTGATTTGGCTAAGCGGCCGTGGCGCTGGTGGCTTCTTCCCAGCTGGCCACCCCTCACGCTGGCGGCTGCGGTCGCCATCGGTTTCCTCGGTTTGGTCGTGGAACAGCACCATGCGTGTTGGATAGACGAGGTCGATCTGCGCTTGCTGGAGAGCAGCACGGATCGCTCCCACCGCACTTCCATAAGCAGCCACAACATGACTTCGCCGCGAATCCGTCCACCACCGCACCCGGATCACGACCCCGGACTCTCCAAACTCCCAAGGACGGGCGTCTGGCTGCGGATCCTGTTTGACGCCCTCCACCCCTGCGAGCGCGTGGAGCACGGCCTCGCAGGCAATCCCCGGATCATCGGAATAGCCAATGCTGACGTCGCACTGGCTGCGGCGGACGGGAAAATGTGTTCGTACGGTGATGCCGCGCGTGTAGAGATTACTATTGGGGATGAGCACCCTCTGGCCGTCATAGGTCTTGAGAATGGTCGTGCGCGCCTCAACCCGCTCCACAGTGCCCTCGTAGTCTCCGGAGACAATTTGATCCCCTATGCGGAAGGGCTGCGCATAGAGGATCATCAGGCCACAGTTCTGCAGAATATCGCGAAAGGCGAGGCCTACAGCGAGGGAGCCGACGCCCAAGGTCGCCAGGAGATCGGAAGGCTTCACGGAAGGAAAGACGATGGTGGCGCAGACAAGAGCACCCATCAGGATCATTGCCCAGCGAGCCGTACTGCCGAGGAGCGAGCCTAGATCTTCCCGGTGTTGCCGCTTGAAGGCAAAGAAAACAGTTCGTCCCAGGAGCCGGGCACCTGCCCAGAAACCAAGTAGGACGATGAGGCCGATGCCGATATTCGGCAGCAGCCAAAAGAAGCCCTCGGCCATGTCCTGGAGCTTGTTGGTGGCTAACTGCTCTGGCTCTTCCATCAGATGTTTCCAACTATATCCGCAAGGCAACGTGCAATCTGCGGATCGGTTGGCCTGGATTGCCGATCTCTCTTGCTGTCTGCATCCTACCCGATGAGTGCGATGGTTATGTCATCACCATGCTCTGTTTAAACCTTCTGGCTCGATGATCTAAGGATTATGAGATTGTGGGCGAGGTGAACCACACGGTCAGACTGCCCCGCCCGCGCAGCGCGGCATCGTACTCCGCCCAATTCGTCACTCGAAACCGCTGCTTCGGAATACGCTGACGACCGCTCGACATTGACGGCAAGCTGGGCTCCTCTGGAAGGTGGCAGGGCGTTATTCTTACGGCCCTATCCTAGCCAAACCGGCAGACCGACCCGTGCAACACAGTCGTGCCCGTCGAGACCGCTGGAACATCATCCGCTCCAGTGGCATGACCATCTGCCGTCCTGACATTGTGGCCAGGCGGAGACCGGACAGGCGCTTCGGCGTGGCAGCCCAGGACCAAGGAGCAGGACAATGGCGCGGACGATCGATCTAAACTCCGATCTCGGAGAAAGCTACGGTCCCTGGCGGATGGGAGATGACGAGGCGATCCTGCGCGTCGTCACCAGCGCCAACATCGCCTGCGGTGCCCATGCCAGTGATCCCGAGACGATGTTCCAGACCCTCACCCTGTCGCGGGAGCAGGGCGTGGTGGCGGGAGCGCATCCGGGCTTCGCTGACCGTCAAGGCTTCGGCCGGCGCCTGATCCCGCACAGCATCGGCGAGGTGGAGCGGCTGGTGGCGACGCAGATCGGCGCGCTGATGGGAGCCGCCGCCCTGGCGGACACCAAGGTTCGCTTCGTCAAGACGCACGGCGCGCTCGGCAACTGGGCCGCCGCCGAGGCGGATGTCGCCGCGGCTGTCGCGCGGGCGGTAAAGGCGGTCTCGCCTGCGCTCGCCATGCTGGCCATCTCCGGCACGGCGCTGGATCGCGCCGGACGCGATGCGGGGCTAGCCACTTTCAGCGAGATCTTCGCGGATCGCGGCTACCTCTCCAATGGCCAGTTGGTTCCGCGCAGCAAGCCCGGGGCCATGATCCACGATCCTGAGGAGGCCGCCGCGCGGCTGGTGGAGTTCCTCGAGACTGGCCTGATGCCGGTGATCGACGGTCCGCCCATTCGACTGGAGGCGAAATCCATCTGCGTGCATGGGGACAGTCCTGGTGCTGTCGCGATGGCGCAACATGTGCGCCAGCGGCTGGCCCACGCCGGCATTGAGGTGGTTTCCTTCCTGGGTGCCGCGTGATCTTGACCTATCCTGTCTTTCGCCCAGTGGCGGATCACGCGGTCCTGGTGGAATTTGGCGAGGCCATCAACCGCGCCGTGCATGACGAGGTGCTTCGCCTGGATGCCCGCGTTTCCCCCGACACAGTCACCGGATTCCTGGAAGCGGTGCCGGCCTACGTGAACATCCTCATCCGCTTCGATCCGCTGATCACGGATCATGCGGCGGTGGAGAAGGCGTTGCGCCGGCTGATCGATGCTTCCGGGACCGCACCGCGGACTGGGCAGCAGCAGGACGTGCGCATCTGCTACGATGCCGACTTCGCGCCTGATCTTCCAGGTGTGGCCCAGGCCGTCGGCCTGTCGGCCGAGGCAGTAATCGCCGCGCATCTCGCGGGCGACTACCGCGTGTACATGTACGGCTTCGCGCCGGGATACGCCTATCTAGCCGGCGTGCCGGAGGCCATCCGCCTGCCGCGCAAGACCGCCCCGGTGCGCGATGTCGCTGCGGGCAGTGTGGTCATCGCCGGGCCGCAATGCCTGGTCACCACCCTGGTGATGCCAACCGGGTGGTGGATCATCGGCCGCTCCCCCACGCAGATCCTCAACAGGGGAGAGGGTGAGCGCCCTGTTCTGTTCGATGTCGGCGACACCGTGCGCTTCACCCGCATCGACCGGGCAGCCTTCGAGGCGGAGGCGGTCCCATGAGCAGCGCCCTCTTCAGCGTCACTGCCGCCGGGCCGCACGTCACCTTCCAGGATGCCGGCCGGGCCGGGATGCTGCGCTTCGGCGTGCCGACCTCCGGGCCGATGGACCGCGCCAGCTACGCCGCCGCACAGGCTGCGTTGGGCAATCCTCCGGATGCCGCCGCCATTGAAATCTCGCTTGGCGGATTGTCGCTGTCATGCCTGGGGGGCGAGGTAACACTCGCCGTGGCGGGCGGCGGTTTCCAGGTCGTGCTGGATGGCATCCGCTACGGCGCCTGGACGGTGCTGACCATCCGCGCCGGCTCGGTGTTGTTGGTCCGCCCGGGCTTCTGGGGCTGCTGGACGTACCTGGCTTTCGCCGGGCATTTGCAGGTGCCTCCCTGGCTGGGCAGTGTTTCCACCCATGGACCGACTGGTCTGGGCGGTGGGCGGCTGACGGCGGGGCAATCCCTGACCGTCACCGGCACGAAGCGCCGGGCCGAACGGTTCCTGCGCATCCCCCTGCCGGCCTGGGCACGGCCGCCCGCCGAGGTGCCGGTGGTGTTAGGACCGCAGGATCGCTTCTTCGCACCGAAGACGGTTGCTACCCTGCTGCGCGAGCCCTTCACGTTGAGCGAGGCGTATGGCCGAATGGGGGTGCGCCTGCGGGGGCCGGCGCTGCCGCCCATCGCTAAGCTGGACATGCCTTCGGAACCCGTCGCGCGCGGTTCCATCCAGGTCTCCGGCGACGCCGTGCCGACGGTG
>NZ_QXGS01000089.1 GCF_003604215.1 Teichococcus vastitatis
GTTGGTATTACTGCCGCCCTACGCACCGGAACTGAACCCGGTTGAGCGCCTCTGGCTCTACCTGCGCGAGCGCTTCCTCCTGCTCCAACCTTGTCCTGGCTCGCGCCGTTCCACGCCAGTCACAACCGATTCAGATGTCTCATCTTGTTCCCGGACGGACACTAAGGGCGGATATGAAACCGCTCAAACAGGCTATTAAGAACTTTATACCTCGTCTTCTTCTTCGGCCGGAAAAAGTATAATGTAGGTTTCAGGATCATAGTACTTCATTAATTTCTTAGCGAGCAAAGAAGCTGGAACTCCCAAAACTTCTGCCCAAATGACATACTTACATGAAGGTACTCGACCGCGACCCGTCTCTATTTGAGATATAAAAGAATAGTATTCTATACCCACTAACCGCGCCATATCTTTCTGAGAAAGACCTTTTTTCTCGCGAAGTGAGCGTAACCAATCGCCTGCCACACGGCGCAACTTCTGAGTTTTA
The DNA here is from genome assembly GCF_003604215.1 of Teichococcus vastitatis. Lineage (GTDB taxonomy): Bacteria > Pseudomonadota > Alphaproteobacteria > Acetobacterales > Acetobacteraceae > Pseudoroseomonas > Pseudoroseomonas vastitatis. Next base: position 488 of record NZ_QXGS01000089.1, read on the forward strand.
GTACTGCTATGAGTTTGTGTTTGCACATACATGAGGCATCGGCTTCGCTATATGATTTGGCTAAACACTACCAAAGGTTGAGTTGTATTGCATAGGAATCTGTGAAGTTAGAGACCTATCTGAAAAATTTATACTCAACTTGTATGCACACGCATGAAGGGTGTAAATTCCCAACACAGTGTTAGCTGAAAAAATCAATCAACCCTAGATTTGGCTTTGCTATACCAGCGGCTGTGCCATATGGTGGCAATGATCGCATTAAGCAATATGCTGCGTAGGCGCTGATAGTAGCTAAAGCAGCCCTTGCTATAGCGATTTCGAAATCGAAGAGGCGCTCGCTCCAATGGCTACCGCAGAAACAATCAAGATCTATTACAATAGCATCTTGGCCCGCGACCCAACCGAAGCAGAGACAAATACATGGACCTCGGTGTCGACATCTGGCGCAGTGACGGACGCAGGTATCCGTCAGGCTTTGATCTCGTCGGCAGAGAGTTCGGCATTCGTAGCGCCGGTACTGCGCCTCTACCAAGCAGCCTTTGGCCGCGTACCGGAGTCAACCGAGGCCATCAAATTCTATGCTGATCAGCTGCGCGCCTCAGGCAATGCTGGATCAGATGAATATAATAGCACTCTAGCTCGGTTTTCCTTGCAGTTCAGCGAATCTCCTGAATTCACAGGGAGATATGGAAATAGCGATCTCTCTCTTGGTTTTTTGACCGCACTTTACAGTAACGTTCTGGGTCGTGAACCAGATCCTGCAGGGCTGGCTTTTTATCTCGATCCTCAGAACGGCTTTGATACTCAACGGATCCTTCTTGGTTTCTCGGCCTCGCCTGAGTTCCAGCAACGGGTCAGCGCATCGATTAGCAATTTCCTTGGTAGTGCTGCTCAGGGAGAAGCGGTCTTTACCGGTCCTCTTCTGGGCGGCTTGATTGGTGAAACTTTCACGCTCACTACCAGTGTGGACCAGCTGACCGGCACCGCGAATAACGACACCTTCAACGTTGCTCCCACTGGCGCCGATGTCCTCCTTCAGTTTGGCGACTCCATTGATGGAGGCGCTGGGTCTGATACCCTTAAATTCATTCAAAGTGGCGCCTTCAATGGCGTGCCGACTGGCGTGACGGTTTCTAACGTTGAGAACGTCAGCATTCTGGGCGGTGCGGGCGTTGCGATCAACACCTCTTCCGGTTTCTCTGGCCTGACCAACTTGACCACCACCTCGGTTGCCGCAGTCAATGCGGCCGCTGCAGCTACAACCGATGTCGTTGCTACCGTTACCGGCGCCACTGCCGCTGATGGTTCTGTGGCGGTTAATGGCGGAAAGAACGTCACCCTTACCGTGTCTGGCACGACCGCCGACGCTGATACTGCCGCTGAGATCGTGGTTGGCAATGTAGCCGCTCCTGTTGGCGCGGTTTCGGTCAGCAGCACCTTTGCCGGTGCGGGTGCCGAGAAGCAGGCAGACATCGCCATCACTGGTGGCACGCAGATCACCGTCACCGAGACTCTTACTAATGCGGTGAACACGACCAACACGCAGGGTAACGTGTCCGTCATTGGCGGAGCGGCTACGACCTCGGTGACTGTCACCCAGGACACTGCTGCGACGGCTTCGGCTACTGTCGCGGGCAAAGCAAATGGCGATGTGGCAATCACCGACGTGAACGCTGCCAGCCTGACTGCGGCGGGCACGATCGAGACTGTGACCCTGAACAACTTCGGCGATGCGGCCATTAGCTCCGGCGCTCTGAAGACCCTCAACCTGTCCGGAACCGGCACCTCTGTTAACGCTGGTACGCTGGGTGCGCTGACCACGCCGGCTAACACCGCCCTAGCCCTGAACGTGAACGGCCTGATCACGACCGGCGCCGTCACCATCGATGGCGATATCACGACCCTGAACGTTGGGTCGGCGACGGCGGCTTCGACGCTGAACTCGCTTTCGGCTGCTGGCGTGAGGGCGCTCAATGTTTCTGGCGATGCCGCGGTGACTCTCAGCGGTCATAGCATGGGCGCTCTTGAGACCGTGGTTGTGACCAACACTGCCGGTCTGTCGATGAGCGGCGCTCCGCTGGCCGCCGGTGCGAGCTTCACGGGCGGTGCTGGTGCTGACGCCGTTTCGCTTGTCGCCACGACCAAGGCCATCGCGATGGGCGCTGGCGACGATACGGTAACAGTGGGCGTGGCGGCGCTCGGCACTGGCGGTAGCATTGATGCTGGCACCGGCGCTGACACCCTGACCATGACCGCTGCAAATGCTGTCACGGCTTCTGGCTCCACTGCTTTTGGCGCAGCTATCTCGAACTTTGAGAAGCTGGTCCTGACCGATCCCACTGGCGCGCAGACGGTTAATCTGGCGAACCTGGACAGCCTAAACTACGTGTCCACCAGCACCATTGCGGCGACTAACCTGACGCTGAGCAACCTTGCTGCTGCATCTACGCTTGAGTTCACTGGTGGCGATGTAGCTTCCCAGGTCACGGTCGGTCTTGCCGATGCGACTGGTACCGCCGATGTTCTGAACCTGAAGGTGACCGCCGCTGGCAACGTCAATGCTGGCACGGTGACCGCCTCCGATGTTGAGACGATCAGCATCAACAGCGACGACACTGCGGCGGCCCCGGCCGGTACCGTCCAACACTCGGTGACCGTAGTTGACGCAGCGGCGAAGAGCATCGTTGTCACGGGTGATGCCGGTCTGGCGTTGACCCATACGGGCACGGCACTGGCCAGCTTCGATGCAAGCGGTGTGACCACGGGTGGCATTAACTTCACGACGGGTGCCCTGGTCAACGCGGCGACCCTGACGGGCAGCGCAGGCAACGATACGTTCGATGCTCAGGCCATTGTGGCAGTGGGCGTGACTATCAATGGTGGCGCTGGTGACGACACCATCACGGGTGCTGCTGTCGCCTCCAACCTGAGCGGTGGTGCTGGCAACGACGCTATCACCGGTGGCAATGGCGCCGATAGCCTAAGCGGTGGCGATGGCGACGACACCCTCACCGGCGGCGCTGGTGCCGACAACCTAAGCGGTGGTGCTGGCAACGATATCATCACTGGCGGACTTGGTGCCGATAGCCTAAGCGGTGGTGCTGGTGTAGATACCTTCGTATTCGGTACCAACGGCTCTCTTGCGGGTACGAGCCTTGACGTCATCTCTGACTTCAATGCGGGCGGGACCGGCGACATCCTCGACTTTGGTGGTGCTGCAATCGTGTTGGCCGCTGATACCAGCCCTCCAGTAGCTGGCAGCAATGTCAACACCACAGCGGGCGGGAAGATCATCTTCCCTGGCGCTGATACTACCTTTACGCAGCAGCTTGCTGCGGTTCAGGCAGACGCTGAGCTGGATGCTATCGGCTCGGTTGCCTTCTGGGAGAACAGCGGCAACACCTACGTCTACTACGCTGGTGCGGCCATTGGAGATACCGACGACCAGGTTGTTCAGCTCGCCGGCCTCACTGGCCTGACAACGATCAACGTCAGCTCGGGCGACCTCCTGTTCGTCTGATACTGCTCCAGAGGGCATGGCCACTCCGGTGGCTTTGCTTCAGAGCAGCATATTGCAAATGGGGTCGGTCCTTCGGGACCGGCCTTTTTCTTTGCGCACGAAGCCTATCCAGTCACCCGAACATTGGCTCTCCCCAGGCGCCGATGACCTTCCCCCCTGAACTCGGCCCACATGGAGTGAGAGAGTTGGCCTTCTGGGAAGGAGGCTACGGGCATGAAGAAGCGCTACACGGCGGAGCAGATCATTGGCCTGCTGCGCCAAGCAGAGGTTGAACTGGCTCAGGGTCGGTCGGTGGGGGAGGTCTGCCGCGGGCTTGGGGTGTCTGAGAGTCCATCCGGGATCATCTGGTTTCCTGGCATAGCCTTCGGAGCATGATGCGGATTGAGGCCCAGCGTAGGAAGGTGAGCGCGGATCGGTTCAGACATTCCCAATCTTTGGCGAGCCGTCGGCATCGGTTGAGCCAACCGATCGTCCGCTCGACGA
>NZ_QXGS01000009.1 GCF_003604215.1 Teichococcus vastitatis
TCGCCAAGGGCCGCGCCCTTTGAGTTCGAACGCCGTGGCGCTGCTGCGTCGGCCGGACACCATCCGGGCACGCTGCCACGATCTGCTGCGCCTGGCCGAGGCCGACCGGCTGCCCTTCTTCCGCCTCGAGCCGGAACGGATCCCGGCCGCGGTTGATTACGTCACCGACACCATCCGGCGGAACTACCCGGATCTGCGCATTCCCTACCACGCGCGCTGGCGACATTTCGCCGCCGGCGGGGTGGATCGCTGGGGCGCCGTGGTCCGGCGTCTCGGCGGCGCGGACGCGGCGTCGCTGGCGCGGCGGCGCATCGACCTTTGCGTCGTGTCCGTGCTGCTCGACGCCGGGGCCGGGGCGGATTGGTCCTTCACCGAGCCGGACGGAACGCGGCTCGGCCGCTCGGAAGGGCTCGGCGTGGCCAGCCTGCATGCTTTTGCCGCCGGGTTGTTCTCCTCCGATCGGGGCGATCCGCTGCGCGTCGACGCCGCCGGGCTGGAGGCGCTGACCGCCGGGGCGCTGGGGCTTGCCTTTCAGGCCGACCCCGACAACCCGCTGACCGGTCTGGAAGGGCGGGCGGCGCTGCTGCGCAACCTCGGCACCGCCCTGCGGGCCGCGCCCGCCCTGTTCGGCACCGCGCCGCCGCGCCCGGGCGGGTTGTTCGATCATCTGCGCCGCCACGCTCCGGAAGCCGGATTGCCTGCGGCCCGGATCCTCGACGCCGTGCTGGCGGGGCTGGCGCCGATCTGGCCTGCCCGCCTGACGCTGGACGGCGAAAATCTGGGCGACGTCTGGCGCCACCCTTTGGCCACGCCGGAAGGCCCGGCGCCCGGTCTGGTGCCGTTCCACAAATTGTCGCAATGGCTCAGCTATTCCCTGGCCGAGGTGATGGAGGATGCCGGCATTCCCGTGCTGGAGCTGGACGCCCTGACCGGGCTGCCGGAATACCGCAATGGCGGGCTGTTCCTGGATCTCGGCGTGCTGCGCCTGCGCGACCCGGCGCTGGCAACGGCGACCCTGCCGGTCGACCACGTGGCGGTGGTGGAATGGCGGGCGCTGACCGTCGCGCTGCTCGACCGACTGGCTGAAGGAGTGCGGGCGCGGCTGGGCCTCGATGCGGAGGCCCTGCCGCTGGCCCGCGTGCTGGAAGGCGGCAGCTGGGCGGCGGGCCGGCGCATCGCGCGGGAACTGCGCCCCGGCGGCGGCCCGCCCCTGCAGGTGGCCAGCGATGGCACTGTGTTCTGATGGAGAAGCCCGAACCATGACCGACGCCGCCGCTCTGCCGGACAGCGTGACCGTGATCCGCCACCCGCTGGTGCAGCACAAGCTGACCCTGCTGCGGCAGAAATCCACCTCCACCGGCGAGTTCCGCCGCTTGGCGCGCGAGATCAGCTTGCTGATGGCCTATGAGCTGACGCGCGACCTGCCGCTGGAGATGACGGGGATCGAAACCCCGCTGGAGCCGATGCAGGCGCCGATCCTGTCGGGCAAGAAGCTTTGCATCGTGTCCATCCTGCGCGCCGGCGACGGCATCCTGGAAGGCATGCTGGACCTCGTGCCCTCGGCGCGCGTCGGCCATATCGGGCTGTACCGCGATCCGGAGACGCTGGTGCCGGTGGAGTATTACCTGAAGCTCCCGGAAGACGTGGCCGAGCGCCTCGTGATCGTGGTGGATCCGATGCTGGCCACCGGCCATTCCGCCGCCGCGGCGCTGTCGCGGCTGAAGCAGGCCAGGGCCGAGCAGATCCGCTTCGCCTGCCTGCTCGCCGCGCCGGAAGGCGTGTCGGTGCTGACGCAGGCGCATCCCGAGGTGCCGGTGTTCACCTGCTCGATCGACCGCGAACTGGACGACCACGCCTATATCCGTCCCGGCCTCGGCGACGCCGGCGACCGGCTCTACGGCACCAAGTAGCCGGCGGCATGGCGGCGGAAGTGCGGCATCGCGGGGCCGGGATGAACCATGCGCTCCGCGTCGCCCGCGCTATGCTCGTTCCATGAGGAAATTGCTGCGAATGGTGCGGCGCCGCTGGTTCATCCTGCTGGTGCTGCCGGTGCTGGTCGTGAGCGGCGGCATTGGCGGCTCGCTCTGGTTGCACGGGCGCGACCTGCTGCTGAGCCAGGCGCCGCCGCGCCGCTCCGCCACGCTGGACCTGCCGCCGCAGGAAAGCCTGGCCGCGCTGCGCTTCCGCCTGCCCTTCGACACGCTGCGCCGCGCCGCCGAGCAATCCCTGCCCGCCGAGTTCCATCAGGCGGGGGAAGGCGGCGGCGCCCGCTACGAGCTGACCGTGCGGCGCACCGGCGATTTCAACCTGTCGGAGGTGGGTGGCCGCCTTCGCGCCACCGTGCCGCTGGCGGTGAACGGCAAGGCCGGGCTCAGCGGCGGGCTGGCGCGGGCCCTGTCGCTGGGCGAGAAGAACGTGGATGCCGCGGCCGAGGTGTCGGCCGATCTTTCGCTGTCGCTGGACGAAGGCTGGTGCCCCATCGTGGAGGTGCACATCAGTTACCGCTGGACCCGCTCGCCGCGGATCGAGTTGCTGGGCGGCGTCTGGCTCAATGTCGAGGACCAGGTCAAGGGCCCGGTCAGCCAGGCCCTGTCCGGGCTGCCGGCGCAGCTGCGCGAAATCCTGCCCTGCGACAAGGTGCGGGAAGCCGCGCTGGAACTGTGGCAGCCGCAATCCATCGAGGTGCAGCTGCCGGCGGCGCCGCCGCTGCACATCGGCATCGAGCCACAGGCGGTTGGATTGTCGGACATGACGGTGGAGCGGGACGCCATCCGGGTCGTGTTGGCCCTGCGGGCGCGCACCACCGTGTCATCCGAGCCGCCGAAGAAGAGCCCGCCCAGCTTTCTGCCGCCGCTGCGCCAGCTGCCGGACCGCGCCGACCGCGGCGGCCGGCTCCGCCTGTCGGTGCCGGTACGCGCCGGATATGACATGATCCGCGACTGGCTGATGGCGGAGTTCGGCAACAAGGACCTGCCTGTCGAGACGCGGTTCGGCACGGTGATGCTGCGACTGCGCGACCTGTTCATCTATCCCAGCGATCCCGCCATCGCCATGGCGGTCACCTTCAGCGCCGACCTGCCCGGCATGCTGCCCGATACTACCGGGCGGGTGGTGATCTCGGGCCGGCCGGTGCTGGACCGGAACGGCACCCGGATCCGGCTGGAGGAGCTGCGCTTCACCCGGGACCTCGACAGCGCCCTGTGGTCACTCGCCACCCTGGCGCTGGAGCCGCAGATCCGCGCCGCCCTGTCCGACCTCGCCGTCTACGATCTGTCCGGAATCATGCGGGACGGGCTGGCGGAGCTGCGCCGCCGCCTGTCGGACCCGGATTTCACCGGCGGCATGCGCGTCACCCTGACCGACCCGCGCCTGCGGCTGCAGCGTGTGGTGCCGGAGCTCGATGCCCTGGCCGTGCTGGGCACGGCGGAGGCGGGAATCCTGGCCGAGGTGACCGCGCTGCCATTCCCGTGACCGGCAGTGGGTGACATTTTGCCGCACCCCCATTCTGCCGGTGCCGGACATGCCCTAGCATCGTCGGCATGTTCGACATCGCCATCGTGTTGCTCCTTGTCATCATCAACGGAGTTTTTTCCCTGTCTGAGCTGGCGGTCGTGTCCGCCCGCCGCCCGCGCCTCCGGGCCATGGCCGCCGAAGGCCGCGCCGGCGCCGCCGCAGCCCTGAGGTTAGCCGAGGACCCCGGCCGCTTCCTGTCCACCGTGCAGATCGGCATCACCCTGGTGGGCGTGCTGGCCGGCGCCTTCTCCGGCTCCGCCCTGGGCGGCCAGCTTTCGGCCTTGCTGCTGGACGCCGGCGTGCCGCTCGATGTCGCCAACCCGCTGGGCTTCGGCGTCGTGGTGGCGCTGGTCACCTACCTGTCGATCGTGGTGGGCGAGCTGGTGCCGAAGCGCCTGGCCCTGCGCAACGCCGAGACGCTGGCCTGCCTAGTGGCCCCGCTGATGCGGCTGGTGTCGCGCATCGCGGCACCTGTGGTGTGGCTGCTGGATACCTCCACCACCGCGATCTTCCGCCTGCTCGGACAGGGCGGTGCGTCGGAGGAGAAGGTGACGGAAGACGACGTTCACTCCCTGGTGGCCGAGGCCGAGCAGTCCGGCGCCATCGAGGAAAGCGAGCGGGAGATGATCACCGGCGTGCTGCGCCTCGGTGACCGCCCGGTGCGCGGCATCATGACGCCACGCAACGACGTGGACTGGATCGACCTCAACGCGCCGGACGACGCCACCTACGCATTGCTGATGCGCACCCAGCATTCCCGCCTGCCGGTGGGCGAGGGCAGTGTCGAGACGCTGCTCGGCGTCGTGCAGACGCGCGAGCTCCTGGCGGCGCATCTGGCCGGCCGCTCCTTCGACGTGCGCGCCGCCATGCGCGTCGCCCCGGTGATCCCTGACGCCGCCGACGCGCTCGACGCGCTCGACGTGCTGCGCCAGGCGGAGGTGCCAATGGCGCTGGTGCATGACGAATACGGCCATTTCGAGGGCATCGTCACCCCGGCCGACCTGCTAGAAGCGATCACCGGCAGCTTCCGCGCCAACGAGGATGCCGATGAGCCGGGCGCGGTGGAGCGCGACGACGGAACATGGCTGCTGGCCGGCTGGCTGGCGGCCGACGACATGGCGGCTCGGCTGAATATCCGCCTTCCGGAAGTCCGTTCCTACCACACGGTGGCCGGCTTCGTGCTGGCGGCCTTCGGCCGCATTCCGTCCGTCGGCGAGTCCCGCAACATCCTCGGCTTCCGATTCGAGGTGCTGGACCTGGATGGCCGCCGCATCGACAAGGTGCTGGTGGCACCGGCCAAGGCGGTGCCCGTACCGGGGCGTTCCGGCCGCGGGACCCTGCCGCAGAAATAAACCGGCCGGTAAAAAACACCTCAGCGTGGTCACAATCAGGTGATGTTGGGATGCGATAACGCTCAAGCCCGCCCTTGGGCAGGGGCGGGCCCATCGCCAACCTTGCCTGATCAGACCACCATCCATGTCCATCCTGAAGGTTTACGGCCGGGTTCTCGGCCTGTTGCGCCCTGAATGGCGGCGCTGCGCCGCCATGCTGCCCTGCGGACTGGCCATCGCCGGGATCGGTTTCCTGGAGCCGGTGCTGTTCGGCCGGGTCATCGACCTGCTGTCCCGCTCGATGCACCTCTCCGTTGCCCAGCTCTGGGACGAGGCAGCCTCGCTGCTCGGATTATGGGCCGCAGTTGGCGTCACCGGCATCGGTGCCGGCATGCTGGTCGCCCTGATGTCCGACCGCATGGCGCATCGCTCCCGCATGCGGGAGATGGGCCGTTTCTTCTCCCATACCCTGTCGCTTCCGGCCGCATTCCACGGCCGCACCCATTCGGGCGTGCTGCTGCGCACCCTGACGGTCGGGGCCGACACGCTGTTCCAGCTCTGGCTGGGCTTCTTCCGCGACCAGTTCGTCGGCTTCGTGTCGGTGCTGGTGCTGCTGCCCCTTACCGTGCTGCTGAACTGGCGCCTTTCCCTGGCGCTGATCGTGCTGGTGCTGTTGTCCGGCGTGCTGACGGCGCTGGTGATCCACCGCACCCAGGCGTTGCAGCAGGGCGCCGAGCAGTGCCATCTGAAGCTGGCGGCCACTGCGCAGGACACCTTCGCCAACATCGCCGTGGTGCAGGCCTTCACCCGCCTGGCCGCCGAGCGCCGCGCCTTCGCCGCGCTGCAGGGCGAGGCGCTGTCGCGCCAGTTCCCGGTGCTGAACTGGTGGGCGCTGTTGTCCATTCTGACGCGCAGCGCCAGCACGCTGGCGATCCTGGCCATCGTGGTGCTGGGCACGCTGCTGCACCTGCGGGGCCAGGCCAGCGTCGGGGAGATCGTGTCCTTCATGGGCTTCGCCGCCATGCTGATCGGCCGGCTGGAGCAGATGGTGTGGTTCACCTCCAAGCTGTTCGCGCAGGCGCCGGCGCTGCGGGAATTCTTCGCCGTGCTGGATGCCGCCAGTTCCGTGCCGGAAGCGGCGAGCGCCGCGCCCCTGCGTGCCACGGCCGGCGAGGTGGTGTTCGAGGATGTCAGCTTCGCCTATCCGAATGGCCCGGCCATCCTGTCCGGCGTTTCCTTCACCGCGCGGCCCGGCCGGGTGGTGGCGCTGGTCGGCGCGACCGGTGCCGGCAAGTCCACCGCGATGACGCTGCTGCAGCGGGGCTGGGATCCCACCGCCGGCCGCATCGCCGTCGACGGGCAGGATCTGCGCGAGGTGTCGCTCGACAGCCTGCGCGGCGCCATCGGCGTGGTCTTCCAGGACAGCCTGCTGTTCAACCGCTCGATCCGCGAGAACCTGCTGGTCGGCAAGCCCGATGCCACGCAGGCGGAGATCGAGCAGGCCTGCCGCCTGGCCGAGGCGCATGACTTCATCCTGCGCCAGCCGCAGGGCTACGACACGCTGGTGGGCGAGCGCGGCGGCACCCTGTCCGGCGGGCAGAAGCAGCGGCTCGCCATTGCCCGCGCGCTGCTGAAGAACCCGCCCATCCTGATCCTGGACGAGGCGACCTCGGCGCTCGACGCCGCGACCGAGGCCAAGGTGACGCGGGCGCTGAAGGCGCTGATGGCCGGCCGCACCACCTTTGTCATCGCCCACCGCCTGTCCACCATCCGCGACGCGGACGAAATCCTGGTGTTCGCGAACGGCCAGATCGCCGAGCGCGGCAGATTCGACACGTTGGCGGCGCAGGGCGGGCTGTTCGCCGAGCTGGCGGCCAGCCAGGCGGTGCCGGCGGTGGATCCGGTGGTGGTGCCGTTCCCGGCGGCGCGGGCGGCGTAACGCCGCCGCGGTTGCGCGCGGCGCGCGAAGGCGGGACAAGGCAGGCCCTCGCAGCCTGACGGAGTTCCGGCATGTCCCTGGTGCCCACCTTCGCGATCACGCCGTCCTTTCTGGGCGCCCCCTGGCAGGTTCCGGGCGCCGCGCCGGCCGCGCTGAGCGTGGCCGGCATTCCGCTCGACATCGGCACCACCAACCGGGCGGGCGCGCGCTCCGGGCCCGCCGCCATCCGGCAGGCCAGCCGGATGCTGGTAGACGGCGCGCACCCGACGCGCTGGACCGACCCGCAGGACTGGCCGCTGGCCGATGCCGGGGATTTCAGGATCGCGCTCGGTGACATCGCCGGCAGCCTGGCGCTGATCGAGCAGCAGGCCGCCGCCATCCCGCACCTCGTGGCGCTGGGCGGCGAGCACGGCATCACCCTGCCGCTGTTGCGGGCCCTGTCGAAGCGGCTGGGCGGCCCGCTGGCGCTGGTGCATTTCGATGCGCATGTGGACACCTGGGCCGACAATTTCGGCCAGGTCTACGGCCATGGCTCGGTGTTCTTCCACGCCATCCGGGAAGGGCTGGTGGATGCCCGGCGCATGATCCAGGTCGGCATCCGCTCCCCCGTGCAGCGCGAGGTCTGGGACTGGACCCTGGACCAGGGCGTCACCGTGCTGAGCGGGCAGGAGGTGCAGGAGATGGGCATCAAGGCCGTCGCGCGGCGCATCCACGCCGTGGTGGGCGACGCTCCGTCCTATCTGTCCTTCGACATCGACGCGCTTGACCCGGCCTTCGCGCCAGGCACCGGCACGCCGGAGGTCGGCGGCCTGGCCAGCTGGCAGGCCCAGGCGATCCTGCGCAAGCTGGATGGCATCGACTTCCGGGGCATGGACATCGTCGAGGTGGCGCCCGCCTTCGACCACGGCGAAATCACGGCCCTGGCCGCCGCGACCATCGCCTGGGAATACCTGGCGATGGTCGCGGCGCGGTCCGCCGGCTGAACGCGAGGCCGTTCCCGGACAGGGGATGGAAACGGCCGGGCGTGCCGGCTTCCGCGCACCGGGGGCGGCCCGCCCGCTTCCGAAAGGCGCTGGCCATAGGGCCGGCAACCAGGGAAGGATCGGGCCGCCACCCGCCGCGCGGCACGGAGGAAAGGCCGGCCGCCGGTCAGGCGGCGGCCACCTCCTCCGCGTGACCCGGGGTCTCCAGCAGCGGCGCGTCCCGCACCTCGGCCAGCATCACGCGGTCGAAGCCGTTGAACGCGGTGCGCAGGCAGCCGCCATAGGCGCCGAGCTGGCCAATCTCGATCCAGTCACCCTCGTGCACATCGGCCGGCAGCAGGAACGGGCCCTGCATGTGGTCGGCGCTGTCGCAGCTCGGGCCGAAGAAGCGGAAGGGCTGCACGGCATCGGCAGGCGCCGGCTGCCCCGGGCGGATCAGCCGCACCGGGAAGCGGAAGCCCGGCACGCCGGCATCCGACAGGCTGCCATAGACGCCATCATTGACGTATAGCGCGTCGCCCCGCCGCATCTCCACCCGCACCACCACCGAGGCGCCGCCCGCCACCAGGGCGCGGCCCGGCTCGGCCCAGAGGCGTGTGCCCGGCAGCGCGAGCTTGTTGAAGCCCTCGCGGATGGCGGCGAAGAACTCGCCCAGCGGCGGCGGCGTGATGTCGGGGTAGGAGACGGGGAAGCCGCCGCCCACATCGATCACCTCCACCGCCACGCCGGCGGCGCGGATCACCTCCCCGGCCAGCGCCAGGGCCCGGGAATAGGCGCCCGGGTCCATGCACTGCGAGCCGACGTGGAAGCACAGGCCGAGCCGCACCGCGCGACCGCGCGCCGCCCGCAGCAGGGCCACGGCTTCCTCCGGCGAGGCGCCGAACTTGCCGGACAGGTCGTACATCGCCGCGCCCTTCGGCATGGCGAGGCGCACGAACAGGCCCAGATCGGCGGCACCGCCGGTTTCCTGCCCGATCTTCTCCAGCTCCTCGGCGCTGTCGAGCACGAAGTCGCGGACGCCGTGGCGCGCATAAGCCTCGGCGATGGCGGCGCGCGACTTCACCGGGTGCATGAAGTGGATCTGCGCCTTGGGGAACATCTGGCGCACCAGCCGCACCTCGCCGGCCGAGGCGCAGTCGAAGTGGCGGACCCCGCCGGCCCAGAGCGCGCGCAGCACTGACGGCTCCGGATTGCACTTCACGGCATACAGCACGTCGCCGGGAAAGCCGCCGACGAACCGGCGCGCGGCGGCGGCCAGCGTGGCCGGGCGCAGGCAGTGCATCGGATCGGACGGGCGGTCGGTGGCCACCACCTCATCCACCGCCGGCAGCAACAGCGGCGACCGGTCGGCGGAGGGACGGCGGCGCAGCGGCGCCACGGCGCCGCGGGAGCGGAACTGGGACAAGGGCGGAACTCGCAACATCGCGGAGGAGAGGGGCGCCATGTGGCGCAGCGGGAAAGCGGGCCGCGGCAAGCGCGGACCGGATTCTTCAGGCGATGCTGGCGGGTAGGCGCAGCACGCCACTGGGATGAACGGACATATCGGGTTCCCTTCAGGACGCCGGCCCATGGGTGACCGGCTCGACCAAAAAGGACGCGTTACGTCGTTGCTTCACCCCCACCGGGGCACCGGGCACGTGCGGTTGCGTCGTGGAAGCTATATAGCGAAGCTTTCCGGAAAAATCACCGGGATTCTCTGGCTCAGCCCTGCGATCTTCCGGCCGCCGATCCCCGCTGCGCGCATGACGGCGTGTTCACGCCGCCGTTACCAGAGCCTCGGCCGGACGCAGCGAGCCGACCTCGATGCCGTTCCAGTTGCGCAGCACGGGGTTTTCCAGGGGTTCCAGGACCCGCTCCGCTGCCTCATCCCGCGGCAACAGGCGGCGCAGCAGGGCGGCGATGGCCACTTCCGCTGCGCGGGTGGCGCCATCGCCGCATTTCAGGGCAATGCCCATCCCCAACTCAGGCAGGGCGGCGCAGAACACCCCCTCGGCGCCTACCTTGACGAAGACCCGCTCGCCCAGGGCCTCCATCACCGCCGTGTCGAAGCGGCCGGTGCCGGCCACCAGGAAAGGATGCGCCGCCACGGCCTGCCGGAGCCGGTGCGCCGCCGCGGCACGGGCCGGGGGCAAGCCATGGCCGGTGCCGATCCGGGCGAAGCCCAGGGCCAGGGCGCGCAGCGGGATGGCGTAGGTTGGGATGGAGCAGCCATCGATGCCGTGGCTGCCTTGCGGCAGGACGTAGCCGGTGACGACTTCGAGCGCGGCCTTCACCTCGCGCTGCACCAGGTGTTCCGGCTGCACATAGCCGCGCGGATCGGCGTCCAGCCCGCAGGCGAGGCACACGAAGCCCGCATGCTTGCCGGAGCAATTATTGTGCAGGGCCGAGGGCTGACCTCCCGTAGCGGCCAGGGCGCGCGTCGCCTCGGCGTGGCTCGGCCAATGGCTGCCGCATTCCAGGCAGCCCGCATCGCGGCCGGCGGCGCGCAGGGTACGCTCGGCCACCACCACGTGGCGCGGCTCGCCGCCATGCGAGGCGCAGGCGAGGGCCAGGGACTCGGCTTCCAGCCCGAAGCGGTCCGCGGCGCCCGATTCCACCAGCGGCAGCGCCTGGATCACCTTCACGGCGGAGCGGGGAAACACCGGCCGGTCGATCTCGCCGGCGGATAGCACCACGCCGCCCCCGGCATCCAGCACCGCAAAGGCGCCGGCGTGGCGGGATTCCATCCGGCCGCCGCGCATGACCTCAACCAAAACCGGATCCTGCACCGCCTCGCCTCCGCCATAATCCTGCCGGCGAGATCCACCCGCCCGGCGCCGCCGTCAAGTCAGGCCGGTGCGGAACGCCGCGGCGCCGACCAGTCCGGTGTGCGGCCGCACCACCTGGATCACCGGGATCGGCCGCAGCACCGTCTCGAACCGGCCCTTGGCATGGAAGCCATCCAGCAGCGCGGCGGGGTCCAGCAGCGGACCGAGATTGCGGCAAAGGCCGCCCATCACGTACACGCCGCCGCCGGTCAGCAGCGCCAGTGCGAGGCTGCCAGCGGTCGCGCCGAGGATGGAACAGAACAGCCGCACCGCTTCGGCGCAGGCCGCATCGCCCTGCTCCGCGCCGCGCGCCACGTCTTCTGGCCGGTCGCAGCGAAAGGCAGAGCCGCGCTTCGCCACCAGGAAGCGCCCGAGCGCCAGCAGCCCCGGGCCAGACACCAGCCGTTCCGCCGAGACATGGCCGTGTTCCGCCCGCAGGCTGGCCAGGATCTCAGCCTGCAACGCGTCCTGCGGCGCGAAGGAGATGTGGCCGCCTTCGCTGGGCAGGATGCGCGGCCCGCCCGGTTCCGGCTGGATAAAGGCGACGCCGAGTCCGGTGCCCGGGCCGATCACCAGGCTGGGCTGCCCGGGATGCGGCTCGCCGGGCTTCAAGGGGCGCAGATCGCCGCCGGACAAGGCGGGAATGCTGGCGGCCTGGGCAACGAAGTCGTTGATCACCGTCAGCCTGCGCAGCGCCAGCGCCGCTTCCGCCTCGCGGATCGAGAAGCGCCAGTTGTTGTTGGTGAAGGCAATATGGTCGCCCCGCACCGGGGTGGCGACCGCGAACACCGCCTCATCCGCGGCGCGGCCCGCCAGATAGGTGTGCGCCGCCTCCACCACGCCGGAGTGATCGGCCACCGGCAGCTTGCGTTCCTCCTGCGGCGGGCCGCCATCGACGCTGAGCGCGAAACGGGCATTGGTGCCGCCCAGGTCTCCCAGCAGCCGGATCATGCAGGCTGTTCCATCGGCACCGCGACCTTCCGGCGCAGCCGGATCACGTCGTCCCGCGCCGGATGCGCCGTGCCGGCCTGCGACACCGCCGCGGCGCCGGCCGCCACGCCCCAGGCGAACGCGTCGTCTGCGCCACGTCCATCGGCCAGTGCCATAACCATGGCGGCCACGAAGCTGTCGCCGGCGCCCACCGCGCCGCGCACCTCGACCGGCAGGGCTGGCAGCCGCAGCACGCCCTCGGCACGAGCCAGCAGGGCGCCGTCGCCGCCCATGGTCACCGCGACCAGGCGGGCCTTGCCGGCCTGCACCAGCTCCATCGCCGCCGCCTCTTGCGCCGCGGGATCGGACAGCTTGCGGCCGATCGCCCTCTCGAACTCGCCGATGCTGGGCTTCACCAACTCCAGCCCGCCCTGCTGCAGCGCCAGCTGCAGCGCCTCCCCCGAGGTGTCCAGCACCAGCCGCGTGCCATGCCGCGCCGCGCGGGCGGTGAGCCGGGCATAGAAATCCGCCGGCACGCCGGGCGGCAGGCTGCCGCTGGCCACCAGCCAGCCATCCCGGACCTCGTCAGCGGCATCCAGCGCGGAGTGCCATTCGGCCTCCGACAGCTGCGGACCTTCGGCCACGAAGCGGTATTCCAGGCCGGTGGAGCGCTCCAACACCGTCTGGCTGATGCGGGTGCGGCCGACCACCGGCACGCTGCGGCACGGCACCCCGGCTTCCTCCAGCAATTGCTCCAGGAAGCCCCCGGTTACCCCGCCGGCCAGGATGATGGCCAGGGTGTCACCGCCCAGCTCCCGCACCACCCGGGCGACGTTGACGCCGCCGCCGCCGGGATCCTGGCGCTCGGCCCGGGTGCGGATCTTGCGCACCGGGTGCACCGTGTCCGCCTCGCTGGCCAGATCAATGGTGGGGTTCAGGGTCAGGGTGGTGATGCGGGGTGGCATGCGGCGGAAATTCCTCCTCGGCTCGCAGGGATTATGGGATGACGGCTGGCAAAGTTGCAGATCAGCGTTGGCGTTCGCGCCAGGCGGCGAGCATCCGCGCGCTGCGCCATTCCAGGTCGGAGCGGTTGTCGGTCAGCGGCGTGAACCCTGCCAGCAGCGGCGCGGCGTCCTCCAGCCGCACCCGCAGGCGGCCCGCCGCGGCCTGAGCCGGGGCCGGCACCACCGCCAGCCGCGCTTGCGCCGTTTCGCGCGTCAGCCCTTCCCGCGTGGCGAACAGCAAGGTGTTGCCGCTATCGGAGCGGGCCGCCAGCACAGCCGGAAACACGGCCCGCAGCGTGGCCGCCAGCGGCCCGACGATGCCGCCGGCATCGCCGGTGTTGAACACGTTCAGCGCCAGCACGCCGCCTGGAGCCAGCCGTCGCGCGGCGGCGGCGAAGAACTCCACCGTGGCCGCGTGTGGCGGAATCTGCGCCGTGGCGTAGAGGTCGCTGACGATGAGGTCATATTCGGGCCCCGCCTGTTCGATGGCGCGCCGGGCGTCATCGTGCCGCACTGGGATGGACAAGCCGAAATCACGCCGCGCCACAGCGGTGACCTCCGGATCGAGCTCCACGCCCTCGCCGCGCAGATCCGGGAACGCACGCTGCATGGCCGCGATCGCCGAGCCGCCCGCCACGCCGAGAAACAGGGCGCGGCGTCCGTCGGCCAGGGCCGGCGTCGCGCCCAGCAATTCCCAATAGGAGCCGGGCAGGGTGCCGTCACGCCGCTGCATCGACTGCACGGCCAGGGGCGAGTTCAGCATCAGGTAGCGGGCCGCGGCATCTTCCCACACCATGATGGTGTTGTAGGGGGTCTCATCATAATGCGCGAAGCGGGCGGCGCGTGCCTGTTCCGACAACAAGCCGGGCAGCAGCGGCAGCAGAACAAGCGCGGCCCGCCAGGGTGCCAGGCCGGTGGCCAGCGCCGCCAGCGCCGCCAGCGCGGCAGCCGAGGCGTAGCCCGCCACCAGCCCCATCACCGGCACGGCGAAGAAAGCGGCAAAGAAGGTGCCGCCGATGCTGCCCAGCGCCTGACAGGCGGAGATGGCGCCGGAGGCCGGCCCGGCGCCGCCGCGCTCCGCCAGCCGGGCCACGCAGAGTGGTGACACGGCAGCGAGGCAGAAGGCGGGCGGGCCGATCAGCACGGCCGATGTGCCGACGGCGCCAGCGACGGGCCCGAGCCCGGCTTCCGCCGCCGCGGCGATGCCGCGCCCGATCCAGGGCGTCAGGGCGGCGCACAGCGCGGCGAAGCCGAGCAGAGCGGGCAGCGCTGCCCTGGAATGGCGCCCGGCGCCCAACCGCCCGCCGGCCCAGTAGCCCAGCGACATGAAGAACAGCGCGGTGCCGATGATGGCGCCCCATTGGAACAGCGTTTGCCCAAATACCGGCGCCATCAGCCGGCCATCCAGCATTTCCAGCGCCATGACGCTCCAGCCAGCGGCGAAGGCGGCAAAGGCGGTGGCCAGAGTGTCCGGGCGCGGCATGCGTTTCTCCGAGGTGAGGCAAGAGCAGGGGGGCCAGCCGCCGCAGCCTTGCCGCATCCGCCTGGGTTGGCCAGGGGTGCCGGGGTTTTCCGATGCGCAGGCGGACGCTATGGCGGGCTTTCCATCCGCCGCGAGGTTTTTGATGTCCGAGGTGAACGTTCCACCCTCCGCCACGGTCGGCGATGCCTTGCACAGCATCCTGGAAGCCGTCGATTCGCCGCTCGCCGCACTGGAACGCGTCGCCGGGGACACCACGGTCCGGCTCGCCGCTCTGCAATCGGCACTGGGTGAGCAGCGCGGGCGGATCGCCGACCTGGAACGGCAGCTGGGCCTCGCCGAGGCGCGGCTGCTGGTGGAAACCATGCACGCGGCCGGGCTGGCGGCGCAGGCGGCGCATTTGCTGGGCCTGGGCCCCGACGTCTCGGTGGCAACGGAGCCGAGCGGCGAGCACTACAGCGATGGCGCGCCCAAGACGCGGCTGGCGCTGGTCTACGAGGCGGCCTTTGACGCCAAGGGACACGAACTCGGCGTAGCCGAGCCGGAACAGTTTCGCGACGGTTGAGGCGGGGATGGCGACGCGCGCGCTGCCGCAGCCATCGGCCACCGCACATCCCCGAGCGGCGATGCGGATCCCGGACAAATGCCCCGGCGCTGTTTTCGCCGGCATGAAAGGTTGACGCCGATGACGTGCCGCAGCCCCGTCGTGATCCGCCGCAGCGGTGAGCCGCCCCCGGGTAGCACACCGGACATGGAGCCATGAGCCGGGCCACCGGCCGTCCCTGGCTCCGGCTGGTGGCGGCGGGCGGCGGGGCGCTGGCGCTGCTGTTCTGGAGCCAGGCGCGCGCGGCGGAACGTGCGGCAAGGGCGTGGCCGCCGCGCGGCCGGTTCATCATGGTGGAGGGCGTACGGATCCACCTGCTGGAACAAGGCCACGGGTCCGAAACAATCGTTCTGCTGCACGGCAACGGCGCCATGGCGGAGGATTTCGCCATCAGCGGCATCCTGCACCGGCTCAGCGCGCGCTTCCGCGTGCTTGCCTTCGACCGGCCCGGCTTCGGCCATACCGAGCGGCCCTCCCACCAGCGCTGGGACGCCGCGGCGCAGGCGGTCCTGATCGCGGCGGCGCTGGAGCGGCTCGGCGTCCAGCAGGCGGTGGTGGTG
Source organism: Teichococcus vastitatis (assembly GCF_003604215.1). GTDB lineage: Bacteria > Pseudomonadota > Alphaproteobacteria > Acetobacterales > Acetobacteraceae > Pseudoroseomonas > Pseudoroseomonas vastitatis. The sequence continues at coordinate 15,152 of NZ_QXGS01000009.1, forward strand.
GGGCATTCCTGGGGCGCGCTGGTGGCCCGTGCCCTGGCGGCGCAGGTGCCTGCCCAGGTCACCGCCCTGGTGCTGGTGTCCGGCTACCACAGGCCGGAACGGCGCCTGGATGCGGCCCTGGCTTCGGTGGCCGACTGGCCCGGATTGGGGGGGCTCCTCTGCGCGACGCTGTTGCCTCCCCTCGCATCCCGGTTGCTGCCTCGCCTCCTGCGGCGGATCTTTGCGCCGGCACCGGTGCCGGCGGAGTTCCGGCGATGCTTCCCGGCGCCGCTGGCGGTGCGGCCGGCGGCATTGCGGGCCAGCGCCGCCGACACCCGCAGCATGGACGCCGACGCGGCCTGGCTGGCGCAGCAACACCCGTTGCCCGCGATGCCGGTGCTGATCCTGGCCGGCGGCGAGGACCGGATGGTGTTGCCGGACCGGCACGCCATGGACCTGCACCGCATCTGGCCGGGCAGCCGCCTGCGCGTGATCCCGGAAGGGGGGCACATGCTGCACCATACCCATCCGGGCGCGGTGGTGGAGGCGATCGAGGACGCGCTCAAGGAAATCCGGAGCCGACGCGCCTAGCTGCGCCCGCGGCCCTGCTGCACGAAGGCTTGGAAAGCCGCGGCATGATCGGGGTGCCAGCGCGACAAGGCCGGCCGGTTCTCCACCACGTCGCCCGCCGCCCACAGGATGCGCATCTCATCCAGCTCCCGCGGCACGTCATTGTCCGGGCACAGGATGTAGAAATCGCCCGCCTCCAGCCGTGGCAGCATGAAGTCCACGGTCTGCTCCGGTGTCCATGCGGCATCCGGCTTTACGGCGCGGCCTTGTGCGGTCAGGGGCGTGAACACGAAGCCCGGGATCAGCAGATGCGCGGTGATGCGGCAGGCCGGGTCCTGCCGCAGCTCATGCGCCAGTGCCTCGCTGAACGCCTTCACCCCGGCCTTCGACACGTTGTAGGCCGGATCGCCCGGCGGCGTGGTGATGCCCTGCTTGGAGCCCGTGTTGATGATCAGCCCCGGCCGGCCCCGGGCTACCATGCCGGGCGCGAAGGCCTGGGTGCCATGGATCACGCCCCACAGATTGACCCCGATCACCTCGGCCCAGCGCTCCGCCGGGCCGAACAAGGCGCTGCCCGGCTGGATGCCGGCATTGTTCATCAGCAGGTCGGTGCCGCCGAACCGCGCGCGAACCTGTTCCTCCAGGGTCAGCAGCGCCTCGGGGCGGCTGACATCCACTTCGGCGGTCATCACCTCCGGCCGCGGCGCGGCCTGCCGCAGCGATGCTTCCGCCGCGGCCAAGCGTGCGGCGTCCCGATCGGCGATGCAGACGCGCAGCCCGCGCTGGAGGAGCCGGCGGGCGGCCGCAAGGCCGATGCCGGAGGCGCCGCCGGTGATCACGGCGGTGCTGTCCGGAAGCAGGTCAGAAAAACTCATGGCGCAGACTCCTTCGGTGCCTGCGCCAAGGTGGCGTCTCCACCTCGGGCGGACACCGGTGCTCGCCGAGGCGTGAGCTTCAGTCCGCCACGGTCTGCACCACGTCCTCGCCATTGGCGTAGGTGAACACCACCTCGCTCACGGCAAGGGACAACAGGCGCTGGTCGTTGCCGCCTTCCTCCTCGTCTGCCGGGCGGCCGGCGATGAAGCTGTCGATCCGCAGCGTCTGGAATCCCTCCCGCGGCAGGTCCTCGGGCGGCACCGCAATGGTGATGCGGGACACGTTGGGGGCGCTGCCGGGCAGCACCACCGCCTCCATCTCACGCGTGTCGAGGAACAGCCGCAGCATCGGCTTCGACGCCTTGAACAGGTGGCGCAGCTCGATCGTGACCTCGCGCAGCACCCGGTTCGGCGCCGGGTTCAGCACCATGCCGCTCTGCCCCATCCAGCGGAACTCGCCCTGGGCATCGCCCTCGGCATCGTACCAGCCGAAGTTCAGTCGCGACGAGCGCGCACCGACCTTGAGGGCCCGCGGCGGCTGAGCGCCGCCGCCCGGGCTGCTCGCCGCCGCGATGCCGGCCTCCGGCGTGGCGGAGGCGATCAGCGTACGGAAGCTGTTGATCTTCTGCCGCATGGCCGGATCGGGCTCCAGCGCCGCGGCATCGGCGCCGGCCAGAGCGTCGCTCGCCACCTGATCGAAAAGCAGGCAGGACGCGTAGTCGATGAAGGCGTCGATGCGCTGCTGCTGCGCGCCGAGCTGCTGCCGGAAATCAGCGGACAATGTTGCCACCTGCAGGCTGGCCATCTGCTGCACCTGCGCCAGCTTCGCCTCCAGCTCCAGCACCTGCCGCGCGAGGGAATCGCCGCGGTCGCGCAGATATTGGAAGCTGGCCACCGGCGCCTCCTGGCCCAGCGCGTGCAGTTCGGCCTGGAAGCCGTTGGAGCTGAAGTCGCTGAGGTAGAGCTGCGCCGCGAAGCTGAAGGAGCAGCCGCCATCATCGAGCAGGCGCGGACGGTCCACGGCCACCTGGCGGGTGAATACGCCGTTGATGCGCAGAAACATCACCGGGTTGTGGAGCCCGTTGACACGGTTCACCGCGAAGCCGCGCAGCATGCCCTGGTTGAAGTCGAACTGTTCCACCCTGACTTCGCCGGGCCCCACCAGCTGCTCGGCCGCATCCGCCGATTTCACCACCAGCGAGGCATCCTCGTCGACGCAGCCGCTCGCGCTGCGCAGGCGGATGGTGGCGGGCAGCTCCACCAGCGGCAGGTACCGCACCGGGATGGCGATGGTGTCGCCGGCCCTGAATCGGCCCTGGATCGCCTGCTCGCCGACCTGGATGCCGAGAACATGGGCCGAGGCGACGTCGTCCACGGTGCAATCCTGCTGGCAGCGGAGGATCAGCTGCTGGAACTGGCTGCCTTCGAGCCGGAAGGGCGCCCCGGTCTCGCTAGGGGGCGTCATGGATCGGATCACTGAGAGCATGGGAAAGGTCCGGCGGGGTGTTGATCAGGCGGCACGCAGGGCACGCGGCAGGCCGGCGCGATGCACCAGCCGGTCGTAGTCGTCGCCGACCTGCGCCAGGTAGTTCAGGTAAAGCTCGAGCGAGGCATCCAGCAATTCCTGCCGCAATGCGGGCGAGCGCCGGTATTCGCGCATCAGCAACGCCATCTCCTCCACCGTTTCGAGGCCATGCGCCGCATGCCGCACCGGAAGGCCGACGAAGGCATCGCGCGTTCCAAGGGTGGCGCGCCCATAGGCCAGGGCCTCGACCGTCTTGATCTTCAGCCCGGTGCCGCCCAGCATGGGGTTCAGCACGCAACGCACCTGCTGATAGAACTGATCCACGGTTGGCAGCACGCCGAGCCGCACCGGATTGGATAACAGCACCGGGTTGCGCCGCAGAATGGTGCCGGCCAGCGCCCATTCCAGGTCCAGCCCCACCAGCTGCCGGTCCATCGCGGCGATCGAGCGGATGTTCCACGGATTGGCGCTGCCGAGATAGCCGAACATCAATGGCGGCTCGGCCGGCAGTTCCTCGGTCAGGAAATGCGGCGTCATGGCGTGGCCCACCGTCAGAACCTCGCCCGCGAAGCGTCCGGCGATCTGCGCCGATTCCTCGTTCTGGATGCCGATCACGATGTCGGCGCGGGCGAAGCCACGATCCTCCTCCGCCTTGGTGGTGAAGAACCAGCGCGGCTCCAGGCCGGTTTGGCGCGACACCAGATGCCGGTCGCCGAACAGGTCGTGCGTGTCCAGGATCCGCACGGCGCCGTCGATGCCGGTCAGCACGCGCGACATCCAGACATAGTTCACAATCACCGCATCGTGCCGGCCTTCCTGCCAGACCTTGCGTACCGCCTCCACCAGCTCCGCCGGGCACCAGTCATCGATGCCCCAGCAATCGGCGAAGCGCGGCCGGGCCAGGGCTCCGGAGGGCATGAAGTGGAAGCGGTTCCAGAAGCCGCTCATCGCCGTCCGCTGATCGGCGGTCAGCCCTTCCATGCCGTAATAAAAGAAGTCGGCCACCGTGCCGCGCTGCTTCAGCTGGTGGCCGAAAGCCTGAATACGGGCGGAGTTGCCCTGGTCCGCCGGGTGCGACGGGATTGGCGACACCACCAGGATGCGGGGTGCGGGCATCAGGAAAACACCTCGATTTTGTCCATGCAGAAGCCCAGGCGGCGCTCGCCCTGGTCTTCCTTGACCAGGTACGGCACCGACAGGCCGAGGATGAGGTCGGGCGGCAGCTCGGCCGGGAGGTCGACCACCACGCCAGCGCTGGTGTCCGACCACCGCTCCAGCCGGCAGGGCACTTGGTCGCCGTTCAGCGACACGGCCATCCTGTCGAGCATCTCCGGCCGGGGTACTCCGATCACGGCGAGCTTCAGCCATCGGCTGAACGGCGGCAGCGATCCCAGCGCGATCCGCAGATGGCGCTCCGGCCCGCTCCACAGCCAGCTGTAATCGCCATCCGCCTCGCTGCGGTAGGCACCGTCATGCGCCAGCAGCCCGGCCGGCAGCTTGGCGAGCAGCGGCGGACGCGGCGCTGCCGCGGCCGATGGCACGTCGAGGCGGAGTTGCAGTTCCGCCGTCCCGCCCAGCGCTACGGCCAGTCCGAGACGGCGGCCCGCTGCTTCCAGGGCTTCCGCCGCCGCGGCGGCGTCCGATGCAGGCAACACGAGGTGGTACCGCGCAGCGTCGGTGCCCACATCGATCTGCAGCGCCACGGAGGCGTGGTCGGGGTGCTTCGCGAGCAGGCCGGCTGCCTCGCCGCCCGCATTGTCCCGCCAAAGGAACCAGGGACGTGGCGCCGCGACCAGCAAGGCGTCCAGCATCGGCGCGGCGACCGGTGCCTCGGCATAGGCCAGACGCCGAGCACCGGGCTGCTGCCAGCGCGCGGCGGATGGCTGCTCCGCCAGGGTCGCCGCGTCGCATAGCGGCGCCCAGCCGCCAGCCGCACGGAACCGCCGCAGGAACGCCGCTTCGGCCCGCGGCAGCGCCTCGGCATCGGCAATGCCGACCAGGCTGCCCGGCAACGCATTGGCCAGGCTGTTGCGGGGAAAGGAGAGGTCCAGCACGGCCAGCGCATCGAAGGCGGCGTCCAGCCAGCGGGCCATCGCGACGCCGAATTGCAGCGCGGCGCCAGCTTGCAGCGGAGCTTCCGGAGCCAGGTTCATGCGGCCTCTCCGGCAACATCGAGGTGCAGCAGGATGCCGCAGGTGCCTGCCATCCCGGCCGGCCATTGGTCATCCGATCGCGCGGCACCGGACAAGATGCGGGTATCCAGCAGCTTCACATGATCCGGCAGCACGCTGCCCAGCAGCGGCGCATGTTCCCGGCTGGCGCGCGCCAACTCGGCTAGGCTGTCGAAGGTCAGCAGTACGCGGCAGGGCCCATGCTGCTGCTGCAGGCTGCGGGCCAGCCGCGCACGGTCCTGCAGCGCAGTACCGTCCAGCGTGAGGCAGGCCGGCTCGGCCAGCGGGCGGGGCGGCGGGTGCAATCCCGGGCGGGACAGCGGGCGCCGGGCAGCCTCCTCGATTGCGTCGCGGTATTGCCGGCCCACCACTTCCAGCGACAAGGTGGTCTCGGCATAGCGGCGGGCGTTGTCGCCGATCGCCCGCAGCAAGGCCGGATCCTTGTGCAGCGCGGAGAGCGCCGCCACCAGGGACGGCACCGGAGTCATCAGCGGCAGGTGCACCACCGCCTCGCGCGGCAATTCCCGATAGGAAGCGGTATCGGTCACTAGGCAGCAGCGGCCGGCGGAGAAGGCGCGAGCCAGCGAACCGGAACTCTCGCCCACCGAGGGAAAGCGGAGGTTGACCAGAACGTCACAGGCCGAGACATGCGCGTTCAGCGTTGGCTCATCGACGTAGCCAGTGATCTGCGAGCGCTGCTTCAGCAACGGAAAGCGCGCCAGCTCGGCCGACAGATCGTATTCCTCGGCCCGTTCCTCGCCGGCATGGATCCAGCGCAGCTCCGTTCCTTGCGCCAGAACCTGCTCCAGCGCCTGCATCAGCCAGTCGAAGCGCTTGGCGTTGGTGGCGAAGCCGGAGGTGGTGACGATGAAGGCATCCTGCGGCAGTCCCAGCCAGTCGCGCGCCTGCTGCTGGTCGGCCATCTCGACCGGCGGCGCGAAATGCGGGATCACCGAAACGTGCCGCGTGGCAGCCTCGCCATAGATGCCGCTCAGCTTCGCCTTGGCGAAGAGGGAGTGCACCACCACCCCGGTGGATCTGGCCAGCAATTCCCGCTGCATGTCGAACAGGGCGTAATTGGCTTTGGTCTTGAGACCCAGACGCTTCCAGTGGCGGCCGAAGCTCGGCGCCAGCAGGGGCGCGGAGCGGCCCATCTCGGCCAGCATCCCTTCCATGCCCGGCTGCTCCAGCTCGTACAGGTAGAACAGGCCGATGTCGTGGATGGTGGTCAGGCCGGGAAACTGGCGCAGCGCCCGAAGTACGAAGACGTGGCCGGCATTATTGCCGATCTGGTGCAGCACCCGGCTGTCAGGCGTGATGTGACGATAGGATTGTTGTTGATCCCGCACCCTGACGCCATCCGGTGCCTGCGCGGCAGGATCGTCGCAAAAAGCAGAAATGTCGTAGTATTTCCTGATCTCGTTTAGAAGAATGTAAGAATAATCGGCGATCCCGTTCTTCTCGGGCGGCAGGGGACTGAAAAAACCAAGAGGTGAGCGCGTCACGTCCATCGAAGAACCTCTCCAGTTTCACGCTATCTGCCTTCGCAGCACAGCCTTGAGGCGTTCCCCTGAAGCGAGCAGCAGGACCTGCCGCGGCAGAATATTTTCAATTTTCTGCTAGGAGGCAAGAGGATTGATTCATCCCTCTGAAATTCGCTTTTCTCTGGCCAGATCTGTCAGGGTTATTGCCGTAGATTGTGGTCTACCCCGCAGAATGACGTAGGTGGCGAGATTCTGCCGGCTCACGTCCGCAGCATGCGTTGAAGAAGTCGTGGCGGTAAGCCGTCGGGTGATCAGGGATCAGGCTGAACCACTGGCAGCGGCACCTCGGGTGCGAGGCCGGACCCGTTTCCACACTGCTCTCCATCACCTCCAGGCACCTATTCCCGCCGCAAACGACTTCTCTGAAATTACACGAAGATAACGTGGAACCATTGCCTTGGCCCTGCGGCTTCGTCAGGCGGGCGCCGATGATGCGAGCTGGCGCAGAGGCAGTTGGAGCCGCATCCCCAGCAGGCCGCAAAGCTCTGTAAAACACGGTCGACTGCAGTAGAATGTGGGGAGCTGTATTTCTTGTGTTGACGTTAGGAAGGTCTTGTTCGCCACGGAAGCCGCAGGCTATAGAGTGATATTAACTAAAAACTAAATCATATAGTGTTTTAGCGAAAACTCTTTCTAGTTCGCGTGTGACCCGTAGGAGACCGTGCCATGTCCCGTTTGCCGCTCCGCACGCCGGAGGATGCTCCGGCCGAAGCCGTACCCGTCCTCGTCGCGGCCGAAAAGAACAATGGTTTCCTGCCAAACCTGCTGCGCGTGCTGGCGAATGCGCCGGTAGCCTTGGAAACCTATCTCACCGTCTCCGGCATCAACGGGCGTGCCAGCCTGACGCTTGCCGAGCGCGAAGCGGTGCAGATCACCGCCGCCGCCACGCATGGTTGCGGCTTCTGCGTTGCCGGCCACACTGCCATCGCCACCAAGAAGGCCGGGCTTGACGCCGATGCTGTGGAAGCGCTGCGCCGGCGGCAACCGGTGGCTGATCCGCGGCTCGCGGCCGTCGCCGCCTTCACCGGCGCCGTGATCGCCACCCGCGGCCAGGTGGCCGATGCCGATCTGGACGCGTTCAAGAACGCCGGCTTCACTGACGGGCAGGCGCTGGAGGTGGTGCTCGGCGTCAGCCTGGCTACCTTGTGCAACTTCGCCAACAACCTTGGCCAGCCCCCGCTGAACCCGCAGCTGGAGCCCTTCCGCTGGGACGGCCCAACCAGCGTTGCGGCGGAATAAGCGTCACCATGGGCGCTCCTGCTTGCCCCGCTCTGTTGGAATGGCTTGACGACCACGCTGCCGGCCTCGATGACGGCCACGCCGATCCGGCAGTGTTGCTGCCGCGCCTGGGCGACGCCGGAATGTTCGGGATCGGTGTTCCGGCGGAGTTCGGCGGGCAGGGGGGTGACGTCACCGATGCGGTGGAGGCCATTGCCGCCGTTTCGGCCCGGTCCCTGGCGGCCGGCTTCGTGTTCTGGAGCCAGCGCAGCTTCATCGAATACCTGCTGCAAAGTCCCAACGCGGCGCTCCGCGGGCGGCTGATGCCGGCGCTGCTGCGCGGCGGAGTGGCCGGCGCGACCGGCCTGTCCAACGCCATGAAGGCCTTGGCCGGGCTGGAGCCGCTGCAGATTGTCGCCGCACCGGAGAACGAGGGCTACCGCCTCGGCGGGCGGATGCCCTGGGTGACCAACCTGCGCGCCGAAGGCTTCCACGTCGCCGCCGCCATCGCCCATAGCGATGGAAGTGGCGCGCTGGTCGCGAGCCTGCCGCATGACGCCCCTGGACTTCGTCGCAGCGAGGATCTGTCGCTGCTGGGCCTGCGCGGCACGAGCACGGCGGCGATCGATCTGCGCGCGGTGCCGCTCGCGCCCGCCGACATCATCCACCCGGATGCCGCGACATGGCTGCCGCAGGTGCGGCCGGCCTTTCTGGGACTGCAATGCGGCATGTCCATCGGCCTGGCGCGGCGTTCCGTGCAGGAAGCCGCAGACCAGGGAGGCGCCGCGCGCGAGGTGCTGCGCCAGCCCGTGTTATTGCTGCGCCAGCGCCTCGCCGCCGAGGAAGCGTCGCTGCGTGAAGGCTTGCGCGCGCAGGCCTTCCAGACCCGTGCCGCGCCGTTGTTCGAACTGCGGATCCGCCTCGCCGGCCTCGTCGCCGAGGCTGTGGGGCTGGAATTGCAGGCGTCAGGCGGCCGCGCTTACCTGCAGCCGCATGGCGAGGGGTTCGCCCGTCGCTGGCGCGAGGCTGCCTTCATCCCGGTGATCACGCCGAGCCTGGTGCAGTTGAAGGCGGCCCTGGCCGCCCGGCCCGGGGCCGTCGCGGCATGAGCGCCAGCTTCTCCGCCCGGCACCTGACGCTGCGCTATCCCGGCGCGGCGCAGCCGGTGCTGGCGGGGCTCGACATCGACCTGCGGTCCGGCGAGATCACCGCTCTGCTGGGGCCGAGCGGTGTCGGCAAGTCCAGCCTGTTGCGCACCCTGGCCGGATTGGAAGCGCCAAGCGGGGGCGAGATCCGCATCGGCGGCACGCCGCTGGTCGGCACGCATCCGCGCATCGCCCTGGCCTTCCAGGATCCGGCGCTGCTGCCCTGGCTGACGCTGGAGAAGAATGTCGGCTTCGGGCTCGATTTCCGCCACCAACCGGCGCTGTCGCGCTTCGAGCGGAAGGCGCGGGTGGAGGATGCCATCGCCGCCGTCGGGCTGCGCCACGCCCGGCACCTGCACCCGTCGCAGCTTTCCGGCGGCATGGCCAGCCGCGCCGCGCTGGCCCGCTGCCTGGCGCGCCATCCCGAGGTGCTGCTGCTGGACGAGCCCTTCGGTGCGCTGGACGAGGTGACGCGGAGCGAGATGCAGCGCCTGCTGCTGCAGGTGGTGGCAGTCCGCCGGCCCGCCACGCTGCTGATCACCCACGACATCGACGAGGCGCTGTTGCTGGCCGACCGCGTGCTGCTGCTGGGCGGCAGCCCGGCGGGGCTGGTCGGCGACTGGCCCGTTGCGCTGCCGCAGCCGCGCGAGGACCTGCTCGCCGAGTTGGGAGCCCTGCGCGTCGAGATCCTGCAGGCGCTGCGCGCCGCCCTGCGGCGCCATTGACGGAGTTCTGCATGGAAAGCGAGTTCTTCTCCCGCCGCGATGCGTTGCGCCTGGCCACGCTGTTCACCGCCGCCGGCGCCGCCCCGCTGCTGCGGGCCCGCTCCGCCCGCGCGCAGCCCGGCGCGGATGCCGCGGTGCGGATCGGGTACCTGCCGATCACCGATGCCACGCCGCTGCTGGTCGCCCATGCGCGGGGCTTGTTCGAGGCCGAGGGGTTGCGCGCCGAGAAGCCGGTGCTGCTGCGTTCCTGGGCCCAGGTGATCGAGGCCTTCCTGGCCGGGCAGGTGGACGTGGTTCACCTGCTGTCGCCCATGACGGTGTGGGCCCGCTTCGGCAGCCGCGCGCCGCTGAAGGTCGTGGCCTGGAACCACCTGGACGGCTCAGGGCTCACGGTGCAGCCCAGTATCAATGACGTGCGGGCGCTGGGCGGCCAGACCGTCGCGGTGCCGTTCTGGTATTCCATCCACAACGTGGTGCTGGGCACGCTGCTGCGCGCCAACGGCCTGAAGCCGGTGGTGACGCGGGGCGGCGCCGCGCCGGCGGCGGATGAGGTGGCGCTGGTGGTGATGCCGCCCTCCGACATGGTGCCTGCGCTCGCGGCCAGGCGCATCGCCGGCTACATCGTCGCCGAGCCGTTCAACGCCGCGGCCGAGGCGCAGGGCGTCGGCAAGGTGCTGCGCTTCACCGGGGATGTGTGGCGCGACCATGCCTGCTGCGTGGTGGCGATGCAGGAATCCGACCTGCAGCGCCGGCCCGAATGGTCGCAGAAGGTGGTCAACGCCGTGGTCAAGGCGCAGGCCTGGATCCGGGACAACCGTGCCGAGACGGCGCGGATCCTGTCGCGCGAGAACCCGAACCGCTATACCCCGCACCCGGCCGCCGTGCTGGCCAAGGTGCTGGCCCCGGACGCGGCGGACCGTGCCGCCTATCTCGCCTCGGGCGCCATTCGCCACGCGGAATGGAGCAACCGGCGCATCGACTTCCAGCCCTATCCCTTTCCTTCCTATACGGAGGAGCTGGTCCGGCGGCTCAAGAACACGCTGGTTGAGGGCGAGCGCGGCTTCCTTGATGCCCTCGATCCGGCGCAGGCGGCGCGCGAGCTGGTGGATGACCGCTTCGTTCGCACCGCGATCGCCGAGGTAGGCGGACCCGCCGTGTTCGGCATCCCCGACAGCTTCACCCGCAGCGAAACGGTGCTGGCGTGAGCGGCGCCGCCGCCTCGCTCGTCAGCCCGGCTCCACGAGTCCGACCCGGCGGCGGCGCCGGCTGGCAGCGGCTGTTGCTCGGGCTGGCCGGCCTGACCCTGTTGCTGGCGCTGTGGTGGCTGGGCACCGGGCCGCTGGCCGAGCCGGGCGGATTTGCCCGCCGCTTCGCCCCCGGCGCTGCGGCGGCCAGCCTGGTGGAGCTGGTGCGCTACGGAGACCTGTTTCAGCACATCTGGCTCAGCCTGAGGCGCGTGCTGGTCGGGCTGGGCGCCGCGCTGGTGGTGGGCGTGCCGCTCGGCCTCGCGGTGGGCAGCCTGCGGGTGGTGGAGGCGGCGACCTCTCCCGCCTTTCAGTTCCTGCGCATGATCTCGCCGCTGTCCTGGATGCCGCTGGCGGTGATGCTGTTCGGCGTCGGCGATGCACCGATCTTCTTTTTGTTGTTTTTCGCCGCCGTCTGGCCGGTGCTGCTCAGCACCGCCGAGGGCGTTCGCCGGCTGGACCGGCGCTGGCTGCTGCTGGCCCGCAGCCTGGCGGCGACGCGTCGCGAAACCCTGTTCCGCATCGTGCTGCCCGGCATCCTGGCACCCGTGCTGACCGGCACCCGCTTGGCCATCGGCATCCTGTGGATCGTGCTGGTACCGGCGGAGATGCTCGGCGTCTCGGGCGGGCTCGGCTATCTGGTGCTCGATACCCGCGATCGGCTCGCCTATTCCGAGCTGATGGCGGTGGTGGTGCTGATCGGCCTGCTGGGTTTCCTGCTGGATGCCCTGGCCCGTGCCCTGTATCGCTGGCGTGCCGCCGGGCCGCCGCAGAACTGAGCGGCCCGCACCCGCCTCACCAGCGAGGCGGCATCGCCACCTGCCTCGCCCAGCGCTTCGCCGCACCTCCATCAGATCCGGCTGTCAGCCACCCCGGTTTCACTGATGGCGCGGCATGGGGCGGCCCGGAAGCCGTCCCTTGTTCCTCCGGCACCGGGCCTCGGCCGGCATCCGGATCTCCGTCCGGCGGATCACGTCCGGATCGGGCGGTCTCGGTTGCGCCGGTTTCGCTCGAGCTCCTGCAGGGCGCCGCATTAAGCCACGGCGTCGACCCCCAAGGAAAAATCGGTTACTGCAGAGTTCAAGAGCCGATGACAACGTGTACTGCACGTAACTTGCTCAGTTATCCAAGAATATCTTTCCTCATGGTGAACATTTGGTCGATTGATTGGTGCTGCACGTCCCGATCATCTTGAAGATTACCACTCCGGTTCCGCCATGATCGGCGGACAACAGCCAGTGACCGGTCGGGTACTATTGGATGATCGGGGATGCTGAACTATACTGGGGCTGATCTGTCGGGAATGTTGTTGCAGCTGCAGCAGCGACGCCGATCGGAGGTTTGCGGCGTTGTGGGCGCGTGGAGCAGCGTTCCGGTGGGAACTGGTTCCAGGTGCCGCACCATTCTGGGCTGTCCCGGCCAGCATGGACCGAAACATATGGTGGGAAGATTCGATGGCGCTGGCAGATCTGTTTCCGGCCGAGGAAGATGTCCTCAGGCTCGGTCCCGCCAACAAGGCCGAACTGCTCGAGCTGCTGGCCACCGAGGCGGCGGAGCGGCTCGGTCATTCGCGCAAGGACATCCTCGAGGCGCTGGAAGGGCGTGAGAAGCTGGGTTCGACGGCGCTCGGGCGCGGCATTGCCCTGCCCCATGCGCGTATGGCCGGGCTCGACCGGCCCTTGGCGGTTCTGGCGCGGCTGGAGCAGCCGATCGAATTCGAGGCACGCGATGGCGAACGGGTCGATCTCGTGTTCCTGGTTTTGTGGCCCGAGCAGAATTCGGAAGGCTTCCTGCCGGCCCTGTCCGACATCTGCCGCTCGCTGCGCGGCAGCCAATTGCCGCGCCGGCTGCGCAAGGCTGGCTCGGCCGCCGAGGCGCTGTCTCTGCTCCGGGCCGCCGATCAGGCCGACGACCACAACGAAGAGGGGTGACCCGCGCGGCTCACCTCGCCGCGGCGTGCCCCCCGTTTCGATCCCTGGAAAGCCCGGTGCCTGATGCCTGACGCCCTCTACCTTTCGGCCGCGATCCTGCTTCCGTTCCTGGGATCCGTTGTCGCGGCCATGCTGCCGAACAACGCCCGGCACCTGGAATCCTGGCTGGCGGGCGGCGTGGCGCTGTTGTCGCTGGCGATGGTCTGGCTCTGCTACGTGTCCATCGCGGGCGGCGCCGTGCCGCGCTTCGAGATCCCGTGGGTGCCGGAACTCGGCCTCAACCTCGTGCTGCGCATGGATGGCTTCGCCTCGGTGTTCGCGGTGATGGTGGCCGGCATCGGCTTCCTGGTGGTGCTCTACGCCCGCTACTATATGTCGCAGGAAGATCCGATCCCGCGCTTCTTCGCTTTCCTGCTGGCCTTCATGGGCTCGATGATGGGGCTGGTGCTGTCGGGCAACCTGATACAGCTCGTTTTCTTCTGGGAGCTGACCTCGCTCTTCTCGTTCCTGCTGATCGGCTACTGGCAGCATTCGGCGGCGGCGCGGGATGGGGCGCGCATGGCCCTCACCGTCACCGCCGCGGGCGGGCTGGCGCTGCTGGCGGGCATGCTGCTGCTGGGCCACATCGTCGGCTCCTACGATCTGGACCGGGTGCTGGCCTCGGGCGAGGCGATCCGCGGCCATTCCCTCTACCTGCCGGCCCTGGTGCTGATCCTGCTCGGCGCCCTCACCAAAAGCGCGCAATTCCCGTTCCACTTCTGGTTGCCGCAGGCCATGGCGGCGCCGACGCCGGTGTCCGCCTACCTGCACTCGGCCACGCTGGTGAAGGCCGGTATCTTCCTGATGGCGCGACTGTGGCCCGTGATGTCGGGCACCGATGCCTGGTTCTGGATCCTTGGCACCTCGGGCACGATCACTCTGCTGGTGGGTGCCTACGTCGCCATCTTCCAGCACGATCTGAAGGGATTGCTGGCTTATTCCACCATCAGCCATCTCGGGCTCATCACCCTGCTGCTCAGCCTGAACAGCCCGCTGGCCCTGGTGGCCGCGATCTTCCACACCATGAACCACGCCACCTTCAAGGCGTCACTGTTCATGGCGGTCGGCATCATCGACCATGAAACCGGAACGCGCGACATCCGCCGCCTCAGCGGCCTGAACGAGACCATGCCCTTCACCGCCCGCCTCGCCTTGGTGGCGGCCGCGGCGATGGCCGGCGTGCCGCTGCTGAACGGCTTCATCTCGAAGGAGATGTTCTTCACCGAGGCGCTGGATGCCTCCAGCGCGCCGACGCTGTTGCACAGCCTGCTGCCGCTGGCGGCGCTGCTGGCCGGCATCCTGGCCGTGGCCTATTCCCTGCGCTTCATCCACGGTGCCTTCTTCGGCCCGGTGACCAACGACCTGCCGCGCACGCCGCATGAGCCGCCGCAATGGATGCGCGTGCCGGTCGAGATCCTGGTGTTCGGCTGCATGGTGGTGGGCATCCTGCCGGCCGCGACCATCGGCCCCTACCTCGATGTGGCGGTGCACTCGGTGCTGGGCGCGGCGACGCCGGAATACAGCCTGGCGGTATGGCACGGCATCAACCTGCCGCTAGTGATGAGCCTGATCGCGCTGGCGGGCGGCGTGCTGTTGTACCGCGTCTTGCAGCCCCACCTGAATGCCGGGATCGAGGACGTGCCGCTGCTGCGCGGCCTCGACGGGCGCCGCATCTTCGACCAGGCCATGGTGTTCCTGTCTTGGCGCTTCGCCCGCACGCTGGAGCGGCTGCTCGGCACCGCACGGCTGCAGATGCAGCTGCGGCTGGTGGTCTGCGTCACCATCCTGGCCGTCATTCTGGCCCTGCTGCCCTATGGCCTTTATCCGGGCCAAGTGGCGCTGACCGGAATCGATCCGGTGGTGGCGCTGATGTGGATCGTCGGCGGCGGCTGCGCCATGGCGGCGGCCTACCAGGCCAAGTACCACCGGCTGGCCGCCCTGATCCTGCTGGGTGGGGCCGGACTGGTCACCTGCCTAACCTTTGTCTGGTTCTCCGCCCCCGACCTGGCGCTGACCCAGCTGCTGGTGGAGGTAGTGACCACCGTGTTGCTGCTGCTCGGCCTGCGCTGGCTGCCGAAGCGGACGGAACGCCGGAGCGGCGGCGACACCCGCGCCCGGCTGCGCCGCTTCCGCGACCTCACCGTGGCCGTGGCGGCCGGCGCCGGGCTGGCCGTCCTGTCCTACGCCACCATGACCCGGGTCTCGCCGGAGGGCATCTCCCGCCACTTCCTGGAGCGCGCCTATTCCGAGGGCGGCGGCACCAATGTGGTCAATGTGATCCTGGTGGATTTCCGCGGCTTCGACACGATGGGCGAGATCGCCGTGCTCGGCATCGTGGCGCTCACCGTCTATGCCCTGCTGCGCCGCTTTCGCCCCGCCCCGGAAAGCGTCGGCGTGCCGGAGCAGCAGCAAGGCGAGGCCGGAGAATGGCTGCTGGTGCCCGGCGTGCTGATGCGGCTGATGTTCCCGGTGGTCGGCCTTGTCGCGGTGTTTCTGCTGCTGCGCGGCCACGACCTGCCGGGTGGCGGCTTCGCCGCCGGGCTGATGATGTCCGTGGCGATCCTGCTGCAATACATGGCCGCGGGCACGCGCTGGGTGGAGGACCATCTGCGGGTGCGCCCGCTGCGCTGGATGGGGGCCGGTCTGCTGCTGGCCGCCGGCACCGGCGCCGGCGCCATGCTGTTCGGCCGGCCGTTCATGACCTCCTACTTCGCTTATGCCGATCTCGGCTGGCTGGGTCGGCTGCCGGTGGCCAGCGCGGTGCTGTTCGACCTCGGGGTCTTTGCCCTGGTGTTCGGCGCCACGGTGCTGATGCTGATCGCCATTGCGCACCAATCGGTGCGCAGCCAGCGCGCCGCGCCGCCGCCGCCGCCCGTGGGGGCCAGACCCTCCCTGTCCGCCCTGGCCACCGGAGACGATTAATGGAACTGATCCTGGCCCTAGCCATCGGCGTGCTCGGCGGCTCCGGCGTGTGGCTGCTGATGCGGCCGCGCACCTTTCAGGTGATCATCGGCCTCTCGCTGCTGTCCTATGCCGTGAACCTGTTCATCTTCAGCATGGGCCGCTTCCCGGTCGGACGACCACCGGTGCTGGAGCCGGGAACCGCCGGCGACCCGGCGGTGTATGCCGATCCGCTGCCGCAGGCGCTGGTGCTGACCGCCATCGTGATCGGCTTCGCCACCACCGCCCTGTTCCTGGTGGTGATGATGGCGGCGCGCGGCCTGACCGGCGGTGACCACGTGGATGGCCGGGCGCGCGACCGGTGAGCGGCCTGATGCAACAGCTGACGATCCTGCCGATCCTGCTGCCGCTGCTGGCCGGAGCGGCGATGATCCCACTGGAGGAACGGCGCGCCCGGCTGCGCGCCGGCCTCGGCATCGGCTCGGCCGTGCTGCAGCTGGCGGTGGCCGTGGCCATCGCCCTGCAGGCGCATGGCAGTGGCGGCCCGGGCATGGTCACCGTGTATCGCCTCGGCGACTGGCCGGCCAGCTTCGGCATCGTGCTGGTGGCCGACCGGCTGGCGGCACTGCTGCTGGTGCTGACGGCGCTGCTCGGGCTGGCGGCGCTGGTGTTCTCGCTGGCGCGCTGGCAACGCATGGGCGTGCATTTCCATGCCTTGTTCCAGTTCCAGCTGATGGGGCTGAACGGTGCCTTCCTGACCGGCGACCTGTTCAACCTGTTCGTGTTCTTCGAGGTGCTGCTGGCCGCCTCCTACGGCCTGGCGCTGCACGGCTCCGGTGTGGCGCGGGTCAAGGCGGGGCTGCACTACATCGCCATCAACCTGGCCGCGTCGCTGTTGTTCCTGATCGGCGTCAGCATGATCTACGGCGTCGCCGGCACGCTGAACATGGCCGACCTCGCCGAGCGCATCGCCGCCGTTCCGGCGGAGAACCGGTCGATCCTGGAAGCCGGCGCTGCCATCCTCGGCATGGCCTTCCTGGTGAAGGCGGGCATGTGGCCGGTCGGCTTCTGGCTGGCGCCGACCTATTCGGTGGTGAGCCCGCCGGCGGCGGCCATCTTCTCCATGATGAGCAAGGTCGGCATCTACGCGGTGCTGCGGCTGTGGCTGCTGCTGTTCGGCGCCGAGGCCGGAGCCTCGGCCGGGTTCGGTTCCACCTGGCTGCTGGCGGGCGGCATCGTCACCATCGGCTTCGGCGCCGTCTCGGTGCTGGCGACGCAGGATCTGTCACGTCTGGCCGGGGCGTCGGTGCTGATCTCCTCCGGCACGCTGCTGGCGGCGGTGGGCGCCGGGCAGGTCACCGTTACCGGCGGCGCCCTGTTCTATCTGGCCAGCTCGGCCTTGGCGATCGGCGCGCTGTTCCTGCTGATCGAGCTGATCGAGCGCGGCCGCGACCTCGGCGCCGACGTGCTGGCGGTGACGCTGGAAGCCTTCGGCGATGGCGACGACGACGATGGCGAGCTGGACGACGAGGTCGGCGTCGCCGTTCCTGCCACCATGGCGGTGCTGGGGCTGTGTTTCCTGTGTTGTGCCCTGCTGCTGGCCGGCCTGCCGCCATTGTCCGGCTTCATCGCCAAATTCGCCATGCTCACCGGCATCCTGAATCCGGCCGGGCTGGGGCGTGGCCCGGTGGAGGTGTCGCCAGCCGGCTGGGGGCTGCTGGCAGCGCTGGTGCTGTCCGGCTTCGCCACGGTGCTGGCCATGACCCGCGCCGGCATCCGCAGCCTGTGGGCCACCGCCGGGCGTTCCGTGCCGCGGGTCGGCCTGATCGAGATCGCGCCGGTGCTGCTGCTGTTGCTGTGCTGCGCCACCATGACCGCCGCGGCGGGGCCGCTGATGCGCTACATGCAGGCCGCGGCGGCCGAGCTGCACGCGCCGCAGGGTTATCTCACCGGCGTGATCGGGCGCGCGCCATGAGCCGTTTCCTGCCGCATCCGGTGATATCCGCCGCGTTGCTTGTGATGTGGCTGCTGTTGAACCAGACGGTGTCGCCCGGGCCGGTGCTGGTGGGCCTGGTACTGGCGCTGCTCGGCGGCTGGGCGCTAGCGGTGCTGCGGCCAGGGCGGCCGCGCCTCGCGCGGTTCGGTGCGGTGCTGCGCCTCACCAGGGCGGTGCTGGTGGACATCGCCCGCTCCAACATCACCGTGGCGGGCCTGATCCTGGGGCGCAGCAAGACGCGCCGTTCGGGCTTCCTGCGGATCCAGCTCCGGTTGCGCAATCCGCAGGCGCTGGCGGTGCTGGCCTGCATCCTGACCGCCGCGCCGGGCACCGCGTGGGTGGAGTTCGACGCGGAGGAGGGCTGGCTGCTGCTGCACGTGCTGGACCTGATCGACGAGGAAAGCTGGGCGCGCATGATCTGCGACCGCTATGAGGAACCCCTGATGGAGATCTTTCCATGAGCGAGGCCGTGCTGTTCTGGTCGGTGCTGATGGCCCAGATGCTGCTGGGTCTGGCCATGTTCTGCGCCGCCTGGCGGATCCTGCGCGGGCCACGCGCGCAGGACCGCGTGGTCGGGCTCGATGCGCTCTACGTCAACGGCATGATGCTGCTGCTGTGCTTCGGCATCCGCTCCGGCACCGATCTGTATTTCGAGGCGGCGCTGGTGATCGCGCTGCTCGGCTTCGTCGGCACGGCGGCGCTGGCGAAGTTCCTGATGCGCGGCGAGGTGATCGAATGAGCCACGCCGCCGAACTGCCGCTGATCGTCGCTGTGCTGGTCGGGCTGCTGGTGCTGACCGGTGCGGTGCTGACGCTGATCGGCTCGCTGGGCCTGGTACGGCTCGGCGATTTCTACGAGAGGCTGCACGCGCCGACGCTGGGCACGTCCTTCGGCATGGCCTGCGTCCTGCTCGGCTCGGTGCTGTTCTTCTCGGTGCAGAAGGGAAGGCCCGTGGTGCACGAGGTGCTGATCGGCCTGCTGGTGGTCACCACCACGCCGGTGACGCTGATGCTGCTCGGCCGCGCGGCGCTGCACCGCGACCGGCAGGAAGGCAACAGGCGCGTTCCCGCCTCGGCCAGGCCCACCCGTCAGCCCAGGGCGCCATGAGCGCAGGGCCGGCACGCCGCCTCAGCCCGCCTGCAGGGCCGCCCAGGCGGCGGTGAAGCGCCGGGCTTGGCCGGCGACGTCATCCGCCGTCATGCCGGGCTTGTAGAGGGCCGAGCCGAGGCCGAATCCGGCGGCGCCGGCGGCGCGGAACGGCGCCATGGTGTCGGGCGTGATGCCCCCCACCGGGAGCAGCCGTGTGCCGCGCGGCAGTACCGCCAGCATTGCCTTGATCACCGGCGGGCCGGCCATCTCGGCCGGAAAGATCTTCAGCGCCGCGGCGCCGGCGTCCAGCGCCGCGAAGGCCTCCGTCGGCGTCGCGACGCCTGGGGTGCACAGCATTCCCGCCGCCGCGGCGGCACGGATCACCGCGGCATCGGCATGCGGCATCACCACCAGCTCGGCGCCCAGATCGGCCAGGCGGCCGACATCCTCGCTGCGCAGCACCGTGCCGGCGCCGACCAGCGCATCCCGCGGCAGGAGGCGGCGTATGGTGGCGATGCTGTTGAACGGTTCCGGCGAATTCAGCGGCACCTCGATCAGCCGGAACCCGGCCTCAAACAGCGCCTCGGCAACCGGCGCCGCTTCCTCGGGCCGCAGGCCGCGCAGGATGGCGACCAGCGGCAGCTGCGCGAAGGCGGAGTCGAGCCGCGGCTGGTGTGGGGAAGGGGTCATCGGGAGGCCTCCTGCGGCGGGGCGAGCAGCCCAGCCGCGGTCGCGAAATGGAACAGGCCGGGCGGCGCCGTGTTACCCAGCAGGCGGTCGGGCGTCCTGCCGAACGTCCGCAGCACGCCGGCGTAGCGACGGCACAATTCTTCCTCGCCGATCAGCACGAGCGGCACGTCGCCTGCCCCTGCGGCGCCGAGGCCGCCCAGGACCTCATGCCCGATCAGCAGTCCGGACAGGAAATCCTTCAGCGCCGCGCCGGGCAGCTCGCCGGTCAGGCCCAGCGTGCGCGCCGCAAAGAGGTGGTGCGCCAGTTCGCCGGGTTGGGCCGCGCGGGCCATGGCGACGCCGCGCGCGAAGGCAGCCTGCGCCATGTCCGGCTCGGCCGCGGCCTCGGTCATCAGCCGGCCCAGCAGCGAGTGGCGGCTGAGCACCGCGAACAGCTCGCCGGTCATGTAGGTGCGGAAGCCGGTGATGCGGCCTTCCCGCACCTCGGCCCATTTGGAATGAGTGCCAGGCATCAGGAAGTGGCTGCCGGTGGCCAGCTCCGGATGCAGGAGCAGCGCGCCGGCGATCTGGATCTCCTCGCCACGGATCACGTCCGGCGCGGCGCCGGCCGGGCGCGACACCACGCCGGGGGCGATCAGGATGCGCGTGCCGCGTCGCGCCTCCACCGGCACCGCGGCGGCGGCGAGTTGCCGCGCATCGGCGGGGCATTCGGCGTAGGGTGCCTCCCGCCAGCCCTGCGCACTGCCCACCATGCCGCCCGCCACCACGGGCAAGCCCGGCCAGCGCTCGAGCCAGGGGCCGCACAGCGCCTCGAAGGCGGCATCGAAGCCGGCGGTGCCGGGCTCCGGCAGGTTGGTGATGCCGTGCGGGCTGCCGCGCTGTTCCAGCACGCTGCCGCCAGCCTCCATCAGGAAGCCGCGCAGGCTCGATGTGCCCCAGTCCAGGGCGATCAGAACAGGGCCCACGCCGCGTCTCCACCGGTTCGGGACGCCGCCGATTCCCGCAGGGACCGGGCAGGCGCCGCCGCGCCGTATTCTGGCTGACGCGGCGACGCTGTCCAGGCGATGATGCGCGCGGGGGCGCCGATCCGGCAGGCTAGTTGACGGTGATCCTGCCGTCCCGCACCACCTCGCCCCAGCGTTTCACCTCCCGCGCCATGATGTCGCTCAACTCCTCCGGCGAGGACGCGATGGCATCGGCACCGGCCGCGGCCAGCCGTTCCTGCACCGCGTGGTCGGCCAGGGCATCCCGCAGCACCGCGTTGAGCTGCAGCACCGCCGCCTGCGGCGTGCCGGCCGGCGCCATCACCGCGCCCCAGGAGGTGGCCTGGGCCGCCGGCAGCCCGATCTCGGCCATGGTCGGCACCTCCGGCAGCATGGCGGAGCGCTGGGTCCCGGTGACCGCCAGCGCCCGCACCGTGCCGGCCTGGATCTGCCCGATCGCCGAGGGCAGCTGGTCGAGCATGAACTGCACCGTGCCTGCCACGGTGTCGTTCAGCGCCGGCGCACTGCCGCGATAGGGCACGTGCATCGGCTCCGCCCCGGCGGCCAGGCGGAACAGTTCCGCCACCATGTGCGTGGAAGAGCCTGAACCGGCCGAGCCGTAGCTGATCCCGCCGGGGCTGCGCTTCAGCAGCGCCACAAAATCCTGCGCCGTGCGCGCCTCCACCTTGGGGCTGACGATCAGCACGTGGTCGGTGCCGAAGGCCATGGAAACCGGCGCGAAGCTGCGCACGGGGTCAAAGGCGAGACTGCGGTACAGGTGCTGGTTGATCGCCAGCGTGCCCATGGTGCCCATCACGAGCGTGTGCCCGTCCGGCACCGCCTGGGCGGCGGCCTCCATGCCGATGTTGCCGCCGGATCCGGTGCGGTTCTCGATCACCACCGGCTGGCCGAGGCGCTGCTGCATGCGTTCGCCCAGCACCCGCGCCACCACATCCGTGGCGCCGCCGGCGGGAAAGGGAACAATGAAGCGGATGGGGTGGCCCGGCGCCCAGCCGCCGGCAGCAGCGCCTGGTGCTGCGGCGGCAGCCCCCTTGGCCACGGCCGGCAGGGCGAGACCCGCCAGCAGCAGGCGGCGACGCGTGGTGTTCATTGTTGTTGTCCTCCCTTGCGCTTGGTGGGCTCAGCAGAAAGCCTGATGGCGCTCCTTCAGCAGCGGCAACACCTCGTCCGGATCCTGCGCCCACCAGCGATGCGACAGGATCTCGACCTCGGCGCCGCCGGGCCAGCCAGCCTCCAGCGCCATGCCGTGGATGCCCGCGATGTCGATCACCCCGTCGCCCGGCAGGCCGCGGTCGAACACTGTGTCGGTGGTGGGCACCAGCCAATCGCAGGTGTGGAAGGCGGCGACGCGGCCGCGCGCCCGCTGCATCTGCCGGCGCAGATCCGGGTCCCACCAAACATGGTAGACGTCGACAGCGACGCCGACGTCCTGGCCCAGCGCCTCGCACAGATCGAGCGCCTGACCCAGCGTGGACAGCACCGAGCGGTCGGCGCAGGTCATCGGGTGCAACGGCTCCAGCGCCAGGGTGACGCCGGCGGCGCGCGCCTCCGGCAGGATGGCGTGCAGCCCGTCCTCCACCATGCGGCGGGCACCGGGCAGGTCGCGGGAGCCGGGCGGCAGGCCGCCGCACACCATTACCAGGCAACGCGCCCCGATCGCCGCCGCCTCGCCGATGGCGCGGCGGTTGTCCTCGATAGCGGCGGCCCGCCCGGCGGCATCGGCGGCGGTGAACATGCCGCCGCGGCACAGGCCGGTGACGGTGAGCCCGGCCTCGCGGATCTGCCGTGCCGCCGCCTCCACGCCCATGGCCTGCAGCACGTCGCGCCAGGGGGAGATGCCGGAGATGCCGTGCCGGGCGCAGCCCTCGATGCACTCGGCCAGGCCCCAGCGCTGCTTCACCGTGATGGTGTTGAGGGAAAGCGGGAAGTTCACGATACCCCCTGCACCGCCAGCAGCGCCTTCATGCGGGAGGCCGCCATCTCCGGGTCGCGCAGCAGCCCGGCCTTGTCGGCCAGCCGGAACAATTCGGAGAAATGCTGCAGCGAACGCGCCGATTGCTGCCCGCCCACCATGACGAAATGATCCTGGTGGCCGTTCAGCCAGGCCATGAACACCACGCCGGTCTTGTAGAAGCGCGTCGGCGCCTTGAAGATATGGCGGGACAGCGGAACCGTCGGCGCCAGGATGTCGTGGAAGGTGCCGAGGTCGTTGCGCGACAGGGAAGCCAGCGCGCCGCCCACCGCGGGCGCAATCGGGTCGAAGATGCCGAGCAGTGCGTCGGAATGGCCGTGCTCGTCGCCAGCAATCAATTCGGCATAGTTGAAGTCGTCCCCGGTGTACATGCGCACCCCGCCACGACCATTGGTGGGCAGGCGCCGGCGCATGGCGATCTCCTTGTGCTTGTCCAGCAGCGAGATCTTCACGCCGTCCACCTTCTCGGCGTGGCCGTTGATCACCTCCAGCGCCACCTCCATGGCCTGGTGGTGGTCCGCATGGCCCCAGTAACCGTCCAGCGCCGGGTCGAACATCTCGCCCAGCCAATGGATGATCACCGGCTGCCGAACCTGCCGCAGTACGCGGTCATAGACGCGGATGTAGTCGTCCGGGCCGCGCGCCGCCTTGGCCAGGGCGCGGGAGGCCATCAGGATGATGCGGCCGCCCATGGCCTCCACCGCCTCGCACTGCTCCTCATAGGCGCGCAGCACGTCGTCCACCGTGGTGTCCGGCGTGGCGTCTAGGTGGTCGGTGCCGGCGCCGCTGGCCATCACCGCGCCCGGCACGTCCTGAATGGCATCCAGCGAGCGGCGGATCAGCTCGCGCGCCTCGGGCCAGCCGAGTCCCATGCCGCGCTGCGCCGTGTCCATGGCTTCCGCCACGCCCAGGCCGAGCGACCACAGATGCCGGCGGAAGGCGATGGTGCGGTCCCAGTCGATGGCGCTGGAAACCCAGGGATCCTGTTCGGCCCGTGGATCGGCCACCACATGCGCCGCCGCAAGAGCGAGGCGCGGGAAGGGTGGCGTGGCCGCCGCGAAATCGCGCGGCCGGCCGAGCGTGTAGTCCGCCAGGCTGCCATCGGCCTGCGGCAAGGTGAGAGAGGGCATGGTGCTCAGGCCTCCAGCTGCGGCAGATCGACCCAGCGGCGCTCGGCCCAGGATTGCAGGCCGGCCTCCGCTAATTGTACGCCCTTGGCACCGGCCAGCAGGTCCCAAGGGTAGTCCGGGACCTCCCCGGCGACGTGGCGCAGAAACATCTCCCATTGCACGCGGAAGCCATTCGGATAGCTGTCGGTATCCGGCACCTCCTGCCAGCCGGCGAAGAAGTCGATCGGCTGCGGGACGTCCGGGTTCCAGATCGGCTTCGGCGTGTTGACGCGGCTCTGCGTCAGACATTTCGTCAGGCCGGCGACGGCGCTGCCATGGGTTCCGTCCACGTGAAAGGTGACAAGGTCGTCGCGCCGGACCCGCGTGGTCCAGGAGGAATTGATCTGCGCGACCACGCCGCCAGCCAGTTCAAAGGTGGCATAGGCCGCGTCATCCGTGTCGGCCTGATAGCGGCGGCCCTGCTCGTCCAGGCGCTCGGGGATGTGGGTTGCGCCGAGGCAGGACACGGAACGCACCTCGCCGAACAGATTGTCCAGCACGTAGCGCCAGTGGCAGAGCATATCGAGGATGATGCCGCCGCCTTCGGCCTTCTTGTAGTTCCAGGACGGCCGCTGCGTCGGCTGAAGGTCGCCTTCGAACACCCAGTAGCCGAATTCACCGCGCACCGAGAGGATGCGGCCGAGGAAGCCGCTGTCGATCACCATCTTCAGCTTGCGCAGGCCGGGCAGGAAAAGCTTGTCCTGCACCACGCCGTTCTTCACGCCGGCGCGCCGCGCCAGCCGAGCCAGTTCCAGTGCCTCCGGCAGATTGTCCGAGGTCGGCTTCTCGCAATAGATGTGCTTCCCGGCGGCGATGGCGCGGCGGATCAGCTCGCCCCGCATCTGCGTGGTGGCGGCATCGAAGAAGATCTCGTCCTTCGTATCGGCGAGGCAGGCATCGAGATCCGTGCTGACGCGCGGGATATTGTGCGCTGCGGCGAGAGCTTGCAGCTTCTCCCGGTTGCGGCCGACGATCACCGGGTCCGGCATCAGCCGGTCGCCATTCGTCAGCAGCACCCCGCCATCGCGGCGGATCGCCGCGATCGAGCGGATCAGGTGCTGGTTCATTCCCATGCGGCCTGTCACGCCATGCATGACGAGGCCGATGCGGCGTTCCGCCATGACGTCCCTCCCATGGTTCTTTCGGTAACCATACGGTTACCCAAAGCCAGGGGCAGGTCAAGGACGAAGATAGCCGAGCAGCACCTCCACGCAGTGGGCCTCCCGCGCGCCGAGCGCCGCCTCGGAGGAAAGGCGGGCCTGAAACACGGCGGACAGGGTATGCAGGTTGGCCACGTAGAAGTGGCCCAGCGCCACCAGCGTGACATAGGTCTGCAACGGCTCGGCATCGCGACGGAACACGCCGGCGGCGGCGCCCCGTGCCAGCACCTCCCGCACAAGGTCGAGCAGGGGCGAGTAGAGCGCTTGGACGCGCTCGCTGGTGCCGAGATAGCGCGCCTGGTGCATGTTCTCCTGGTTGAGCAGCGTGACGAATTCCGGATGGCGGGCGGTGTAGCGAAGATTGAAGCGAACCAGCCGCGCCATAGCCTCCTGCGGATGCAGGTTGCCGACATCGAGGGCCCGTTCCTCCTCCCGCTTATGGGCGTAGACATGCTCCAGCACCTGCAGCCAGAGTTCCTCCTTGCTGCCGAAATGGACATACAGCATGCGCTTGTTGGCGCCGGCCCGAGCCGCGATCTCATCCACCCGCGCGCCGGCCAGGCCGTGATTGGCAAACTCGTTGATGGCGGCTTCCAGGATCCGCGCCTTGGTGGCTTCGGCCCGCTTGCTGCGGGGCAGTTCGACCGTGTCTGTCATACCCGCAGCATTGCCGGGTTTGCGGCGGCGGAACAGCAGGAAGATGCGGCAGCGCCTACCTTCAGGCCTCCAACTGAACCGTTTGGTTACCTTGTGGCACGGTTGCCCGGAGCGCCCGGCCGGGACCGGGGCGCATGCCGGCCTCGTCCCGTTCCTTCGCGGGAAGGCCGGATGGTCGTTCAGGAGGTCGGCAGCAGAACCATCCGGTCGACATCCAGCATGCCCCGGTCGGTGATCTTCAGATGCGGGATCACCGGCAGCGGCAGAAAGGCCAACTGGAGGAAGGGTTCCTGCAATCCGCTGCCGATGCCGCGCGCCACGTCGCGCAGGCGCTCCAGCGCAGCAGCGACCTCCTCGAACGGACGGTCGCTCATCAAGCCGGCGATGGGCAGCGGAAGCTCGCCCAGGACGCGGCCTCCGGCAACAACCACGAAACCGCCGCCGATGTCGCCCAGGCGGTTCACGGCCATGGCCATGTCGTTGTCGCTCTGGCCCACCACGCAGATGTTGTGGCTGTCATGCCCGATCGACGATGCGATGGCCCCACTCCGCATGCCGAAGCCGCGCACGAAGCCGCGGCCGATGTTGTTGTTCCGGCCATGGCGCGCGATGACGCAGACTTTGCTGACATCGTGCAACGGGTCCGGCAGGATGCAGCCGTCGCGTTCCGGCAGGCGCAGGGTCAGGTGCTCGGTGATGATCTGGCCCGGGATCACGCCGATCACCGGCTGCTCGGCGGCGCCCCGAACCGCCAGCTGCGCCGCGCGGACCGGCGCCGCCCGCATGCTGTCGAGGCCGACCGGCGGCACCGCCTCCCGCGCTTCGAACAGCGCCTCCTCCACCATCCGCCCGCCCGCGATCACGGCTGAGACGACGCAGGTTTCCAGGTCGTCCAGCAACACGATGTCCGCCCGCCTGCCCGGCGCGATCATGCCGCGATCCTCCAGGCCGAAGGCCCGCGCCGCGCTGAGCGACGCGGCGCGGTAGGCGGCGAGCGGCGCCACGCCGCGCGCGATGGCGCTGCGGATCAGAAAATCCAGGTGACCCTCATGCGCGATCTCTAATGGGTTCCGGTCATCGGTGCAGAACGCCATGAAGCCCGCGGTGGAGGGCGTCAGCAGCGGCGCGAGCGCGGCCAGATCCTTGCAGACGGAACCTTCCCGGATCAGCACCGTCATGCCCTTCTGCATCTTCTCCAGCGCTTCCTCGGCCGTGGTGGCCTCGTGCTCGGTGCGGATGCCGGCGGCGATGTAGCCGTTCAGCGCCTGGCCCCGCAGCAGCGGGGCATGCCCGTCGATGTGCCGGCCGGCGAAGGCCTCGAGCTTCTCCAGGCAATGCGGATCGCGCGCCAGCACGCCGGGGAAGTTCATGAACTCCGCCAGCCCGATCACCTTAGGATGCTTCAGGTAGGGCAGGAGGTCGGCCGCCGCCAACCGCGCGCCGGCGGTTTCCAGATCGGTAGCCGGGACGCAGGAGGACAGATTGACCCGCAAATCCATCACCATCCGCTCGGCCGAGGCCAGGAAATAGTCGAAGGCGGCCGTTCCCAGCACATTGGCCATCTCGTGCGGGTCGCAGATGGCGGTGGTGACACCGTGCGGCAGCACGCAGCGCTCGAACTCCTGTGGCGCGATCAAGGAGGATTCCACATGCAGGTGCGTGTCGATGAAACCCGGAACAGCGATGCGCCCGCCGCCCTCCAGCACGCGCCGGCCTTCGTAGCGGCCATAGGTGCCGACGATGCGGGCGCCGCGGATCGCAACATCGGTCTCCACCAGGGCGCCGGTCACCAGATCCAGCAGCCGAAGGTTGCGGATCACCAGATCGGCCGGCGCAGCGCCGTGGCCCTGGAGGATGTCCTGCTCGACGCCGCTGCGCATTGATTACCGCTCCACTGCCTCGCGGCAGCTTGCGGCGGATCTCCAGGCCGGATCAAGCCGATCGCCGTGCCGCCGGTTTCATCCACAGATTTCGTGGATGAAGCTGTGGATAAGGACGGGACGGCCGGTGCGGAGCGTGGGGAGGAGCGCAGCCGCGTGGGCTCTCAGGCCACCACATCCTCGGGAGGAACGGGGCGGTAATGCGTAGCGGCCAGCAACGTCCGGCTGTAGGGCTGCGTCGCCTCCCCGGCCCGCAGCTGCCGCACGCTCAACTCTTCCACGATTCTTCCGCCATTCATGATCGCGATGCGTTCGCACAGATGGGCGACCACGGCGAGGTCGTGGCTGACCATGAGGTAGGTCAGGCCACGCTCGCGGCGGAGGCGGTGCAGCAGGTTCAGGATCTCCGCCTGCACCGACACGTCCAGCGCGCTGGTCGGCTCGTCCAGCAGCAGGATCTCCGGCTCCAGGATCAGGCAGCGGGCGATGGCCACGCGCTGGCGCTGGCCCCCGGACAGCTGGTGCGGGTAGCGGAAGCGGAAGCTTGGCCCCAGGCCGACGGCGTTCAGCACATCGTCGACGCGCTGCTGCGGCCGGTCCAGGCCGTGGATCGCCAGCGGCTCCAGCAGCACCTGGTTCACCATTTTGCGCGGGTGCAGCGACGCATAGGGATCCTGGAACACCATCTGGGTGTGGCGGAAGAACGCCTTGTCGCGCAGCCTGGGCAGCACCTCGCCATGCAGCAGGATGTCGCCTTCATACTGCGTGTTGAGGCCGGAAACGGCGCGCAGCACGGTGGACTTGCCCGAGCCAGATTCACCGATCAACCCGAAGGCCTCGCCTCTCGCCACATGGAAGGAGACATCCTGCACCGCCCGGTTGGCCTTGCCGCCATGGCCGAAGGTGATGTCCAGTCCGGCGAGTTCCAGGGCGTCGGGAAGCGGCCGGTTCATGCCAGTTCACCCAGGCGGTAGGTGGGGCCGTCGCGCCACTCCGGGTCGCGCGTCGGCACCGCCAGCTCCGCAACCGGGGCTTCCAGCCGCGGCAGGCTGCGCAGCAGAGCCTGGGTGTAGGGGTGCCGCGCCGCATGCAGGTCCCTCGCGTGCAACTCCTCCACGATGCGCCCGGCATACATCACCAGCACGCGGTCGCAGAACTCGGCCACCAGGTTCAGGTCGTGGCTAATGAAGATGAGGCCGGCGCCGCGCCGGGTCACCAGCTCGTCCAGGATCGACAGCACCTGCCGGCGCACGGTGACGTCGAGCGCGGAGGTCGGCTCGTCGGCGACGATCAGGTCCGGCCCGGTGACCAGCATCATAGCGATCATGATGCGCTGCCCCATGCCGCCGGACACCTCATGGGGATACAGGTCGAAGACGCGCTTCGGCTCACGGATGTGCACCGCCTCCAGCATGGCCAGCGACCGGGCCGCCGCCTCGCGCGCGCCGACCTTCTGGTGCAGGCGGCAGGCCTCGGCGATCTGCGCGCCCACCCGCATCAGCGGGTTCAGCGAATATTTCGGATCCTGCATGATCATGGAGATGCGGGCTCCGCGGATGCTGCGCATGCGCCGTTCCGACGCCGCCGCCAGATCGATGCCGGCGAAATCGAGCCGCCGTGCCTGCACCGTTGCCGATCTGGGCGACAACTTGAGCAGAGCGCGCCCGGTCATCGTCTTGCCGGAACCGCTCTCACCGACGATGCCGAGCTTCTCGCGCCCGACATCGAAGGACACGCCGCGGACGGCCTCGACCGGCCCCGTGGGCGAGGAGAAGGTGATCCGCAGGTCGCGGACGCGCAGCAGCGGCTCAGCCATGCCGCGGGTCCAACACGTCGCGCAACCCGTCGCCGAACAGGTTGAAGGCCAGGCTGGTCAGCAGGATGGCGGTGCCGGGAATGGCGGCGATCCACCAGCTGGTCATCACGAATTGCCGCCCCGTCGACAGCATCGCGCCCCATTCCGGGCTGGGCGGCTGGGCGCCAAGACCGAGGAAGCCCAGCCCGGCGGCGGTCAGGATGATCGCGGCCATGTTCAGCGTGATGCGCACCACCACGGAGGGGATGCACATCGGCATTACGTGGTGCACGATGATCCGCAGGCGCGACGCCCCCTGCAGGCGCACCGCCGCGATGTAGTCGGATTGCCGCACCGTCAGCGTCTCGGCCCGCGCCAGCCGCGCGATCGGCGGCCAGGCGGCCAGGGAGATGGCGATGATGGCGTTCTCAATGCCCGGACCGAGCGCGGCGACGAAGGCCAGCGCCAGGATCAGGCTGGGAAAGGACAGAAAGATGTCTACCAGGCGCATCAGCACGGTGTCGGTCCAGCCGCCCAAATAACCCGCCGTCGCACCGATCACGAGACCGAGCGGCGCCGCGATCAGCGCCGCCAGGAAGGCGATATAGAGCGTGATGCGGGCGCCGAAGACCAGGCGGCTGAAGATGTCGCGGCCCAGGTCGTCGGTGCCGAGCCAATGCACCGCGGACGGCGGCTGCAGCCGCGCCATCAGATCCTGTGCGTAGATGTCGTGCGTCGCGATCAGCGGCGCGAACGCCGCCACGGCGATCAGCACCAGCAGCATGGCCGCGCCGATCAGGGCCGGCGGATTGCGGCGCAGTCGCCGCCAACCCAGCCAGAAGGCCTGCATGCGGGCCTGAAAAGGAGACGCCGGAACGGGCGCGCGCAGCCAGGCGCCGAGGGATGTGGCGGCAGGCATCAGCGGGTTCGCGGATCGAAGACGCGGTAGAGCAGGTCAGACAACAGGTTCAGCCCCACGAAGATGATGCCCACCACCAGGGTGCAGCCGACCACAGCGTTCATGTCGCCGCCGAGCAGCGCATTGGTGAGGTAGCGGCCGAAGCCGGGCCAGGCGAACACGGTTTCCGTCAGCACCGCGCCCTCCAGAAGAAAAGCGTAAGCCAATGCGACAACGGTGACGACTTGCACGGCGACGTTGCGGAACGCGTGGACCCACACGGTCCGTCCCCAGGACAGGCCTTTCACCCGCGCGGCGATGACGTATTCCTGCGCCAGCTGTTCCAGCATGAAGGAGCGTGTCATCCGGCTGATATAGGCCATCGCCCCGAAGCCCAGGATCGAGGCCGGCAGGATGATGTGGCCGAAGGCGTTCCGGAAGATGTCCCACTGTCCGGCCATCGCCGTGTCGAGCAGCAGGAGGTCGGTCACCGGCTCGATGTCCCACTGGTAGGCGGTGTCGATGCGCCCGGGACCCTCGACCCATCCCAGCGTCGCGTAGAACAACACCAGCCCCATGAGCCCGAGCCAGAAATTCGGGGTGGAATAGCCCAGCAAGCCGAAGACCCGGACGAAGTAATCGATGGCCGTGTCGCGATAGGCTGCCGCCAGCACACCCAGTGGAATGCCGAGGCCCGTACCGATCAGGATGCCGACCGTCGCCAGCTCGATGGTGGCGGGAAACACGCGGCCGATATCATCGAGCACCGGTTTCCCCGTCGTCAGGGCGGTGCCGAAATCCAGGCGCGCGATGTCGTAAACATAATGCGCGAACTGGATGTAGAGCGGCTGGTCGAGCCCGAGCTGCCGCTGCATCGCCTCATAAGCTTCCTGGGTCGCGTTGTCGCCCAGGATGGCGGCCACGGGATCGAGCGGCAGCATGCGGCCGATGAAGAAGGTGAGAGCCATCAGGCCGAACAGGGTCACGGCGATCGAGACGATCAACCGTGCCGCCTTGCCCACCCAGCCGGGCAGCGCGGCGGTGTTGCCGCGCCCGCGCCGGCGTGCGGGCATCGCCGCCACATCCGCCATGCAGGCGTTACTCCTTGTACGCCATGTCGTAGTAGCTCCCGAAGCCGTGCCACGTCCAGTTCTTGAGGGAAGTGCGCACGCCGGCCAGATGCACGGTCTGGAACATGATCGCCGTCGGCCCGCTCTGCATCATGTCGCGCTGCAGCTGGTGATACAGCGCCGCGCGCTTCTCCTCGTCCCGTTCCAGCAGGGCCTCGGCGGCGATCCGGTTGGCGGATTCCGATTGGAAGGAATGGCGCCAGGAGGGAAACTGGGTCAGCTTCGCCTCGGCCCGGTTGTCGGGATTGGCAATCAGGCGGGACGCGTTGCCCTGCGCATCGGGAATGCTGGTCTGCCAGGCGGCGATCACGGTTTCGAACTCGCGGCCGCGATGCCGCGCGAAGAGCTGCGCATTGGCCATCTGCTCCAGCTTCAGCCGCACGCCGACCTTGGCGGCATTGGCCTGAATGTGCTGCGCGATCGGCGCCGCATAGGGCAGCGTGGAGAAGATCATGCCGGCCTCGAAGCCGTCCGGGTAGCCGGCTTCCGACAGCAGTTGCCTGGCCCGGGCGAGATCCAGGCTGAAGGGCTGGCCTTCCTTCGCGTCCAGTGCGCCGAAGGCGCCGAGCTGCACGAAGCTGGCCCGCGGCACGCCGTTATAGGCCATCACGGTTTTGCCGAGCGCCTCGTAATCGATCAGGTAGCGCATCGCCAGCCGCACCTTCTCCTGGGCAAAGGCCGGATGGGCGTTGTTGAAGCCCCAATAGACCAGCTGAGGCTTGAGCGTGCGCGCCAGGGTGATGCCCGGCATCTTCTCGATCGCCTGCATGTCCTCCGGCGTCAGGTCGCGCGCCACGTCCACGTCGCCCTTTTCCAGCAGCAGGCGCTGCGTGCCGGCCTCGGCGACGTGACGGATGATGACGCGGCGCAGCTTCGGCGCGCCGGCCCAATGGTTCTCGTTGGCTTCCAAAACCACGCTCTCGCCGGAATTCCACTGGCGCAGCCGGTAGGGCCCGACGCAGGCCGTATGAGTGGCGAGATACTTGTTGCCGAGGTCGCCATTCACCTCGTTGGCCATCAGGGTCTTGCGATCCTGCATCGTCGCCACGCGGTTGGCGGCGATGGCCTGCAGGATCAGGTTGGTCGGGTAGGGCTTGTCGAGCTTCATCACCAGCGTGCGCTCATCCGGCGCACTGATCATCTGCTCCACATTGGCCTTGCTGAAGCCGTATTCGGTTAGCGTCGCGGCATTGCCGAAGCCCAGCTTCACCACGCGCTGCATCGACCAGGCGAGATCCTGCGCGGTGCCGGGATTGCCGGACGGAAACACCAGCTTGTCACGCAGGTGGAACGTGATCTGCCGGCCATCCTCGGCCACTTCCCAACGCTCCGCCAGCGCCGGCACCACCCTGGCCTCGTCCTTCGGGTCGAAGCTGGCCAGGGCGTCGCAGGTGTTCTGGATCAGTTCGCTGGTCACCACCTCGCCGATCTGCGCCGGGTCGAAGGTGGAGATGGCATCGATGTTCCACGCCATCACCAGCGCGTTGCGCGGCGTCGCCGCCTGCGCTGGCCCCGCCAGCGCGGCGCCGGCCAGCAGGGTCAAGGTGAGGCGCCATCTCCGGTCGCATCGATCTGTCATGCCCAGCACTCCCGACTTCCGAAAGGATGACATGGTAAGCAAGCCTGATCCCATCTGTCTCCCCCTGGCGCGGGATCTTCAACACGGCCAGAATGCCGAGGCCGAGCCTGCCGCCCCGAGGAGTGACCGCCACCATGTCTGCCCTGCCGTTCTCCGATGCGCTTCCCGTGCCCGTGCCGCAGGAGGCCGATCCGGGCGACTGGCCGGTCTGGAGCAGCCCGGAGGCGGCCGGATGGTCCACGTCGGCACTTACGGATGCCCTGCGCTTCGCGTCCACGCTGGACAGCGCGGCGCTGATGCTGGTGGTGCGCGGCCGGGTGCTGGTGTCGGCTGGCCGCGTCGCGGCCCGGTTCAACACGCACTCGATCCGCAAGAGCATCTTGTCCGCGCTGATCGGTATCCACGAGGCGGAGGGCCGCATCGATCTCGGCGCCACGCTGGACGCGCTGGGGATCGACGACAAGCTCGGCCTGACGCCGCGGGAAAAGCTGGCCACGGTGTACGACCTGCTGTGCGCCCGCTCCGGCGTGTATCACCCGAGCGGCTACGAATCCCCCTGGATGCTCTCCATCAAGCCGGCGCGGCACAGTGCAGGGCCCGGCACCACTTGGTGCTACAACAACTGGGACTTCAACGCCCTGGGCAGCATCTTCCGGCAACTCACCGGGGCCGACATCTTCGCCGATTTCGCCAACCGGATCGCCGTGCCATGCGGGCTGCAGGATTTCCGCCCGGCCGAGGATGGCAGCTATGTCACGCTGCCCGATTCCCAGCATCCGGCCTATCCGTTCCGCATGACGGCCCGGGATCTGGCGAAGTTCGGCCAGCTGTTTCTGGATGCCGGATGCTGCGGCGGCCGGGCCGTGCTGCCGCCGGACTGGGCCCGGCTCAGCGTGCTGCCGCATTCGGAAGCCGGACATCGCGGCGCCTACGGCTTCATGTGGTGGATATCCCGGGAGGGTGTGATGTTTCCGAGCGTGGTGACGCCGCCCGGCAGCTTCGCGGCCTTCGGCACCCGCGGCCACAAGGTGCTGGTGATGCCGTCCTTGCAGGCGGTGCTGGTGCACCGGGTTGACACCGACCAGGAGGGAACGGCCGTGTCCGACCTGCAGTTCGGTCGGCTGCTGGCACGGCTGCTGCGGGCTGCGCCACGTCACTGAGCAACGCGGCGCCTCCGGCATGGATCGCGAACCGCGATCCGTGCATAATGGCTGGGGTCCGACCGTGCTCCGCCGGCTGCGAGTGAACGCCGCGACCGCTTGTTGAAAGCTGAAGCCCATGCAGATCACCGCCGAGCAGATCCGCGCCGCCGAGGCGCAGGGCTGCCGCTTCGAGCCGGCCTCCGAACGCCAGGTCCGCACCTTGTCCATGCAACGCCGCATCTTCTGGCAGGGCACCCAGGCCCTGGTGGCGCTGCGCCAGGATGGCTTCCTGGAAACCGCGGCCACGCTGCAGCAGATCCTGGAACAGCCGGCGCCGGAAGAACCGTCCACGCCCTTGCCGCCCCGGGAGCCGGAGCCGGCGAGCATCTCCCCTGCGGAGAGCGTCGTGACGGCGCCACCCGCGGCCTCTCCGGCCCCGACTCTCGCCGCCACGGCTCAGATGGTGGCGGCCGTGGTGGCGGCCCGATCCCTGGAAGCTGCGGATCTTCCGGACCTGATCCGGAGCGTGCATGGCAGTGTCAGTCGCTTGTTGCCGCGAACTGGGAAATCCTGAGGCCGTTACGGTCGCGTCGGGGCCGCGCTTTCTTTCACACGAAAATGTGTGCACCTCCAGGACCCGTGCCTCGGCGCCTGCCTTGCGCCGGCCTGGACTGCCGCAAAGCGCAAACATGATATCCGGACAATGTCCGGCCTCAGAAGCTGTCGGATTTGGGGCGTGAGACTTTCCATCCGTGTCGGATGGCCGCCACTCCTGCGGCGATCGGTCCTCAGCCCTCGGCGCAGGCGGTCCGGCCGGGTCTGATTCTGCGCTTTTCCCGCGTGCTGCAAGCAGGCTTCATGATCATGGCGGCCATCAACCGGCTGCCCAAGCCACGCCGCAGGGCGGGCACAGGAGGATCGCGGGCGATGAACGGCCATCCGTATCATACGGCGCCTCGTACCGGCGCGGCGGAAGCCTCCACCGGACGAGCCGGTGCGCCCCGCTCTGGCAGCGGCTGAGATTTCCCGGCAGCAGGACAGCACGATCATGGCAAACATGGCCCGGCTTCCGCCTTCCGCGCAGTTCCAGTTCGACGGCTCACCTTGCTTTCTGACCGGCATCCAGGCGCTGGTGCGCTTGCCGATGCTGCAGCAGATCCGCGACGCGGCGGCGGGGCTGAACACGGCGGGCTTCATCTCAGGCTATCGCGGCTCGCCGCTGGGCGGCTTCGATCAGGCGCTGTGGCGGGCACGGGATGCGCTGGCGGCGCACCGCATCACCTTTCAACCCGGGCTGAACGAGGAACTGGCGGCCACGGCGGTATGGGGCACCCAGCAGGTGAACCTGTTTTCGGACGCCAAGCATGATGGCGTGTTCGGACTCTGGTACGGCAAGGGGCCCGGCGCCGACCGCAGCGTCGACGTGTTCAAGCACGCCAATGCCGCCGGCACTTCGCGGCACGGCGGCGTCCTGGCGCTGGTGGGAGATGACCATGGCGCCAAATCCTCCTCCCTGCCGCATCAGAGCGACCACATCTTCGCCGCCTCGATGATGCCGGTGCTGAACCCGTCGGGCGTGCAGGAATTCATCGATTTCGGGCTGCATGGCTGGGCTATGTCGCGGTTCTCCGGCTGCTGGGTCGGGCTGCGGGCCATCGCCGACACGGTGGAAACCTCCGCCGCCGTGGCGCTCGACCCGCACCGCATCGAGAGTCGGCTGCCGGCGGATTTCGTGATGCCGCCGGACGGCTTGTCGATCCGCTGGCCCGACCCGCCGCTGATGCAGGAGCGCCGGCTGCAGCAGTTCAAGGTCTACGCCGCCATGGCCTACGCCCACGCCAACGGGCTGAACCGGGTGGTGCTGGACAGCCCGAGGGCGCAGCTCGGCATCATCACCACGGGCAAATCCTATCTGGACGTGCGGCAGGCCCTGGTGTCGCTGGGCATCGATGAGAGCAAGGCGGCGGCGATCGGCCTGCGCATCTTCAAGGTCGGCATGACCTGGCCGCTAGACGCGGAAGGCGTGCGGCACTTCGCCGAGGGCCTCGAGGACATCCTGGTGGTCGAGGAGAAACGGCAGGTCATCGAATACCAGCTGAAGGAACAGCTCTACAATTGGCGGGAGGATGTGCGGCCGCGCGTCACCGGCAAGTATGACGAAACCGGCGAATGGGAGCTGGCGGCGCATCGCTGGCAATTGCCAGCCTCGGGTGAGCTGACCCCCGCCCTGATCGCGCGCGTGCTGGCCCGCCGCATCCGGCGCTTCCATGAGGATCCGGCCATCGAGGAGCGTCTGGCCTTTCTGGACGCCCGCGACACAACCGCCGCGCAGAACCAGGGCGCCACGACGCAGCGCGTGCCGCATTACTGCTCGGGCTGTCCGCACAATACCTCGACCCGCGTGCCGGAAGGCAGCCGCGCCCTGGCCGGCATCGGCTGCCATTACATGGCATTGTGGCTGAACCCGGAGCAAACTCGGACCTTCAGCCAGATGGGCGGGGAAGGGGTGGCGTGGCTCGGCCAGGCGTCGTTCACCGATACGCCGCACGTCTTCGCCAATCTGGGTGATGGCACCTACTCGCATTCGGGGCTGCTCGCGATCCGTCAGGCCGTCGCGGCCCGCGCCTCCATCACCTACAAGATCCTGTTCAACGACGCCGTGGCGATGACCGGGGGCCAGCCGGTGGAGGGCACGCTTACCGTGCCGCAGATCGCGCGGCAGGTGCTCGCCGAGGGAGTCGGGCGCTGCGTGGTGGTGGCGGAGGATCCTCGGCGCCACACCGGCACCCTGCCGTCCGGCGTTTCCCTGCGGCATCGCCGCGACCTCGACACGGTGCAGCGCGAACTGCGCGACATCCGCGATGTCACCGTGCTGATCTACGATCAGACCTGCGCCGCCGAGAAGCGCCGCCGCCGCAAGCGCGGCCTGATGCCCGACCCGGCCCGGCGCGTGGTGATCAACGACCGCGTCTGCGAAGGCTGCGGAGATTGCAGCGACAAATCCAACTGCATGTCCGTGGTGCCGGTGGAAACCGAGTTCGGCCGCAAGCGGGCGATCGACCAATCCTCCTGCAACAAGGATTTCTCCTGCCTCGACGGCTTCTGCCCCAGCTTCGTCACCGTGGAAGGCGGCCGGCTGCGGCAGGGCCGTGCCATCGCGGCGCTGGCGCCCGGGGAGGAGCTGCCCGACCCGGACGTGGCCAGCGCAGCAGCGCCGTTCAACATCTTGGTCACCGGCGTCGGCGGCACCGGGGTGGTGACGATCGGCGCGCTGCTCGGCACTGCGGCGACGCTGGAAGGGAAGGGGGCGCTGGTGCTCGACATGGCCGGGCTGGCGCAGAAAGGCGGCCCCGTCTGGTCGCATGTGCGGATCGCCGACCGGCAGGACGCACTGCATGCGTCCCGCATCGCCACCGGTGAGGCAAGCCTGCTGCTGGGCTGCGACATGGTGGTGGCGGCGGCGGAGGACAGCTTGTCCAAGCTCAATCTCGGCACCACCCGTGCGGTGCTGAACAGCGACGTGGCGGTGACCAGTGACGTGGTGCGGGGACTGGCTGCGCAGGCCCGCAGCGGCGACGCAGCCGGCATCGCGGATCCGGATCTGGCGGCCGATACCCTGGCGGAGCGGATCGCCGCCGCCGTCGGGCCAGAAAACGCCAGCCGGATTCCCGCCTCCCGGCTGGCCACGGCGCTGCTGGGGGATTCGATCGCCACCAACCTGTTCATGATCGGCTATGCCAGCCAGAAGGGCCTGTTGCCGGTATCACCCCGCGCCATCCTGCAGGCCATCGAGTTGAACGGCGCGGCGGTGCCGATGAACCGGCAGGCCTTCCATTGGGGTCGCAAGGCAGCGCTCGATCTTGCCGCGGTGGAGGCCGCCGCAGCCCCCGCGCGGCCGCGCCCGGCGCATCACCGCCTGTCCACCTCGGTGGATGAGGTGATCGCGCGGCGGGTGGAGGAGCTG
Organism: Teichococcus vastitatis; assembly: GCF_003604215.1. GTDB lineage: Bacteria > Pseudomonadota > Alphaproteobacteria > Acetobacterales > Acetobacteraceae > Pseudoroseomonas > Pseudoroseomonas vastitatis. The sequence continues at coordinate 53,144 of NZ_QXGS01000009.1, forward strand.
ATCGCTTATCAGAACCGCCACCTTGCCGAACGCTACGTCGCACTGGTGCAGCGCATCCGCGCGGCGGAGCAGCGCCACTGCGCCGGGCACACCGCACTGACCGAGGCGGCCGCACGCGGCTATCACAAATTGCTGGCGGTGAAGGACGAGTACGAGGTCGCCCGACTGTTCCACGAGACTGGATTCCGGCAGCGGATCGCGGAGCAGTTCGAGGGCGATTACCGCGTGGTGCTGCATCTGGCGCCGCCGCTCTGGTCGCGGCCGGAACCGGGGCGCGAAACCCCGCGCAAACGGGCCTTCGGGCCATGGATGCTAAGTGCCTTCGGTCTGCTGGCCCATCTGCGCGGCCTGCGCGGCACTGTTCTGGACCCGTTCCGCTTCACCGAGGACCGTCGCCTCGATCGTCGGCTTTTGGCGGACTACGAAGCCGCGCTGGAGGAAATCGCAAGGGGACTGACAGCAGCCAACCACGCCATGGCGGTGGAGATCGCCAGCCTGCCGGATCAGGTGCGCGGTTTCGGAGCGGTACGCCAACGCTTCGCCCGCCATGCCTGGCGACGCCGCGAGCGCCTGCTGGATGCCTTCCGCAGGGGTGGGACCGTGCCGCAGACACGCCCGGCGGCGGAGGTCGAGATGTCCTGACACAACCCGCGCGCGGACCCATGGAAGAACCTCCTGCTTCATCCCGTATAAGTTATCTTATGTAAAATCGTCTGGCACCTCAGCCGGTCAGCAGCGTCGGAACCGCAGCACCCTGCTGCGCTGGGATACCAGGAGCAGCGTATCCGGCTGTTCCAGCCAAAGGGCGAAGCGGCTGGCACCTGGAGGGTTCGGCCGCACCGCCAGTGCCTTGCCTCGGCCCAGCGGGCGCAGGCGCACCGGCGGCGCTGCTATGCCCGGCAGGCGCAGCACCGCGCCGGACCCGGAGAGGCTGATCTCCAATCGTGCCTCGTCGCCGAAGCCGGAGCCGCGCCAAGGGCCGAGCAGCCGGTGATCCAGCCCGGCCTCCGCCTCGACCGCATCCAGGCGAACCGCACGGTGGCCGATCCGGCCTTCCAGCCCGCCCTCCGGGCCAGGCCGCAATTCGAAGGGAAGATGGGATTGCAGGCCGCGCATCGTGCCATCATCGCCGGCATGCAGCGGCTCCTGCGCTCCCAGCAGCAGCACCGCGTCGCCGGTGGATTCGGCCCAGAACGGCCCGTCCACCTCGCTGAACAGGCCCGGCGGCAGGCGACCCGGTCCCGGAAGCGTCATTCCTGTCAACGCCGCCATCACCGCGAGGCTCAAGCCGTAGGCGGCGGTTTCCTCGCGATTGCTGAGCACGATCACGCCGGCGCCCAGCTCAGGTGCCAGCAGCATGTGGTTCTTGTAGCCCGGCAGGGAACCGCCATGGCCCCAGAGCAGTGGCCCCGTCAGCGCCACGCGGGACAGGCCGAGACCGTAGCCGGTTTCGGTGCCATCCTGCAGCCGGCCGGAACAGGCCAGCTGCTGCCATAGCCCCGCGGTGCCGCCCTGCCCCTCCATCAGCTGCTGCGCCCAGCGCATCAGCGCCTCGGCCGAGCAGGCCAGCCCACCGGAGGCGGAGAAGTTCAGCCCGTAGCGGCCGCGCTGCCAATGTCCCTCCTTATCCTTCCAATAGCCCGTGGCGAGGCCGGGTACCGGCTCCGCCTCGTCCTCGGGGTAGAACAGGCCGTGTCCGGGGAAGTGCCGCGCCAGCAATTCATCGAAGCGGGAGGACAAGGCCGCCTCGGCCAGGCGATAGCCCGTATTGGAATAGGCGATGCTGTGGCCGGGCGTGAAGTTCACCCCCGGCAGGCCACGCGCCAGCTCCAGCAGGGTCGGGCGATCGATGCTGGCGGTGCTCGGGATGCCGAGCAGGCCGAAGCTTTCCGCCAGATCGGGAAGGCCGCCGGTCATGTCCAGGGCGCGGCGCAACGGCACGGCGGCGATATCCGGCGACAAGCCCTGCACCACGGCGCCGAGCGGCCGTGCGAGATCCAGCCCATCACGCAACGCGGCGGCGCAGAACACGTGCTTGGTGATGGAGGCAAGCCGCGTCGGCGTCGCGGCGGTGAATGGCACCCGATGTTCCAGGCTGGCGAGGCCGGCGGCCCGCACGAAGCGCACGCCGCCGCGGTCGAATCCCAGCACCACGCCCCCGGGTTCGTCGGCGGTCCAGCCGCTCGCCAGTACCGCCGCCCTGGCTTCCGCCTGCTGCCATGAAACCATCGCGCCGCTCCTCCCTGCACCATTCCGGAGCACCGCATCCGGCCGGCGTTGTCAACCACCGGCCGGTTTGGAGCAGGCCGCGGCCGCGTCTATGCTGCGGCTTCCTTGATCCAGGAGCGCCAGCATGGCCCGAATCCTCCCCGTGGCTTCCTTTGACGGCGTGGTGTTCGGCGCGACCGGCGACCTGACCATGCGCAAGCTGCTGCCGGCGCTGTTCCACCGCTTCCGCGACCGGCAGTTCCCGACCAGCAGCCGCATCATCGCCGCGGCGCGGACCGAGCTCGACACCGACGCCTACCGGGTCCGTGCCGAAGCGGCTCTGCGCCAGCACGTCGACGCCGCCAGCCTGGAGGCCGGGCTGCTGCAGGACTTCCTCGGCCTGGTGCAGTACCAGACGGTGGATGCGCTCGGCCCGCAGGGATGGCCCGAACTGGTGGCCACGCTGCAGGAGCGGCCGGAACAGGTGCGTGCCTTCTACCTCGCCACCTCGCCGGAGCTGTATGGCCCGATCTGCCACAGGCTGGCCGAGCATGGCGGTCTGAACGCGCTGTCCCGCGTGGTGCTGGAAAAGCCGATCGGCCACGACCTGGCTTCCGCCCAGGCGATCAACAACGCGGTGGGCGAGGTGTTGCCGGAGAAGCAGATCTTCCGCATCGACCACTACCTCGGCAAGGAAACGGTGCAGAACCTGATGGCGCTGCGCTTCGCCAACCCGATCTTCGAGCGGCTGTGGCACGCCGACACCATCGACCACGTGCAGATCACCGTGGCGGAGACGGTCGGCGTCGAGGGGCGCGGCGGCTATTACGACCGTTCCGGCGCGCTGCGCGACATGGTGCAGAACCATATGCTGCAGCTACTCTGCCTGCTGGCCATGGAGAGCCCGATCTCGCTCGACACCGACGCGGTGCGCGACGAGAAGCTGAAGGTGCTGCGCGCGCTGCAGCGGGTCGAGGCCCACGAGGTCAACAGCTGCACGGTGCGCGGCCAGTACGCCGCCGGCGCCGCCGAGGGGCGGCCGGTGCAGGGTTACCTGGCCGATCTCGGCGCGCCCGACAGCCTGACCGAAACCTTCGTGGCGCTGAAGATGCAGGTGAATTCCTGGCGCTGGGCGGGGGTGCCCTTCTACCTCCGCACCGGCAAGCGGCTGCCGCGCAAGATGAGCGAGATCGTGGTGCAGTTCCGCACGCCGCCCTTCTCGATCTTCCCGCGCGACCAGCACGAGCTGCAGCCGAACCGGCTGCTGATCCGGCTGCAGCCGGCCGAGGGCATGCGGCTCGAGATGATGACCAAGGAACCGGGACCGGGCGGGCTGCACCTGAAGCCCACCGGCCTCGACATCTCCTTCGAGAAGGCGTTCGGCCAGCGCTATCCGGACGCCTATGAGCGGTTGCTGATGGACGTGGTGCGCGGCAACACCACCCTGTTCATGCGCCGCGACGAGGTGGAGGCCGCCTGGGGCTGGGTGCAGCCGATCCTGCGCGGCTGGAGCGAGCGGCGCGACGCCCCCCGCCCCTACCTCGCCGGTTCCTGGGGACCAAGCGCCGCCATCGCCATGATCGAGCGCGACGGCCGCACCTGGTACGAGAGCACGGATTAACCCGCGCGGCCGCGAACCATACGCCGCGGCTGGCCCGTGCCGTTCCCGTGGCACGGGTGTCGGCCGCAGCCGCGATCAGGCCGTGCGCCGCGCGGCCTCGCCTTTCCGCGTCCTGAGCAGGCTGAGCACCACCCCCGCGGCCAGAATGCCGAAGGTGATCCCGAGCGACAGGGCTGGCGGCACCTTGTCGATCCCCAGCAGGTCGGCGAGGAACACCTTGGAGCCGATGAAGATCACCACGCTGGCCAGCGCGTATTTCAGGTAGCGGAAGCGGTGCACCATGGCAGCGAGCGCGAAGTAGAGGGCGCGCAGGCCCAGGATGGCGAAGATGTTGGAGGTGTAGACGATGAACGGGTCCGTGGTGATCGCGAAGATCGCCGGCACGCTGTCCACCGCGAAGATGACGTCGGCGATCTCGATCAGCGCCAGGGCCAGGAACAGCGGCGTCATAAGCCGCGCCGTGCGGCCCGGGCGGGCCGGATCGGGCAGGCGGACGAAGAAGCTTTCGCCGTGGTGCTCCTCGGTGGCGTTGCAGCGGCGCTTCATGAAGCGCAGCAGCGGGTTGTTGCCGACGTCGTATTCCTGTTCGGCGAACACCAGCATCTTCACGCCCGTTGTGATGAGGAAAACCGCGAAGACGTAGAGCACCCAGGAGAACTCGGACACGATGGCGGCGCCGAGGCCGATCATCGTCGCGCGCAGCACGATGACGCCGAGGATGCCCCAGAACAGCACGCGGTGCTGGTACAGTCTGGGCACAACAAAGAAGGCGACGATCATGGCGGTAACGAACACGTTGTCCATCGCGAGCGCCTCCTCCACGACGAAGCCGGTGAGGTACTCCATCCCGGCTTGCGGTCCGAGATACCACCAGACCCAGCCACCGAAGGCCAGGCCGAGGCCAATATAGCCGGCCGACAGCGCCAGGCTCTCCCGCGCGCCGATTTCGCGGTTCTCCTTGTGCAGCACGCCGAGGTCGAGCACCAGCAGCGCGGCCACGATGGCGATGAAGGCGAGCCACATCCAGCCCAGCTTGCCGAGCAAGCTGCCGAACAGGAGGGGATCGAACAGGCCCATGAGGATCGGGCTCCATAACGTGGTATGGACAGTCCGACATGGCGGCATGTCGCCGGCCAGAGGGGCCTGGTTGCGTCTGCTGAACGATGTTGCCGCCCTTCGCACCCCTGTCCAGATCGAGCCGGGCACCTGATGTGCCTGTTCCGCAAGATCGAGGTCACGGTTGTGCGCTTCCGCACGGGGTGTGCCGCCGCCCCGTTGCATGGCGGGCCACCGATGCCGAGCTTGGACCCGGCCCATTCCCGGACCTGCAGATGACGGAGACGCCGACCATGACCGCCGACGCCCGCTCGCTTCCGATCCCCGGCAGCCTCGCGACGCCCGTGCACGCCCTTGCGGAGCGGTTGCACCTGTTTCTCAAGCGACTCCGCGCAACACCGCTACGGTCCCAGGCCAGCGAGGCGCTGCTCCCCGAGGAGGCGAGCGCGCATGGCTGGGTGGATTCACGTGGTCGTCGCAACACCGAGGCGGAGGGTGGTTGCGATGGCGGGTCGGCGGCGTTCGGATCTGGCTTTGCGGGCAAAGTCTCCCTCGCCGGGGCGGCCGGGGGTAGCCCGGCGTGAGGACCGGCGGCAGTTCTGGAGGTTGATTGCGGCGGGCCAGTCGAGCTGGGACGCGGCGATCGGCGCAGGGGTTTCGGAGGCGGTAGGGTCCCGATGGTTTCAGGAGGCGGGCGGGATGCCACCATCAACGCTCGGGCGGTCGTCGAAGTCGCCCTCGGGGCGATCCCTGTCGTTTGCGGACCGCGAGGAGATCGCGCTCTGGCGTGCGCAGGGGCATGGGGTGCGGGAGGTTGCCCGGCGGCTTCGACGGTCTCGCGCGAGCTACGGCGCAATGCTGCGACGCGCAGCGGCGGGCTGGAGTACCGGGCCACGACGGCGCAGTGGCACGCCGAGCAGGCGGCGCGGCGTCCGAAGCCGGCGAAGTTGGTGAAGCAGCCAGTGCTCAGGGCTTATGTGCAGGACCGGCTGGCGGGTGCCGTGGCGGCTGCGGCTCGACTTTCCGGACGATGGGGCGATGCGGATCAGCCATGAGGCCATCTACCAGTCGCTTTATATCCAGGGCCGCGGCGCACTGCGGCGAGAGCTGACGGCGTGTCTGCGCACCGGTCGGGCACTCCGCGTACCGCGGGCGCGGAGCCGCGGGGAGGGGGAAGTCACATGTCGGCCCTGAGGTGAAGATCAGCGAGCGTCCAGCGGAGGCGGACGATCGGGCCGTGCCGGGGCACTGGGAGGAGGACCTGATCCTCGGCCTTGGCAGTTCGGCGATCGGCACCCTGGTGGAGCGCACGACACGGTTCACGATGCTGCTACACCTGCCGCGCATGCCAGGCCACGGGAACGGGCTCCGCGCGAAGAACGGGCCGGCGCTGGCCGGGCATGGTGCAGAGGCAGTGTGTGACGCCATCACGCGCACGATCATCACCCTGCCGGAGGCGCTGCGGCGGTCACTCACCTGGGACCAAGGTACGGAGATGACGGAGCATCCGCGGCTGCGGATCGACACCGGGCTGCAGGTATACTTCTGCGGTTCGCACAGCCGTGGCAGCGCGGCACGAACGAGAACACGAACGGGCTGCTGCGACAGTACTTCCCCAAGGAAACCGACCTGGTGGCATACAGCGGCGATGACCTCATCGCCGTAGCGACAGCACTCAACGCGAGACCGCGCAAGACGCTCGGCTGGAGAACGCCAGCCGAAGCTCTTGATGCGGTGCTACGATCAGCGCAGACAGGTGTTGCGACGACCACGTGAATCCACCCTGTTGTCGCGGCTCACAGTGCAGCATGCCGGCTTCGAGCATCAAATCAAGGAGGCCGCGCGGCCGCATCCCGATGCGGAGTTGCTGCGGTCGCTGAAGCGCGCGAAGCTGCTGATCCCGACCGGATCGCCGCGGCTGAGGGTGGAGCTCCCGGCAGTACGGGCGGGCGCTATCGCCTGGCGCACGTGGCCCACCTGGATGCTGCGCGGCACACCAGGTGAGGGAATTACGCGGGACATGGAGCGCCTGCCACCGAGCCTCGACCGGCTCACTTTCTTCGAGGGGCCGCGCTCGCGCGTGCCGAGGCCGCGCCGCGTATGGCGGCCTTCCGGGAACCAGTTCCACGAACACCTCGCCGGGTAGCACCGCGACCAGCGCGCGGTGCACCGCGCGGATGCCGGCCGAAGGAGGGAAGACAGGGCCGGCTAAGGCCGCGAGTTCCCCCACGGACGCCCCGGTGCGACCTCGGCGACGATCTTTTCCCGGCCGCCGCTGGTGCGCATCAGCACCCGCAGTGGCCCGCCGCGCAGCACGACGCGCACCTCCGTGGAAGGGCAGTCGAAATCCGGCACGAATTCGCCCGCCTTCCTTGCCGCCGCTTGGCCGGCGGCTGGTCACGGTGCTGGCGGAGCGCGTGCGCAGCCAGAACCGCCGGCTGCTGGTGTACGCGGCGCTGCTACGCCTCGCCCGGCCACGGCCACCGGAAGCGGGGGCGGCCTAGCGGTGTTTCCGCCACCCCCGGCCCGATCTCGCCGCGGGCATCGGGGCGCGGCGGGAAACCGTGTCGCGCGACCTCGCGGAACTGGCCCACGCCGGCCGCCTCCAGGTCGGGCCGCTCGCCATCGTGCTGCTGGACGAGGCGGCGCTGCGGGCAGAGGTGGAGGCGGCGATGGAATCGGCGAAGCGTCTCGGCTGAGGATTGGGCACGGGTTTGAGGCCGCCGACGCGAGGAACCGGAGGTCAACCCCGCGGGCCGGCCTTCCTGACGCTCAGAACGGCCGGTCCGCGGAGGGTCCGCCGCTGCCCAGGACAGGCCGGGAACCCACCCCGGGCGCGCCGTGTTCGAGGTGCGGCGGCTGCTCGTCCTTCAGTTCGACACCGGTGAGCCGCAGCCGCAGCGCCTCGGTCATCAGCCAAGCCAGCTTGTCGGCTGCGGATTCCGGCGCGAGCCCGCCGGAGCGGTGGATGTTGGAGATGCAGTTACGCTCCGAGTCCCGCCGGCCGCGCTGCGGCGCGTAGGTCAGGTAGACGCCAAGGCTGTCGGCCACCGACAGGCCGGGCCGCTCGCCGATCAGCATGGCACACAGGCTGGCGCCCAGCGCTTCCCCGATCTCATCACCCAGCGCAACACGGGCCTGCGTGGCGATCACCACGGGGGCCACGCGCCAGCCGGGCAGGCGTTGCAGCGTCGCCCGCAGCACCGCGGCAGCGTGTTGCTGCACCGCTGTGGCCGACAATCCGTCGGCGAGCACGAACACGGCGTCCCACTCGCCTTTCGGAAGCAGGGGCAGGCATTCCGGGTCCAGGCGTCGGCCGAGGTCGGGACGGCGCAGATAGGTGCCGCGATCCGGCGCCTGGCTGCGCACGGCAAGCCACGGAAGGCCGCCCAGCGCCGCCTGCAGCGGCACGCGGTCAAGGGCCGCATGCACCGCGTCGCGGGCCCGCGCATGCGCCAGCTGGAAATCCAGCACGGCGCCGAGCGGCGGTGCATCCCCGGCGCGGCCGAGGCCGATGCGCGCCGGGGTGAAGCGGCGCAGCGCGGCCCAGGGATCGTCCGCGGGGGAGGTCATCGGCGGCGCGGCGTCACGCGGCATCGGCGTCGCTCCCGCCGGAGAGCAGGCGCCGCGTCGTCGCGTGCTGCGGCGCCAGCGCCCGAATGCGGCCGCGGGCGTCGGTCATCTCCCTCAGCTCCAGCCAATCCTCGAATTCCGGCGCGGCGCGCAGGCCGAGGGTGGAGCGAAGGTAGAGCGCATCGTGGAAGGCGCCGCTCTGGTATCCGAGCATCACGTCATCGGCGCCTGGCACGGTGATGACGAAGTTCACGCCGGCGACGCCGAGCAGGGTGAACAGCGTGTCCATGTCGTCCTGGTCGGCCTCGGCATGGTTGGTGTAGCAGACGTCGACGCCCATCGGCACGCCGAGCAGCTTGGCGCAGAAATGATCTTCCAGCCCGGCCCGGATGATCTGCTTGCCGTCATACAGGTATTCCGGCCCGATGAAGCCCACCACGGTGTTCACCAGGAGCGGCCGGAAGGCGCGCGCCACGGCATAGGCGCGCGCCTCCACCGTCTGCTGGTCGATGCCGTGATGCGCGTCGGCCGACAGCGCGGCACCCTGCCCCGTTTCGAAATACATGACGTTGTCGCCCACCGTGCCACGCCGCAGCGACAGCGCCGCCTCATGCGCCTCGCGCAGCACCGACAGGCTCACGCCGAAGCCGGCATTGGCGGCCTCGGTGCCAGCAATTGACTGGAACACCAGATCCACCGGCGCGCCCTGCTCGATCATGCGGATGGTGTTGGTGACGTGCGCCAGCACGCAGCTCTGCGTCGGGATGGCGTGGCGCTCGCGCAATCCTTCCAGCATCTCCAGCAACGCCAGACCATTGGCCACGCTGTCGGTGGCCGGATTGACGCCGATCACCGCATCGCCCGTGCCGTAGAGCAGCCCGTCCAGCGTCGCGGCGGCGATGCCCCGCAGGTCATCCGCCGGGTGATTGGGCTGCAGCCGCGTGGAAAGCCGTCCTTCCAGCCCGATCGTGGAGCGGAAGGCGGTGACCACCCGGCAGCGCCGCGCCACGGCGATCAGGTCCTGGTTGCGCATCAGCTTGGACACGGCGGCCGCCATCTCCGGCGTCAGCCCCGGCGCAAGGGCGGCCAGGGCTTCCGGAGTCGCGTCATAGGAGAGCAGCCAGTCACGCAGGCCTCCCACCGTCAGGTGGCGGATGCGGGCAAAGGCCGCCTGATCCTGGGTATCGTGGATCAGCCGCGTCACCTCATCCGCCTCATAAGGGATTAGCGGCTCCTCCAGGAAGCGGCACAGTGGCAGGTCGGCCAGAACAGCGCGGGCGGCGACGCGCTGTGCGTCGCTCTCCGCCGCCAGCCCTGCCAGTTCATCGCCCGAGCGGCGCGGCGACGCCTTGGCCAGCACCACCCGCAGATCGGCGAAGCGGTGCCGCTCGCCCTGAAAGTCGCTTCGGTACAGGCCCATGGCCATCTCCCTGCATGTCGCCCCGCTCCTGCAAGCCGCCTGCCAGCCAGCCGGCTGCCCACCCGCCCACCACCGGCTTGACGGGTACCTGCCCCCCTCCTACCCATTCCGGCAGACCATAACCGGCCCGCGCGACGGGCCTGGGGAGCGATCCGCATGCAGTATGTCATCGAGGCGCCGCAGCCGGCCACCGTGCCGGTCGAGGGCGAGGCCGGCCTGTTTCCCGTTGGCCGCATCTGGTGCGTCGGCCGCAACTACGCCGACCATGCCCGCGAGATGGGCCATGATCCCGATCGCGAGCCGCCCTTTTTCTTCTCGAAGCCGGCCAATGCCGTGGTGCCCGGCGGCGGCACCCTGCCCTTCCCTGGCCAGACCCAGGATCTCCACCATGAGATCGAATTGGTGGTGGCGATCGGCACCGGCGGCAAGGACATCGCCGAGGCGGACGCGCTGAACCACGTCTATGGCTACGCCGTCGGCCTCGACATGACCCGGCGCGACATTCAGGCAGTGGCCAAGAAGATGGGCCGCCCGTGGGAGCTGTCGAAGGGCTTCGACCAGTCGGCGCCGATCAGCGCCATCGTGCCCGCCGCCAGAATCGGCCACCCGACCCGGGGAAAGATCGAAGTGTCGGTGAACGGCAAGGTGCAGCAGACCGGCGACATGAACCAGATGATCTGGTCGGTGCCGGAAAGCATTGCCTTCCTCTCGCGCTACGTGGAGTTGCTGCCGGGCGACCTGATCATGACCGGCACCCCGGCCGGTGTCAGCGCGGTGAAGCCAGGCGACAGCCTGCACGGCACCTGCGAGGGCGTGGGCGAGGTCAAGGTCACCTACGCGGGTTGAACGCCGTGGGCGGCGGCCTTGCGGGCCGCCGCCTCGGATCAGCCGAGCAGCAGGGACGGCAGGATGCCGACGATGCCCGGCGCCAGCACCAGCAGGAACACAAAGGCCACCATGATCAGCAGGTAAGGCAGTGTGACCCTGGCAATGGTTGACAGCGACTCTCCCGTCAGCCCCTGGATCACGAACAGGTTGAAGCCCACCGGTGGCGTGATCTGCGCCATCTCCACGGCAATCACCAGGTAGATGCCGAACCACAGCTTGTCGAAGCCCGCCGCCAAGACCAGCGGCAGCACGACCGGCAGCGTCATGACGATCATCGAGAAGCCGTCCAGGAAGCAGCCGAGCACCAGGTAGAGCAGGGTCAGCGCCACGATCAGCATCAGCGGCGACAAGCCCCACTCGGTGACGATTTCCGCCACCTGCCGCGGCACGCCCAGAATGGCGGCGACGTTGCCCAGGATCGAGGCGCCCAGCACGATCAGCCCGATCATGCCGCAGGTCTGCGCCGCACCCAGGCCCACCGCCTTCAGCGTCGGCCAGGTCAGCTCGCCCTGCAGCGCGCTGACCAGCAGCGCGCCCAGCACGCCCACCGCCGCCGCCTCCGACGGCGTTGCGATGCCGGCATACATGGAGCCGAGCACGCACAGGATCAGGAACAGCGTCGGCGCCAGCTCGCGCAGCGCGGCGAGGCGCTGGCCGAAGCTCATGCCGCGCTCCTCGGCCGTGCGCTCCGGCAGCAGGGCGGGATTGAGCGTGCTGTGCAGCATCACCCAGGCCATGAAGCAGGCGGCCAGCAGCAGGCCGGGCAGCACGCCGGCGGTGAACAAACGCAGCACCGATTCATCGGCGAGCACGCCGTAGATGATCATGATGCTGGAGGGCGGGATCAGGAAGCCGAGCGTGCCCGCCCCGGCGAGACTGCCGATGGCGATGCGCTTGTCATAGCCCCGCTTGCTCAGCTCATTCAGCGCGATGCGGCCGACCACCTGGGTAGTCGCCGCGGAGGATCCGGAGATCGCCGCGAAAATGGTGCAGCCGATGACGTTGACGTGCAGAAGCCGCCCCGGCAGCAGGGCCGCCCAGGGAGAAAGCCCGTTGAACAGCGAACGCGACAACCGCGTGCGGAACAGGAACTCGCCCATCAGAATGAACAGCGGCAGCGCCACCAGTTCCGGCGTCGTCAAGATGTTGAACGTGTACTGCGCCAGCAGGCGGTCCACCGGCAGGTTGCGGAAGCTGTAGAGCAGCACAATGGAGGTGGCGATCAGCGCGATGCCGACCCACACACCCAGCGCCAGCATGCCGAACAGCGCGCCGAACAGCGCGCCCATGACGCCGGTCATTCGCTGACGCTCCCGGCCTTCAGCGCGTCATCCTCGGTGGGCACGCCGATCACCAGCCGCAGCAGCCGCACCGCCATCTGCAGCGCCAGCAGAAAGGCGCCCAGTGCCAGCACCGCATCCGGCACCCAGAGCGGCGTCAGGCTGCCGCTCGACAGCTGGTCGTTGTTCCAGGCGCGCAGGGTGAAGTTGAACAAGGACCAAGCCAGGAAACCGCACACCAGCAGGCCGATCACGGTGGAGAGCACCTCCAGCAGCAGGGTCAGCGCGGGCCCGGTGCGCGCCAGCAGGATCGAGACGCGCACATGCGATCCCGCGCGCAGCCCGGCCGCCGCCCCGAACATGAACACGGCGCCCATCAGATAGGCGCTGTATTCCCAGGCAATGGTGATCTCGCCGCCCCAATCGGGGGAAAGCTTGCCGAGGATGCTGCGGCCTACCCCCGCGAGGATCAGCAGCAGCAGCGCGCAAAGGCAGAGCGTGGCGAAGACGCCACTGAGGGCTGCGATGCGGTCCGACGCGCGCAGCAGGGCCGCGGCCCCGCCGCCGGCTCCCGCGCTGTCCCTGCTCAGCACGGCACTGCGCAACTCAGGCCCTCCCAAGTTCAGCGAGGTAGGCCTGGATGATCGGCCGCGACGCGGGTACGCGCTTGATGAAGTCGTCCTTGATGCTGGCGGTGCGGCGGCGCATCTCGGCCAGCATGGCGGGATCCACATCCACCACCTGCATGCCCCCCTCGGTCAGCTTGCGGACGCTGTTGGTGTCATCCATGGCGGCAACGTTCCAGAACTCTGGCTGCAGCGCCTTGGCCACGCCCTCGATCACCTGCCGGTTCGCCGCGGACAATTCGTTCCAACTGTCGAGGTTGATGCTGACCAGCTGGGAGGAGAAGGTATGGTTGGTGCGGTAGGCGGCCTTGAGGAATTCCCAGAATCGTCCGTCCACCCCGGAGGTCGCGGAGGTGCAGACGCCGTCGATGCGGCCCGAAGCCAGGGCCGGCACCACCTCGCCCCACGGCATCATGGTGCCGGCGGCACCGAGCAGATTGCACATGTCGGCCGTGGTCTTGTCGGAGGAGCGGATGCGCACGCCGCGCAGGCCGTCGATCGAGGAGATCGGCGTCTTCACATGCAGGTACTGCGTCGGCCAGGGAACCACATAAAGGAACTTCTGGTTGTTGGCCTTCGCCACGCGGTCGTATTCCGGCATCAGGTACTTGTGCAGCACCTTCAGTTCGTCGAAGGATCCGATCAGAAACGAGATGCTCTCGATCCCCATGGTGGGCGCGTCGCCGATCTGCTGGTTGTTCAGCACATCCGCCATCGGCACCAGCCCGTCGCGCACCGAGCGCAGCAGTTCCGGTCCCTTGAAGCCGAGCGCGCCGCCCGCCTGCACGTTGATGGTCACAGCGTTGTCCGTGGCCTTCGCCACTTCCGCGGCGAAGCGCTTGGCGTTGACGGTGTGGAAATTGCCATCCGGCCAGACCGTGGCCAGGTCGAACTGGGTGGCGGCGCGCGCCGGGCGGATCAGGACGGGAGCGGCCAGGGTGGCTAGGGCCGCCGTCATCAGGGTGCGACGCGTGGTCATGCAAACTCTCCTGTAAAGCCGTGGCGGCCGGGCTGCTTCGGCCCGGCCTGGTTTCTGCGGGTTTATTCTGCGGCCTGTTGCGCGCCGTAGAGCCGCATCGCGGCCTCCTCCGACACCAGTCCGTTGCGCTGGTCGGCGGCAAGCTTTGCCGCGTCGCGCAGCTTCGGATCGCCCAGGCCACCGCCGCCCGGCGTCAGCACCACCAGCCGTTCGCCCGGCGGAACCACCTGCAACCCCTTGCCGCGGAACACCGGGCCCGAGGCCAGGCCGACATGGCCCGCAGCGCCGTCGCCGCCGCCATCGCGGCCACGCGGCGGAAAGGCGATGCGGTCGAAGGCGGCCAGCAGTTCGAACGGGGAATCGTCGTTGTTGGCGATCTCCATCACCTGGCCCAGGCCGCCGCGGCTCCGTCCGGCGCCGCCGCTGTCGGGGCGGAACTCCTTGCGCCAGAACATCAGCGGCGACTGAATCTCGGCGATCTCGATCGGCGTGCCCATGACGCCGGACGGGAAGGCCGTGGCCGAGAGCCCGTCCTGCGCCGGGCGGCCGCCCGTGCCGCCATTGGTGGTGATCGCCAGGGCGAAGACCGGATGCGCCTTGCCGGGGTTCCGGCGCTCGCCGCGCACCGTGATGTTCCAAAGGCAGGAGGTGCCTTCCGCCGGCACCCGGTCCGGCAATGCCTGCCGCAGGCAGCCGAACACCATGTCGGGCAGCATCTGCCCCAGCACGTGACGGGAGGAGACCGGCGCCGGCTTCGGCGCGTTCAGCACCGACCCCACCGGCGCCGACACCGTCAGCGGCGCCAGCGAGCCGGCATTGTTCGGGATGTGCGAGGCCACTACGCAGCCGAGGCCGAACACCGTGTAGGCCGTGGTGTAGGAGATCGGCACATTGATGCCGCGGCGGACCATGTCCGAGGTGCCGCTGTAATCGACATGAATCCCGCTGTCGGCGATGGTCAGCGTCGCTTCCAACGTCAGCGGATGGTCATAGCCGTCCACCGTCATGGCATAGCGCCAGCTGCCCCTCGGCAGCTTGGCGACCTCCGCCAGCACGGCGGCGCGCGACTTCTCGATGATGTGCTCCGCCAACGGATCGAGGCTGTCGATGCCGAATTCCTGCATCATCGCCGACAGTGCCCTGACGCCGACATCGTTGCAGGCGGCCAGCGAGTAGGTATCGCCCTCGGTGTCCACCGGCAGCCGGGTGTTGGCACGGATCATCGCCATCAGCGTTTCATTGACCACGCCCCGGTCGATGAGCTTCAGCATCGGGATGTAAAGGCCTTCCATGTAGACGTCGGAGGCTTCAGGCCCGTTGCCCAGGCCGCCGATGTCCATCAGATGGCTGGTGCAGGAGAACAGCCCCACCAGCTTGCCCTTGTGGAAGGCGGGCGTGGTGATGACGAAGTCGTTCAGGTGCCCCGTGCCCATCCAGGGGTCGTTGGTGATGTAGGCATCGCCCTCGCGCATGGTCTCGGTCGGGAAGTGGCGGATGAAGTGTTTCACCGCCTCGGCCATGGAGTTGACGTGGCCGGGCGTGCCGGTCACCGCCTGCGCCAGCATCCGCCCCTTCAGGTCGAAGATTCCGGCGGAAATATCACCGCATTCGCGCACGATGGGGCTGAAGGCGGTGCGGATCAGCACCTGTGCCTGTTCGCCAACCACGGCGATCAGGCGGTTCCACATGATCTGGAGGTCGATCAAGCCGACCTTGGGCGTGGATTCGGTCATGTTGCTGCTCATGCTGCCTTCCGCTCCATGACGATGCAGCCGCTGCCATCGATATGGGCATCGAAGCTGGCGGAGATAAAGGTGGTGGTTTCGTCCTCGGCAATCAGCGCCGGGCCGGCGATTCGGGCGCCAGGCGCCATGGCCTCGCGGCGGTAAAGCGGCACCTCCACCTTCTTTTCGGCGCGGCCGTCAAAGATCAATCTCAGCCCCGCGGGCTGCGGCGCCGGTGCGGGTGCCACCATGGGGGCCATCTCCGGGCGCCGCGCATGGGTGGAAACCAGCACGGACCAGTTCAGCACCTCGATCGCCGCGGCCGGGATGGCGCGGGCGAACTGCGCCGCGTACTCGGCCTCGAAGATCCGGCGCAGCTCGGGAACGTCGGCGGCGCTCAAGGTGCGGTCCGGCAGATCCACGGTGATCTCGTGGCCCTGGCCGACGTAGCGCATGAAGGCGCTGCGGCGTTCGAACAGCGCCGCGCCGCGCGCGCCGGGCTCCACCAGGGCGCGTGCGGCGCTCGTCATCTCGGCGAACAGCGCGGACACCGCGTCGCCATCGAAATCCTCGTCGAGCCGTGCGGGGCGGGAGCGGACGATCTCATAGGCCACGGGCGCGGCCAGGAAGCCGACGGCCGAGCCGACGCCGGCATTGGGCGGAACCAGGACGCGCGGCACGCCCACCTTTTCCGCCACGCGCGCGGCATGCAGCGGCGCCGCGCCGCCGAAGGCGATCATGGTGTGCTGGCCGATCACTGCGCCACGCTCGGCGGCGTGGACGCGCGCGGCGCTGGCCATGTTCTCGCACACCATCTCGTACACGGCGTAGGCCGACATCTCGGGCGACAGACCGAGCTTGTCGCCGATCTCGCGGCCCAGCGCGTGAAGCGACAGCTCCGGCTTCAGGTCCATGCTGCCGCCAGCAAAGCCCTCCGGCTTGATCAGCCCCAATGCCACGTCGGCATCGGTCACCGCCGGGCGCTGGCCGCCCAAGCCGTAGCAAGCCGGCCCCGGCACCGAGGACGCACTTTCCGGTCCCACCGTGACGCGCTGCAAGGCGTCCACCTGGGCGATGGAGCCGCCGCCGGCGCCAATCTCCACCATCTCGATCACCGGGATGCGCAGCGGCAGGCCGGAGCCTTTCAGGAAGCGCGCCGTACGGTCCACCTCGAAGACGCGGGATGTGGCGGGCTCGCCCTTCTCGATCAGGCAGATCTTCGCCGTGGTGCCGCCCATGTCGAAGGACAGCACGCGCTGCTCGTCGGCTCGCAGCGCCACCTGCGCGGCGAAGATCGCGCCGCCAGCCGGGCCGGATTCCACCAGCCGCACCGGAAAGCGCTGCGCGGTTTCCAGCGCGGTCAGGCCGCCGCCCGAGGTGACGAGATAGGTCGCTCCGCGATATTGCCGTTCGCGCAACGCCGCCGCCATGCGGCCGAGATAGCCCTCCATCAGCGGCTGCACATAGGCGTTGGCGGCGGCGGTGGAGGTGCGCTCATACTCGCGCACCTCGGGGCATACTTCGCTGGCCAGGGTGATCGCCAGTTCCGGCATCGCTGCCTTCAGCAGGGCGGCGGCGCGCTGCTCATGCTCCGGATTGGCATAGGCATGAAGAAAGGCCAAGGCCACGCTTTGCACGCCGAGCTCGCGCAGCCGCGGCACCAGGGCGCCGACCGCCGCCTCATCGAGGGGCAGCCGGACTTGGCCGGACGCGTCGACCCGCTCCGGCACGGTGAAGCGCAACTCACGCGGCACCAGCGGGACCGGCTTTTCCAGCGTCAGGTCATACTGGTCGTAGCGGCTTTCGGTGCCGATCTCCAGCACGTCGCGGAAGCCCTGCGTCGCGACCAGAGCGGTCTTGGCGCCGCGCCGCTCGATGATCGCGTTGGTGGCCAGGGTAGTGCCGTGCACGAACACATCGATGTCGGAGAAATGCAGCCCGGCATCGTCCAGCGCCAGCCCGATCCCCGTGAGCACGCCTTCCTCGGGCGCGGCTGGCGTGGTCAGAACCTTGCGCGTGTGGCGCGTGCCGCGGGCGTCCAGCACGATGTCGGTAAAGGTTCCGCCGATATCGGCCGCCAAACGCACATCGGGTGTCGAATGCAAAACAGTGCTCCTTCACGCAGGCTTCAGGCCTGTGCAAAATGGTGGTCTCGGGCGGCCACGTGGCCGCCGTTCCGTCACGCTGCGCCGGACGTCCAGCCGGTGCGGTGACGGCAGCTTGGCAATCCTTGTGCCAAGCTGCCGCGGCGGCCGGCGCGTCCGGCCAGGAGGAGACAGCATGCGCGTCGCGGTGTTCAGCGCCAAGCCCTACGACCGGCAGTTCCTGGAAGCGGCCAATGCGGCCGCCGGGGCGCCGCACCGTTTCGAGTGGATCGAGGCCCATCTCGGGCCGCGCAGCGCGCTGCAGGCGGCCGGTGCCGAGGCCGCCTGCCTGTTCGTCAATGACCGTGCCGATGCCGAGGCGCTCGCGGCGCTGCATGACCAGGGCACGCGCCTGATCGCGCTGCGCTGCGCCGGCTACAACAACGTGGACCTCACCGCGGCAGCGCGGCTCGGGCTCGCCGTGGGGCGCGTGCCGGCCTATGCGCCCGAAGCCGTGGCCGAGCATGCCGCGGCGCTGGTGCTGTCGCTGGGGCGGCGGTTGCACAAGGCTTATGCCCGGGTGCGGGAGGGCAATTTCGCGTTGGACGGCCTGCTGGGCCTGGATCTGCATGGCAGAAGCGTCGGCATCATTGGAACCGGGCAGATCGGGCGGGCCTTTGCCCGGATCATGGGCGGTTTCGGCTGCCGGCTGCTGGCGCATGATCCGTTTCCCGATGCCGGAACCGCGGCCCGCCTCGGGCTGGAATATGTCTCCCTGCCGGAGCTGCTGGCGCAATCCGACATCGTCAGCCTGCATTGCCCGCTGACGCCGGCGACCCACCGGCTGATCGATGCCGAGGCGCTGGCCCGGATGAAGCCCGGGGCCATGCTGATCAACACCAGCCGCGGCGGGATGCTGGGCACGCAGGCGGTGATCGCGGCGCTGAAGAGCGGGCATCTCGGCCATCTCGGCCTCGACGTCTACGAGGAGGAGGCCAACCTGTTCTTCGAGGATCTCTCGGCCACCGTGCTGCAGGACGACGTGTTTGCGCGCCTGCTGACCTTTCCCAACGTGCTGATCACCGGCCATCAGGGCTTCTTCACCGCGGCTGCGATGCGCGCCATTGCCGAGACCACGCTCGGCAACCTCCAGGCTTTCGCGACGGGGGGCATACCGCTCCACCCGGTTTCGGCGCCTTCCGGTTGATGCGCGGGGTCAGGTTTGAACCTGGCAGCCAATGCCGGTAAGGCACCGCGTTGCCCGCCCCGGGCTGCCCGCTCCGCGGCCCCGGACCGTTCCGCAGGAGGATCCCCGCCATGTCCATCGCCCCGGCCCGCTATGACGCCGATCATCGCCGCCTGCGGGGCACGCGCGGCCCGGCCCTGGCCTTGCGGGGCCTGCGCATCCTGTTCTGGGGGCTTGTGACCTTCGCCTTCACCTTGATTGAACTGGTGGCGGAGTTGGCCGGTCCGCTATTGCTGATCGCCGGCGCCCTGTGGTGGATCGGGCTGCAGATCCTGGGCGGCATGCAGCTGGAGCCGGAACTGCAGCAATACCTTCACTATGTGCCGGACATGCTGCGGGCAGGCGGCTACCGCTTCACGCCCGGCGGCATGATCCGGCAGGGGCTGCTGCTTCTGGCGGTGGTCGCGGCCTGCCGCACGGTGAACGGCATCATCGCCCGGGAATCCTGATCCGTCCCGGATTTGGCAAGCCGGGGCGGGGTGGCTATCACCCGCCCCTCCCGCAGCAGAGGCGCATCATGAGCGACACTCCGCCCGACCGACTGTCGAGCAACCCGAAAAGCCCGCATTACAACGCGGCAGCCCTGGAACGCG
Source organism: Teichococcus vastitatis (assembly GCF_003604215.1). Classification (GTDB taxonomy): domain Bacteria; phylum Pseudomonadota; class Alphaproteobacteria; order Acetobacterales; family Acetobacteraceae; genus Pseudoroseomonas; species Pseudoroseomonas vastitatis. The sequence goes on from NZ_QXGS01000009.1 coordinate 72,442, forward strand.
GCGTGGGCGTCCGCTTCAAGGGCGTCGAGAAGAACAATGTCGATGAGTACTGCGTCAGCGAGGGCTGGGTGCGTCTCACCATCGGCACCACGCTGGACCGCAAGGGCAACCCGATGACCATGAAGGTGCAGGGCAGCGTCGAGCCTTACTTCAAGTCGCCGGCGCCGCAGGACTGACCGGCAGCCGGCCGGTCCGGCGCGGCATTGCTCCAGAGCACCCGCGTCACCGCCTGGGCGGCGTTGGCGAAGCCGTGCGGAACAACACTCGGGAAGCCGAAGCTGTCACCCTCGCTCAGCCAGTAATCGGCGCAGCCCACGGTGAGCAGCAGCCGGCCCTGCAGCACCATGCCCGCCTCCTGCCCGGCATGGGCGTAAAGCCCGTCACCCGTACGGGCCCCGGGCTCCAGCGTTACGAGGTACAGCGCCAGCCCGATGCTGCCGGGCGGCGTCAGTGCCTCCTTGGTGATGCCCTGGTGGAACGCCACGTCGCGGCGCTGCGCCACGCGCACCACCGGCCCGTCCGCCGCCGCTTCCGGCCGCGCCAGTTCCAGCAACTTGTCGAGGCTGGTGCCCAGCGCCTCGGCGATGCGGATCAGGTCGCGCAGCGTCGGCGATGATAGTCCGCGCTCCATCTGGCTGAGGAAGCCGATGGAAATCTGCGCCCGCGCCGCGACCTCCTGCAGGGACCAGCCGCGCTGGCGCCGAAGCGCGCGGATCTGCTGACCCATGGAAGCATCCAGAGGATCGGCGGCACTGAGCGCTTCCGGGCGAGCTGTGAAATCTGCCATAGCTTTTTCATTCATATGAAAATTCGGCTTGTCGGGGAATGCCTGCTGTGACCCAATCGGCGGCACAGGATGAGGAGGCCGAGATGATCGCACGCCGGACGTTGCTGGGCGCCGCCGCCCTGACCCTCGGGGCACCCGGCGTGGCGCTCCGGGCGCAGGAACAGGTGCTCCGCGTCGGCTCCACCCCGACCGGGATCCCCTTCACCTTTCTCGACACCAAGACCAACAGCATCACCGGCTTCATGGTCGACCTGATCAACGCCATCGGCAAGGAGCAGGGCTTCGGGGTCGAGGTGCAGGGCACGCCCTTCGCGGCGCTGATCCCGTCCCTGACCAGCAACCGCATCGACGTGATCGCCGCGGCCATGACCGCGACCGCCGCCCGCCGCGAGCAGATCGACTTCTCCGAGCCGGTCTACGCCTATGGCGAGGGCGCGGTGATCAAGGAGGGCGCGAGCCTGCCCGGCACCAGCATGGCCGAGTTGAAGGGCCTCTCCGCCGGGGCGCAACTCGGCACCACCTATGCCGAGGCAGCGAAGCAGGCCGGGCTCGACCTGCGCACCTATGACAGCGTGGCCGACATCATGCGCGACGTATCGCTCGGCCGCATCAAGGTCGGCTTCGGCGACGGGCCGATCGTCGGCTACCAGATCGCCCAGGGCGCCTTCCGCGGCGTCACCCTGCTGCCGGGCTACAAGCCTTCCGTGGTCGGCACCGTCAACATCGGCACCCGCAAGGGCGATCCGGTGATGGCGAAGATCAATGCCGGGCTGACCAAGCTGCTGGCCGATGGCACGGTGCAGGCGCTGATCACCAAGTGGAACCTGCCGCCCGCCGCGCGGGCATGAACCTCGCCGGCTTTCTCGCCTCGGCGCGCGATTTCCTGCCGATCCTGCTTCAGGGCGTCTGGATCACAGTTGCCCTGACCCTCTGCGCGCTGGTGATCGCCACGCTGCTCGGGCTGATCTGGGCGTTGATGCGCACCTCGGGGCTGCGCTGGCTGGAATGGCCGGCCCTGGCCATCGTGAACACGTTGCGCGGCATCCCGATCATCGTGCAGCTGTTCTACATCTACTTCGTGCTCCCTGAGTTCGGCGTCGATCTGTCCGCCTTTCAGGCCGGCGTGATCGGCCTCGGCGTCGCCTATTCGGCCTATATGGGCGAAGTGTTCCGCTCTGGCATGCTGGCGGTGGACCCCGGCGCGGTGGAGGCGGCGGACAGCCTCGGCCTGTCGCGCTTCCGGGTCATGACGCGGGTGATCCTGCCGCAGGCCACGCGCATCGTGCTGCCGCCCTATGGCAACATGTTGATCATGATGCTGAAGGACAGCAGCCAGGCCAGCGTCATCACCGTGGCGGAGATCTCCACGCAGTCGCGGCTGATCGCTTCCTCCACCTTCAAGAACCAGGAAGTCTTCACCCTGGCCGCGCTGCTGTACCTGGCGCTCAGCGTTCCGTTGATCGTGCTGGTCGGCCGGCTGGAGAAAAGGTTCGGCCGCGGATGATCGAGATCGATGGGCTGCAGAAGAGCTATGGCCCGCTGCGGGTGCTGGACGGCATCTCGCTGCGCGTGCCGGAAGGCCAGGTGGTATGCGTGATCGGCCCCTCTGGCTCCGGCAAATCGACCCTGCTGCGCTGCGTCAACGGGCTCGAGCCCTATCAGGGCGGCAGCGTCCGGGTGGATGGGCAGGTGGTGAACCGGGAGCACCGCGCCGCGATTCGCGCCGTGCGCCAGCGCGTCTGCATGGTGTTCCAGCGCTTCAACCTGTTCAGCCACCGCACCGCGCTGCAGAACGTCACCGAAGGGCCGATCTACGCGCTGGGCGAGCCGCGCGCCGCCGCCGAGGCGCGCGGGCGCGAACTGCTCGCCCAGGTGGGGCTGGCCGGGCGCGAAGGTTCCTATCCGCGGCAGCTTTCCGGCGGCCAGCAGCAGCGCGTCGCCATCGCCCGTGCCCTGGCGATGCGGCCGCGCGCCGTGCTGTTCGACGAGCCGACCAGCGCGCTCGATCCCGAACTGGTGGGCGAGGTGCTGACGGTGATGCGCGACCTCGCGCGCGGCGGCATGACCATGATGGTGGTGACGCATGAGATCGGCTTCGCCCGCTCGGTCGGCGACCACGTGGTGTTCATGGATCGCGGCAAGGTCGTGGAGGAAGGACCGCCCGGCGAGATCCTCACTGCGCCGCGCGAGCCGCGCACGCAGGACTTCCTGCACCGCGTGCTGCACCCGCTGGATTGAACCCCCCAGATGACACCCGCCGGATGAACCCCATCGGATGATCAGGGCCGCCATGCCAACCGCGCCGCTGCCGCCTTCGCTGTATGCCGCCACCGCCATTCCCGCCGCGCCGACACCGCCGCTGCAGGGTGAGCACCGGGTGCCGGTGGCCATCATCGGCGGCGGCTTCACCGGCCTGTCCACCGCGCTGCACCTGGCAGAGCAGGGCGTCGCGGCGACGCTGATCGAGGCGGCGGAGCCGGGCTGGGGCGCGTCTGGCCGCAATGGCGGTCAGGTCAACCCGGGGCTGAAGCCTGATCCGGACACGGTGGAGGCGGATTGGGGACCCGAGCTCGGCCGGCGCATGGTGGCGCTGTCTTATGCCGCGCCCGATCGGGTGTTCGACCTCATCCGCCGCCATCAGATCACCTGCGAGGCGCGGCAGAACGGCACCCTGCGTGCCGCGTTGCGGCCGGCCCATGCCGCCGCCGTGCGGGCCACCGCCGAACAATGCCTGCGTCGCGGCATGCCGGTCGAGTTCCTGGACGAGGCCGGCATCCACGCGCTGAGCGGCACGCGGCGCTACCGTGGCGCCATGCTGGACCGGAGGGGCGGCGACCTGAATCCCCTGTCCTACGCCCGAGGGCTGGCGCGGGCCGCATCGCAGCTCGGCGCCCGCATCCATGGCGAAACGCCGGCGCTGTCACTGGGGCGGGACGGCGATCGCTGGCGGGTGGCGACGCCCGGCGGCGCGTTGCTCGCCGAGCAGGTGGTGCTGGCCACCAACGGCTACACCGGCGATCTCTGGCCCGGCCTGCGGCAAAGCCTGGCGCCGGTGTTCAGCTCGGTGGTCGCCACGGCACCGCTGCCCGAGGCTTTGCACCGGGACATCTTCCCGCTGCGCGGCGCGCTGTACGAGAGCGGCCACATCACCGTGTATTACCGCGTGGACGCCGGCAACCGGCTGCTGATGGGAGGCCGTGGGCCGCAGAGCCCGATTGAAGGTCCCGGGCGGATTGCCTATCTGACGCGCTATGCCGAGGCCTTGTGGCCGGCGCTGCGCGGCATCGGCTGGACACATGGCTGGAACGGCCAGCTGGCCATGACTCGCGACCATTATCCGCATCTGCACGAGCCCGCGCCGGGGCTGCTGGCCGCCTATGGCTACAACGGACGCGGCGTCGCCATGGCCACGGCGATGGGCGGGCAATTGGCCCGCCGCCTGCTCGGCACCACGCCCGAGGCGCTGGACATGCCGGTGACCCCGATCCGGCCGATGCCGCTGCACCGGTTCTGGCGGCTCGGTGTCTGGGCGAAGGTGCTGGAAGGCCGGGTCCGGGACCGTTTCGGCGCCTGACCCAGGCCGCCGCCTCAGGCGGCGGTTTCAGACACCTGGCTGAGCCACCGGTGCTGGACGCGGTTCTTGCCGGCCCCCTTGGCGCGGTACATCGAGGCGTCGGCCGCCGCCAGCACCTCGTCCAGACCGAGCCCCGCATCGTTCACGGTCACGGCGCCGATCGATGCGGTGACCGCCCAACCTTGCCACGACATCGCGGTTTCCAGGGCCTGGCGCAGCCGTTCCGCCACGGCTTCAGGCCAATCATCGGTGAACAGCATGGCGAACTCGTCGCCACCCAGCCGCGCCGCGCAGCCACCCGCGGGCAATCCGCCCCGCATCACTTCCGCCACCTGGCGGAGCACCCTGTCGCCTGTGGCGTGCCCCTGCTGGTCATTGACCTGCTTGAAACCATCGAGGTCGAGATACAGCAGCGTGAACGGCACACCCGACGCGGCGTGCCGGGCCACAGCCAGCGACAAAGCGTCCAGCAATGCGCGGCGGTTGCCGAGATCGGTCAGCGGATCGCTCAGGGCGGCGCCGCGTGCCTGGTTCATGGCGCGGCGCAGTTCGAGCGTGGTGACCACCGTTTCCGCAAGATGCGCGAGCGCCTGCCGGTGCTCGGTATTCATGCGTCGCGGTCGCCGGTCCATCACGCACAGCGTGCCCAAGGGCTGGCCAGCGGGATTGACCAGCGGCGCCCCGGCGTAGAAGCGCAACGAGGCCGGCCCGTTCACCAATGGATTTTCGCGGAACCGCACATCCTGAGCGGCATTGTCGACCACCATCGGGCGGTCGGGCTGCAGGATGGCGTGGGCGCAGAACGCGAGTTCGCGTGGGCATTCCGCAAGATCGGTGCCGATCCGGGCCTTGAACCATTGCCGTTCGACATCAGTGAAAGACACGGCGGCGATGGGGCAGCCGGTCACCATGGAAGCGAGGCGTGCGATGTTGTCGAAGCTGGCCTCGCAGGCGGTATCCAGCACCTCATAGGCGCGCAAGGCGGCAATTCGTTGAGCTTCATCGGCGGGCGTCGGGACGGTCAAGGTCGGTCTCTCCCTTCTGGAGCAAGCCGGAACCATCGGGTGGAATTTTATGTAGCGAACATCAATCAGATTTTCACCCCCTCGTGATGAAGCTGACGGCCCTGTGTCCCTGGGATCGCTGGGCCTGCGCTATAAACCTTTACGCGCATTGGCTTAGTCGCTTTTGCCGTAAACATTGAGTTAGCAAAGCTATCCTAAGGAGAGATCAACGGAGTTCGGAGAGCAGAGCGTCATGCCGCAGCCCAAAATGGCGCCATCCGGACACGGTTGCGCCAGCGCTTCCGCGATCCACGCTTCTGCTCTTGGCCCCCTGCCCTCGCCCGGTGATATCGCCAACCCTTTCCACCTTCCCATTCAAAGTCCAACCATGAGCGCAGAAAAAGTCCGGCGCGGCAGCGGCCAGGGTCGTCTAGTGATCGAGTTGCGGGCCGGGGACAAGTTGCTGGTGAATGGCGCGTCGCTGCAGTTCAAGACGCGCACCACGATGCTGGTGTCGAACCACGTCCGCTTCCTGTTCGGCCGCCAGATCATGGAGCCGGAAGATGCCACCACACCTGCCCGCCGCATCTACCTGGCCATGCAGGGCGCCTATGTGTGCGATGACCAGGAGCGGCCTGCCCTGGTGCAGACGGCACGCGCGCTGACCGAGGCCTACATCGCCGCCACCACCGTGGAAGGCGCCCGGCAGGCGCTGCGGCTGGCGCTGGCCGAAATGGAGGCCGGCGAATTCTGGAGCGCCATGCGCCGGGTACGGACCTTGTTCCCCCATGATGATGCATTGCTGCAACAGCCCGGGGAGGGCGATGCGTAACCAGCTCCCGAAATGTTGATAAGAGCTTGCCAATCACGATGCCGTGAATTATCCCGGTTGAAGATCATGAACCCTCCGGCCGTCAGGCCAGCGAAAATCGCAGGGACCGGGTATGCATATTCTTCTCGCCAGCAGCGCTGGCCCGACTACCACGCTGCTCGACGCCCTGCGCCGGCAGGGCCATGGCTGCGATTTGGCGGAGCCCTTTCTGGAAGCGCCGTCGATCGCCCAGCACAGCGGCGACTATGATGTTCTGCTGATCGAGGCCGCCAGCCCGACACGGGACGGCATCGGCCTGGTGCGCGAGATCCGGCGCAAAGGCGTGCGCTGCCCGGTGCTGGTGCTCAGTCCCCGCATCACGCCCGAGGACGAGTTGCTGTTGCTGGAAGCGGGCGCCGACCAGGTGCTCGGCGGTCCGCCGCTGATGCCGTTGCTGCAGGCCCGCATGCAGGCGGTGCTGCGCCGCAGCCTCGGCCACGCCAGCCCGGAACTGCGCTGCGGCAACGTGTTGCTGGATCAGGCGCGCCGCACCGTTGCCGTGGATGGCCGCACCGTGCGGATCACCTGCCGCGAATTCGACGTGCTGGAGATGCTGATGCTCCGGCCGGGCGCGATGCTCACCAAGGAGCATTTCATGACCCGCGCCTACGGCCTGGAAGACGGGCCGGACCAGCGCATCCTCGACGTCTTCATCTGCAAGCTGCGGCGCAAGCTGGCGGCCGCGGGCTCTGCCGAGATCGTGCGCACCATCTGGGGCCGCGGCTATGTGCTGGAGGAGCCGAGCGCCGCCGAACTGGCCGCCGCCCGCGCCCGCCTGACCGCCGCGCATCCGCGCATGCAGCGCGCGCACCTGATGCGGCAGCCGCCGCAGCTGGCCATCGCCGTTTAACAGGACGCATTGCCGCAGGGCGGCGCGGCGGGCAGTCTCCGCCGCGCCATGAACGATCGTGCCCTGCGTTATTTTCTGGCGGTGGTGCGCGCCGGCTCGATCCGCGGCGCCGCGGCTGTTCTGCACGTCGCCGCCTCCGCCGTCAGTCGGCAGGTGGCCGAGATGGAGGCCGCATGCGGCACGCTGCTTCTGGAGCGCCTGCCGCGTGGCGTGGTGCCGACCGAGGCAGGGCGCATCATCGCCGAGCACGCCCGGCGCCAGGCCGATGAGGCGGCGCTGCTGCAGGATCGGCTGCAACGATTGCGCGGCGCGCAGCGGGGCCTGGTGCGGATCCGCTGCGGCGCCGGCTTCCTGCCGGACCTGATGCGCCACGGGCTGGCCGGCTTTTCCGCGGCGCATCCCGGCATCACCTTCCAGGTCGTGCTGGGCACCAGTGATTCCATCCTGAAGGCCGTGGCCGAGGGCGAGGCGGATCTCGGCCTGGCCTATAATCCGCAGGCCCATCCGGAGGTTGACGCCGCGCTGGTGACCCGGCAGCCCCTGGTGGCGCTGCTGCCGGCCGGGCACGCACTGGCCTCGCAGCGCCGCCCGCTGTTGCTGCGCCGGCTGGCTGCCGAGCCGGTTGCGTTGCTGCCGGCTGATCATGGCATCCGGCAGATGATCAGCCGGGTGGAGGCCGATGGTGGGTTCCGCCTGCTGCCCGTGCTGGAAACCGATTCCTTCGAATTGCAGCGGCGCTTCGTGGCCGCGCGGATGGGCGTGGCGTTTCTGCCGCGCTTCGCCCTCGCACCTGAGGAAGCCGGGGAAATGACGGCGGTGCCGCTGGCCGATCCGCTGCTCGCCGAAGCCGCAGCGCATCTGGTGGTGCGCGCCGGCCGCCGCCTGCCGGAGGCGGCGGAACGCCTGCGCGACTGGCTGGCGAAGCATCTGGTCTGCTGCCGGCCGGGCTGATGCCGTTGCCGGTGGGGCAACATCGCGTTCGCAAGACGCTGCTTGTGGCAACGCCGGCAACCACCCACCCTGACGCGATGGCAGCGTCGGGGCAGCAACAGTGACAGGGCAGCAGGTCGGGGTGGTCGGGCTCGGGCAGATGGGCTTCGGCATGGCGGCGACGCTGGCCCGAGCGGGCTTCGCCGTGCAGGGGCACGACATCAACCCGGCCCGCAAGCCGAGTTGTGACGAGGCCGGCATCGCATTTCGCCACGACCTCGGCGCTGTGCTGCGCGAGGCGGAGGTTCTGGTGGTTTCCCTCCCCTATGCACGGGACGTGGAAGCGGTGGTCACCGCGCCCGGCGGGTTGCTGGAGCGGCATGACGGGCGGGTGGTGGTGATCGACACGTCGACCTCCGACCCCACCACCTCGCGCAGGCTCGCCGTCCTGCTGGCGGGAGCCGGGCACGGCCTGTTGGACGCGCCGGTCAGCGGCGGCCCGTCCGGCGCCGCATCCGGCCGCCTGACGGTGATGGCCGGCGGTGCCGCCGAGGATCTGGAGCGGGTCCGGCCGGTGCTGGAGGCGATGGCCGCCAGAATCGTGCATGTCGGCCCTTCCGGCGCCGGCAACATCGCCAAGCTGGTGAACAACCTGCTGGTGGCAGCGCATCTGATCACCACCGGCGAGGCGATGCGCCTGTCCGAGGCGGCAGGCCTGTCCGCCGCGGAGGCGATAGAGGTGGTCAATGCCGCGACCGGCCGTAGCGCGGTGAGCGAGGCGATGTACCCGCGCTGGGTGCTGCCCGGCAGCTTCAACAGCGGCTTCTCGGCCGGGCTGATGCGCAAGGATGTGCGGCTGGCCACCGGATTGATGAGCGAGGTGGGCCTGGACCTGCCGCTGTCGCGCCTGGTGGACCAGCTGTGGCGCGAGGCCCCCCTTCCCGATCCGGAGGACTTTACCCGCATGGCGGATTACCGGCGCGACCCGCAGAGCAGGGAAACCGAATGATGCCCGACGCCCTCAGCCCCGCCGCACCGCGTGTCGCGGAACTGGTCAACCAATTGCTGCCGGGCGGCGCGGTCGGCTCCCTGGTCGGCGGCGCGATCCTGCCGGGCACCGGCGCCCGCCTGGACCTGGTGAACCCGGCGGATGGCCGGGTGATCCTGGGCTTCGCCGATGCCGGCCGCGGCGTGGTGGATGCGGCCATGGCCGCCGCCGCCCCAGCGCAGCGCGCCTGGTGGGCGATGACCGCGGCCGCACGCGGCCGTGCGTTGTGGGCCATGGGCCAAGCGGTGCGGGGCCGGGCCGGAGAGCTGGCGGAGTTGGAGATGCTGTCCGCCGGCAAACCCATCCGCGATACCCGCGGCGAGGTCGCCAAGGTGGCGGAGATGTTCGAATACTACGCCGGCTGGGCCGACAAGCTGCATGGCGAGGTGATCCCGGTTCCCACCAGCCACCTGAACTACACCCGGCCCGAGCCCTATGGCACGGTGGTGCAGATCACGCCCTGGAACGCGCCGGTCTTCACCGCCGGCTGGCAGATCGCGCCCGCGTTGTGTGCCGGCAATGCGGTGGTGCTGAAACCCTCCGAGCTGACGCCGCTGACCACGCTAGCGCTCGGCGTGCTGTGCGGCGCCGTAGACGGCGTTCCGCCAGGGCTGGTGAACATCCTGGCGGGCGCCGGCCCCACCACCGGTGCCGCGGCCGTCGCGCATCGCGACACGCGGCTGGTGGTGTTCGTGGGCTCCGCGGCGGCTGGGTCCCAGATCGCCGCTGCCGCGGCGCGCAACATCGTGCCGTCCATCCTGGAGCTGGGCGGCAAGAGCGCCAATATCGTTTTCGCCGATGCCGACCTGGACCGCGCCCTCCTCGGGGCGCAGGCGGCGATCTTCGGCGGCGCCGGCCAGAGCTGCGTGGCCGGCTCCCGCCTGCTGGTGCAGCGCCGCATCCAGGATCGCTTCGTGGCGCGGCTGGCCGAAGCCACCGGTCACATTCCCTTTGGCGCCCCGGCCGATCCGGCCACGCAGATCGGCCCCATCCACAACCGACGCCAGTTCAACAAGATCAGCGAGATGGTGGCGGCGGCGGCAGGGCATGGCGCGCGCATCGCCGCCGGCGGCGGCTGCCCGGCGGCGCTGCGCGGCACCGGCGGGTTCTTCTTCGCGCCCACCATCCTGGACGGCATCGCGCCGGACGCCGCCATCGCGCGGGAGGAGGTGTTCGGCCCCGTTCTCGCCGTGCTGCCCTTCGACACGGAAGAGGAAGCAGTGGCCCTGGCCAATGACACACCCTACGGCCTGGCCGGGGCAGTGTGGACGGGGGATGTCGGCCGCGCGCACCGCGTCGCGGCAGCGGTGCGCGCCGGCACCTTCTGGATCAACGGCTACAAGACCATCAACGTGGCCTCGCCTTTCGGCGGCTTCGGGCGTTCCGGCTTCGGCCGTTCCTCGGGCCGGGATGCGCTGCTCGGCTATACCCAGACCAAGAGCGTGTGGGTCGAAACCGCCGCCGCGCCGCCGGTCGCCTTCGGCTATGTCGGCTGAGATCTGGCGCCGCCTCGGCGCCGAGGCCCGAACCGCCGAGGCCACGCTGGCGCCGTTTCTGGCCGATACGGCCGGCGCGCCGGATGCGGCCGGGGGTCTCGCCGCGCTGCTGGCGCGGCTTTCCCCGTCCCCCTTGTTGGAACCCGGCGCGTTGCGCGACCTGGCGCGCGCGACTTTGCTGCCGCAGGACGTGGATGCGACGCTGGCCGACCTGCAGGCCATTACCATCCGGAATTTCGAGCCGGGCGGGCTGCTGGGGACCTGGATCGGCGGCCGCGGCTTTCACATGCTGCTGGCGCATCGGCTGAACCATCGGCTCTGGCGGCAGGGGCAGCACGCCCTGGCCATGGCCTGCAAGACTGGCGCGGCGATGCTCGGCGCCGACATCCATCCGGCGGCCCGGATCGGCCAGCGCATCTTTCTCGACCATGGCATCGGCGTGGTGATCGGCGAAACGGCGGTGATCGAGGATGATGTGAGCCTCTGGCACGGCGTCACCCTCGGCTCGACCCTGACACGGGGCGGCGAGGACCGGCACCCCAAGGTGCGGCGCGGCGCTGTGCTGGGAGCCGGCGCCACGCTGCTCGGCAACATCGAGATCGGCGAGGATGCGGTGATCGCCGCCGGCAGTGTGGTGCTGGCGCCGGTGCCGCCGCGCACCACGATGGCCGGCAACCCGGCCACGCCCCGCTTGCGCCATCGCCACCCCTATGCGGAGTTCCGCGCATGACGGCACCCGACTCCTCCGCTGCCGGCCGCCACCTGCCCGGCATCGATCATCCGCTGATCCTGGTGCGGGACATCGACGCGGCGCGCGGCTTCTATGCGCGGCTCGGCTTCACCGTGACGCCGGTGGGGCGGCATCCCTGGGGCACCAGCACCAGCCTCGCCGTGCTGAGCCGCTCGGCGCTGGAACTGATGTCCATCTATGATGAGCACCTGATCGACGGCTACGCCGCCGGAGATTTCCGCTTCGGCCGCCACATGCGCGACGCGCTGGCCGAGCGGGAGGGCATTTCCCTGGTGGCGCTGCACAGCCAGGACGCAGCCGGCGACCGCGCCATCATGGAAGCCCGTGGCGCCGTGTTCCAGGGCGGCATCGAGTTCCGCCGCAAGGTCCGTCCGCCGGGCGGCAAATGGGACGAGGCGGTGGTCTCGCTGCAGGTCAGCTGCGACCCAGCGCTGCCTCGCGTGTCGCATTTCCTGGCGCAGCAGCACAAGCCGCAGCTGCTCTGGGTGCCGGAATGGATGCAGCACGCCAACGGTGCCACGCACGTGGCCGCCGTGCATTACCGGGCGCGGGAGCCGGAGCCCGTGCTGCACCGCCTCGCCAGCCTGTTCGGCCGCGACCGGATCACCACGGCGCCGGGCGGCTGGCAGGTGGCGACCGGCCAAGGCGTGTTCGGCGTGATCCGCGCCGGCGAGGAGGACGCTGTTATCGGTGCCGGGCCCCTGCCCCGGATGGGCCGGGATGAGGCCGCGGCCATCGCCATCGACGTCGCCGTGTCCGATCTGCCAGCGGCCGGAAGGCTGCTGGCGACGGCCGGCATCGCCGCTTCGGAGATGGGCGGCAGCCTCGCCATCGATGACGTCGCGTCCTGCGGCAACGTGCTGCTGCGGTTCGTTCCGGGAGCGCGCTGAGCCAGGAAAACCGCCTCACGCCGGTTGCGCGCGGGAGCCAATGGGCGGAAACCGGCCCTGTTGCCGCGCCCAACGGAGAGCTCACCCGTGCTGGACCCCCACCGCCGCAGTTACCGACCGCTGATCATGGGGCACCGTGCCGCGGTTGCGAGCAATCATCCGGCAGCCACCGAAGCGGGGCTGGCGATGCTGCGGGCCGGCGGCCATGCCGCGGATGCCGCCGCGGCCATCGCCCTGGCGCTGGGGGTGGCCGAGCCCTTCATGTCCGGCCTGGGCGGCGATGGCTTCTACCATGTGTGGGATGCCGGGACGGGGCGCGGACACGTCCATAACGGGTCCGGCACAGCGCCAGCCGGCGCCACGTCCGGGCGCTACCCGGACGGCATGCCGGGCGTCGGACCCGGCGCCATCGCCACACCGGGCAGCCTGGCGGGAATCGCCTCGATGCACGCGGCGCATGGTGTTCTGCCCTGGGCCGAACTGTGCCGCCCCGCCATCGAGCTGGCGCAGCAGGGCGTGCCGGTCGGCCACACCTATCGCCGCTTCGCGCGGCTGATGCGCGCCCGGCTGCTCGCCGATCCTCGCAGCAGCGCGGCCTTTCTGCGCGACGGCGAGGTGCCGGCGCTGGGTGAATTGCTGATGCAGCCAGCCCTGGCCGAGACCCTGGCCACCATCGCCGAGGACGGCGCGGAAAGCTTTTATCGCGGCCCGCTGGCCCGGCGCCTTGCCGCCGGGCTGGACGAGGCGGGGGCCTTGGTGACGCAGGCCGATCTCGGCGCTTTCGAGGCCGAGGTGCAGGCGCCGATCCGCATCAGCTACCGCGGCTTCGACATCTGCCAGACGCCGCCCAACTCCACCGGCTTCGTGCTGCTGCAGGAGTTGAAGATCGTGGAGCATTTCGACCTCGCCACCCTGGGCGAAGGATCGGCGGCGCTGCTGCACCTGCTGGTGGAAGCCAAAAAGCGCGCCTTCCTGGACCGCGAGCGCCATGCCACCGATCCGCGCTTCGCCCCGGTGCCGCTGGAGCGGTTGCTGTCCGACGCCCATGCGGCCGAACTCGCCGCCGGCATCGACCAGCAGCGTGCCGCCGCGATTCCACTGAACATCCCGGCGCCGAATGATGGCAACACCACCTATTTCTGCGCGATCGACGCGGCCGGCAACGCAGTGTCGGCGATCCAGAGCCTGAACAGCCCGTTCGGCAGCGGCGTCACCGCCGGCGATACCGGCGTGCTGATGAACAACCGCATGACCTGCTGGCATCTCGATCCCGCGCATTCCAACGCGCTGCGGCCGGGCAAGCGCGTGCGCCACACCATGAATGCCCCGATGATCCTGAAGAATGGTCGGCCCTGGGCGCTGCTCGGCACGCCCGGCGCCGACAACCAGGTGCAGATCAACCTGCAAACGGTGGTCAGCCTGATCGATCTGGGCCTTGATCCGCAACAGATCGCCGAGGCACCGCGCTGGAGCAGCAGCCAGCCCGGCCAGGACGCCAACTGGCCGCATGCCGGCGACGACGCGCTCACCCTGGAGCAAGGCTTTCCGGCGGAAACGCTGGATAACCTGCGGGCGCGCGGCCACCAACTCAAAATCGTGCCGCCGCTGGAAGGGCCGTGCAGCGTTGCCTGCATCCGGGTTCTCGACAATGGCGTGCGCATGGCGGGGAGCGACCCGCGCCGTGATGGCTGGGCAGGAGCATTCTGAAGCATGAACAACACCGCAACGCGCGACACCGCGATCGCCGCCGCCGTCGGCCTGATGGAGGATGGCCGCTTCCGGGCCCTGATGGAGCGCCGCGTCGCCTTCCGTACCGAAAGCCAAGTGCCGGAACAACTGCCGGAGCTGCATCGCTACCTCGACGAGGAGATCATTCCCAGCGTCGCAGCGATGGGTTTCGCCTCGCAGGTCTTCGACAATCCCGTGGCCGGCAAGGGTCCTTTCCTGATCGCGCGCCGGATCGAGGACCCAGCGCGCCCGACCGTGCTGATTTACGGACATGGCGACGTCACGCGCGGACAGGACGCGGAATGGCGTGAAGGCTTGGCGCCGTTCTGCGTCACCGCCGAGGGTGACCGCTGGTACGGGCGCGGCACCGCCGACAACAAGGGCCAGCACAGCATCAACCTCGCCGCGCTGGAGCAGGTGATGCAGGCACGCGGCGGCCGGCTCGGCTTCAATGTTGTCCTGCTGCTGGAAATGGGCGAGGAAACCGGCTCGCCCGGCTTGTCCGAGATCTGCGTCGCTCAGCGGGAGCTGTTGAAGGCGGATGTGCTGATCGCCTCGGACGGACCCCGCCTGTCCGCGGACCGGCCGACGCTGTTTCTCGGCTCCCGCGGCGCCTTCAACGTCGAGTTGAGGTTGGATGCGCGGGAACGGGGCTATCATTCCGGCAATTGGGGTGGCGTGATCGTCAATCCCGCAACCGTGCTGGCCAATGCCATCGCCTCCATGACGGATGCGCGGGGCCGCCTGCTGGTGGACGGGCTGCGCCCGCCCGCCATCCCGAACTCCGTGCGGGCGGCGCTGGCAGGGATCACACTGGGCGGAGGCCCGACCGATCCCGCCATCGACGCGAATTGGGGCGAGCCCGGCCTCACCCCCGCCGAACGGCTCTTTGCGTGGAACACGCTGGAAGTGCTGGCCTTCAAGGCCGGCAATGCGGACGCACCGGTAAACGCCGTGCCGCCCCGCGCCGTGGCCGTGATGCAGCTGCGTTTCGTGGTGGGCACCGATGCGGCGCAGATCCTGCCGGCGCTGCGCGCGCATCTCGATGCCCACGGCTTCGGCGATGTGGAGCTCGTCTCGATGCGCCACGAGGTGTCGCCCGCGACACGGCTGGACCCCGACTCGCCCTGGGTCCGTTGGGCCGCAGGCTCCATGCAGCGGACGTCCGGCTCGCCCCCGGCGATCCTGCCGAACATTGGCGGCACGCTGCCGAACCACGTCTTCGCCGACCTGCTGGCGCTACCCACGCTGTGGGTACCCCATTCCTATGCGGCCTGCGCACAACACGCGCCGGACGAGCACATGCTGGTGCCCCTGACCCGCGAGGCGTTGGCCCTGATGGCCGGGCTGTTCTGGGATCTCGGCGATCATCAAGTAAATATGTAATAAGATCCGCGTCTCATTTTGACACATCGTCAAGCGTTGCCGGGGCCTTGCTTCTCCGAAATGACGTCTTAGCGAGATCGCGCGTTGCGCGATTGCTTCCGGCCGGTACGGTTTGTGCCAGATACTTGCCGTGCAGTTGCACAATCGCGCGATCTGCTTCAGCCGGTGAGTGTTGTCTCTTTCTGCTGAGACAGACTGGGTTATGTTCTAGCCGTCCGCGAGCGCGGTCTTGTTTTCCAGCGGAGGGTGTACCCCATGCCTGTTGTTGTTGTTCCGAGTTCCCTGCGTCGCTACACGGAACAGCAGGCGAGGGTCACCGTTCCCGGAGACACGGTGTCCGACATCCTCACCAATCTCACCGGCACCGCCCCGGAAATGCGCAGCCACCTCTTCGCATCCGACAAGCTGCGCCATTTCGTGGTGATCTCCAAGAATGGCCAGGATATCAGGCTGTTGCAGGGGCTCGACACACCCGTTGTCGCCAGCGACGAGATCCGGATCCTGGCGAGCATCGCAGGAGGCTGAAGTCATGCGTGATGTTGACGCCTGTCCCGAACTAAGTGATGCGGAAATCCGCCGCTTCGGCCGCCATCTGATCCTGCCCGAATTCGGCATTGAGGGGCAGCGTCGCCTCAAGGCCGGCAGTGTGCTGCTGATCGGCGCCGGTGGGTTGGGCTGCCCGGCGGCGCTTTATCTGGCCGCCGCTGGTGTCGGCCGGATCGGTCTGGTGGATCCCGACAAGGTCGAGGAAACCAACCTGCAGCGGCAGGTGGCGCATGGCTATTCCACGTTGGGCGTGCCGAAGACGCAGAGTGCCGCGCGCCGCATGCTCGACCTCAATCCCGATCTGGTTATCGAGCACCACAACGTGTTCCTATCGGTCGACAATGCGCTGGAGTTGATCTCCAGGTATGACGTGGTGATCGACGGCACCGACAATTTCCCGACGCGCTATCTGGTCAACGACGCCTGCACCAAGCTCGGCAAGCCCAACGTCTTCGGCGGCGTGCTGCGCTTCGATGGCCAGCTCAGCGTGTTCGATGCCCGCTTTGGCCCCTGCTATCGCTGCCTGTTCCCGGAACCGCCGCCGGTGGAGCTGGCACCGAACTGCGCCGAAGCCGGCGTGCTGGGCGTTCTGCCGGGCACCATCGGTGCGTTGCAGGCGACCGAGGCGGTGAAGCTGCTCAGCGGCATCGGCCGGCCGATGATCGGCCGCATGCTGGTCTATGACGGCCTCGACATGTCCTTCGACACCATCACGATCGCCAAGAATCCGGCCTGTCCCTGCTGCAGCAAGCCGGCATCCGAGATCGTGCTGAAGGCCGAGCAGATGGTATGCTCGGCGCCGCAGGTCGGCAACAGCGTCACGCCCGAAGCCCTGCAGGCACGTCTCGATGCCGGCGAGGACCTGCTGGTGGTCGATGTGCGCAATCCGGCCGAATGGGCCGGCGGGGTGATCCCGGGCGCCAGGCTGCTGGCGAAGCCCGACATCGATGCGGCGCTGCGCGACGTGACGCACGGCTCGGAGCCGCCGGCCGGCTCGCCCCTGACGGCGATCCCGCGCGAGCGCGAGGTGGTGATCTACTGCCAGGGTGGCCTGCGCAGCGCGGCGGTGATCCGCGCCCTGGCTGCCGCCGGCTACCCGGCCCGCAACCTCACCGACATGACGGGAGGCTTCGGCGCCTGGCGCGGACCCGTGGCCGACCCTGCGCAGCTGGCCGAGGTGCCGGGCTGAACTTGTTGCCCCTTGTTACTCCCTCCCTCTGAAGACCAGCTGCAAGCGGGCTCCTGCCAATGTCACTTCCTGCCAGTGCCGACCTCATCCGCAACCTTGTCGAGCTGTCGCATCCGGCACCCGGTCAGAACAACGATGCCGATCTGCGGCGCGTGACCCGCGAGCTGATCCAGGCCATGCAGGCCGAAGGTCAGCTGGCGGAAAGCCCGATGGAGCTGGCACTGACCCGCACGGTGGAGCTGCACCAGGCGGCGGCTGACCAGCGCCTACGCGGCAAGCGGGTCCTGGTGACCGGCGGATCGGGCTGTGTGGGCACCCGACTGCGCGCCCTGCTGACCGGCTTCGCGCCGGCCGCCCTGGTCAATCTCGACCTGGTGCCGCACGAGGCGGGCGAGGGCAGCTGGCACGGGGCGGATATCCGCGACGCGGCGGCGCTGGATGCCGCCTTTGCCGCCGCGCGGCCGGAGGTCGTGTTTCATCTCGCTAGCATCCGCGAGCCGGGCAAGGCGGAGCTGGTGGTGCATGAGGCGGTGGACACCAACGTGTTCGGCACCGCCAACATCATCGAAGCCTGCCGTCGGCACGGCGTCGAGCACGCCGTCTACTCCTCCACCGGCAAGTGCTACGCCTACCTCACCGACCATGTCTACACGGCCAGCAAGAAGCTGGCGGAAGCGCAATGGATGGCCGCGGCGCGCGAGGGGCGTGGCCCCACCGCCTTCGCCATGACGCGCTTCACCCATGTGCTGGAGAACGGCATCATCGCCCGCGACATCGCCGAGGGCATCGAAGCCGGCATGGTCGGGCTGCATGGGCCCGACCGTCACTTCAACATCCAGAATTTGCGACAGGCTACGCACCTGCTGATCAACGCGCTGGCATTGTCCGGCACCGAGGCGCCGGACAGCTTCTGGAGCGCGGTGGATCTTGGCTGGCCGGTAAACACCCTCGAGCTGGCACTGTTCCAGATTGCCCGCAGTGGCCGTGATGTCGGTGTACGCTTCCTCGGCGTGCCGAAGGGCTATGACGAGAGCTTCTTCCGCGGGCAGTTCGACTGGAGTGGCGATTACGACTACCATCCGCTCGTGAATGCGCTGGAAGCGCCAGGCGTGTTCAGCGACGGCACCGGGACCATGATCGGCGCGCGCGTGCTGGAGTGCCCGCCGGAGGTGCTGCGGCAGGAACTCCGCCAGTTGCGCGCCCGACTCGATGGCCAACAGAGCGATGGTGCGGTGAAGCAGGCCCTGTTGCACGCCGTGTCCCAGGTCACCGCCGGCATCTTTAGCCGCGTGGAGGCAGGCAAGCTGCTCGACATCCTGTGGTGGGGCGCAGCTCCGGAATGGGCGGGGCCTGCATCCAGCGCCGCCCGCTATCATCAGGTGATGTCCATGCTGGCCGAGTTGATCCTACCACGGCTGGAGCAGCCCGGTGCCACGGTGGATACCGCCGCGCGCGGCAAGTTCGAGGATATCGCCGCCACCTTTTCCGTGGTGCCGGGTCTGGAAGCGGCGGCCGAACGCTTTTCCGCCCTGGCGAAGTCGCGGCGCGCCGCCTGATCGGCCGCCGGCGCGTCAGGCGGTGCGCCGGCGGCGCGCGGCCCGCTTCCGGAAACCCTTCGCCAGCGCCCGGCCCATGCGGCGGAAGCCCTCCGCCTGCTGCTGCCCCCAGCTGCCGGTCGCCATCGCTTCGGGCAGCCTGGCATCGCCTGTTTCGGTGAACACGTCATGGCGGAAATCCGCGGTGCCGAAGACCCAGTCCCACACCGGCAGCAACACGCCGTAATTCTTGCCATCCCGCCCGGACCCGAGCGGGCCGTGGTGAAGCCGGTGGAAACGCGGCGACACCAGCAGGCGTTCGCCGACATGGCCGAAGGACAGCCGGACATTGGCGTGGCTCATGGCCTCGGCCACCCGCAGGATCACCACCACAACAGGAAACTGGCCTGGCGGCACGCCGATCAGCAGGGCGATGGCGCCGAACCAGGCAGCACCGATCAGATCATCCAGGATGTGGTTGCGGTCATCGGTCCAGAAGGTCATCTGCCGCTGCGCATGATGGATGGCGTGCAGCGACCACCACCAGGAGAAGCGGTGCTGGAACCGGTGCCGCCAGTATTCGCCGAGATCCAGCACCGCCACATAGACGGCAAGCGCCAGGATCGGCCATTCACGCAACAGCGGAAACAATGTTTCCAACGTCGGCGGCACCCAGCCGCTGCCGGCAACCCAGCCGGACAGCCGTGATCCCAGCGCCGCGAAAGCGACAAAGGCGAGCAGCGGCAGCAAGCCCAGCCGGGACAGGCAAGTATAGAGAATGTCGGTTCGGATGCTGCGCTGGTCACTGCGCGGTTCCACCGGCTTCCAAGCTTCCAGCGGGCGGCAGATGGCATAGACCACCAGCACCTGCACCAAGCCGAACAAGACGAAATCGATCCACTCGAAGGCGTCCTCAGCCCAGGCCATCAGACCCAGCGCATACAGCGCCGGCTGCACCAGCGTCTCGAAGATCCAGCCATTCGCGCCGTCCCAGGAATCCTGCAGCCAGCCGATCATGCGCCCTGCTCCACCTTGTCAGACACCTTGCGCCGGCAGCACGGCGAAGCAGAAGCCCTTGGCCTGTAGGCCGGCCAGCAGGTCTTCGAACACTCTGCCAAAGGGTTCACGCCGGCTGCGCACACCCCAATGCATGACCAGCACCTCGCCATCCCGGATCCGCCCCAAGGCCTGCCGCAACAGGGCGGCGTTGGGATGTGCGGCGCTGTCCAGCTCGTCACCCAGGAAGCCGCCTGCGGTCCAGCCCTGGTGCCGCAGGCCACAGGCGGCGGCCATCCGAAGGGCATTCGGCGAGGTGCGCCCGCCGGGGGCCCGCCACAGGGGCAGGATCTTCGCTTCGGGTGCCGCGGCGCGCAGCATGTCCATCGGTCGCGCCAGCTCGGCGCACAGGGCTGCGCCATCCAGCAATTCGGTGCCCTGACCGCGGCGCGACGCATAGCGGACCCGACTGGGACCCGGATCGGCGCCGAAATACCAGTGGCGCCAGGTGTGGCTGGCGAAGGCGTGGCCCTCGGCCGCACGGTCTCGCCAGAAGCCGGACCAGCCGGCGCTGAGCGAGGTATCGCCACGGAAGGTCGGCTCATCGGCCAGGAACAGCGTCGCGCGCACCTCTCTCCGCTGCAGGGCCGCGGCGATCATTTCGGCTTCCCGG
The DNA here is from genome assembly GCF_003604215.1 of Teichococcus vastitatis. Classification (GTDB taxonomy): domain Bacteria; phylum Pseudomonadota; class Alphaproteobacteria; order Acetobacterales; family Acetobacteraceae; genus Pseudoroseomonas; species Pseudoroseomonas vastitatis. The sequence goes on from NZ_QXGS01000009.1 coordinate 92,696, forward strand.
CCCCAACCGGTATCGATGGTAAGGTACAGCGTGCCGGCGCGGCATTGCGGCAGGGCCGGTGTCCCTAAGGGCTGCGCCGTGGCGGCCCGCATGACGGGCAGCAGCGCCGCGGCGGCGCCGAGCCAGGCCCGCCGGTGCAGCATGGCCATGCTCAGTTCGTCGCGGCCGAGGCGGCAGGCGGCGTGGTGGCGAACAGGATGCCGTGCGGCGAGCGCCCGACCCGCTGCGTCTCCATCGCGCCGGTCGCTGGATCGATGATGCCGATCCGCCCCTTCCATCGCAGCGTTACCCAAAGGCGTCCCTGCGCATCGAAGGTGACGCAATCCGGGCCGCCCGGCACGCTGAGGCTGCGGGTGATGGTGAGGGTTTCAGGATCCAGCAGGGTGATGCGGCTATCCACGCGACTGGTCACGTAGAGGAGCTTGCCGTCGGGCGCGGGGAACACGGCATGCGCCCCGCGGCCCACGCTGATCCGCCGCTCCACCGTATGTGTCGCCGGGTCCAGCACCGCCACGTGGTCGCTGCCCATGATGGCGACCAGCAGCCGGCCCTTGTGCCAGATGATGCCGGCCGGCTCCGGTCCGACCTCCGTGGTCCAGAGCGGTTCCAGCGTGTCCAGGCTGATCGCCACCACCGTGCCGCTGCCCTGCAGCGTCACATAGACGACCTTGTTGTCGGGACCATAGGCTAGGTGACTCGGCATGCCCGGCAGATCCAACCGCTTGGCCAGCCTCAACTTCGAGCCGTCCCATCGGTAAACATCCACCTGACCGCGGCGCAGGCTGGTGATGGTCAGCGTGCCGCCATCCGGGCTGAAGCCGAGATGATAGGGGTTGGAGAGCGCTTCCCGTTTCAGCAGCTCGCCCGTCGCCGGGTTGATGAACAGCATCTCATTGGCGCCCGAATCGCCCACCAGCAGTGTTGAACCGTCAGGCGTCAGCGCCAGGTGGTGCACCTCCCGCAGCACTGGGATACGGGAACGCTCCTGCCGCGTGGATGCATCCAATACCTGAATGGTGGCATCGCCTGAATTCAACACATACACCAGACCATCCGCCGCGGCGGACCCCGCCCAGGGCAGCAGCAGCGCCATGGCACCGGCGATGAGCCGGAGATGAAGCGTGGATCGGAGCCTCATGAGGCGCTGCCTTTCAAACCGCGCCGCGCGAATGCGGCGCCAGCCACGGCCTTCTAGCAAACTGCGGCGCGCCGGTTCCAGCGCCGCGGCGGCCACATGGGCGCATCGCCGCGCTGGCAAGGTTCACAACGCCGATTTCTTCTCCTGATGGACCACGAGGCTGCCGATCGAGTTGCCGCCATCCACCGACAGCGAGGCGCCGGTCACGTAGGCGGCCCCGTCGCTGGCCAGGAACAGCACCGCATGGCCCACATCGTCCGGCGACGAGGCACGGCCCAGCGGGATGCCCGCGGTGGTGGCCTGCACATGCGCGTCCGTCAGCGGGCTGGCGGTGCTGCCGGCGGCGAATCCAGGCTCCAGCGCATTCACGCGGATGCCGTATTCCGCCAGTTCCAGCGCGAAGCCCTTGGTCAGCCGGTCGAGCGCCGTCTTGGAGGTGCAATAGGGCACCACGCTGCGGCGCATCTTGCGGGCCGCGCCGGAGGAGATGTTGATCACATTGCCCTTCACCCCCGCAGCGATCATCTGCCGGGCGACGCCGCGCGTCAGCAGGAATGGCGCCCGCAGGTTGATGTCGAAGATGCGGTCCCATTCCTCGGCATCGATGTCGAGCAGGAAGCCGCTGGGATAGATGCCCGCATTGTTCACCAGCACGTCCGCCCCCCCCCACCGGGCGCCGATGTTAGCCACCAGCGCCTCCACCGAGGCGGCATCTCGCAGATCGGCGGGTTCGGCGAAGCTGCCCTCCGGCAGGGTGGCGGCGAGCCGCGCCAAGCCGGTCTGGTCGGCATCGGTCAGACAGAGGCGTGCCCCTGCCCCCCGGAATGTTTCCACCAGCCAGCCGCCGATCACGCCGCAGGCGCCGGTGATCACCACACGCTTGCCGGCGATGCTTGTAGCCAGATCCATGAACTTGTTCCTCGATTCGATGCGTGGAAGTAAACCCGGCGACGGGGCCGTGGCCAGGGCGGCCGCAGGCATGGCTTTCCGTAACGCCGATCCCATATGATGCTGCATTGCAGCATGCGAACCGGTTCACTGGGCCGGGGCATCAGGAGTACGCCATGGCCAACACCCTTTTCCGGCTGGACGAGCTGGTCCGGCTGCGGCAACGCTGGAGCCGCGCCTTGTTCCGTCACGTTCCCGCCTCTCCCGAGGATCAGGCAGCGGCGCGGGTCGCGGAGGAGCGGCTGACGGAAGTCACCGGCTTCGGCACCAACCCGGGCGGCCTGCGGATGCTGTGCTTCGTGCCGCCCGGCTTGCCGCCAGGCGCGCCGCTGGTGGTGGCGCTGCATGGCTGCACCCAGACGGCGGCCGGCTACGATCTCGGCTGCGGCTGGTCGGCCATGGCCGAGCATCTGGGTTTCGCCCTGCTGCTGCCGGAACAGCGGCGCGAGAACAATCCCAGGCTGTGCTTTAACTGGTTCAATCCGGAGGACATCGAGCGCGACAGCGGCGAGCCGGCCTCAATCCGGCAGATGATCGGCTGGATGCAGCGCGAGCACCGCCTCGATCCCGCCCGCACCTTCATCAGCGGGTTGTCGGCGGGCGGCGGCATGAGTTCGGTGATGCTGGCCTGTTATCCGGAATGCTTCGCCGGAGGCGCCATCCTGGCCGGCCTGCCCTACCGTGCCGCCACCAGCGTGGCGGGGGCTTTCGAGGCCATGTACCACCCCACGAGCCTGCCGGCGCGCAGCCGCGGCGACGCCGTGCGCGCCGCATCGGCGCATCGGGGTCCCTGGCCGCGCATCTCGGTCTGGCAGGGCGATGCCGATGTCACGGTGAAGCCCGGGAACGCGACGGAAATCCTGAAGCAGTGGCTGGACCTGCACGAATTGACGCTGGACAAGCCTGACAGCCTCGAGCAGCAGGGCCCGGTTCGGCTGCGGCGCTGGCGCAATGCCCGGGGACAGGTGGTGGTCGAGAGCCGCGACATCGCCGGTCTGGCCCATGGCGTTCCCCTGGCGCCGGGCGAGGAGGCAGGCCAAGTCGGTCGTGCCGGCCCCTTTCTGCTGGATGTCGGGCTCTCCTCGACCCACGGGATCCTGCGCTTCTGGGGCCTCGGCACGGACCGGATCGACGAGCCGCGCAGCTTCGTGGTGAACCGCCAGGCCGCGACGCGGGAAGTGACGCCGCGCCTGTTCGGGCTGGTGAACAAGGCGCTGCGCAGGGCCGGGCTGCGGTCCCGCCGCTGAACCTGCCCTTCAGCCCTTCAAAAGGCTGCGCTCCGCGATGCGCGCATACAGCGCCGCCCCGAAAGGAATGGCGTCGTCGTTGAAGTTGTAATGCGGATTGTGCGGCGCGGCGCCCGGCCCGTTGCCCACATGGATGTACGCGCCAGTTGATTTCTCCAGCATGAAGGAGAAGTCCTCCGAGCCCATCAGCGGCGCGCGGTCCCGCACCACCTGGCTCTCGCCAACCAGCTCGGCCGCGGCGTCGGCGAAGGCTGTGCTGCACTCGGCGTCGTTCATCAGCGGGGCGAAGATCAGGCGGTAATCCAGCTCCGCCGTGGCGCCGAAGCCCGCCGCGACGCCTTCCGCCACGCGCCGCATCGCCGCCTGGATCTGGTCCGACACGGCGGTGGAGAAGAACCGGGCCGTCCCCGACAGCGTGGCCGATTGCGGGATGACGTTGTACGCATCGCCGCCCGTGATCTTGGTGACGCTGAGCACCGCAGTGTCGCGCGGCGACAGGTTGCGCGCCACGATCGACTGCAGCGCGGTCGCGACGTGGCAGGCGGTCAGCACCGGATCGATGCTGCCTTCCGGCCGCGCGCCATGCGAACCCTTGCCATGCACGGTGATGTCGAAGAAGGCGCCGCCGGCCATGAAGGCGCCGCTGCCAATGGCGTATTTGCCCACGTCCAGGTCTGTCGCGTTGTGCATGCCGTACAACGCGTCGCAGGGGAAGCGCTCCAGCAGCCGGTCGTCCAGCATAGCCAGCGCACCGCCGCAGCCTTCCTCGCCGGGCTGGAAGATCAGGTGCACGGTGCCGTCGAAGTTGCGCGTCTCGGCCAGGTACTTCGCCGCGCCGAGCAGCATCGTGGTGTGGCCGTCATGCCCGCAGGCATGCATCTTGCCCGTCGTGGTGGAGGCATAGTCAAGTCCGGTCATCTCGGTCATCGGCAGGGCGTCCATATCGGCCCGCAGGCCGATGGCGCGATTGCCGCTGCCGGCGCGCAGCACGCCCACCACACCGGTGCGGCCGACGCCGCGATGCACCTCGTCGACGCCATATTCCTCCAGCAGGCGGGCCACGATGCCGGCGGTGCGGTGTTCCTCCAGCCCGAGTTCGGGATGCGCGTGCAGGTCGCGGCGGATGGCGGTCAGGCCGTCATGGTAGCGGCGGATGTGATCCAGGGCGGACATGGTGATTCCTCGAAGTCAGGCGCGGCGCGCATTCCAGAAGACGAACAACCCGTCGACCACGTCACGCAGATCCTTGCGATACGCGGTTTTGTAGAAATACTGGCCGAGCGGCAGGAACGGCACTTCGCGCATGGCGACCGACTGGATCTCCCGGGCGACACTCTTCTGCGCCTCCAGATCGGGCGCATCGAGCCATTCCTCGCGCAGTTCCCCGAGGCGCGGGATATCGGCCCAGCCAAAGAAGCCGCTCTCCCCGCTGGTGCGCAGCACCTGCGTCGTCACCGGGTTGATCATGTCGAGCCCGGCCCAGGTGGTGTTGAACATGTTCCAGCCACCCTGCTCCGGTGGCGCCTTGCTGGCGCGGCGCTGCACCAGCGTGCCCCAGTCCGACACCACATAGTCGACATTCATGCCAAGCTTCTTCAGCAGATCGTGGCACACATCGCCCAGCGCCGACAGCACCGGCTGGTCGGAGGGCGACATCAGCACCACCTGCTCCCCCTTGTAGCCGGCATCCTGCAAGGCCTGCCGGGAACGCTCCAGCCCCGGCGGCGTGCCGAACACGTCGAGCGAGGCTCGGGTCGCCATCGGCGTGTCCGGGGTGAAGATGCCGACCGGCGCGCGCCACAGGCTGGGATCAGTTCCGGCGGCGGCCGTCATGAAATCGTCCTGGTTGACGGCGCCGAGCACCGCGCGCCGGATCGCCGGATTGTTGAAGGGCGGATAAAGCTGGTTGAATATGCCCGTCCCCAGGGTGCCGAGCGGGGTCGCGCGCATCGTGGAAATATTGCGATGGCCTTCCAGCAGCGGCAGCAGGTCGTTGGGCGGGTTCTCCCACCAATCCACCTCGCCGTTCTGCAGGGCGGCCGTGGCGGTCCCCGGATCAGGCATCACCTGCCATTCGACCCGATCGAAATGCACCCGCTTCGGCCCCGCCGCCCAGGACACGGCCTCGGATTCGCGTGGCTTGTAGCGGGTGAATTTCTCATACACCACGCGGGCGCCGACCACGCGTTCATCACCTTTCCAGCGGAACGGGCCCGAGCCGATCAGTTCCGGGATCGGCTGCGTCGGCGAGGTGGTGGCCAGCCGCTCGGGCATGATGAACAGGGCTGAGGGCCCGACCTTGCCGAGCGCGTCGAGCATGGCGCCGAAGGGCCGCTTCAGGCGGATGGTGAAGGTGCGGTCATCCGGCGCCGCCATCTCCTCCGTGCGCGCCAGCAGCGCCTGGCCCAGGGCATCGCGCTGTGCCCATCGCCGGATCGAGGCGACGCAGTCACGGCCGCGCACCGGCTCGCCGTCATGGAACAGCAGGCCTTCGCGCAGCCGGAAGGTCCACAGCTTGCCGTCATTCTCGATGGTATGGCCCTGCACCATCTGCGGCTGGGCGCGCAGTTCGGAATCGAGGCCATAGAGCTGATCCCAGATCAGCAGGCCATGGGTGCGGGTGATGTAGGCGGTGGTCAGCACCGGATCGGTCACGGTGAGGTCGGACTGCGGCACGTATTTCAGGACGCGCGCATTTGCCGGCTGGGCCAACGAGGGCCGGGCGAGGGCAGCGGCCGCGGCGGCGGCCATCAGGGTACGGCGGTGCATGGAAACCTGTCTCCGAGCCATGGACCAGGACTGGCGATGGCCTCTGCCGGGCCTCTGCCGCCAGAAAGCACGCCGGTGCCGGACCGGGCAAGGGCCGCTCGGTCCGCGCCGCAACCCGCAGACGTCAGCCGGTCTGCAATTCCAGGCTGCGCGCCGGAACCAGTACCGGAACCAGCGCCGGATCCACCGTCGCCATCAGCGTGCCGAAGGGCGGCAGCATGGCCACCGCCTCGCCCTCTTCGACCTCGATCCAGGCGCCGAGTCCCGCCACGTCCGGCAGCACCGTGGCGCCGCCCAGTTCGGGGATCCTGAGCCGTGCTGGCTCGGCCGATAGGTTGAACAAAACCAGGATGCTCTGGCGCCCATGTTCGCGCACCAGTCCCACGACCGGCGCCGGCAGGTCGAGTTGCCGCTGGGTCCCCCGCATCAGCGCGGGACAGGCCCGGCGCAGCCCGATCGCCCGCCGCCACATCTGCAGCAGGCTGGCCGGATCGGCTTCCTGTCGGTCCACGGCCAGGGCCCGATGGACCTCGGGCACCGGCAGCCACGGCCTGGCCTCGGAGAAGCCGGCATTCGGCTGGGCGAAGGCCCAGGGCATCGGCGTCCGGCTGCCGTCGCGGCCGCGGAATTCCGGCCAATAGGTCAGGCCGAAGGGATCGCGGACATCCTGCAACAGCAACTCGGCCTCGGGCAGGCCTAGTTCCTCGCCCTGGTACAGGCAGACGCTGCCACGTAGCGACAGCAGCAGCATGGCGAGCAACCGCACGAAGCGCGGATCGCCATCCTGCGCGCCGGGCGGCTTCCAGCGGCTCGCCGCCCGCTCCACGTCGTGGTTGGAGAAGGACCAGCAGGGCCAGCCTGGCGTCGAGGCGTCGGCCGCCGCGGCCTCGATCAGGCCATTCACCGTGGCCTGGTCGAAGCCGCCGCGCAGCGGCCGCAAGGTATAGGCCATGTGCAGCCGCTCTTCCCCCGCCGTGTAGCGCCGCACGCGGTTGAAAGCGCCGTCCTGACTGGAAACCTCACCCAGCGTGGTGGTGCCCGGGTAGCGGTCGGTCAATGCGCGGATCCGGCCCAGAATAGCCAGCGTATCCGGATGCATCATGTCGTTGTGGTGGCTCTGCAGCCCGAACAGCTTCGCCGGTACCTGCCCGTCTGCCGTGGGGCGTGCCGGGTTGCCGCGGAGCAGCGGAGCAGCGGAGCAGCGGAGCAGCGGAGCAGCGGGTCGTGGGCCAGGAAGTCGATGGCGTCGAGGCGGAAGCCGTCGACGCCCCGCTTCAGCCAGAACTCGCCCACCTCCAGCACCGCATCCAACGTCGCCGGGTTGGCAAGGTTCAGGCTGGGCTGGCTGTCCAGGAAATGGCGCAGGAAGTATTGCCGGCGGCGCGGTTCCCATTTCCAGGCCGGCCCGCCGAATACGCTGAGCCAATTGTTGGGCGGCGTGCCGTCCGGCGCGGGATCAGCCCAGACATACCAATCGGCCTCAGTCGCGGTGCGGGCGGTGCGGCTGCGCTGGAATCAGGGGTGCTGGTCGGAGGTATGGCCGCCTACCAGGTCGAGCAGCACCCTCAACCCCAGGCGGTGCGCCTTGGCGAGCACGCGGTCGAAATCCTCCAGCCTGCCGAACTGCGGATCGATCGCGACGTGATCGGAAATGTCGTAGCCGAAATCGCGCCCGGGCGAGGCGTAGAAAGGGCAGATCCAGATGGCATCCACGCCCAGGCTGGCGATGTGCTCCAGCCGCGCCTCGATTCCTGGCAGGTCACCGATGCCGTCGCCATTGCTGTCCGCGACGCTGCGCGGGTAAATCTGGTACAATACTGCGCCGCGCCACCATTCCGCGTCAGCCACCATCTTGGGCCTCCTGTTCTGGAATTCCCGGCGTGCCCTGCTCGCATCGCCACCGAACCGGGCTGTTTTAGCCCCGCCCTACTACTCGCGGTTTTGTGATCGAGCGGCAATCAAAAAAGCTTGGCCGTTGACGATCTGTTGGGCCGACCGTGTCTCGGGACTGCCTCCTGCGCGTGTCCGTTTCAGGCTGGCCACCAGTTCTTGCCGCTTGTATTCCATCGTTGTACAACTATAGATTGCAGAACATCTCGTGCTAGGGAAGATCGCGCATCCGGTACGCTTCTCCGCTCAACCATTAGGTTGCCGGACCAAGCTCGTCGCCGGAAGACGGGGAGCCAGCGCCGTGAGACGTGCCACGCCATTCGATCAGCCGATGGATGCTGACACGGCTGCCTTGTCAGCCCTGCCCCCCTTCGTCACCGACACGCCAGAGGTCCTTGCCGTCGGCACCTGGCCCGGCTGGCCGGGCGCCGGTTGCGCCACGCCGCTGCATCGAGCGATTGACCAGGTCACCGACCTCGCGTGCGCCAGCTTCGGCACCACTGCTGCCCTGGCCTGCTTTCGCGGGCAGGTGCCCGACGGGCTGGAACTGGCTTCAAGCCCGGACGGCCCGAGGGGTGCGGCGTGGCACTGGCTCACCGAGCAGCACCGCCTGGTCGTCGTGCCGGATGCACGACGACATCCGGTTCTGGCGGCGTTTCAGCTTCACCTCGGCGAATTGTCGATGCGGTTCTGCGCCGTGGTGCCGCTGATCCTGCGCGAGACGCAGCGCGGTGTTCTGGTGATCCTGGCAACTGAGCCGAGGCCGCTCGGGCTGCAACCCGAGGAGCAGGCCCGCCTCTGGTCCCTGGCGGAGTTGCTGACCGGCCAATGGGAGCTGCAACTCCGCCAGCTGGAGATGCTGGAACAGCAGCGCGCCCTGCAGGCTGCGCGGACCGAAGCGGATTGCGCGCAGTCACGGTTCCAGAAGCTGCTGCAGGAACGCGACTCGGTGATCCAGACGATGGACCATCGCGTCGGCAACGGCCTGCAGATGGTCAATGATGCCTTGTACCTGCAGGCGCTGGGCCTGGGGGACCGTTTCCTGGCCGATCGCCTCACCGCGGCCGCCGGCAGGATCCAGGCCGTGGCCGACCTGCACACTTGGCTTCGGGGCCAGCCGTGCGGTCGCTGGATCGCCGTTGAGGAGTATATCGGCACGCTGGTCGAGAGCTTCCGCCGCCTCTTGCCGGACGGCGTGCGGCAGGTGCGCACGGAATTCGGCCACGACATCCGGCTGAGTGCGCTGGATGCGCCGCGCCTCGGCATGGTGGCGTGGGAATTGCTGTTCAACGCGATGCGGCACGGCACCGGAACCGTCACTCTGCAGCTGCGGCACGAGCCATCCTGCGGCAGGCTCCGCATCCTGGTCACGGATCAGGGTCCCGGCTTCGAACCCGCGGCCTGTGCCGGCGCAGGCGGGCGTGACCATGGCTGCTCCGGGCTGGAACTGATCCGCTTGATCGGCGGCGGGCAACCGGTGGAGGTGAACGGATCATCCCCCACTACTGTCGGTATGTTGCTGGACATCTCCCCGGAAGGTTGAACCTTCGTGGTGGATTTCCAGGGATCCGGTCCCGAAACCGCTTGAACGGCTCGGCTCCCACTCTCTACGCATAGAGGGCCTCCAGCGGAGCGGCCCCGGCATGCGCCATTTCCTGCCCTTTTCTAACAGGTCTTCCCGATGATGGATGGTCCAGCGGGCCTGATTGCGACCGAGGATGCCACGGAACCCCAGGACAGCCGCGCCATGACGCTCAAGCATGGCGACAGCTTCGCCGTGTTCGGTGCGGATGGCGAGTTGAGCGGTGGATCGCAAGGCCTCTTCCACCGCGACACCCGGCACCTGTCATTTCTGTGCCTGCGCCTCAACGGGCTCCGGCCGCAGCAACTCAGCGCCGGCCTGCAATCCGATAACTCGGCACTGACGGCAGACCTGACCAATCCGGCGCTGCCCGATAACGGATTCGGCGCTCCCCTGCTGCGCGGCCAGCTGCATCTGCGGCGGACGCGTTTCCTGTGGAACGGCACCTGGCATGAAAGGCTGGCCATCCGCAATTTCTCGGGTGCCGCTTGCCGATTCCGCCTGGAATTCCATTTCGCCGCCGACTTCGCGGATCTGTTCGAAGTGCGCGGTCGCCGCCGACCGGCCCATGGCGAACATCATCGCCCCGGCCTTATCGGCAACGGCGTGTGCCTGTCGTATACAGGTCTTGACGGCACCGACCGGCGGACGGCCCTGTGCTTCGATCCGGCGCCGCGGCTGCTCGAGGCTCAACGCGCGGTCCACGACATCACCCTGCCAGCCAATGGCCGCACCACCCTCTTCCTGTCGGTGCGCTGCGGTGACGGAACGGCGCTGCCGCCGCGGCATGGTTTCGGCGCGGCCCTACATCAGTCCCGCGCCGCACGCCATGCCGCGCGGGCGCGGGTGGCGCGGGTGGACAGCAATGATCCGCTGCTCGACGCGGTTCTGCACCGCTCCACCGCCGATCTGGCGATGCTGGTCACCGATACGCCGCACGGACCTTACCCCTATGCCGGCACGCCCTGGTACAGCACGCCATTCGGCCGCGACGCCTTGATCACGGCATGGCAGACCTTGTGGCTCGACCCCGCCCTCGCCCACGGCGTGCTGCACTTCCTGGCGGCCCACCAGGCGCAGGAGGTCAATCCGGAGAACGATGCCGAACCCGGCAAGATCCTGCACGAGATGCGCCAAGGCGAGATGGCGCTGCTCGGCGAGGTGCCGTTCCGGCACTATTACGGCAGTGTCGACTCCACGCCGTTGTTCATCATGCTGGCCGGGGCCTACCTGGATCGTACCGGCGACGTCGCGACGCTGCGGAAGTTGTGGCCGAATATCGAGGCCGCGCTCGGCTGGATCGAACAGCATGGCGACTCAGACGGCGACGGCTTCGTCGAGTATCTCCGCAAGACGCCGAACGGCTTGATCAATCAGGGTTGGAAGGACAGCCATGACGCGATCTTCCACGCCGACGGCACCATGGCGGAGGGACCGATCGCGCTCGTAGAGCTGCAGGCCTACGCCTACGCGGCGTGGCGGGCCGGGGCGCGCATCGCGCAGGCCGTGGATCGTCCGGACCGCGCCGCCCAATTGGACGCCTGCGCTGTGGCGCTGCGCGACCGCTTCGACGCAGCCTTCTGGGATGAGGAACTGAACAGCTACGTGTTGGCCCTCGACGGGCAGAAGCAGCCCTGCCGGGTGCACAGCTCCAATGCCGGCCACGCTCTCTTCGGCGGCATCGCCAGCCGCGAGCGCGCTGGCCGGATGACCGAGGCGCTGCTGGAGCCGGCCTCCTTCTGCGGCTGGGGCATCCGCACCGTTGCATCGGATGCGGCGCGCTTCAACCCGATGAGCTATCACAACGGCTCCGTCTGGCCGCACGATAACGCCCTGATCGCGGAGGGCTTCGCGCGATACGGGCACCGCCAAGCCGCCATGCAGGTGTTCCAGGTCCTGCTGCAGGCGGCGAGCCACGATCCCGCGCACCGGCTGCCGGAGCTGTTCTGCGGCTTCCGGCGGCGCCAGGGGGAAGGCCCGACTCTTTACCCGGTCGCCTGCTCTCCGCAGGCGTGGGCCGCCAGCACCCCGATCGCCCTGCTGGGCGTCTGTCTCGGCCTTCGCTTCGAGGCGCATCGCAACACCATCGTGCTGGACGCGCCCATGCTGCCGCCATCAGTCGACCATCTGATGCTGCACAATCTGCGGCTCGGCGATGGTGGTGCCGATCTTCTGCTGCGCCGGGTGGGGACGGCGGTGCAACTGGAGGTGCTGCGCCGATCTGGCGGCGTGCAGGTGAGCCTGCGGCCGGCCACGGACTGAGGATCAGCCGGCGGCCGGGTCCTTGTGGATCGGATCCACCCAGGGCACGTCCTCCGGTCTTTCCACCGGCTCGATATCCAGGTTCACCACCACCGCCTCATTGTCGCTGCGCACCAGCACGCATTCCAACGTCTCGTCGGAGGAAGCGTTGATCTCCTGGTGCGGCACGTAGGGCGGCACATAGATGAAATCGCCCGGACCAGCCTCGGCGGTGAACTCGAGCTTCTCGCCCCAGCGCATGCGCGCCCTGCCCTTGATCACGTAGATCACGCTCTCCAGCGCGCCATGGTGGTGCGCGCCCGTCTTGGCATTAGCATGGATGTGAACTGTGCCAGCCCAGATCTTCTGCGCCCCCACCCGGGCCAGATTGATGGCTGCGGCGCGGTTCATGCCCTGGGTCTGCGCCGTCCCCGTGTCGAAGCTGCCGGCCGGAACCACGCGCACCCCGCTGTGCTTCCAGCCATCCTGCGGCGCCGGCGGCGGCATATCGTGGTGCTCGTGCCCGTCATGCGGCATGGCCTGCTCTCCTCTCATGATTGTCGCAGCGACTGTGTGGGGTACCCTCCGCCGCGGTCAAGCACCGCGAACCGATGAGCTGGCAAGGTTCACAAACTGTCTGGCCACGGCGCCGCGGGATCCAGAAAGACAGGACGCGCCGATTGTTCGACGGCGATTCCCGCCTGTTTCAGCGACAGCATCAGCTCATGAGCCGGGATGCGAAGGTACCGGGTGAGTAATTGTGCATAGAGGCCTACGAAGATGGCACCGTGGCCATCGGACCACCCCTCGGCGGTGCTGCTCAGCGCATGCGCCAATTCGTGCAGCACCACCCAGGATGGTGCCGTGCCACTCACCCGGATGCAAAGGCGCGAGCCATCGGCAAGCCTGCGGCGCGCCTGGAGCGGCAGGGGCTCCACGCAGGGCGGGTGCCGCAAGCCAAGTTCGCTCCAGATGGCCTCCACCATGCCGGCGACGATGGCCGCAGGGAGTTGGGTGGCGTCGCGCGGCGCAACCACCCGGTCCTCCCAGCGATAGACCCTTTGCCGTTGCCGATCCGGCGTCACCGGATGCGATCCCGATCCTGTCGGCGCAGCGGCCGGTTCAGGTTGATGCCCTCACCCGCGGCGTATCCTTGGTGGTAAGCGTCATCCGCCCGCACCATTCCGCGTCTCGTGCTTACCAAGCGAACGGCCGTGGCGCGGAAAGCGGCCTCCACCGCCTGATCCTTCACAAGGATCAGGGCTCCGCCCCGCGCATGCTGCTGCCGAAACTCCGTGTGGCGCATCTGGCGCAGGGCTTCCAGGCGCTCCGCCAGCCTCGCGGCCATGCCGGTCTGGTAGCGGCGCTGTGCCGAGACCAGGGCGCCGCCTTTTAATTCAGGCCGAGCGGCTCTGAAGTCCTTGGTTGCGCCCTGGATCCCACGGAGGATGATCTCGTAGAGGTAGGCGACCAGTTCAACATCCTCGGCCATGCCGAAGAAGATGTAGGCAGCGGCGCCCTGCTGCCGGTCGATCCAGACCTTGCAGTCGCAGAACCGGGCCAGTGCTGGGACGCAGCCATCCACCGGCCGCCGTCGGGTGGTGGGCCAGGCGATCCTGCGCTGCACGCAGGCGCTCTCGCGCAAGGTCACCTCGTCCATAGTCAGGGCAAACTGGTGCAGCAGGCGCCCCACCATCTCCGCCGCGGCCAACGCCTCGGCCTCCGTGCATCCGTTCTCGACGGTGCGGGCGACCAGCAGACGGATTCTTGCTTTGACCCGTTCACGTTCCGCCATCTGGGTCATGGGCGACGCGCCTGATTGGATGCATCCAATTCTATCTTCACTTGGATGCATCCAATCGAGGTTGACGAACTGGGAACTTCTGCGCGAAGGAACCAGAAGCGTGGAAAATTGTCATTCGATCCCCGGCAGGAGCAGCATGAGCACACATCGCCTTTTTCGCCATGTGGCCGATGTGCTGCAAGCGGCACAACGCACCGCCATCGAGGTCGAGAACGCTCCGGATAAGCGCAAGAGGCTGCGGCAATTTTCGGTCCAAGAAGCTGCCACCCTGATGAACCTTTCGCCGCGCCAGTTGCGCCAGGTTGCCGGGCTGGCGGGCACCGGCACGGGCATTGCACCAAGGGCCCGCATCAGCTTTGAGGAAGTGCTTGCCGCGCGCGAGGCGGCGGCCCGGATGCTGAAACGGCCTGAAGCCTGGCCGCGCCGGCAGGGTGGTGAGGGCTTGGCTTCCATCGTCTTCACTAATTTCAAAGGCGGCTCGGCCAAGACCACGAGCAGCGTCCACTTCGCGCAATACCTCGCGCTGGCCGGATACCGGGTCCTGTTCATCGATCTCGACAGCCAGGGCAGCGCCACGGCGCAGTTCGGACTCGACCCGGTGCATGAGATCGGCACCGAGGATTGCTTCACGGCTTGGCTCCAACGGCCGCAAGACGGGTCCAGGGATGTGGCGGGCCGGTTGTGCCAGAAGACCTACTGGCCCGGCATTGATCTGGTTCCCGCCGGACCGAGCCTGGCGGATGCTGAGGAAATCCTAGCCCGCCGCGCGGAAGGCGGTCGGGCAGAGACCACGCTGTACTTCGATGAACTCTCCGCACTGCAAGCCCAATTGCAGCATTGCTATGACGTCGTGGTGGTCGATACCCGGCCCGACGTGAACATGTTGATGACCACCGCCCTGCACGCCGCGACGGGCGTGGTGATCCCGACCCGGGCCACCATGACCGATCTGGCGTCCACCGGAGCCTTCTTCTCGCATCTGGCGGGATACACCGCGGATTTCGAGGCGGCCTTCGGACAGAGCATCGGGTTCGGCTTCAGCCGCATCCTGTTGACCGATTTCGATCCGGCCGACCGAAGCCAGGAGGCGCTCGCGGCGCTGCTGCGCGAGCGCTTCGGCGATATGGTGCTGCCCGGAGCCTTCCTGCATTCCCGGATCGTGGGCACCGCCGGCTTCGGCAAGGAAACACTTTATGAATATGAGCCGAGCACTGACCGCGCCGCTTACAACCGGGTGCTGGCCAGCGTGAACGCGGTTAACCGGGCGCTGGAGGAGCAGATGCGGATGGCCTGGGGACGGATTGCGGCGTCCGGGGACAGCCGGCCATGACCCGCCGTAACTCCCGCTTTGGCGCCCTGGCCGAGGCGGTCCGCAGCAGCACCGCGCAACTGCCCGAGGCCGCGGCGCAGGAGGCCACGCCACACCGCCCCAGCATGGCCCTGGGTCTGGCTTCGGAAGGATTGAAGGAGCGGATCGCGCGGCTCGAGGCTGAACTCGCGCAGGCAGGATCGACCAACACGGCGCTGCAATCGGAATTGTCTCGGATCCGCGGCGTTGCCGGTGCGGCGGGCGACACAGTCGAGGAATTCTTGTTTCTGGAACCGGCCTTGGTAATCGACACTCTGCCGCGGGACCGCCTGCCGGCCGCCTTCGAGGGCCCGGAGTTCACCGCCTTGCTGGATGATATCCGGGCGAATGGCCAGAACGACGCCATCACCGTGCGGCAGCATGGCGACCGCTACGAGATCGCCGCGGGGCGCAGGCGCCTGGAAGCCTGTCGGCGCCTTGGTCTTCCGGTGCTGGCGCGCCGACGTGAGTTGGACGAAGCGGCGATGCTGCGCGTGCAGTTTTCAGAAAATGAGCGCCGTGAGGATATCTCGGCCCTGGAACGGGCGCGTTGGTTTGCCGAGGTGCGGAGCCGAATGACGCTGCAGGGCCGAGATCTGGCGGCGCAGTTCGGCCTCGACCCGTCCACCTTCAGCCTCTATCTGCGTCTGGCACGGTTTCCGCCCGAGATCACCGACCGGCTGCGCTCTCCGCGCAAGCTGGCGATGCTGCGGGCGCGTCGCGTGATGGAGGCCGTGGAGGCCGATCCGGAAGCGCTGCCGCGCATCCTGAATGCGCTGGATGCTCAGCGCGAGGCCCTCGGCGCTGATCAGGGCAAGCTCGATCCGGAGGAGCAGATCGCCGTGCTGATGCGCGCGGCCGAGGGGAGGGGCCCTGCGCCTGCCGGGCAGGCGGCGCGGCCGGAGCGGCGCCACATTGTTCATCAGGGACAGCGCATCGGCACGCTGACGCGGAACGGGGGACAATGGGTGTTCCGTTTCGCCACCACGTTGTCTGACAGTACAGTGCAGCGCTTGGCGGATCAGTTGCCGACCCTGCTGTTAAAGGAATGAGCCGGTGAAGTGCGAACCTTGGAAGCCGCTCCGCCGGCCCCTCAGCTGTTGATCGGCGGCGGGGAGGGTTCCAGCAGCAGCCCGCGATCGGTGACCCGCACCCGGGCGTTCTTGTAGGCCGACAAGGCGAGGTGCAGGGGCGCCTCGAACTGCGTTTTGAAGTTCTTCAGCGCGCCGACCCTTGATCCGAACTGCCGCCACAGCCTGTCCCAGCCAATCGGCGTTTCCTTGGGCAAGGAGTGGAGCCGGTAGGCGAGCCACAGATAGATGTCGATGGCCAAGGGGGAGGTGGTCAGGTCGCGCACCGCGGCGCGGTCCACCAGCACGGGATGCCGCCGTAACTCATTGAAGAAGGCTTCCGAGAGCATCACCCGCTCTACCAGCCGCGCGGTGCGCTTGGAGCGCGGGTCGCGCTCGCCCACATAGCTGAAGGCGTCGACCAGCCTCTGGTTAACGATCACGCCCTTCTTGTCGTTTCCGAAGCTGAAATCCACGGTGCAGGTGGCGAGCCGTTCCAGCTGGTCGGCCACTTTGCCGTTGCTGGGACCGCCGCGATTGATGCCGAGGCGGGCCACCACCGCGCTGGCGGAACGACCCATGTGGATCTCTCGGCTGCCGCGCTCCAGCGCCTCGGTCTGCCAGTCGATCATCAGCAGGCGGGCATAGCTGCCGAACGGCGTGCCGATATATTCCTGGCTGTTGTCGTCGCACAGGCGGACGCCGGGGCGCACGAGCAGTCGCGCGTAATCGGTCTCGATCAGCCAGTTCTGGTCCTTCGGCTGGTCGCGGTGCGGCAGGCCAGCGAGGCACCAGGCGGAATAGCTGTAGCCGATCTCGCTGTTACCCTCGAACTCGCGCACAATGGCCGAGGACGCCGTGTCCGCGATCTGGCGGCCCATGCGCCCGGCCAGAACCTTGGGCAGGCTCGGCGCCCTGCCGTCGAGCACGGCCATCTGGGCTGCCTGCACGGCACCTCTCGCGCCGCGGGCTTCCACCACCTCATGGACCGTGGCTGCCGGCGGAAAAAGATCGCCCTGTTCCTGAGCCTCGTGGGTGACGGATTTCGCGTTCGCCTCGACCATGCGGCGCACCCTGCACGGCGTCGGCTGCTCCGTCGATGCGAACCTTGCCAGCCCTGCTGTGAACCTTGCCATCACTCCGCAATGCTTCAGGTTGAAGGAAGGATTGTATTGTAGAGGGCTGGCAAGGTTCCCGTGGACAACTGCGTATCTTGCTGGAAATGAACAATCTTTCGGCGAAGGGTGTTGCTGCCAGGGTTCACACCTTGGGGCCTGATCTCCATCGAACTATGGCTGGCAAGGGTCACATCCGCTCCGTGACGCCGCCGGAATGGGGCTGGCAAGGTTCACGAATCGGCCGGTCCCCGATTGCTGCCCAGCGGATACTGGCTGGCAAGGTTCACAGGTGGCGTTAAGGCTTTCGGTTGTGTCCGACCTGGGCTGCGGTATAGAAAAGTATCACCTTTGACCGGAGCACCGATATGTCGGGCAGCTTGGCCTTGAAGCTGGACGAGGACACCCGGCGCCGGCTCCAGGCGCTTGGCGAGAAGCGCGATCGTTCACCGCACTGGCTGATGAAGCGAGCCGTAATGGAGTTCCTGGAGCGCGAGGAAGCACTGGAACAGGAACAACAGGAGGATCTCGCCCGGTGGGAACGCTTCTGCCTGACCGGGGAAGCGCTGCCACAGGCAAGCGTTGCGGAGTGGCTGGACGGCTTCGGGCAGGCGGCCACGCCGTTTTCGCGCCGCTAGCGCTCCGGCATGGCCAGCCTGTTCTGGCTGCCCGAAGCGGTCGCCGATCTGGAGCGGTTGTTGCTGTTCCTGCACGGGCACAATCCCGAAGCAGCGGGGCGCGCCGCCCGGGCGATCGCCCGCGGCGCCGATCGGCTGGCCGTCAATGCCGCGCTGGGCCGTCCCCTGGCCGATGGCACGGAGCGCCGCGAATTGCTGGTGCCCTTCGCCAGCGGCGCCTATGTCCTGCGCTACCGCCGCGATGGAGGCCGGGACGCCGTGGTCGTGATCCGCGTGTGGCACAGCCGCGAGGAACGACGCCCGGATCAGCGGCGCAATGACCAATTGTGACCGGCTGCTTACGGTTTTTCATGCCGCAGGCCATCTTCTGTGATGCAAAACGACCCCGCCTTCTGGCATATGGCGTCCCTTCCCGACCGGGAGTGACGCTTTGGCAAAGCTGGCATGACACAAAGGATGGTGGCTCAGGGGTGTTTCCGGTCGTTTGACATTCCTAAATAACGCGTTGCCACGCGAGGTGGCACCCAATCCCGCTGCGCATCCCAGCCCGCGCGTCATTCCAGACGCGGCGGGCCGGTCTGTGTCGAAGGCGGAGCGGGCCAGGGTTCCGGGACCGACCTGGTCCCCCAGAAGACGAAAGAAGCACGGGTGAATCGCATGGACGGGATGTTTAACTACGGCGCGTCGGATCAGGGCGAGTCCGAGAACGGCGCGACGCTCAAGGCTCGCGTGGCGTTCGGTGGCATCCTGCGACGCGACGGACAGGAAAACAGCGACCGCATGGAACAGGACCTGTCCGCCGATCCCGACTGGCGCCCCGAATTTGCCGAGGGCTTCGTCGATCCCGACCAGGAGGAGCAGGCCGGCCCCGCCGCCGCCGAGCCCGAGGAAGAGCGCGACCCGGAGGAGGCCGAGGCTTCCACCGAGGAACAGGGCGAGGAGGGTGGCAACGTCAACGCGGCCGCCATGGCCCGTTCCGACGATCCCGTTCGCATGTTCCTGCGCGAGATGAGCGGCACCGACCTGCTGACCCGCGAGCAGGAGATCGCGCTCGCCCAGCGGATCGAGGCCGGGCGCGATGCGATGCTGGCCGGCCTGTGCGAAAGCCCGCTCTCCTTCAATCACCTGCGCAGCTGGCGGGCCGCCCTGGAACAGGGGCAGATGCCGCTGCGCGACGTGGTGGAGCTTGAGGCGATGGCGGCCGACGCCGCCAGCCCAGCGGCCGCCGCGCCCGAAACCGAGGAGGCGGAGGAAGGCGAGCCGGCGCCGCACGCCACCCTCGATGAGAAGATGAAGCCGGAGGTGCTGGCCGCCTTCACCGCCGCGATCGAGGCGCATGACGCGCTGCGCGGTCTGAGCCTCGGCAGCGAGGCGGCGCTGGCGCATCGGGCCGAGATGGTGGGCCTGTTCGGCGCGCTGCGGCTGCGTCCGGCACGGCTCGACATGCTGGTCGGGCAGATGCGGGACCTGAACCGCCGCCTGTTGAGCCTCGACGGTCGCGTGCTGCGCCTGGCCGTGGCGGCCCGCATGGACCGTGACCTGGTGCTGCGCCTGTGGGATGGCAGCGACAAGGGCATGCAGGCGCTGCTGGCCGCCGCTTCGGCGCAGAAGACCAGTTCCGCCCGCCGCGAGGCGGCCCTGGCCGAGCTGCGGGAAGGGCTTCCCCAACTTCGCGCCGCCATTGCCAGCCTGGAGCAGGAAGCCGGACTGCCGGCGGGCGAACTGCGCCGGGTCTGCGCCGAGGTCGGCCAGGGCGAGCGCGACATGCGCAAGGCGAAGGAGGAGCTGACGCGGGCCAATCTGCGCCTCGTCGTCCACATCGCCAAGCGCTACCGCAACCGCGGCCTGATGTTCGGCGACCTGATCCAGGAGGGCAACATCGGCCTGATGCGCGCGGTCGACAAGTTCGACTGGCGCCGCGGGTTCAAATTCGCCACCTACGCTACCTGGTGGGTGCGGCAGGCCATCACCCGGTCGCTCGCCGACCAGGCGCGCACCATCCGCGTGCCCGTCCACATGACGGAAACCGTGGGCAAGGTAGCGCGCATGAGCCGTCGCTTCGCGCAGAAGGCCGGCCGCGAGCCCACTCCTGAGGAGCTGGCGGGCGAACTCGGCATGTCGGTGGACAAGGTGCGCGCCGTGCAGCGCCTGGCGCGCGAGCCGGTGTCGCTGGAGAACCCGGTGGGCGAGGATGACGACGGCCGCCTCGGCGATTTCATCGAGGATGAGAATGCCGTGGTGCCGTTCGAGGCCGCCGCCCGCTCCTCGATGCGCGATGCCACCATGCGCATCCTGTCCGACCTGACGCCGCGCGAGGAGCGCATCCTGCGCATGCGCTTCGGCATCGGCGGCGAAAGCGACCACACGCTGGAGGAGGTCGGCAAGACCTTCAACGTGACGCGTGAGCGCATTCGCCAGATTGAAGCCAAGGCGTTGAAGAAGCTGCAGGTCTCCAAGCGTGGCAAGTCGCTGCGCTCCTTCCTGGCCTGACCGGCTCCGGGGCGGCGGCATCGCCGCCCCGGCAGTGCCTCACAGCACCGCCGTCTCGACCACGCCGACACCAGCGAACTCGGCCCGCACGCGGGTGCCGGGCGGCACGAACAGCATGCCGGTGGTGCTGCCGGTGGTGATCACCATGCCGGCCTTCAGCCCGCCAAAGGCACGGGCTCTCGTGTTCGCCAGCCACTGGATCAGCCGGATCGGCTCGCCCGCCGAGTTGCCGCCGACGTGCTGCACGGTCACCGTGCCGTTGAAGCTCAGCGTCACCGGCAGGGTCGGCGGCTCGATGTGGCGCCACTCCGACAGGGCCGGGCCGATCACCAAGGCTCCGTGGCTACCCTGGTCCGCCGCATGGCTCAGCTTATCCGGCCCCATGGCCTTGAAGCGGCTGTCCACCAGCTCGATGGTCGGGTGCAGCGCGTCGATGGCGTCCAGCACCTCGTCGCGGGAATATGGAGCGTCGCGCGGCGGCAGGTTGGCGCGCAGGCGGTAGCCGATCTCGGCCTCGATGCCGGTCAGGTTGAAGGCGTCGGCCCGGAACGGGGTGGCGTCCCAACGCAAGGTGTCGGCATGCAGCGGTGCACCGCTGGGCTCCGCCTGCGGCGTGGCGGCACCCACCTTCCACCCGGCCACCGGCCCAAGTTCCGACGCCACCAGGGCCTGGATGGCGTAGACCTCGTCCAGGGTCTGCGGCCGCGCACCCTCAGGCAGGGCATCGAGCCATTGCCGCTCGCGGCGGGCTCGCAGCAGCGCATGGGCGGCAGCGGCGATATCGGTGGCCATGAAACGGTTCATCCCTGTAGTGATCGCAGCATCGTGCCGCTGCCGGTGGCCGTCGTCGAGGCGCCGTCTGGCTGGTTGTTCGCCGGGATGGTAACCACAAGCCGTGTTTCGCAGGAGCCACCCGCTGAATCCGGCCGCCGCTGTTTCCGCTTCCGCCGAAGCCTACCTGGTGCTGCAACTGGGCGCCCGCCGCTGCGCCCTGTCGTGCGCCGCCGTGCGGGAGATCCTGCCGCTGCCCCGGCTGTGGCGCCCGCCGGGCCTGCCTCGGCCCCTGGCCGGGTTCCTCAATCTCAGCGGCGAGGCGGTGCCGGTGCTGGATCTCGCCCGGCTGTTCGGCCTGTCCGCCGAGACGGCGGACGCGGAGGCCGCGTTGTACCGGCATGTGATCCTTGCCAGCCCGGGGCCACAAGGCGCGCTGCCGGGCCTGCTGGTGGACCGTGTGCTGGATCTGGTGCGTGTGCCGCCGGCCGGGCTTCGCCCGCTAGCCGGCGATGCCTCGCT
Organism: Teichococcus vastitatis; assembly: GCF_003604215.1. Lineage (GTDB taxonomy): Bacteria > Pseudomonadota > Alphaproteobacteria > Acetobacterales > Acetobacteraceae > Pseudoroseomonas > Pseudoroseomonas vastitatis. Next base: position 114,269 of record NZ_QXGS01000009.1, read on the forward strand.
GAATGGCTGCGCCGTGGCTGAGCTGCCGCTGGCCGACGGCTTCGCGCATCTTCTCGCCCCGGAACGGATCCTGCTGGCGCAGGAACAGGCGCGGCTGGCGACGCTGCGCGAGGCGGCGCAGACGCGGCTGCAGGAATGGGGCGAGCCGAGCTGATGCCAACGCCGCGCCGCCAGCCCGCCGCGCCGGAGCTGGCGTCGGATGCGGATTTCCCGGCCCTGAAGCAGCTTGTTATCCAGCAGACCGGTCATTTCTACTACAGCGACAAGGATCAGCTGTTGTGGGAAAGGCTGCTGCGGCGGTTCCGGCAGACCGGGTCGGCGAACAGCGCGGCCTATCTGCGGCGGCTCCAGGATCCGCAGGCCGGCGACGACGAATGGGCGGCCCTGGCCGCCGAGATCACCATCGGCGAGACCTTCTTCTTCCGCTACGCCGAGCAATTCGCCGCCCTGCGGCAGACCATCCTGCCGGACCTGCTGCGGCAGAACTGCGGACAGCGCAGCCTGCGCCTGTGGAGCGCAGGCTGCGCCAATGGCGCGGAACCCTATTCCCTGGCCATCCTGCTGCGCCAACTGCTGGGCGATGCGGTGCCGGAATGGCGGCTGAGCGTGCTCGGCACCGATCTGAACGAGGACGCCCTGCGCCAAGCCCGGCTCGGCCTGTCCAGCCGGTGGTCGCTGCGCGGCCAGCCGGTTGAGCAGCTGGAACAGGATTTCGAGCCCGCCGACCAGGGGCGCCGCTGGCTGCTGCGGCCGCAGCACCGCGCCCTGGTGCAGTTCCGCCGCCATAACCTGCTGAGCCTGCTCGACAACAGCGCGCCGCTGGAACTGAATGAGTTCGACCTGATCCTGTGCCGCAACGTCCTCATCTATTTCCATCCCGACACGGTACAGGCGCTGGTGCGGGCCATGGCCGCGCGGCTGCGGCCGGGTGGCTGGCTGTTGCTCGGCCATGCCGAGCCCAACCCATCCTTCGCGCACTTCCTTCAGGTCGTGGAACTGCCCGGCACCGTGGCGTATCGCCGCGCCCCGCTGCCCGACGTGACGTCACCGCCCGGCCCGCCGGCCGCGACAGCGACGGAAGCCCTGCCCGCCCTCACGCCCGCGCCGCCGGGGCCTCCGCCGCGGCGGCCCGCGCCGGCCCTGCTGCCGGTGCCGCCATCGGATGCAGCGTCAACGCTTCCCGCCTTGGCAGGCACGATGGCGGTGCAGGCGCGTGCCGCGGCCGATCGTGGCGATCTCGACACCGCAGCGCGGGCCTGCCGCGCCGCCCTGGACGCGGCGCCGACCGTCGCGGCGCTGCACCAGCTGGACGGGCTGGTGGCTCGGGCACAGGGCCGGGTGGATGATGCGGAGGCGGCGTTTCGCCGCGCCATCTACCTGAAGCGGGACTTCGCCATGGCCCATTACCAGCTGGGTCTGTTGTTGCTAGACGAAGGCCGGCGTGCCGAAGGGCGGCGCGCCCTGGCCGCCGCCGCGCGCCTGGTGACCGCATGGCCCGGCGGAACGCTTCTGGAAGAAGGGGATGGGATGACCGCGCGGCAATTGCACGCCGGGGTGCGGCTGCAGCTCGACGCGCTGGGGGATCGGGTGGGCTGATGCCGGACCGCGCTTCGCCCTACCATGTTCCTCCGGCCCGTGCCCGGCGCATCCTGGACCAGCGCACGGCGATGCTGGCGGCGCGCCGCGGCACCGCGCCCGAGCAAGCCTTGCTGCCGACGCTGATCTGTCGCCTGGACGAGGAATTCTGCGGCGTGCCGCTGCCCGGCGTCGCCCGGGTAGTGCCGGACGCCCCCTGCGCCGCACTGCCCGGCGCGCCGGCAGCGTTGCTCGGGCTGGTGGGCCTGCGCGGCCAGAGCTTCCTGCTGCTCGACCTAGCGCTGGCGCTGGGCCGGGCACGCCCGGTGCGGCCCGGCGGGCACTTGGTGGTGCTGCGCCACGCCGCGGCGCGCCTCGTACTGCGCGTCGATCGGGCCGAGGGCGTGAGGGCCCTGCAGCCCTTGCCGCCCGCGTCCGGTTCCCTGTCCGGCGCGATCTCCGGCCATGCCCTGCTGCCAGCCGGGCCGGCCTCGTCATCGCTGGTCGGGCTGATCGACATGGACCGTCTGCTGCAACCCTTTCTTCCCGTTGCCCACACCGCCGGAGCCTGATGCCTTGACGATCGCCAACCGCATTCTCCTCGGTTTCATGGCCATCACCCTGTTGCTGCTGGGGCTCGGCCTGTACGGCCTGAACCAGATCAGCGTCGTGACCGCGGCCACGGACATGATCATCACGCGCGACATCGCCGCCCTCCGGCAGCTTGCGCAGTTGCGCGACACTGAAGCAGCGATGCAGGACAGCCGGGGTCAGCATTTCTCGCGCTTTCTGCTGCGCAATCTCGGCCGCGGCGGCGGCGCCGACGATCTGGCCACGCAATGGTCGCGCGAGGCCGAGGCGGCGGAGCGGCTGATGCGCGAGATGCAGGCGGCGGCGGAGCAGAACCTCGCCACGGCCGTCTCGCCCGAGCGGCGCAGCACCTGGCAACGCGTCGGTCGCCTGCTGGTCGGAACCGGCACGCAGCTGCAGCGCATCCGCTCGCAAACCCGGCTGCAGCTGGAGGCGATCCGCAATGAGGATCTGGCCGCCGCCATCGCCACCGGGGATGCGGTGACCGCGGTGCGGGCCGAGTTCGACCAGTCCAGCGATGCGCTGCGGGACGCGTTGAACGACCTGCTCGCCGCCGGGCAGCAGCGCGGGCAGGAGGTTTACAAGGAAAGCCGCATGTCGGTCCTCGCCGTGCTGCTGGGCGCGCTGGCCCTGGGCATTGTCATCACCTTGCTAATCCGCCGCTCCATCACCGCGCCGCTGGCCACCTTCTCCGAGTTCGTCGGCCGCGTCGGCCGGGGCGACCTGAGCGGCCCGCCCGCCGCGACCGGCCGGGACGAGCTGGGCCAGCTCGGCGCCACGCTGAACGCCATGGTGGAGGGGCTGCGGCAACTGGCCCGGCAGAGCCGCGAGGCGACCGAGAACCTGAACGCCGCCGCTGCCGAGATCCGCGCCAGCACCCAGGAGCAGGCGGCTTCGGTCGAGGAACAGCTGGCGGCGGTGCAGGAAACCGCCGCCACCGTGGATGAGATCACCCATTCCGGCACGCAGATCGGCAAGCGGGCGCAGGAAGTGATCGCCTCCGCCCAGGCCACGGCGCAGACCTCCAATGCCGGCCTGAAGGCGGTGGACGAGACGGTGCACGCTATGGAGCAGATCCGGGAGCAGGGCGAGGCGGTGGCCGCCAACATTGTCGCGCTGTCGGAAAAGACCCAGGCGATCGGTGAGATCATCGCCTCGGTCAACGACATCTCGGAACGCTCGCACCTGCTGGCGCTGAACGCCGCCATCGAGGCAGCGGCGGCGGGCGAGCAGGGCCGGTCCTTCGCCGTGGTTGCCGCCGAGATGAAGACGCTGGCCGATCAGGCCAAGGATGCCACGGCGCAGGTGCGCTCGATCCTGGGCGACATCCAGCGCGGCATCAATTCCTCCGTGATGCTGACGGAGGAGGCGGTGAAGCGCGTCGCGGCCGGGCGGGAGCGGACCGACACCACCCACACGACCATCACCGAGATCACCGGGCGCATCCAGGACAGCGTGCACACCTTTCAGCAGATCGTTGCATCCACCAACCAGCAGCAGCTTGGCATCGAGCAGGTGATGAGCGCGCTGCAGAACATCCGCCAAGCCAGCCAGCAGACGGCGGTGGGCACGCGGCAGCTCGACACGGCGGCGGCCAACCTGTCGCTGCTGTCGCAGCAGCTGGTGACGCTCGCCGACCGCTACCGGATCTGAGGCGCCGCCGCGCCGATGAACGAGCTGCGGCAGGAGCTGCTCGCCGCCTTCGAGGTGGAGCACCGCGAGCATCTGGAAGCGATCCGCGCGGCGCTGCTGGCGGCCGAGCGCGGCGAGCCCTTCGAGCTGCGCGACGCCTTTCGCCGGGCGCACAGCCTCAAGGGCGCGGCGCGCGCCGTGGACCTGCCGGCTGTGGAGGAGCGGGCGCACCGGCTGGAGGCACGCTTCGCCCGGCTGGGCGAGGGTGATGCCACGCTCGATGCGGCCATGCTGGACGCGCTGCGTGGCGAGCTGGACGGCATCGAGGATGAGGTGGCCGGCCTCGCTGCGGCACCCGGGCCGGCGCCGGGGCAGGAGGGGATCCCGGGTCCGCGGCCGCCTTCGTTCGAGCACGGAACGGCGGAGGCCGCGGAGCCGGCGCCGGCCGCTGCCGCGCCCAGGCCTCCGGCGTCGGCCGCCGCGGCGGAATACCTGCGGCTGCCCACCACGCAGGTGGAGGCGGTGGCCGACGCCGCCCGGCTGGTGGCCGAGGCCCTGGCGCGCCAGGGCGGGCTTGCGGCCGGATGGCGGAGTGTGGAAGCGGGGCTGCGCGGGTTGCGCCGCAGCGCCGCGGTGTTGCGGCGGGCGGACGCGGCCGGGCGCGCCATGGCGGCCGATCTCGACGCGCTGGTGCAGCAGGTGGCCCGGCTCGGGCGTGACCAGCGGGCCACCGCCGCCGCGGTCGAGGCTGCCTCGACGGCGCTGCGCCAGCGCGTCGAGCGCCTTACCTTGGTGCCGGCCGAGACGGTGCTGGGTAGCCTGGCCCCCATGCTGCGCGAGCTGGTGCGCGAATCGGGGCGCACCGCGACGCTGGAGGTGGCTGGCCTGGAGGTGCAGGCCGACCGAGCCGTGCTGCAGGCGCTGAAGGACCCGGTGACGCACCTGCTGCGCAATGCCGTCAGCCACGGGCTGGAGCTGCCCGCCGAACGTGCAGCGCAGGGCAAGCCGGCCGAGGGCAGCGTCGCCCTGCGACTCGCCACCAGCGGCGGGATGCTGCGGCTTTCGGTGTCGGATGACGGCCCGGGGCCGGATCTGGCGCGCATCGAGGCCACGGGCGTCGCGCGCGGGCTGCTGCCGCCGCGCAGGGCCGACCAGCCTCCGCCGCCCGAGGACCGCCTGCTGGCGCTGGTGTTCGAGCCCGGCTTCTCCACCGCCGCCACGGTGGACAGGTTGTCCGGCCGCGGCATTGGCCTGTCCGTGGTGGCGGAGGCGATGCGACGGCTGCGTGGCACGGTCAGCATGCGGCCGCGCCAGCCTTGCGGCACCGAGATCGAGCTGGCGGTGCCGCTTTCCGCGGCTCGGCAGCCCGTGCTGCTGATGGAGGCGGCGGGGCAGAGCTGGGGCCTGCCCGGCCGCGTGGTGGAGCGCCTGCTGCGGCTTCGGCCGGACGCCGTGGAAAGCGTCGAGGGCCGCCCGGTGCTTCGCATCGAATCCGGCGGGCGTGACGTTATCGTGCCCGTGGTGAACCTGGGCTCCCTTCTCGGCCATGCGGCGACGCCGGCCGGCGGGCCGTTGCAGGCGGTGCTGTTGTGCAGCGGCACACGCCGGCTGGCCCTTGTTGTCGAGCAGCTGCGCGAAGTGCGCACGCTGGACGTCGAGTCGGTGGACGTGACCCTGGCCGAGGCCGGGCTGGTGACCGGTGCCGTGGCCCTGGAAGGGGAAGCGCCCGTTGTGGTGCTCAGCCCGGAGGCGCTGGTCAGCCGCTGGCTGCGGCAGGAGGGGCCGTTGGCGGCGGCCGGGCTCGGGCTGGTGGCGGCGGAGGCGGCCCCCGGCGCCACCATCCTGGTGGTGGATGATTCGATCACCACCCGCACCCTGGAGAAAAGCATCCTGGAGGCGCAGGGCTTCCGCGTGCTGCTGAGCGTCGACGGGCTGGACGCGCTGAACCGACTGCGCAGCGGCGACCTGCTGGTGGATCTGGTGGTCGCCGATGTCGAGATGCCGCGCATGGACGGTTTCGCTCTGTTGCAGGCGTTGAAGAACGACCCGCGCCTGGCGGCGATCCCGGTGATCCTGATGACCTCGCGCGCTGATCCGGAGGATGTGCGGCGCGGCCTGGAACTCGGCGCCGGCGCCTACATCACCAAGCAGAAATTCGACCAGCGCGAATTGCTGGCCACCATCGGGCAGATGCTGTGAACCCTGCCAGCCGTCCGCCGCCTGCCGCCGTGCGGGTGATGATCGTGGAAGACTCGCTGGTGGTGCGGCGCCTGTTGTCGCACATCGTGATGCGCGATCCACGGCTCCACCTCATCGCGGCCGTCGCCTCGGCCGAGGACGCCCTGCAGGAGCTGCCGCGGCTGCGGCCGGACGTCATCTCCATGGATATCCGCCTGCCTGGCATCGACGGGCTGGAAGCGACACGCCGCATCATGTCGGAACAGCCGACACCGATCGTGGTGATCGCCGACAGCGTCGAGGATTCGGCGCTGCGCATCTCCATGAACGCGCTGCGCGCCGGCGCGCTGTCGGTGGTGGAGAAGCCGGTCGGCACCGAGACCGACGGGTATGAGCGGATCGCCGAGACCATCTGCACGCAGTTGTTCATCATGAGCCAGGTGCCGGTAATCCGGCGCCGTGGCCCCGGCATCTCCCGGCCGCCGCTGCCGCCGCCATCGGCGCTGCTGCCGCGAACGCGGCCGTCCGTTCTGGCAATCGCCGCGTCCACGGGGGGACCGCCGGCGCTGGCGCAGGTGCTTGGCGCCCTGCCGGCCGATTACCCGCTGCCGGTTCTGCTGGTGCAGCATATGGGCAGCCCGTTCCTGGAAGGCTTCGCCGCCTGGCTGGACGGGCTGGTGCCGATGCGCGTCAGGCTGGCGCGGGATGGAGAGCGGCCGCGGCCGGGCGAGGTGTACGTGGCGCCTGGCGAACGCCACCTGCTGATGGCGCCTGGCGGCGTGCTGCGGCTCAGTGCCGAGCCCCCGCTGGCAAGCCAGCGCCCGTCGGCGACGCGGCTGTTCCAGTCCGTGGCCGAGACGGCTGGCGCGCAGGGTCTCGGCGTGCTGCTGACCGGCATGGGCGAGGACGGTGCGGCCGGGCTGCTGGCCATGCGGCAGGCGGGTGCGCTGACGCTGACGGAGCATGAGAGCACGGCGGTGGTGTATGGCATGCCCGCCGCCGCCGTGCGGATGGGCGGATCGTTGCTCACCCTGCCGCTGCCGCTGATTGGTCCCCACCTGTTGGCGGTGGTGCGGGAGGCCATAGCATGAGCGGATTGTCGGAGCGGCAGGCGATACGGGTCCTGCTGGTCGAGGATTCCGAAACCCAGGCCCTGCAGATGCGCCGGATGCTGGAAGCGCAAGGCTTCCGCGTCACCTGTGCCGGCACCGCCGAGTTGGCCCTGGAAGCGCTGAACGCTTCGCTGCCCGCCCTGGTGATCGCCGATTTCCATTTGCCCGGCATGAACGGCGACGAGCTGGCGCGCCAGATCCGGCTCAACAGCCGCACCCGTTCGATCCCCGTGCTGATGCTGACCGAAGCGCGCGAGGGCGACCTGGAGCGGCAGGGGCTGGAAAGCGGCGCCGATGCCTATGTGCCGAAATCCGCCGACCACGACCTGCTGCTGCTGCGCATCCGCGCGCTGCTGCGGCGCCGTGCCGTGACCGCCGCCAGCGAGCATGGCGGCGGCAGCGCGGCCTTCCGCCGGGCCAACATCCTGGTGATCGACGACAGCGCCACCTTCCGCACCTATCTGAGCGGCCTGCTGAGGCGCGAAGGCTACGTGGTCCGCGCCGAGGCGGATGCGGAAGCCGGCCTGGAAGCCGTCGCGGCGCGGCCGCTGGACTGGGATTGCGTGCTGATCAACGTTCTCGGCACGCGCTACAACGGGGCCGCCGTGTGTGCGCGGCTGAACGGGCTGCGTGGCGCGGCGACGCTGGCCGGGGATTCGGCCGGCTTCCAGATCGTCGCCCTGGGCACCGACAATGGCGCGGAGCGCGAGGCCCTGGCACAGGTATTCGAGGCCGGCGCCGACGACATGGTGCCCGGCGTCGCGGAACCCAGGCTGCTGACCATGCGCGTCCGCGCCGCGCTGCGCCGGAAGATGCTGCAGGATGAGGACCGCCGCGCCGCGGAGGAGATCCGCGAGCGCGAGAGTTCGGTGCAGCGTGCCCTGGCCGAGGCGGCGGCGGCGCAGGCCAAGGCGGCGCTGGCGGAGGCGCTGGCCCAGGCCAATGGAGAGCTGGAAGAAGCCAACCGCCAGCTGCGCGACACCCAGACCAAGCTGGTGCAATCGGCGAAGATGGCCTCGCTCGGCGAGCTGGTGGCGGGCATCGCGCACGAGATCAACAATCCGCTGGCCTTTATCCTGGCGCATCAGCGCACGGTGGAACGGCTGCTGGACCAGATGCAGTCGCTGCTGCCGGGGGAGGCCGAGGTTCAGCCGTTGCTGCAGAAGGCGCTGAGCCGCTCGCGCTCCATGACGCTGGGTCTGCGCCGCATCGAGGAGCTAGTAGCCGGGCTGCGCAAATTCTCGCGTTCGGACGACGCGTTCCAGCGCGTCAACGTTCCCGACGCGGTGGAAACGGTGCTGGCCCTGTTGGCGCACAAGCTGGGCGAGCGCATCACCGTGCTGCGGCAGTTCGAGGCGGTTCCGGAGCTGCGCTGTTCGCCGACACTCCTGAATCAGGTGGTGATGAACGTGCTGAGCAACGCCGCCGACGCCATCGTGGGCCGCGGCCGCATCGTGATCCGGACCGAGAGCGACGCACAGCATTACCGCATCGCCATCGGTGACAGCGGCCCGGGCATTCCCGCGGAGTTGCGGGAGCGCGTCTTCGAGCCGTTCTTCACCACCAAGCCGGTGGGTGCCGGAACCGGCCTCGGCCTCGCCATCGCCTATACTGTCATCCAGGCGCATGGCGGCACCATCACGGTGGGGGAGAGCCCTGACGGCGGGGCGTGTTTCGTGGTATCGGTTCCCACCAATCTGGAACCGTGAACCGTGACCGAGGCCCGCCCCACGCTCTTGCTCGTCGACGATGAGGCCGAGATCCTGGTGGCTCTGTCGGACCTTCTGGAGACTGAGTTCCACGTGCTCACCGCCGGTTCCGGTGCCGAGGCGCTGCAGATGCTGCCCGGCGAGCCGCTGGTGGAGGTGATCGTTTCCGACCAGCGCATGCCGGGCATGACGGGTGACGTGTTCCTGTCCCAGGCGCGCGAGATCTGCGCGGCCGAGGCGCTGCTGCTGACCGGCTACGCCGATCTGGAGGCGGTGATCGGAGCGGTGAATCGCGGCCGCATCGCCGGCTATGCGCCGAAGCCGTGGGAGCCCATGGCGCTGCTCACCATGATCCGCAGCGCCGTGCAACGTTTCCGGCTTGCCCGTGCCCTGGACACGGAGCGGTCCCTGCTGCGCGGCGTGATGGAAACGACAAACGATGCGATGTCGTTCCGGGACTGGCAGGGCCGCTTCATCCGCATGAACAAGGCCAAGGCGGCGCTGCTCGGCGGCACGCCGGAGACGCTGACCCAGCTCACGGTGCCGCTCTCGGCGGAGGATCTCGCGGCACTGCGCAACGGCCATGAAACGGAACAGGTGGAGCAGCGCCAGGATGCCGCCGGTGCCACGCGCTGGGTCCGGGTAGCGCGCATTCCGGTCCGTGGCGCTGACGGCCACGTCACTTGCCTGGCCACCATCGAGCGCGACATCACCGAACAGCGCCTGCTGGAGGAGCGCTTGCACCAGGCGGAGAAGATGCAGGCGCTGGGCACCATGGCCGGCGGCGTGGCGCATGACTTCAACAATCTCCTGACGGCCATCCTGGGCAGCCTGGAATTATTGGCCGCGAGCGACCTGCCGCATCCGCGCCAGGCGCGCATGATCAGCAATGCCGTGGCGGCGGCAGAGCGGGGCTCGGCACTGACAAAGCGCCTGCTGAGTTTCAGCCGCAAGCGGCAGCTGCAGCTGCGCCCGAGCGACATCAATCGTCTGGTGTCCGAGATGGAGGACCTGCTGTTACGCAGCCTGGGCGACAAGGTGGTGCTGCGCCAGGAGCTCGCGGCCGGGCTGCATCCGGCGCTGGTGGACCCCGAGCAACTGGGCCTGGCCTTGCTGAACCTGTGCATCAACAGCCGCGATGCCATGCCGGAAGGCGGCCAGATCACCGTCTCGACCCGCAACCTGCGGCTGTCCCGCGCCGAGATGCCGGACCTGGCCGAAGGGGATTACATCGGAATCGCGGTGACCGATACCGGCTCCGGCATGCCGCCCGAGGTGATGGCTCAGGCCTTCGAGCCATTCTTCACCACCAAGGCGGTGGGGCGGGGCACCGGGCTCGGCCTCTCGATGGTGTACGGGCTGACGCGGCAATCCGGTGGCACCACCCTGATCACCAGTCGCGAGGGCCACGGAACCACGGTGGAGATGCTGCTGCCCCGCGCGCAATCCGCCGCGGAGAAACCGTCTGCGCCGCCGCACGGGCAGGAACGGCCCATGAGGCCGCTGCAGGTGCTGGTGGTGGATGACGATCCGGAGGTGCGCGCCGTGACGGTCGGCATTCTGGACGCGCTGGGCCATCGCAGCCTGGGCGTCACGGATGCCGATGGCGCTCTGGCCCAGCTGGCAGCACGGCCTGACATCGATTTGTTGATCACCGACCAGATGATGCCCGGCATGGACGGGCGGAAGCTGGCGGATCAGGTAAGGGCGCAGCGCCCCGCACTGCCGATCCTGCTGCTCAGCGGCTATGCCGATGGCGGCAACGGGCCGGCCACCTACCCGCTGCTGCGCAAGCCGTTTCGGCAGGCCGAGTTGGCCGAGCAGCTCGCCCTGCTGCTGCCGGTGCGCTGAGCCGCCAGGCATGGTGCCTGGCGGCTGCGCAGGCTGCTCAGCCTGCCTTGGCGGCCTTGCGCTTGCTCTTCTTCAGGGCAGCGTGCGCGGCGTCGCGCAGCGCCGGCGACGGCTTGAAGCGAACCGTGGCGCCGGCCTTCACCGCCACCTTCTCGCCGGTGCGCGGGTTCATCGCGGTGCGCTTCGGTGTTTCACGCACGGAGAAGGCGCCGAACTCCGGAATGGTGAAGCGGCCGGTCTGCACGATCTCCGCCTTGATGGCCTCGATGATATCGCCGGCCAGGGCGGTGGCCCCGACGCCGGTGATCTCGATGGACTTCTGGATCGTATCGGCCAGGAACTTCTTCGACATGGTCTCGCCTTTCGGAGTCTGTGCGGTAGCCAAAGCACAGCCGGTGCCCGGCGTGAAGTCCCCGCGCGGCTCCCCGTCGCGGAAATCCCTTGCTGTGGCAGGAACGCCGCGGCGGTTCAGCAACATCGCAGCGCCCGGGCGGCATCGGCGGCGGCTGTTCGGCCGCGAGCCAACCTTGAGGCGGCCTTGCCGTTAGGCTGGTGCCGGGCCACCGTTCTGCGGCAGAACCCTGGCCTTGCAGCGCAGCAAAGGCCGTGCGCCATTCCATCGAGCGGGAGTGATTGCAGATGTCCACATCGATTCGTCTGGCTGGCAGGGTCTGCTGGCTGCCTCTCCTGATGGCGGTGGTGCTGGGGGCCGCCCCGGCACCCTCGTCCGAGGAGGCGCCGGATGAGGTGCCGCCGGCGGGCCGCGATACGCTGCCGGTCGATGCCTTCGTGAAGATTCTGGGCAATGAGGTGAAGAACCCGGGCGACATCGTGGTCGGGCAGATCGTCAACGTTCTGGTCGATCCTGCCGGCAAGCCGGTCGGCGCGGTGCTTGACTATGGTGGCTTCCTGGGGGTGGGCAAGCGGCGGCTGGCGGTCAGCTGGTCGGTGCTGAGTTTCACCAAGAACGGCATCTTGCTCGGGCTCAGCCGGGACCAGCTCAAAAACTTTCCCGATTATCGCGATGGCAAGGATGCGGTGCTGGCGACCACGCCCGCGCCGCCGGGCTGACGCGGCGGATGCAGCCTTCCCGCCGCAGCCAGCGTAGCCTGGACTGGCTGAATTTCTTTGTCGCCGATGTGCAGACCGGCTTCGGTCCGTTCGTGGCGGTTTACCTGACCACTCAGGCCTGGAGTGAGGTGCAGATCGGCTTCGCCCTCAGCCTGGGCACTCTGACCGCGATGCTGAGTCAGGTGCCCGCCGGCATGATGGTGGATGCGGCGCACGACAAGCGGCGCATGGCGCTGCTGGCGCTGGTGGCCATCGCCCTGTCGGCGGTGTTGCTGGCGGCGTTTCCGTCACGCCTTCCGGTGCTGACCTCCGAGGTGCTGCACGGCTTCGCCAGCTGCATCCTCAACCCCTCCATTGCGGCGATCAGCCTGGCCCTGGTGGGGCGGGAGGCGCTGGGCGAGCGGCTGGGGCGGAATGCCCGTTATGCTTCGCTCGGTGGCGCCGTGGCGGCCGGGGTGATGGGGCTGATCGGGACCTATCTGTCATCGGCCTCGGTGTTCTGGCTCACCGCGGCACTGACCGTGCCGAGCCTGCTGGCCCTCAGCCGCATCCGGGCCGAGGACATGCGGGTGGTGCGGCCACAGACCGCGGCACGCGAAGGGCGGTTTCGTGACCTGCTGGCGGATCGCGGAGTGCTGGTCTTCGCCGCCTGTGCCATGCTGTTCACCCTGTCCAACGCGGCGATGCTGCCGCTCGCGGGGGCCGCGGTGACGCGGGTCACCGGCGAGGAAGCCAATCTGATCATCGCGGCCTGCCTGGTGGTGCCGCAATTGGTGGTGGCGAGCATCTCGCCCTGGGTGGGACGATTGGCACAGCAGCGCGGCCGCAGGCTGGTGCTGGTGCTGGGCTTCAGCATGCTGCCTTTGCGCGGCGCCCTGTTGGCGCTGGTGGAACAGCCATATGCCCTGGTGCTGATCCAGGCGCTCGACGGCTTCAGCGCAGCCACCCTGAACGTGATGCTGCCGCTGCTCGCCGCCGACCTGACGCGCGGCACCAACCGGTTCAACCTTTGCATGGGCTTCTTCGGCTTGTGCGTCGGCATCGGTGCCACCATCAGCAACAGCCTTGCCGGGCTGGTGTCGGAATGGAGCAGCCCGTCCATGGCCTTCGCCATGCTGGGCAGTGTTGGCCTGCTGTGCACCCTTCTGGCGGCGCTGGCGATGCCTGAAACCCGGCCGGTGGAACCAGCAAGGTAAACCACCTGCTACCCCAGTTATTTTATTGCAAAACGCACGGTTCCATGGTGGATTATCCCCGTTCAACCGAGTGGCCTTCCACTCCGCGGGGATTTGACCCATGCAGCTTGCACCGCGACACCAAATGCTAAAGCGCTCTGGCGCCGCTCCCGTGAGGGGCGGGATGCGCCAGGATGCTCCGATCACGAACCGAATGTGCTGCTGTTGACGCTGTCCACAACAGCATTTCCGTTGGTTCAACGATTCTGCCGGGTGGATACTCCGGCGCTGGAGTTTTCCGCGATGATCGCTTCCCGTCCCGTTGCTATTGGCGGCCGCTTCGTTGGCGTGGCCGTGGCCGGTCCCTCGGGCTGGCATTTCAAGGCCATCGACCCTGTTGTGGATGATCTGGAGGGCGCGCGCTTCAGCAGCCCGGCGGAGGCTGCGCGCGTGGCAGGCCTGGTGGTCGAGCGGGCCCGCCGCCACGACGCCGCGGCAGGCACGCATTGAGTAGCGGGGCCGTGCTGGACATGGCAGGCCCATCGCTGCGACGGCGTGCGATGCTGCGCTTCGGCGCCGGCGCGGCGTTGCTGGCCAGCCCGGCAGTGCGGGCGCAGCCGGCCTGGCCGGCCCGGCCGATCCGCATGGTGGTGCCCTACACGCCGGGCGCCGCGACCGATGCCATGGCGCGCCTCGCCGCCCAGGTGCTGCAGGAGCGGCTTGGGGTCACGGTGGTGGTAGAGAACCGCTCCGGCGGTTCCGGCACGGTGGGCGGGCAGGCGGTGCTCCAGGCGCCGGCGGATGGCTACACCCTCATGGGCTCCGCCTCGATCCACCCGATGGCGCGGCAGGTGATGCGGTCCGTGCCCTATGACCCGGTCGCCGACTTCCGGCCCATCGCCCGCACGGCGCGCGGGCCCTGCGTGCTGGTGCTGGACAAGCGGCGGCCGGAGAACAGCGTCGCGGAGGTGATCGCCGCGGCCAAGGCCGATCCGGCACGGTGGTCCTTCGCCACCTCCTCCCTCGGCGCCGCCGGCCATCTGGCCTCCATCGAGTTCAACCGCCTGGCGGGAACCCAGATCGAAGTGGTGCCGTATCGCGGCTCCGCCCCGGCACTCACCGATGTGGCGGCCGGCAACGTGCCGCTGATGTTCGACCCGGTCTTGGCGACGCTGCCGATGATCCGCGGCGGGCAGGTCCGGGGCCTCGGTATTGCGACCGCCAGCCGCAGCACGCTGGCGCCGGAACTGCCAACCCTGGCGGAATCCGGCCTGCCCGGCTTCGCCTTTGAATCCTGGTACGGCGTCTGGGCGCCGCGCGGCGTGCCGGAGGAGGTCGCCGCCCGGCTCAACGCCGCCATCGTGGAAGGGCTGCACCAGCCGGCCATCCTGCACCGCCTCGCCGAGCAGGGCTTCGAGCCCGTGCGCGAAAGTCTCGTGGAGGTCGAGCGGTTCATCGCCTCCGATCTGGAGCGCAATGCCGCGCTGCTGCGGCTCGCTAAGTTCGAGCCGCAGTGACGGACGCTCAGCCCGGTTCCTCGACGCCGCACCAATCGGCTGCGAACAGCGCGATGGCCTTGGTCGTCGCACGGATCGAATCAAGGCTGACGCGCTCGTTGAAGGAATGCACCTTCTCGGCCAGCGGCCCGTAGCAGAAGGCCGGAATGCCATAATACAAGGTGTAGAACCTCGCGTCATTCAAGGCGGTGGAGACGCGCTGCTGCATCGGCTCGCCGCACACCGCCTCATGCGCCGCGCGCATCACCGCCTCCGCAGGGCTGTCGGGCTCTAGCGCGTATCCGTGCGACAGGTAGCCGGTCCATTCCACCTCCGGCGGGTTGTTGGCGAGGAAGGCATGGCCGCGTGCGGCGCGGGCCACACAGTCCAGGATCTCCGCCTGGCATGCCGCCACGTCCCAGCCGGGCAGCACGGCGATCCGGCAATCGACCTCGCACCAGGCGGGCACGGAGGACGCCCAGTCGCCACCATGGATGATGCCGGGATTGAAGTTCAGCGGATGCGAAACCGCGGCGTAATGCGGGTCGCTCGCGGCGCGGCGGTTCCATTCCGCCTCGAGCTGTTCCAGTTCCTGGATCAGGTGATAGGCTGCCTTGATCGCGTTGGACCCTTCGCCGGCATGCGACACATGCACGGGCTCCCCCCGCACCTTCAGCCGGAACCAGATCACGCCGACGCAGACGCCGTTGAACCGCAACCCGGTGGGTTCGGGCAGCAAGGCGCAATCGGCGCGGTAGCCGCGCTGCAAGGTGGACAATGCGCCGACGCCGGTGCTCTCCTCCTCGATCACCGACTGGAAATGCAGCCGTCCGCGCAGCGCCAGCCCGGCGGCGCGGATCGCATCCACCGCATGCAGCGCGGCGATAGTGCCGGCCTTCATGTCGCCGGCACCGCGGCCATACATCCAGCCGTCGCGGATCTCGGGGCGGAAGGGCGGCGTCTGCCACATGTCGAGGGGCCCGGCCGGCACCACGTCGCAATGCCCCTGCAGGATCAGCGAGCGGCCGGTTTCGCGCGCTGGGCGCAGCGTGCCGACCACGCTGCGGGCGCGGCTGAAATCATGCGCGATGACGCCGCAATCGGGCAGCGGCACCAGCTCGGCCATGTCGATGCGCCAGTCATCGACCTCGTAGCCGCGCCCGCGCAGCAGGCCGGCCATCATGTCCTGCGCCGGGCCTTCGGCACCGCGCGTGCTGGGAAGGGCGGAGAACTCCAGCGTGGTGCGGAGCTGCGCCTCGAAAGCGCGATCGACCTCGGCGGTGATGCGGGCGGCGACATCGGCGGCGATCATGCGGGGCATCCTTGTTCCGGTCTGCACTGCGTGCATGATCGGCCGATGCCCCCCGGCGGCAAGCCGCAAAATCGTCCCCTCCGCCGTAACAGGAGTTCCGCATGAGCATCCAGGCCGCCGCGCCCGTTGATCCCGAAGACCATGCAAAGGTGGTGGCCTGGTTCCGCGACCTGTCTGCGCATGTCCGTGCCGTCGATTTCGTCGCCGCCCGGCCCTTGTTCGCCGAGGATTTTCTGGCCTTCGGCACCTTCAGCGACTTCGTGTACGGGCGCGAGCACACCGAGCAGAACCAGTGGCGCAGGGTTTGGGGCACCATTGACGGCTTCATCTTCCGGCTGGAGGAGGTGAAGGCGTTGGTCTCGCCGGACCGTCTGTTCGCCGTGGGCCTCGGCATCTGGGACTCGACCGGCTACGCGCCGGATGGCAGCCCGTTCGACCGGCGCGGCCGCACCACCGTGTCCCTGGCGCGCGAGGCCGTGGGCGATCCCTGGGTCGCCACCCACACCCACATGTCCTTGTTCCGCGGCACGCCGGACGTATCGCACGGCCACAAGCCGGCCCGGAGCTGACGCCGCCCCGCGGCCGCAGAGGAGAAGCACCATGCGCCAAGCCACCCAGGCCATTCACGCCGCCGCGCCCGAACGCCGCCCCGGCGAGCCGCTGACGCCGTCCCTGGTGGCCGCCACCAGCTTCCACACCAACCCCGACGCGGTGGGCTTCTCGGCGGCCGATCTGGGCGCGGAGGCGCCGCTCTTCTACACCCGCTGGGGCAACCCCACCGTGGCGCTGCTGGAGCAGCGGCTGGCGGCGCTGGAAGGCGGCGAGGCGGGACTCGCCTTCGCCAGCGGCATGGCGGCGGCATCGGGGCTGATGCTGCACCGCCTCGGCGCCGGCGGACACCTGGTGATCAGCGATGTCTGCTACGCCGGCGTCGCCGAGTTCGCGCGGGAAACGCTGTGCCGCTTCGGTGTCTTGGTCACCGCGGTGGACATGTCGGACCTTGGCGCCGTGGCCGCGGCGATGCGGCCGGAAACCCGGCTGGTGCATGCCGAAACTCCGGCCAACCCGATCCTGCGCCTGGCCGACATCGCCGCCCTCGCGGAGATCGCCCATCGCGGCGGTGCCGAATTGTCGGTGGATTCGACCATGGCGACGCCGGTGGCCACGCGGCCGCTGGAGCTGGGCGCCGACTGGGTCGTCCATTCACTGACCAAATATGCCTGCGGCCACGGCGATGCGCTGGGCGGTGCGGTGATCGGCCGCGCTGATGCCGTCGCCGCCCTGCGGCGGGAAGCGCTGATCCATGTCGGCGGCGCGATCAGCCCCTTCGCGGCCTGGCTGATCCTGCGCGGCCTGGAAACCCTGCCGGCGCGCATGGCGCTGCACCAGCACAATGCGGGGGAGGTGGCGCGCTACCTGCAAGCGCATCCCCGTCTGCGACGCGTCTACTGGCCCGGCCTGCCGAGCCACCCGCAGCATGAGCTGGCGCGGCGGCAAATGCGTAACTTCTCCGGCATGGTGTGCTTCGCGGCGGATGACGACAAGGCGCTGGCGCGGCAGTTGGCGGCGCGGCTGCGGGTGGTGACCTACGCCGTGTCGCTCGGCAAGACGCAGAGCCTGCTGTTCCACATCCCGACGGATGACATCCTGCGCTCCTCCTTCGGGCTGGAGGGGGCGCAGGCTGCCGCCTACCGGGCCTGGACGGGAGAGGGCACCTTCCGGCTCTCGGTCGGGCTGGAAGATCCCGCCGACATCCTGGCCGACCTGGAGCAGGCGCTGCGCTGACGCGTCAGCGCAGCGCGCGCAGCAGCGCCGCCGTTAGCTCCACCCGCGCTGCGCGGGCCTTGGACAGGAAGCCGGTCTGCGCGATGAAACCATGCGGCACGCCCTCATAGACGGTGAGGGCGTGCGGCACCTCCGCCGCCTCCAGCCGCTGGTCGAGCGTCAGCGAATCGTCCAGCAGCGGGTCCAGCGCCGCCGCCTGCAGCAGCAGGGGCGGCAGGTCCGCCAGATCGGCGTGCAGCGGCGCCGCCTCCGGCGCCTCGCGCAGGGCGGGATCGGGCAGGTAGTTGTTCCAGAACCGTTCCAGCTTCGCGGTGGACAGGCCGTACTCGCCGCCGCCGAACCGCTGGTGCGAGGATGTGTCGTGCCGCGTGGACAGCATGCCGTAGATGATCGCCCCGAGCCGCGGCATGGGCGCCCCCGCATCGCGCAGCCGCAGCAGCGCGCCGAGGGCCAGGTTGCCACCGGCCGAATCGCCGCCGATCGCCAGCCGGTCGCCATCGATGCCCAGCGCGGCCGCATCCTCGCGCAGCCAGCGCAGCGCGGCCATCACCTGCCCGATGGCGGCCGGGAAGGGATGTTCCGGTGCCAGCGCGTAGTCCAGGCCGGCCACGGCGATGCCGGCCTCGGCGGCGATCTCGCGCTTCCAGCGATCCAGCGTATCGAGCCCGCCGAAGCCGAAGCCGCCGCCATGGATGTGCAGATAGACCGGCAGCGGACCTTCCGCGCCTGCGGGCCGGTACAGCCGGAGGCGCAGCGGCGGGGTGGCATCGATGTGGTGCTCGCTCGACGTCACCTCCGGGCCGCCCTGGTTCAGAAAGGCCTGGAAGCGCGCCGTGGCGGCGCGCGCGGCGGCCAGATCCGGATTCAGGATGTCGCCATTGGCAACCCCGGCCTCGCGCATCAGCGCCTGGGCGGCGAGCACCTCGGGGTCGAGGGGGTGCGGGGTCTCGGGCATCGACCAACTCCTTTGCGCGGAAGGGAAGGACCGCCGTTACAGCCCTCCGGCGGCCTCCTGAAAAGGGGCGAATGGCGCATCCCAGCCGAAGGGTTCTCGGATGCGCTCGGCCAGGTGCTCGATCAGCGCCCTGGTTTTGAGCGGCAGCGACGGGGTCGGGGGATAGATCAGCTGGATGCTATCCGGCACCGGTTCCCAGCCCGGCAGCGGCACCGGGCGCAGAGTGCCGGCATGCACCGCGTCCGAAACCAGAAAGGTCGGCAGCACCACCAGCCCCAGGCCCGCGCAGGCCGCCTGTAGCAGGGCCTCGCCGCTGTTGGCCGCCAGCCTGCCGCGCAGGGTGAGCGAGCGTTCCTCGCGGCTTCCGGCACGCCGGAAGCGCCAGAGATGCCCGGCGGTGGTGTTGGTGTAGCCCAGGCAGGAATGCGCATGCAGCGCTTCCAGGCGGTCCGGCAGGCCGCGGCGCTCGGCGTAGCCAGGGCTGCAGCACAGGGCCCGGCGGCTGGTGCCGAGGCGGCGGGCGCGCAGGTCGGAATCGCCGAGCCGCCCGCTGCGCAGCGCCAGGTCATAGCCGCCCGACATCAGCTCCACATGCCGATCGTCGAGGTCCAGTGTGACCTCGATGCCCTCGTAGCGCCGCATAAAGTCGGTGATCATCGGCCCGAGATAGCGGATGCCGAAGGACAACGGCGCCGCCAGCCGCACCGCGCCCTGCAGCGCCCCGCTGCGGGCCAGCAGCTCGTCGGCAACGCTGTCGAGCTGCGCCAGCAGGGCGCGGGCCCGCTCGTAGAGCAGCGCGCCGCTGTCCGTGGGCGAGACATGCCGCGGCGCGCGGTGCAGCAACTGGGTGGCCAACTGGGCTTCCAGCTGAGCCACGCGCTTGCTGACCGCTGATTTGGCGAGGCCGAGACGCGCCGCCGCGGCGGTGACGCTGCCGCTGTCCACCACCTGCACAAAGGTTGCCAGGGCTTCCGGGTCCGGCCGCATCGTTCGCGATTAGCGAACGCTCCGTTTCCCCGCAAGTGGTTGTCGATCCCGCGGGAAGAACGCACCTTATCCGCAGTTGAACCGCCCCGCAGATCCAGGAGCCCACGCGTGACCAAGATCCTCGTTCTCTACTATTCCTCCTACGGCCATATCGAGACCATGGCGAACGCCGTGGCAGAGGGTGCCCGCGCCGTGCCCGGCGCCGAGGTGGTGGTGAAGCGGGTGCCCGAGACGGCGCCGCTGGAAGTTGCCCGGGCCGCCCATTTCAAGCTCGACCAGGCGGCGCCGATCGCGACGGTACAGGAACTGCCGGACTACGACGCCATCATCATCGGCACGCCAACGCGCTACGGCCGCATGACCTCGCAGATGGCCAGCTTCCTCGACCAGACAGGCGGCTTGTGGTTCCAGAACAAGCTGGTGGGCAAGGTGGGCTCGGTGTTCTCCTCGACCGCCAGCCAGCATGGCGGCCAGGAGACCACCATCACCTCCACCATTGTCAACCTGATGCATTTCGGCATGGTCATCGTTGGCCTGCCCTATTCCGAGACGCGGCTGACCGACATCAGCACCGTTAATGGCGGCACCCCGTATGGCGCCACCACCATCGCCAATGGCGACGGCTCCCGCCAGCCTTCGACCGATGAGCTGGAGATGGCGAAGTTCCAGGGACGCCACGTGGCCGAGATCACCGCCGCCCTTGTCAAGGGCCGCGGATGAGCGCGCAGCGCGAAAGAGCACCCGCTCTTTCGCGCGGCCGCATGGCAACAGGAGGCAGCGATGCAGTTGCACGGAATCCACCATCTCACCGCCGTGACGGCGGATGCCAGCGGCAATCACGATTTCTACACCCGCGTGCTCGGCATGCGGCTGGTGAAGAAGACGGTGAACCAGGACGACACCAGCGCCTACCACCTGTTCTACGCGGATGGTGAGGCCAGTCCCGGCACCGACTTGACCTTCTTCGATTGGCCGGTGGAGCGCGAAACGCGGGGCACCCACAGCGTCACCCGCACCGGCCTGCGCGTCGCCGGCCGCGAGGCGCTGGAGCACTGGGCGGCGCGGCTGGCCGAGCATGGCGTCGCGGCGCAGCCGGTGCGCAGCGTGGATGGCCGGCTGACCTTGGAGTTCGAGGACCCGGAAGGCCAGCGCCTCGCGCTGGTGGATGATGGCGGCGCCGGCCCGGCCCATCCCTGGATGCGCAGCCCGGTGCCGGCGGCAATGCAGATCCGCGGCCTCGGCCCGATCACCATGAGCGTGCCTGACCTTCGCCGCACGGACGCCTTCGCGACCGAGGTGATGGCGATGCGCCGCGGCCGCACCTACGAGGCCTTGGGACCGGCGCCGGTTCAGGTCCAGGTCTACGAGATGGGCGAGGGCGGCCCCTCGGCCGAGCTGCATGTCCGCGTCGAGCCGCATCTGGCGCCGCACCGGCCCGGTGCCGGCAGCGTCCACCACGTCGCCTTCCGCATCCCGGACGAGGACTACGGCGCCTGGGCGGATCGCTTCAACCAGTTCCGGCTGCGCTCCAGCGGCCCGGTGGACCGCTACTACTTTCGCTCGCTCTATGTGCGGGAGCCGGGCGGCATCCTGTTCGAGATCGCCACCGACGGCCCCGGCTTCGACGCCGACGAACCCAGGGAGGCGTTGGGCGAGCGCCTCGCCCTGCCGCCCTTCCTCGAATCGCGCCGGGCGGAGATAGAGGCCGGGCTGAAGCCGCTCTGAGGCGGCTTCCGTTCACCCTGGTGGGCCTGCGGAGCCGCGGCCAGGGCGATCTCCCGGCGCGCTGCCTGGCACGTCCGCCCGGCTGCGCTCCAGTCTAGGGCCGCTGTCCCCGCTCCGGCAGGGGCGGCGGTCCGGCCTTCGGCGGCGGCTGCAGCGGCCAGGCCGGGACCGGCGGCGGCGGGCAGATGTCCCGGTGCCGCATCGTCCGCTCCGGCAGCCGCAGGTCGCAGGCCAGCCCGCCACGCTCCCAGTGCATCTCCACCGTGCCGGCGAGCTGCCAGCGCGTGGTGTTCTCCAGCACCCGCAGGCCGAAGCCGGGCCGCGGCGCGCCTTGGACCGGCGGCCCGCCACTCTCCTGCCAGTGCAGCACCAGCTCGCCGCCCTCGCGCTGCCAGCGCAGCGAGGCCTGTCCGCCGGGCACGGACAATGCCCCGTGGCGTCGTGCATTCACGACCACCTCGTGCAGCACCTGGGCCAGCGGCTGCACCGCAGTCATCGCCAGCGCGATGGGCGGGCCGTTCAACATGACAGAGGCGGCGATGCTCTGCGGCACCAGCGCATCCTTCACCAGCTCATGCAGGTCCGCGCCGTTCCACCGGTTGCGCGACAGCAGGGTATGGGCGCGGGCCAGCACGTCCACCCGTCCCTTCACGGAGTCCAGGAAGGCTTCCGTGTCGTCGCCGCGGCTCATCCGCAGCACCGACTGCACCACCGTCAGGATGTTGCGCGCCCGGTGATCGACCTCCCGGGTGAGGCGCCGCTCGCGCTCCGCGGCATGCTGCGCCTGGGTCACGTCCATCACTACGCCGCTCACCCGGAGCGGATGGCCATCTGGCCGGCGCTGCACCACCGCCCCCTGGCTTTGCAGCCAGCGCTCGCCGCCAGCGGGATCCAGCACCCGGAACTGCGCCTCGTACCGGCCGCTGCCGGCGGGATCGAACGCCGCTTCCGCCGCGGCCCGCACCGTGGCGCGGTCTTCCGGCAGGATTGCCTGCATCGCCCCGGCGAAGGAGGCGATGCTGCCGGGCGCCACGTTGTACAGTGCCTCATGCCCCGCCGAGCCGCTCAGGGTGTCCGTGGCGCAGTCCCATTCCCAGGTTGCCATGCGCGCTGCGCCAACGGCGCGGGTCAGCCTCGCCTCGCTGGCCACGAGATCGCGGCCGCGCGCTTCCAGGCTGGGCGCCGCCTCGGTCAGCGCAGTGCCGACCTCAGACAATTCGCGCACCGGGGTGTCGACCGGCGGCGGGCGCTCGCCCTGGGCCAATTGGCGCGCGGCCCAGGCCGCCTTGTGCACCGGGCGGGCGATGCGCCGCGCGAACAGATAGGCGAGGCCGAGCGCCAGTGTCGCCATTGCCGCCGCGCCGATGCCGAAGCCCGCCAGGGAGCGGCGCAGCGGCGCCTCGGCGATGCGGGTTGGCACCATCACGCCGACGCGCCAGCCCAGGCCCGCCGCCTGCACATGCGCCAGCGTCACCTCCTCTCCGGTGAGGCTGCGGGTGGTCCACCAGCCCGCGGGAGCAGCGGTGGCCCGTTGAGCCGCTTCCGAAATCCTTCGGCCGATCAGCTGTTCCGATGCTGCCGACCGGGCGATGACGCGCCGGTTGCTGTCTACCACCACGGCCACCCAGCCCTTTGGCAGACCGGCCTCGGCAAGCTGTCGCTGAACCACCTGGGGGCTCATAGTCAGGCTGAGCACCTGCGACAGGGAGCCATCATGCACCACCGGCACGGTGAGCCGCAGCACATAGCCGCCGGGGGAGTCCTCGGGCGCCATCAGGTCCGACAGCACCGGTGCCAGCAACCGCCGCGCGGCCAGTTCTTCCCGCGAATCGAGGTTGAGCTCGGACCAGCCGGCAACCAGCGTTTCCTCGGCCTCGCGCACCGTGATCTGCCCCTGCAGCAGCACGCCTGCGCGCATTGCGGCGGCCTGCAACTCGGTGCTGCCGAGATCCTGCAGCAGCGGCGTCGCCGCCAGCATCTGCAGCAGCATCGCGCGGCTGCTGATCTCCTGCTCCAGCGCCCGCTGGATGCTGCCGGCATGTTGCAGGGCGAGATCTCGCAATGCGTCGCGGCGCGCTTCCGCATAAGCGAAGGTCAACCCGGCCGTGAGC
This sequence comes from Teichococcus vastitatis, assembly GCF_003604215.1. Lineage (GTDB taxonomy): Bacteria > Pseudomonadota > Alphaproteobacteria > Acetobacterales > Acetobacteraceae > Pseudoroseomonas > Pseudoroseomonas vastitatis. The sequence continues at coordinate 137,534 of NZ_QXGS01000009.1, forward strand.
AACAGCACCGGCAGCAGCAGGGCTCCGCAGAGCAGCGAAAGGTGGACGGCGAGCGGCGCTTCGGCTGGCCAACAGAAGCGGCGCAAACGCCGCCCGAGCCTGCCGGCGGCCTGCCTGAAACCGCTTCCAGTCCCATTGGCCTGACTGCGCCGATCGGGCATCTGCGCCAAGCCTCGTCTCCTCGCACGCACCTTTGCCCCTTTGGGCAAGGGGCTCACCAGTGACCAGAACCCGGCAAACCTTTGTGCCGTCTGGGCGCAGTGATCTTTCTGACCGAACTGTAAACGAAAAACACCCGCAATAGTTGTCGTTCTCTAGGTCGTGATCGGAATGCGTGTGCCTAGGAATTAATGCTCGCCCGGCCTATTCGGATCGCCTCACGCATCCGCTGCACAGCCGAAGGCAGCCCCTCGAACACTGCCTGACTGATCAGGAAATGGCCGATGCTCACCTCCACCACCTGCGGCAGGGCAGCGAGGTCCCGCACCGTGGTGAAGTCCAGCCCGTGCCCCGCATGGCAGAACAGGCCGGCGGCCTCGGCCGCACGGGCTCCGTCGCGCAGGTGGGCCAGCAGCGGTGGGCGATCCGCCGGCGAAGCCTCGGCATAGCGGCCGGTGTGCAGCTCCACCGCCTGGGCCCCGAGCACGGCCGCGGCCTCGATCTGCGCCGGGTCGGCTTCAACAAAGACCGACACCTCGATGCCGGCGGCAGCCAACCGGCCGATGGCCTCACCCAGGAAGCCGCCGGCGCCCCGGACGTCCAGCCCGCCTTCCGTGGTCAGCTCGGCCCGCTTTTCCGGCACCAGGCAGCAGGCGGCGGGGCGCAGCGTGGTGGCCAGCCCCACCATCTCCTCCGTGGCCGCCATCTCGAAATTCAGCCGCAAGCCAGGCTCGGCGCCGATGCGCCGCAGGTCGTCATCGCGGATGTGTCGCCGGTCCTCGCGCAGGTGAATGGTGATGCCGTCCGCACCGGCCTGCAGGCAGAGCCGCGCCGCCTCCAGCGGATCGGGAAACTGGCCGCCGCGCGCGTTGCGCAGGGTGGCCACATGGTCGACATTAACCGAAAGACGCAGCGGGGGCGGGGGCGGTGTCATGTCGGCTCCTGGGGCGGATGCGGCGTGGCGCGGTTGCGGCGGCGATGCGCGGCCAGCTCGGCGGCGAGCCGCAGCGCGGCCACCAGGCTGCCGGGATCGGCCTGTCCGGTTCCGGCGATGTCGAGCGCGGTGCCGTGGTCCGGGCTGGTGCGCACCACCGAAAGCCCGAGCGTCACGTTGACTCCCCCGGACATGTCCAGCGTCTTCACCGGGATCAGCGCCTGGTCATGATACATGCCGAGGGCCACGTCATAGCGCGCGCGGGCCTCGGGGGTGAACAGGGTGTCGGCCGGGTAGGGGCCGCTGGCCTCGATGCCCTCGCGCCGCAACCGGGCGATGGCGGGCGCGATGATGTCGCGCTCCTCGGTGCCCATGGTGCCGTCCTCGCCGGCATGTGGATTCAGCCCGGCCAGGGCGAGGCGCGGCCGGACGATGCCGAAATCCTGCTGCAGCCCGGCGGCGGCGGCCCGAGCGATGCGCAGGATCAGGTCGGTGTTTAGCCGCTCCAGCGCCTGGCGCAGCGAGCAGTGAATGGTCACCGGCACGGTGCGCAGCCCGGCCGCCGCCAGCAGCATCACCGGCGGCCCCGCCCCCGGTGCCAGTTCGGCCAGGAACTCGGTGTGGCCGGGATGGCGGAATCCGGTCCCGGTCAGCGTCGCCTTCTGGATGGGGTTGGTCACCAGGCCGCCGGCGCGCCCAGCGCGGCACAGCGCCACGCCCCGCTCGATCGCCTCGATCACCGCCGATGCGTTGCGTCCGTCAGGCCGGCCGGGGCGCGTCGGCACCGGAAGTTGCAGCGGCATCACCGGCAGCGCGTCGCGAAACACCAAGGCCGCCTGTTCCGGACCAGACACCGCCCGCCAAGGCTCCCCGCCCAGCAGCGCCGGGTCACCCAGAAACGTGAACACCGGCCCACCCTGCCGCAAGGATCGCCACGCCTTGACGGCGATCTCGCCGCCGATGCCGGCGGGTTCCCCCATGCTGAGGACCAGGGAAGGCTCGGCGAGCGGATCAGCGGCGTTCATGCCTCGATCATAGCCAAAGACGGGGACGTGGGCAGCGCCTGCGGCGGCGGTTCAGCGCAGCCCGGCGAAGGTGTCGCAGGCCGCCAGTTCGCCGCGCTCCAGGCCGGTGCGGAACCAGCGCATCCGTTCCGCCGAGGAGCCATGGGTGAAGCTTTCCGGCTGCACCTGCCCCTGGGAGCGGCGCTGCAGCCGGTCATCGCCCACGGCGGCGGCGGCGTTCAGCCCTTCTTCGATGTCGCCGCGCTCCAGGATACTGCGCGCCTCCTGCGCCTGCCGTGCCCACAACCCGGCGAGGCAGTCGGCCTGCAACTCCACCCGCACCTGGATGCCGTTGGCCTGTGCCTGGTCCTGCGCCTGCTGCTGCAGCCGGCGCGTCAGGTCGAGAATGCCGAGCTGATTCTGCACATGGTGCCCGACCTCGTGCGCGATGATGTAGGCGGCGGCGAAATCGCCCGTGGCGCCCAGCCGTTGCTGCAGCTGCGCCATGAAGTCGAGGTCGATGTACACGCGCTGGTCGGACGGGCAGTAGAACGGCCCGACCTGCGATTGTGCCGCGCCGCAGCCGGAGGAGGTGGCCCCGGTATAGAGCACCAGCGCCGGCTCCTGGTATTGCCGGCCCAGCTTCTGGAACTCGGCATTCCAGACCTGCTCGGTATCGCCCAGCACCTGGGCCACGAAGCGGCGCCCGGAGTCCTCGCCGCCGGGCGTGCCGGCCTGCCGGGTCTGCTGGCTTTGCTGCGTCTGCGGCGCTTCCCCGCTGCCATCGCCCAGGATCATGGAGGGATCCACCCCGAGGAACAGGCAGATCAGCACGACGGCGACGCCGCCCAGGCCGCCCACAGCGATGCCGCCGCCGCGTCCACCCATCCGGCCCATGCCGCGGCGGTCTTCGATGTTGCGGCTCTCGCGATCGCCCAGGCGCATGGCGCATCCTCCAGAACATAGCTCGATGGCTGCAATCGGCCGGAAGCGTCGCGGTTGCAAGTTTTCCTGTTATGCGTCTGCACAAGCCAGCGGCAAGCCTCCCGGCGGCTGGCGCCCAGTTGGGCAACACGCCATCCGGGCCGCCCGGGAAGCGTGGATTCGGCCGGCGGATCGGCTTCCGCGCCTGACCGAACGGCCGTATCGTGCCGCTGCTGCTTCCTCCTGTTGCTGTTCGCGGAACAACCATGACCACCTTGTCCAATGCCGGCCAGGTGTTGCGCTGCTTCTCGCCGGGTCGCCAGGCCCTGACCGTCACCGAGGTGGCCGAGCTGCTCGACCTGCCCAAAAGCAATGTTTCGCGGCTGCTGCGCGGCATGCGCGATGCCGGCCTGCTGGAGAACCTGCCGGACCGCCGCGGCTACCGTCCCGGCATCCTGATGTTCGAGTTGGGCCAGGCCTATCGCCGCGACACGGCGCTGGTTGGCCGCGCCCATGCAGCGGTGAGCCGGGTGTGCCGGCGCTTCGGGCATGGCGGCTACGTCAGCACCCGTGACGGCGCCGACGTGATCGGGCTGATCCATCATCAGGAAGGGCCGCGCATGCTGCGCCTCGGCATGATGGTCGGGCGGAGGCTACCCGCCTTCGCCGCGGCCTCGGGCCGGGCGCTTCTGGCGCGGCTGAGCGACGCGGAGGTGCGACGGCTGTGTCCCGAGCCGCTGCTGCATGCCAGCCGCGAGGCGCTGCATAGCCAGGAGGAATTGCTGCGTCGCCTGGCCGAGGTCCGCCGCGCCGGCTACGCCACGGCGGCGAACGAGGCGGATGCTGGAACCGGCAGCGTTGCCGTGGCGGTGGAAGGGCCGACGCGGGACGAGGACCTGTCCCTCTGCATCGTCTATCCCTTCGCGGTGACCGACGGCACGACGCGGCAGCGCGTCGCCGAAGCGCTGCTGGCGGAGGCCCGTGAGGTGATGCGTTCCCCGCGACGAACGGTGCCGACGGCGCACGCCGTCGCCTGACCCTCCCCCCGGGCCTCCCCGGGGCTCAGCCGCGCCGCCGCCTCCGGGGCGGCGCAACGGCGGCTCGGCCCGCCTCGGCGACGGGAAGTGGTTCCTGTGGCTCCAGCCCGCAGCCGCGCAGCACCAGTTGGAGGATGGTGTCGGTTCCGGCGGCATGATCCTCCGGCAACAGTTCGGGCCGGTTCAGCACGGCGCCGATCTGCACGGAGAAATCCGCATAAGTCTGGGTCATGGCCCAGATCGCGAAGAACAGGTGCGGCGGATCGATCGCCTGCATGCGGCCGGCATCGATCCAGCCCTGCACCACGCGGGATTTCTCCTGCACCAGGGTCCGCAGCGGCCCGGCGAGATAGCTCCGCAGATGGGTCGCGCCATGCAGCACCTCGTTGGCGAACACCTTGGAAGCGAAGGGGCGGCTGCGGGACCACAGCATCTTGGTGCGGATATAGGCTTCCAGCGCCTGCGCCGGATCCGCCTCCGGCCGGATGCTGTCGGTGGCCGACAGCCAGAGATCGAGGATGCTGTCCAGCAGCGCCGTGTACAGCGCTTCCTTGGTGCCGAAATAGTAATGCAGGTTGGCCTTGGGCAGCCCGGACGCGGCGGCAAGCTCCGCCATGCTGGCGCCCTCGAAGCCCGCTTCGGCGAAGACGCGTTCCGCGGTGGCCAGAATGTGATCAAGACGCTTCCGCCGCTGCCAAGCACGGCCCCCGACCGGATCTGCCGTGTCCTGCGGCATGAGGCACTCCATGAAGCTTCTGGAAAGCAAGGCGATGCGCAGATCGCCATTCTTGACCGTTCGGTCAGACTTCTTCTAGCGTCAGCTTGCCGCGCTTCCAAGACGCGGCCTTCCGAGGTGGAGCCGCGACGAATGACCGGTTTGAACCGACTGCGCGACGGCAAGGGCATCGTCCCGAAGCCCATCATCCTGACCTCCCACCCGCAGCGCCGCCCCGCCGCCACGCCGCCCCTCGCCTGGGGCGCCGCCGATCCGCTGGCGCGCGGCCCGGTGATCGCCACCCTGGCCGACCCGGCCGCGCGCAACGCCATCGGCACCCATGCCGGCTCCTATGCCCTGTACCGCGCCCTGGCCGTCGCCTCCGGGCAGTTGCGCGCCGATCACCGCCCGGATTTCCGCAACACCCGCCCGGCCGTGCCGGTCGGGCCATTTCCGGCCTGGGGCGACCCGGGCAAGATCGTCTCGCTCGACCCCTGGGGCCATCTGGTGCCCGAGGTGTTCGCCGACGCCATGGCCGCCGGGCAGGACATCCGCCCGAGCATCGCCGTGACCCGCGCCCACATCAACATGCCCGAGCTGATGCAGGCGATGCGCGACGGCCGCCTTCTGCCGGATGGCGAGGTGCTGCTGGGCAATGGCGACGTGCGCGTCACCAAGATCGCCATTGAGCCGGTCTGGTTCCTGCCCGGCGTCGCCGCCCGCTTCGGCATCGGCGAGACGGAGTTGCGCCGCGACCTGTTCGAGCAGACCGGCGGCATGTTCCCCGAGCTGGTGACCCGGCCCGACCTCCGCGTCTTTCTGCCGCCGATCGGCGGCATGACGGTGTACCTGTTCGGAGAGCCCTCGAAGCTCGGCCTGCCGCACACCCAGGTGGCCTGCCGCATCCATGACGAGTGCAACGGCTCCGACGTGTTCGGCTCCGACATCTGCACCTGCCGTCCTTATCTGGCGCACGGCATCGAGGCCTGCATCGGCATGGCGCAGGAAGGTGGCGTCGGCGTCATCGTCTATAACCGCAAGGAAGGCCGCGCGCTGGGCGAGGTGACCAAATTCCTGGTCTACAACGCCCGCAAGCGGCAGGAAGGTGGCGACCGCGCGGACCAGTATTTCCAGCGCACCGAATGTGTCGCCGGCGTGCAGGACATGCGTTTCCAGGAACTGATGCCGGACGTGCTGCACTGGCTCGGCATCACCCGCATCGATCGCCTGGTGTCCATGAGCAACATGAAATTCGCACCGATCATCGAGAGCGGCATCGAGGTGATATCCCGCGTCCCGATCCCGGACGCGCTGATTCCCGCTGATGCGCAGGTGGAGATGGATGCCAAAAAGGCGGCCGGCTACTTCACCGAGGCAGTGCCGGACGCGGCGGAGCTCGCCATCGCCAAGGGCCGCGCCCTTTGAGTTCGAACGCCGTGGCGCTGCTGCGTCGGCCGGACACCATCCGGGCACGCTGCC
>NZ_QXGS01000090.1 GCF_003604215.1 Teichococcus vastitatis
CTAGGTGGCTGCGGCCGAGCTTTGTTTCGGGGCGAAACATCTCTTTATGATCGAAATGGTTCAATGGCAGAACCATGAAGATGGCAAAACGATCACGCGACAACCTGCGTGTGTAGAGAAAGAGTTTTAACTCGCTTGCAACGTGACCTGCCTGGACCGTGATGCGTCGGAACTGCTTTCAGCACCTGCAGCAGGAACCTTTCACATGGTCGAGGGCGACGCCGTTTTCCTCGCCGGTTGGCATGATCTCCGGAGGCACAGACCTGTTCCGAAGCAATCAGATCAGGTGATCTCCTGTTCGCACCGGTTATGTTGGCAGTCGCAGCGACGGCTCACTGGAACCCAATTTCGAGGCTCAGGTCGTCTGCGTGTCCTTGAAGGGAGCTTATGTATCCCTGCCTCCCGTGCGCAACTTGCGAGATGGGCCCAGCCCTACGCGACGAGCGTGATCGATGCCGAGTGGGCGCTGGTCGAGCCCTTCCCTTCCAATCCGACGTGCGGAGCCAAGCTGCCCAAATGAGAACAACGTTCAATCACAACGAGGCCATCTCTTGATCGCCTTCTCCCCACCAGGAGGAGCGAAACACCATGTACCCTGAGGCATCACTCATCTTCGCCGAGCCTGCCTATGCGGAGATGGAGGTCTGGATCGACCATGGTCCGACCTTCGCGGAACCGATCTACTATGTTGAACCTGTCTATGTGGAACCGGTCTACTACGTTGAACCGGCAGTTTCAGAGCCGGTCTACTACGTCGGACCGGTCTACATGGAGCCGGTTCATGACGACGAGCCTGTCTACGTGGAACCGATCTCCTACTTGGAACCTGCCTACGGGCAGACTGAGATTTGGCTCATGTAAGAGCTTGCTTCATAACGGCTGAGGCTGGGTGAACGGCGAGGGTTCTGTGCGTTCCGGGAGTGTTCGAAGCTTCCGAGGCCGCCCATGGGGAATCCCCGCCGTCCGCGCGCAACTTGCGCGTGGGACCATTCCCTATGCACCCTGCCTAACTAACGCAGAATGGGCGCTGGTGCAGCCCTTCATGCCACCACTTGGTAAGACCGGGCGCCCTCGACGCTGGCCAATGCGTCTGATCATGGACAGCATTCTTTATGTGCTGCGTACCGGCTGTGCCTGGACACATTTGCCTTGCAACTTCCCGCCGCCCAGCAAGGTGCTTCGCTGACCGCGCCTATCCGGATCTCGCATCTCCGACGCCTCACCTGTCACCGTTACTCTCATCGGCAGCCTGCCTGGCCAGAAGGATTTTGCCGTGCAGCCGAGGCGATGGGTGGTGGAAAGATCCTTCGCTTGGATCGGGCGATGCCGACGCCTGGCGCGTGATCATGAAGCCACCACCAGTTTCGCTGTGGCCTTCTTCACTCTTGCCGCTGCCATGCCCCTCCTCCGGCAATTGGCGCGGCCGTTATGAAGCGGATTCTTACCTAAAGGCTTGGAAGCTCCCTACCCTACATCCAGCACCATCAGTCTTGTCCGATAACTCCGGCATCTCATACGGCTTCGAGTAGGTGTCCTACTTGTTGTTCGCCCATGATCTGCTGTGGGGCAGCGCTGCGCTGTGAGGTGCAGGGTGGAGAACTACCAGCCTCCCAGCATCTCTTCGCGCCACCCCATCCTGGCTAGACGCAAGGGCGCTTACTGGGCGGTCAACAGGTTTACGAGCCTGAGCATGATCGCGAGGTCCAGTTCCGCCGGTTCCTCGTGGCCCGGGGGCCGCGCGTATTCAGGTCCATCCCCGGATGTCCGCGGCTGGTTCAGGCGGGCCCACTCGATCCTGACGTCACCCTCAGGGTGGCTAAGGGTTACCGCCTCCTCGGAGAGCGAGAGCAGAAAGGCACACCCACCCGGCGCCAGGATCTCGACCTCGCCGCCCCCAGGAAAGAGGGTGTCTGCCAGATCGTCAGGAAGCGCCGGCGGCTCCTCCGCCTCGTAAGCATCCGCCGCGAACCTGGCATCGCCGGCAGAGGCGAACTCGCCGATGGTCAGCGGCGCGACCAGGAGGCGGCCTTGCTCGTCAAAAGGGGCGTACCGAAGCTCGGCCCGGCCGCCCGGCCGAAGCTCGAACACCGCCCACATGCCGTGCGAGGTTCCGAGCATCCACGGAGCGCCCGTCCCCTTCCATGTCCAACCCTCCGACATCGCCACCTCCAGTGGCGGAACTCCTGGAGGCGTGTTTCGGAGCCGTTCAGCGCATCAGATGTGGTTGACCGATGGACCAGCAGTTTTCTTCGGCGCAGGGATGAGCCCGAGACCGCTGCGCAACCTGCCGGCCAGGAACAGCCCCTGCATCGCCAGCTTCCGCGCGGTCGCATAGGTGCTGGGCGCGTGGGCAGCCACGCCGCGCACGAGGCGGTTGCGCAGCAGATCATAGGCTGTCTGGGCTGAGAGATAGTGCTTAGCTCCCTGGTGGAGAACACGCCGCCAGCTACTCCGTTTTAGCGTCGAAGGCTTCCCGTGAGGCCTCGACCTTCGCAAGATTCTCTTCCGCCCAGATCCATACGCCACAGAAGGCCGCGCCCAGGCTCGCGCCTAATTCCGTGAGCCGGTACTCGACCCGTGGCGGCACAACAGGGTGGACGGTGCGCGTTACCATGCCGTCGCGCTCCATCTGCCGCAGCGTTTGGGTCAGCATCTTCTGGCTGATCCCGCGCATTTGCCGAGCGAATTGCGTGAAGCGCAGCTCGCCATGTTCAGCTAGCACCTCAAGCGCGATCATGGTCCATTTGTCGGCTACCCGCCCGATCAGGTCATTGACCAACGCCTCAACTCGAGGATCGCATTCGGCAGGCGGGATCGTCTCGGCGATGCGGCGGGCTCGCTGGATGGTGGGTTCGTTGAAGGGCAAACGAGACAAGGTGACGCTCTCCTTTAGGTGAGTATGGATATTTCGGGTGCCTTCTTCCTTCCGGAGTGTAGGTGATTAGGTTGAGCGCTCCCATCACGCAGGAGCAAGCTTATGAACCAGAGCGGCAACACCATCCTGATCACTGGAGGCGGTTCCGGCATCGGCGAGGCACTGGCACACCGCTTCCATGACCGTGGCAACACCGTGATCGTGGCCGGCCGGCGGCGGGACACCCTGGAGCGCACGATCACCGGGCGGCCGAACATGCATGCGATCGAACTCGACGTGAACAGTGCTGCCGGGGTCGCCGACTGCGCGCAGCGACTCCTGGCCGAACATCCGAGACTTAACGTGCTCGTCAACAATGCCGGGATCATGCGCTTCGAGGCACTGGACCGGTCACGCGACCTGACGGACGCGGAACAGACGATCACCACCAACCTGCTCGGCCCAATCCGGCTCACCAACGCGTTGATCGATCACCTCACCGCCCAACCCGGAGCAGCGATCGTCAACGTGACATCTGGGCTGGCCTTCGTGCCACTCTTCGCCACACCCACCTACAACGCCACCAAGGCCGCTATGCATTCCTACACCCTCTCCCTGCGTGAGGTGCTGAGGGACCGGGTCGAGGTGATTGAACTCGCCCCACCGGCTGTGCAAACCGGGCTCACGCCAGGCCAGGAGAGCCGCCCCGGCTACCTGCCTCTCGACGCCTTCGCCGACGAGGTGATGTCGCTGTTCGCCCAGCAACCCACGCCGCGCGAGATCCTGGTCGAGCGCGTCCGTTCGATGCGCTTCGCCGAGGCCGAAGGCCACTTCGATGCGATGATGGCGCAGCTGAACGCGTTCGCGACCCAGGCCCGACAAGGCTGATGCTGCTGCCCTGCCCATCCTTGGACAGGGAAGAAAGCAGATGTCAGGGCCGGCTCATCCGCTACCTGCCAACACCTCATCGGCCCTCAGAAGCTGTTGGAGAGCAGAGCCGTCGGAGCAGCTGGTGCTCTGGCGGCCTAAAGTTCGTAGCTGATGCCCGTCATCTGCTCCAGCTCACTGAAAAGCCGATGCCCGGCTTCACGGTCGTCGGCGAAGAGGGCCGTCCGTGTCTCGACCGGATGGCCACGCAACCCCCATAGGCCGCCTGGTCCATAATAACCGCCCGGCTTGGCCTCTGGCCAAGTTGCGGCCATCAGCGTTGGCTCTGCGCCTCCGGTGGCGTTTTGCATGATCGGCGTCAGCAGCCAGGTTGTCAGCTTCATTCCAAGAGTGGTGTTGACCGCGAGGTTGGTATGCGAGGCGCCGGGATGACAGGTGGTTACCACCAGCCTGCCACCAGCACGGCGTTGCAGCTCGCGCGTTAAGAGAATGTTCTCCAGCTTGGTTTTGGCGTAGGCGCGGACTGGCTTGTAACCCTGCTCGGAGTTGAGATCTTCAACCGGAACTGGGCCGCCGATCGTGTGCGCGTAGGAGGAGACGTTCACCACCCGGGGCGCTGATGCGCTCAGGATTCTTTGCATGAGCAATCCCGTCAGCAGGAACGGACCTAAAACATTGGTGGCAAACTGCATCTCGAAGCCGTCTTTACTAACCTCCCG
>NZ_QXGS01000091.1 GCF_003604215.1 Teichococcus vastitatis
GTCGATCAGCCCTGGCGCATCATGTCCATCGGCCTGCGCGAATGGGCTCATGGGTTCTGATCAATGGGATTTGGTATTACGTGGCTCCTCATCAAGCAGAGAAACGACCAGCCAGATCCTGTTCTAGGACCAGCCGGAGGAGACGGACGGCAACCGCGCCCAGCAGCGGGAGGCTGGCCCCTGAATGGCCGCAGCATTTCCCGACTCCGTGGCGCACCCTTGCCGGCCATCCGGCCGAACACACCGCAGCTGAGCGGGCAGCACCGGTTCGATGTTGCCGCGTTCCGTGCTGGCGTCAGTTCCGTCAAGCAGAAGAACCCCCTGGCACTGCCAGGGGGGGCGAATATCAGGCGCTAGTGTCGCTGCGGTCAGGCGATCGGGCTAAATTCCGTATTCGATACCGGGATTTCCAGAAGAGCCTCCTGGTGTTCCGGCAGCCCGGAGATAGCCAGCAGGACCTCACCACGGTCGCCGCCATTGGTTTCCAGGACGCCGGTCCAATAGGCGAGATCCGCCTCCTCGGGGACGGTGTCCAGCGTGTTCTCCAGCACGCTCGAAAGGAAGTCGGCGTCGTCCAGGCCGCTCCACAGGTTGGCGAAGCGGTCGGCGAGAGCGTCCAGCCCGTCGTCACCGATCTGCGACACCAGGTTGCGGATCGTGTTCACCGTCGGGATGCCGCCAAAGGCGCTGTCGAACAGGCTGGTGACGGCCAAGCGGTCGGCGCCGCCATCCTGCTGGTCGTCCGGCAGGGCCAGACCCATCGCCTCGGCGAGGTGCTGACCGACGGCCGCGTTCTCCTGCACGCCTGTGAACAGCTCGGCGCCCGGACCCGTGGCGAAGATCGGCACGTCGACCGCCGTGTGGCCGGTGGTGGTGAACTCCACGCCACCCTTGGCGCTCAGCAGTTCCGCCAAGGCCAAAGCGGTGTCCTCGCTTCCCTGGAGCTCCGTGATCTCCTCATCGCTCAGCGTCAGACCCGTTCCCGCGGCGACGGTGTCGCGGATCGAGGCGGTGTCGGCGGCATCGAACTGCTCCGCCATCTCCTCGGCGGTGGCCGTGAAGTCACGGAACACGGCCGGCGAAGCCTCGGCGCTCGGCTGCACCGTCATGCCGCCCGTGTCGTGGTCAGCCGCCATCACCACCAGCGTGTCCGGGTTCTCCTTCTGGAACTCCAGCACCTTCTGCATGCTGGCCTCGAAGGATGACAGGGCATGCATGGTGGTGGCCGCGTCCTTGGCGTGGCCAAAGGTGTCGGTGTTCTCCTCCTCGAGGAACAGCACGAAGCCATCCTCGTCCTTGGATAGGGTATCCAGCGCCACCTCGGTCATCTGCTCCAGGCTCGGCTCCTCGGCCGGGCGCTCGCCGATGGCGTCGAGATAGTCCTCGTCGTTGAACAGGCCGAGCACGCGCTCGCCATCAAAGGCGGCAAGTTCCTCGGCGCTCGAGACGTAGGTCGTGCCCTGCTGCTCGGCCAGACCGAACAGGTCGGTGCCGTCGGGCTGGGTGCCGCCCTCGCCCTCGGTGGTGAACTGATTGCGGCCCGCACCCAGCACGACGTCCAATTCGTTGTCGCCGATGTACTGCTGGGCGATGTCGGCCTGGTTGCCGCGCTGTGGGTTCGAGGCGTCGGTGATGGCGGCGGTGGAGACGATGCCCGTCGCCTTGCCTGCGTCAGAGGCCAAGTCAGTCACCGAGGTCAGTTCATTGCCAAAGAAGTCGACGCCGACCGAGCCGTTGCGGGTCTTCACGCCGGTCGCATAGGCGTTGGCGCCAGCGGCGGAGTCCGTGATGGGATTGTTGAAGGAGTCGGTCTGCACCATGCCCTTCAGCAGGGGCTCCCAGACAGGGCCTTCAGAACCTTCCTTGAAGTAGCGGTAGTTTGCCATGTAGGAGGCGGAAGCCCCGTCAGGCAGCATGAAAATGACGTTTTTAGCTGTGGAGTTCTGGTTCTCGGTGGCCATGGTTTTGCTCTCCGTCCGTCAGCCTTCTGCTGACGTTCGGCAGGCTACAAGAGAATCTATAGTGCTCCTGCGAAGAGAAGATGACGATTTCACTACTCCGTACTTGTCGTAAGCTCTACCATTATTGTCTTTCTTGCGAAACGCGGCCGCGGCGCATCCTTGAACTCGCGCCAGGCAGGGTGGAGATGACCCAGTGCGACCGTCCGCCGTGCCTCCGCCCAGCTCTCCAGGGCAGCTACGGCAGGCTGCACACCTGGATCTGTCTCGCCCAGGCGCCTGGCCAGGATCTCGGCCATGGCCGCGTCATTGATCGTGCCCAGATCTTCCTGCAGCTCCTTGCAGGAGTGCAGATAAGCTTTCAGCCGCCGCTTCTTGAGCAGCGGTGCCAGGAGCTCGAGCGCGTAGCGGAGCCGCTTCAACGCCTTCCGCAGATCGTGCAACTCCTCCTCGGAACGATGGCGGATCCGGCGACCACGTTTGCTGACCTTGCGTCGTAGATGCTCCAGAAGCTCGGGCGCGACATCGGCCACCGGTTCAGAAAGGCGGCCAGCATGTTCCGGGCCTACCAGGGCAGACGCGTCCCCAGCCCAGGCCGACAGGCCGAGCACCAGCCGGGTGAGATCCGGCTGGCCGAACTCCTCCCGCAGTCGCGCATGCGCAGCCTGCCGCTCCGCCTCGGCCGGCTTTCGGAGCGCCTGGAGCAGAGGATCCGGAACCCCTTGCTTCCCGGCCTCCATCAGCGTTTCCGAGCAGAACACGTCCCAGTCCCGCGCCTCGCCCAGGATGCGGCCCAGCCGCCGGAGCGCTTCGGTGAACTGGACCTCTGCCTCCTGAGCGAGATGGGGACGAAACAGAGTCAATGCTGTCCGGAGCCGGCGCACGGCGATGCGCATGCGGTGCACGCCCTCGGCAGAGCCGGTGGAAGCAGCCGGCTGGTTCCCGACGAGGCTGGCCAGAAGTGCCGAGGTGAGGTCCTGGAAGGCCGAGGATCCACTCGCATCTGGGGAGATCGAGGGTGCCTTCTCGTGCAGCGCTTCCGGCGACGAGCCCGTGGCCAGGCGCCAGCCGCGCTCGGACTTGCTTTCCGCGCCCAGGACCAGGTCCAGCGCCATCTGGAGCGAGTTGGCGGCGGCGAACAGCGCCGTCGCGTCACCTTCCTTGAGCTCGAGCTCCACTTCGCGGATCGGCTCAGCATGTTCCCCTGCCTGGAGCCAGCCGAGATCCGTGACGATCTCCACCACGCCCCCATGGGCACGCAGATAGCGGACCGTGCGGCTGACCTCGGCGCAGAAAACCGGCTGCACGGTGCTTCCAACAAGATTTGCGAGAGGCGTGTCGCTCAGGCGCGACAGATCTGGCTGGCTGTTCGCGAGATCCCATTCCCACTCACCTCGCGAGAAGGCGTTCTTTCCCTGACGCAGCTTCAGGGTCTGCACATACCGCCCGCCGGCTTCGCGCACCCGCAAGGCAGCGCCCGCGCCGCGAAACGCCTGTTCTGGAGTGTCGTAGTAGGTGGTGATCTCCTGCCGGGGCGGCTGGGTTTCCGCCAGGCGCAGCAGCGTATGCGTCTCCAGGGCCGTGTGCGCACCGTCCGGAAGAAGGAACTTGATCTCGGTCTCGACCGCCTGCGCCTTGGAAGTGCCGTTCATGACCTCCCCTAACGCGGCCACTTTCAGCCCGTTGCGGCTGCGACTGGATCTTACAAAGCCGCCGCCATCACCCATTGCCGTGGTGCTTCATCGCCAGAAAGGCGGCTATGCCTGTTGCCGCGTTGCCTCTGCCACTTCGCGCGCCGTCTGGCAGATCAGTGCGGCGGCGGGAGCAGGATAGCCCGACTGCAGCAGCACGGCGCGCAAGCTGTCGAGGCGCTGCTCCAGCTGTTGCTCGAACTCCTCCTCCGATAGATCACGCAGGCGCTCGGCATAGCCGGCGCCGATCTCCTCCGGCAGATGGGAGTAGGCCTCGTTGGCGAAACCGCTCATGGAGCTTTTCTCCGGATGGTTGGCCGGAGAACGGGCCATGTTATTCCGAGTTGCGAACAAATTGGTCCAAGCTCTCAGCTTCTCCCGCCGAGTGCGTCACTTACAAATTGGCGGCTTGAGCATCGGCATACGCCTTGGCTTCATCAAGCAGGGCCTTCAGCTCATCCGGGTGATTTGTTGAGAACGAACAACTGGATGATCCACGGACCCCGTGTGGTGTGTACAGCCGCACCAGCCAACCGGATGATGATTTTTCTTCGCAAACTTGAATCCGATGAGCACCGTAGGTCATCGTTTCTACAACTCGCAATGGCATGGAGCACCCGTTCGTGTTGAGAACGGACACACTTATACCAAATCCCATTGATCAGAACCCATGAGCCCATTCGCGCAGGCCGATGGACATGATGCGCCAGGGCTGATCG
>NZ_QXGS01000092.1 GCF_003604215.1 Teichococcus vastitatis
ATCGCCGACAAAGCCTATGATGCGGAGAGCTTGCGCCGCTGGCTCAGGGCGCGCCGCATCAAAGCCGTCATCCCCTCACCGCGACCCGCACCAAACCTTGCCCACTCGACCAGCGCGCCTACCAGTGCCGAAACCAGATCGAGCGCCTGTTCTGCCGCCTGACGAACTGAAGGCTGGCCACTCGCTACGACCGGTTGGCTCAGAACTTCCTCGCCGCGCTCGCCCTCGTCGCTGTCGTCACGGAGTGGATCTAAATGAGTCCCCTACCTAAGATTCACTACCTTTCATGTGACTGGGTGGCGTCTCGCGATGCGAGATACAAAGCCGCGATCCCCTGTCCTATCCGGCGGATCGCGTTAAAGACGCCTGTCCTTTCTGAAAGATGCCGCCGATGGCCCCTTTTACCTCCTTGTGCGTTCTGGGCGCGCCGCAGTGCTCATGAGTGTGCCCCGCCTGGAATGGTCCGAAGGCGGCACTGCCCGTGACGCGGCTTGGCTGTCCGGATCGGGCACTCTCCCTCCCCGACGCGTCCAAGCCGTGGATGATACGGTGCGCGCTGACGATGCCTTCCGTTTGACCTGCGAGGGCTTCGGGCTGCTGTGGCGCGGCGATTTCCAGAATGCCCGGCAACTGCTTCAGGCGCTGGCGCGTCGCCTCGACAGGCGTGCGGCACGCAGTCGCCTGCCCGACAACATGCCCATGCGCGAGCGCTTCAACCGCTATCGGCAAGGCCAAGCGCATCGCGCCCGCATTCTGGGCATGGTATTGATCCCGCTCGATACAGCCCAGGCCATTCCCCTGCGGCGTGCCCCGGATGTGCGCGCAGCCTTGCATCACGCGCTCGGCAGCATGCCTGCAGGTGAGGCCATGATATCACTGCGCGAGTTGCAAGGCATGATCGGGGCCTATGAATGGCATCGAAAGGGTGTGCCCATCGCGGCGCTGGGTGGCGCCTCGATTCACCCGGATTTCGGCGTGTTCTCCCCGATTAGAGGTGAATACCTTGAGTTGGTCGCCCGTGCGCCACTGCCGGCAGGAGAGAACGCCTTCGACATCGGCACCGGTACAGGCGTGCTGGCAGCCGTGCTGGCTCGACGTGGAGTCCCGGCCATCGTTGCGACCGATCTCTCGCCGCGTGCCTTGGCGTGCGCACGCGCCAATGTGGAGCGGCTAGGCCTATCTGGACAGATCGCAGTCCAAGAGGCCGACCTGTTTCCGCCGGGGCGCGCCGGCCTGGTGGTCTGCAATCCACCCTGGCTGCCGGGCAAGGCATCCTCGGTGCTGGAGCAAGCGGTGTATGATCCGGAAAGCCGCATGCTGCGCGGATTCCTGGACGGGTTAGCGGAGCATCTGTTGCCAAGTGGCGTAGGCTGGCTGATCCTTTCCGACCTTGCAGAACATCTTGGCCTGCGTAGCCGCGACCAGTTCTTAGACATGGTCAAGGCGGCCGGACTGGCGGTTATCGAGCGGCTCGACATTCAGCCGCGACACGCCAAGGTCTTCGACACCAGCGACCTGCTGCACGCCGCACGAATTCGCGAGACAACTTCGCTTTGGCGCCTGCGTGTGGCGGCACCTTGAGGACGGCAGGCGCGTCCCTGCGACGGAACGGCCGAGGATTGAGTGCGAATGAACCGATCGGGCGAACTGGCTCAGGACGCTAAGGTTTTTCATCTACTTTGCCCAGGCCAGAGCGACGCCCTTGGAACTGTTGAAGACGATCATTCGAAGCCTGGGATGCTCTGTTGAGACCTTTCTGGCCGGGATCTGAGGATCATGAGGTTGTGGGTGAGGACGCACAGGATGAGCTCGCGCGCCATGTTGGTGGAGGCCCAGGTTTCGTCAATGAAGACCAGCCGCTCGGAATTGAGATCGAGTTGACCGTCGAACCATTCCTTGCGCTGCTTCAGGACGTCCGGGCGGTCCTGCTCGGTGGCGTGCCGTTCTGAAGAACCAACTGCTGCCAGCGGATCGCGCTCGCCGCGCTGAGCCCGAACCATGCTGCCGCGGCTCGGCACGACATCCCACCATCAACAGCGGCGATCACCCGCTCTCGAAGATCCTATGATAGCACTCGCGGCATCCATGCCGGCCTCCTCGACCCGGCACAGAGCATGAATCAGAAAACCGTGCTGATGTGCATCCTCAACGATTCCGAAGGTGCGGAAACCACTCTAAAAAGTACTTGCAACGTCGTGCCTGATCGTTCGCAGAGTACCATGGCAACGCCCACGATTACTCTGGCTGCATATCTGTCGTTGGTGCAAAGCAGATATGGAAGCACACAAGGCCTCCGGATGAAGACTACGAGCGTAGTGCTGGGAATTTACAGTTTTCTGTCAAATGAATCCAGCATTTCGATGTGCGGCGGTTACCGCCTCGAAAGTCCCTTTCGGATCTCGCGCTCTACTGCTGAGCGTTCTGAAGAACCAATTCGACGAATGATCTCCTGCACAATAGCAGGTGAGACGTGATGCCGCTTAGCAAGGTAGGCGATCTCCTCCGTTGTAGCCAAAGCGGCTGAAGGAGGGACGGGTAGCTTTGGCTCGGACTTAGACATGGCTCAACCGTAGCTGTGAGGTTTAGTAGCTAAAGATTCAGGCAACGGATAGCGCCACCCGAAATCGGAAGTGTCAGTTGAACGGCGACGCCGGACCAGCACGAAGTTGGCTCTCGCGCACAACACGCTCATGGCCATCATGCTGATGCTTTAAGCGATATTCACGATCAAGATCATCATTCGGCAACAGGCGAACCACGATGTATGTCCCCGCCGGCGCGACAGCACCATACTTTATCGGCGTAAGAACAACATTTTGCCCGATGGAGAAGCGATGTGGCTGCCTCATGATCTGTCCCCGCGGGACGCGAAACTGCCGAACTGGGCTGCCCGCGCGCCTTGTTCGACCGGAATGAAGTAGCCGCAGAAAAAGAAACTAGCTAAGGATTGAATGCATTTCGAGAGAAGTATCCAAAATGCGGACTAAGGCCGGTGCGATTCGGACAGAGGCCTGGCACCCCACCATAAGCAAGGGGGGTTTCCAAAGCGGTTCCGTCGAAGCCTGGAGTGAGCAGGTCAAGCTCACTCCAAACAGTGCTTAGCCCTGCTTCAGGTTACCCGCCGAAACCTTGCCCTGCTGGCCCTTTTGAAGCTCGTAAGAGAGCTTCTCGCCCTCGCGCGGCTCTTGGATGCCGGCGCGCTGAACGTCGGAGATGTGCAAAAACACATCCTTCGAACCGTCATCCGGCTGAATGAAACCAAAACCCTTTGTGGCATTGAACCACTTCACGGTACCTGTCGGCATAGCGGAATTCCAATCGAGAAACATCTGCTGACCAATATAGCTCAGCAGGTCAAACCTCAGGGGGACACGGACACCGGGCTCGGCGCTCAATGATATCGAGCAAGGAGAGCAGGCCGAACCATACGATCTGATAATCAAATACATGGATGATATAGGCTGATCATGCAAGGCGTCGACCGTAAAATTGTACCCTAACGCACCGTACTCTCTTCACTTCCCGCGACGGCCCGTACCGACCAGCAACGGTATCTCTAAACGAATACAAGACGTGTTGGGATTCAGAGCACTCGGTAGCAACCCGAGGTCCTGTGTCGAGATTTCCACTAGTTGCCCGCAAAGGAAACGGGAAATCTACGTAACACTGTAATCATTGCGCGAACTGACCAGATTTCTGTTGTTTATTCATCAGTAGCTTTCACACTGCCTCCGGGCTATCGGACTTGGATCTGATCGGCCGCGGCCGCGAGCCAGAGAATGGCGAAGGAGAGGGCGGTCTTCTCTTGACGGATGGCCGCGGCGCGCGCCCAGAGGTTCTTTTCCTGAGAATGACTTCCCAAAATCATATGGAAACAAGCAACCGGTGCATCCTTCGCGTAGGCCGGATAGCGGATCCTGCGCCCTATGAAATGCGCCCGCAAAAGGTATCGGACGCAGACGCGGTCGCCGATGATCCGGCGCGGCATGTCCGGCAGCTGGTCGAACGGGCCATGTGCAGCGGGAGCAGGTCACGCGTGTGGCGGAACGCGAGTTCAAAGATGATTGCCCCTCCGCGTTCAGCCGCAATCACGCAGGGAGATCGGGCCGAGCGCCGTGTCACGCTGCTGAACCAACTCCGGCAGCGCTCCCAAACACCTGTTATGGCTCGGCGAATAAAGCGTTAGTTCGCCAGCCGTCAGGTTCCAGGCCTCACTGAAAGGCTGCGCCACCTAGGATGCGTGGACAAAGCTGATCCATAGGCGGATTGAGGACAGGGCGGCGAAGCCGAAGAAGCTGTTGGCGGTTTGGTCATATCGAGTGGCGACGCGGCGGTTGTTCTTCAGGCGGTTGATGAAGCACTCGATGCGGCTGCGGAGCGCGTA
>NZ_QXGS01000093.1 GCF_003604215.1 Teichococcus vastitatis
CTTTCCGGCACAGGCGCGGATGAAGTTCGTCGCCGTCCTCCGGGGGACATGCTGGATCATGGTCACAGGGCAGCCGCCGCGAGCGCTCTCGGCGGGCGACACCTTCTTGCTCGGCAACACCGCCTATACGGTGGCAAGCCACCCAGATGTCGCGCCGGTCAACGGTATGCCTCTGTTCGCCATTCCCGGCCGCGATGTTGTCCGTCTAGGCGGAAACGAGACCGTCTCGGTCGGCGGTGTCATTGCCTTCGCAAACGGGGAAGCCGACTTTCTGCTAAATGCGCTGCCGTGCTTCATGCATATCGCCAAGCAGGCGCTCTCGGCTTCCGCGGTCGTGAGAACCCTGGGCCTGCTGGAAGCCGAGACCGAGCGGCCCGGGCCGGGCAGCACTCTCATCATGGCCCGGCTGGCCGAGATCCTGCTCGTGGAAGCGATTCGCGCCTATGTGGCTGACCATGGGGAGGAGAGCCATGGCTGGATCGGTGCCCTGGCGAACCGCCGGACCGGCGAGGCACTCCGCCTGATGCACGGCAACATTGCCCATCCCTGGACCGTCGAGGGACTGGCGACACGGGTCGGCATGTCGCGCTCGGCCTTCGCCGCCCTGTTCACCAGCCGGGTTGGCCGCCCGCCGCTGGATTACCTGACGCATTGGCGCATGACACTGGCGCGCCGCTTGCTGGAGCAGGGGAGAGTGGACGTCGCAACCGTCGCTGCCCGCGTGGGCTACACATCTCAGAGTGCATTCGGCCACGCCTACAAACGCACGATCGGCCACTCTCCGCGGCGAAGGGCGTGGAAGGCCTGAGCCGGAAGCGCTCATTGATCCAGCCTCCGGCCGAGTGACGCGTCCGCTTCTGGGATGCTGAACGTGATCGAGGCATGACCGATATGGGCGCTAAGCTGCCAAACCAAGGGCTCATCAGCTTCGCGCTGCCTAACGGCGGCTACGCGACCGATGAAGAATAAGACAACCACCCAAAGCCGTCCGAGACGCCGGGTTTATCAGATCAAACAGAGCCATAGTCATGCGCAGGGCAGGGGGCTTTCCCGGTCCTTTCTATAGAAGCGCTGGCCGTCGAACTCGGCAAAGTCTTGCCGGAAGCGGCCTAGCCGCTTCCGGCGAACAAGATCGGATAGCGGACACCGTCCGCTGCGGTAAGGTTGTTCACCCGCGCACGTCGGCGCCACCGAACACGACCTGATTGCGTACCGCCGGCTGAAAGAGGCCGTAGAGGAACTTCTGATCGCCACCGCTCGCCGCGTCCAGCGCTCCCAACTGTTCGGGCGGCAACTCGAGGCCGAGCGCGGCCACGTTGTCCGCCACCTGCTCAGCGCGGCTCACGCCCATCAGCGTGGACGCGACGCCCGGCCGCCGCGCCACCCATGCCAGCGCGACGCGGGCCGGGCTCTCGCCCACCGCCTCCGCGACGCGCGTCAGCGCCTCGACGATGGCCCAGTTGCGGTCGGTGAACAGCGTATCGCCAAACGGGTTGTCGCCGTCTAGCCGCTTGTCCCCCTCCGGACGCCGCCGGTCGCCCGCTTCCGCCTGGTTCGGCACGCCGCCTCTGCGCGGCGCGGCGGCTTCCAGGGCAGCGCGGTCGTACTTGCCGGTCAGCAGGCCGTAGGCCAGCGGGCTCCACGGCACCAGTCCCATGCCAAAGGCCCGGGCCAGCGGGACGTGCTCGCTCTCCACCCCGCGCTCGACCAGCGAGTAGAAGTACTGCAGCCCGATGGGCGACGGCAGTCCACGAACCCACGCCAGCGTGGCCAGCTGCGCCGCGTACCAGGCCGGCGAGTTCGAGATGCCCCAGTAGCGGATCTTCCCCGCCTGGATCAGCGCCGCCATCGTCTGGAGTAGTTCTTCCGCCGGCGTGACGCCGTCCCAGATGTGGATCCAGTAGAGGTCGATGAAGTCGGTGCCCAGCCGCCGCAATGAGCGCTCAACCGCCGCATGGACGTGCCGCGCGCTGTTGCCGCCCTGGTGGAACCCCTGGCCCGTCGCGAAGCCCGACTTGGTAGCGATCACCATCCGGTCGCGCGCGCCGTGCTCGGCGACGAACCTGCCGACCATCTCTTCCGAGCGGCCGCTCGAGTACACGTCGGCTGTGTCGACGAAGTTGCCGCCCAACTGGGCGTAGCGTTCGAAGATGGCCCGGCTGCCAGCCTCGTCGGCGCCCCAGCGTGCCGTGCCGAAGGTCATCGTGCCCAAGGCGAGCGGGCTGACCAACAGGCCCGAACGGCCGAGCGGGCGGTAGGTTTGAAGGTTCATACGGTGCTCCTGTCTGGCTGCACCTGCCCATGATGGACTGCAGCCGCAGGGTCGATTAGTGCCTCAGGGGCACATGGGCTGCTGAAGGATTTTCAGGAATGGACCGCGAGCTCTGGTCGGGCCTGGCCGTATTCGCCGAGATCGTGGAGGCGGGCAGCTTCGCCAAGGCAGCGACGCGGCTGGGACTGTCGGCGTCGGCGCTCAGCCACGCCATGCGGGCCCTGGAGGGCAGGCTGGGCATGCGCCTGCTGGACCGCACCACCCGCTCCCTCTCGCCCACCGGCGCGGGCGAGCAGCTCCTGCTGCGGCTGCGCCCCGCCATGTCCTCGGTGGAGGAGGTGCTGGCCGAGCTGGACGTGGCGCGCGACCGCCCGGCAGGGCGGGTCCGCGTCAACGCGCACCGGCCGGCGGCCGTCCACCTCGTCCTGCCGCGCATCGCCACTCTCGCGCAGCGCTGCCCGGAGGTGGCGGTGGAACTGGTCGTCAATGACGGGTTGATCGACATCGTCGCCGAGCGGTTCGACTGCGGCGTGCGGCACGAGGGCGGTCTGCAGGGCGACATGATCTCCGTCCGGATCAGCGAGCCGATGGAACTCGTCTTCGCGGCGACGCCCGCCTACCTGGAGGCGCACGGCGCGCCGGCGACGTCCGACGACCTTGGCGCGCACCGCTGCATCAGCTATCGCCATACCTCGTCCGGAGCGCTCCACCGTTGGGAGTTCGTGCGCGACGGCGAGGTGTTCGCGCGCGCGGTGCCCGAGACCTTCGTCACCAACGATGTCGACCTGATGCGGGACGCCGCACTGGCTGGCCTCGGCGTCGTGTGCCTGCTGCGCCTCCAGGCCGCCCCGTACCTGGCCTGCGGGGCGCTGGCGGAGGTGCTGCCGGGATGGGCGCCGGTGCTGGCCGCCAACCACCTATATTACCCGAGTCGTCGCCAGCCGAGCGCCGCCTTCCGCGCCTTTCTGGAGGTGATGCGGGCTTGAGGAAGAAGGTCCTGGCAATTCTGATGGCGGCCACTGTGATCCGCCAAAGCTGGCGCGCCCCAGCCGCTTACAGAAACGGCGGCGTATGCAATCAGTGACTGGATTGAGCGCTTAGTCGTCAATCCAGGCTCCTTGTGGGCAACACCGCCGTGCATTGGATCGCTTTAGCGTATCCGGACCTCAGGTCATTTTGGCCGCCTTGGCCTGATCGTAGGTGGTGCGAGCTACGGTGAAGGCCTCGAGATTCTCGGCCGCCCACAGCCATAACGGATGCACCCGTTCAATGAGGGCGTGACCAAGAGGCGTGGCAGCGTAATCGACCCGGATCGGCACTTGCGCGGTGACCGTGCGGGTGATGAAGCCGTCCCGTTCGAGTTCTCGCAGCGTCGCGGTCAGGGATTTTTGGCTGACACCGTCGATGCGCTCCAGCAGTCGCGAGAAGCGCAGCGGGCCGTCTTCTGTCAGTTCGCTCAGAGCCCAAAGGCTCCATCTATCCACGACACGGGCCAACACATCGCGGATCAATGCCTGATCGCTCTGCGGCATCGTTTCGCACAGGTCGTCATGGATGTCGCCTATCGGTGTTGAAACGGCTCTCTTTGGCATGCTTTTCCCTTCATAGCACCAGCAGGTTCCTTTGTTACCTATAGGTACCTGATTGCGAATGGATACAAGAGATCTCACCTTCGGGCTATGACCAAGCCCTGGACCGTTCAAG
This sequence comes from Teichococcus vastitatis, assembly GCF_003604215.1. Taxonomy (GTDB): domain Bacteria; phylum Pseudomonadota; class Alphaproteobacteria; order Acetobacterales; family Acetobacteraceae; genus Pseudoroseomonas; species Pseudoroseomonas vastitatis. The sequence continues at coordinate 3,977 of NZ_QXGS01000093.1, forward strand.
ACATTCCGCCCCAGACTGGGAAGCGCATCATCATAACGGGTGCCAATAGCGGCATCGGCTGGCACACGGCACTGGAGCTGGCACGGGCAGGTGCCGAGGTGACGATTTCAGCCCGCTCGCAGGAGAAAGCCGAGGGAGCCGCCGCGCGTATCCGAGCTCAGGTTCCGCAAGCGCACATAAAGATGGGTGTCATGGATCTCGCGAACTTCGCATCAGTTCGCGCCTTTGCTGAACGGGAAATGGTCGATCCGCGGCCGGTCGACGTGCTTGTGAATAACGCAGGCATCATGGCGCTACCGAGACGGGAGGTTAGTAAAGACGGCTTCGAGATGCAGTTTGCCACC
>NZ_QXGS01000094.1 GCF_003604215.1 Teichococcus vastitatis
CCCCCGTGTCGGGGAAGCCCCCGTCGTGAGTCACGACCATCGGGAGTTGGTATAAGGATCCACTATCGCGCTAATCCTCAGGCGCAGAATCTTCCGGCCACGGAAGGCTAAAACGGCGTCTTCAAGGGGCACTGGGGGCCAGACAGCCACGACTGCCAAGCCCCATCTGCGATCCGATAATCCACGCATCTCATGTGGCGTCCATTAGGTGTCTCATTCGCCCGTTTCTAGGCCGCAACATAGTTCGATGAACATGACCGATCTCGCTGTCATCTCCTGATCAGCGCTGCGCGAGAAACGTCCTCGCCTGCTCCAGCTCTGGCTTGGGTGCATCAGGCCTCCCGGCAATGTCGAGCAGCGCCAGATACTGTTTTCGGGCCATGTCGCGATCACCAGCCAACTCGGCCGCGCGGGCTGCGCCATAGACCGCCCGAAAGCGCCGTGGCTCGGTTTCCTGCACTGCGAGGAATTCACGCTGCGCCTCGGCGTGGCGCTCCATGAGCATGAGCACCTCGGCAAGCTGCTCTCCGGCCGGCATGAGCGGACCTGGAGTGATCGGATGCTTGTCCGTGCGCCTCTCGCGCAGCGTGGCCTCCTGGAGCAACGCCAGAGCCGCATCCTGCCGTCCCTGAGCAAAGGCGACCCAGCCTTCTGCTGCCAGACGGAGAATCTCGATCTGCTCCTGCCAGTATGCATCGCGTCCCTGCAGGGCCGCGGAGGCTGCCCTCAGGGCCTCGAGATCGGATGCGGCTGCCTCCGGGCGACCCGATCGCGCCGCGCCCAGTGCGCGAGCAAAATGCGTGTTGGCGACCACGAGCGGTGCGGTCTGCCGCCCCGGCTCCAGCGCCGCTGCTTCCGCCCAGGCACCACGCTCGAGGGCATAGCGGGCCGGCATCACCGTCAGCGCCCAGGCGAAGATGGGGGCCGGTGCCTGCCAATCCGTGAAGCGCGGCAACTCTGCCAAGACGCGCCGCGCTGCCTCAGTCTTGCCGGTTTGCAGATAGCCGTAGAGCAGGTAATCCAGGGCGTGGATCTCGTCAAAGGTCGCCCCTCGCGCCCGCGCCGTTTCGGCAGAACGGTGATTGGTTTCGATGGATTGTTCCCAACGGCCGACGCGCGTGAAGATATGCGAGGGCATGTGCAGCGCATGCGGCGCATCGGCCGCAAGATGGGCGTAGCGCTCGGCCGCCGGTAGGCCACGCTGTGCCAAGGCCGGCACATCATAGGTATGGATCAGGTAGTGCGCGACGCCCGGATGATGTGGCTGGCGTGCGGCCTCACGCTCCAGGATCTCCGCCGCCTTGATCTGCCTCGCATAGGTTTTGTCGGTCGGCGCAGCAGCCATGGCAAGTGCGAGGGCATAGTGGATCCCTACTTCCGGATCCTCCGGAAAGCGCGCGTACAGCTGGCCCATGGCTTGCTCGTAGCGCTCGAGACGAGCACGGTGCTGGTCTGGGTCCTCATTGCCATACAGCTCGGCGAGAGCCGTGATGAAGCCGCGTTCACGCTCGCTCTTAGCGCTGATCTGCTGCGCCTCGGCCAGGACAGCCCTTCCCTGGCGCAGGTTAGCAACCGTGGTCACGGTGAATGGATTCACCAGCAGTGCCATCGCCTCGCCCCAGAGGGCCATGACGCAGCCGGGATCCCGCTCCCGCACGCGGCGGAAGGCGGCACCGGCCGCCTCATACCAGAAGGAGTGTTGCAGTTTCATCGCTTCGTCGAAGGCGACCTGCGCGTCCGGCGAGCAGGTCACAGGAAAATGGACGCTGCCTAGGGTGCTCGCAGCCGGCGGCGGTGCCGCATGGCCGTGGATGTGCTGCTGCGCCTGGGCAGGTGACTGGAAGAGGGCAAGACCGAAGGCAAGCACCCAACGGCCCGCGACGGGTTTTGGGAACATGGTTTCCTCCTTACCAGAATGATCCGGCCTGCTACGCGCAGGCGAAGCGCTGGAGTGGGCATTCAGGCATGTGACGACGTTGTTGCGTTCGTTGCACTGGGTAATCACCCAGTGATGTCACGACAGGCGCGCTCAGCTCTGTGCTTTAGGTCGAAGTCCAGGCCACTTCCATGTCAGCGGGCAATCCGCCGCGCTGCTTCCGCATAGCCGATGCGGCGTTCGGGCGGCACAGGATGCCGTCCCGCCACACGCTCGAGCAGCAGGCGCATGTCCGCTTCAGAGCCTGCCTTGGTAGCAGAATCAAGAAAGAGCTGTTCCAGCACATCCTGCTGCGCGTGACTGCCGCCCAGACGATGCATCAGTCCGAGTGCGGACCGCATCACTTCCACGGCCGCGGCAAAGTCACCTCGGCGGTGCGCCAGCACCGCCTTGCACACCGGAAGGGCCGCCTCTCGCAGCACGGGCGCAACTGTGCCCGCTCGGTTGGATTGCGCGGCCTCGCGCATCGCCGCCAGCATCTGCTCCACCGCTTCCCAGCGGCTGGCTGCGGCCAAGGCCATCATCCTGTGAGGCAGAGTGAAGGGTGAAAGGTGGTCGCCGATGCGAAGTTCGGCCTTGTCAGCAAGCTCGGTCCAGCGCGCTCCGACATCCACGCCTCGCAACTCCAGCCGGAACAGCATGGAACAGGCATTCTGGACATCGGTAGTGAAGTCCGGCATCACCCGGACGAGCGGCGAGTCCAGATCGCGGAAGCGCCGGTCGTACAGGCCGAGGGCCGCCTGGAACTCGCGGCGTTCCAGATGGTACAGCGCTTGATGCCACCAGAGATGGTGGGTGAAAGCATTGCCTCCTTCCCAGTGCTGCTCCATGCCTTCCAGAAAGCGGATACCTTCGCTGCGACGTCCCTGCATCTCCATCACATGGGCCACGGCATGAGTGGCCCAGAGGTTGGCGGGATCCAGGCTGAGCGCCTCTCGGCCACAGACTTCAGCGAGCGTGTAGTTTCCGAACTCCTCGTGAGCAAACGCGCGGCAGGCGAGCACCGCACCCCAGCCTGGGACGTCTGAGGACCAACGTGGCACGATCCGCTCCACCCTGGTCAGCATCCGTTCGGAACGGCCCGACCAGAATGCAATGACGTGATGCAGACGAAGCGCCAGCACGTCGCGCGGATGTTCCTCCTGGATCTCCTCCCAAATTGCCAAGGTGCGGGCAATGTCCCCGTTGATCCAGGCAGCGAGGGCCTCGGCATGAGCCCGTTCCCGTGGAGTTCCACGCCTGAGATGAGGACCGGCAGTGCCCAGGGCCTCCCGGGCCCGCGGCACAAGGGCGCCGTCCACCGCGGCCATGGCAAGATAGCCCTTGAGAATATGAGCCAAGCCGAACTCCGGATCGGCTGCGATCAAGGGTGCAAGCCGCTGCGCGGTGTCGGCGCGATACGTCAGATAGCCTTCGACGACGTGGTCGAAGGCGCGCACGGCTTCCGCCGAGGTGCTGACGGCATTGCCTTGTGCATCCCTGATCATGGCTGTTCCGCTCGACCAAGGGACTTAGGTTAACATCATCAATGCCACATCAAAACTATTATCGACCGCGACCCCGTGGCTTTTTCATTTCGGCCATGCGGGCGCCGATGTTGCTGGCCGTCATCGTGCCGCGCGGCAAGCGCTGCGCCACTCATGTCATGGACGAGGTCAAGAACGCCAACGGCCTCCGGAAGGAGCATGTCCGACGGGCGCCCGAGCATCCTGATCAAGTCGAGGGCGGCCGATGGCGGTGGGGATGGAGCGGCCTCTGTTTGAAGCGAGATTTTCAAGAAGCGGACTGGTACCGGCCGCTGAAATGGGCGCAGGATCAGGCGGCTTTGGCGCCGTGCAGAAGGCCGTCCGTCAGGATCTCTGACGCTCTGGGAGGTAGCGATGCAGGTTCTGATCCTCGGCGCCGGCGCTGTCGGCGGATACTTCGGAGGGCGGCTGGCGCAGGCCGGCACGGTTGAGGACGTCGCCTTCCTGGTTCGCCCTCGCCGCAAGGCGCAACTCGACCGTGGCGGATTGCTGATCGAGAGCCCAAGCGCGGGCGATTGGCGCGGCCCAGTCAGCGCCCTGCTCGCTGAAGAGGTCAGGCCCGGCTGGGACGTGATCCTGTTGACCTGCAAAGCCTATGACCTAGCAGCCTGTCGGGTTTGGGTCGGCTGCTAGTGGGATAGTTGGGGTTACGGATCATGTAGCCAGCCGCAGGCGG
>NZ_QXGS01000095.1 GCF_003604215.1 Teichococcus vastitatis
AACCCTACCGAGAACCACCGTGGTGACCGCCACTTCAAAGGCGGTCAGGTCCTACACCACGTCCAGGAACGCGACCCGGAGGATGTTCCCACCTCGCAGAATACCCCGGAGCAAGGTTAGGGGCTTGTGCCAGCAGAGTTGAACCAACGCAGAGGTGATACGGGTAAAATTCGGAGGAGAGGGTGCGCTCAAGCTGGCGGCCATCCCGCCAGAGTTGCAACCACGGCCAAGGAAAATGCCCGCTGTCTCGGCGACCTCAAGCAGTGGATGGCCCTGCTGGGTAAGCCAGTATGCCCCGTCTCCGTCGCCAACCGCGAGCGCGACATTCGCGACCTGCTCTGCCTTTCCCAGGAACCCGGCACCACCTCCCCATCCGGACGTGCAACGGTCATTTCGGGGGTCATGGAACCTGTACTGCCGTGTTCCAGATGGCTGAGGCCAAATGTCCTGGCCTGCGTCGCGACGCGCTACGCGATGCTCAGGGTGGCGTGATCCACACTACCCTCGAACTCCGATCATATCGGATCCGCATATCCGGAGGCAGACGGATCGAGGGTCCTGGCCGGGCTATCACCGGCCTGCAGGCAGAGCCACGCATTGGCCCAGCTCCACACTGATTTCCTCAAGCGAGAGGCGTCCGATCTCTAGGATGAATACGATCCGGGCGCGCGGCAGCCCGGTGGCCGACGCTTCTGGCCCTTGCGTCATCGGCGCCAGCGTCGCGCGGCCGCCTGCCAATTGGAACAGGAACGAACGCCCCGGCTGCTCCACCGCCTCGAACATTCCCTTGGCCCGCGCCAACCGGGAGGCGAGCCGCCCGATGGCTGCCTGGAACCGTGGCAGGGATAGTGGCGCCTCGGCCGTCCAGCTCAGCGTCTCGAAGCGGTCGATGCGCGGGCGACGGGGGCCGGCCTCTCGCTGCCGCGGCGGGCGGGCGGGATCCTCTGGCAGCACCACCGGCAGCGGTATGCGTCCCTCCGGCGCCTCCACCAGCACGGCGGCTGGGCGAAGGGCAGCCAGTGCCATGCGGATCGATCGCTGCCCGGCCGCATCAGCCAAATCGGTCTTGCTCAGCGCCACCACATCGGCCATGCGGAGCTGGGCGCGCAGCAGCGGGTCCTCCAAGCCTCCCGCTGCGGCGGTGGCGTCCACCACGCACAACACCGTCTCCAGCGGCGCTTCCCGCCAGATCACCGGATCCATCAGGTTCCGCACGATGTCAGCCGGGTCGGCCACGCCGCTGGTCTCGATCACGATGGCCTCGGGGCGCGGATCGCGGCGCAGCAGATTGGCCAAGGTGCGCAGCAGGTCGCCCTCCAGCGTGCAGCAGATGCAGCCATTGGCAAGGCTGACCACGCCGTCACTGGCGCCGGCAACCAGCTCGGCATCGATGTTGATGGCACCGAAGTCGTTAACCACGGCGGCAATGCGCCGGCCATCGGCCTCTGCCAGGATGTGGTTCACCACCGTGGTCTTGCCCGCCCCCAGAAAGCCGGTGACGAGGACAATGGGAACGGGGCCGCCTGTCATCAGCGGGTAATGCTCGGCCGCCGCACCGGCTTGCCGGAACGCGCCGCCAAGTCCAGCACGCCGTCTGCAATCACCGGCTCGCCGCTGACGAGCAGGTGCCGCACCCCTTCGGCCGCGCGATTCATAGCGGTGAATTCGGCACGGTCGGTCAGCGTCTCAAGGTCGAACACCACCACATCCGCGTCCGCGCCCGCCGAGAGGCGGCCCTTGCCCAGCATGGCCGGCGTGCTGCTCTCCAGGATCTGTGCGGGGATCAGCGAGCACTTGCGGATGCCCTCCAGCAGTGAGACGGCCTGCCGCTCGCGCACCCAGTGGCGGATGAAGCGGGTGAAGCAGCCGGCCGAGCGCGGGTGGGAGGTCGCATCCTCCGGCAGCGGCCAGGCCTCGCCCGTGTAGGTGCTGCCATCCGGCATGCTCCAGGGCATGGCGTCCGAGGCGATGGCGCCGTCCGGATACAGCACCGCCATGTCGAGCAACTCGCGGTGCCGCTCATTGTGCTCGATGTCCAGCACGTGCCAGAGCACCAGCTGCGACGGATCGTCGGACTGCGCCGCCATCAGCTCGTTGCGGTCGCGAAAACGGTGCCCATCCGTCACCCGCTGCACGGAATCGTAGCCAAGCCCGTTGCGGGCCTCGAACTCGGGATCGCTGAAAAAGGCGGCGGCGAGCACGGTGGAGCCGGTACCGTAGGGATAGGCTTCCACCGTGATCGGCAGGCCCTGCGACTGCGCCTTGCGCACCAGCTCGTAGCAGCGGGCGATATCCGTCTTGCTGGAACTGTTGAAGTGGCAGATGTGCATGTGCGCGCCCGTGGCACCGGCATAGCCGATCAGGCGGATATAGGCCTCGGCGGCGCTCTGCGGATCGATGCGCGCCATGTAGGCGACGTGGGTGAAGGTCGGCACCTTTCGCTCCGCCGCCAGCTGGCACACCGCCGTCAGCTCCTGCACCCCGGCACCTGGGGCATAAGCGTTGAGGATGCCGATGCCGATGCCGCCCTCGCTCAGCCCCAGGGCAATGCGATCCAGGATGCCGTCCATCTCCGCATCCGTCGCGATGTTGTCCATCCAGCGCCGGTCGCGCATGGCACGCCCAAAGGCCTCGAGCGAAGATTCCTCGTTGGTGCCAACCATGGCGCCGATGCGGGCGAAGGCCCAGTTGACGGCGGCGCCATAGTTCAGGACGCGTCCTTGCTCTGCCTGGCGCCGGTACCAGGAGGCCACCGGCATCACGCCGGCTTCCAGGTCCAGCGTCGTGGTCACGCCGTCAAAGGCCTGCATCCGGTCGGCAGGGATGGACTGGCCATGCGCGTGCAGGTCGATGAAGCCGGGGGCGACCACCAGGCCGGTGGCATCGATCACCCGCTCGGCCTCGCCCAGCCCGGTGCCGATGGCCGCGATCCGGCCATCCTGAACCACCACATCCGCGACGGCATCCATCCCACTCGCCGGATCCACCACCCGACCGCCGCTAATCACCAACCCGCCCATATCGCCACTCCACCTGCCAGAAGCCATCCTGCCGGGCCCGCGACCGCATGGATCCCGGCTACGGCAGGTCCCGGTTCCTGCAGTAGAGACGCATCGGGCGGCCTTCGCAATGCGGCGGTGACCATGGCAGGATGGAAAATGATCCGCCGGCCGCGCCCGTCGATCCGTCGCGGGCTATCAATCGCAGTCAAGCCGGCCGGAGACGGCATTGGCCAGAGCGGCCACTCGCCGCGATCATCCTGACGGGATAGAGGTATTGTTGTGCAGGCCATAGACCCAGGCATTCAGCCCGTCCTGGTTCTCGTCAACTTCGGTGCCCGCGATCTAGATCTCCACCAGCACGCCGCACTCTCCTCGCTCGCCGATTGTCTGGAAGGAACAGACATAGGAGACGCCGTAATAGGCGACGGGTACACGTCCGGGCACCGCCTGGTGCAGTGCACCGACTATTGTGGTGGCTAGGTGATGAGCCACAGCCACGGGTCAGCCACCGGAGCCGGATGACGCGGAACGACGATCAATCCCTCCGGCACAACAACCGTGACCGGACGGTAGCAGCCGGCATTGGCCGCGATCTTGCTGACAGCGATGGCGAGCACGGCGTAGTAGGCTGGAGCCTGAGGAGGCGAGGATGGCATCGACGGGCCACAGCGGAGGATCTTCTCCAGCTCATCCCGGCCGATCCTCAATCTGAGGATCTTTTTGGCAGCGAGTACGCTTGCGCCCAAACAGCATCCAGACCGCCACAAGCGCGACCAGGATGCCCATAACGCTGTCGAAGCTGACGATGGCAGAGAAGGGTGAGATGATGAACAGGGCCGGGATCAGCATCAACGGGCCAAAAATGTTCTGCCCGAGCTTCTTCAGGAGGTCTGATACCAGTAGTCCGTTATCTTCCGTGCCGGCTTTTCCGATCTCGTCCAAGAGTGATCTTATCTCGACTTTGGCCATCAGGCGGCGTGACAGAGGGCGTAAGCCCAGGCGTGCTGGAGCGCTTGCCGAGGTTTTGCGCC
>NZ_QXGS01000096.1 GCF_003604215.1 Teichococcus vastitatis
CCCCGCTGGCCTCACCGATGAGCATGTGACGGCATAACAGCCAAGGCCGGCGCGGTCGGGGAGTGTCCCAGGCCATCACGCCACGTTCGGGCTGTCTTGCGTGCCTGGGATAACTGCCACGAGCCTGCTGATCAGGCTTCCAATCAGACGGCTTCAGCCTCGATGTCGCTTTGGAACCTGGCCCGGCAAGCCTCAAGGTGAACAGCGAACTCGGCGGAGGAGGGGAAACTTTGACACCGGCCGGCCTCGATGACATGGAGAACGGATGGTCCCTGGTCTCACCATCCCCGAGGCACCTCTGACTGCCTGCCCGGCTTCCTGGCCCCCCTCATATCAGACGGGCGTTCGGGAAGTGGTTCAGGGCAGCCCTTCTTGCCAGGAGCGGCACGGCGCCCTGTGGTTCGCCATCCAAGCTCCGGCGTATCAAAGCACCCATGGCTGACTTCACCCCGCCGCTGCTCAGGACCAACCTCACCGCCATGGCTGAGGAGGTGGCACGCCGTGTGGCAGCGCCGCTGGCTGAAACGGTTGATCGAGAAGCCCACTGGCCGCGCGAGGCCATGCAGGCGCTCGGATCGAGCGGTCTTCTTGGACTCCATGTCCCCAAGCGGCTGGGTGGCCTCGGCGAAGGACTTACAGCCCTGGCGCAGGTCACGGAGGCGCTCGGCAAGGTGTGCGGCTCGACGGCCATGTGCTTCGGCATGCACTGCGTGGCGACGGCGGTGATCGCGGCCAAGGCGACGCCGCACCAGGAGGAGCACTACCTCCGGCTCATCGCCGAGGGCCGCCACGTCACCTCGCTGGCGTTGAGCGAGCCCGGCACCGGCGCCCATTTCTACCTGCCTCGGGCGACCTTCCGCCACGAAGGGGATGGCTTCCAGATTCAGGGCAGCAAGAGCTTCGTCACCAGCGGCGAGCACGCAGACTCCTACGTTGTATCCGCTGTGGCGCCGGGTGCTGAGCTGGACCCCGGCACCTTCACCTGCCTGCTCGTGGATCGGCACACCCCCGGCCTCGAATGGGGCCCGATCTGGAACGGGCTCGGCCTGCGGGGCAACAGTTCACGTGCCCTTGCGCTCAACGCTGTTCAGGTGCCCGCAGGCAATTTGCTCGGCCGCGAAGGCGACCAGATCTGGTTCGTGTTCGAGGTGGTGGCGCCCTTCTTTCTGGCGGCCATGGCGGGAACCTACCTCGGCATTGCCCAGGCCGCCTTCGACCTGGCCGTCGAGCACCTGCGGCAGCACCGTCACGAACACACCTCCGAACGCTTGGCCGGGAACGCCGTCGTTGGGGAGAAGATCGCGGAGATGTGGATCCAGGTGGAACGTACCCGCCGACTGCTGCAACACGCCGCCAGAGCGGGCGATGAGGGCGCACCGGACGCAGCGCAGGCGCTGTTCGCCGCCAAGGTCGATGTGGCCGATACCGCGGTCGCGGTCACCAACACGGCCATGACGCTGCTGGGCGGCCGCGGCTACCAGGAGAACGGCAGGCTGGCGCGTCTCATGCGGGATGCCCAGGCCGCGCACGTGATGTCTCCGACGACCCACCTGCTGAAGGGCTGGCTGGGCCGGTCGGTGCTCGGCCTCCCGCTGCTGTAGTCCGGAGAGACGATGCGCGTCCTGATACTGGCGGGTCCGGAACCCGACATCTGGGCCAGAACGCGATTGAACTGGACTTCCGAGGTTCGTCGCCGGGGAGTTGGTCCCCGGATCAGACGCGGACATCCTGGTGGTGTCTCCTTTCCATGCGAGCCCGCTCGCGGCGGCGGCAGCCTTCCGGCGTCAGCGACCCGCCGGGCAGATCGTCTTCGTGACGATGCCGAAGCGGCTGGAGGGCATGCGCCGCATGCTGCCCTTCTCGCCCCAGGTTGCGGATGCCCGGGTTCTTTCCGCGGACGCGGACCCGTCGGATCTGCGCCGCGCCGTCGCGGAGGCGCGTGTCGATGTGGAGCGGCGCCAGGCCGCCGACAGTTTCCAAAGTCGGCTGAACGCCAAGATCTCGGAGGTGACGCGCCTTGAACCGCGTGGTCTCGCGGGGCACCGCGAGAACGGCAGCGCCCTGGCTGAGCGCTACCTGTCCGCCATCCTGCAGAATGCCCCGGACGCGCTGGTGGCCACAACACGCGATGGTGCCGTTGTTGGCTGGAACGACGCCGCCACCCGCCTGTTCGGGGCGACCTGGGACGAGGTGTTCGGCAAGGACTTCGTCAACCTGATCGCGGCCGAGGACCGGCTGGTGGCGTCGGCCCTGCTGTCCCGGGCCGCGGGCGGGGAGAGCGTGCTGCCGCAGGAGCTGCGCATCCCCGGCGAGGACAGTGCCGTGCGCACGCTGGAGGTCTCCGCCGGTCCCATCGGCGGCAACGTCGTCGAGGGCGTGTCCCTGATCGCCCGCGACATTACCCGGCGGAAGCAAAACGAGGCGAAGCTCATCGAGCTTAACAGCACTCTGGAGCAGCGTGTGGCCGACGAGGTGGCGAAGCGCGCCAGGACCGATGCGCCAGAGCCAGAAGATGGAGGCGGTGGGGCAGCTGACCGGCGGCCTCGCGCACGACTTCAACAACCTGCTCACCGGCGTGATCGGCAGTCTGGAGCTGCTAGAGACCCGCCTCATGCAGGGCCGTACGCAGGACCTCGGACGCTACGTCAGGACGGCGCAGGGCGCCGCCGAGCGCGCCGCCGCGTTGACCCACCGCCTGCTCGCCTTCTCCAGGCGGCAGACGCTGGACCCCAAGCCCACCGACATCAACCGGCTGATCCGCGGCATGGAGGAGCTGGTCCGGCGCACCGTTGGCCCTGCCATCGAGGTGGAGCCCGTCGTCACGGCGGGCGGCCTCTGGCCAACGCTGGTGGATCCCGGGCAACTTGAGAACGCGCTGCTGAACCTCTGCATCAACGCCCGCGACGCCATGCCGGACGGTGGCAAGATCACCATCGAGACCGGCAATCGCTGGCTCGACGAGCGCGCGGCCCGCGAGCGCGACGTGCCGCCGGGTCAGTATGTCTCGCTCTGCGTCTCCGACACCGGCACCGGCATGGCACCCGAGGTCATTGAGAAGGCCTTCGATCCGTTCTTCACGACAAAACCGATCGGGCAGGGCACCGGCCTCGGCCTCTCCATGATCTACGGCTTTGTGCGGCAATCCGGCGGGCAGGTGCGCATCTATTCCGAACTCGGCCAGGGCACCATGGTCTGCCTGTACCTGCCCCGCCACTTCGGGGAAGGCGAGGCCGTCGAGCCGGTTCCGCACCTGGACGAGGCGCCGCGCGCAGAGCAGGGCGAGACGGTGCTGGTGGTGGATGACGAACCCACGGTGCGGATGCTCATCTCAGAGGTGCTGGAGGATCTCGGCTACGCAGCAATTGAAGCGCTGGACGGGCCGGCAGCCCTGAAGGTCCTGCAATCAGCCCGGCGCATTGACCTGCTGGTGACCGACGTCGGTCTGCCGGGCGGCATGAACGGACGGCAAGTGGCGGACGCGGCCCGGGTAGCTCGCCCCGATCTGAAGGTGCTGTTCATCACCGGCTATGCCGAGAACGCGGTGCTCAGCCACGGACATCTGGGCCCGGGAATGCATGTCCTGACCAAACCCTTCACGCTGGAAGCGCTCGGCAGTCGTATCCGGAAACTTATCGCCGGGTAACGGCTGCTTCTCGAGGCGCGCTTTCCGAAAAGCTGCTTCCCGCCCGTGACTGGGATGAGCGCTTGGCTGCCGATCCATACCCATGGAGGACAGTGCCGCCTTGCAGCGGACCGCCAATGAACGACGAGTGAGGCACCTAGTCGAAGCCGCACAGGATGGGATGATTATCAGCTCGACTAAGCTCTGCTGCAGATAGGACTACGTCTTCTTCAGGTAGAGGGCGTTTGGCCGCCGAACCAAGCAGACAAAAGCACATCATTCGCAACCAGGCCTCCGTTTGGCCCGAGCTCCTGCCAGAGG
>NZ_QXGS01000097.1 GCF_003604215.1 Teichococcus vastitatis
AGCTGCCGGCCGAGCATCAGGTCTCCCTTGACCTGCTCAATCGGGGGATCCGCGACTACGCCGCCTCGCTCCTCAAGCCGGACCTGCCGGCGGCGCAGGCTGATCGTGTCGCCAGCCTGATCGAGGAGGCGGACTACGCCGCAAGCCTCGGGGAGACGCTGCACCAGGTGGCTCGGCGCGTGCTCCGCGAGGAGTTCTCCCCTGAGGCCAAACCAGTGGTCGAGGCGGTGCTGGACCGGATCGCCGGCCAGATGCGGCTCGTGCTGCCGGCCGCCGCTGATCCGGACCGGCGCGGCGAGATCCCCTCGCTCGCGGCGCTGCGGGAGCGCACCCTCGGCATGGGCCATGCGGTACCGCCGCCCGGTGAGCGGGGTGCCATCCTGGCCCTGCTCGGCAGCGCGGAGCGTGCCGGCCTGCTGGTGAACCGGCTAGACGAGGAGCGCCGCTCCGTGCCCCGGGTAGCACCCGTCGCAGCACGGGCACGGCCCGCCGCTCCGTTGGCCGGTGCTGCCCAGCCCGCGGAGTAGAACCTCCGCCTCGGATGACGAAGGCCTGAGGAAGCGCTTTCCTCAGGCCTTCGTCATCTCAAGCGGCCGCCGAACGGGTCACTCAGCGGTACGCCCCTGACCTGCCGCGATGGTTTGCTCCCGCGCCGCCTTCCGGAACAGCCAGGCCGATAGGAGCCAGAGTGCGGCGAAGAATGCGGTCAGGGCCACAATAGAACCAGGCCAGCTCGCACTGGTGGCACCCAGGCCGGCCGCCAGGGCAATCACACCGGCCGATACCTGAGCGAGCGCCATCAAGGCCAGCACGCACATCATGCCGTAGGGCTGGAAGATTCCTCAGTTGGTGCTGAGGGATTGAATGACGATCTGCCTTCGAGGGAGGGTCCGCTAAATCGCTGGAACTGGGAACCACTCTAAGTCTGATGCCGGCACCATGCCATACGATCCGGCGCCGCCTTGGCCGTTGCCTTCAGCGCGGCGACGGCGCCGGTCAGCGTCTCAGGGTCGGCATCGGGCTCGCCTGCCGGCCGCGACGCTGCAGCACAGCAGGGGAAAGAAGCGAGCCGTACCCGAGCGGTCATGGCCATGAAGGCCACCCGCTGCCCGGTCGGCGGCGTCATGCAACCCCGCCGCCTCTTGCGCAAACCCCTCCAGCAACGCGGCCAGCCGCTTGCGGAGGGTCTTGCTGTCCAGCCGCTCCAGCCCGGCGAAGAAGTCGTCGCCGCCGACATGGCCCAGAAAGGTATCACTTTCAGGAAAGCCGCGGCGCAGATGCTCGGCCAGCAGCTCGATGGCGCGATCGCCGCGGCGGAAGCCGTAGCGGTCGTTGAAGGCCTTGAAGTTGTCGAGGTCGAAGTAGCAGAGGTAGCGGGCATGCTGGGCCGAGAGGCCGAGCGTCTCGACCCGTGCAGCGATGGAATGGTTGCCCGGCAGGCCGGTCAGCGGGCTCTGGTCGCGAGCCTGCCGCAGCCGGCGTTCGTGCAGCACCGAGAGCAGTGCCTGCGCCGACAGCACGCCGAGATAGCGGTTGTTGCGGGTCAGGATGACACCGGCCGCCTGGGGCGAGGCGGCGAAGGCCTCCAAAGCGCGATCGGCGCCGGCATCGGCCTCGACCACTGGACAGGGACGCGCGAAGCGCCTGGCGGAGAAGCGCATCGCCGGGTTCTGCAACAGGGAGCGGCCGAAGGGCGAGTAGACGTACTCCCGCAGCGTCCTTTCGTGCACGAGCCCGCAGGGGATGCACTCCGCCGTTACCACCGGATACACGTCCAACTCGGGATTATTGCGGAACAAGGCGAACAGCGTCTCGGCTTCCGCGTCATCGCGGACCGGCTGCGGCCGCTCGGCCGCGGCGAGAAGTTGCGCGGCATCCTGCGGCCGCCCGGCGGCGGGACCGCGCCCGATCACGGCGGGCTGCGGCAGGTGCGGGAAGCTGATCTCCACCCCCTCCGACAGCCCGGCCATGGGCAAGGTGGGGCGGGCGATGAAATAGCCCTGCGCCAGGTCGCAGCCGGCGGCGCAGCAGGCGAGGAACTCGGCGCGGTTCTCCACCCCCTCCGCCACCACCCGCAATCCGAGGCGGCGGGCCATGGCCGCGATGCCGGAGACGATGAGCTGCCGGCGTGGGTCCTCGCCCAGCCCGGTAATGAAGCGGCGGTCGATCTTGACGTAGTCGGCCTGCCCTTCCGCCAGCATGCCCAGCCGCGCGGCACCGCGCCCAAAATCATCGACGGCGATGCGGTGTCCCTGTTCCTGCAGGCGGCGCAGCACGGCAGACATTCCGACCTCGGCCTGTTCCTCCAACCGCTCGGAAATCTCGACGCAGACCGCGCCGGCAGGCAGGCCAGCGGCCGCCACGCTGTGCGCCAGCCCGGCCAACGCCGTCTCGGCCGGCAGGCGTGGATCGATGTTCAGGAACAGCAGGGGGCCACCCACGGCAGCGCTGCGCAGCGGGGTGAAGGCGGCCAGGGCGCGGCGCTGCACCAGGGCTTCTAACTCCGCCAAGACGCCGAGCGTCGCCGCCTGGTCGAGCAAGTCGATCGGAGTAGCGAAGCCTAGTCGGTCATGGCCGCGCAGCAACGCCTCATAGCCATGCAGACGCCCGGTTGCAGTCTCGACGATGGGCTGTAGCGCGCAGGTGACACCAGCGCTGACTTCAGCCAGGAAGGTCTGTCGCGCCTGTTCCGCATCCAGTCGGGTCACGCCCTCCGAGAGCTTCAGAGCCAATGGAAGTTGCGCTTACAGCAGTTCAACATGACTTACGCTTTCGGCTAAAGCGGAATGGATAAGCCTCCGCTAATGAAGCAGGCCATATCTCCGACAGCTTGCTAGCGCCAGAGTAGATTTTGTTCAGATCAACCTATCATAATTGCTTCATGGTTCCAGACTCTTGATCTGGACAGGTCGCTTCCAAGAATTTTCAGGGATCTTGAGCAAAGCGAGCGAACTCTGTGACTAGGTGATCGAAGACGGCGCGCACTCGCGGTACGTTGCGCAAGTCTTGATGGGTGACGATCCAGGTGTCGAGTGCGGCGACCTGAACCTCCGGCAGCACGGGGCGGAGCAGCGGATCGGCGCGGCCGACCGGCACCTGAACAACCGCGATACCGAGACCGGCTCTTGCGAGCGCCAGTTGCGCCGGATGGCTGTCGGTGCGCACCACGGAGCGGCCGCGGGTGAGGGCTGGATGCAGCGCAAGAGCCACTTGCAGGTCGGCACGTGCATGATCGGGACCGATGAAATCGTGTATGGCGAGGTCGTTGCGGCTCGCCGGCACCCCCCGCTGCGCGAGGTAATCAGGGTGCGCGAATAATCCGAGCGGGATCGAGCAGGTCTTCTTCGCCACGAGCGCTTCCTGCTTCGGCGGATGCATCCGCACCGCGATGTCCACCTCCTGCTCAAGCAGGTCGGCGGAGGCATTGCTGAGCGACACCTCGACGGTGATGTCAGGGTGCGTCCTATGGAGATCCACCAGCATCCGGGGCAGCACCTCGATGCCGACAATCTCGGACACGCTTAACCGCACCGTGCCGGCGATCTCGCCGGGCGGCGCTGAGGCGGCGCGGACGAAGGCGTCAGACGCCCTTGCCATCGCCTGCACCGGATCTGCCAGCGCACGCGCCTGCTCAGTGGGAACGAGGCCGTTGACCGAGCGCGTGAAGAGCACCGTGCCGAGCGCTTGCTCGAGTGCTTCAATCCGGGCTCGCACCGTCGGCTGTGCGACGCCCAGGCGCCGTGCCGCCCCGGACAAGCTGCCCTCTTCCAGCACGGCGAGGAAGGTCCGCTGATCGTCCCAACTTACACGGTTGCTCATATAAAATCATCTAGCACCTCAAAGCATTTCGTCAATTATTGGCCGGCCCCCGCCGGTGCATCCTTTGCGTCTCAGTGAGGAGATGCGTGATGAGGACGAACAAGACAGCGCTAGTCCTGGGCGCGAC
>NZ_QXGS01000098.1 GCF_003604215.1 Teichococcus vastitatis
GCAGAAAAGGCGCTGGGCGCGGCCAGGAATAGACCCATAGAGATCAAGCCATGAAGCTTATGCCCGCCATCAGGAAGTGACCTGCCCCCGTAGAAGTGGACCGCCGATCATGTGAAATCGGTGGTGCGGTTCGGAGGGTTGGGATGGCTCGAAAGCAGCACAAGCCGGAGGAGATCGTGGCCAAGCTCCGGCAGGTCGAAGTTTTGGTGGGCCAGGGCAAGACGGTGGCCGAGGGGGCCCGGGCGATAGGGGTGACGGAGGCCACATACTATCGCTGGCGTGCGGAGTATGGCGGCCTGAAGTTGGACCAGGTGCGCCGGCTCAAGCAGCTCGAGCAGGAGAACAGCCGGTTGCGGCGGGCAGTATCGGACCTGACGCTGGAGAAGCTGATCCTCAAGGAAGCCGCCTCGGGAAACTTCTGAGCGCTGCCCGTCGCCGGGCCGCCGTGAACCACGTCACGGCGGTGCTGGATGTGCCTGAGCGGCTGGCCTGCCGGGTGCTGGGCCAGAACCGTTCGACGCAGCGCAAGCGGCGTCGGACGGCCGACGATGAGGCAGCGCTGACCCAGGCGGTGATTGCGTTGGCCAAGCAGTATGGCCGCTACGGCTATCGGCGGATCACCGCCCTGCTACACGCTGAGGGTTGGGCGTGTAACCATAAGCGGGTGGAGCGGATCTGGCGGGCCGAGGGGCTGAAGGTGCCGCCGCGGCAGCCAAAGCGCGGCCGGTTGTGGCTGAACGACGGATCCTGCATGCGGCTACGTCCTGAACGTCCGAACCACGTCTGGGCCTACGACTTCGTGGAGGACCGGACGCGCGACGGGCGCAAGCTCCGCATGCTGAACGTGGTGGACGAGTTCACCCGCGAATGCCTGGCGATCCGGGTGGCGCGCAAGCTGAACTCCCTCGACGTCTGTTCATCATGCGCGGGATCCCCGGGCACATCCGCTCGGACAATGGACCAGAGTTCGTGGCCGCCGCGGTGAAGGGCTGGATCACCGGGGTGGGTGCCGGGACGGCTTACATCGAACCAGGCAGCCCGTGGGAGAACGGGTATGTTGAATCGTTCAACGGCAAGCTCAGGGACGAGCTGCTCAACGCCGAGGTGTTCAACAATCTGGCTGAAGCCCGCGTGCTGATCGAGCAGTGGCGTAAGCACTAGGGTCCGTTGACATCCAGGATTCCTGTTGCCGACGAGCTGTGATTCAACCCCGCCTTCGGGTGGAGTGGCGGCAGGATGGATCAGGGTCGGTTTGGGGTGTGCGATGCGGTCTGGGAGAAGATCGCACCGCTGTTGCCGGGCAAGGCCTCGGATAGCGGCGTGACGGCGAAGGACAACCGGCTGTTCCTCGAGGCGGTGCTGTGGCGGGTGCGCACGGGCCTGCCTTGGCGCGACCTACCGGAGGGGTTCGGAAAGTGGTGTCGACGGTGCCAATCCGCGCACGCTGGGCTGGCACGAAGGAGCCGATCTGCGCCAGCAACACGATGATGGCAACTTGACGCAGGAAGGTGGACTTGCCGGCCATATTGGGGCCGGTGAGCAGCCAGAGGCGTTGTGCATTCGGCATGTGGCAGTCGTTCGGAATGAAGGATCGCCCGGCGCTCTCCAAAGCGGCCTCCGGCACGGGGTGGCGCCCGCGCTCGATGTGCAGTTCTGCATCATCGGAGAGTTCCGGCTCAACCCAGAGCCCCTCGGCTGCTGCCTGGGCCAGCCCACAGACCAGATCCAGGGCCGCTGCGGCATGGGCGATCCGGGTCAGTGCCGAGCGGGCCGCAAGCGTCGTGGAGCGGAGCGCACCAAAGATGCGCCGCTCCGCGTGCAGCACTGCCTCAGCGGCGGCTGCATGCTCAGCCGCAAGGCGATCCAACTCGGCCGTTGCGAAGCGGCTGGAGTTGGCGAGACCCTGACGCAGGACAAATTCCGGCCCCAACCGCCTTGCAGCAGACGCTGGCACTTCAATGTGGTGGCCGAGCACGATGTTGACCCGGATCCGGAGGTTCTTCACGCCGGTGTTTGTGGCGTAGCGGGCCTGGAGGGCCTCAATCGCTCCTTGTCCTTCCGCCACGACGAGGCGGGCGGCGTCGAGCTTGGCGTCGTAGCCTTCGACGACGAAGCCTGCTTCCACTTCGACAGGAGGAAAGGTCATCAGGGCCTGGCGCAGCGCCGTCGCGAGTTCGCTGCATTGCCCGGAGGCGCCTCCGGCCAGGTCTCGCGCTACGCTCAGGAGCCCTGGCGGCAAACCTTCAACGTGCTGGAGTTGAATGGCGGCCCCTGCGCTTCGATCTAGAAAGCCGCGAACCGCACCCAGATCGCGCGGGCTACCCTGCCCCAGTGAAAGGCGCCCGCAGGCGCGCAGCGCATCAGGCATGCCCGACAGTGCTTCTCGGCAGCCCGACCGAATGGAGGGTTGCTCCACCAGGAACCGTACCATGGCGAGACGCCGCGTGATGGTTGCCGGATCGGTCAGAGGCGCCGCCAATTGCCGCATTAACAGCCGCGCACCCAGAGGGGTAACGGTGCGGTCGAGCACCGAGAGCAGTGAGCCTTCTCGGCCCGATGCAGAGGACTGCACTTCCAGCCCCCGCAGGGTGGGTGCGTCGATCTCCATGGTGTCGCTCATGCCAGCGCGTCGCGGCATTGGCATTGCTTCAGGCAGCCGCCCGACCACGGCGCAGACATAGTCCAGCAGAGCGGAGAGAGCGCTGAGTTCCGCCAACGAAAACCCTCGTATCAGGTCGGTCGCGCCGTCACCGTAAAAGGTGAGCAGGCGCTGCCTTGCCTCATCGTGCGGCGGTGGCCCTGGATCAAGGGTCGAGAAAGGAACGCCAGAGCTCCGAAGGACAACGGCCAGAATCTCTGAGCCCTCTGGCCAACGAGCCACCAGAACCTCGGAGGGGGAGATCCGGGCCAGGGCTGCGCCGCTGCCGTTCAGGGAGACCTTGGCGGTGCCGGTCTCGCCAGTGGACAGATCGGTCCAGGCGAAAGCGACTGAATCGCCCTCAGAAAGGGCCACGCATAGGTTGTTCGGCCGCCCTTCTGTGAGCACGGCCGCATCGACCGAGGTACTAGGCGTCATCCGACGTAAAGGGCGTTCGGAGCCTGGCTCCGGTGGTTGCTCGGAGAGAGCGACCTTGTATCCAGCCGCCAGGAGCCGCGTGACGGCGGAGTTTGCTGCCGCGGTTGGCACTCCGCACATGGGGAGGTCGCCGGCATCCTTCTGGCGTCGTCGGGTCAGCTGCAGGCCGAGTGCCCGTGCGACGACGGGTGCGTCAGCTCCCAACACTTCGTAGAACTCGCCGACGCGATAGAAGATGAGGTGGCCAGGCGCCGCTGCGGCTGCGGCCGCATGCGCCAGCATCATCGGACTGTCCGGTGGAGCCACAGGCGTGTTCATCACCTAATCTAGGTAGAATGGATCAGAGCCGGAGATCAAGAAAAGGCCTTGCGGACGCCGCCTTCATGGGAGACAGACGCTCGGCCAAACGACCGAGCCGCTCCGTTAGGACACATGTGCTCCGGCGTAAGACACAGGATATGGCAGCTTCATCAAGCCGGCGGCTGTGACTATTTTTCTGTGGCGCAGCGGAGCGCCCCCCAGCCGAACCGGCCTGCCAGCCGGGCCAGGGGCGGCGGATCCGCGGCTGCGATCCGCTATGCCGAAGGTCCCTGCAGGCCAGGC
>NZ_QXGS01000099.1 GCF_003604215.1 Teichococcus vastitatis
CTTGCCCGTCATCGGGTCCGTCCTTCTCAGGCCGAACCGAGCTTATCCAACTGTCCGAAATCCGGGGACCATCTCTGAAAGCCATCATTCTGGCCGCGACCTACCTTGTTGTGGTGTTTACACTGATCGTCCAGGGGCTGAGCTTACGCCGCCTCGTGCAGCGCACGGTGCATTAGATCCTACAAGCACTGAGATGGACCCTCGGATCTCGGACTCTCGCTACCGCTAAGGGATCAGCAGCCGGCTAGGAAACGACCGGGCTGAGGCAGGTCAGGCCGGAACGACGTGGGCGTCGCGGAAGCTCACCAATCTGCGCCTGTCCTCGCACCACAAGGCAAGCTGAGCATAACGGAAGCTTTCCAGCAGGCCAACACTGGGGGCTTCCCTCAACTCGGGCACCTCCGCAAAAACCCTGGCCAGCCGGTAATTCGGGATCCGACTGCTGAGATGGTGGATATGATGGTACCCGATGTTACCGGTGAGCCAATGTAGCCACCCTGGCAGCCGGTAGTAGGAGCAGCCGGATAATGCGGCGTCCACGAACGACCACTCCAAGTGCCGCTCCCAGTAGGTTCCCTCGAACTGGTGCTGAACATAGAACAGCCACACGCCGACCGTGCTCGCGGCCATCACGGCTGGGAGCCAGACGGCGGCTACCGCCGCCGGCCCCAAGATCCAAGCCATGCCACAGAAGAAGCTAACGAGCGCTGCGTCGTGCAGCAAAATGCTACCCACCATGCGGCTGCGCTGGACGTTGCCTAGTCCTATGGGCAGCCGGTAACGCAGCAGGAACTGCCAAACGGGCCCGAAGCCAAAGAGCACGATAGGATGCCGATAAAGGCGATAGTAGAGCTTCGCTCGCCGGCTCAAATCATTGTACTCGCGCACGGTCAATGTATCGATATCGCCGGAGCCTCGCCGGTCGAGGTCACCTGACGTGGCATGGTGCTTATTGTGGTCACGGCGCCAGTAACCATAAGGCGTCAGCGTGAACAGCGACAGCGCCCGCCCCGTCCAGTCACAGGCCGTGGCATTACGGAAGAAGGACCGATGACCGCAATCGTGCTGGATCACGAACAGGCGCACGATGAGCAAACCAGCCACGAAGGAGAATGGCAGGCTCACTACCCAGCAGGCCGCGTATGCGATGTGAGCCGCCGTGATGTTTGTTGCAAACAACGCCAAAGTCAGGATGAGTTGTCCGATGCTGCGCCGATGGTCGGCACCCACATAGGGTGCAAGGCGACGGTTCCACTGTGCGGCGGTGGACTGCATGAGGCGGTTCCAACAAAGATCTATGCTTCAACCGCGGGAGCCACCTGTTGTTGCCCCTGAACTCCTGGGCAGCATCAGGTTGTGAACGTGGTACGGATGAAATGGAGCGAAGGCAATATCGGACCATGCTGTGCGGATGATCAGCGGGCTTTGCGCCCGCGCATTGACGCCAATGTCCGTGCCAACAGGTTCGACCCTGTCGAAGATTGCTTTAGTCAGGCCAATCGCGCGCCACCCCTGCCAACCTGCTACTGTTGGCAGAAATCGGATTGATCAGCGGACGATCGAGCCGTTGATGTCCTCAAGCCCGGTCAGACCGGAGCTGAAGGCAAATCTAGTGGCAGCCAAATGCGACAGTCTACACCGTGAGGAGCAAAATCGAGTTGAGCGGTGCTGCCCGGTACATGTGCCAATCCACGCTCCAGAAGCCGTAAGCCAAAGCCGCGACGTTCTGGTGTTCTAAAAGGGGGACCACCCCGCTCCCGCCAGATGATCGCAACCGAGGACCCATGACCCGTTCGTTTCGACTCTAATTGCCAAGTTACCGCTATCTGTCCTTCTGGAATCGACAGGGCGCCATATTTGACAGCGTTTGTGGTGAGTTCGTGGAAGATCAGCCCGAGCGTCGGGGCGTCTCGCGCCGGCAGATGCACCGCAGGTCCGTCAACAATGATCCGGCCGGGAACGCGCTCGCAAGGCTGCAAGCACCGCTTCACCAACTCCGTCAGTGGTGCACCGTCGCGATAACCCGATGTCAGGAGCTCGTGTGAGCGGGCCAAAGCCAGCAAGCGTGCTCCAAAGGTTGTCCGGAACGTCTCGCTTGTGTCCCCGGGGCGAACAGTCTGTGCTGCTAGGGCATCGACGATAGCGAAGGTGTTCTTCAGCCGATGCTCCATCTCCGCTAACTGGAACCGCGCCTGTTCCGCTGACTTCTGCGCTTCGAGGCGCAAGGTGCGATTGAGCGCTTCCAGGGCAGCAATGTGCTTCTCCATCTCTCGAGCCGACCGTAATGGCGGATCTAACGCTCCGTCTTGAGGAGGAGGAGAGGCGATCAATTGCCAAATTCCGTCGGGACAGCAGAAAACACTCGCGGCGATGGGAGAGGCGCTGATCATCGCGGCATCCTGCCCTACACAAGCGCAGAAGCCGCTAACCTAGTATAGTTTTTCACGACGTCACGAAGCTTTTGCTGCCAATCCTCAACTGCTAGGCCTGATCGGAGTACAGTTGATCATACGGCGCAGGATCATTCCGAGCCGGCACGTATTCTACCAAGAAAAGCAACCTAGTTTAGCGATTTTGCTGGATGGCTCTACTAAGTTTCGCTCGCTGCTGCGGAGGCTTCTCTCCTCACTTCCGTTGTTCTAGCATTTCCTCCCAAACTGGCGGCACCTGAACGGGTGTCGCCTTTTTTGTTCAGTGGCAAAGCCGTCGGACCGTCTGGACTGCACATTCTTTCGAAACTGATCTAGGTTCGCGACTTTGGCGGTACGATAGCGCTATAATGCCTGATGACATTGACCCCGGATCCACACGGCCAAGCCGCCCTGATGCTTTGTGAGACCCTCGCCCTCCTTCTGGTCGAGAGCGGCATCCTCCTCAAGGAACAGATCGTCGACGCCATTGACGGTGTGATCGAGGTTAAACAGGAGGTTGCCGGAGTCAGTGAGAGCGTGGTGGTCAGCGTCGTATCCATTGGTCTGTTGCAGACCATCGCCCGCAGCATTGCCGCAGCGCCTGCCCCAGGAGCAGTGCTGAAGCGCTGAGTGCAACTATCGCGGCACAAGCCACTTGCACCTGCTGAGCCGATGTCGCGCAGCATTCAGCTGGTTGCGCAAGCGGCATAGTCCCAGGTTCCGTGCCGACCCTGCTTGTCGTCTGCTTGAAATCTTCGTTGAGAGAAATGGTATATGGTCCGCACTGCCGAGGATCCAGATCGACATCCGGTCAACAATTCTCTCGGCAGAAACCCATTAACGAGCAAACTATCGCACTTTGCTCCACTATCGGTTTCTGATCAGCAGATCCTGGACAATCTGGCCCAGCCAGAAGAACGTTTCCCTGTCGACGTGGACATCATCACCGAAGGCATGATGCCACGCTCGGTCTTCCTGCTGAAGGAAGGCGTCGCCATGCGATATCGAAATCTTCCGGATGGCAGGCGGCAGATCATGACGTTTCTCATTCCCGGCGACCTGTGTGACATGCACGTGTTCCTGCTCAAGGAGATGGACCACTCGATCGGCACGATCACGCCCGTGCGCGTTGCGCCGATCTCACGGGAAAGCATCATGGGCATGTTTGCTACCCACCCCCGGATCTCCGCCGCCCTGTGGTGGAGTTCGTTGCAGGAGGAGGCGATGCTGCGGGAGCGGATCGTCTCGCTCGGTCGCCGCGACGCCCGGGGGCGTGTCGCCTACCTTCTCTGTGAGCTACTCTGGCGCCA